>NZ_JAZDVZ010000006.1:0-413519 GCF_036350355.1 Roseibium sp. FZY0029
ATCACACCGTGAACAGAGCTAACTTTTGAATGCGGACAATCAGGGGAGCAGGTCAACGAGGTCGTAATATGCCTAAGATGCACCTCAAGTTGCGGGTTTCGGGTTTGTAATTCCACGAAACTGTCAATCGACGCAATGATATCCGGTGAGTTTATGGTGACAGCGCCAGAAGTCCTCTTGACTTGAGTTCCCTGCAAGGCATCTCGCGCGACAATTGTGTAGTCCTCAGAGACCTCTAAGAATAGGAACTCATCATCGTTTAAGTCCATACAAGCGAGGGCTGACTGGTACAATTGATATACGTAACCACCAAGGGAATCGATTGCCTCGCGCGCCTCGTTACCTTTGGGTGCCTTTGGTTTTTGCATTCGTGTTATTCGCTTGCAGAAGGAATTAGGCGAAGAATCACTAAGATATCCATCTTAGCGTAGCGCAAACCGGCCCTGGTTACACCCGTAGCTCTTGAGCAAGTCTGCATTTAGTAAGAGGCTTCGTATGGCCGAAATGGGGGATGCCAACGAACTATTGAATCAAAGGGAATCGAACAACCGCTATGGGACGTTTGTGTCCACCAAGCACCAGCTAAAGTCAGGAATGGAGCGCTGCATCGCCACCTGGAGCCCGGAGTGGTCAGCAGGCCACCAGGTTCATCATGAAACACATGGCTCGCTTCCGGGGATTGGGCGGAGTTCAATTTCTCCTGTCTGGGACACTTCGAATTCCAATGCCGTTGTCTGGGGGCTACTGCCAACGACGACGACAGTGTGGTCACCTTTTTCGAAGTTGCTCCTGTGCAGTCCGGAAGCTGAAATCATGGTTTCCAATTCCGACAAAGACTTATGACGCAGGAATTGCTGTAAAAGCTTCTCGGAGCTTTTCAGGGCATCAGCCTCTCGAGCCAGTTGGTCGCACCGGTAGGTGTGCGAAATGCCTTTGTCCAATTGCTCCGCCCCTTCCGTGACAACATACGTTATTCCCCCACCAAGCAGCACGCCCGCCAACATCAGTCCGAGTGCACGCATCAATCATCATCCTTCGTCTTCGAACTCAAACGCATTATCTCCACTGGAAATGTTTACGGCAGGTCTGTTCCGCGTTGCAGTCACTCAACCGTCCATAATTCTGCATCCTGCATAATTGGCCGCTTCGGTGAAAGCTGTGCGAAACAGGTGCTTTTCAAGTTGGTCCGGAAGCCCACTCCAAGCCAAAAGCAGGAGACTGCCTCGGAAGGCCTGTCCGCGCCTGTCCAGAAAATCAACACCGGCTGAGCTGTCACTTCCGCCCTTTCAGCGCCCGGGACAATGGCTTAAGAAAAGAACTCTTCAGCTTTTCCAGCGCGTAGAGGGGACACATGGAACAACGCAGATTGGGTGCCAACGGGCCGGAAGTGGGTGCCATCGGCTATGGGGCGATGTCCTTTTCCGACATGTACGGGCCGACGAACGAAACGGAAAGCCATGCCATTCTGAATGCCTGCCGCGATCTGGGTGTCACGCATCTGGATACGGCCAATGTCTACGGCATGGGCAAATCGGAAAGCGCCATCGGCACCTATCTGAAAGCCAATCCGGGTGCGCGGGACGAGTTCGTGATCGCGACGAAGGCCACGATCACCAAAGATGCGGACGGCAACCGCAGCTTCGACAATTCGGCGGAGCACCTTGAAGCCGAGCTGGACAAGTCTCTGCAGCGGCTCGGCCTGGAGTGCGTGGACCTGTTCTACGCCCATCGCCGCGACCCGCGCTTCACGCCGGAAGAAACGGCGGCCAATCTCGGCCGGCTGGTGGAAAAGGGCAAGACCCGCGCCATCGGCCTGTCGGAAATCGCGCCGTCAACCCTGCGGCGCGCCATGAAGGTGTTTCCTGTCGCGGCCGTTCAATCGGAATATTCGCTCTCCACGCGCGCGCCCGATCTCGGGCTGGTGCAGGCCTGCGCCGAGCTTGGTGTTGCCATGGTGGCCTTCTCGCCCGTGGGCCGGTCACTGCTGACGGACCATCCGATCCCGCGCGAGCGGATCGCCGACCTGCCGTTCCTCAGCACCAACCCGCGGTTCATGGAGCCTAACCTGACGGAGAACCTGCGCATTATGGAGGGCTTCCGCAAGCTCGCAGCGGAGACGGGCACGACGGCGGCGGGGCTGGCCAATGCCTGGTTGCTGACCCGCGGACCGCATGTGATCCCGATCCCGGGAACGCGCTCCGTGGAGCACCTGCGGGAATGCGTCTCGGGCGCGGCGCTGACCCTGACGGCAACGGATCTGGAGCGTATCGAGGCCGTGCTGCCCGTCGGCTGGGCCCACGGCGACCGCTACTCGGAAGCGCAAGGCATCGGGCCGGAGCGTTATTGCTGAGCTGACTACCTGAACCGCCGACGTGCCGGTGCATCTGAAACCGGACGCATAGCGGAGCCGGGCCGTGCAGCAATGCAGGGCCGTGCATCTGCACGAACAGGCTTGGCGGCCGGTCCCGAGCCGGGAGTTTCGTTTAGCACATAGCGTCACCGGAAATCCCGCGTCCTTGCCAGCGTCCGCACAAATGCGCAGCTTGCGCTTGAAGGACAGCCGTGTACTGCTAGGGTCCGCCCCTGGCGGGCAAGGGAGGACGTTCATGCTATCGAACCGCTGGCTGATACTGGCCGTCCTCTTCTTTGCCCGCTTCACGATGGCCTTCCAGTTCCAGTCGATCGGCGCCCTGTCGCCGCTCATCATCGACACTTACTCGGCGGACTTTTCCGACATCGGGCTGCTGGTCGGCCTCTATCTGGCTCCGGGTGTCGTCATTGCCATTCCCGGCAGCGCCATCGCCGTGCGCTTCGGCGACAAGCGCGTGGTTGCGCTCGGCATGGTCATGATGCTTGCCGGCGGCGGGCTGACGACCCTTGTGACGGACTGGAACGTGCTTGTGGGATCCCGGCTTCTGGCCGGTGCCGGCGGGGTCATCCTCAACGTCGTCATGACCAAGATGCTGGTCGACTGGTTTGCCGGAAAGGAGATATCCACCGCGATGGCTATCTTCATCAATTCCTGGCCCGTGGGGATTGCCGCCGCCCTGCTCACGCTGCCCCTGATCGCCGCCTCCGGCGATCTCACGCTGGCCTGGTGGGCCGTTACCGCGGTCATTCTGGCGGGGCTGGTTCTGCTTCTGCTGTTCTACCGTTCGCCCATGGGCGCCACGACGGCACCAAGCCTGCGGATCGCCCAGCTTCCCGTCTATGCCCTGGTGCTCGCCAGCACGATCTGGGCTCTCTACAACGCGGCACTGGCCATGGTGTTCAGCTTCGGCCCCGCGCTGCTCAAGGATCAGGGCTGGACGCTGGCTGCGGCCGGTTCGGTGATCAGTGCCTTCATGGTCGTCTTTTCCATCGCTGTGCCGCTTGGTGGCATCCTGGCCGACAAGACCGGCCGGGCGAACGCGATCATCACCGTAAGCCTCGCCGCCTTTGCCGTGCTGATGCCCCTGGTGCCGGTTCTGCCGCCCTTCGCCGTTGCCGTGGTCTTTCTGATCGTCGGCGGACTGTTCGCGCTTGCGGCAGGACCGATCATGACCCTGCCCTCGTCCATTCTGCCGCCGGCGAGCCGAACCTTCGGGATGGGTGTCTTTTTCTCGATCTACTACGTGGTGATGATGGTTGCCCCGCGGGTTGCCGGGGAACTGGCGGACTGGACCGGAAACGCAAGCATCGCCTTGATCACCGGAGCCGGCATGGCGGCCTTCTGCATTCTTGTCCTCTTCCTGTTCGGCAAGGCCCGGCGCAAGCTGACACCGGCCTGACGGAAGACGGAGAATTTCCCGCGGGCTGGAGGCGCTGCCGCCTTGCGCTTGTGCGCGCGCGGGATATTTCGCCGGCTCAGCTGAAAACATCCCTTTCCAAAACGGCGCTGACCGGTCACGGTGCCCGGATGAGTGCTTTGTTTGAAGAACTGGACTACGCCCCGACGCCGATCGGCGCGATATCCCTGCGCCGCCGGCATATCCTGGCCCTGAAGACCGACGTCTTCGAAATCCTCCTTGGCGAGGAACACCTGATGTCGAGCCTTTTTACCGCGTCGGAAATCGCGCTGGCGGACAAGGGGCTTGCAGCCCTCAGCGGCGACAAGCTGGACGTGCTGGTAGGCGGACTTGGGCTTGGCTACACCGCAAGGGCCGCGCTGGCTCATGAGAGCGTTGCCGACCTTACCGTGGTCGACCTCTTGGCACCCGTGATCCGCTGGCATGAGGAAGGCCTCGTGCCGATGAAAACCGAACTTGCCGACAACCCGCGCTGCCGACTGGTGCAGGGCGATTTCTTCGCCATGGCAGCCTCGGAAGACGGCTTTGATAGAGACCAGCCCGGCCGCCAGTATGACGCTCTGCTGATCGATATCGACCACACCCCGGAACGGCTGCTGCATGGCGGATCCAAAGGCTTTTACACGCCCGAGGGTCTGCGTGCCGTGCAGCGGTTCGTGAAACCGGGCGGGATCGTCGGGCTGTGGTCCGACGAGGCCCCGGACGAGGCCATCACCGCCTTGCTTGGCCAGGCGTTTGGCGAGGCCTGGGCCGAACCGGTGGTGTTCACAAATCCCCTGCAGGACGGGCGCGAGGTGACCCAGGCGGTCTATCTGGGGCGCAAGGGGTGAGTTGGTGCGAAGGGCGGCTGTCCGGTCCCATCTGACGCAAAAGCGCCGCCACACAATCGAGACGGACGTCTTCATCGGTTTTGAAGAGGCCGGCAGGCTTTGCGGTCATTTCGAAGCCGACCTTCGCGCCGGGCGGCAACATCCTCGAGTATTGTTCGCTCACCGCGCCGATCGACGGGCTTTAGGGGTGTCCTTCGAAGGCCCCTCCTCAGTTGCCTCATCAGGCCCCGGCAAAGATGCCAGTCCCTTGGGCGTCAGGGCGTAGATGCCTCTTTCCACCCGCTCGAACCAGCCGTAGTGATCGTCGGCCATCATGCGGGTTGCGGTGGCAACGCCAGTTGCCCTGGCAACATCCGCGCCGCGGCTGGGGCCGTTGGTGGAAAGATGCTCTGCGCAGCGGATCGCGTCCTGGCGGTAAGCTGTCACCAGCGTTGTGCGCGTCGAGCCGCCGGTGTTCGGGTCGCCCACCCGGCGGGCAAACTCCCGCAGGAGCCGATCCTTGCGCGGCTTGGACTTGCGCGGGGTGAAAGGCGCCGGGTCCAGATGCACCTCGACAACGCCATCGGGCAATCTGACGGTGATGACACCGAGGCCAAGCCTTCGGGCAAGCTGCAGGTTTTTCTTGAGCGACTGGATAAACTGCCGCCCCTTGCCCCGGGCAACCGCGACATAGACCGCATCTGTCACCGACTGACGCACGACCGCCTGATGAAACAGGCTCAAGGTGAAGCCGGTCTTGAGTTCGACAATCACCGGATCCGCTCCATCGCGGCAGGCGACGATATCGGCCGAACCGACCTCGGCCTTTACCTCATATCCCTGTTCAACAAGAAAAGCTTTGACCGGCGGGTAGAGCTCGGTTTCCATAATGCGCCCCATGGCGGTATCCTACGTGCGAAGCTATGGGCGGGCAATCATCCGGCCGGGGTCACCGGGCAAAATCCAAGGGTTAGATGCTTTCTTTTCCAAGAGACACAGGAGCCTTGATCTGCTCCGCTTTCGGCCGAAACCTGATCTCTCTTTGGCCGTTTCATTTGCACGACCTTCGGAAACCGGATGGACGGCTGCTCACGCAGGTGTGAGCGCAAAGCCAGGCATGAGCGGGCCGAACGCCTCGGAAATGCCGAGAAGCGCCCTATACTGGTGTATCGGACGCGCCCGGTTTCCCGAGAGAAGCCGGGCCCTAACGCCCGACAGGAGATCGATGATGACAACCGGCCTCATGACCCGCCGCACCCTGCTCCTCACCGGAAGCGCCTTTCTGGTGACGGGCGCATCTGGCTGGAGTGTCCCGGCCCGTGCAAAAGGGCTGGCACCGACCCCTACCATGCGGGGTGGATCCAACAATTATCGGCCCGGCGCGCCAATTGTCGACAGGATCGGCGGTGGCGGCTTCTGGATGACCGGCACCGTGCGGCGTGCAGGCGACGGCGCCCCGCTGGCAGGCCAACGCATACAAATCTGGGCGCATACGACCGAGGGCCACGAGCGCGACCAGCGTAGCCACGGTGCAACGCTTACCGATGCCAATGGCGTGTTCCGCCTGGAAATGCCGCAGATCGTTCCGGCTTTCGGACAGCCTCACGGGCACCTGGCCTATGACAGCGGCACGTTTGAAACCGTTTTTCTGCGACCGGTGATGAAAAGCTCCGCCGACACCAGCCTGGAAGCACATTTCGTGCTGCAGCCTGCTTGATCCGGAGCTGCCCGACGGCATGAGCCGCCTTCGCGCACCCCTGATATGGGCCGCCCTGGCAATCATCGTTCTTGTGCCGATCCTTGCGGCTTCGGTAAGCCCGCTTCTGCAATGGCGCCAGCCGATCTATATCGCGGCAGGCTTTGCCGGCATCGCCGCGATGGTGCTGCTTTTGCTGCAGCCGTTGCTGGCCGGTGGCTATTTACCGGGCGCGACCGGCCTGCGCGGACGGCGCTTTCACCGCTGGACCGGTTTTTTGCTGGTAACGGCGATCATTCTCCACGTCGGCGGGCTCTGGATCACCAGCCCGCCGGACGTGATCGACGCCCTTCTCTTCAGATCGCCGACACCGTTTTCCGTCTGGGGTGTCATCGCCATGTGGGCCGTCTTCGCCGCAGCCTTTCTTGCCGCGTTCCGACGGAGCCTTGCCCTTTCTCCCCGCCTCTGGCGCCGGCTGCACACCCTGCTGGCGATGGTGATCGTTACCGGCAGCGTGGTTCATGCGCTGTTGATCGAAGGCACCATGGAGACATTCTCCAAAGCCGCACTTTGCGCGCTGGCCGTGGCCGCGACGGTGAAGGTGATTTTTGACCTGAAGATCTGGGCGAGGCGTTCACGCGGGGAAAGCTGAAACTCCCTCGCGAAGCGGGCCAGGCATCAATTCATCAGCTCAGAAACCTTAGAAATGCGCTGCCCAGTAGCCAAAGGTTATGTTTTTCGGATCCTGTGGCAATTTCTTGATCAACGCTGTTTGCGGATTCGTCAGAGGGCCGCTGTTTTTTCCATCAATGTAATGGCGCCGAAAATTCTGCCTGCACGCACCGAATTCCGCTGTGCGGATAATCTGTTCGCAAAGATACAGAACCGTTCGGGCGTTCGGGTTTTTCAGATCCACATTCTCCATGAGCAAGGGATGGATCCTCATGTAATCATCACGCGCCTGAATCCGTCCGCAAACGATGTCAGCGGCGAACCCTGCAAGCGGAATTTTGGAAATACTGGCTCCCAGGCCTTTGCACGACAAATCAAACCAGGGCACGCTGTTTGGGTCATCGACTGAATTCTGGTTACCGGCCATTTTACCCCCAACGAAAAAATCAAATACAACCGATGAAAAACTTCTCGTTGAGGAAAATAGTCACGAAGTCTGTCGCAAATCAACAAGTAAAACCTCGCTTATAACCACGCTGAAAGTCCCCCGTGCAAAGACTGGATATGGCGAGGTTCATCACTTCAGGTCACGTAAATATTCAGTTCGAAACGGCAACGCCGCACATTGCATGTCTGCCCTTTTCCGCAATTTCTAATGTAAATTTTGCGCCAGAGCGCCGCGTCTCAAGCCGTGTGTGAACGGCTGTTCCCGTGCTATGTTTTTCCGGAATTCTGTTTCTAACGAAAGAGCTGCCCACCTGTTGTCTCGCCTGAGGAATTTCGTCCTGAGGAACAGTGCGCCTGCTACGCCCTTTTCGAAAGCCTGATGTGCCATGCTTGTCCGTTTGCTTCCCCGGTTCCTTCTGCCGTTTGCCGCGCTTCTGTTCTTCTATGGGGGTGCTTCCGCCGCCGAATTGACGCTTGTCTCCTTCCGTTACAGCGATGCCGCACCGGTCGTGCATCTGCGGCTGGAAGGGGAGATCCGGGCCGATGACGGCGAGCGGGTTGAAAAGGCCTTTGTGCAGCTCGCGCACTGTTCGGGTGCGGCCTGCAACAACGACTTTGGCGGACCGCGCGCCGTCGTCTCTCTGGCGAGCCCCGGCGGCTCCTATTCGGCAGGGGTGAAGCTTGCGGATTTCTTCAGAAACAACACCATTGCGACGGTGGTCGAAGCCGGAGACACCTGCGTTTCGGCCTGCGCGATGGCGTTTCTGGGCGGCTCATCCTTCTGGCCGACCGGCGGTATCGGCACCTTCATCGACCGGACCATCGAACCGGGTGCGCGGGTTGGTTTTCACTCGCCCTATTTCACCGAGGACATAGCGGTGGCGGCCGTCCGCAGCGGCCAGTTGGGCCAGCTTCTGGATCTCACACGGCTTGCGATCGCCGACATCGTCAAGAACCTGACACGCTACTCGGTCAGTCAGCACGTTCTGGACCGGATCATCAGCATGGGGCCGGAAGGATTTTTTGAAGTCGATACGCCCGCCGCGCTGTTTGCCATCAGAGCGCAACTGCCCAGCTTCGACCCGGCCCTTCTGGAGATCCCGTTCGAGGAGCAGATCCTCAACGTTTGCAGCCGCCTTGCCGCGCTGCATTACGAGCAGCCCCTGAGCCTGCTCGACGCATCACTGCTTGAAGACACCAACGACGGTCGCACGCCGGAGGGCGACAGGATCCGGCTTTACGACCTTGCCGACCGGCCGCTCAACGTTGCAGGTTGCGGTGTTCCGCATGACAAGCAGACCGGGCCCCTCGCCACCATGTCACTCTACCGGCTTGTCAGCGACGGTGAGATCTTCGAACCACTGCTCTCTTTCCATACGTCAAACGAGGGCGGCTGGTCGGCCCTCGGCTATCGGGGTGGCCGGGCAACGGACGCCTTCATCAAGCTCGGGCCGCTCAACCATGTGCTGATGGCTCCGGATGAAAAGCTGAACGACTTGCCGCCGGCAGTTACGGCAGAAATCGAAATTGCCAAAGGCAGGGTCGCCGACCCGCACCTGCCGAGCCACAGCCGCCCCTGGCCGGCCGAGACACTGTTCGCCGCGCCTTGGTCGCGCAGCTACCTTGGCGCCGGACTGACGATTGTCGAACAGACCGGCCCTGCGAAACTCTTTGAAGAACTGGCCGAGCAGGCGGAAGGAACCAGCATTCTCTATAGCCAGGACAAGCCGGGCATTCTGGTCCGGTCCGGCGAGGACACCGAAAACGGCACCTCCTACTACTGGCTCGCCCTTCGCTCCGGCAACCGAACCGCCACCATCCGCCTCGAAGCCCCCGTCCTGGCGGCCAGCCTCACCGATGCCCAGAAATCCCTGATGAGCCTCGTGGCATGTTCAACCGATTTCGAAGGGGTTCATCTGGGGTGTTTCAAGTAGGCAGAAGTTGACACCTGGTGTCAGGTCACTGCGCCATGTTCTGCAAGAAAGTTCAGCAGCACCCGCACACGTGCGGGTAATGGCCCGCCCTGGCCGGTGTAGACGGCGTGGAAGGCTTCGCTGTCGTCAGCGGAGCACGCTTCGAGAACCGGCTTCAGACGTCCCGCCGCGATGTCGTCGCGGACGGTAAAGGCAGCAAGACGGGCAAGGCCCAGACCATGGATTGCCAGCCGGCGGATGGCCTCGCCGTCGCTGGCCTGAACGCGGCCGGGAGGGCAAACCGCGATCGGTTCGTCGTCCCGCAGAAAGCGCCAGGTGTCGACTTCCCGTGGATAGTTGAAGCCAATTTTCCTGTGTCCTTCCAGATCCGCGACGCTGGCCGGTTCCCCGGCACGCCGAAGATAGCCGGGCGACGCGACGATCAGCATTGGCGTTTCGCCGAGCTTGCGTGCAACCAGACTGGAATCCTTGAGCGGCCCGGCCCGCACCACAACGTCCGTCCGCTCCGCGAGAAGGTCAATCAGGGCGTCGGTCAGAATGATTTCGAGTGAGATATCCGGATACTGCTCGAGGAAGAGAGGCAGAACCGGTTCCAGAATGTGGGTCGCATAAGAGGCGCTGGTGTTCAGCCGGATGCGGCCGACCGGCTGCTCGCCCAGCCCTGCCTGCCGTTCTGCTTCATCGATGCTTGAGAGAATTTCACTCGCGCGTTCGTAAAACACACAGCCTTCCGCCGTCAGATCCAGACGTCGGGTGGACCGGTTGAAAAGCCGTGCGCCGAGCCGGGTCTCCAGCCGGGAAATCAGCTTGCTGACGGCCGACTGGGTCATCCCCAGTTGCCTGGCCGCGTGAGAGAACCCACCCAGTTCGACGACCTGGACAAAGACCTCCATCTCACCGCTGCGGTTAATGCTGGCACGCGACATATGATTTCAATTCACTTATCTTATTCATTCCGGGCGTATAGTTCATGATATGATTGCTGCCTAGGTTCCGTCCATCGAAATGTCTTGGACGGAACCCACAATGCCTATTGCCCTTTATGCGCTGGCGGCCGGAGCCTTCGGCATCGGCGTCACAGAATTCGTCATCATGGGCCTTCTGCTTGAGGTCAGCCGCGATCTCGGTGTCTCGGTCGCTTCGGCGGGAATGCTCATTTCCGGCTACGCCCTCGGTGTGGTGGTCGGCGCCCCCATCCTGACTGTCTTCACCGCGACCTGGAACAGGAAGCGCGTGCTGGTCGGCCTGATGGTGATCTTCATCATCGGCAACGCTGCCTGCGCACTCGCGCCCAGTTACGGCCTGCTGATGGCAGCCCGTATCCTCACGGCCCTCGCCCACGGAACCTATTTCGGTGTCGGCTCCGTCTTCGCCGCCTCCATGGTCGGCAAGGACAAGCAGGCGTCCGCAATTGCCATCATGTTCACAGGTCTGACGCTTGCCAACATCCTCGGTGTTCCTGCCGGAACCTGGCTTGGCCAGCAATTCGGCTGGCGCATGACCTTCTGGGCCGTGACGCTGATCGGCCTGGCCTCCCTGGCCGTGCTCCTTCTGCTCGTCCCGGCCGATCACTCGCGTCCCGTTCCATCCGGCTGGAGGGCCGATCTGAAGGCCGTGACGCGCGCAACCGTCCTGCTCGGTTTCCTGACCACGGTTCTGGGGTTTGCGGGCGTCTTCACCCTGTTCACCTATATCGCCCCGTTGCTGACGCAGGTCAGCGGATTTGCCGACACGGCAGTCTCTCCCATCCTGTTGATCTTTGGTGGCGGCCTGGTCGCCGGGAACCTTTTGGGCGGCAAACTTGCCGACATCAGACTGAAGACAGCGCTTATCGGCAGCATGGCGACCCTGGCGCTCGTTCTGGCGGTCATGTCCGCCGCCTTTGAAAACCAGATCGCGGCTGTGGTGCTGACGGCGCTGCTCGGCGTGGCGGGGTTCGCGACGGTTCCGCCGCTGCAGTCCTGGGTTTTGTCGAAAGCCGTTGGTGCCGGAGAAAGCCTTGCCTCCAGCCTGAACATTGCCGCCTTCAATCTCGGCAATGCGCTTGGGGCCTGGGCCGGAGGCATCGCCATCTCCCATGGGCCCGGACTGGAAAACCTGCCTCTCGTCGCCGCGGGCTTTCCTCTCCTTGCCATCGTGATCGCGCTTGCCTCCTTCGCGATTGAACGGCGGCCCGCCGCCTCTCCGACCTCCACCCACCAGACTGCCAGCTAGAAAGGACACCATCGACATGGACTATCGTTATCTGGGAAACTCCGGGCTCAAGGTTCCTGCCCTCAGCTTCGGTGCCGGTACATTCGGCGGCTCCGGCCCGCTCTTCAGTCATTGGGGCACAACGGACATCGCGGAGGCGCGGCGGCTCGTCGACATCTGCCTTGAGGCCGGCGTCAACCTGTTCGACACGGCAGACAACTACTCCGAAGGCGCTTCGGAAGACGTGCTTGGCGAAGCGATCAAGGGCCGCCGCGACGCGGTGCTGCTGTCAACGAAAATGAGCCTTCCACTGGGGGACGGACCCAATGAGGCAGGGTCTTCACGCTTCAGGTTGATCAGGAGTGTCGAGGCCGCTCTCAAGCGCATTGGGACGGACTATATCGATCTTCTGCAACTGCACGCCTTCGATGCCTTCACACCGGTTGAGGAGGTGCTGTCGACGCTCGACCAGCTCGTCCGCGACGGGAAGATCCGCTATGTCGGGGTTTCCAACTTCTCCGGATGGCAGATCATGAAATCGCTCGCCGTAGCAGAGAAATACGGCTGGCCGCGCTATGTCGCCAATCAGGTCTATTATTCGCTTGTCGGCCGGGACTACGAGTGGGATCTGATGCCGCTCGGCGCGGACCAGGGCCTTGGCGCCATGGTGTGGAGCCCGCTTGGCTGGGGCCGGCTAACAGGCAAGATCCGCAGGAACAACCCGATCCCCGAGGGCAGCCGACTGCATGAGACCGCAAGTTTCGGACCGCCCGTCGAGGACGATCTGCTCTATTCGGTTGTCGATGTCCTGGATGCGATTGCGGAAGAAACCGGCAAGACAGTTCCGCAAGTGGCGATCAACTGGCTACTTCGGCGCCCAACCGTCGCGTCGGTCATCATCGGCGCGCGCAACGAGGCGCAACTTCGCGACAATCTGGGGGCGACCGGCTGGGTCCTGACAGACGAGCAGATTGCCCGTCTTGATGCCTCAAGCACGCGGACTGCGCCCTATCCGCATTTTCCCTATCAGCAGCAGGACGCTTTCGCACAGCTCAATCCATCCCTGGTCTGAAGAGCAAGGAAGAACGGCGCGGCAGGTGAATGCGTGAACCTGTCGCGCCAGTGGGCCTTCCTGCTCAATACCAGAACCCTTCCCGCCGCCAGATGGTGAAATGACCACGCACCGGCGGGTAAGGGGTGCCACCGTCGATCGTGAATTCGCACCCGCCTTTGAGGCCCTTGCCACCGGTTCGGCGCAGGGTGACATATTCGTTGCACTGCGGGCCACCGCTGGAGCTCTGGCACATGTCGATCCGGGCGCGTTTGTCGTCCATTACATCCCAGACCCAGTCCACCAACGCAACGTGACCTCCCCAGACCATGAAGTCGAGCGGTTTAACCTCGTTGATGTCATCGATGTTGATCTTGGCAACGTTGTCCGGGTACTGCTTGGGCACCCAACCGTGATATTTGTCCCACTCTCCGGTGTAGATCAGGAAATTGGCGACGAAGCCGATGCAGTCCATGCCGAAAAACCGATCCTGCACCATTTGCTGCAGTGCTGCCTGGTCTGACATCTTGTCAAAATAAAGCTTCTTGATCTTACCCTTCTGCTCGACATTCTTGCTGCCGTCCTTGTTGGCCCGGCCGCAGACTTCGACCGTATACTGATCCAGAAGATGTTTGTTCTTCAGCATGAAGTTCCAGATCTTGATGAAAGTCTTGTCGTTTCCCTGGCCCTTCAGCGCCAGGTCGATGGCACTGGTACCGAGATGCTGGTTCAGCGAGATGCCATCGGCGTCCTTCATCCAGCGAAATTGCTTGAAAAAACTGTGCGCACTGTCGTTGCCGCCATTGGAGCGGGTCTTGCACAAATATTGTGAAAGCTTGACCGGTCCGGCGCTGGTCGGCAGGCCCGGGTTGGTGAGATAATCAACATATTCGTAAGGCAGAAAAAAAGACTCGGCCACATTCACTCTCCCGTGGTTAGGCCCCCTCAATGGCCCCTGAAGTTGCGTGCGTATTCGGCGTCTTTCGTAGGCTTGCCGGTGCAGCCAAATAGCCACGTCCCCGGCGAAGGTGTCTGTCTTCCACGTCACACAATTTATCATTGTTCCAGTGCGCGGCATCACACCCTTTGATAGGGATTGGCTGGTAAGATTTGACCAATTCTCTGTGCCTAGCGCGAAACAACCGATCATCCAGTGGTATTCGATCCCGGCGCATGTTTCGTTCCACTAGGCCGGCACCGGCACAAGACGCCTTGACCCCATGCAATTTCGCCAATGGACAAGCTTCATCACCAGCCGTATGATCAAGTCATCTGATGATTTGGTAATTTGTGATGCAATCTCTGGCAAAAACCAGCCTTGTCGACAGTGCGGTAGAGGCGATCCGGGCGGAAATCGTAGGCCATCGCTGGTCCGTGGGCGAAAAGCTGCCCAACGAGGCTCAACTTTCGGCGCAGCTTTCCATCAGCCGCGGCACCGTGCGCGAAGCCGTGCGCGTTCTTGTTTCGCAAGGCTATCTGGAAACCCGGCAGGGCTCGGGAACGTATGTGCTATCGGTCGTGGATGCTACCGGCCCGCTGACCATGGCACGGCGAGCCACCTTACGCGACCAGTTTGAGGCCAGACTGGCGCTGGATGCGGAGGCTGCCCGGCTGGCAGCCCACCGCCAGACACCGGAAGTGATTTCGGACCTGCGCCGCTTGCTGGCAGAGCGGGGCAACTATGATGGTCAGGACAAGGCCGGCTTCGTGGACCGTGACTTCGCCTTTCACCGGGCTGTTGTTGCCGCCTCGCAAAACAGCGTGCTGGTCAACATGTACGAATTCTTCTCCGGTCTGATCGGCGAGACCATCGAGGCGACACTCGGAAAAGACCTGCAGGAACCGGACATGGCCGCGCATGCCGCCATTGTCGACGGCATCGAGACAGGCGATCCCGAGATGGCCGAGGCCGCCGTTCGCCGCTTCATGGCTCCGGTGCTGAGAGACCTCGAACGACTGCTCGGCTCATGAGCAAGGCCTCTGAAATCGATCCGGGCTCCATCGAACTGATCGATGCCGAAGACATCGACGTTTCCACCGCACAACCACAGCCCGCCGCGCAGAGCGGACTGGTGCGCTTTCTGCTGGGTGCCAGCCTGGTGATGATTGCCTTCAATCTGCGCCCCGTCTTTTCCAGCGCATCGGCTCTGCTGCCGGAAATCCGAGAGAGCTTCGGTCTGTCACCAACCGGTGCAAGCCTTCTGACGACGCTGCCCGTCGTCTGTCTTGGCCTGTTCTCGCCGCTGGCACCACGTCTTGCCCGGCGCATCGGCACCGAACGCACCTTGCTTGCGGTCGTGCTTCTGCTGGCCCTTGGCACGGCGGCGCGCGGTGCATCTTCCGTGCCGTTGCTGTTTCTGGGAACAGCATTGGCAGGCGCCTGCATTGCCGTGGGCAATGTGCTGCTGCCCGGGCTGGTAAAACGCGACTTTCCCGACAAGGCCGCACTCGTGACCGGCTGGTACACGATGGCGCTTTGCGCAGGCGCTGCCGCCGGCGCGGGGCTGACCATTCCGTTTGAAGCGGCCCTTGGCGGCTCTATCGAGGGAGCGCTTGCGATCTGGGCTGTACCGGCGCTGGTGGTGGCTGTCCTGTGGTTTCCGCAGGTGATGGCAACGCGCAAGCGGCCGAGGGGGGCAACTTATGGTGTGAAAGGCATGTGGGGCGACAGGCTGGCCTGGCATGTCACCTTGTTCATGGGTCTGCAATCCGCCCTTGCCTATTGCGTTTTCGGCTGGCTGGTGCCGATCCTGCGAGCCCGCGGGCTGGACGGCGTTACCGCCGGGGCGATCGTATCGGTGTCGGTGATGGTGCAGGCTGCCGCCTGCCTGATCGCGCCGCATCTTGCCGTTCGCGGCAAGGATCAGCGGCTGATCAACGTCACGCTTTGCGCCATAGCGGTTATCGCCCTGCTGGGTCTGCAATTCGCGCCGCTGTCCACCGTCTGGATCTGGGCGGTGCTGCAGGGCATCGGTCAGGGCGGACTGATTGCGGTGGCACTTACGGTCATCGTGTTGCGGACTGAGGATTCCCATTCCGCCGCACAGCTTTCCGGCATGGCCCAATGTGTCGGTTATACGCTGGCTGCCATCGGGCCGCTGATTGTCGGACTTATCCGAAGCTGGACGGGAAGCTTTGCCTGGAGTGCGGTGTTGTTCGTGGCGCTTGGCCTTGGCGCTGCGATCAACGGCTGGTTTGCCGGAAAGGCGAGCCACGTCAACGTGGAAACGGTCAAGCTGTCCGGCTGACCTTGCCAGCAGAGCCTGATGTTTCCAGCCGGTATTTCAGGAAACGGGTGCCGTCATAATCCGTGTCGCCAATGTACTGTGCCCCCATGCGTCGCAGAGCACTGAGGTTCCGGCGGGACGGCGGCAGCAGGAAGGTGACGAAAGGAATGCGTGGGTCTTCATTGGCAAAGGCCAGCGCCTTTCTGGTGATCGGCATGCCGAGGCCGAAGGCTGACGGATGCAGCACCAGGCCGAAATCCCACTCCTCGCCTTCCTTCTGAAATCCGCCCCAGCCGACATAACGGCCATCTGCCAGAAAGGCCCAGTGCCCAAGCCCGTCGCGCTGCCAGCAGGCTTCCTTGGCCGCGACGAACTTTTCAGCGACGTCCCGATCCCAGGTGAAGGTCAGAAGCGGCATATGCGTGCCGACACGCGGGTCGGACATATGCGCGACCAAGTCCTCCAGAGCGATGTCCGGCAGGCGCACAAACTCGATTATCGGCTGACTAGATCTGGGCATGGGCTGGCGTCTCCTGAAACTGGCCAGCGCCTCTTGCACCCAAAATTGCGGCTTCGATCAAGACAACTCAATTGCCGGACGATCAACACTGCGTGTTCAGAAGGCCAAGCCGGTTTTCAGGCCGGCGGAAACAGTCAACAGCCGCCGTTACCGGCGGTACGTCGCGGCGATGCGGGAAATCTCTTCGTAGATGCCCGCCAGGATGTTCAGGCTCTGGCCCGCCTCTTTCAGGCGGGTATCGAACTCGGGCAGGCTTGAGATCTGCTCAATCAACAGCCGCTTGCGGACAGCACCGTAGTCATCGGTGATCTTCTTGCCTTCCGCCGTCGCCTGATAGGTGACGCCCGAGCGGCCTGAGCCCTGCTTTTCAATCAAGCCCGCAGCCAGAAGCTTTCGCATCGAATACTGAATGTTCGGAATGTCGTCCCTGTTGGTGAGGCGGGCCAGTTCCTTGATGCTTTTGGCCCTGTCGTTCATGCGCACGATATGCAGCAGTGCGTTTTCCGGGCCTGTCGCCCCGACATCGCTGACGGAGGCCAGACACTCGGTTTGCCAGCGTCCAAACGCCTCAAAGCAACGCATCAAGGCGAATTCCAGCTCGGTGCAGACGACTTCCGCATCATTCTCTGAAAGGTGCCAGTGATAATTGAGCTTCTGATCGTCCGACTTGCCGGTCATCGGGTCCTCTTCGTTTTTCAATCCGAATATAGCTGCGATTCCGTTTGACGTAAGGGCGTTTTTGCACATAGTTTCAAATAAAAAATACAATTTAAAATCTATCCTAAATGGAGGGGATGCATGTCTAGCAATATGATGAAAGACAAGACCGGCTTTAAACTCGGGACGTTTTCGTCCAACTGCTCGTCCGGAATGACAGTCACCAAATCGCCGTCCCGATGGGTCAACAGTTGGGAAAACAACCTCAAACTCGGCCAGATGCTGGACGAGGCCGGCATCGATTTCATGCTGCCGATTGCCCGCTGGATCGGATACGGCGGCGAGACGGATTTTCACGGCAGCGTTCTGGAAACGATCACCTGGGCAACCGCGCTGCTGGCCTCGACGAAAAACCTCACTGTCTTTGCCACGGTCCATACCGCTGCAAACAATCCGGTGGTCGTGGCCAAGCAGATCGCCACGATGGATCAGGTGGGCAATGGCCGCGCGGGGCTGAACATTGTCGCCGGCTGGAACAAGCCGGAATACGAAGCCCTGGGCCTGACCCTGCCCGACGATCACGAAACCCGCTATGGCTACGCCCAGGAGTGGTTTGACGTGGTTGAAAAGCTCTGGACCTCGCAGGAGTACTTCGACTGGGAGGGCAAGTATTTCAACCTGAAGCATGTCGCGGGGGATCCCAAGCCCGTCAACGGCCGCCCGCCCATCCTGAATGCGGCAGGCTCGGCAACCGGACGCACCTTTGCCACCGACAACGCCGACTACCTGTTCACTCCGGCCATCGATCTCAGCCGCTCTGTTGACGAAATCAAGGAACTGAAAGCGCAGGCGGCCGAGAAAGGCCGCGCTGTCGGCGTTCTGACCTTCAGCCACGTCATCTGCCGCGAGACGGAAGAAGAAGCGACCGCCCTTCGGGACCGGCTGATGGGCGATCTGGCCGATTGGGAAGCAGTGGACAATCTGGTCAATCTGCAGTTTGCGCACGCGCAGTCGTTTCCCCACGACCTGCTGGCCCAGATCAAGAACCTCTTCGCCATGGGCCACGGCGGCTTCCCGCTGGTCGGGACACCGCGGCAGGTTGCCGACGGCATCCTCAAGCTGCATGAGACAGGCTTTGCCGGAACGACGCTCTCCTTTGTCGACTACGTGGAGGAGTTCCCCTATTTCCGCGACAACGTACTGCCGCTGCTTGCGGAAGCCGGTATCCGGTAATGGAACCCGTACCGTCCAAAGACTTCACCAACGCCATGCGGGCGTTGGTGGGCAATTGTTCCGTGATCACGGTCGGTGAGGGAGAGGACATTTCCGGCCTTCTCGTCACATCGGCCATGTCGCTGAGCGCCGATCCGCCGATGGTGCTGGCCTGTGTCAACAAGGCGTCTTCCAGTTGGCCTCTGCTGAAAAAATACCCGAAATTCGGGTGGTCTTCGCTTGGCCCGGAACACCGGAAGGTTGCCGAGAACTTTTCCGGCTTCGGCGGGGTCAAAGGCGCAGAACGATATGCCGGGGCCAATTGGCGCACAGCGGAAACCGGGGCTCTTCTTCTGGAAGGCGCACCGGCGGCTTTCGATTGCGAAGTTGAGGAAATGATCGACAGGGCAACCCATTCGATTGTCATCGGCAAGGTGCGTGCTATCCGGCAAAACCGGTCAAAGGGTGCTCTGGTTTACTGGAACGGAGCCTTCCACCCCCTGTGAGGGCTTGGCGGTCAAAGCCATCGATGTGAGAGCCTGCGGGCGGAGAGGACCGGCCTTTGCCGAAGAAGCGTCTCTCCGCCCTTCGCACCTGAAAAGATCTGGAACCTTTCTCTGCGACCACAACGGGTCCGGAGGGCCCGCATTCTTGTGGGTTTCAGAGAATCTCCTCCTCATGAATTTCGGGTTTGCCGTGTTCCCTGGGCGCTGGCCAGGGAACCATTCTGCCTGCCACCCGTTACTTCAGTGGACCCACATCAAGTACAGGAGGACCAGATGGACCTTTCCGTGAAAGACCTCAGCCCAAAACTTCGCGAAGAAGCTGAAGCGGAGGCAAAAAAGATCAAACGGGTCGCCGACAAAACCAACGCCGGCGGACAGCTCGGCGGTACTTTTTTCGGACAGGAACCGGACGACGGCATGGCGCCGCCGAAATCGGTAGCAGCCGGTCGCTCCTGACACACATACGGCTTATACGGCAGGCTGACCTAGCCTGCCGGTGAACCGACCGGCGGCCTGCGGCCCAAAATAATAAGAACGACCCATCCAGGCGCCCGGCCGCCGGGTCGGTTTCACTCAAGATCGTCCCCTTTCCCTGAAGACGATCATCCTTCCAAAATCAGATGCGGTACGAAACGGGACAGATCCTGCGTGACAGGCGCTTTATCCTCACGCAAACAGATGCCCGATGCCTGACCGCCAATGATCCACGACCCAATCATCACATAGTCGTCGCCGAACTTCGGCGGCTCGGCATAGGCCTGTAAAATGTGCCCTTCCGCGCCATACGTTCCCGGTGTGCTGAGATCTTCGCCGCCGGCACCGCGCACCGTGATATTCGCGCCTTCGCGGCTGAAGAAGGGTTTGCGCACATGCGCATTTTTCAAGAACGTCTCATCCGCCTCGCCCTCGAAGTAAGACGGCAAAAGGTTCGGATGATCTGGAAACATTTCCCAGAGAACCGGCAGAATTGCCTTGTTTGACAGCACAGCCTTCCAGGGCGGTTCCAGAAGGTGGATCGGCGCATCCGGCAGGTAGGGGCCGTAATCCTCGCGTAGCATGTCCTCGTAAGGATAGAGCTTGAACAGCGCGTCTATGACGAAGCTGTCGGCGTCGGCAAAACGACCTTCTGCGTCCAGTCCGATTTCTTCCACGGCAACGAAATGCGGTATCAGCCCAGCCTGTCTGGCGCAGTCTTCCAGGTAGCGCACCGTGGCGCGATCTTCGTCGTGATCCTTCGATGAGGCGAAGTGGATGTGATAGCCGGGTGCAAACATGGCGGCGAAGCGATCGATCAGGCGATCCTGCACGGAATTGAACTGATCGCTGTTAGTTGGCAAAACGCCAGCTGCCATCTGCTGTTCCAGCCACATCCACTGAAAGAAGCCGGTTTCATAAAGCGCCGTCGGTGTATCGGCGTTGAATTCGAGAAGTTTGGCCGGACCGCTGCCGTCGTAGAAGAAGTCAAAACGGCCATAGAGCGACGGCTGATGCTGTTCCCAGGACTTGCGGATCCAGGAACGGTATTTTTCCGGGATGGCCATTTTATCCAGAAGCGCGTCGTCACGCACGGCCCGGTCGACCAGATCGAGACACATGCCGTAAAGCTCCTGGGAGGGATCTTCCAGGTCGTCCTCGATCTCTCGCAGGCTGAACTGATAGGCGTGGGTCTCGTCCCAGTAAGGCGCGCCATACATGGTGTGAAAGCCGAAGCCGAGCCGCTCGGCTTCTTCCTTCCACCCCGGTCTTTCAGGAACTTCGATCCGCTTCATGCTGTAATCAGAGCGTCAGAGTTTGGCCAGAAGGGCCTGCACGTCGTTGCGAGCCGGATTTTCCAGGGCCTTGATCTTGGCTTCCAGATCGGCGCCGCTTTCCAGGCGGGCATCTTCCTCGGCCGCTTCCAGCATGGCCTGCTGTTCGGCCTGACGCTGTTCCAGCCGGGCAAGGCTGTCGACCGCGCTGGCCAGCCGGCCGTCGGACGCAGTGGTGTTGGTGGAAGCTGCCTTCTGGGCCTTGATCAAGGCTTCGTTGGCCCTGGCGCTTTCCATCTTGCGCTGCAGGGTTTCGATCTTGTTCATCGACTGGCGAATGGTGCTGTCCATCCGCTCTTCGGTGGTCTTGTACTGGTCGAACAGAGCCTGGTCTGCTTCCGCCTTGTCGCGCAACTTCAGAACGCTCTCGATGATCTCGATCGCAAGAGGCTCGTCGCCCTGTGCCTTGGCGCTGCGGGCCGCTTCGGTGCGGCGCTCGATCTCGGTCATCAACTCGGCGACGGATTTTTCCTTCAGCTTGCGGTTGGCCGCCATGCGCGCCTTTTCGTCCTTGGCCGCGCCGATCGCCTGTTTCGCCTCACGGATTTCCTGTTCCAGGATCGTCATCAGGTTGGCGTCCTGAACGGACTCCGCGGCATTGTGGGCGTGGCCCTTGAACGCCGTGATCAATTTGCCCCAAACACTCATCTTCAAATGTCCTTCTTCAAATTGGCGGCGGGATCAGGCAGCGGCCGTCGGACCGACGTCGGCGGCCAGTTCCAGGGCGCAGTTGGCGATGGTGCGCAGTTCCGTCTCGACAGAATCGAGGGTCGAGCGCACGGACATGGCGCCGAAAAGCTCGTAATATTCACGTCCGTCGATCATATCGATGGACAGCGCGCAGAGCGGCAGAAGCTTCTTGTGGTTGCGCAGCATCATAGCTTCAAAGGAAGCCGGATCGTCCTGGGCGTCGCAGGGCCAAAGGACGGTGGACGTCAGGATCTGCGTCTCGCCGACAACCATGAACAGGGTAATCTCACCGGCCGACTGAAGCTGGACTTCCAGCACGCCGGGTTGGTCCGGACTGATCACGCAACCGATTTCACCTTCGCCGAAAGTATCCGATTGCTCCAGAGCTTCCTTGAGCTCCGAAAGTGTCCAGGGAGATTGCCGCGTACTCATCCAAAGCCCTCCATTTCAAAGCCGGAACCGGGATCCGGCACCGAACAAGTAGAAGCGCTGCCTACCCGTTTCAAGCGATTATTCAGGAAGCTATGCCGAATTGACAAGGAGGCGGCGGCTGGTCAGAGTAGCCCGCGACCGAAACAGGGGGCAAATTTCAGCGGTGCCGATCCTGCAACTCATCATTTCCCGGCTCTACCAGCACGTCCTTGAGCTCAAGCTCTGGCTGCTTGCGACGATGATCTGCGCCTATATGGTGATTTCCTGGATCCTGTTTTTCCTGGCCGGAGAAACAGGGCTGACAGGCAATCCGCTGACCTTCATCTATTTTGCGGCGACGACCGCTTCGACGGTCGGTTACGGCGACCTGTCGCCGTCAACGGAAGCGGGTCGGATGGTAGCTGCCTTCTGGTTCTTTCCGGGCGCACTGCTGATTTTCTCCGCGGTACTGGGCCGGTTGACGGGTATCCTTGTGGAAGGAGTGAGGCGTATGGCTGACGGCAACGGAAACTATGAGCGCGTGCAGAACGCCACGGTGATTGTCGGCTACCACCGGGACAAGACACCGCTGATGGTGGAGAACCTGATCGCCGGCCAGGACGGCGACGACAAGATCATCCTGCTTGCGGATTCCAAGAACGTGGAAGTGCCCGAAGGGGTCCGTCTGATCCGGGCCGAACGCATGGATGCCCTGCAGTCGCTGCGGCGCGCAGCCATTCCCGGTGCGCAGAAAGTGCTGGTCTATGCCAGCTCGGATGCGGAAACCTTCAACACCTGCCTCGCCATTCGGGAACTGAACGACACCGTGCATATCGCAGCCTATTTCGAGGATCGCGATACAGCCCGGCGTGCGGGCAAGCTCGCCCATATCGAGCCGGTGGTGTCGAACGCCTGTGAGGCTCTGGTCCGCGCCGCGCAGGATCCGGGCGCGGGCCAGATCCTGATGGCGCTGTCTACAGCGGGCCTTGGCGCCACCATCTATTCGGCCATCGTCCAGAGCAGCGGCGGCACGGATACCGGCTCTCTGGAGCAGGCCCTTTCCAAATCCGAAGGCACACTGATCGCCGTTTCCCAGCCGGACAACCAGGATTTCCTGTTCAGGCCTTTCCCCAAGACGTTAAAACCGGGTGGTTCGATCTATTATCTCGCGAACAAACGTCTCGCAGCGCGCGAGATCGAGGAGGGTCTTGGGGGAACTGATGTTCGGATCACTGTTTAACAAGAAGGACAAGGGCTGGCAGCCGCCGGAAATTCTCGGCCTGACCATCGGGCGGGGCATCTCCTTCGACCCGATCGCGCTGCGCCTTCTGCCCGCCGACAGCCTGATTGAGCGGCCAGACACCACGCTGATGATCACCGCCCAGGGCCATTGCGATCTCGGCGAGCAATCGCACATGCATCGTTTCTATCCGGACGACGACCGTTTCCTGATCCAGTTTCAGGGCGGCGACGGCAAGGACGACGAGCGCGTCGACGAGATCATGCTGTGGTATTTCTATGACGTGCAGTATCCGACCGGCGATGCCGAGTGGAACCGCGTGAAGTCCGCCATCCGCCAGACCAGCTTCTCGCTGCCGGGTGAAGAAGGCGACTACCGCTTCGAGCGGGCCTGGTTCGACACCTCGACTGCCCCGGAAGATCCCATGACCTACTGGGAAGAAGTCTGCGACGACCGCAATGGCGGCGGCAGGCGCAAGATATTCCAGACCGCCATGCTTTTTGCCCGGTCTCTCAAGGATGGGCGAGACGAAATGCTGCTCGTCAACATGGAGGAGCCGGAAAATGCGGAACGCAGCGTCGCGTTCATGCTAGGCTTCCCTCTAGAACGTCATAATTTTTCTGTCTGAACTGAATAGTGGAGACCAACATGGCAGACCTTCAGGCGTCCCTTTCAGGCATCGTTCCTTTTATTGCCTATTTCATTGTAGCCATCGTCATGCTGCTGGTTTTCATGAAGATCTATACGGTGATGACACCCCATGACGAGATGGCCTTGATCAAGGAAAACAATGTTGCCGCGTCGGTGGTCTTCAGCGCGGCGTTTCTGGGCTTTTCGTTGCCGCTGGCCAGCGCCGCGGCCAATTCGGTGAGCATCTTCGACTTTATTGTCTGGGCCATCATCGCCTGCGCCGCACAGCTTGTCGTCTATCAGGTCTTCCGCCGGTTTTTCCCGAAGGTCACGGATCGTATCAAGGGCGGCGAAATGGCGATCAGCACCAATCTTGCTGCCATTTCACTTACGGTCGGCCTGCTGAACGCGGCCTGCATCACCTACTGACCGGGCCGGATCGGGCACGGTTCTGAACCGATGCCCAGGCCGCATCACGAAAAGCATTTCATCAGACCGTTATAAGGTCGGGAGAAAATTCATGAAACGCTCCAAGTCGATCAAGCTGATGGTCATGGCGACGACAACCGTGACCATTGCGGGCTGTTCGGACGAACCAACACTGGATGGCAAGGTCTACAAGACCGAGGCGGAATGCGTCGCCGACAGCTATGTTCCGGACGAGGTTTGCGTCGAGGCAATCACCGCCGGCAAGGCGATCCACAAGGTTTCGGGACCGCGCTATGAAAATGTCCAGCTTTGCAACGAGCAACACGGCAACAATGCGTGCGCCTATGACACCGGCAGCGACGGAAAGTCCTACTACACGCCGTTTCCGGCAGGCTACTTCCTGGCAGGGGCGCTGACCGGTGCCGTCACCAACCAGTTGATCCAGAGCAATGTCCGCCCGATCTACCCGGAGCGTGGCAGCACACGGTATTACACATCCGGCGGATATTACGTCGGCAGCTACGGCGGTGGCAGCTGGCGCACCTATGACGACGCAGTCAAAACGCCGCCCAAGCCTGCACAGGTCCAGACACGGACTTCCGTTGCCTCGCGCGGCGGGTTCGGCAGCCGGTCAAGTTCCGGGTTCCGGGGCGGGTAACTGTCCCCTCCGGTCACGCGCTTTGAAGCTGGCGGGGCCGGGTCCGGTGATCTGAAGCCAAGCCTTGCGCGTATCATTTTCAAACCGCAAGGGTGTTGAGATGTTCCGGCTTTTATCATTCGTTTCGTGTCTGGCGGCTGTGGTGCTCTCCACCGCCGTGCAGGCCAAGGACGTCAAGGCGCAGAGTGAAGCCGGTCATTCGGCGCATGCCTTCACATTCGAAATGCCCTACGGCGAACCGCTTGCGCTGAAGGACTACGCCGGCAAGGCAGTGCTGGTCGTCAACACGGCCACGGAATGCGGCTTCAGCGGTCAGTTGGCCGGTCTGCAGAAACTCCATGAAACCTACTCGGACCGGGGCTTGCTGGTGCTTGGAGTCCCTTCAAATGATTTCGGCGGCCAGGAACCCCGTGCAGACGGTGACATCGCCAAGTTCTGTGAGGCCAAATACGGTGCGGAATTTCCGCTGGCCGCCAAGACGGTGGTGAAGGGCGATCAGGCCCATCCGTTTTATCTCTGGGCTGCCCGCGAACTTGGCCCGACGGCGCGGCCCTACTGGAACTTCCACAAGTATCTGATTGGGCCGGACGGCAACATCGTTGCCTGGTTTCCGACACCGGTGCCCCCGACCGCGCCGGATGTAACAGCCGCGATCGAAAAAGTCTTGCCTGGGTCCTGATCCCACCTCTTCATCGTTTCAAGACTGGTAATGCGCTCGAGAGCCCGTGCGAACACTCTTCTGCTCGCGGGGATGCGCAAGACGCCGTGATTTGCAAGCTGGCGACCCCGGTCTTTGTTTGTCCCGCCGAATTTTTCCCTCCCCTCTGCGTCTTCGCTGCGTGGAAACCGTGTCTTTGCCGTTGCCTCTGCGCGTGCAATGCGCTAGGCAACACAAGTAATGTAATAACATTACGAATCAATTTGACACTTCTCTCCCTTTTTTCAGCAGAGGACCATCTCCATGCAGTCACGGTTTGGCAGGCTGGCGAGCGCTTGTGCGCTCCTAGCGTCGTTTCTTATGGCCGCTCCTGCCCAGGCGCAGGAAGCCAAGGCCACAGCGACGAAACACGACCATTCCCACGCACATTCCCACGACCACTCAAACGATGCAGAGCAGCAGATTTACAAGGGCTATTTCGAGGACAGCCAGATCCAGCCGCGCCTACTCACCGATTGGCAAGGCGAGTGGCAATCTGTTTATCCCTACCTTCAGGACGGGACACTGGACCCGGTGATGGCACATAAAGCCGAACACGGCAGCAAATCGGCAGAAGAGTACAAAGCCTACTATGAGGCGGGCTATCGCGCCGATGTGGACCGGATCGTGATCGGTGCGGACAGCGTCACTTTCCAGACGGAAACCCGCGCCTTCGAAGGGCAGTATGCCGCCGATGGCTTCGAGATCCTGACTTATGAAAAAGGCAATCGCGGCGTCCGCTTCATCTTCAAGAAAACCGCAGGCGATGACAAGGCTCCGGCCTTCATTCAGTTCAGCGACCACCGGATCGCCCCCTCGAAATCCGACCATTATCACCTTTACTGGGGCGACGACCGAAAGGAGATCCTGAAGGAACTGACCAACTGGCCGACTTATTATCCGGCCGCATTGAGCGGAGACGAGATCGTCCATGAAATGATGGCGCACTAACGACGCTCAAGCCAACACCGACGATGCGCGCCGGCTGGTCACCATAAAGCCAGGCCGAGCGCGCGTTGTCCCTCGCGGCTGGAGAAAGCCCCCTCGTCCAGCCCTCTTGAGCCACATCAACGCCAGTATCTCTGTCCACGCCTAGGCTGCCGGCAGTTTTTCCCGCAACATGGAGATGAAGCATGGCTGTTTCCGACTGGAACGACTTTGTGGCCCAAACCGATGAACGCATGGCCGCTGTACGTAAGGGCATTCCGGAGGTCGCCAAGGGCTTCGGATCTCTGGCGAAAGCCGCGACCGCACCAGGTGCTCTCGATGCGAAGACCAAGGAACTGATCGCGCTGGCGATCGGCATTACCGCCCGCTGTGATGGCTGCCTGGCCTATCACGCCCGCGCCGCCGCACGCCTTGGAGCGAACAGGGACGAGATCCTCGAAGTGATAGGCGTCTCCGTCTACATGGGTGGCGGCCCGTCGATGATCTATGGCGCCGAGGCGCTCGCAGCCTTTGACGGGCTGAAAGACGACGGCTGAGCAAAAGATTTCCCCCGGTAGGCTGGACGGCTGTCGGCAGGCTCACCCCTCCCCTTCCAGCAGTGCGGTCGCCAAGGCTTCGCGAGCGCTGGATCGGGTGTGTTTGCTGCGTACCAGAATGATGTCCAGCGGGTCCAGGGGCGGCAGGCCGCTGTCGTGATCGACACGTTCGACCGTCGGGGGAACCGCCATCTGTACGACGGCGGCAACCGCAAGGCCCGCCTCGACAAGCGTGACCAGCGCCGAATGGCTGAAGCTGGAATAGGCGGAGCGGTAGCGCAGGCCACTGCGCCCCAGCGCGGCCAACGCAACCGTCCGGGCCTGGCTGCCAGGTTCATAAAGCGCAACGGGCAGCGGGTCCCGTTCCAGGGCCTGGCCATCGCGGGAGCTGATCCAGACCATCGGCTCCCTGCGGATGAGCCGCCCTTCCGTTCCGCCTGTGCGCGTGACGATGGCAAGATCGATCCGGCCATCCTCGACCTGCGGCAGCAGAGCCGTCGATTGGGCACAGACGACGTTTAACTCCACACGCGGAAACAGACTGGCGAACCGCCTGAGAACATTTGGCAGCATTGCGGCGATGTAGTCGTCCGGCGCTCCTATGGTGACCGTCCCTTCCATCTCGGGCTGGCGAAAGGCTTCCACGGCCTCATCGTGCAGGCGTAGGATTCTCCTTGCGTAACCTTCCAGTTCCTCTCCCGTCCGCGTGAGGGCCAGATTGCGCGTGTCGCGCACAAACAGCGGCTTGCCGATGCGGTCTTCCAGCCGCTGGATCTGCATGGACACTGTCGCCGGCGACTTGTGCACGCGGGTTGCCGCGCGCGAAAAGCTCATGGCATCGACACAGGCGAGAAAGGTGCGCAGAAGGGCGTGATCGAGCTGCATTATTCTTCAACAGTTCTAAAGAGTATCTTCAGATTATATCGTTTGACCAAACAATAAAAGAGGCCGCACTTTACCACCAGACGGCGGACCCTCGCCGATGTTGCATCAATTGCAGCGGCTGAGCGCTGCCAATCAGGACACGTCCCATGACCAGACACATGGAAGGCATGATCGGCCTCATCACGGCACAGACCCTGCTTGGCACGATCGGCCTGTGTGTTCTGGAAAGCGGGGCGGATCCGGTCACCGTTGCTTTCTATCGCTGTGCAATCGGGGGCCTGGCCCTGGCTCTCTATTGCCAGTATCGCGGGGACCTGATGCGGCTTGTTAGGCTTTCGCCGCGCATTCTGGCCATGGCTGTTGCCAGCGGCGTGCTGATGGCGGGCAACTGGGTGCTGTTCTTCGAGGGCATACAGCGAACGGGCATTGCCGTTGCCACCATCACCTTCCACATCCAGCCGTTTCTCGTGGTGCTGCTGGGCGCGTTCGTGTTCCGGGAAAAGCTTCGTGTCGTCACGATGCTCTGGATCGGTGTTGCCCTGGCCGGTCTTGCACTGGCCACGGGGCTAAGCGGAATGGAGCTGGCAGCAGACCGGTCCTATGTCATCGGGCTCGCATCAACGCTGGCCGCTGCCTTTCTTTATTCCGGCGTGACAATCATCGCCAAGGGACTGACCGGGATATCCGCGCCGCAGCTTGCCACGGTTCAATTCGCGACCGGCACCGTGATGCTGGCAGCCTTCAATCCTGCCAGCCCTCTGACATTGACTGCCGATCAGTGGGGCTGGCTTGCGGTCATCGGGCTCGTGCATACCGGCGGTGTCTATGTCGTGCTCTACAAGGCACTGCCGAAACTGACGACACCCGTCATCGCCGTGCTCTTGTTTCTTTATCCGGCCAGCGCCGTGCTGGTGGACGCCGTGGCCTACGGCCATCTGATCGGTCTTTTGCAGCTGACCGGCCTCGGACTGATCATTCTGGCCAGTCTTGCGGTCACCTTGCGCTGGGGCATACGGACAGTGCCCCCAGCCGAAGGCCCGCAGATCATCCCGCCGACCTCCCGCTAGCTCTCGCAACCTCCTCCCGTCACACCTCGTAGCGCATATAGGCAAAACGCCTGCTGTCCGGTGCCCAGGACGGAACATTGAGCGTTCCCTGACCGCCGAAAAGCGACAGCAGGATGCGCGGCGAACCGCCTTCAGCGGGCATAAGGCGCAACTCGACTGTCCTTTCGGCTGGATGGCCAGTCGTGCCAGCCTCATAGGCGAGGTAGGCAACAGTTTTGCCGTCGGGAGACGGATGCGGAAACCAGTTGACCTGCTCGTCCTTCGTCATCTGCTGCAAGCCGCTGCCGTCCGTCTGGACCCGCCAGAGCTGGACAGACCCTTCCCGTTCGCCGTTGAACCAGATCCATTTGCCGTCGGGCGTATAGTCCGGCCCGTCACAATGATCGAACTCGCGGGTGATCTGCCGTTCTTCACCGCCATCAAGACCAATCGTGAAGACCTGAAACGTGCCCCCGGTTTCCGGCCTTTTGCCGACATAGGCAAGTGTCTCGCCATCCGGCGACCAGCCGTGCCAATAGGACGGCGTTAGCGATGTGACCCGCCGGGGCTCACCTCCTGTCACGGGCAACGTGTAGATGCAGCTTGCCCCGGTCTCCGTCGCATCGCTGACCGCCAGCATGGAACCATCCGGCGACGGACCGTGATCATTGTTGAGGGCTGTGGCAAAGCCGGTATCGATCTCAACAAGCCCCGGATCGTCGAGCGAAAACCGGTAGAGCCGGCCACCGCCATTGACGATCAGAGCCGCCCCGTCCGGTGTCCAGTTCGGCGCTTCCAGATGGCGCTCCGTCTCGCAGAGAACGGTTTCCGTGGCGGTTTCAACATCGATCGTTGCAAGAATGCTCTTCATCGGCGGCTCCTGATTTCTCTGGAGCTTGGCACGGGACTACGCTTTTGAGAAAGGGCGGATACGGCACGCTCAGCCTCCGGCCATCCCCAGGGTGGTCGTCCGTTGCACCAGATGCACGTCGCAGACCCTGACCTGTTGTGGCAAATCCGGGTTTTCCAGACGCTGCATCAAGAGGTCCAGCGTTGCCTCGCACAGGTCCTGACGGCTTTGCGAAAAGGTGGTCAGGTCGTAGGCTTTCCAGGCAGCCTGGGGAATGTCGTCGTAGCCAACCAGTTGGATATCCTGCGGCACTCGCAGTCCGTGGATGTGGCGCAAGCCGTCAAGAACCCCCAGCGCCAGATAATCTGCCGCGCAAAAGACGCCGTCGACCTCGGCCCTTACCCGGTTAAGGAATTCGGCGGCCACCAGTCCGCCATCGTAAGTCTGTGCGCCCTGTGCGATCCGGAGGACCGGCACGCCTCTGTCATTGGCGGCCTGCTCGAACGCAAGTGCGCGTCCATTAATGGAAAAGGACGAGCGTTCCGGCGTGACCACCGCCAGCTTGCGGCAGCCGCTTGCGATCAGGTGTTCACACGCCATCCGGCCGCCGTCCTCGAAGGCGGTCACGACCCGGTCGACCGGCGCTCCGGGGTCGCGCTTGTTGACCACCACCAGAGGCACGCCGTTCTCCAGACATTCGATGCAGATTTCTTCCGGCGGGGTGTCGGACGTCACGATGACACCGGCAACGCTGTATTGCAGCAGGGACCCGATCAGATCGGCGACATCCGTCGATTTTTCTCCTCGCAGCAGGATCGGCCTGAAGCCGCATTCCAGCAGCCCCTTCGACAGAAGGTCTATCTGCTCGGAGCGAAAGGGATTGTCGAGATCGGCCGCGACGACGCCGACCAGATCGGACTTCTGCTTGTGCAGCGAACGGGCCAGCACATTGACCCGGTACCCGAGTTGACGTGCCGCCGCGATGACCTTGTCCCGGGTTTCCTTGGAGACACTCGCGCCGTCCGTGAAGGTTCTGGAAACAGCCGAACGCGACACGCCGGCAAGGCGGGCGACGTCGAAGGAATTGACCGTTTTCTTGAAACCTGGTGCGTCCGACATGTTTCTTCCGTTTATTCGCTTTTACCGAGCATCCGGGCGACGAGAAAGGGCTCATTCACGTTGAAGAGATCCGGCTTCAAGGCCAGCAGGCGTTCGATCTCGGTGGGGTCCTTGCCCATGTAAGCGATCATCGGCCTTCGCCCGGCAGCCCTGACCGTTTCAAAGGCCTCAAGACTGGCATTCGACGCATTGAATTCGATGATGCCTGCCTGGAGCGAAGACAGGCAGGTTTCAAGACTATCAAAATCCTCCGCCCGCGCCATCAGCCGCGCCTGCGGAAAGGCCTCCTCAATAGTCCGAAGCCTCACGGGATTCTGCGCCCAGAAGAAGACGTCTTCCGTCGCCAGTGTTCCCAGAACACTTCTCACCGTGTGATGCGGATCGGCCTCCTTCAGCTCGACATAGAGTTTGCCGCCCATCTGCGAGGCTGTTTCCAGAACCGCACCCAGGAGCGGGATGCCTTCGTCTTTGAAAAACGGAGCAAACTTTCCCCCCGCGTCCAGCATCGCCAGTTCAGCGCCTGTCTTTTCCGCAATCGCGCCGGAACCGTTCGTGGTGCGGTCGAGCGTGGCGTCGTGATGGACCACGAGTTGCCCGTCCGCCGTTTGCTGCACGTCGATCTCAACGTAAGCGAAGCCGGCTGCCCAGGCGGCCTTTGCTGACGCCAGCGTGTTTTCAGGTGCGATCTTGCAGGCGCCGCGATGGCAGACAATCTCCGGCCCCGGACCTGCGGAGCGGGCGAACCGTGCCACCATTTCCGGCTGATCGGAGCAGATGCCGAGAATCGGCCTCTTCACAAGCGTTTCGATGACTTCGGCGCGCTCCTCATGCCAGGTCACGACCGGCAAGCCACGGTCCCTTGCCTTGGCAAAAAAGGCTTCATCGAGCAAGTGGTCCGGCCTTTGGCCTGCCCGCTCCCAACAGGGGTGGATGATTTCAGCGCCGCATCGGTCTGCAATCGGAAAGGGATCCTTGCCAAGGCCGACCAGGATGGAAACGGGATAGGGACAGCCGTTTGCAATCAGCGCCGCTGCATAGTCCGGTGTGTTCGCGCCGACGATGACACGCTCGATCCGGTGTTCCAGAAGGTCCGCGACGGCCAGCGAGGCTGCCTCTCCCTCCTTTGCGTCCAGATAGATGCTGGCGCCAAGACGGGCTGCAAGGGCTGCGATCTGCGAGAACAGGGGCGCCTCGCGTCCGGCTTCGGCGGTCAGGGCCTGCAGCCGGGTTGCCGTCAGATCTGCCACCTTGAGGTCAAGGCCGCAGACCGCTTTCAGATCCTCATCGTGAAAGGCAACCGGAACCCGGTCAGCAGTCAGCCGGACATCGACCTCCCACATGTCGGCGCCAAGCTCATGGGCAATTTCATAAGCCCGCAACGTGTTGTCGAAGGCATAAGCGCTCGCGCCGCGATGGGCGATGGAAAGCGGCCAGGAACGCGGCTCGCTGAGCCAGACCCGGCCGGGCCGGAAGGTTTGCAGTACCGATGCCATCAGAGCCTGCCTCCGTCCGGACCGAAGGCGAGGATGCGGTCTTGCGCGATGCCCCAGGTCACTTCGTCGCCCAGCTTGTGATTGCCGCCATGCGGCTGGATCGAGCGCAGCACGGCGCCGTTCTCCAGAGTGACGTCGTAAAGTTCTTCCCGGCCCTGGATCTCGACGAAGCTGACCTTGCCGGTCACCTTCAGCGGATTGTCCGGCTGGAAGAACTCCGGCCGGACACCAAGGCGCATCGGCACGCCTGAGCCGGCAATGGCAAGATTGGACGGGATCGGCAGGGTGACTCTGGAATTTGCCAGGCGGAAACCGCCCTCTTCCGTTGTCCCGTCCAGAAACGCGATCGGCGGATTGCCGAGAAAGCCCGCGACGAAATCCGATGACGGGTTGTCATACATTTCGGACGGGCTGGACAGTTGCACGATCTCACCCTTTTTCATGATCGCGATGCGGTCGCACATGGACATGGCTTCCACCTGATCGTGGGTGACAAGCACCGCTGTGATGCCGGTTTCCTGCTGGATACGGCGGATCTCCGAGCGCATTTCCAAACGCAGTTTCGCATCCAGGTTGGCCAGCGGTTCGTCAAGCAGCAGGATGTCCGGTTCGCGCACCAGCGCCCGTGCCAGCGCGACACGCTGCTGCTGCCCGCCGGAGAGTTGCGCGGGCCGGCGAGCCATCAACTCGCCGATCTGGACAAGGCCTGCAATCTTCTCGACCTTGCGGTCGGTATCGGCCCTGTTTTCCCGACGCACTTTCAGCGGGAAGGCAATGTTTTCATGAACGGTCATATGCGGATAAAGCGCGTAGTTCTGGAAAACGACGCCGACATTGCGTTGCTGCGAAGGGAGCGTCGTAACGTCCCGCTCGCCGAACAGAAGCCGGCCACCATCCATGCGGTGAATGCCGCAAACGGCAAAAAGCGTGGTGGATTTGCCGCAGCCGGACGGCCCAAGCAGAGCCAGCATCTCGCCGCTGTCGATCGTCAGGGACATGTTGTCGATGACGGTGGTTTCACCAAACGTCTTGGTGAAATTTTCAAGTGCGATACGCATCAGCCTTTCGTGCCTCCGCCATAGATGTTCATGAGTTTGCGGTTGAAAACCACGTAGATCAGAATGACCGGCAGGGCGTAGAACAGCCCGATGGACTTGAAGAGGTTAAAGTCCGGCTTGCGGTCGTCCATGATGGTGTTCTGAAGATAGGTCGCCAGAACCTGCGACGCGCCGCTGGGGGCCAGCACCTGGGGCAGGATGAACTCCTTCCAGGCTTCCAGGAACGAGAACAGCGCCAGAGCCGCTATACCGGGCTGGACCTGCGGCAGGACCAGTTTCCACCACACGGTGAAGCGGCTGGCGCCATCGGTGATCCCGGCCATCTCGATTTCCCAGGGCACGGTGTCGTAAAACCCCTTCATGATCCAGATACCGAGCGGCAGCTCCAAAGCTGTCTTCACCAGGATCACGCCGATAAGCGTGTTGTAGAGACCGCTCATCTGCAGCATCAGGAAGATGGCGATTATGAGGGTGACCGTCGGAAAGGCATGAAGGGTCAAGATGCCGCCAAGAAAGAACTTGCGGAACGGCATGTTCAACCTGGACAGGGCGTAGCCTGCGGTCAGCGATACCATCACGACGATCAGGCTGGTGGCGGAGGCAAAGAGGAAAGTGTTGGCCGTGACCGGCCAGATGCTTGCGCGGCCGCTTTCCGGCTTTTCGAACAGGAATTTCCAGTGTTCGAGGGTAAACCTGTCCGGCAGCAGCGAGCCTGCCGTAGTATCCGTGACGGTGTCCACGACCAGGTAGAAATACATCAGCACCAGCGGCAACGACAGGATGCTGAGCAGCACCAGGATCGGCCAGATACGGAAGTTGGGTCTCATGTCCGTCTCTCCCCTATTGCTCGATACGCGGCTTGGCCACGAGGTCGTCGAAATTGAAGAGGCGCAGATAGATCAGCGCAGCGGCGATGCCGATGACCACCAGGACCATCGCCAGCGCGGCCCCAAGGCCGTATTGCAACACGCCGCCGTAGTTGTTCAGCGCGGTGTGGAAGGTATAGAGCGCCCAGACTTCCGTGGCCTTGCCCGGCCCGCCATCCGTCGACAGGTAGATGTAGTCGAAGGACGTCAGCAACGAGAGCGTCTGATAGGCGGTGGTGAACAGGATCGGCCATCTGAGTTGCGGCATGATGATGTAGCGAATTTGCTGGAGACGGTTGGCGCCATCCACCTCACTGGCATGCAGCATGGTTTCCGGGATTGCCTTGATGGCGCTTGAGAAAAGGATCATGCCGAGCGAAGCGCCAACGAAACCGTTGATGAGCACCACGACCACCCAGGCATTGATGTCGGAATGCAGCATCCAGTTTCGCGGGGGTACGCCGAAATGGGCCAGAAAGCTGGACAGGAACCCGGTATCCCAGGCCATCCATTTCCACATCATCACGTAGATGACCGGCGGCAGGATGCGCGGCAGAAACCAGATCGTGCGAAAGGTGGTTGCAACGCCGGACGGCAGATAGAAAGTTGTGACAGCCAGGAACAGGCCGAACCCGATGCTGAACGCCAGGGTGAAGGACACATAGATCAACGTGTTGCCGGCGGCCCGAAGGGTAGACGGCAGTGAGGCGATCAGACTGTAGTTTTCCGTCGTCCAGACCCAGCCGGTATAGGCGGTTCTGGTCAGCTCCGCCGTTTCTGTTTTTCCAAGACCGAGATCCAGTTCGTCCACGGACGCCAGAAAGGCTTGCTCGGTTTCAAACCGCGTGTTGAGGATCGAGCGCTTGAAGAGGTCGGCCGCTTTTTTCAGATCCCGAGTCGAGCGCGGACGTTCCTTCAGCCGCTTCAGCTCACGCTCCAGGTCACGTCGGCCGGCGAATGTCTTGCCGGACAATTCAGCCTCGATCTCCTGCGCGAAGGCCTTGCCGAAGTCGGCCTGGACAGCTGCGAGACCGGCAACGTCGATCTTGTAGGTATCCTCGGCCAGACGGTCGGCCGTCGTTTCCGGAAAGCCCTGATCCTTGAGCAACCGGATCGTGCGTTCCGTCACCTCGTAAGCGCCGCCGGAGGAAATGCCGGTTCCGGAACTCATGTTGGTGAAGGAGAACATCATTGTCAGCACCACCGGCGCCAGGAACAGAAACACAATGATGAAGAGCGCAGGGGTCATGAACCCCAGCCCGAGCAGGTGCGCGCGTTTCATCTTATCCTCTTGAAGGGTGAGCCGGGCGGCGGACCGCCCGGCAAGGCAGATGGAGGATGGATGGCTTAGCGGACGATCAGGTCGTCACCGAGCACGGCCGTCATTTCCGCTTCCACTTCGGCAACCGCGTCAGCCGGAGATTTCGTGCCGGTCCAGGCCGTTTCCAGACCCTTGAACATGATCTCGGAGAACTTGCCGTAGTTCGGGTTGTTCGGCTGGGAATTGGCATACGGCAGCAGGCGACGGGTTGCTTCGGCTGCCCAACGATCGTTGGCGTAAAGCTCGATGTTGGACTGCTCCCTGGCAATGCCCAGGTGTGCAGACTTGATGGCATGCAGCGTGTTGATGCGCGGTTCGGACGCAATCTTGATCAGCTGTGCGGCGATCTCGATATCGTCTTCGTTGTCCTGCTTGGTGAGCAGGTAGGCCAGCGGGTGCGTGATGGTGTTGGCCTGGCCGTTTTCATTGCCTGCCGGGATGAGCGTGAACTGGATGTTGCCGAAGAAATCGTCCAGACCTTCCTTACCGGTGTAGCGGGCATAGTGCCAGGTGCCGCCGTGCCACAGGGCCGCCTTGCCGGACGCCACTTCCGCGTACCACTGGTCCCACTCGGTGCCGATGTGGTTCTTGCGGGTCACCTTTGCTTCCACCGCGTCCACGAAGAACTGGTAGAAATCGGTCATCGCCTGCTTGTCCAGGACCAGCTTACCGGTTTCCTTGTCCATCAGCTCACCGCCGAACGACTGGTAGAACTGGGCATAGTCCGGACCGTTGGAAACGCGCGGATAGAAGCCGTAACCTTCCTCTACGATTTCCATGTCGACAGCTTTCTTGGCATCTTCCAGCACGTTCTGGAGTGTGTATTCGCCAGCTTCCACCTTGGCCGGGAGCGCGTCGATCTCTTCGTCGGTGTAGCCGATCTTCTTCATGGTATCGCGCCAGAAGAAGAACGGACGGCTTTCCGCATCCTGCGGCAGACCATAAACGACGCCGTTATAGGTCGTGATATCGAGCAGGTTTTCGTAGATGTTGTTGATCGGCCAGGTGTCCATATCGACATAATCCTCGACCGGAACGATCAGGCCCGACTGGCTCCAGGGCGCGATGTCCAGGTGGCTGGTCACGACGATGTTCGGCGCGCTGCCTGCTTCGGCGGCCAGGGTCACGGCCTGCCTGAATTCGTCCCAGCCGGCAAAGTCGCGCTTCTTTTCAACGCTGATGTTCAGCTCTTCGCCACGGATCGCATATTCGCGGGACAGGATGTCGGCCGCCATCTCGATGGCATCGAGACGGTAGACGTCGCTGTCGTTGGAACCACCTGCCCAGACGGTGATGGTGAGGTCTTTGGCCAGGGCGTCTCCGGCAAAGGCCGCGGTTGTGAGTGCCAGAACGGCAGCCGCTGTGGACTGGCGCAGTTTGGAAACAAGAATGCTCATCGTATTTCGCCTGCTGTCTGTGTTGGGGCACCTCACTCCCGGAAGTGCCTTGGAAAGAACAAATGCGCTTGCACACGTGTGCAAGCGGCGTTCTAGCGGGCGGGTATTACGGGCATATGACAGCCTTGCGGAATATCAGGACCGGGACATGCGGCAGGTCCTGTTTCAGCCAGAGTGTAAAAGCGGATCACGACGGCAGGACGACAGCAGACCTGGCGACACCTGAAGAGGCAGCCCCGGCACGACAGAACCGGGGAGCGGGCTTTACCCGGCCTTGATGATTTTTGGGTATAGCAACACCCCGAACGGCAATTTCATGATCTTCCGGTCTCTGCGGAGCCGGACCAGCGGGGAGTTGAACCCATTAAGCGCCTTGTTATCGATCTGGACGGAACCCTGACCCTGGCGGATACCTCCGACTACCGGAACGTCTCACCGAACCTGCCCCTTGTCGAAAAGCTGCGGGAGTACAAGGAACAGGGGTTCGAGATCGTCATCCAGACCGCACGCAACATGCGGACGCACGAAAACAACGTCGGCAAGATCACGGCGCACACCGTGCCGATCATCATCGAATGGCTGCAGAAACACGACATTCCCTATGACGAGATCTTCGTCGGCAAGCCCTGGTGCGGGCACGAGGGATTTTACGTCGACGACCGCGCCATCCGGCCGGACGAATTCGTCCGCCTGTCGAAACCGGAAATCGACGCCCTTCTCGACAACGCGCCGAAAAACTGACGCCTTAACAGGGTCCGCAGCCAGTGACCTGCGGCCCCTGCCGCCTTGTCAGCGCTAATGGTTCTGGGTCGGCGTTAAAGGTCCTGGCCGTCCGGCCCTTTCTTCCGGTAGACGGTCCACGAGGGGCTCGTGGCAACCTCCCGGTAGTGTTCCAGCACATAAGGCTGGTAGATTTCCCAGAGCATTTCGCCAGACGGGTCTCCATGCCCAACGATAACGAATTCCGCGTCGGAGAAGAACTCGTCTTCCGGCTGGTGAATTTCCTTGGAGAACGTTCTGCCGTTGTGGAACCAGATCGGTACCCTGGCGGGCGAAGGCTTGTTCAGAAGCGATGGAAACGGGTTGGCGAAGTTGAGCGCAAGCACGGGCCCGGCATCCGGCTCCGCCGCCCCGGCCTGTCGCAGCAGGTTGAACCCGTCCAGCATCCGGTTGTAGTCGACAGTCACTTCCTCTTCGGGCTGCTCGTGCCAGCGCGGATGCAGGACAAAGCCCGCCTGACCTGTGCCAGCCAGCCGTTCGTCCGCCGGATATTGCCGGCTTTGCAGGAACTGCGCGACCATGGCCCCGCCGTCGCGCACCGGATAGATCAAGGCAAGTGCGATGGTCAGAACCGAAAGGATGTCGAGCGTCAGGGCCTGCGATGCCGTTTGCCCCGACTGCTCCACGAGCCCGTCCTTGCGGAACAGCCCGGCCCACTGCGCGGCGATGACCGGAAGCACCGCGTAGACCGGGCTTTCAGACAGCCAGTGGTTCTGCATGAGAATGACGCAGGCCATGGCGGCGGCAACCAGGATCAGAACGACAGGTGTGAAGCGTTTTCGCTCAGAGCTGTTTTCACATAGCAGCAGATAAAGCACGGCACTGCCGATGGCCCAGACGGCCGCTTCGCCTAGCTGGGTAATCAGCTTGATGATACGCCAGGCTTCCTTTGCAAATCCGGAGACGGTCTTGATGTCCGCAAGGTTCGCGCTGACCTGACCGGTGACCAGCTCCGCCGCTGCAAGGGAGGCCGCAAGGCCAAGCAGAACAACGACGGCATGTTTTATCGAAACGTTCCGGAACACTGTTGCCACAACCAGCAATCCGACCAGCGCCGCACCGAAGGTGACCTTGATCAGGCAGACGACGGCAATCGAGACGCCAAGCAGAAAAGCTTCCGGTATGCCCCTGCGTCCGGGTGGACAGCAGAAGGCTGCCGTCACAACGGCCGCAAGAGCCGCCGCCCAGCGATTGTAGGGGGCGAGCCAGCTCATGCTGGTCTGGGCGAAGATCATGTCCGGTTCGCGCGGCGTGACGACCGTGGCAACAGCGATCAGCACCACAAGACCGAGCGTGCCGAAATTGACCTGACGCGTCAGCGTGAGGAGCGCAAGCACCAGCGTGCCCAGAGCAAAAATGGCGTTTGCCAGAGGAACCGACGTTGCATCCACCTGACGCAGACCCGCCGCGATCCTGAAGACCCAGTCGTAGACCGGGCCGATCGGGCTGAAATAATCGACGCTCGAGGCCTGGCCGAAGGCGGATTTGTTGGCCGTGTCGAAGGCCGTCCAGAGGTCGTGCAGGTAGCGTTCGTGATCAAAGAACAGATGCGGCAGCGTGGCGCTGACGACGATCAGCCCGACGGCGCCGACCAGGCAGAGCAGCCCGACAATGCCGGAGGCGTAGTCCTTGCGCAGGTACCAGACCGCAACGAGCGCCGGAAACAGCAGGATGGCAAAGGCATAGGTCGAAAGGGCAATCATTTGGCTATCGTCCACTTTGCCGCGGAAGGCGGCGGGGAAGCGATGAAGGCTTCCAGCTGTTCCGGCGTGCCGAGCATGCCGACATCTTCGAAGGCAAGCTGGCTGATGGTGACATCCGCTCCGTCCGCGATGATCTGGTTGTACATCGGCGCGATGTAGCGCTCGCCCTTCTCCTCTCCGCTTGCGCGGAAGAAACGGGCATAGACGTCCCGGTAACGTGCGACGCTGTCGAACCAGTAGAGACCAACGGTCGCGTGATCGGAGATCCGCTCCTTCTCGCGCAGTTCCACCACACGGCCGGTCTCGTCAGTGCGCGCGAAGGACCAGCCGTCACCCGGTCCGGGAAAACACGGCACATGCCCGGCGCACATCGCCGGGTCGGCAGGCGCCATCGCGCCCGGCGCCACATAGGTATCGATGTTGAAGATGGCGAGCGGCTGGTTTTCGGAGGCTGTTGCCACCAATACCAGCGCCGTCGTCGCCTGACCGTCAGTCAGTTCGTCAAGCTGGACGATGCCGTCTACCTTGATGCCAAGCGCCTTGCAGCGGGCCGTCAGGAAGTCCGGCGCGTTCAATCCACTGCGCACGGCAAAACGGAACGACCAGCCGGCTTCCCGGTAAGCCTCCAGCGAGAGCATGGACCAGTCGAACAGGGGCCGTCCGAGCGCCTCAATTTCATATTTCGGCCGGTCGTATCCGGCCTTGGTGAAACGGCTGCCGAGACCGGCCATGGTAATTGCGACGATGCCGCTCATCAGTTGGCCTTTCTCTGGCGTTTCTGCCCGCTTTCGAGCTGGTCGAGGATCGAGGCCGCGATCAGCGCAAAGCCGACAAGCTTGTCCGGATGGTCGGTGTGAAGCGGCAGCATGGACAGGAACAGCGACAGTTCGACCGCACGCACATGGGCAACGTCGAGGCCTTCCGCCTCCAGCCTGTCGCAGAAGTGCCGTTCGGCCCAATCCGCCGGGGGCGCAATCGTCCAGTCGAGTTCCAGCTTCAGGTCCTTGTTCAGATAGACGCGGAACAGGCCATTGTTGACATAGTCGTAGCTGCCCAGAATGGAGTGGCTGATCTTGGCCACGTCATAGAGCGGATGCATCATGGCATCGTCCGCGGACAAGGCGCCACGCGGATCGATCAGCCGCATCAGACCGATCCGCCTGTCGAACAGGATGTTGGAGAAGCATGGATCGCCATGGGAAAACACCAGTTGATCCGTGCTGGCGACCGCCTTGCGAACGAATGGTCGGGCCTGTTCCAGCATGTCGGGCAAACCGCCGCGCGGTCCCGCTCGTTCCAGGATCTGGTTGGTCTGCCTGCCACGCTCGGTTTCCAGGAACGCCGCGAGGCGCTTGTCCAGTTTTTCCAGTATCTGCGTTTCCGCGCGGGCCCGGTCTTTCTTTCCCGTCGGTCTCGCGTTCAGATAATTGAAGATCTGATCGAGCAGGACCCTGAAGTCTCCTTCGGTGAAGGAGTGATGCACCCATTGCAGCGCCGCGTCCGGGATCGCCAGATGCTCCATGCGATAGCCGGCCTGCTTGCCATCTTCCCAGAAGCCGAAGGTCGGCAACAGAAACCGTTGCAGCTCCGGTGGTGCAGCATGAAAGAAGCCGTGCTCGGCACGCATTTTTGCAATGTCGCTGGACTGCTTGTGAAAGACGTTGTCTTCCGCACGGGCGGAATTGAAATGACGCAGTTCTGTCGCGCCGGACAAAAACAGCATCAGGTTGCGCGGTTCCCGAATATCGATGAACCTGGCGTGATCCGTGATGATCTCCGTGCGATCGCGCAGCGACAGCAGCAGCAGGCGACGCGCCTCGGGCGTGTCCGCACACAGAAGCGATGCGGCCTCGGTGTGAAACAGGACGGCAACGGCCTCGTCTTCGATCACCGGGGTGGCCAGCATGGTCTTCAGGGCGTATCCGGCCTTGCGAACCAGCACCGAAAAGCCTTCCGGGTCAAGCGGCGGCAGGCAAAGCGGCACGCGTAGATAGATGGCCGCATCGCCCCGGTCGCGGATGCGGTCGGCAAGTTCGACACCGCTTTCCGGCGAGGTCAGATGTTCGACCGATTCCGCTCCGGCCTCCAGCGACATGGCCGTCAGTTCTTTCGCCAGGGTCTGGCGGCGGCGCATGATGTCGGAAAACCGGACTTCGCCCAGCGCGGCCCGCACGCTTTCGGCCGGCGGGTCCCGGTCATCGAGAATTACGGAAAGCGCTTTCGTCATAAAACACCGGTCCTGTTCTGGGCACGCAGCGGTTCGTTGCGCACGCGCGGCAGGTAGATCCACATGGCAAGCGGCCAGACCAGCGCAAGGGACAGAAGACACAGGCTGCTCCAGGTACCGACGACCCCCTGGAAGCTGGCGACGGGGCCTTCGAACACCCGTTCCGCCAGGAGCACGATCCCGCTGGTTCCAACAAAGTTGGCGGAGGTCAGGGCCAGCACTGTCGCGGCCAGCGCCTCCAGACCCCAGATGACCATGGACATGACCAGCAGCACGGGCCCCTGCACACGGAAAAGATCGGCCCCGCGTGTCGTGATCTGGCGCAGACCGTCGAGCTGGCCGAGGTGCCGCAGTGAATTCGGGTTGCGGTGGTTCAGAACCACATAGTGCTGCACGGCCCGCAAGATGCCGGGCCCAAGCACGAAGACGACAAGGCCTGCCAGCACGGCAATGCTGGTGACGGCCAGAAGAACCATCGGACCTGTGGCCAGCGGGCCGTGATAGGCATAGACGATGCCAAGCAGCACCAGGATCATCAGCCCGTCGAAAAACCGCTCCAGGAGAATGATGATCAGCGCCCCGGGAAAGCTTTTGCCCAGATACCAGAGCTGATGCAGCCTCAGGATCTCGCCGAGCTTGAAGGGAATGACAAGGGCGCCCGGGCTGGTCACCATATGCAGGAGCGCGCTGGAGCGCCCGGATATGCCGAGCAGCCGCGAAGCCATGATCGCCAGACGCACGGCGCGCACGCAATGGGAGGCGAGGTAGATGCTTCCTGCAAGAACAAGTGCCTGCCAGGGCTTGCCGGCAAGGTCGGCCACCCCCTGTTCAACCAGCCACCAGAGCGCAAGGCCGAACGGCAGGAACAGGACCGCATAATGCAGGGCAAGGCCCGCTGGCAGCCTGGCATTTCGCAACCGGCCAGATGTCCGCACGGCCCGCACCTCAGGCAATCCGCGTCGAGGGATAGGCGGCGCGCGGTGTCTGCCTGTGATCGGCGGCAAAGAAAGCCGATGGCCTGAACAGACGGAAGCCGACGATACGCAGGAGCTGAACGCCCATCTTGCCGAGCTTGGCGTTGGAGATCTGGTCGTCTTCACGCCAGGTCAGCGGAAAGAACGCCAGCCGGAACCGGTTCCGCACGACACCCAGGATCAGGTAATAATTGAACGTCAGGTCGTCGGCGTATTTCAGGTGGAAGCCGGACCTGAAAGCCTCGACCCGGAAGAGGTTCAACCCGGAGCCGAGGTCGAAGAGACGCTGGCCGCTGATGGCCGAGAAGATCAGGTTGAAGGCATGATTGGCCGCCGTGCGCACCAGCGAATAGCCCTCCAGCTTTGAGCCTTTCATGAAGCGCGCGCCCATCAGGAAATCGAGGTCCTTGTGGCGGCCGGCCAATATATGCGGCACCAGGTCGGTGATCGAACCCTGATCATCGCCGTGCAGCACGACCAGATAGTCGTAGCCGTTCACCATCGCGAAGTTGATCGCAACCTTGTGCGACCCGCCAAGACCATAATTGTCGTCGTTGTGCAGCAGCGCGGTTTCGGCATATCCGAGCTTCGTCAATCCGGCCTCGGCCGCCTCACGCGTGCCGTCCGTCGAGCGGTTGTCGACACACAGGACGCCATCGACGACAGCCTTCACCTCGGGTGCCTCAAGCTGTTTCAGCACACGCGGGATCTGCGCTTCGCAATTGTAGCAGGGAATGAAAACAAGAACGCGGCCGGTCATGAAGGCCCCTCAATCTGACTTGCGGTGTTCGAGCAGAAACCGCATGAAAAAGAAATTCGCGACAAGGGTGAACGGCGTGACCAGCATCTTGGCGGTAATGCCGCACAGGGTCACCGGCTTCAAGCTGAACCCGGCCACGAAAGCCGTTCCGCCGGCGGCCTCCAGCAGTGACAACAACGCCCAGCTCAAGGCGGCCGTCAGGGCAGAGGCGGCCGTCACCGCAACGACCTGCCAGATCCAGTAGAGCACCAGAAGAGTTGCCGTCGATCTGTTGCCGGCCTTTTCGAAAATGTGCTTTCCGGCAACGAAGAAGACGAAGGTCACACCGCAGAAGGCACCGATGAAATTCGCCCAGAACACGGGCAGACCGCTCTGCGTGAGCGTTGCCATGGTCAGGAAATCCAAGCACCAGCCGATTCCGGAGATCAGGGCAAACCCCGAGAAGCGCTTTGCAATTGCATTGTAACGGTTCAAGGAAGACAACCCTGACTTCTGTTTGCCGTCACGATCCGCAACGTTGGATACGCTTCCGATATGCTTCATGAAGCCACCGTCAGCAAGCACGGGAATGACGGTCGATCCATGTGCTGAAATTGCCCTCGGCCGGCATCGGAAAAACCTGTTCACATCCTGAAAACAAAGAAGCCGTTTCCGCCGAACTCAGCGACCGAAACGACCCGATCTCACGCTGCGAAACCCTAACGTTGAATTGTTTCAATGCCGTTAATCGGCGAATCTGACAATGGATCAGCCTTTCGGGCCGGTGTCAGTACGTGTGCAAGGCCGAGCTGCGATGTCGTCTTTTGTCTGTGAGATTTGCCTTTCATGGGCTTTGGCAGCACCCGAAGCTGCCGTTCAAACAGCGCGCTGCAAACGGGTGGAAAGAGCCCTTCCAAGACCTTACCAAGACAAATCCACGATGCTATTTTCCGGCGATGCAGGGCAATCGCTATCACCATCTCGGCTGGCATCACGGGGTTCAGCTCTTCGAGGCTTCGTTCAGTCGGCAGACCTTCACCCGGCACGCGCACGAAGGATTTGCCATAGGCGCCATCGCCGCTGGCGCCGGCGGGTACATCTGCCGCGGTGAGAGCATGACGCTTCCTGCGGGGTCACTTTCGCTCATGAATCCCGAGGAGCCCCATACCGGGCATGCCGCGACCAACCACGTGCGTTACAATATGCTCTATGCGTCGGAAGAGGCGGTGCGCGCCATCCTCGATCTGAAAGAGCTGCGCGGTTTCAGCCAGGTCGCTCCCCGGGACCACGGCCTTCGGCTGGCACGAGCACTCGGTGACCTTGCCCGTTTTGTGAACATGCCCGCGTCGGCTGACCGGACCCTGGCAGTGGAAGAGGCTGTTCACGATGTTCTCTCCGTCGCGTTCACTTGCTATGGCAGAGCGGACCTGCGTCCCTCCGGCCGCGAACCTGCGACGGTCGGTCTGGTGCGGGCGCGAGTGATGGCAGCGGTCGAGACCGGCGAGCCTCTGACCCTTGATGATCTGGCGGCCGAAGCCAATCTCAGCGTGTCCTACCTGATCCGAAGTGTCCGACGCGCCACCGGCATGACGCCGCACGCCCTGATCGTCCAGGCCCGTGTCGATCATGCGCAGCGGTTGCTACTGGATGGCGTTCCTGCGGCTGAAGCTGCCCACGAAGCGGGGTTCTGTGATCAGGCCCATTTGATCCGGCAGTTTCGCCGTCATTACGGCGTGACACCCGGCGCTCTGAAACGGCACTGACGGTTCACTTTTGTCCAATCCTCCCGGACCAGTCCATGCCAATAGCGTTCCGAAAGGAGCGCGTTCATGTCATTCAAACCTGTTATCATTTTGTCCCAGGAGCTCCCCCTCGGCGTGAAAGCCAATTTCGCCGCCGTTCTGGGGATGAGCCTTGGACACCTTCGCCCGGACCTCATCGGAGCCGAGACGCCAACCCACGACGGCGTTTGCCTTCCCGGTATTACCAATACCGCCCTTCCGGTCCTGAGTGCCCCTGCCGACGATCTGCCTGCGCTGTTCTTCGCCGCAGAGGACCTACCGGTCCGGTTGGCTTACATGCGCGACGCCTTCGAGGCGAAGGACTATGTCGATTACACGGCCCGGATCGCGTCCAGGCCAATCTCCGACCATGCACCGCAAGCGATCCTGCTTGGAGGACCCAGAAAGAAGGTCGATCGCATTTGTGGCCGCCTGCCCTTGTTGCGCTGACCCATGCCTACGTTGGAAACAATTGTGGCCATGTCAGGCTTTGCCGTTGCTGCCTCGGCAACGCCCGGGCCGGTCAACATCATCGGAGCGATGACCGGCGCGCGCTACGGGATGGGGCAGGCTCTGATCTTTGTCACTGGCGCTACTGCAAGTTTTCTCCTCATTCTCCTCGCCTTGGGCGCGGGCCTCCTGGGCGGGGCAGCGTGGATCACGGCATTGCAAGTCCCGATGATGGTGATCGGCAGCACCTATCTGATCTGGATGGCAGTGGGCCTCCTCCGCGACGACGGGGTAACAGACCGCCCAAACTTCCTCCGTACGCCAGGCTTCTGGTCGGGGGTGCTGGTTCAGGGGTTAAACCCGAAAGCGTGGCTTACGGTGATCTCGTCGCTTTCGGCATTCGTGCTGCCGCTGACCGACCCCGTCACGGGACTGGCAGTGTTCGCCGCGCTTTTCGGCGCAATCTGTTGGGCATCCCTGGCCATGTGGGCCTGGGGCGGCGCTCAAATCACGCCCAACCGGATGCGTTTGCTCAACCGTGCGATGGCCCTCGCACTCGTGATCGCGGTGACGTGGATGTTGGGCAAGACTTTCGGATGAAGTCTCTTTCGCTTCCGAGGCAGCTTTGCCCCGCTTTGTCCCTGCTCGCCTTTGTCTCGGAGAAAGGCCGCTTCGGCATAAGGCTAGTGGCTCAGAGGCAATGCATCTGGCGGATAAGGCAGATTTATCTGGAGCTGTCCGAAAGAGGAATGGTGGAGCCAAGGGGAATCGAACCCCTGACCTCTACAATGCCATTGTAGCGCTCTCCCAACTGAGCTATGGCCCCATGTTCCATATGCGCACCGGCTTGGGTGTCCGGCGTCGATGGAGGCGGGTTATAGTCACACCTCCACACAAGATCAAGCAGAAAATATCAGGATCATTTCCGCCGCTTGTGGAAAAGCCCGGACAGGCGGAAAAGCCTGCCCGGACAATAGTTTAGCGATCCGGATCTTCGTCGATTTCGACGCGGATGCCCGGAACGGATTCTTCGTCTTCGTCCTCATCGTCGATGAAGACGTCGTCGTCGCTGCTTTCGTCGTCATCGAGATCGACGTCCGTATCTTCCAGATCCGGCACATCGTCATCGCCGCCTTCGGCTTCTGCATCGGCCTCTTCCAAGGTCACGATTTCCGGAGCCGCGACGTCGTCCTCGTCTTCATCGTCTTCCGGCGTCTCTTCGACCTTCGCAGCCTTCGCGGCACGGGAGGTCATGACCGCCTCGAACACCGTGCCGCATTTGGGGCAGGTGATCGGGTTGCGGTTGAGATCGTAGTATTTGGCGCCGCAGCTCGGGCAAAGCCGCTTTGTGCCAAGTTCAGGTTTTGCCACTGTGCTCACCCTTCTTCGTTATGTAATCGACTTGAATTCGTGGGTGGCCCCATAGCGTCAAGCCGTTCCGGTGTCAAAGGCAAATCAATCGAAAAACATTCTTCGGATTATTGTTCTGCACGTTGTGACTCAAATTTCAAGCGCCTGACAGCGTTACCCACACGACCTGCAGACCGGCACACGGTTGAATCCGTTGCCGTTCGGCCAATGCCGGGAAATCCCGCGAAGTTGAGATTCGGGCGGTCTGAACGGATGACGCAGGCGCGTCCACATGATAGGACGTGTCACCTTTTGACAACCGATCCAATTTGCGGACATTGAAAATGTCACACGATTCTGCGCTCAAGCCACTGACTTCCAGGCTGGGCAGCCCCTTGACCGGCACGATCCGCGTGCCCGGCGACAAATCCATCTCGCACAGATCCCTGATGTTCGGCGCGCTTGCCGTTGGCCGGACCACCGTGAAGGGTCTGCTTGAATCGGAAGATGTTCTGGCGACGGCTGATGCCATGCGCGCCGTCGGCGCGACCATTACCAAACTCGAAGACGGCAGCTATACCGTGGACGGGATCGGGCTCGGCAGCCTGCTGGAGCCGGAACACGTCATCGATTTTGGCAACGCCGGCACCGGCGTGCGCCTGACCATGGGCATTCTCGGCAGCCACAACATCGCCGCCACGTTTGTGGGCGATGCCTCCCTGTCCAAACGGCCGATGGGCCGCGTGCTCAATCCGCTACGCGACATGGGCACCAACGTGATTGCCCGCGACGGCGACCGTCTGCCGGCCTCAATCCGGGGCCCGGAGCAGGCGCTGCCGATCACCTACCGGGTGCCGATGCCGTCTGCACAGGTGAAATCGGCCGTTCTGCTGGCCGGCCTCAATGCGGCTGGCGAAACCACCGTGATCGAACCGATCCCGACCCGTGATCATACGGAAAAGATGCTGAAGGGGTTCGGCGCCGATATTTCCGTGACCCTGAATGAAGCCGGCGAACGCGTGATCAAGCTGCAGGGCCAGCCGGAGCTGAAGCCGCAGGACATCGACGTGCCTGGCGACCCCTCCTCCGCAGCGTTCCCGCTGGTGGCCGCGCTGATCGTGCCGGGGTCTGACATTGTCATCGAGAACGTTCTGTTGAACGAGCACCGCAACGGACTGATCACCACCTTGATCGAAATGGGCGGCGACATCTCCATTCTCAACCGGCGCGAAACGGGCGGTGAGGAAGTGGGCGATCTGCACGTGAAGGCCAGCAAGCTGAAAGGCATCACCGTACCGGCCGAGCGCGCGCCGTCGATGATCGATGAATATCCGGTGCTGGCCGTTGCCGCTGCCTTTGCTGAAGGCGAGACCTTCATGCCCGGGCTAGACGAATTGCGCGTGAAGGAATCCGACCGTCTGGCCGCAGTCGCCCGCGGACTGGAAGCCAACGGCATCCCTTGCGTTGAAACCGAAGACACGCTGACCGTGACCGGCGGCGCCAATGCCATCGGCGGCGGCACGGTGGTGACCCATCTCGACCACCGCATCGCCATGTCGTTCCTGGTGCTGGGCATGGCCGCCCACAAGCCGGTGACGGTGGACGACGGCGCGGTGATCGCGACCAGCTTCCCGACGTTCACCAGCCTCTTCGACGGCCTTGGCGCTCAGATTACCGCAAACACCAGCGAGGCCGCATGATCATCGCAATCGACGGACCGGCCGCATCCGGCAAGGGTACCCTTTCCCGCCGGCTGGCTGACCATTTCGGACTGCGCCACCTGGACACCGGGCTGACCTATCGCGCCGTCGCGGCCGCACTCCTTGCCAACGGCCTGCCGCTTGGCGACGAGGGCGTGGCCATCGAGATCGCCCATAATCTTGACCTCGCCCAGATGGACAAGTCGGTCCTGTCGGCACACGAGATCGGCGAGGCGGCATCGCGCATTGCGGTGCTGGGTGGTCTTCGCGAGGAGCTGGTACAGCTTCAGCGCCGGTTCGCGCAGACACCTCCCGGTGCCGTTCTCGACGGGCGCGACATCGGCACGGTGGTATGCCCCGATGCGACGGTGAAGCTGTTCGTGACAGCCTCTCCCGAGGCCCGCGCAAAGCGCAGGACCGACGAGATGGTCTCCAAGGGACAGGACGCGCAATATGCCGCCGTTCTGGAGGATCTCAAGCGCCGGGACGAGCGCGATTCCAAGCGAACTGTGGCTCCGATGCGCCAGGCAGACGATGCGGTCTTGCTTGATACGACAGAAATGGATATAGAGACCGCGTTCCAGGCGGCTGTGGATATCGTTTCCCGCGCCAGGGATGCCTGATAAGGACAAGGGGTTCACCACCGGTGCGCCCCTGTTTGTGCATCCGGAACGCATGTGGCCTCAGGCCATCGGTTCTTTTATGGAACGACAGAGAATTTCGGCAGGGCGCCCATTGCGGCGACCTGTGACGAGACCGGATTTTCCGCCTCTCGCCCCGCCGGCCCGCTTTAAAAAGCGGCAGGATCAGCGGAAACCGCGATCCCGGGAGAAGGACAGATCCGGAGTGCAACACCAACCCGCCGGCGGCGCGCCTGAAGGCGCCAGGAGCATATATGTCTGATTATAATCCCTCCATGGAGGATTTCTCCGCTCTTCTCGAAGAGTCCTTCGTTCAGAACGACCTGTATGAAGGTGCCGTCGTAAAGGGCACCGTCGTCGCGATCGAAAAAGACCTGGCAGTCATCGACGTCGGTCTGAAGGTCGAAGGCCGCGTGCCGCTGAAGGAATTCGGCGCTAAAGGCCGTGACGGCGAAATGAAGGTCGGCGACGAAGTCGAGGTTTACCTGGAGCGCGTTGAAAACGCTCTTGGCGAAGCTGTTCTGTCGCGCGAAAAAGCTCGCCGCGAAGAAAGCTGGGTCCGCCTGGAAGTCGCTTTCGAAGCCAACGAAAAGGTTACCGGCCAGATCTTCAACCAGGTCAAGGGTGGTTTCACCGTCGATCTGGATGGCGCCGTTGCCTTCCTGCCGCGTTCGCAGGTCGATATCCGTCCGGTTCGCGACGTGACCCCGCTGATGCACACCCCGCAGCCGTTCCAGATTCTGAAGATGGACAAGCGCCGCGGCAACATCGTCGTGTCCCGCCGTGTCGTTCTGGAAGAAACCCGCGCCGAACAGCGTTCGGAACTGGTCCAGAGCCTGGAAGAAGGTCATACCGTGGAAGGTGTGGTCAAGAACATCACCGATTACGGTGCGTTCGTCGACCTTGGCGGTATCGATGGCCTGCTGCACGTCACCGACATTGCGTGGCGCCGCATCAACCATCCGTCGGAAGTTCTCACCATCGGCCAGACCGTCAAGGTGCAGATCATCCGCGTCAACCAGGAAACGCACCGCATCAGCCTCGGCATGAAGCAGCTTGAAACCGATCCGTGGGATGGCATCGAAGCCAAGTACCCGATCGAAGCCAAGTTCACCGGCCGCGTGACCAACATCACCGATTACGGCGCATTCGTGGAACTGGAGCCGGGCATCGAAGGCCTGATCCACGTTTCCGAAATGTCCTGGACCAAGAAGAACGTCCATCCGGGCAAGATCGTTTCCACTTCTCAGGAAGTCGAAGTGATGATCCTGGAAGTCGATCCGGTCAAGCGCCGCATCTCCCTGGGCCTGAAGCAGACCCTGCAGAACCCGTGGGATGCATTCGCTGAACAGTTCCCGATCGGCACCGAAGTCGAAGGCGAAGTCAAGAACAAGACCGAATTCGGCCTGTTCATCGGCCTCGACGGCGACGTGGACGGCATGGTTCACCTCTCCGACCTCGACTGGAACCGTCCGGGCGAGCAGGTTATCGAAGAGTTCAAGAAGGGCGACATGGTCAAGGCCGTCGTTCTGGACGTGGACGTCGACAAGGAGCGTATCTCCCTCGGCATCAAGCAGCTTTCCGGCGATCCGATGGAATCGGGTGCAGCTGGCGAACTGCGCAAGAACTCCGTCGTGACCTGTGAAGTCATCGAAATCAAAGACGGCGGCCTGGACGTCAAGATCGCAGACAGCGACCTGACTGCCTTCATTCGCCGCGCCGACCTGTCCCGCGACCGCGAGGAACAGCGTCCGGAGCGTTACTCCGTTGGCGACAAGTTCGATGCCCGCATCACCCAGTTCGACAAGAAGACCCGTCGGGTCACCGTGTCGATCAAGGCTCTCGAGATCGCAGAAGAGAAGGAAGCTGTCGCTCAGTACGGCTCTTCCGACAGCGGTGCGTCTCTCGGCGACATCCTGGGTGCTGCTCTGAAGCAGCAGAACGAAGACTAAAATTTTCGTCTCTCTCACGAGAGTTGAAAGCGAAAGGCCCGGCAGCAATGCCGGGCCTTTTGTTTTGCGTTGCTAGGGGCCTGCAACGTTCAATATGCCGTTGCGATACCCCCATTTGGGGAATGCTCACCGCCCCTGAATTTGCGTCTGTTCTCGTTGAAACAGGCGCACACTCTTGTGGTCCCTCAGGCGACCCCCTCACGAACATAGGTGAAGGCGTTCAGCCCGGACCCAATCGCGACAACCTTGATCTTGCGCTTGACGCCGCCGGGCATCGGATCATCGAGCCGGTAGACACCGCCCCGACTGAGCCCGAGGCCTGCGGCGGCAGGCACCCAGCCGGCCTGTGCATATTCCTCGAACGCCCCGGTTGCCTGAGGCGCGTCTGTGGTCTGGGACAAGGTCGCCCCGGTTTCGTAGGATTTCAGGATATACGGCATTGCTCTTCTTTCCTCTGCAGGTTCAGGAAAAGCTGTCCCTTGAGACGAATGGACAAGGGGCAAGAGGCGCCTGTCCGCGCTGGACGACAGGCGGGCAGCTTTACGGCTACTGACACGCCGGCAGCCCGCCCGGGTTGACGATGGCCTGGAACCCGACCTGAAGGATGGTCGCGTCGTTGCGGGCCTGGAAGCAATAATTGTCGTCAGGATCGGGCGCGGCGACCACGCAGGAGTTCACGCCCGCGGGCACGACATAGTTGTTCAGACCATTGATGGCGAACACGGTGGCGGTTCCAGCCGGATGCGGCACCGGATGCTTGGAAAACAGGATTGCATTTTGTGGCGGGTTCACCTGGATTTGCTGGTGGTTCCGGCAATCCGGCGAGAAGGCCAGTTGCGCCTGCGCCGTTTGCGCGGCAGCAAGGCTGCAGAAGGCCACGGCTGCTAAGGCCAGGAGAGGCCTGCGGGCCGTGTGAACCGGACGGGGTGCATCGGCCAAGGGAATGGTTAACATGGCATTTCCTTTCAGTAACACATTGAAAGACAGAGAGATTTCAAGTTTCCGGTGCTGCTTGATGTCTACCTCCCTTTTGTCGTGAAGGTTCCGTCTGCGTTGTAGGCAACGCTGAAGACCGAATAGCCTTGCGAGAAGTCGCATTTGGCCGCTTGCGACGTGTCGTAGGTGATGACCTCGCCTACGGCGTGGGACCCGGTCTTGACGAAGTAGACCGGGAGTGGAGCGCACACGAGCTGACTGTTCGGCTGCGGTGCAACGAAACTCGACAGGGTGACACCGCCGTTCTGATTGATGGCGGCGCTGCCACAGTAGAGGTTCGGCGTTGGCGCCGGAGTGAAGGCCGGGACCTGGATGCCGAAGCTTCCGGGCAGTGGCCCGGTCTGATAGATGGCTGCCGACAGCCCCAGCGGGTTGAGCGACAGATCCGTATGATTGTTGCTCTGACCGGACACGGGCGTCAGGTCGACCGGTTGAATGGCCGAGGTTTGGCTGACCACCATCTCGTTGGTCGAAAATGAAATTCGCACACTGAAATTTGCCACAGCGGCCTGGGTGTCCGGTTCAATCGCGCCGGCATAGATCTGGGTATCGAACCCGAAGGTGAGTTGAGACCCGGAAGACGCATGCGGTGCCAGTGGCCCCGTTGCCAGACTGCTCGATTGCACCGCCAGCTTCGCACCGGCGTTGGTGAAACCGGCCTGCTGCTGGAACGCATAGAAACTGATCGTCTGTTTCGACAGATTCTGAATGATGATCTGGTGCTGAGAGGTCATGGGTCAGCGCCCTCGCTTGTTTTCGCCGCCGACAGATCTCGACCGCCGTAACGGGATGGCCGGAACCTGGTGAAGCAATCGCGCAGGGAAAGTTCCGTGCTGCCAGCCATGGGCGGTGTGAGCAGGCCGGATGGCAAAAGACCTGCTCACAGACTGAAGGACCTTGAAAGGATCCGACGTTACTTGACGATGGATGTATTCCAGGTGCCGTCAGCATTCAGCGTCACATCAATGATCGAATGACCACCGGTGAAGTCGCAGACGGCCGCATCCACGCTCGAAGCCGTGAAGTTCATCACGGTGCCCGGCGTGTAGTCACCGGTCTGGACGTAGTATTTCAGGATCGGCTGGCAATCCGTGTTGTTGTTCGGGTTGGCGACAACGAAGTTGGACAGCGTGATGCCACCGTTCACTTCCACCGCGGAGCCGACGTTGTAGATCGCGGGCGGCGAATAGGTTGGCGTGGTGATGCGGAACGCACCGGGCTGAACGCCCGTGCCGGATGTCGGCTGGCTCAGGCCGAGCGGGTTCACGGACGCCGTGACCCAGTCGTTTGCCGTCCCAGACGCGGGAGCGAGGTCGATAGCCCGGCTGGCTGACGAAAAACCGGACGACTGACCGACCTTCGGTGTGCTGTGCGCCTCCTGAATACCAGCGTAATACTGCATGTTGACCTGGAACGTCAGGATCGACCCGGTTTGGGCATAGTTGCCAAGGCTCTGGGAATACAGGCTGTTGCTGTAAACTTGGCCACCCCCGGTATAGATCGCCGGCTGCTGGAAAAAATAAAAACCCTGGGTGGCGCTTTCCAAGTTCTTTACGTTGATTGTCAAAAGAGTGGACATGTTCTCGGTCTCCATATTTTATCTTAAAAAAGGGCCGCAAACGCCTTTCCGTATTCGAAATTATTTTCTATGAACACTTGTTTCATCTGCATCGCCCTCGAGACCATCTTCGGCGAATTTCAAAAATTTTCTATCTTTAGTTGTTTACTGGCGGTTTATACAATCTTCTTGATATTTACCTGTGGTTGTTTTTTGATCTCTGTTCCCGCTAAAATCGCTCGGGGATCTCGGTGACAAGATTGAGCAGAAGTTTCACGATCCGCGCTGGCCGGGTACGCAGCTTTTCAACCAGCTCCAGCTCTTGCTTACTCATGTTGTTCGGCAACAGCCAATCAGGCCCATTGCGACCAAGCAAAAGCCAATCCAATGAAATATCTAGAGAATTTGCCAGGTTGCACGCGTTCTCAATCGACATTGCATGCCCCTGCTTCCATTTGGTGATGGCTGCGGGCGAAATGTTCAGCTCCGCTGCCAGAGCCATGGCTTTTCGGTGACCGCGGCTGCGCATTGCCTGCGTCAGCCGATCTCCCCGGTCTTTGTCGATGTCTTGCGACCCCATGCCCGCGCCTCCCCAAAAAGAAGAGTAGACGCGAGATTCTCTCAAAAAGAGATTTTTACATGATACTGCATTTTTAGGTTGTATTCTTTTTAGCGTAAATCAGAATGTCTAGTTTTATCCGCTTTATTACGTAGAGTTATTTTTAGATACGACCACATAATTTTCAGGCTCACTGTCTGCGCTTGAGAATGCGGTTGAAGTAGCTGGAAAGGCTCTCAAAGGCCTCAAGAGGCAAAACCTCGGCAACGTATTGATCCGGCCGGACGATCACCACACATCCCTTGCCCCGGTCGATGCCGCGCATGTCGAAAATATCGCAGCCGCTCTTGAGGTCCGGACAGAACAGTTTCTCGTAATCCCGCAACCCATAACGCCCTTTTGGGGGCTGAAGCAGGGAGGGCATGCCCGCGAGGGCCAGATCGCGGTGGCCTTGCTGGAAGACCACACGAAGATCGATGACCGCATCGATATCCTCGCCTTCCGCCGTGTGGCGCAGCACAGGCGAGGACGCATCCTTTTCAAGAAAATCGCACAAAAGGCGGATGGCTGACGTTCCCGCCACCGGGTCGTCTCTACCGGCAAAGGCGAAGAGCCGCCAGCGGCCGTCGGCCTTGATCACATGACCCAGTTGCAACGGCTTGGCATCAGCTAGACGGACGACCGGGGCTGAATGGAACCGCATGCCGATCTGAAATCCTTCGGCGAGGTGCTGATGCTCACCGCCGCCGGTCAGGACGGATGGCAGGTAACGTGAGGCTGTTCCGGCCGTGTAGCGACCATGCTGCACGAAGTACTTCTGAACTTCAGCCGGATCGACGCCATCCGGATTGCTGTCCGACTTTACCGGTGCGCTGACGAGCTTTGCCCATTCCCGGTCAAAATCGATCAGGTTCTGTGCAATGGCCTGGCGTTCGGCCGAGTAGCTGGCAAGCAGGTCCGGTTTGCTCAGCCCTTTCAGCACATGAGCAAGTTTCCAGCCGAGATTGAATGTATCCTGCATGGAGACATTCATGCCCTGCCCGGCTTTCGGGCTGTGCGTGTGGCAGGCATCCCCCGCAATGAAGACACGGGGCAAGCGGCTCGATGCGTCCTCTGTGGGAACATCGTCGAACTTGTCGCAAAGGCGCTGGCCGATCTCATAGACCGACCACCAGGCGACCTCTTTCACGTCGATGGAATATGGATGAAGAATGCGCCCGGCTGCGGCAATCAGATGTTCGACGGTGATGTTCCGGTTCGCGACCCGCTCGTCCGGCCGCAGCTTGTCGAGTTCGACGTAGATGCGGACCAGATATCCACCTTCCCGTGGAATGATCAGGATGCTGCCTTCCCGTGCCGACTGCACCAATGACTTGAAGCGGATGTCGGGAAAGTCCGTGACCGCCAGAACATCCATGACACCCCACGCCTGATTGGCGCTGTCGCCCTTCAACTCGCGGCCGAGGGCCTTGCGTACCACACTGCGGGCACCGTCGCAGCCAACCACATATTTGGCCCGCACTGTTTCCGTTTCGCCTTCGTGGCCGGGGTCCGTCCGTTCCAGGTGGACCGTCACCGGCCGTTCATGGCCGGGATCATAGTCCACTTCAAGATTGACGAGCCTGCGGGAATAGTTCGGCTCCAACCGATTGGGAGAATTGCGCATGATCTCCAGATAAAAGTCATGAACCCGCGCCTGGTTCAGAATGACATGCGGAAACTCGGACAGCCCGTCCTCGACGTCCTGGACCCTGCCACTGCGGGCGATCTTGTCCGGCGACGCCGGATCCGGTTTCCAGAAGGTCGTCTCGTTGACCCAGTAAGCTTCCTTTTCCAGCCGCTCGGCGAAGCCGAAAGCCTCGAACATTTCCATTGTCCGACAGGCGACCCCGTCTGCCTGGCCAAGCTGCAACGGACCGGCTTTCTGTTCGACGATCCGGGTCCGGATTTCCGGGAAAGCTGCCAGTTGTGCGGCCAGGGTCAGCCCCGCGGGGCCGCAGCCGACAATCAGTACGTCAACGTCTTCCGGCAGACTGTCGGTGTCGGCCAGGAAAGCAGCGTCGGGGTTCGGTTCCTGAACAACCGGGTCACCGGTTTTGAACCCGTTCAGATGAAATTGCATGGGACCGTCTCCTCCGCCCTGTCATGTCTGTTGGGCTACCAGCCCTCCGCCATTGGCAGAACCTTTGCCCGCCTCAATGACGCCACGCGAAAGCTGCCGATGGTCAATCGCGGGTCTGTTGCCGCTTTTGGGGCTTTCGCATTTGACAATCCGGCCGCGATGTCCAAACAAACATCGACAGCGAATTTATAAAGAAGCATACTGATAATCAGTATGCTGTCAAATATAATCAGCATACTCCCTTTTTGTATTTCCGGAGGCAGCCATGCAAGACCTTGAACAGATGCCAGGCCACCTGATCCGGCGGTTGCAGCAGATCGCTGTGGCCGTGTTTCACACCGAGGTGGAAGCCATCGGCTTTGACATCACGCCGGTGCAATTCGCTGCCCTGGTTCGGGTGTCGGAAAACCCGGGCATCGACCAGATAACGCTGGCTGGCCTCATCGCCTATGACCGGACCACCATTGCCGGCGTGGTTGACCGGCTGGTCCAGAAAGGGTTCCTGTCCCGCGCCGTGAGCGATAAGGACAGGCGGGCGAAGGTGCTGCATATGACGGAGGCGGGAACCGAGGCTCTGTCACGGCTCGGCCCTGCCGTTGAAAAAGCGCAACAGGTGATGTTGAGCGGTCTGGACAGCCAGGAAGCTGAAGATTTCATGCGGTTGCTGCACAAGGCGACAGAGGCAGTCAACGGCCTCAGCCGAGCGCCGCTGCGTCCCGTGGCCAGGACCACGGGAAAGGACTGAACCGGCCGTCGTCGGTCATGCGTTACACCGTATCTGACGGCGCCTATTTCTCTGCCCAGAAATCCGCCTGCAGACTGGCGGCCTCATCTTCCAGAAGCGGGCCGACAACCTCAACCTGACGCTGGCCTGCGGCAAACACCGTCCGGCAAGGCAGATCAAGCGTCGGGTTTTCGTCGTGATCGCCGGTCTGTTCCTTGAGGGATTTTTCGGTCTGGCCGAAGACGACCCTGCCAATGCCCGCCCAATAGACAGCACCCGAGCACATGGCACAGGGCTCCGCCGAGGTGTACAGGGTGCAGCCAGCCAGAAAGTCCGGCCGCCAGCGCTTGCTGGCCCGGGTTGCAAGCAGCCTTTCGGCGTGCGCTGTCATGTCCTGCCCTTCGGCCGAATAGCCGTTTCCCTGTTCCATCAGAATGTCGCCGTCAGGCCCCGCCAGCAGGCATCCGAAGGGATGATCGCCCGTTTCTCGCGCCTGACGCGCGATTTCGAAGGCCCGGCGCAACAACGCGATATCTTTGTCGTTTTTAGTATCGGTCACGCACGGCTCCTTTGATTTCTTCCAGCCGATGGGAGCATGAACCCGTTCACACTGCAAGACCCTGAAAGCAGTCAATCGGACTGAACAGAAAACGATCAAAAGACTGGCGATTTAAAAGGCAATTGCTGAAATATTGTACTGGCCGGCACGTTTCTTGTCGTTTCATCTTGGAGCTTTCTTGACAAAAATCGCGCGCGGGTTTCCCGTAAGTGTCGAGTAGAAGCGGTGGAGCTCAGCGGCTCCGACATTGCTCATCTTTCAGGTTTTCGACGATGCTCAGGGCAAAGGCGCCCTGCATCCAGAAGCAGGAGATGACGATGCCGGCCAGAGACAACAAAACGCTCCCGCCACTCAAAAACCTTCCAGAGAAAAAACAGCGAAAGGGTGTGCCGATGCGCATGTTTGACGGTAAGTCGTTGGTTGTTGCCATGGCGGCAATCGTTGGGTCGTTTCCGGCGGCTGCCGCCGATCTCGTGACCTATCAGCTCGACTGGTTGCCCGGCGGTGACAAGGCACCGATCTATGTCTGCATTCAGGAAGGCTTCTGCGAAGAAGCCGGGCTTGAGATCAAGATCGAACCGGGGCGCGGTTCTTCCGAGGCCATCACGAAGATCGCCACGGGCGCATCGGACATCGGCTCCGCCGGCATGGGCGCCCTGATGGCGGCCAAGGCCACCGAGGGTGTGCCGGTGACCGCCGTCATGAGCATCTTCAACATGGGGCCACATGCCTTCTACACGACCAAGGACAGCGGGATCACGTCGATCAAGGATGTCAAAGGCAAGAAGATCGCGACCTCGCCCTTCACTTCCTCCAACGTATTCCTGCCGCTGGTTCTGGCTGACAACGGATTGTCTGAAGACGATATCACCCTGACCAAATCCGACCCTGGCGCCCTGGGGCCATTGCTGATGACCGGCCAGTCGGACGCGATCATCGCCTGGCTGACCGACGTTTCGCGCTATTCCGGACAGGCGGCTGACGCCGGCAAGGAACTGGTCGTGCTGCCGTGGGCTGACGCAGGCCTTGAGCTATATTCCGCATCGCTTGTGGCAGGCGACAAGTTCCTTGAAGAGCGCCCGGACGTTGCCAAGCGTTTCGTTGCGGCCTTCAAGAAGTCCCTCGAATTTGCCTATGCAAACCCGGACAAGGCAGCCGCCGCCGTTTCCGCCCAGGTGCCGGAGCTTTCGGCGGAAGACGTCAAGGGATCCTGGCTGGATGCGTCCAAACTCGCCTTCAACGAGGTCACGGAGAAATTCCCGCTCGGCACCATCGATGCCGACCGGCTGGCGGCGACATGGGCCCGCGTTGCCGCAGCCCAGGATCTGGACCCGGCCTCCCTCAAGCCTGAAGACGCCGTCAACCGCTCGTTCCTGCCGGCTGCGGAGTAACCTTCCAGTGGCGCTCACCAACAACGCGATCAGCTTTTCCTCAGTCGGTCAGACGTTTCTGACCGGCTCGGGGTCCGTCACCGCCCTGGACGGGGTCACCGTTACCATCGCACAGCATGAGTTTGTTGCGGTGCTCGGTCCTTCCGGCTGCGGAAAATCGACCTTGCTGAGACTGACCGCCGGACTGATGAAACCTTCGAAGGGAACGGTGAGCGTCTTCGGCAAGGAGGTGACGATGCCGAGGGACGATGTCGGCATCGTGTTCCAGAAGCCGACATTGCTGCCATGGGCCAACATCGAGGACAACGTCGTCTTCCCGGTGCGCCACAAATACGGCCGGGTGACGGCCGACGACCGCGCCCAGGCGCGGACCATCATCGAGACCGTCGGCCTGAAAGGGTTTGAAAAGCGGCTGCCGTCGGAACTTTCCGGCGGCATGCAGCAGCGGGTCGGCATTGCCCGGGCGCTGTTTCTCAATCCGGACATCCTTCTGATGGACGAGCCGTTTTCGGCGCTTGATGCCCTGACCCGCGATGCCATGGGTTTTGAGCTTCTGCGGCTGTGGCAGGCGAGCCCGAAGACCGTCCTTTTCATCACCCACTCGATCCCGGAAGCCGCTTTGCTGGCAGACAGGATCCTGGTGCTGAGCGAGCGTCCAGGGCGGATCATTGCGGACCTTCAGGTTCCAACCGCCCGCCCACGAGACGAAAGCGCGCTGAGAACGCCCGAGATGCAAGACTTCTCGGCGGAACTCCGCTCGCTGCTGATCCGGAAGGAAGCTGCCTGATGACAGTCAGCGAGACGCAAGGCACCGCCGCGGTCAAGACCGCTTCAACGCAGGACCGTCAGGAGCGACGTTTGCCGATCTCCGAAAAACTGCTCCGCATGCCGATCGTGCTTCCCCTGATCACCTTTGTCCTGATCCTGATTGTCTGGGAGGCCGGGACACGGCTGTTTGCCGTTCCCTCGTTTGTATTGCCGGCCCCGTCCCGCATCCTCGGCGGATTTGAGAGCGTGACGGCGGGGCGCTGGTTCGAGCATATCTGGGCAACACTTCGGGTCGCCCTCGTCGGCTATGCGGTTTCCTTTGTCATTTCGCTGCCGATTGCCGTCGGCCTTGCAAAATCACGGCTGCTCTCCGGGGCGTTCTACCCGTTGCTGGTGGTCATCCAGTCCGTTCCGGTGGTTGCCGTTGCCCCGATCATCATCGTGGTGCTGGGCACCGGTGATGCGCCACGTGTGGTGATCACCTTCATGATCTCCTTCTTTCCGCTGGTCGTTTCCATGACGACGGGTCTGGCCGCCACGCCGCCGGAACTGATCGAACTGTCCAGATCGCTGCGCGCGCCGTCCTTCCGGGAGATCACCCAGATCCGCCTGCCCTATGCGACGCCCTACATCTTCTCCGGCATGAAGATTTCGATCACGCTCTCGGTCATCGGCGCTGTCGTGTCGGAGTTCGTGGCGGCCGAAAAGGGGATCGGCTACTTCATCCAGTTCTCCACGTCGATGTTCAAACTGCCCCAGGCCTGGGCCGGGCTGGTCATCCTCGTGATCATGTCGCTGGTCCTGTTCCAGCTTGTCAGCCTCCTTCAGCGGGTCTTCTTCCCCTGGTCGCTGCCGAAAGGACAGAAATGACCAGCTTCCTGATCACCAACATTGATTATGGCCTGACCGGCAACCAAGAGGGCGACCGCCTCAGCGGCGCAATCCGGGTTCAAGACGGCCGGATAAAGGCCGTCGGCAACCTTCAGCCTCAGGAAGGCGAACGGCTCGTCGACACAAGCGGATGCGTGGTCACGCCGGGTCTGGTGAACACTCATCACCACCTGTTCCAGTCTGTCCTGAAGGCCGTGCCGGAAGGCATGAATGCGCCACTCGACGACTGGCTCATGACCGTTCCCTACAGCTACTGGCCGCTGATCGACGAGGAAACCCTTCGCATATCGGCCCGGATCGGGCTGGCGGAACTGCTTCTGACAGGTACGACGGCAGTCTGCGATCATCACTACGTCTTTTCAGACCGTTACGACTACGACCCGGCGAACGTGCTTTTTGAAGAAGCCGAAGCCCTCGGCATCCGGTTCGTGCTGGCGCGCGGCGGCGGCACCAAGGGCCGGTCCTTTCCCGACCCAAGCCTGCCGCCCTCCCCCAGCGAGACGCTGGATGCGTTTCTGGCAGGCATCGAGAGAACGGCAAACCGTTGGCATGATCCCTCTCCGGTTTCCGTTCGGCGTGTTGCCGTCGCACCGACCACACCGACATTCAACGTCGATGCCGGTGAGCTTGCCGACATCGCCCGCTTCGCCCGCGGCAAGGGCCTGCGGCTGCATTCGCATCTTTCGGAAAACCGGACTTACGTCGACTTTACCCTGGCGAAATACGGCAAGCGGCCGGTCGACTGGCTTGCCGGGCTTGAGTGGCTCGGACCGGACGTCTGGTTCGCCCATCTGGTGGAATGCGACCCGGACGAAGTGCGCCTTCTTGCGGAAACCGGCACCGGCATGGCGCATTGCCCGCAGGCAAATGCGCGGCTCGGATCGGGTATCGCCCCGGCTGACAGCCTTAGTCAGGCAGGCGGCCATGTATCCCTCGCCGTTGATGGCGCAGGCGCGAATGAGGCAGCCGACATGGGCGCTGCGCTTTACAGTGCCTTTTCCCTGCACCGCGCCACCAAGGGTGTGCAAGCGGTGCGCGCCGAAACCCTGCTGAACTGGGCAACCGAAGGCGGCGCAAAGGTGCTCGGCTTTGAGGAGGCCGGTGTGCTTCGCCCCGGCATGATCGCCGACATTGCCATTTTCGACATTTCGTCCCCCCGCAACATGGGCCTTCACGATCCGGCCCTTGCTCCGGTGCTGACAGGCGCCGCAAGCCTGCGCCACAGCTTCGTCGGCGGTCGGCAGATCGTCCGGGACGGTTCCATCCCCGGGCTGGATCTGGCCGGGCTTGGCGCTGGCGCAAGGCGCGTCACCCGGCAACTCATGGAACGCAGAAAGGACATGCTGGCGCCAAACCGGGCCCGCGCCGCCCTGGCCTGATGGCACATCGCCTGCCCTTGGCAGGCGCATTCAAATGTGGAGTAGAAGCTGTCAGTGCCATTCGGCACAGGTCATTGCTCCCGGACCTCTTTCTCAAGGAGAACGGAAATATGAGCACCTCTGCATCCTATGGGCTTGTGGAACTGGAAAAGGAAAAAGGCTTTGGCGGCGTCGGCGAGACAGTCGACCGTGCCATTCCACAGATTGACATGTCGGACTTCTTTTCCCGCAAGGCCGAGATAACCGAGGATCTGTGGGCCGCGGCAACGGAGATCGGCTTTTTTCAGCTCAGCAACCACGGCATTCCGCAGGAACTGGTCGACGAAGCCTTCCGGCTGTCCGCCGGCTTTTTCGATTTGCCTGCAGAAACAAAGGAAAAATACCCCCTTCGGCCCGGCACAAACGCCGGCTGGGAGTTCAAGGCGCAAGTTCGCCCCTCCACCGGCACGGCCGACCAGAAGGAAAGCTACCAGATCACGCTGCCGCGCATGAATGGCCTCTGGCCGACCGGCGAAGAGCTTTCCGGCTTCAAGGCGACCATGCTGGCATTCGAGCGGCACAACTGGGCGCTGGCGATGAAGGTGCTGTCCTGCTTTGCAGACAAGCTGAAGTTTCCGCCGGATTTCTTCACGGAAGGGCACGATCCGCTGACACCGGAATACCAGTCGACCCTGCGGCTGATCCACTATCTGGGCATGGCAGATGCCAAGCCCGAGGATTTCAAGTTCTGGCGGGCCGGTGCCCATACCGATTTCGACTGCCTGACCTTGCTGCACCAGAAGGCGGGACAGGGCGGGCTTCAGCTCTGCCCGGGCAAGGACAGCCAGGGCCGGGCGATTGCCTGGACCGACGTGCCGCCGCTGGAAGGCGTGATCACCTGCAACATCGGCGACATGCTGATGCGCTGGTCGGACGACAAGCTTCTGTCCAACCTGCATCGGGTGCGCATGCCCAAGCCGGACGAATATCTCGGCCCCCGCTATTCGATAGCCTATTTCGCCCAGGCCAACATGGATACTGTGCTTGCCGGCCCGGAAGGCAAATATGATCCGATGACCGCACACGACTACATTCAGATGCGGCTCGGCGCGAATTTCGGCAAGAAATAAGCGCGGCTTCGACCTTTGGCGAAGTAGAACCACGGCACCGGGCCCCTCGTTTAACGCGGCCGGTGCCGTGGTCACATCAATTCCGGCATGATTTGTACGCAAGACTATCCAGAAGCGAACGAACCGTTAGACTTTACTTTTGCCGCCCGTCCTTTAGGCTTGGGACCACGACGAGCACCCGCCAAAGCAACGCGGCCTCAAAACTCACCCAATAGACAGAATTGCGATAAGCATCATGACCGAAGCCAAAAGCGGCGACACGGTTCGTCTTCACTATAAAGGCACATTGGACGACGGCTCCGTCTTCGACAGCTCCGAAGGGCGCGACCCGCTGGAATTCACCGTTGGGTCCGGCCAGATCATCCCCGGTCTCGACGAGGCGATCCCGGGCATGAAGGTTGGCGACGAGAAGACGGTCCGCATCGAACCGGACAACGCCTATGGCGCCCACAATCCGGGGGCACGCCAGGCGGTTCCGCGGACCAACATTCCGGCCAACATCCCACTGGAAGTCGGCCTGCAGCTTCAGGCGCAGACAGAGAACGGCCAGATGATGACCGTGACGGTCGTGGAGATTTCCGAAAACGAGGTCGTTCTGGATGCCAACCACCCGCTGGCCGGCCAGGCACTGACGTTCGAAATCCAGTTGACGGCGATCAACTGAGACCCTGCGGGGTGCAGGACGTCACGTTCCGTTCCAGCACCTGCACCGTAAACCGAATAAAAGCCCCGCGGTTTGCCGTGGGGCTTTCTTGTTTGTGCGGCTGCGGCCGGCGGTAATGGGGGTGGTGCGCACAAGAATCTGGCAGAGAGCGGCACCATCAGCGTTCGGTAGACAAACGCTCCAAGAGGGCGAAGACCAGCCAAACCTGCGCCGGATCCACTCCTCGCTGACTGCGTTTCATAGCCGCACCGGTCCTCAACCACTGGGCGATTGAGGGTCAAGAACACGTGAAACTGCGCCGGCTTGCCAGAATCTGCCGCATTCTGCTGCCAAACTGAGAGAAGCCGATTGCATTTCCTACAACGGTCACCCTATGTATGTTATTGGTTTTCATAAGCTCTTGTCGGGGACATCGTATTCATGTCGGTAGATGTTGACGCGCTGGTGGACAGACGGCGCCTCAGACGCAAAGTGACCTTCTGGCGGATCGCGACCTTTGTCGTCATCGCCGCCGCCCTGATCGGGGGGCTGCTTTATGTCTCCGGTGGCTCGGAACTGTCCAAGCGGACGGCACATATCGCGCGCATTCCGATCGAAGGCGTCATCCTCGAAAGCCGCAAAACCCTGCAGATGATCGACAAGATCGGCAAGTCCGACGCGGTCAAGGGTGTGGTCATCTCGATCAATTCCCCCGGCGGCAGCACGACTGGCGGAGAGGCGCTCTATGAAGCATTGCGCAAGCTTTCCGAGAAGAAACCGGTTGTTGCCGAGATCCGTACGATCGGCACCTCTGCGGGCTACATGATTGCCCTGGCGTCCGATCACATCGTCGCAAGATACAATTCCATCACCGGTTCCATCGGTGTTCTGTTCCAGTTCGGCAACATCAGCAAACTCATGGAAACCGTCGGCGTGGAGATGGATGCGGTCAAGAGCGCCCCGTTGAAGGCGGAGCCTGACTTCTATTCACAGACGAGCCCCGAGGCACGGGCCATGCTGCAAAAGCTGGTCAACGATTCCTATGACTGGTTCGTTTCCCTGGTTGCCGAGCGGCGGTCCCTGGCCCCGCCCAGAGCCAAGGAACTCGCCGATGGCCGTATTCTGACGGGGCATGATGCCCTTACGGAAAAGCTGGTCGATGCCATTGGCGGCGAAGATGTCGCAATCGACTGGCTGGTAAGTGAAAAGGGTGTTGCGAAGGATCTTCCGGTCGTCACCTGGAGCACCAACGATAATCTGGAAGAACTGCCGTTTTCCTCCCGCGTGTCGCGAGAGTTCGGAAAAGGCATCGGCTCGGCTCTTCTGGAGCCGGTTAGTGAAGCTAAGGGGCTGATTCCACGAGGGCTTACGCTTGACGGGCTCGTATCCGTTTGGCAGGCTTCTGGCGCGGCAGACAATAATCCGTAAACGAGGGGGCACTTCATGATCAAATCTGAGCTGGTTCAGCATATCGCCGAACAAAATCCGCATCTCTATCAGCGGGACGTTGAGAACATAGTCAACGCCATCTTGGATGAGGTCACAGAAGCGCTCATGCGTGGCGACCGCGTGGAATTGCGCGGCTTCGGCGCGTTTTCCGTCAAGAACCGCCCCGCCCGCGTCGGCCGCAATCCGCGCACCGGCCAGAAGGTGGAAGTGGATGAAAAGTTCGTACCCTTCTTCAAAACCGGCAAGGAAATGCGTATACGGTTGAATGATGGTGTGGACCACGGCGACGACTGATTGCGCTCGCCACGACACGCCATTTAATATCGACGTCTGATCTGGCCAAAACCGGGAGAACCCAGTGACCCGTTTCCTCAAGAACGTGATCTTGTTCGCAATCGCGGTGGTCCTGATCCCATTGTCAGTGGCAAACCGCCACACGGTTTCTCTGTCGCTCAATCCCCTCGACCCGCAGGATCCACGCCTGACGATCACGGACATTCCGCTGTTCTGGATCATCTTCGCAAGTCTGGGTGTCGGCATTATCATCGGCGGACTTGGCGCATGGGCCAAACAGGGCCGGTGGCGCAAGGAAGCCCGTGTGAAGCGGCGTGAGGCCGCGAAGTGGTATAAGGAAGCCGACCAGTTACGGGAAATGAACACCGTAACCCAGCCGGCAACCGGTATCAAAGGGCTGGCGGGACCGGGCAATCGCAACGCCGCCTGACCGGCCAACACTCTCATGCGTATTATCTCCAGCGACGAGATCGATGCCTGCCTGGAAGACAGGGCCGTTCTTGAAACGCTGCGCCGGGCCTATCGCTCCAGCACCGTCGCGCCTCAGGCCTCTCCCCTGCCAATCGACCGGCTGAACCGGCAGCAAGGTGCGCTCACCGTCCAACCGGCCTGGACCGACTTCGCCGCTCAGGGCGACGTCAAGCGCGGTTACATCGGCTGCTCTCTGGCACTGGATCTTCCCGAACAAGCCGGGCTTTCTTCCAGTCTCTATCTGCTGTTTTCCGGCTCCGGCGGACAACCGATCGCCCTTCTGGACGGAATGCGCCTCACCGTCTGGCGAACCTCCGGTCTCCATGCCCTCGGTGCAAGCTATCTCTCCCGGGAAGACACCTCCCGGCTGCTGGTCATTGGCGACGACCCGAGGCTGCCCCGGCTGCTGAGCAGCTACGCCGCCGTTCGTAATCTGACGTCGATCCTTCTTGCAGGCGTTTCGCCGGAGATCCAGAAGCGCGTGGCTTCCCTGCCTGCCCTGAAGGGGGTTAATGTCGGCGTCACCAGTGAAATCTACGCCGCGCAGGAAGGCGCAGACATGATCTGCATCGCTGGCCCGGAAAAGGATACGGGCACTTATCACGCCCTCACCTATCTGGATCCGCCCGCCGGCTGTCATATCGATGTGCTCGACCCGGAAGCGCAATTGCCGACGGAACTGTTACAGGAAGCCCGGCTGTTCACCACTGACCTGAGCGAACCGCCGCGGCCGGATCTGGAATGGGCTGCCGATCTGAAGGACCTCACACAGGGCAGCAAGGCTGGTCGGCGTTACTATGGACAGCGCACGCTGTTTCTGCCGGCGCGGCGCACAGGCCTCGCCGACTATGCTCTGGCTGCACACGTTTTTTTGAGAACGTGATCACTGGAAGTTGTGTCCTTAGCCACCATATCCACGATCAGCGGTGGGAAACCACCAAAGAGTGTGCCCTTGAGGGTTGCCCAGACAGTGGGCCACCCCCTAAGAGGTCGCTTCCGAATTTGAATTTAAAGGAGCTTAACATGCTGACGACGCTTGCCTATTCGGCGAGCCTTCCGGCAATCGCACTTGGGCTGATCTACTATGTGTCAGCCTGCTCAGGGCTTGTCTATTAAGGCGTGCCGCGTTTAACGGGAAATGGCTTTTTTCGCTTTTGCGATGAAATCTCTGATTTCAGACGGTGAAAAGCGTTTCCGATAAACTGCGACATGCTCAAAGGCCTTGAAGCCATGCTGGCGGCTTGCCCCGGCAGGAAAGTACGGCCCGCTGGAAAGCGGCTGGCATGTTCTTTTGACCGTGCCAAAACAAAAATCAGAAAAACGTAAAGCCGGTTCCTTATGGACCGGCTTTTGTCGTTTCAGCGCACTCGAGTCCCTTCAGGCAGCTTACCGGTCGGCCGAGCCTGTGTCCGCGCGATGTCCGGGCAAGGTCCAGCCACGCTGGATCGCACCTCCACGCAGGATCAGAGCACAGCTCGCAGCAAGGATCGCGGCAAGAAGTTGCGGTGCGCCCAGTTGCACCAGCACAACAAAACCGCCCGCGCCCGCAAAGGCCGCACCGACATAAATCTCCGGCTTCACGATGGAAGAGGGTTCACCGGCAATGGTATCTCGCAGAATGCCGCCGAAGGTTGCCGTCGAGACACCCATGAGGATTGCCACCAGGATCGTATCCCCAACCGTCAAGGCCTTGGCGGCCCCCATGACAGAATAGGCCGCAATGCCGACAGCATCGGCCCACCTCAAAGGCTTGGACAGCTTTTCGATCCACTCGGCGAAGTACCAGACCAGCGCGCTGACAACGAAGCACACCAGCAGGTAGGCTTCGTTCTCCACCCAGAAAACCGGCAGGCCCAGCAGAAGGTCCCGCAAGGTTCCGCCGCCGATGCCCGTCAGTGTGGCAAAGAACAGCAGAGCCACGATATCCAGTTGCTTGCGCGAAGCGACGATACCGCCGGTAATGGCGAAGACTGCCACTCCGAGATAATCCAGCATTTGCAGCAGCATTCCGTCCCCCCGCCCTTCGCGTTCTTGTCGAAGGCATTACCTTAGGTCCGGGTCATTGTCATCCCGTGGGCTGTCGCACCGTTGACCGGCCTGCCTTCAGAAGACCGTCAAGTCTCGCTGAAGACATCCCGGAATTCTGACCGAATCGGTTTTTGAAAACCGTTTGATCTGTCATGGCCCAAAGAAAAAGGGCTGCTCCGCGCCAGGCGGAAGCAGCCCTTTCAAAGCTATAACGCGAGTTGACCTCAGGCGTTCTTGTCGACCGTCTGCCCGGCTTCCGCCGTTGCGGCAACATCCTTCGGACCACCCTTGGAAACGCCAACCATGGCCGGACGCAGAACGCGGTCCCCAATGACATAGCCTGCCTGCATCACCTGCACGACCGTGTTGTTCGGCACTTCGGTGTTCGGGACTTCGAACATGGCCTGGTGGAAGTTCGGATCGAACTTCTGGCCTTCCGGGTCCAGCTTCCTGACGCCGTTCTTTTCAAGCTGGTTGAGCAGATCGCGTTCGATCATCTCAACGCCTTCGATCAGCGAAGCAACACCCGCATCGGCGTTCTTCCGGTCATCTTCCGGCAAGGCCTCAAGCGCGCGGCGCAGATTGTCGGAGACCGTCAGCATGTCGCGGGCAAAGCCGGACACCGCATACTGGCGGGCGTCCTTGATTTCCTTTTCCGTGCGGCGGCGCAGGTTTTCCATTTCCGCCATGACACGAAGCGCGCGATCTTTCAGATCCGCGTTTTCGGCTTTCAGAACTTCGATCGGATCGACACCGGCCGCCTCGACAGCTTCCGGCTGTTCCGCTGCTGCAGTTTCCGGCGTTGCTTCTGCCGACTGCTCTTCCGGTTTTTTGTTTTCGTCGCTCATGAATGATCCGTTTGCTCAGACTGTTTGCGGGTGCTTATACGACCGGTTGCGGTTTTTTCAAAGAGCATCGGCGGATAGGCTTTCGCTTACCCGCCGGATGCGCTCGTATGAACCGCAGCCGGTCAGCCGCAGACTCTTGTCGCGATTAAAGGGCGCTCTTGATCCAATCGGAGAGCTTGCCCTTCGGTGCGGCACCGATCTGGGTTGCCATCGGCTCGCCGTCCTTGAACAGGATCAGCATCGGGATGGACCGGACGCCGTATTTCATGGCCATGTCCTGGTTCTCGTCGATGTTGAGCTTGGTGATCTTCACCTGGCCGTCCATCTCCTCGGAGATTTCTTCAAGAGCCGGGGCGATCATCTTACATGGACCGCACCATTCGGCCCAGAAATCGACCACGACCGGGCCGTCGGATTTCAGAACTTCGGCTTCAAACGAAGAGTCGGTAACTTGTGTGGTAGCCATAACTAGATCTCGTAGGTCTCAGGAGCGCGCCTACCCGATGTAAGCGCGTCAGTTGGCAAGAACGTAGGAAGCCGAGGGCCTGCCGTCAAGCCGATGTGCCGTCAGGACGCAGTCCGGCGAAGGTTTCTTCCAGTACCTTTTCAGGGATTTCCATCAGGCTCGGCACGGCCGTCCACAGAAGCTGGGCGGAAATCTCCCTGTCCGGATAAATCTGCTTCAGCATTTCCCTGTAAACACAAAGCTGTGCGCGGTACTCGAGCGGGATTTCGGCAACTGACGCCGGTGGATTAAAATTGGTTTTGTAATCCACAATCACCACGCGGTCCTCCTCAACCACCAGGCGGTCGATCTGGCCGGAAATCTCGACTTCGGTGCCGTCGCCTGCCCGAATCGTCCCGACCAGCGGAACTTCGGCGCGGGCGTGACCGCAAAACAGGGTCTCGAATTCCGGCATGTCCAGAATCGCCGCTACCTCGCGCAGAAGATGGGGACTTCGGTCGGCGAATTCCGGTTTGAGAGCCTGTCTGAGATAGGCCTCCGATGCTGCCAGGCGCTCGCCTTCGGCAACGTCCGGCAACAGTTCCAGAAGCCGGTGGATCAAACTGCCGCGCTCAAGCGGCCAGGAAGCAAGGTCCCTGCCGGCCTGAAGACGGGAGACCGCGGGCACCGGATCGATGCCTTCCTTTTCCTCCATCGCCTCGAATGCCTTTGAAGGCTGAAGGCGCTTCTTCTTGGGAAGTGGTCGAACAGGGGTGGAGAGCCAGTCCGGCAACGGCGGTTCCTCACTGCGCGGCTCCGCAGACACGTGCGCGGCACCACCTGCCTCCTGCTCGGCAGCGGTTCCTTCCTTCTGCCAGCGCCAGGCAAAAACGGACCCGTCGCCAGCGGTCAGTTCACGTGCCTCGGGCTTCAATGCCCGCGAAACCATGGAATACCAGCAGTTCTCGTGGGCACCGCGTTTCGGTTCCCAGCCACAGACGATCAGCCGGTCCTCGGCACGGGTCAGGGCGACATAGAGCAGGCGCCGGTATTCCTCCTCCTGCGCATCCCGCAGGTCTTCCACAGCAGCGTCGTGCCAGGGTGTCCGGTCTGCCTTGGGCGGCAGCCAGACCAGGGCCGGCGGCAGCAGATCGTTTTCCAGGCGCCTGCGCGGCAGGAAAGCCGGGTCGTGGATGGCGCTAACGGGCGCCGCGCCCGGATCCACCAGGATGACGATACGCGCTTCCAGCCCCTTGGAACCATGCACGGTCATGATGCGGACCATGCCCTTGGTATTGGTCAGCTCGCGCTTGATCTCGGTCGGTGCCGCCGCCATCCAGGCAAGAAAGCCTTCCAGGCCCGGCGTGCCGGATTGCTCATAGGCGATGGTCAGGGCCAGGAACTCGTCCAGAACGTCATCGACTTCCACGCCGAGGCGAGCGCGAAAAGCTTTCCGGCCGCCATCGGCCCCCAGAAGGCGGGCATAGAATTCGTAAGGCGGCACGAAGTCGGCACGTGCGCGCCAGTCTTCCAGCTTTGCGCGGACAGCCTTCCACTTGTCAGACGTGTCGGACCGCTTCACCAGCATCTGCCACAGCGTTCCGGGCCGCACCTTTTCCGGCGTTTCCCGGGCAACCTCCAGCAAGTCGTCGTCCGTCAGGTCGAACAGCGGGCTCTTCAACACGCAGGCAAGCGACAGGTCGTCTTCCGGCAGCAGCAGAAAGCGGCCGAGGGCGGCGAGATCCTGAACCGCGATATGGTCCGTCAGCACAAGGCGGTCGCTGCCGGCCGCCGGGATGTCCAGCTCCTTCAGTTCGCGGTTGAGCGCTTCGACAAAAGGCCCTCGCTTGCGCACGAGGATCATCACGTCGCCGGGATCGGCCGTGCCGTCGCGCATCCACTGCGCGATCTCTGCCGCTATGCGCCTTGCTACCTTCAGCATCGGGCTGCCCGAGCCGACATGATCAATCGGCTGGCGCCAGTCGTCCGGCTCCTCGATCTCTGCTTCGGCCTCCAGAGGCCACAGATCGACGATCCCCGGGTCCCGCCGGATGGCTTCATGAACCGGCGCCTTCACGTCCTGCGACAGGCCCTTGTGGGCGCTTTCGTCGTGAAACACCTTGTCGACCGCCCCCAGCACATCCGGCGTGGAGCGGAAGGAGAGTTGCAGATTGACCGAATGGAACTCCAGCTCGGCCGCCTCAGCCTTGCCGGAGAAGGCCCGGCGCATGGCGTCGAAATAGGCCGGGACGGCCCCCTGGAATGAGTAGATCGACTGTTTTTCGTCGCCCACCGCAAACAACGTGCGCACCCTGTCTCTCGCACCGGTTCCGGCGAAGAATTCCGAGGCCAGCGAGGTCACCACTTCCCATTGGCGCGGGCTGGTGTCCTGGGCTTCGTCGACGAGGATATGATCGAGCCCCTGGTCAAGTTTGTATTGCACCCAGAGCGCTGCGTCCGACTTCTGCAACAGCGTTGCCGTCTTGACGACCAGATCCTCGAAGTCGAGATAGCCACGGGCAATCTTGGCACGTTCGTAGTGACCGATCACGGCATCGGCCAGTCGCAGCAGCGAGGAGGTCCCCTCATAGGTTGCCACCTTGCGGCGCTGGTCCAGCAGCTCCATCAGGCGCTGTTGTTCGGCTTCCAGCGCTTCAAGCATCTGGGGGAACGCCTCGGCGACCTTCTTGGTGGCGAGCGACTTGCGCGGCTCAAGCTTGGCGGTCAGAAAGATCGCCTGCCAGGCTTCTCGAAAAGCGGCACTGCCGGTGAGCTTGGCCGCAGCAACGAGATCGTCCGCGCGCGCCTGATCGGTCTTGGTGCCTGTGCGCAGGGCCTCGGCATAGGCAAGACAGGTATTCAGATCGAGCGGACAAGCGCTTCGGAACTGTTCGTCAAAGTCCGCCAGCCGCAGGTCAGGATCGGTTTCCAGAAGCTCGGCCAGCTCGGCAAGCGCGGTTTCCAGATCGCCGGCATCGACCGTCCAGCGGCGGAAGGCATCGCGGCTCTGGATCAATTCGTCCAGCGCCTTCTGGGCTCCGCCATCGCTCATCAGATCGATGACGGATGCCAGCGCCCTGCCGAAAGTGCTTTCCGGTTCGGTTTCGGCGACATGCAGTACGGTGGCGCGCGAGGCCGCCATGAGTTCGGCCGCCACGCGGTCATCAAGCACGGCAAAATGGCCGGCGACATTCGCTTCCAGCGGAAACTGGTGCAGCAGGGATTCGCAGAAGCCGTGGATGGTCTGGATTTTCAGTCCTCCCGGCGTTTCCAGCGCGTGGGCAAACAGGCGGCGCGCCATAGCCAGGCGCGCCACATCGGGCTTGCGGCCTTCGATGTCCTGCAATTCGGCCGCGAGTGCTTCATCATCCTTGGTGACCCATTCGCCGAGGATCTTGAAGACGCGGGTCGCCATTTCGGCGGCCGCCGCCTTGGTGAAGGTCAGGGCCAGAATGCGGGAAGGATCGGTGCCATCCAGAAGCAACCGCACCACACGACGGGACAGCACGAAGGTCTTGCCTGATCCGGCATTGGCGCTCACCCATGCAGAGGCCCGCGGGCGGGAGGCAAGATCCTGCCGCTGTCTGGTGACTTCAGGGATCTGAAAGCTCATGACGGCTCCTCCGATCCAAGTGCCCATTCCTGCGTTCTGGCAAGATGATCATAGTCACCCCCCATCTGCCGTTCGCGCATCACGCGGGCACGGGAGAGGTAGCCGATGTCTTCCCTGACATAGTGGGCGATCAACTGTTCCAGCCGTTTCCAGGCATCTTCCACCAGATCTTCCAGCGCCGTGTCCTTCGGGTTCCGCGGCGCTTCGATCACCGGTTCGCTACCGCCCTTCAGCTGCAGATACAAAAGCTCGGAAATCGGGGCATCAGCCGGCACATCCTTGAAGCCGAACCGACGGATCATCGCCGCTTCCAGGGGCAATTGCGGCGACAGCAATGCGTCGACCTGCTTTTGCGAAGGCACCTGCCCTGTCTTGTAATCGACCACCGAAAGCCCACCACCCGTCAGTAAGTCGATCCGGTCCGCCCGGCCGCGCAGGCGGAAATCGAAGCCCGGCAGCTTCATCTCCACACCGCCACCGATTTCCAGGAACCGCTGACTGACGTGCTGCGAACGTCTTGCTTCATAGGCAACGAAGCCCGCCGCAATCTTCTGGAAGCGCGGCCACCAGAGGGCCCGGATCGCCGGAAAGGCATCGAGCGGCTCGAACAGCTCTTCACCGATTTCCGTCAGGGCCTTAACGGCGCTGTCGTCAAAAGGGCCGGTCCAGGTCAGCAGGAAGTCGGCGAGCGCGTCGTGAACGAGATTGCCCTTGTCGGCCGCCCCCGGTTCGCCGCCAATCGGATCGACCGGCTGCAACTCAAGGACATGACGGGCGAAAATTGCATAGGGATCACGGATGAGGCGCTCGATTTCCGTGATCGAGAGCGACTTCGGGCGCGCAGCCAGAGGAGGACGCGGATGGGGACGGGACGCAGGCCGTACCGCGCCTTCCGGCCGGTCAAGCTGGGCAGCCAGTGCGGAATAGACCCGACCTTGCGCTTCCAGTTTCTTCGTCAGATCCGGCCCGGCCAGCGTCGTCAGGCGCTGGAGCCAGCGGGATGCGACGGTGGGCGCGCCGTCGGAGCGGGCGGCACGTGAAAGAAGGACACGCCGCGCGCCCATGCCTTGCGCGAAATCATGTGCAGCCGAACCTAGCCGGCGTTCGGGCGGTTCGAGCCCCATGTCGCGCTTCATCGGCCGGTTCAGCCACGGATCGTTTCGGGTGCGCTGCGGCCAGATACCTTCGTTGAGGCCGCCCAGGATGGCGAAATCGAAGGCCTGAAGCCGTGCTTCCATGGGGCCGAGGATCTGTACCCTCTGGTCGCCCGGCAGCCTGCGCCGCACAGCTTGACCGGACATCAGCGCGGGCAGAACGGATGGCCATTCGCCGGGAGGAATTTCCAGACCGCTTGAGCTTGCTTCCAGAAGGCCTGTCAGGAACTGGGCCAAGGCCTCACCCGCCTCGCCGGCATAGAGTTCTGCCACCGAGCCTTCGTGGTCAATCGAGATTGCTTCGATCACCTCGACATGGCGCCGGGCGAGATCGGTCAACAGGATCGTTCCGCTTTCCTCGGCAAGCGCTTCCAGTGGCTTCACCGCAAGCGACAGCCGGTCGACCAGGTTCGCAATCACGTCCCAGTCTTCGTCGTGGATCTTTTTCCAGCGCGGCGTGTGGGCCTTGCCCACGTCTTCCCGGCTAGCCTCGACAGCCAGACGCAAGCCCGCGGTTCCCGTCCGGGCGCGCGGCCCGCGGACGACACCACGCTCAAGCGCACGGGCGGCGGACCGAATGTCCTTCACCGGCAGGCCAAGCCGTGTCAGCGGATGTTTTAAAAGTGCCAGAAGATCGATCGGCTCGCAGCCACCAAGCGCGAGTTTCGCAGCCAGGATCGCAAGGATCGCCGGTGCGGTCTGATCGAGCGGACGGCCGGCACTGTCATCGACCTGGATGTTCCAGCGGGCAAGCTCGGCCGCCACCCGGCGCGTCAGCATGCGGTCCGGGGAAATCAGCGCCGCGCTTTCCTGCCTCTCGATGGCTTCGCGCAAGGCAATGGCCACGCTCAAGGCTTCATCCGCCTCGTTGCGGGCGGTCATGATCGAGACGCCTTCGAGAGCCTTCGCCCTGTCCGTTTCCGAACGGCTATCCAGATAAGTCGTCCAGCCATCGGAGGTGTCGGCCGGGCGGAGCGCTTCGGAGACAAGTTCCTCGCGCAACAGGAGACCCTGGTCCGGGTCTGGCCCAAGCGTTGCGACCTCTTCCCGCGCAGCTCCCAAACGGTCAAGCAACTGCTTCAGCGAATATTGCGGATGGGACGGCAAGGTTGCCGTGCCCGCTGGTGCCACTCCCTTGCGCGTCGATGCCTTGCCGGTCCTCTGTCCGAGCACCGCCCAGGAGCGGTTGTCCAGATGCCGGTCCAGCCCCGGAAGCACGACGACACCGGCTTCCAGCCGGGAAACGACTTTCAGCAGTTCCGCAGTGGCCGGAACGGAGCCGGTGACACCCGCGACAATAACCGGCCCGCGCGGCGGCGTCCTTTCCAGGCGCTCGGCCTCCCGCCGGATCAGGGCGGACCGGCGAGCCTTCGGGTCCATCATCTTCAATTCGGCGAGATGCGCCGGCCAGGCCTCGCGCACGATCTGCAGGAAATCGAGTGTGATCTGCCAGTACCGGGCATGATCCTCCGGCACCAGACCAGACAGCTCCGACCAATCGGCTTCTTCCGTCTCGACCTCGTCCATCAGTGTCAGCAAATCCGCCGCCAGCCAGGCGGCGTCGGCCGTCGAGGCCGGAAGGCCAAGAGGCTCATCGGACCTGAGGCTGAGGGCTTCCCGGCGCAGCATGCCCTTCCAGGCCTTCACCAGCCGCGTCATCGCCAGATGGCGTTCCAGAAGGGGCATCGCCGGCGGCAAGGGTTCCAAATCCGCGTTGGCGGTCAGGCTCTGGGCGTCCTCATCGGCATCGCCCACCGGGCGGATCGCAGGCAGGAGAACCGGCCGGCCACCGAACCGCTGCTGGAACAGCTCCGGCAGCAGGCGCGCGGCGCGGCGTGTCGGCAGATACAGGGTGACCGACGGCAACAGCAGTGGGTCGTCCAGCGGACGAAAGCCCGGGATCAACGTGCCGTCGACCAGCGTGTCGACCAGCGTTTTCAGAAAGGGGACGGACGGCGGGACAGACCAGAGGCGCGCGCTGCGGGCCATCCTCAGGCGGCACTCTCACGAACGGCATATTCGGCGTCGCGGATCGCGTCCGGCGTCCCGATATGCAGCCACAGGCCTTCCATCTGAACGCCGTAAAGACGCCCGGCTTCAATGGCCTTGTCAAAAAGACTGTTCATGGAGAATGGCCCGTCCGGGGCCCCTTCGAACAGGCGCGGATGCAGGATGGTGGCACCTGCATAGGCAAAGGGCGTGACACCCTTTTCCAGCCGCCGCGTCAGGCCACCGTCCTTGGCCATATCGAAATCGCCGCGCCCGGAATAGCCGACCGCTTTCACGGTTTCAGCGACAAGAAGCAACGCATCCATGCGGCTCTCGTCCCAGGCCTCGATCATGTGTTCCAGGTTCGGTTTGACGCCTTCGATCCAGTAGCAGGTGTCGGCATTGAGCTGGAAGAACGGCTCTTCGCCCAGCAGCGGCAGCGCCTTCTTGATACCGCCGCCGGTTTCCAGAAGCTGGTCGCGCTCGTCGGAAATCAGGATGTCCATATCGGGGCGGCGGCGAACATGAACCTCCACCAGATCGGCAAGGTAATGCACATTGACCACGCAGGACTTCACACCCGCAGCGGCGAGCCGGTCCATGCCGTGGTCGATCAGCGCCTGGCCGTTGACCTCGATCAGCGGCTTTGGCGTCGTTGCCGTCAGCGGGCGCATGCGCTTGCCGAGGCCTGCGGCCAGGATCATGGCTTTGGAAGGGCGAAACCGCTTGTCTGTCATCTTCAATCTCAAATGTGCGGCCGGTTGAACGCGGCGCGTTCAGTGCCGGTAGCGTGCGTACCAGTCTTTCAAATCCGACAGGAACGGCCTGTCAAGCGCCCGGTCGAGATAGCCTAGCATGCGCGGCAAATGGCTCAAGTAAGCCGGCTTACCATCACGCTCGGCCAGGCGGACGAAGATGCCGAGGATCTTGGAGACCCGCTGCGCCGCCATGACCGCATAGGCCTTCGAAAAACCGGCTTCGTCAAACTCTGCGGACTGCATTTTTCTTGCCGACACATAGGCATCATAGAGCTCGGTTTCCAGAGCGATGTCGATGTCCGTGCGGGCGTCCAGCAGCAGGGAGGCAACATCATAGGCAACCGGCCCATAGACCGTGTCCTGGAAATCGATCAGGCCAATCCTGTCAGTCCCTTGCGCCCCTTCCTGCCAGAGCAGGTTCGGCGAGTGAAAATCGCGCAGCACCCAACCTGTCTGGGCATCGCCGATGCCTTCCAGCGCGTCGCGCCAAAGCCGTTCAAACTCCGCGCGCGTGGTCTCGTCCGCGGGGCTTCCGGTCACCTTCGGAACATACCAGTCCAGAAACAGCGCCGCTTCGGCAACTAGCGCGTCGGACGAATAATCCGGCACCTGATACTGCCCACCGTCGGCGATCGTCACCGTTTTCGGCCAGGCCTCGCCATGCATCTTTGCCAGAACATCGACGGCGGCCAGGTATCTTTCGCGAACCGGTTTGCCGCCAACCACGATGGTTTCCCGGCCAAGATCGGACGACAGGATCAACCCGTTGTCCAGATCACTTGCCAGCAGGTCCGGTGCGCGCAGGCCACGGCTCCGCAGTTCCGTTCCGACCGCGACAATCGCCCGGCAGTCCCGCGCCAGATGGACTTTTTCCATGTAGGCGCGGACCGCTTCCGGCACTGCGTCTCCGTTGAACGGCCAGCGCATCAAAACGGCGGTCGTAGTTCCCGTCGTCACTGTCTCGAACGTGCGCAGGGACGCATCACCCGCCAGAAAACGCCGCTCGGCCTCCGGCAGGCCTGCCCTGCCCAGAAAGGACCGCGTTGCCAGCGATTGTCCGATGCGATTCGGCCAGAGAGGATTGTCTGAATAAAGGCAGAACCGGCGCTGGTTCTCGTCTTCCGTGGGCTGAGTGATCTGGATCCAGAGGGCATTGCCGGGCAGCAGATCGTCTGCCTTCTCGGGCCATTCGATCAGCGCGGCTCCCGTTTCCAGAAGATCGTCCAGCCCGAGTTCTTCCAGCTCTTCCGGCTCTTCAAGCCGGTAGAGATCGAAGTGGGAAAGATCGAAACGGTCAAATTCATAGGTCTGCACGAGCGTGAAGGTCGGGCTCGGCACTTCCAGGTCCGGCTCGCCGGCAAAGGCGCGGATCAAGGCCCGGGTGAAAGTGGACTTCCCGGCCCCCAGATCACCCGACAGGCAGATGACATCGCCGGGCTTCAGGACCATCGCGATGTCGTTGGCAAGCCGCCGCGTGCCCTGTTCGTCGGCGATGTCGATTGTCTGAAAGGCGCCCGACAGGGGCTGCAGCTGGTGGTCTGCCATCCGGCGTCCTACTCGGCGGCCGCCTGGTCCGCCAGTTCCGGCCGTGCGGGGAAAACGCAGGTCACGGTCGTGCCCTTGCCTTCGGCGGACTGAATGTCGACCGTGCCGCCATGCAGTTCAACAAAGCTCTTGACGATGGCAAGGCCGAGACCTGCGCCCTGACGACGCGAACCGGTGTCATGTCCGACAAAGCGGTTGAAGACCTGGGTGAGGATTTCAGCGGGAATGCCGTAGCCGTGATCCTGAACGACAAAAGTCACCTTGTCGTCTTCGCGGCTGCAGGAAACATCGACCACGCCGTCGGGCTCGGAGTAGCGCACGGCGTTGGAGATGAGGTTGAACAGAACCTGGCGCAGGCGCTTTTCGTCAGCAACCATCATGCCGATATCGCCCGGTACATGGGTGCGCAGGTTGATGCGCGCTTCGGCGATCCGGTCCTTCAGCCCTTCAACGGCTGCTGCCACGGTTGGCGCGACGTCGACCTCGCCGAGGTCCAGTTCCATGATGCCCGCATCCAAGGTTGCCAGATCCAGGATGTCGTTGATGATGGCCAGCAGCGCCGAGGAGGAGGACTGAATGTAGTCCGCATATTCGCTCTGCTTGTCGGAGAGTTCGCCGAACTTCGGATCGGCCAGCAACTGGGCGAAGCCGATGATGTTGGTCAGCGGCGAGCGCAGTTCGTAGGACACGTGCTGGATGAAGGCGTTCTTGATCTGGTCTGCCTGTTCCAGCGCCTCGTTCTTTTCCAGAAGTGCCCGCTCGACGTTGACGCTGTCGGTGACGTCGACAAAGGTCACCAGCGTGCCGCCATCGGGCAGCGGAACGGTGGCATAGTCGACCACATCGCCGTTGTGGCGTTCCAGACGGCTGACTTTCTGTGTGCGGTTGTCGAGAAGCCCCGTGACGTTGCCGGCAAGCTGTTCCCAGGCATCGCGCTCGGTTTCGCTGAGCGTGCAGGCGGAGACGACTTCCTTGACGTGCGGCAGCTCGGACAGCTGATCCTCTTCCAGGCCCCAGATACGGCCGAAAGCGGGGTTCCACAGCCGCAGGCGACCGTCGGACCCGAACACCGCAACGGCTTCGGACAGATTGTCGAGGGTTTCGCCCTGGACTCGGGTCAGCGCGTTGTAGCGGCTTTCCAGATCAAGCTGCTCGGTGACGTTTTCATAGATATAGGTGACGCCGCCTTGCGGGTGCGGGTTGGCGATGACGCGCAGGGTGCGGCCATCGGGAAGATGCCACCAGCTTTCACGCGCTTCCAGCGACTGGTAGCTCTCCATCATCTTGTTGCGCCAGACGCGATAGTCTGCCTGTTCCGGGATCTTGCGCGCTGCGCGCAGGGCATCGAGAACCGCGCTGTCTTCCGGCCGGCTTTCCAGGAATGCAGGATCGAGATCCCAGAGCTGACGGAAGGCTGCGTTATAGAACTGAAGCTTGCGGTCGGCGCTGTAGATGGCAACGGCTGCGGCCAACTGGTCGAGCGTACGGCCATGGAACTCTTCGGCCCGTCCAAGTTCCTTCTGTGCCTGTTCCAGTTCGCTGATATCCACGGCAATGCCGGCTCCGCCGACATTCGCGTTGACATCGGTCACCTCGAACACCCGGCGCTCGCCGGAGGCGACAATCGGAATGCGCGCGTTGAAACAGCCATCCTCGGTACGCTGCACGGCCATTGCTGTGCGTGCGGCGGCATCGAGGAAAGTCGCGCCTTCCTTCACTGCAAGATCGGCGTCGGTCATGTCGACCGCTTCGGCATAGGCCTGGTTGGCCCAGATCAGATTGCCTTCCGCATCCCGCTGCCACGCGGGTGCCGGCATGGCATCCAGAAGCGCGTGCAGCATGTGCAGTTCACCGGAGATCTTGGCATTGCGGGCAGCAAGTTCCGCCTGCATCTGCCGCTCGCCGGTCAGATCGCGCAGACGAAGGACGACAGCGCCGCCGGTGGTGCGGCCGAGTGCCTCCACGTAGGTGCCGGTTCGCGTCTTCAAGGTGGTGGTGAAGGTTTCGCCGGTGCGGAACAGCATGTCCAGATGACGTTCGAGATCACCGGCGCATTTGGCCGTCAGCCAACTGCCGAAGGCCAGCAACTGTGCCGGAGGGCGCGGCACGCCCGATTTTTCAGGAAGAATGCCCCAGATTTGCGGCATGGCACCGTTGCCGGTCCACACGATCACGCGCTGCTCGTCGGTGTTGAGCATCGCCTCCAGGCGATCGACCCGGAATTTCAGGTCGCTCTTTTGCTTTTCCAGCGTGTCCGTCAATTGCGCGGACTGTTTGCGATGCCGCACCAGAGCAACGGATGCGGTGACCGCAAAGGCGCACATTCCGCCTAACGCACCGAAAAGAATCATGTTATCCGGGGAAATAGCAGCAGTCGTGTCGGCGAGCATGTCGGCTGCCGCCGAACCGCACGACAGGCTCCAGCCTGCCAGGGCCGTTCCGCCGAGCTTCACCGATTTCAGACTCCAATCTCGCCACGCCGCGCGTTGCCGCGCGCCGTCCCTGCCGCTTATCGGCATATTGTGATCCCCTTGTGCCGCCTTGCCCTGTTCTTGCGGGCCGCAGCTCCCGGTTTCTGGGAGCAAATCAAAGACATCCGCCTCGTGGCCTTTGATTCGCCTAAACCATAACCTTTTTGAGAATCACGCAGAAGAGTCCGTTATTGAAAAGTTAACAGGACCCTTAAAATTAAAGGGTCCTGCATTTTTTTGTTCACAGATCCGAATCGCGGCGATTACCACATCTAGTGGGCTGCCTCGCCGGAATCAGTATTTGTAGTGTTCCGACTTGAACGGACCAGCCTTATTAATCCCCAGATATTGAGATTGCTCGTCGGACAATTCGGTTAACGTGACACCCAGTTTTTCCAGGTGCAGACGGGCAACCTTCTCGTCCAGATGCTTCGGCAGCACGTAAACTTCGTTCTTGTACTGATCACCCTTGGTGAAGAGTTCGATCTGCGCCAGAACCTGGTTGGTGAAGCTGGCGGACATGACGAAGCTCGGGTGGCCGGTGGCATTGCCGAGGTTCACAAGGCGGCCCTGCGAGAGCAGGATCATGCGCTTGCCATCCGGGAACACATACATGTCGACCTGATCCTTGACCGGGCGGCACTTGGTGTTCTTCAGGGCAGCGACCTGGATCTCGTTATCGAAGTGGCCGATGTTACAGACGATCGCCATGTCCTTCATGCCACGCATGTGGTCGAAGGTGATGATGTCCTTGTTGCCGGTCGCGGTGACGTAGATATCGCCTTCCGGAAGAGCCTGTTCGATGGTCTTGACCTCGAAACCGTCCATGGACGCCTGGAGCGCACAGATCGGGTCGATTTCGGTAACGATCACGCGGGCGCCTGCGCCAGCCAGGGACTGAGCGGAGCCTTTGCCGACGTCGCCGTAACCGCAGACAACGGCAACCTTGCCCGACATCATCACGTCGGTACCGCGGCGGATACCGTCCACCAGGGACTCGCGGCAACCATAACGGTTGTCGAACTTGGACTTGGTGACGCTGTCGTTGACGTTGATCGCCGGGAACGGCAGCTCGCCCTTCTTCTGCATTTCGTAAAGACGCAGCACGCCGGTGGTGGTTTCTTCCGAAACGCCCTGGATCAGCTCTTTCTGCTTGGTGAACCAGCCCGGGTTGGCGGCCATGCGCTTCTTGATCTGCGCGAACAGGCACACTTCCTCATCCGACTTCGGGTTCTCGATCAGACCAGTCTCGCCGGCCTCGACCCGTGCACCGAGCAGGATGTAGAGCGTGGCGTCGCCGCCATCGTCGAGGATCATGTTCGCGCCTTCGGGGAAATCGAAGATCTTGTCGGCATAATCCCAGTATTCTTCCAGGGTTTCGCCCTTGGTGGCGAAAACCGGAATACCGGCGGCTGCGATGGCAGCGGCAGCCTGGTCCTGCGTGGAATAGATGTTGCAGGAAGCCCAGCGGACTTCCGCGCCCAGCGCGACCAGCGTTTCGATCAGAACGGCGGTCTGAATGGTCATGTGCAGGGAACCGGCAATGCGGGCGCCCTTGAGCGGCTTGGAGTCACCGAATTCGGCGCGGCAGGCCATCAGGCCCGGCATTTCGTGTTCGGCGATCTCGATTTCGGTGCGGCCCCAGTCTGCGAGCCCGATGTCTTTAACGATGTAGTCGGTCATGAATATGTCCTGCTGTTTTGAGCCAGCTTCAGGCGCAAGGCCCCTTGAGTGCCGCCGCCTTCTCGTGAACCGGTGCCGAAAATGGCACCAGGGGGCGGGCGGCAACCGAAATCCGGAAAGCTCCGGAAATCGTTGGAAGGGGTTATAGCGTCAGCAGGGTCATCACGCAATAAAGATATAAAGAATTCTTTATATCACACATCCTGATCATGACCGATAGAGGTCCGCGCGCGACGGCGGCATGCCCGAGGGGCCCTTGGTGCGGCGGGTGGCAACCGTCTGGAAGATGCCGATGGTGCCGCGTTCGAAGCCGAGCGACACACCGATGAGATAGGCCACCCACAGGCGATACTTGCGCTCTCCGACCTCCGCTACGGCGGCCTCTTTATGCGCCATGAGATTCTCGGCCCAAAGGCGCGTGGTGCGGGCATAGTGTTCGCGCCAGGCCTCGACGTCATGAACCTCGAAGCCGTGAGCCTCAAGGTTGGTCAGCGTCCAGCCGATGTGGTCCACCTCGCCGCCCGGAAAGATGTAACGCACGAGCGTCTGGTATTCCGCCTTCTTGCGGCGAAACTTTTTTAGATCCTTCTTGCCCCGCCGCGTGATCGCGTGATGAAGGTAGATCCCGCGCGGTTTCAGCAGGCGGCGGACATGACGGTAATAGTCGTCGTGATTGTCGATGCCCACATGCTCGAACATGCCGATGGAGGAGATCTTGTCGAAGTTGCCACCAAGGTCCCGGTAGTCCTTCAGTTCGACGCTCACCCTGTCTTCCAGCCCTCGCTCGCGAATGCGGTCACGGGCAAGCTTCAATTGCTCTTCGGCCAGGGTGACACCAACCGCGGTGACCCCGTAATGCTCGGCGGCGTGGCAAATCAGGGCGCCCCAGCCGCAGCCGATATCCAGAAGCCTGTCGCCCGGTTTCAGCCGCAGCTTGCGGCAGATCATGTCGAGCTTGTCCTTCTGCGCTGTCGCCAGATCGTTCGACCAGTCGGAGAAATAGGCGCAGGTATAGAGCATCTCCGGATCGAGAAAGAGCCGGTAGAAATCGTTGGACACATCGTAATGGAACGCGATGTCATCCTTGCGGCTGCCGGAGCTGCGGTCCGCTGCCTGACCGGCATCAAGCCCATCCGCGTTGGCGGCGGCCTTGCGGCCCGAGCCGCGCCAGAGCGAAAACCCGGTCTTGAGCAGCAACGTCTTGTTGAGCCGCTTGCGCATTTCCCGGGTCTTGAGGGCTGGCCGCCTTTCGGCAAAATCGAAAATGGTGCCGCCGCGTGGGTCGACGTCACCATTGGCATAGAGATCGATCAAAGTCTTGAGACCCGGTCGGCGCAACAGCCGCGTCAGGGCCGTTTCGGACAGCGCAAGCCGCAGACCATCCGCAGGTGCATCGGCAGGCACCCTGGATCCGTCCCACAGTTCGAACGCGAATTGAAGTTCCAGCGCGTCATGGACATGGGTAAGGGCGGTCCGCGCAGCGGAAATCAGTCGGTCCTGAGTGTGGCTCGTCATGTCAGCCCCCGGTTCTGTTTGGAAAAAGATGGCCGATGCCCGGAGTTCACTCGATCGGTCGCAACGGATGTAAGCGCCACTTGATAGCGGCGCGAAAGGTCAGTTCAATCTTCTTCGCCAAAGCCGCTTTCGACGAGTTCGGCAATCGCCGTCATGGCGTCGTCTGCGTCAGCGCCGGTGACACTGACCGTGATGTAGCATCCCGGGCTGGCGGCGAGCATCATCAGACCCATGATGGAGGTCCCGCCAACGGTCTGACCATCCTTGGAAACCTGGACGTCGGCTTCGAACGTTTCCACCAGTTTCACAAGCTTGGCGGAGGCCCGGGCGTGAAGGCCACGCCGGTTGACGATGGTCAGGTCTTTTTCCAACACGGTTTGCGCTGTCATTATTGTTTTTAGTTCTGCCCCGACAAGACCTGGCTAGCGACCGAGATGTATTTCTGGCCGGCTTGGCGGGCTTCGTCTACGGCATCGGCCAATTCGCGGTCGCCGCGCACGCTGGCGAGCTTGATCAGCATCGGCAAGTTGACACCGGCGACCACCTCAACGGACTTGCCGTCCATCACGGAAATCGCGAGGTTGGAAGGCGTCCCACCGAACATGTCCGTCAGAAGCACGACACCCTTGCCGGAATTGGCGGCTTCCACAGCGGCCAGTATGTCCTGACGCCGCTGCTCCATGTCGTCATCCGGGCCAATGGAGATGGTTTCAACCTGTTCCTGTGGACCGACAACATGTTCCAGCGCCGCTTTGAATTCCTCAGCAAGGCGCCCGTGCGTAACAAGTACAAGTCCGATCATGCGTCAGTTAGCCTGATTATCGAGTGCGTTGAGCTCAAGACCCCCAGAGAGGTCCGGGAAGAGCCGGGCGTTTATCAGTCTGATGCACTCTCTTCAACCGCTTCGTCAGTTGCAAGCAAAAAACGCCGCGGCTGCCTCAAATATAATCCGGTGCTTTGGGGAAAAGGCTGCGCAATGCCCAGCGGATCAGCCGCAGACAAAGCGCGGGATCGTTTTGCGGGCAGATAAGCACCGGCACTTGCATGCCATCAAGGCAAATCTGGGCCAGAGGCTGTTCCGGCAAACGCTCGATGGATTCCGCAGGGCTCAGCTCAATGACGAGATGAATTTGCGCGCATCGTGCAAAGGGCGCTTCGACCAAACCGAACCCGCGCACTTCCATGCAGCCTTCAATCGTCTGGGGGGCATGCGCCTCCAGGTGTCCGTCAACCGCAACAACATGCGTGTAATCGTCGGCCACCAGGCATCCGAGATTGCCTTTGGCACGTGCCGCTTCGATCAGACTATCCGCCAGGGAGGTCTTGCCGCTTCCAGCTCCCCCGCGGATCAGCAGGCCCACGGTTCCCACGATCACGCAATTGGCGTGAACGGCCGGAGGGGTCACTTGCTCCGCCCTGCCGGCAGATAGATGGTGAAGCGCGCGCCGGCGATCTTCTGCTTGCCGTTCTTGCCGGGAACCAACCGATTGGTCGCAACGATGGTACCGCCATGGGCCTCGATGATCTGCCGGGAGATGGACAGGCCAAGGCCGGAGTTGTTGCCAAAGCCCTCACCGTCCGGCCGGTCGGTGTAGAAGCGCTCGAAGATGCGTTCGGTATTTTCCGCGCGGATGCCGGGGCCATCGTCATCGACAATGACCTTGATCATGCGACCCTCCCGGCTGAGGTCCACCCGAACTGTGCCGCCGGCCGGAGAGAACGACCTGGCATTGTCGAGAAGATTGCTGACCACCTGGCCGAGGCGAATATCGTGCCCCTGCATCTGATACGGCTTGGTTCCCTGAGCGTCGGCAACAACCAGTTTGACGCTCGCTTCGTCTGCTCCGGACCGCTGATTTGCCGCATCGGCCATGTTGCGCAGCAGTTCGGCAAGATCGATCGGTTCGGCCTGAATGCGGGCCAGTTCCGCGTCGAGACGGGACGCATCCGAAATATCGCTGATCAGGCGGTCGAGACGGCGGACGTCGTGCTGGATCACCTCCATCAACCGGTCCTGGGAATTCTTCGACTTGGCCAGCGGCAGGGTTTCCACCGCGCTGCGCAGCGATGTTAGCGGGTTCTTCAACTCGTGCGCGACATCCGCGGCAAACTGCTCGATGGCATCGATCTTGTTGTAGAGAGCGTGGGTCATTTCCCTGAACGAGCGGGCGAGGTGGCCGATCTCATCCTGGCGGTCCGAGAAATCCGGTATCTCTTCACGGGAAGTCGAGCCCCGCCGCACCCGGTCGGCGGCGGCCGCAAGGCGCCTGACTGGCCCGGCAATCGTTCCAGCCAGAAGGATCGACAGGAGGATGGTCACAGTGGCGGCAAACAGGAACACGCGAATAATGGCGATGCGCTCGGCACGCACGATCGCATCGATGTCGCCGCCCTGGGTCGACAGCAGCAGAGCGCCAAGTACGGCCCGAAACCGCTGGATCGGCACGGCAACGGAGACGATCAATTCCCCCCGCTGGGAGATTCGCGTCACGCTGGCCGGGGAACCTGCAAGCGCTGCCTCCACTTCCGGATAGGCGCGGCCATCACCGCCGCCAACGTCCTGATAGATCGGCAGGTCACCCTGGCGCAGCCAGCGTTTGACCCATTGCCAGGTCGAATCCCAGAACCCTTCCTCCTCCGCCGTGGGAGGCGGCAGATCGAAGCGCAGGATCTGGGCGCTGGTATAAAGGTGGCGGCTGTCGAGGATAAGAATGCCTTCCGGATCATAGATCCGGGCCCGCGTCTTCGTCGGCGAGATCAGACGGCGCAGCACAGGACCGACCCGTTCCGGGTTGATCGGAAAATCGAGACTGTCGAGGTCTTCCTGGGTCGGGGTAATGCTTTCGCCCGCCTGCAACTGCAACAGGCGCTCCGGGTCGACGGTGATCGTGCCCGTGTCGACGGTGGCCGAAGCGGCAATGGCACCGGCAATGATCTCACCCTGGGTCAATAGGCTCTGCACGCGCGCGTCAATCAGACCGGCGCGAAACTGGTTGAGATAGAGAATGCCGATCACCAGCGCCAGCAGACCCACAAGGTTGATGGCAATGATCCGCCGCGTCAGGGACGACAGCACATAGGTGCCGAAAATGCGGCCCAGCTGGTTGAGCAGGCGGCGGCGGATGCGCTTGTTGCCGAGACGACGCAGGCGGGAACGTTCCGAACCGTTCTGAGGTTCAGAGGCACCAATCTCTTCCGCGCTCTCGCTTTCCACCGCCATTCGGGCTCACATTAGATCAAAGGCTGTTCAATCCAAACAGATTGAACAGCCAAAAGCCGATCTTTTCCAGGTTTCACCGGGACTGCCGCTCGACAGGTCTTTTTCAGACTTCCCGGAAACGGTAGCCGACGCCGTAGAGGGTTTCGATCATGTCGAAGTCGTCGTCCACAACCTTGAACTTCTTGCGCAGCCGCTTGATGTGACTGTCGATCGTGCGGTCGTCCACATAGACCTGATCGTCATAGGCGGCATCCATGAGCGCGTTGCGGCTCTTGACGACACCCGGGCGCTGAGCGAGCGCGGACAGGATCAGGAATTCGGTTACCGTCAGCGTGACGGGCTTGCCGTTCCAGGTGCAGGTATGGCGCTCCTGGTCCATCACAAGCTGGCCGCGCTCCAGCAGCTTGTCGGCATCGTCGCGCGGTGTTGAAGCATCACGCGGCTGGGCCCGGCGCAGCACTGCGCGCACACGCTCGACCAGAAGCCGCTGTGAGAAGGGTTTGCGGATGAAATCGTCGGCGCCCATCTTCAGGCCGAACAGCTCGTCGATCTCGTCGTCCTTGGACGTGAGGAAGATCACCGGCAGATCCGAGTTCTGGCGCAGGCGGCGCAACAGTTCCATGCCATCCATGCGAGGCATCTTGATATCGAAAATTGCGAGTTCCGGCGGGTCGCTCTGCAGGCCGTCAAGCGCCGATGTTCCGTCGGTGTAGGTTTGTACGCGATAGCCTTCCGCTTCCAATGCGATAGAGACCGAAGTCAAAATGTTGCGGTCGTCATCGACCAGGGCAATTGTCGGCATGCTTTGTTTTTCCATTTCCGGCAACGCACCGATGGCGCGCATCGGCATTACTGTAACACACAGCCTTTGGCCTGCTAAATGCGCATAAATTAAGGCAATCCGCCCGCAGATAAGCTTGCAAGACACAAAGACCGCCCAGCCGGCTGCATTGGTGGGGATCGGTGCTGAAGATTTCAAGAGACGGGTTTGACGTCAAGTCTCCGATCTCATCGGTGTGGTTCAGCCGTGTCTCAGCGCCGGGCGCGAAACGAACGCACTTTCTTTCGATTCAAACAACAATTCGAACATTCCGAAAGTTTCGAATTTTAGTTCGGTGTCCAAATTAATCATTGGCGATTTATTGATGATTTTTAATCGATTAAACAATTACATAGCACCTTTGGTAGTCTTGCTGCCCTTTGGTCATTCCACTACGTTCGCAGCCCTCACAGCCAGATTCAGCTTTTCTTAACTTTCTCCGGCGGTGACAAAACTAGCCCCCATCACGAGGACTGCGGGAACATGCAAGAAGTAGGTGTCAGGAATCCCTCAATTGGTTGCGAAACTTTCGGCTTCAAAGGCCTGAAAGCGCTCTATTGGAACCAGAACGAGCCTGCTCTTTATGAATATTCCCTGTCGCGCGGAGAGACGCGGCTGGCTGCCGGTGGCGCCATCGTCGCCGAAACCGGGGTCCACACGGGCCGTTCGCCGAAGGACAAATTCGTTGTTCTGGACGAGGAAACCCGCAGCACGGTCTGGTGGGACAACAACGCCCAGATGTCGAAAGACAATTTCGATCTGCTTCTGGCCGATTTCCTGGCCCACGCGGAAGGCATGGAGCTGTTTGCGCAGGATCTTTACGGCGGCGCCGACGCGACCCACCGTCTGCCGGTGCGCGTCTTTACAGAGTATGCCTGGCATTCCCTCTTCATCCGCAACCTTCTGCTGCGGCCCGAAAGCGCCGAGCTGGAAGGCTTTGCGCCGGACATGACGATCATCGATCTGCCGAGCTTCAAGGCGGATCCGGCGCGGCACGGCTGCCGATCGGAAACGGTGATTGCCTGCGATCTGACACGCAAGATCGTCCTGATCGGCGGCACCTCCTACGCGGGTGAGATGAAGAAGTCCGTCTTCACCATGCTCAACCACCTGCTGCCGGCCAAGGGCGTGATGTCCATGCATTGTTCGGCAAACGTCGGCGACGACGGTGATACCGCCGTTTTCTTCGGCCTGTCCGGCACCGGCAAGACCACCCTTTCCGCCGATCCGTCCCGCACGCTGATCGGCGACGACGAGCACGGCTGGAGCGAAAGCGGCGTCTTCAACTTCGAAGGCGGCTGCTACGCCAAGACCATCAAGCTTTCCGCCGAAGCCGAGCCGGAAATCTATTCCACCACCCAGCGCTTCGGCACTGTTCTTGAAAACGTTGTGCTGGATGACAACCGCATGCCGGACTTCGACGATGGTTCGAAGACGGAAAACACTCGCGCGGCCTATCCGATCCACTTCATTTCCAACGCAAGCGACACCGGCTGCGCGCCGATGCCGAAGACGATTATCATGCTGACGGCCGATGCCTTTGGCGTCATGCCTCCGATCGCGCGTCTGACACCGGCCCAGGCGATGTATCACTTCCTGTCCGGCTACACCGCGAAGGTGGCTGGCACCGAAAAGGGTGTGACAGAGCCGCAGGCAACCTTCTCGACCTGCTTCGGTGCCCCGTTCCTGCCGCGGCATCCGTCGGAATACGGCAACCTCCTGAAGGACCTCATCGCCAAGCACAACGTTGATTGCTGGCTGGTCAACACCGGCTGGACCGGCGGTGCGCACGGCACCGGCCACCGCATGCCGATCAAGGCCACCCGCACGCTGCTCACAGCCGCGCTCAACGGCAGCCTGAAGGAAGCCGAGTTCCGGACCGATGCGAATTTCGGCTTCCAGGTTCCGGTTTCCGTTGAAGGCGTCGACGATACCATCCTGACCCCGCGCGAAACCTGGGCCGACAAGGATGCCTATGACGTTCAGGCCGCCAAGCTGGTGGAAATGTTCGTCAGCAACTTCGCGACCTTTGAAGACCATGTCGACGGTGCGGTGCGGAATGCCGCTCCCGCCGTTCGCCTGGCAGCCGAATAAGCCCGAAAAAAATACCCCCGCACAACCTGAACGGCCCCTCCTTTCGAGGGGCCGTATTTTCTTGGTTGGCGATCTGCCTGCGTGCAGATGACGCCGACTGCGGGCCATCCGCCGCGAAAACAAACGAGGCCCTTGCTTTCCCCTGACTGCTCTCTTTCATCAAATTCAGAAAGATCTATATTGGAGGTCCTACCTTCAAGGGGCGACGTCATGACGGCCACAGAGACGACTTCCATTCCCGACGTGTTGAAAACCGCCGAAAGCTGGCGCGGCGCCGGGCGTTCCGTTGCACTGGCGACGGTAGTTGAAACCTGGGGCTCCGCGCCGCGACCGGTGGGGTCCCACCTGGTCATCGATGCGGAAGGCAATTTCGAAGGCTCCGTTTCCGGAGGCTGTGTCGAAGGCGCGGTGGTGTCCGAGGCAATCGACGTGATCGAAACGGGCAAACCGACGACGCTGGAGTTTGGCGTTGCCGACGAGACCGCCTGGCGTGTCGGCCTTTCCTGTGGCGGACGCATTCGCGTTTACGTCGAACCTGTCAGTTGAGCCCGGACCCCATGCAATGACCACGGAAAGCCTGCTCGCCTTCACTGCCGCAACGGCACTGTTTGCCTATATGCCCGGCCCCGCGCTGCTCTACACCGCCGCGCAGACGATTGCCCGCGGGCAACGGGCCGGCTTCATGGCGGCCGCCGGCATTCACATTGGGTGTTATGCTCACGTCTTTGCCGCGACCTTCGGCTTGTCGGCTGTCTTTAGCGCGGTGCCGACGCTCTATCTCGCGCTGAAGCTGGTCGGCGGCATCTATCTGGTCTTCCTCGGCATCCAGATGATCCGCACCCGCGTGGCCGCAGGTCCGGTCCCCAACCTGCCGCAAAAATCCGCAAAGCGGGCCTTTGTCGACAGCATCCTTGTGGAAATTCTCAATCCCAAGGTCGCCGTTTTCTTCATCGCTTTCCTGCCGCAGTTCGTCACCCCCGAGGCTGGACTGCCGATCTGGGCCCAGTTCCTGATCCTCGGCACCATCGTCAACTGCGCCTTCACCTCGGCGGATATCGTCACTGTGCTGTTCGCCAGCGAGGTGAAAAAACGCCTGACCAGGGCTTCCAGATTCCAGAGCCTCACACGCTGGCTTGGCGGATCGCTTCTGGTGGGACTTGGACTGAAACTGGCAACGGACCGCGCATAAGCCATGGACTTTTCCCTGCTCAGCGACCTCAACAAGGACCGCGCCGCACGCCGTGCGGCAATCCTGGTGACGGACATGACGGACGGACGGCAACGCCTTGTCCGCAAATCCGACGATTTTTCCGCCGATCCCCTGGCGGAGGAACTTGCAAAGCGGTTTCGCTCCGGCAAATCCGGCATGATCACCACTGAAAGCGGCGAGGTGTTCCTGAACGTATCCCTGCCGGCACCGCGGCTGGTCATCATCGGCGCCGTCCATATCAGTCAGGCCCTCGTGCCGATGGCCGAGATTGCCGGGCTTGATGTAACCGTTATCGATCCGCGCACCGCCTTTGCCACCGAGGACCGTTTTCCCGGCAGCACGCTCAAGGCGGACTGGCCGGAGGAGGTCTTGAAGGAAACACCGCTCGACGCCTTCACAGCCGTGGCTGCCGTCACGCATGATCCGAAGATCGACGATTTCCCCTTGATGGAAGCACTGAAGACCGGCTGCTTCTATGTCGGGGCGCTTGGCAGCCGCAAGACCCACGCCAAGCGACTGGAACGGTTTACCGACGCAGGCCTTGCAGCGGACCTGTTTGACAGGATCGACGCGCCTATTGGTCTCGACATCGGCGCAGCGTCGCCGGAGGAAATCGCAGTCGCCGTTCTGGGAGCCATCATCAAGGCGCTTCGAACGGCCCCGGGAGCTGCCGCATGAAATTCGGCCCCTGTCCGCCGGAAGATGCCGAAGGCTGTATTCTCGCGCACCGAACGGCGCTGCCGAACCGTGTGCTGAAAAAAGGCCACCTTCTGACAGGACAGGACTGCGCTGACATTACCGCCGCCGGTATCGACAGCCTTATGGTTGCCCGGATAGAGCCCGGCGACACCGGCGAGGACGCGGCGGCCGAACGGCTTGCCACGGCTGCCGCCGGAACGGGGCTTGAAACCGACACCGCCTTTACGGGACGCATGAACCTTTATGCTGCCACCAACGGCGTTCTTATGGTCGATGCGGATGCGGTGACCGCGGCCAACCGGATCGACCCCGCCATCACTTTCGCGACGCTGCCGAACTACACAAAGGTCCTTGCCGGGCGTATGGTCGCGACGGCAAAGATCATCTCTTTCGCCGTGGTGCAGGAGAAGCTTGAGGCAGCCGAAAGCGCTCTCACAGGCGCTGTCCGTGTTGCAGGTTTCACTCCGCGCAAGGTGGGCCTTGTGGCCACGCAGTTGCCGCATCTCAAGCCGTCGACCATGGACAAGACCCGCAGGGTGCTGGAAGAGCGGCTTTTGCCGAGCGGGTCAACGGTGCTGAGCGAGCACCGGGTTGCCCATACCAAGGACGCCGTTGCCGATGCCCTGCTGGCGTTAAAGGCAGAAGGCGCAGATCTTCTGATCCTGTTCGGCGCTTCTGCGGTCGTTGATCGGCAGGACGTCCTGCCTGCGGGCCTGGACCTTGCCGGAGGAATCGTCCACCACCTGGGCATGCCGGTCGATCCGGGCAACCTCCTGATGCTTGGCAGCCTGGATGGCATTCCCGTTCTGGGCGCGCCAGGCTGTGCCCGCAGCCCGAAGGAAAACGGCTTCGACTGGGTTCTCGACCGTCTGCTGGCCGGACTGGACGTTCGCCCTGACGACATCACCGCCATGGGTGTCGGAGGTCTGTTGATGGAGATCGGGACAAGGCCGCAGCCACGCGAAAGCAAGCGCAAGCGCAAAGACAAAGCCGCCAAAATCGCCGCGCTGATCCTCGGCGCCGGCAAATCCTCCCGCATGGGTGGGCCGAACAAGCTGCTGGCGACACTGGACGGGAAAACGCTGATCCGGCATGCGGCAGAAGCTGCAACCAGCGCCGGACTCGCGCAGACCATTATGGTCACCGGCCATCTCGCCGAAGAGGTCGGGGCCGAGGTGGAGGATCTGGAAATAACGCTGGTGCACAATCCGGATTTTGCCGATGGCATGGCCGGGTCCATTCGTGCTGGCATGAATGCTCTTGCAGCGGACACTGATGCGGTGATCATCCTTTTGGGAGATATGCCGCGCATCGGCAGTGACGTTCTCAAAAAACTGATCAGTGCCTACCGCGAAAACGACAGCCGTCTGATCGTCACGGCGACGGCGGACGGCAAGCGGGGCAATCCTGTCCTGTGGGACCGGCGGTTCTTCGACGCCCTCAAATCGCTGCGCGGAGACGTCGGCGCGCGCCATATCATTGGCGAAAATTCAGGGTTTGTGGCCGAAGTCGAAATTGGCGCTGCGGCAAGACTGGATCTCGATACGCCTGATGCGCTGCAGCGGGCCGGAGGCAAGTTGCCTGGGGCAGAAGGCTAAAGATCTGACGTTGCGAAGTAAGCTCAAGCAATAAAACCAAACGATAACATTACATTAACCCGGTATGCACTGAGCGCAGGCCGGAATTGCCAGCTATTCTATTGCAATTTTGTGACACGCCGCTTATGTAATGCCTGCGCTTGCTGAAGGGCACCCAATTGGGTTGGACAACGGATGACGTCCCGGGCGCCGCTTACATCCGATTTCTGTCGAAAGCTGTTCGGATCCTCCCTCCCGAGGATGCTCGAGCGCTTTTGTCGCTTTGTTAGAAGAAGAACGAAGGAAAACGTCATGGCTGACTTGTCTCTCCCGCGCCCGGGCTGCTGCAAATGGGCAGAAGGCGATGCTGGTAACTACATCTTCCCGTGCACCACGCGCGTTGAAGCAGGTGTCTCTTATTGCACCGAACACAGTGCCATCGTCTACATCCCGCCGGAAGAGCGCCGCCGTAACCGTTCCGGTGGTGGCATGAGCCTGTCTTTCCGCCGCGCGGCGTAACGCTTCAAAGCTGCTTTCACTGAAAAGCAGACATTCCGTGGAAAAACACCACGTACCTTCAAACCCGGTCGTCAGGCCGGGTTTTTTGTTGTCTGGAAGCCTTCAGCGACCCTTGCTCGACCCTGCTGCAGCCCAACCGACTGAAGCTACCTCAAGATGAAATAACAAATTACATAATCCAAATAATACCTAGGGATCTTGTCTAATAATCTTCGTTATAAATACGACTGCCTTCACCAGATAGAACAACCTTTCCTATACAGAGACTTTAATTCAATCTTGAAAAATTAATACTTTGTTTTGGTTCTCTATCGTAGCGTAATTTACCTAGAGCCTGGATAGTGACGCGGTCGACAAAGAGGCACAGTGAAAATGAACCCTGTGCAGGGACATAGCGAACAGGATCGTCTGGATGCACTCGCGTCGCTCGCAATCCTCAATTCCGAACGCTTGCCGGAATACAACGATCTCGTAGACACACTTGCCGCGATCTTTGAAGCGCCAATCGCCTTCATTTCCATCGTTGGAAAGGATGACCTCTGGTTCAAGGCCAGAACCGGCATCGCTCTTGATGACACCCCCAGAAGCGGCACTTTTTGCGATCAGGCAATCCTTTCGCGCGATGTGATGGTCGTACCGGATGCCCTGGAAGACGCGCGTTTCAAAAACAGCTCTCTCGTCTGCGGACCACCTCACATACGCTTTTACGCAGGCTATCCGCTGTCACTCGATGGGACGCATATTCTCGGTGCCCTGTGCGTTGTCGATACCAAGCCTCGCCAACCAAGCGACCTTCAGCTCCGGCAATTGCGGCGGATGGGCACGATTGTGCTTGGCCTGATGAAATCCCACAGCGCCCAGAAAGAGACGCAGGCCGCCCTTGGAGAAGCCAGGGAACAGCAGCGCCGGGCCCTACGGAAAAAGGACCTCCTGGAGGAGATCACGACGGTTTCCGGTGTCGGAGGCTGGGAGGTCGATCTCGACACAGACACGTTGACCTGGACAGACAAAACGCGGGAAATTCATGAAGTCGGCGGCGACTTCAAGCCGACCGTCGATATGGCACTTTCCTTCTACGCACCGGATTGCCGCCGGCAGATTTCGGATGCCGTCATCAAAAGCATCAAGGAAGGCGTCACCTGGGACCTGGAACTTCCCTTCATCACTGCCAAAGGGCGCAAGATATGGGTACGGACCGCTGGCAGGCCCGTAATCGAAAACGGCTGCACGACTCGTCTGGTTGGCGCATTCCAGGACATTACCGAGCGCAAACGCTTCGAACAGGCCATTTCGCATTCCGAGACCGTTCATCGAACCACCCTGGAGACCTTGAGCGAGGGCATTCTTCTCCTGAACAAAGACGGCCACATCCAGTCATCCAACCCTGCCGCTGCCGCATTGCTTGGCTATCCGGGCGAGGAGATGAAAGACAAAAAACTTCAGGATCTCGAGCTGGACATCCTTTGCGAAAAAGAAACCGACATTGCCGGCGGCACACTTTTGCAAATGGTGGCGGAAGATCCGGAGAGGGTGCGCAATGTGGTCGCAAATGTGACCCGTCGCGGCACTGGTCAGTCTTTCTGGCTCAGCCTGAATGCGAAGTCGATCGGCGACCGAAATGCTTATGGTCTTGATGGCGTCGTTCTTTCCCTGACCGACGTGAACGCAGCCAAACGGCAGCTTATCGCGCTTCAGGCCATCTTCGACAATCTGCCGGGCGGCCTTGTCTACTACGACCCGGAGAGACGGCTGGCTGTTTGCAACAAGGATTTTCAGCGGCTGCTTCAACTGCCGCAAGTGTTCATCGATCGCAAGGCCACCCTTGTCGAGGTGGCGACCTATCTGGCTGAGCGGGGAGATTACGGTCCGGGTGACCCTCGCGAACTTCTCGAGCAAAGGTTCAGGCATTTCGACGATCCCAAACCGCATATCTACGAACACATCAGCCCAGACGGGACCCATCTGGAGGTGCGCGGAATCCCGTTGCCTAGCGGGGGCCTTATCAGCAGTTTCTTCGATATTTCGGAACGCAAGCAGGCAGAGCACATTCTCCGTCATTCCGAGGCCGTCCATCGGACAACGCTCGAAACGCTCAGCGAAGGCATTCTGCTGCTGACCCATTCCGGCGAAATTCAATCGGCCAATCCTGCCGCTGTTGAATTGCTTGGCTTTAGGCACGCGAACCTGGTTGGGCTGAATGTTGCCGACATTGATTTCGGTCTCCGGTGCAGCCTGAAAGGCAAGCGTGAATGCCAGGCCCCGCTGGAACTGGCAGCCCGCGACCCCGGGGCCGTGCGCGATGTCATTGCCCATCTGCAACCAGCCAACGGGCGCCCCCGGCGATGGCTGCGTTTGAGTGCAAGACCCGTCAACGAGGATCAGGACTTTGATCTCGACGGTGTGGTGGTCTCCCTGACCGACATCACGGAGACGAAGCAGCAGTCTGATACATTGCAGAGCATCTTCGACAATTTTCCAGGAGGCATCGTTCATTATGATGACTCGCTGCGGCTGGCTTCGAGCAACGAACAGTTCCGCGTCCTTCTGGATTTTCCCGAGGATCTTATCAAGCGCAGGCCGCATCTCTACGACTTCTTTCACTACAACGCCCAACGCGGGGATTACGGCCCTGGTGATCCGGAGACGCTTGCTCTGGAGAGGTACCGTCAATACGACTTGCGCAAGCCGCAGGTTTTCGAACGGAGAGCCGCGAACGGAACCTACATCGAGACCCGGAGTACCCCCCTGCCGTCCGGCGGCGTGATCCATAATTTCTATGACATCACCGACCGCAAGAACATGGAAGAGCAACTGGCCTCGAACGAACGCCTCGCCCGACACCGCACCGAGGAACTCGAGGCTATTCTGGCCAATATGCGACAGGGCGTCAGTGTCTTTGACGCGCGCGGTCGTCTGACGTTGTGGAACCGGCAGTACATCGAGATCTTCAGGAAACCCGAGGGCGATGTGCGCGAAGGTGTCAGCCTGATCGAGTTGATACAGGCGGAAAAGAAGCGCGGCGAATTCGAGGGTGACGTTCAGGAACACGTCATGGATCTGATGATCCGCCTTTCAGCGGGTGAAGTCGTCCGATCCAAGTTCCGGCATCCAAACGGCAAGATCATCAGCGCGGTACATGCCCCTCTGCCCGGCGGCGGGTGGATCGGAACCCATGAAGACATCACCTCGCGCGAACTGGCGGCAGAAAAGATTCAATTCGCGGCGCACCATGACACGCTGACCGGACTGGCCAACCGGACGCTTTTCAATGCCAAACTGGACGAAGCCCTCACGGCCGCGTCGCAAAACGGCATTGCCGGCGACCTGATGCTTCTCGACCTCGACAAATTCAAGCCGGTGAACGACTGCTTCGGCCACGATGCAGGCGACGAATTGCTGAAACTGGTTGCGCAGCGGCTCCGGGAGTGCGTCCGCTCTTCAGACCTCATCGCCCGGCTAGGCGGCGATGAATTCGGGATCATCCTGACGGGAACCGGCTCAGGCAATGCCGGCACAGCAGAGATAGCCGACCGTATCGTCAAGAAGATCGGCACACCGTTCACCGTGCACGACAACATCATCTCTGTCGGGATCAGTGTCGGCATTTCTCCGATCACTGGTAGCGAACTCGATCCCAGTCCGGTAATAAAGCGCGCGGATCTTGCGCTTTACGAGGTCAAGAAAAACGGCCGGAACGGCTTCAAGTTCTTCGAAGAGGAAGACAAGGTCCGCTTCGCCCGAGCCTGAGCCGTTCTCCATCTTTGGCCTTAATCGCCCCACAGGCCAGTTGGCCAGTTGGCCAGAGGGAACCTTAATGGCCAAAGGCGTGCGGATGCCCCTCACCCAAAACAAAAACGCGGCCCGTTTCCGGACCGCGCAATTGACTTGAGCTTGAGATGTCGGATCAGGCCTTTTTGAGAGCCTCTACAACATCCTTGAGCTGAGCCAGTGTCATTTCGGCCTTCTGGCGCGAGGCGTCGTCCTTGGCGTCAGCCACATCTTCCTGCGCGTCCTGGATTGCCTTATCAAGCTGCTCACGGCTGATCTCGCCGACCGGTACGGCCTGTTCGGCCAGAACGGTGAGACCGCCTGCGGCGACGTCAGCAAAACCACCGCGGACGAAATATTCGTCCCAGCCACCAGCTTCACCGCGCACCTTCAGGATACCCGGCAGAATGGTGGAGATGAACGGGGCATGGTTCTTCAGAACGCCAAACTCGCCTTCGGCGCCCGGTACTACAACCTCGGCGACCTGTTCGGAGAGGAGCTGGCGCTCCGGCGAGACCAACTCAAACTGGAAAAGTTCAGCCATTTGGCGTCTTCCTTGTCAGTCTAATTCTGATGGCAAGCCATCAAACATGAAGAAGACGGACGCCCGAGTCGGGCGTCCGGTCAATTCGCCTATCAGGCAGCTTCAGCAGCCAGGCGCTGTGCTTTCTCGATGGCTTCATCAATGGAGCCGACCATGTAGAAAGCTGCTTCCGGCAGGTGGTCGTATTCACCTTCGACCAGACCCTTGAAGCCCTTGATGGTGTCTTCGAGAGCAACCAGCTTGCCCGGAGAACCGGTGAAGACTTCAGCCACGAAGAACGGCTGGGACAGGAAGCGCTCGATCTTACGGGCGCGGGCAACGGTGAGCTTGTCTTCTTCAGACAGTTCGTCCATGCCCAGGATGGCGATGATGTCCTGCAGAGCCTTGTAGCGCTGCAGCGTAACCTGAACCGCACGAGCCGTTTCGTAGTGCTCTTCACCGATGATGCGGGCATCCAGCATACGAGACGTGGAGTCCAGCGGATCCACAGCCGGGTAGATGCCTTTTTCAGCGATCGAACGGTTAAGAACCGTCGTAGCGTCCAGGTGAGCAAAGGTCGATGCCGGTGCCGGGTCGGTCAAGTCATCGGCCGGAACGTACACGGCCTGCACGGACGTGATCGAGCCCTTGTTGGTGGTCGTGATGCGCTCCTGCATGCCGCCCATGTCGGTGGCCAGCGTCGGCTGGTAGCCCACAGCGGACGGGATACGGCCGAGAAGTGCGGACACTTCGGAACCTGCCTGGGTGAAGCGGAAGATGTTGTCCACGAAGAACAGCACGTCCTGGCCCTGGTCACGGAAGTGTTCTGCAACGGTCAGACCGGTCAGAGCAACACGTGCACGGGCTCCCGGGGGCTCGTTCATCTGGCCGTAAACCAGGGCAGCCTTGGAGCCTTCTCCGCCGCCTTCCTTGTTCACGCCGGATTCGATCATTTCCCAGTAAAGGTCGTTGCCTTCACGGGTACGCTCACCAACACCGGCGAACACGGAGTAACCGCCGTGCGCCTTGGCGACGTTGTTGATCAGTTCCATGATGAGAACGGTCTTGCCGACGCCGGCGCCGCCGAACAGGCCGATCTTACCACCCTTTGCGTACGGTGCGAGAAGGTCAACGACCTTGATGCCCGTTACAAGGATTTCAGCTTCGGTGGACTGTTCGATGAACTCCGGAGCTTCCTGGTGGATCGCACGCTTGTTTTCGTGCGGGATCTCACCGGCTTCGTCGACCGGCTCGCCGATCACGTTCATGATACGGCCCAGGGTGCCGTCGCCAACCGGCACCACGATCGGTGCATCGGTGTCGACCACTTCCTGACCGCGCACCAGACCCTCGGTGGAGTCCATCGCGATGGTACGTACCGTGTTTTCGCCAAGGTGCTGAGCAACTTCGAGCACAAGACGCGTGCCCTGGTTGTCAACTTCAAGAGCGTTCAGGATCAGCGGCAGGTGGTCATCGAACTTGACGTCGACAACGGCGCCGATGACCTGGGTGATCCGTCCGACCTTTTTGTCAGCCATATCCCTAATCCTCGTCTCGATCCCGTTAGAGCGCTTCCGCGCCCGAGATAATTTCAATCAGTTCCGTCGTAATCTGAGCCTGACGCTGGCGGTTGTAGCTGATCGTCAGTTTGTCGATCATCTCGCCGGCGTTACGGGTCGCGTTGTCCATTGCGGACATACGTGCCCCCTGTTCAGACGCAGCATTTTCCAGAAGTGCCCGGAAAATCTGAACGGAGATGTTGCGCGGCAGCAGATCCGCAAGGATCTCTGTCTCTTCCGGTTCATATTCGTAAACCGCGTTGGCACCCAAACCTTCATCAGAGCTGCCAGCCTCGAAGTGGGCCGGGATCAACTGCTGAGCGGTCGGCTCCTGTGCGATCACGGATTTGAAAGTCGAATAGAACAGCGTGCAAACGTCGAACTCGCCATCGTCGTACATGGAGAGAACTTCGCGGCCGATTTCAGCCGCGTCGTTGAAGCCGACGTGCTTCACGCTGCGCAGGTCGATGGTCTTGATGATATGCTGGCCGAGTTCGCGCTTCAGGGCGTCGTAGCCCTTTTTGCCGACACAGATAATCTTGACCGTCTTGCCCTGCTTCAACAGGCTGCGCGCCTTTTCGCGCGCGAGCTTGGCAATGTTGGTGTTGAAGCCCCCACAAAGCCCGCGTTCGGCAGTCGCAACGACCAGGAGATGAACCTGGTCATTGCCTGTGCCGGACATGAGCTTCGGAGCGTCGTCGCGCCCCTCGAAGGCCACCGCGAGGTTGGCCAGCACCGCACCCATGCGTTCCGCATAGGGGCGCGCGGCCTCCGCAGCTTCCTGAGCACGACGCAGTTTCGCCGCGGCCACCATCTGCATGGCCTTGGTGATTTTCTGCGTCGCCTTAACGGAAGCGATGCGGTTTCGTAAGTCCTTCAGGCTCGGCATGGCCGCCCCTGCTCCTTATCCCGGCGTGGTCTTAAGCGAAGTTCTTGGCGAACGCGTCGATGGCAGCTTTCAGCTTGCCGGTCAGCTCGTCGTCGAGTGCCTTCTTTTCCCAAATGGCGTCAAGCAAAGCCTTGTGATCGCCACGAAGGAACAGAAGCAGGCCTTCTTCGAAGTCCCGAACGCGGTTGACCGGGATCGCATCCAGATAGCCGTTCACGCCGGCATAGATGACTGCGACCTGTTCTTCGGTCTTCAGCGGCGAGAACTGCGGCTGCTTCAGAAGTTCGGTCAGACGTGCACCGCGGTTCAGCAAGCGCTGGGTGGTGGCGTCGAGGTCGGAGCCGAACTGGGCAAAGGCCGCCATTTCGCGGTACTGAGCCAGTTCACCCTTAATCGGGCCGGCAACCTGTTTCATCGCCTTGATCTGAGCGGAAGAGCCCACGCGGGACACCGACAGACCGACGTTCACAGCCGGGCGGATCCCCTGGTAGAACAGGTCCGTTTCCAGGAAGATCTGACCGTCGGTGATCGAGATCACGTTGGTCGGAATGAACGCGGACACGTCGTTGCCCTGGGTTTCGATCACCGGCAGAGCGGTCAGAGAGCCCTTGCCATGTTCGTCGTTCAGCTTCGCCGCACGTTCCAGCAGACGGGAGTGCAGGTAGAAAACGTCGCCCGGGAAAGCTTCACGTCCCGGCGGACGACGGAGCAGCAGGGACATCTGACGGTAGGCCACGGCCTGCTTGGTCAGATCGTCATAGCCGATCACGGCGTGCATGGAGTTGTCACGGAAGAACTCGCCCATCGCGCAGCCGGCGAACGGTGCCAGGTACTGCAGCGGAGCAGCGTCGGAAGCGGTCGCAGCGACAACGATGGAATATTCCAGCGCACCGGCGTCTTCCAGGGTCTTCACGAACTGAGCAACGGTGGAGCGCTTCTGGCCGATTGCAACGTAGATGCAGTACAGCTTTGCGTCTTCGTCGTCGGTAGCGTGCAGCGGCTTCTGGTTCAGGAAGGTGTCGAGAATGATCGCGGTTTTACCGGTCTGCCGGTCACCGATAACCAGTTCGCGCTGACCGCGGCCAACCGGGATCAGGGCGTCAATGGCTTTCAGGCCGGTAGCCATCGGCTCATGCACGGACTTACGCGGCAGAATGCCAGGTGCCTTGACGTCCACGCGGCGCTTTTCGGTCGCCTCGATCGGGCCCTTGCCGTCGATCGGGTTGCCGAGCGGGTCGACGACGCGGCCCAGAAGGCCCTTGCCGACCGGCACTTCCACGATGGCGCCGGTCCGCTTGACGGTGTCGCCTTCTTTAATGCTACGGTCAGAGCCGAAGATAACGACACCGACGTTGTCGGTTTCCAGGTTCAGGGCCATGCCCTTGATACCACCCGGGAATTCGACCATTTCACCAGCCTGGACCTTGTCCAGACCATAAACACGGGCGATACCGTCACCGACGGAGAGCACCTGACCGACTTCAGAAACTTCGGCTTCCTGGCCAAAGCTCTTGATCTGGTCCTTGAGGATTGCGGAGATTTCCGCGGCCCGAATATCCATCAGCCGACCTCTTTCATCGCGAACTTGAGTGAATTGAGCTTGGTACGCAGCGATGTGTCGATCATGCGGGAGCCGACCTTGACCACGAGGCCACCGATCAGGGCAGGATCAACCTTTGCCACGATGTTTACGGATTTGCCCGTGGAAGCCGAAAGGGCTTCTTTCAGGGCGGCGACATGCTCGTCGGACAGAGCGGCTGCGGAGGTTACCTCAGCCGTTTCCTCACCCCGCTGCTGTGCCAGCAGAGAGCGGAATGCCTTGATCATGTCGGGAAGAACGAAGAGGCGCCGGTTACGGGCTGCCAGCTTCACGAAATTAGCAGCCAGGCCTTTGATGCCTGCCTTGTCGAGAAGTGCGGTAAGCGCTGCAAGCTGCTCCTCCACACTGAATACCGGGCTTTTCACGAGACGGACGAGATCTTCGCTTTCGGCAATCATGCCTTCGAAAGCTGTCAGATCCCGCTCCACGTCAGCCGTTACGCCATCGCCTTCGGCGAGGTCGAGAAGGGCGGACGCATAACGCTGTGCCACGCCGGATACGAGAGATACGTTGTCAGTCACCAGGTCCGTGCTCTCTGACGTTTTTCATGCCCGCGAAACGGCTAGCGCCCGCAAAGCATTGAAAAAATGAATGATTTCAAGGTCAGAAGGTATGACGGTTAAACCGCTGCCCCCAAAGCCGCGCCTCAATTAGCACAGGGTTTCCCAGTGTGCAACTTCGCCTAAAGACTGTTATTGCCGATTCCTAGGTGTTTTTTGCCAAAGGCCGATAAAAAGCCTTTCGGATCAACGCCTCTGCACCGTCATAAACCTTTAGACGGTTTTCCGCGGAACGGCCGAAAAGGCCTTTCCGGGCGGTTTGACAGAGCGGTGGCCGGGAGCGTTTTTGCCGCAGCCGCGCAGACTCCCGGTTTATCGCCAGCCCCAGCTTCCCTTGAACCGCAAACGATGGCCATCGGGCCGCAACCGATTCTTCCCCCCGAAGGCCATTCCCGGCGGTCCGTTCGGAAGGAGGCACCGGCCCCCTAGAGAAAATGCTGCGGGTCGATATCGACCTGCAGGCGCAAGCCCTTGGTAGGTTTGGGGCCTGTGCTCAACCAGTGCCGTAGATAGGCCTGCAGATCATATTGGCGCGGTGCCATTGCCAGAAGGCGGAAACGATAGCGCCCGCGCACCATGGCAAGGGCGGCTTCCGCGGGCCCCAGCAGCGTGACGGCCTGATCGGGTGGTGCTGCCCGGGCAAGCGCACGGGAGAAGCCTTCCGCAAAGGTTCTGTCGGGGCCGGAGACGATGACGGCGGCAAGGCGACCGAACGGCGGCAGGCCCGCGGCCCGCCGCGCCTCGATTTCCGCCTGATAAAAAGCCTTCTTGTCGCTGGAAAGCAAAGCCCTGATGACAGGATGATCCGCATTGTAGGTCTGCAGGAAGCCCTTGCCGCCACCGGTCACACGGCCCGCACGGCCTGTCACCTGGGCCAGAAGCTGAAAAGTTTTTTCCGCAGCCCTCGGATCGCCATGGGCAAGGCCCAGGTCCGCATCTACCACGCCGACCAGCTTCATCAGCGGGAAGTTATGCCCCTTTGCGACGAGCTGCGTGCCGATGACGATATCGGCGCCGCCTTCCTCGACAATCTTCATTTCCCGCTTCAAGCGGTCCGGCCCACCGGCAATGTCGGACGAGAGCACCAGCACACGCGCCTGCGGAAAACGCTCAGAGACTTCTTCAGCGATTCTCTCCACCCCGGGACCGCAGGCAACGAGACTGTCTACCGATTGGCAAGACGGGCAGGCCTTGGGCACCGGCTCCTGATGGCCGCAGTGGTGGCAAACGAGTTTTTTCTGAAACCGATGCTCCACTAGCCAGGCGCTGCAATGAGCACACTGGAACCGGTGACCGCAGGTGCGGCACAGCGTCAGCGGCGCATAGCCGCGCCGATTGAGAAACAGCAGGGACTGGCCGCCCTCGGCAAAGGTATCGGCAATGCCATGCACAAGTGCAGGCGCCAGCCAGCGGCCCCGCTCCGGCCCGTCCTGGCGCATATCTATCGCCGTCAGATCGGGCAAGGCAGCACCGGATGCCCGCTCCGGCAACTCGAACAGTTTGTAGCGGCCGACCTCTGCATTGACGATGCTTTCCACCGACGGCGTCGCCGAGGCCAGAACGACCGGAAAGCCGGAGAGATGACCCCGAACCACGGCCATGTCACGGGCACTGTAGGGCACGCGGTCGTCCTGCTTGAAGGCCGCGTCATGCTCTTCGTCGACGATGATCAGGCCAAGTTCCCTGAACGGCAGGAACAGAGCGGAGCGTGCGCCAATGACCACCCGGACATCGCCGGAGGCAACGCCGCGCCAGACCCGTGACCGGTTCTTGACCGTGATCTGTGAGTGCCACTCGGCCGGATAGACGCCGAAGCGTTGTTCGAAGCGCCGCAGGAACTGCTCCGTGAGAGCGATTTCCGGCAGCAGCACCAGGGTCTGCTTGCCCCGGCGCAGCGCTTCGGCAATGGCCTCGAAATAAACTTCGGTCTTGCCCGACCCGGTAACACCGTCGATCAGGGCAACGGTCCCGCCTTTGCCAAAGCAGTCCATCAGCCCGTCTGCCGCTGCCTGCTGCGCCGGGGTCAATGGCTTTTGCGCAAAGTCCAGTTGCGGTTTCGGCGGTGGAGGTGCCGCCGGCATCATTACCGTTTCCAGGACATTCTGTTGCAGCAGGCCGTCGATGACGGACGAAGACACACCGGCTGCGTGGGCAAGGCCGCTCTTCGTCCAGGCGAAACCATCTTCCATGGTTGCCAGGACACGTCCGCGCGCCGGCGTCATACGGTCCGGTTCCGCCCCCTCGATACGGCGGACACCAGGAACGGGGGCTTCCGGTTCCAGCGCTTCTTCGGAGCGCAGCACCATTCGCAACACCATGCCCGGCGCGCCAAGCGTCCAGTTCGCCACCCAGTCGACGAACCGGCGCAGATCGGCATCGAGCGGCGCCGTGGTGTCATAGACGTGGGAAATGGTCTTCAGTTTCTTCGGATTGATGGCGGCATCCGGTTCAATGTCCCAGACAGCCCCGATCACCTCACGCGGGCCAAGCGGCACCTTGACGATGGTGCCCGGAACCACGGCCTTTCCGGGAGGCACCTTGTAGGTATAAGCCCCCGCCACCGCGACCGGCACCAGCACGCTGGCAATGGTTTCCTGGAATTCTGGATCGTCGAACAGCACTGAACGTCAGGTCCTCATCGCTCCGGAAAAAGGCACGCGACCATGTGCCGAGCACGGTCCGACCCCTGGCGAGACATTGCCCGTCCGGTCCCCGGGATCAAGCCTCGCCATTCTTGAGGTACGTACCGCAAAAATTTCGTCCACCGGAGAATCAGGGGTTCTTCTTGTCATCATCCTAGGGTAAAGAGGGCCCAGCTGACCACGCAATCGTTTTGTCCCGCACGGCGGGACCAGGTTTCCGGCGCTGCTCCGGTAGCCCTACAGGGAGTAAAGACAGATGAAATTCTTCGTCGATACGGCCGACACGGCTGAAATCAAGGAACTGGAAGCAACCGGTCTCCTTGATGGCGTGACCACCAACCCGTCTCTGATCGCAAAGTCCGGCCGGGACTTCAAGGAAGTCATCGCCGAGATCTGCGCCATCACCGAAGGCGATGTGTCGGCTGAAGTGGCCGCGACCGATTTCGACACGATGATCAAGGAAGCGCACGTACTGGGCGCCATCGCGAACAACGTCGTCATCAAGCTGCCGCTGACCTTCGATGGACTGAAGGCCTGCAAGCAGCTGACCGAAGAAGGCACCAAGACCAACGTCACCCTGTGCTTCTCGGCCAACCAGGCCCTGCTCGCCGCGAAGGCGGGGGCAACCTACATTTCGCCGTTCATCGGCCGTCTGGACGATATCCATGCCGACGGGCTGGAGCTGATCCGCGAAATCCGCGTAATCTACGACAACTACGGTTTCGACACGGAAATCCTGGCTGCTTCCATCCGCACGCCGAACCACGTCAAGGATTGCGCCATCATCGGTGCTGACGTGGCAACCGTTCCGCCGGCAACATTGAAGGCGCTGATCAAGCATCCTTTGACCGATAAGGGCCTGGACGCGTTCCTGGCAGACTGGGCGAAGACCGGCCAGAGCATTCTCTGAACCCCTTCCCTTCAAGAACAAGCGCGGCCCGGAACATCCGGGCCGCCAGACTACCGTCTTTCCAAATTCCGGACCGCTTCGATTGCCGGCAAGCGCCGAGGGGAAAGAATGAACAACAGCCATTCAAACAGGCGACCCATCGGCAATCCTCCTAATTCGCTGCGCTTGTCACGATAACTCGGTCAGCAAGACTGCCGGAACAGCGTGCGGAAATCCGCGCGAGCGATCCCAAAAACACTGAAAAAGCGGCATGGCGTTAACCGATCCGTTGGGATCAAGCGCCAAAGTGAAGCCATGTGTGCCGCATCCTCCACGTCCGAATCGTTGCTCGTCTGTGCCCGGCCGGAGCTCAACCGTCGCGTCGACCAATGGCTCGACCATCTTTCCGACGAGCGTCGCCTTTCCGACAAGACGCTGCTTGCCTACGAGCGGGACCTTCGGCAGTTCCTGCGATTTTTGACCAACCATCTGGGCGGGGCTCCGGACCTCAAGGAGATTGCCACTCTGCGGCCGTCTGATTTCCGCGGCTTCCTGGCAAGCCGTCGCCGGGATGGCGTGCAGAGCCGCTCTCTTGCCCGGGGACTTGCCGGGATCCGCTCCTTTCTCAGATTTCTTGAGCGGCGCGGAGAAGTGAATGCGGCGGCCTCTGCCGCCGTGCGTCCTCCACGCCAGGCCCGCTCCCTGCCAAAACCCGTCTCTTCCAGGGATGCCATTGACGTGATCAGCGGCGAGCTGGCGATGGAAAGCGAACCCTGGCTGGAAGCCCGCAATGCAGCCGTCCTGACCCTGCTTTACGGCTGCGGCCTGCGCATTTCCGAAGCGCTGTCGCTGACCGGCGCCATGGCCCCCAGGACCGGCACAAAAACGCTTCGCGTCGTCGGCAAGGGCGGCAAGGAGCGGATCGTGCCGATCCTGCCTGCTGTCTGCCAGGCCGTGGAGCATTATCTGAAACTCTGCCCCTTTGCGATCTCGCCCGAAGGGCCGCTGTTTCTCGGTGCGCGCGGCGGGCCACTCAATCCGCGCATGATCCAGTTGGCGATGGCGCGCCTGCGCGGTGCGCTCGGCCTGCCGGACAGCGCGACCCCGCATGCCCTGCGCCACTCCTTCGCCACGCATCTGCTGGCTGGCGGTGGCGACCTCAGAACCATCCAGGAACTGCTCGGCCACGCCAGCCTTGCGTCAACGCAGATCTATACCGAAATCGACAGCGCCCACCTGCTGGCCGCCTATGACAAGGCGCACCCGCGCCGGTAAGGTCAGCCGGCTTTCGGAAATCCATAGACCGTGCGCTCCAGACCGTCCGGAAACAGGTCGCGCGCAATCGGTTCGCCGCCAAGTTTGAACACCAGCCCCTTCGCTGCCTCGTTGTCATCCTTCATATGCGTGACGACCAATGGCCAGCCGTACACCTGGTAAGCGTGGCCGATTGCCGCCTCGGAGACTTCCACCGCCGCACCGGTGCCGCGGGCCTGCGGCATCAGCCACCAGGTCAGTTCCCGCCTTGGCCAGCCTTCCGGCCAGACAAACCCGCAACCGCCGATGATCTCCCCTCCCGCTTTCGGTTCGATACCCCAGACGCCGTAGCCGCGCAGTTGCCAGTGGCCGCGGTGGCCGAGGGGGCCGAGGTGGTCCGCCAGCACTCGCCAGGCCATGTCATCGCGCAAGGGGCCACCATAAAAATGTGACGCTTCGGCATCCGCAAAAAAGGCCCTATAGACGGGAAAATCTCTTTGTTACGGCAGACGCAGGCGAAACCGAAGTGTTTCAAGTGATTGCATGGCAAGTCTCTGTCTGTTTGCCGAGAAAGTCATTCAAATCCGGTGACGCCCCAACTCCGTTGTAGCCGGTCAGGCCGCAAACGGTTAGGTTGCCGAAAGAGCTTTTTTCACCGGGAGATAACGAATGCGTCTGTTCCTGCTCGCAGCCGGTCTTCTTCTGATGTCAGCCGCGCCCTCGCTGGCAGAGCGGGTCTATTGCCCGCTTCCCGAAGATGGCGTCTGGGTCTATCCGGATGCCAAGCCGAAGGAAATCTCGCGCGTCGAAGTGGACAGCCGATGCGAGAACGAGGCGGTGCATGTGCGTGTGCGTGCCTTCACATCCTGCATTCCGCGCGATTGCAAGTGGGGCTGGACAGACGCGGAGATGCGCTCGGACGGCGCCATCCAGGTGTTGCTGATCGGCTTCCTCAGCAGCAAGCAGCTGACTTTGCGCGCTTTTGGGGATCTTCTGGACGTTCACGTGATCAATGTTGTCAACGATCTGTCTGAACCACGCACGGAAAACACCTATAATCTCCGGCGCCAATAGCGCATGTGGCTCCGTGCGACAACAATCGTGTTCCGCTTTTTCCTTGTCAGTCCGTCGATTTTCCTTACCTTACGTAAGACTGCGCGACTGTGGCGCAGGCCAACGCGAGGAGAGGTAACATGCGCTTATTGAGTACCGGTATCGCGGCCCTTGCCGTAACCGCGTTTGCAATTGCACCGGCTGCCGCATGCAGTTGGAACAAGACAGCCAAGGCCAAGCAGATGACCGTGGCCGAAACGCCCGTCCTGCCGGACACCGGCTCGGATGTGGCCATTGCCACCAACGATCTCAGCGATGCCATCGTGAACGAGTCCGTGATCCAGCCGACCATGGGCGAGACCGCATCGGACTGACGCTGCCGAAAAGACAAGCTCCAGACCAAGTCCCGCTGCGCCGCAGCGGGATTTTTTTGGCCAGGTAGCTCTCTGCACGAAATCTGCTGAAACCCGCCTCGGTCAAGCCGCATCCCTGCCCCACAACTCCGGTTCACTTACGATTATTCAAAAGAACCGGTCGATAACGTCTCATGATTTCCAGACGCCTCTTCCTGCAAACCTGTGGTATCGCCATGCTGGGCGCCGTTTCAGCGCCCGCCTATGCAATCGGCGTTGAGCCGTTCCGCCTCAACCTGAAGCATTATCATCTGACGCCTCCAAGATGGCCGGGCGGCCTCAAGCTGACAGCCGCCGTGATCGCCGATCCGCATATCTGCGATCCCTGGATGGGGCTGGAGCGGGTGCGCTCCATCGTTCGGCAGACGAACGCGCTGAAGCCGGACATCATCCTGATGCTGGGCGATTATGTCGCCAGCCACAAATGGCAATATGATCCGATCCCGCCACAGGCCTGGGCGGATCTTTTCGGCGACCTCTCGGCCCCGCTCGGAACCCATGCCGTTCTCGGAAATCACGACTGGTGGGACGACGCGGACGCACAGCTTACCGGCGGCGGGCCGACCAGATACGGGCAGGCGCTGCTGAATGCCGGCATTCCGCTTTACCAGAACAGGGCGCAGCGGATCGAGAAGGACGGCTACGCTTTCTGGCTTGCCGGCCTCGATGATCAGCTTGCTCTGAGGCCGCGCAGCAAGGTGAAACGGTACCATTGGAAAGGCCTTGATGATCTGAGCGGAACACTTGCGCAGGTGACGGACGATGCGCCCGTGCTGCTGATGGCGCATGAGCCTGACATCATCCGCGAGGTGCCGGGCCGCGTCAGCCTGACGCTGAGCGGACACACCCACGGCGGTCAGGTCAATTGTTTCGGTTACAAACCGGCCTTTCCCAAGCAGCATGCCAAAAGCTATGTCTATGGCCACATTGTTGAAACGGAAGGAACACGGATTGCAAGGCACCTGAACCTTCTGACAGAGCCCCGTCACCTGATCGTTTCCGGCGGTCTCGGCTGCTCGATCCTGCCGGTCCGCTTCGGCGTTCCCCCGGAAATAACGGTGGTGCATCTGGGAGGCGCCACCGTTTGAAGCTGGTTTTCTGAAAGGCCAGACTATTCCGCTGCCACCTCGTGCTCCGTCTTGTGCCGGTATTCCCGGATGGCCTGGCTCAGGATCTGGACCGACGAACTGACAAAGAGAGCTGCCATAAGACCGGCGACAATCAGGTCCGGCCAGGCGCTTGCGGTGCCCCAGACGCCTGCCGCTGCCAGCATGACGGCCAGGTTGCCGATGGCATCGTTGCGCGAGCACAGCCAGACGGAGCGCACATTGGCGTCCCCATCCTTGTAGCGGACCAGAAGCAGGACGCTTGAAAGGTTCACGGCCAGCGCCAGAAAGCCGATGGAGCCCATCACCGACGCCTCCGGCACGCCGAGCACGAACACCTGATAAAGGGTGGTTGCTGCGACCCAGACGCCCATCAGAAACAGGCTGGTGCCCTTCGCAAGCGCTGCCAGCGCCCGCGTTTTCAGCGATGCGCCGATCACCGCCAGCGATATGCCATAGGTAACGGCATCGCCGAAGAAATCGAGAGCGTCGGCCTGCAGGGCCTTGGAGCCGGCCGCCTGACCGGCGATCATCTCGACGATGAACATGCCGCCATTCAACGCAATCACCAGCCACAGACGGCGGCGATAGTCCGCTGACATTCCGTCAAATGTTCCGTGGGAATGTCCGCAACAGGCACCCATGATCCACTCCTTGTTCGAGTCGCTTGATTTTCGGTTCCCGTCCCTTGTAATTGCTATAGCGACTAGAGCTTCAAGAGGCTTTTTATGGATTTTTCAATTGGCGATCTTTCAAGGCGGACCGGCGTAAAGGTGCCGACCATCCGCTATTATGAAAAAGAAGGCCTGCTGGAGGCACCACTGCGCAGCGAGGGCAACCAGAGACGCTACCGATCCAGCGACCTGGAAAGACTGGGCTTCATCAAGCACTGCCGTGACCTCGGCCTGCCGATGCCGGCGATCAGGGATCTGATCGACCTCAGCCAGCATCCGGACAAGCCCTGCGAGACGGCAAACCGCATCGCCGAGGATCAACTGAAGGCGGTGCGCCAGAGGATCGCCCACCTGCGCAAGCTGGAAGCTGAACTGAAACGCATCGCCACAAGCTGCGAAGGCGATCACACTGTGACCGAATGCAACGTTCTGAAGGCATTCGGCGACCACGGGCTTTGCCTGCAGGAGCACTGACCGGCCTTCACATCCGCCTTCAGTCGCGCGGGGAGCCATCGCTTTTCGGGATGCAGTGGAGGCTTTCGGGCCAACCGGGTCAGCCAGCAGGCGTGCTGCTATTTTTCGTCGACTGGTCTTGGTGCCGTGCCGGCACCAATTTCCGTTGCCAGCACGGTGCCCTCAAGCCTTTCAAGGCGCATCATTGTCCAGCGTTTGGCCGGCAGATTGCAAGAATGACGGCCCAGACTGCAGGAGAAGTGCAGAACGTGGTCGTAGTCGTATTCCGGCCAGACCTTCTGGGCAACGTCGTGCCTGCCCTTCAGGTAGCCGAGCAGCGTGTATTCGCTGACATACCAGACATCGCCTTCCTTCAGATCCGCCAGGCTGGTCGGCCGTCCCTTCGGGAACGTGCCGCCCCAGGTCCACGACAGGGCACCAGACGTCTGCTGATCCAGGAAATGATGGGCCATTGTCTCGTCGATAAAGACCCTCTTGTCGTCCGCCAGATCCTGCCGATACGCCTCGACCACCGCCTGCCTGTTGGGCAGAGGTTTCGAGACCAGGTAGAAAACGATGAAGTTGGCGGACAGAACCAGCACCAGCGCGGCACAAAGGCCCAGCTTGACCTTGTGCCAGCGGGCACCCAGAACCGTGTCAACGGCCAAGAGAAACACCATCGCAGCGGCAAGATTGCGAATGAGCGGGCGGTCGTGCACGAAGGCTCCGAGGAACTGTCCCGCCGCAAGGCAAAAACAGATCAGCCCGAGGATGCGCGACTTGCGGAAAACAAACCACGCCACGCCCCCAAACATGGCTGCCCGGAAGATAGCTTCCACATTGAACCGGCCCGAGCCATGGGAGCGGGTGGCGTGATAGGCGATCTGCCGGAAAAACTCCGCAAACTCGAAATTGACCGAGATCGCAAAGAGTGCGGCTGCGATGACCAGGGCCACCAGGCCTTCGCTCAGCACCCGCACGATGCTTGCCTGCCGCGTCTTGAGCCTCCAGATCTGAAGAACGGCAATAACGCCAACACTCCAGGCCAGCATGGAAAGCGCAGTCAGCGGCGCAATTCCCAGAAGCGCGGTGCCTGCGATACTGGCGGCGGTCTCGCCGCCGGTTTGCCGGCTGTCACCCGAGACGGCCTTGGCCGCAATCGGCAGCAGCAGGAGCAGGCCCAGTATCCAGATGAGCGAGCCTGAAAGTTCCAGGCGAAAGCCGGAAACGACATACATCGGTGCAAAGATGAGCGGTGTGAAAAATGCCGCCGTTCGCAGGTTCAATCTGAGGCAGAAAATGACGAAGACAAGACTTGTCGCGACGTAGCACAGGAACTCGAACAGCACGATTGATGCCGTGCTGATACCGGTTACCGCCAGGAACCAGCCGGACAGAATGAGATGAAGCCTCGGCTGGAGGTGGTAGTTTTCCAGCCCCGGGAACTGAACCGCCAGAAGCGGATTAAAGTGACGGCCTGTCTGGGCAAATTCAGAGGCCCAGGGAATGAAAAAAAGATCGTCCACATAGGGGATGGTCCTGTCCGGCCAGAAAAACACCAGACCGCAGACCAGCGGCAGCGCCAGTCCCGCGACAACAGGCAGCCAGATGCCGGATTTATTCAGATTTTCGTTCTTGCCCCGTTGCCTGCCAGCCAACCCATCACCTGTCGTTTATTGAAATATGCTCAACACCTCTGATTGAACCCCGAGCCATCGAAATAGTTGCAGATACGCTGTCTATCTTACGAATAATTGCAAAGTTTCCTACTTCAAAGCCAGACCCGGTGAATGATCTATCGATTCCCGATCACCCCTTTGAAAAATGCTCAGGGGCACCCGTTAACCGGATGCCCCTGAGCGATATCGTCATGACCTGTAGCGTGGCTTACGCGTGGATCGACTTGGCAAATGCGCCGAGAGCTGCCTCTTTCACCGCTTCCGACATGGTCGGGTGGGCGTGGCAGGTGCGTGCGAGATCTTCGGAAGAACCACCGAACTCCATCAGAACAGCTGCTTCGTGGATCATCTCACCGGCACCGAAGCCGACAATGTGAACGCCCAGCACCCGGTCGGTCTTGGCATCCGCCAGAACCTTGGCAAAGCCGTCGGTCTTGTTCATGGCGCGTGCACGCCCGTTGGCGGAGAAGACGAACTTGCCGGTCTTGTACTCCACACCAGCAGCCTTCAGCTCTTCTTCGGTCTTGCCGACGGAAGCGACTTCCGGCTGGGTGTAGACGACGCCCGGGATGACGTCATAGTTCACGTGACCGGCCTGGCCGGCCAGTATCTCGGCGAGGGCAACACCTTCGTCCTCGGCCTTGTGCGCCAGCATCGGACCGGCGACCACATCGCCAATGGCATAGATGCCGTCGACATTGGTTTTGTAATGCGTGTCGATCTTCACGCGGCCACGATCGTCCAGGGTGACCCCCGCCTTGTCGAGGCCCAGGCCCTCGGTGTAGGGACGGCGACCGATGGCGACCAAAACGATGTCGGCCTCGATCACCTGAGCATCGCCGCCCTTGGCCGGCTCGACGGTCACGGCAAGGCCCTTGCCCTTTTTCTCGACGCCGGTGACCTTGGAGGAAAGCTTGAACTCCATGCCCTGCTTCTTGAGCATACGCTGGAAGTTCTTGGAGACATCACCGTCCATCGGGCCGAGGATCTTGTCCATGAACTCAACCACGGTCACGTCCGAGCCGAGACGGTTCCAGACGGAGCCGAGTTCCAGGCCGATGACACCACCGCCGACGACAACAAGCTTGCCCGGAACCTTGTCCAGTTCCAGCGCGCCGGTGGAAGAAACCACCTGCTTCTCGTCGATCTCGACACCCGGCAGAGGCATGACGTCGGAACCCGTGGCGATGACGATGTTCTTCGTTTCCAGAACGGTCGCCTTGCCGTCACCGTCGGTCACTTCGACCTTGCCCTTTTCAAGGATCTTGCCGGTGCCGGTGTGAACGTCGATCTTGTTCTTCTTCATCAGGAAGGAAACGCCGTTCACGTTGGCGTCGACCACACCGGTCTTGTGCTCCATCATCGCAGGCAGATCGAGCTTGGGCTTGGACACCTTGATGCCAAGTTTCTCGAAACCGTGTCCGGCTTCCTCGAACATTTCCGAAGCATGCAACAGCGCCTTGGAGGGAATGCAGCCGATGTTGAGGCAGGTGCCGCCGAGCGTTGCGCGTTTTTCGACGACGGCCGTTTTCAGGCCAAGCTGCGCGGCCTTGATCGCGCAGACATAGCCGCCAGGACCGGTTCCGATGACGACGAGATCATATTGGGACATTTTGGTCGCCTTTGCCTCTTTCATTTCTGGTTCGAATGGGGGTTAGGGAAGGATTGCCCGGCCGCCGGAGACATCGAGGATGGCGCCGGTCGTATAGCTGGACTTGTCGGAGAGAAGCCAAAGAACCGCTTCGGCCACCTCATCGGCGGTTCCGGCACGTTTCATCGGCAATTTTGACTTGAGTTGGGCCACCCGGTCGGGATGGCCGCCCGAGGCGTGAATTTCGGTATCGATGATGCCGGGGCGAATGCCGTTGACGCGCACGCCTTCATCGGCAACTTCCAGCGCGAGACCCACGGTCATGGTGTCAATAGCGCCCTTGGCGGCGGCATAATCGACATATTGCGCGGGCGCTCCCAGTTTCGACGCCGCGGAGCCGAGGTTCACGATCCCTCCGCCTGTGCCGCCGTGCTTGGTCGACATGCGCTTGACCGCCTCCCGGGCACACAGGAACGCACCGATGACGTTGATGGAAAACATGCGCGTCAGCCGTTCGAGCGACATTTCGTCAACGCGCTGGGAATAGTCGACGACACCGGCATTGTTGACCAGGCCCTTGAGCGTGCCGAGCCTGTCGGCTTCGGCGAAAAGATGCAGCACATCGGCTTCGTTCTGGACATCGCCCTGAACTGCAATCGCCTCGCCGCCGGCTGCCTTGAGTTCCTCTACAAGAGCATCGGCGGCAGCCTGATTGTGCGTGTAGTTGACGAGCACCTTGTGGCCGCTTGCCGCGACCTTGCGGCTGATGGCAGCGCCGATCCCCCGGCTTCCGCCCGTCACCAATACAACCGTGTCAGCCATGTATTCCCACCGGTTTGCGTTTCTATTGCCCTTGCAGGCGTGTCAGTTCTTCTGCTCCGCGCCCTGCGGACCACAGGCCTTTCAGGCGCCCGTCTTCCATGACCGCGTAGACCACGGGTGTCTTGTCGCCCCAGTCCACCGTCAGAACGTTGCCTTCCAGGTCGCCAACGCCACGATAGCTGCTGGCTCCAACCGTCCAGAGCAGCGTGTATTTCCGACCCTGCTGCGCCAGCTTGACCGTGCCCTGATAGGTCGTGCCGTTCGGATTGCGGCCCGCGACCGAATAGGTGCCCGCAAGCCCCTCGGCACCGGACGGGGCAGCCCGCGCGAAAAGCGTCAGTTTCTCTCTCGCCGAGCCGTCCGCCCATTCACCGTCCAGCGTCTCCGTGCCGGTGAAGGAATAGACAACCGGATGCTTGTCGCCCCAGTTGACCACCAGCATGCGGCCTGCAAACTCGCCGACACCGGTGAAGATGTCGTTTCCGATCCACCAGGTAAACCGGACATCCTGATCTTCCGGAGTGACCGCCAGCATGCCGTCATAGGACGTCCCGTTGGGGTTGGTCCCGTCGACCCGGTAGATACCGGAGATCTGGCGCGCCGGGCCGGTGCGTGCGGCACTTTCCCTGAGAGCCGTTCCGATCGCCGCAAGGGCGGTCATCTTGGGCACCGATCCTGCCGGATTTCCCGTGCCGTCGTCAACGAAGGTAAAATCTCCGAAGAAAGACGAGGAAATCCAGGGAGTTTGCTGGCCGTCCGTTTCCTGGAACACACCTTTGAGGGTGCGCTTGAAGGTTTCTTCCAGATTGAGCGCCGGGGTCTCTATGGCGCTGGCCAGATGCTTGGTGAAGGGGCTGTTGCTGCCCTGTCCATCCAGAGCCACGGCACCGGGGGACGTCGAATAGGACACGAACAGGCGCCCGCTGCTGTCAATCCTGGACAGGCCGGACGCTTTGCCGCCGAGCGGATTGTTGCGGCAGGCGTCGAGCACGATGATGTTGAGCCCGTCATGAGCGGATGTCATCAACTCAACGGCTTCGCTGACCGCGACCGACTGCTGCTGCAGAACTTCGTTCGCGGGTGCTTCACCAGCCACCGGCAACAGGTAGTTCTCACCGTTTATCTGAACGCCATGCCCGGCATAATAGAACAAGCCGACGCCGCCCCCGGTCTTCAGCCGCTCGCCGAAAGCCCGGATCGCCTGCTGCATTGCCTCGCGGTTGGCATCGGTCTGCAGAATGACGTCGAACCCCGCCTTGTCGAGAGCTCGGGAGATGGCCAGCGCGTCGTTGACCGGATTGGCCAGCGGGCCATAGCCGTATTGCGCGTTTCCGATCACCAATGCAGTGCGCTGCTCGCTGGCGTGCGAAGCGCCAATCAGGCCAAGGACGGTCCAGACCACAAGAACAGCCGCAAGGGCAAAACGCTTCATGGCGTTCATATTCCTGTTCCTCCTGACCGTCTCACACCGCTCTTGCGATGATGCGATTATTGCTCCGCCAGAGCCAGCCGCAAGCCAAACCCGGCGAAGGTTGCCGCAACTGTCCGGCGCATCCAGACCATGACGCGGTCACTCTTCAACACCTTCTCGCCTACCAGAGAGGCAAACGCGCCGTAGATGACGAAGACCACGAAGGTCATCCCCATGAAGACACCGCCCATCAACAGCATGTCGAGCGTCGGATTGACGGCATCATGGCTGAGGAACTGTGGCAGGAACGCGAGGAAGAACACGGTCAGCTTGGGATTGAGAATGTTGATCAGGAAGCCGGTGCGCGCCGTTGCGACGAAGCTCTTGCGCGTGCCTCTGTCGGCTTTCAGCTCCATCGGCCCGCTGTCCTTCAGCGTCTGCCAGGCAAGGTAGACGAGATAGGCAACGCCAGCGTATTTCACACCCTGGAACACTAGGGCGCTGGTGTGCATCAGGGCCGCGAGGCCGACGATGGACGCCAGGATTGCCGGAATGATGCCAAGCGTGCAGCCGAAGGCTGCAGCAACGGACGCCTGACGCCCCCTGCCGAGCCCGACGGCGACCGTGTAGACAACACCAGTGCCCGGAACAAGCACCACGACGAGAGCAGTTATCAGAAATTCCAGGCTCATTATGCAGCTTCTCCTTGGTCGGACCGGTAGGCGCTCAAGCGTGGACGATCGTACGCTGCCGGCTGATACCCTTGAGATGTCCGGGCGCCTTGCCGGTGACCGGCAAGCCGCCCGAAGGGCAGCGGAACGGGATCAGAGATCCAGAACCAGACGCTGCGGATCTTCCAGGCTTTCCTTGACGCGCACCAGGAAGGTCACGGCTTCCTTGCCGTCGACGATCCGGTGATCGTAGGAGAGCGCCAGATACATCATCGGGCGGATCACCACCTGGCCGTTCACAGCCATCGGACGTTCCTGGATCTTGTGCATGCCCAGGATGCCGGACTGCGGTGCGTTCAGGATCGGCGAAGACATCAGAGAACCATACACGCCGCCATTGGAGATGGTGAAGGTGCCGCCGGACATGTCAGCCATGCCCAGTTTGCCATCCCGCGCCTTGCGGCCGAGGTTGCCGATTTCCTTTTCGATTTCGGCGATGGACATCTGGTCCGCATCGCGCACGACCGGAACCACGAGACCCTTGTCCGTGCCAACCGCAACGCCGATGTGGCAGAAGTTCTTGTAGATGATGTCGGTGCCGTCGATCTCGGCGTTGACCGCAGGGATCTCTTTCAGCGCATGGGTCACCGCCTTGGTGAAGAAGCCCATGAAGCCGAGCTTGACGCCGTGCTTCTTCTCGAACAGGTCCTTGTACTGCTTGCGCAGTTCCATGACCGGGCCCATGTCGACTTCATTGTAGGTGGTCAGCATGGCTGCGGTGTTCTGCGCATCCTTCAGGCGGCGCGCGATGGTCTGACGCAGCTTGGTCATGCGCACGCGCTCTTCGCGGATTTCATCCTGAGCGTTAACCGGGCCGCGGGCTGCAGGAGCTGCCGACGGTGCGGAGCCGGAGGATGTCGCGCCGGAGGCGATCGCGTTGATAACGTCTTCCTTCAGCACCTGACCGCGCTTGCCGGAACCGGATACCTGATCTGCGGACAGATTGTTTTCCGCCATCATCTTCTGAGCGGACGGTGCCGGCGGCATGGAGGACCCGCCGCTTGCTTTCGGAGCGGATGCAGCCGGCTCCGAAGAAGCAGCAGCCTCCTGGCTGGCGGCCGCACCGCCCCCCGACGGATCGATCTGGCACAGCAGAACGCCCGGTTCCACGGTCGTGCCGGTTTCAACAGCGATCTTGACGATGGTGCCTGCTACCGGGGCCGGAACTTCCTGCGCCGCCTTGTCGGTTTCCAGTTCCACCAGCGTGTCGTCAGCCTTGACGACGTCGCCCACCTTCACGCTCCACTCGCCGACTTCCGCTTCGGTGACGGATTCGCCAGCGCTCGGAGTGACAACATCGACCAAATCGGCCTTTTCGGATTTGGCTTCGGCCTTGCTTTCGGACTTTGCCGGAGCCGCTTCAGCCTTTGCAGGAGCCTTGTCAGCCTTGTCGGAGGACGCAGCGGCGCCTTCTGCGATCTGACCAAGCAGGGCGCCGACCTCGACGGTGTCGCCTTCCTTGACCACGATGCTTTCCAGGGTGCCTGCGGCCGGGGCCGGAACTTCGACGGTCACCTTGTCGGTTTCCAGTTCCACAAGGGGTTCGTCCTGGCTGACGGCGTCGCCCGGTTTCTTGAACCACTGCGCAATAGTCGCCTCGGAAACGGATTCACCCAGCGTGGGGACGCGAATTTCGGTTGCCATGGTCGCCTTCTCTTAAAATTACCTGGCCAATTTCTTGAAAGAGGGCCCGAAGGCCCTCTTGTGACTAACTTCCCAGAGCCTCTTCGAGGAACGCCTGCAACTGCGCCAGATGCGAAGACATCAGGCCGGTAGCGGTCGATGCCATCGCCTTGCGGCCTGCGTAACGCGGGCGCTTGTGCTTGGCGTCGATCTGGTCCAGGACCCATTCGATATAGGGCTCGACGAAGAACCAGCCGCCCATGTTCTTGGGCTCTTCCTGACACCAGACCATTTCGGCCTGCGGGAAGCGGGCCAGTTCCAGCATCAGCGCTTTTTTCGGGAACGGATAGAGCTGTTCGACACGAAGCAGGTAAACGTCGTTGACGCCGCGCTTTTCGCGTTCCTCGAACAGGTCGTAATAGACCTTGCCCGAGCACATCACGACACGGCGGATCTTGTCGTCCGCAACCAGCTTGCCATCCGAGCTCAGGTTCGGGCCCCAGTCGTCCCACAACAGGCGGTGGAACGTGGAATCCGGTCCGAGTTCCTTCAGCGTCGACACGGCTTTCTTGTGGCGCAGCAGGGATTTCGGCGTCATGAGAATCAGCGGCTTGCGGATATCGCGGCGCAGCTGACGGCGCAGAATGTGGAAGTAGTTCGACGGTGTCGAACAGTTCGCAACCTGCATGTTGTCTTCCGCGCAGAGCTGGAGGAAACGCTCCAGACGGGCGGAGGAGTGTTCCGGACCCTGGCCTTCGTAGCCATGCGGCAACAGGCAGACAAGGCCGGACATGCGCAGCCACTTGCGCTCACCCGAAGAGATGAACTGGTCGAACACCACCTGAGCGCCGTTGGCGAAGTCGCCGAACTGCGCTTCCCACAAGGTCAGGGCACGGGGCTCTGCCAGCGAGTAGCCGTATTCGAAGCCCAGAACGGCCTCTTCCGACAGCATCGAGTTGATGACTTCATAGCGCTGCTGGTCGGGAGAGACGTTGTTGAGCGGAATGTACCGGCTCTCGTCTTCCTGATCATACAGAACCGAATGGCGCTGCGAGAACGTACCGCGTTCGCAATCCTGACCGGACAGGCGCACCGGATGGCCTTCCTTCAGCAGCGAACCGAAGGCGAGCGCTTCGGCGGTTGCCCAGTCGATGCCTTCGCCGGTCTCGATCATGCGCTCACGCTGGTTCATGAAGCGTGCAATGGTGCGGTGGATGTTGAAACCGTCCGGCACGTGGGTCAGAGCCCGTCCGATCAACTTCAGCTCCTCGATCGGCAGACCCGTCTCACCGCGACGCGGATCATCCTCGTCGTCGGCACGCTTCATGCCTGCCCACTTGCCGTCCAGCCAGTCGGCCTTGTTCGGCTTGAAGGCCTGGCCGGCATCGAACTCGTCGTCCAGATGCTTGCGCCAGTCAGCTTTCATGTGCTCGATTTCGTCCTGCGTCAGAACACCTTCCTTGATCAGGCGTTCCGAGTAGAGCTGCAGGGTCGTCGCATGCTTGCGGATCTTGCGGTACATGATCGGCTGCGTGAACGCCGGCTCGTCGCCCTCGTTGTGGCCGAAGCGGCGATAGCAGATCATGTCGATGACCACCGGACGATGGAACGTCTGGCGATATTCGATCGCGATCTTGGCTGCGAAGACGACGGCTTCCGGATCATCCGCGTTGACGTGGAAGATCGGCGCCTCGATGACCTTCGCCATATCCGACGGATAGGGCGAAGAGCGCGAGAAGCGCGGATTGGTGGTGAAGCCGATCTGGTTGTTGATGATCACATGGACCGAACCGCCGGTGCGATGGCCGCGCAGCGCGGACAGGCCGAAACATTCGGCAACAACACCCTGGCCCGCAAATGCGGCATCGCCATGCAGCAGCAGCGGCAGAACCGTGCCACGGTCGATCTCGGTGGTGTCGACGAAATTGCCGTTCTCATCGGCCGCCAGCTGGTCCTGCTTGGCGCGCGCCTTGCCCAGAACAACCGGGTTGACGATTTCCAGGTGCGACGGGTTTGCCGTCAGCGACAGGTGAACGTCGTTGCCGTCGAAGGTCCGGTCGGACGAGGCGCCAAGGTGATACTTTACGTCACCAGAGCCTTCCACATCGTCCGGCGCGTAGGAGCCGCCCTTGAACTCGTGGAAGATTGCCCGATGTGGCTTCGCCATCACCTGGGAAAGCACGTTCAGGCGGCCGCGGTGGGCCATGCCGAACACGATTTCCTTCAGGCCCATGGAGCCGCCGCGTTTGATGATCTGTTCCAGCGCCGGGATCAGCGCTTCACCGCCATCAAGACCGAAGCGCTTGGTCCCGGTGTATTTGACGTCGAGAAACTTTTCGAAACCTTCGGCTTCGACTAACTTGTTCAGGATCGCCTTCTTGCCTTCCGTGGTGAAGGCCACCTGCTTGTCCGGACCCTCGATGCGCTCCTGGATCCAGGACTTGGCTGCCGGATCGGAGATATGCATGAACTCGACACCCAGGGTCGAGCAATAGGTCCGCTTCAGGATGTCCATCATCTCGCGGATGGTGGCGTATTCCAGACCCAGAACATGGTCGATGAAGATCTTGTGGTCCCAGTCGGCTTCGGTGAAGCCGTAGGACGAGGGGTGCAGCTCCTCGTGATCGCCCTTGCCGGCCAGGCCGAGGGGGTCGAGATCTGCATGAAGGTGGCCGCGCATGCGATAGGCGCGGATCATCATCAGGGCGCGAACGGAATCGCGTGTCGCCTGATGAACTTCCTGATCCGAGACCGGTTCGCCCTTGGCTTCGGCCTTCTTTTTCAGTTTGTCGCCGAGCTGCTGCTCGATCGGGCCCCAGTTGCCGTCGAATGCATTTACGAGGTCGCCATTGGCCTCGATCGGCCAGTCCTTGCGTTTCCAGGTCGCCCCGCGAGCCTCTTTCAGAACGGCTTCCTTCTCGTCCTGGAAGGCAGCAAAGAAGTCCTGCCAGTCGGCATCGACCGAGCTCGGATCCGTCTTGTACTGTGCGTAGAGGTCTTCGATATAGGCTGCGTTGGCGCCGTAAAGCAACGACGTCAGTGCGAATACGTTGTTCGCTTCCTGCCGTGCCATGTCCTTTAGCGGAGGTATCCTCCGCCCTTTTGTTTAGGCGGGCCCGAAAAATTGACCCGCGGCCGGTTTCCCTACAACGGCCGATGGTTTCCACCGACCCCTCGAAAAATGGTTACGGCACGTCAACCGCGCCGGAACCCATCCTTTCATCATGCGACAGGAAACGTAAACAGTTTCCGTCCCCATCGCGAAAGATTCTTGCAGAATCAGCCCTTCAAGACTTCGAGAAGGGTCTCGCCGAGCTTCGCGGGAGACGGTGACACCTTGATGCCAGCAGCTTCCATCGCAGCGATCTTGTCTTCTGCACCGCCCTTGCCGCCTGAAATAACGGCACCGGCGTGGCCCATGGTACGGCCCGGAGGCGCTGTCCGTCCGGCGATGAAACCAGCCATCGGCTTGGACCGACCGCGCTTGGCTTCGTCCTTCAGGAACTGCGCCGCGTCTTCTTCCGCAGAACCACCGATTTCTCCGATCATGATGATCGACTGTGTTTCGTCGTCGGCCAGGAACATTTCCAGGACGTCGATGAACTCGGTGCCCTTGACCGGGTCGCCGCCGATGCCGACAGCCGTCGTCTGGCCGAGGCCGGCATTGGTGGTCTGGAAGACAGCTTCATAAGTAAGGGTGCCGGAGCGGGAAACAACACCGACGGAGCCTTTCTTGAAGATGGAGCCCGGCATGATGCCGATCTTGCACTCTTCCGGGGTCAGGATACCCGGGCAGTTCGGGCCGAGAAGGCGCGACTTGGATTTCTCCAGCTTGGCCTTGACCTTGACCATGTCGGCAACAGGGATGCCCTCGGTGATGCAGACGATGAACGGAACTTCGGCTTCGATCGCTTCGATGATCGCAGCGCCCGCGCCTGCCGGCGGAACGTAGATCACGGAGGCGTCGGCACCGGTTGCTTCCCTGGCTTCGCCAACGGTCGCAAAGATCGGAAGCGATGCAGCGCTGTCGACACCGGAAGACCAGGTCTCGCCACCCTTTTTCGGGTGCACGCCGGCGACCATCTTGGTGCCGTAATACTCAAGTGCCTGTTCCGTGTGGAACGTGCCGGTCTTGCCGGTCAGGCCCTGAACGATGATTTTCGTGTCTTTATTGACGAGGATGGACATTTACGCGCCCCCCTTCACGGCTTTCACGATTTTCTGGGCGGCGTCGTCAAGATCATCAGCGGCGATCACGTTCAGACCGCTTTCGTTGATGATCTTCTTGCCGAGTTCCACGTTGGTGCCTTCCAGGCGAACAACGAGCGGAACCTGCAGGCCGACTTCCTTGACGGCTGCAACCACGCCTTCCGCGATCACGTCGCAGCGCATGATGCCACCGAAGATGTTGACCAGGATGCCCTTCACGTTCGGATCGGAGGTGATGATCTTGAATGCGGCCGTCACCTTCTCCTTGGAAGCACCACCGCCAACATCGAGGAAGTTGGCCGGTTCTGCACCGTAGAGCTTGATGATGTCCATGGTTGCCATGGCAAGGCCGGCGCCGTTGACCATGCAGCCGATGTCACCGTCGAGAGCGACATAGGCGAGATCGTATTTGGACGCCTCAATCTCTTTCTCGTCTTCCTCGGTGATGTCGCGCAGTTCCATGATGTCCGGGTGACGGAACAGGGCATTGCCGTCGAAGGAGACCTTGGCGTCCAGAACGCGCAGGTGACCGTCCTTCATGACGATCAGCGGGTTGACTTCCAGAAGGCTCATGTCCTTCTCGACGAACGCCGTGTGCAGAATCGGGAACAGCTTCATGCCGTCTTCACGTGCCGCACCGGTCAGTTCCAGCGCATCGCACAGCTTGGCGGCATCGGCCTCGGTAACACCGGTTTCCGGATCAATCGGCAGGGTGACGATCTTTTCGGGGGTTTCTTCGGCAACCGCTTCAATGTCCATGCCACCTTCGGTGGAGACAACGAAAGCCGGGCGGCCAACGGTGCGGTCGACCAGAATGGAGAGGTAAAGCTCACGCTCGATGTCGGCGCCGTCTTCGATGTAGAGACGGTTGACCACCTTGCCGGACGGGCCGGTCTGCTTGGTGACCAGCGTGTTGCCGAGCATTTCCTTGGCGTTGGATGTGACTTCGTCCAGCGAGAAAGCCAGACGGACACCACCCTTGGCGTCGGCGGACAGTTCCTTGAACTTGCCCTTGCCGCGGCCACCTGCGTGGATCTGCGACTTCACGACCCAGAGCGGGCCCGGAAGGCTCTTGGCGGCTGCTTCGGCTTCGTCGGCGGAGAAGATGGCAACGCCTTCGGCCACCGGTGCACCGTATTCCTTCAGAACGGCCTTGGCCTGGTATTCATGAATGTTCATGTGTTTCCCCCGTTGTCGGAGGACCGTCCTTCCACCAGGGAAGAACGGCCGCAAATTCCCTTAGGCGGGCCCGGTTCAGGCGAGCGCCGGCTGAATTTTCTTGCAGGCCTCGACCAGACCATCGACGGACGCGACGGACTTGTCGAAGTTTGCCTTTTCCTCACCCTGCAGGTCGATCTCGATGATGCGCTCGACGCCATCGGCGCCGATCACGACCGGAACGCCCACATAGGTGTCCTTGAGGCCATACTGGCCGTCGAGGGCAGCTGCACACGGCAGGACGCGCTTCTTGTCCTTCAGGTAGCTTTCAGCCATTGCAATGGCGGAAGCAGCCGGAGCGTAGAAAGCAGAGCCGGTCTTCAGCAGGCCGACGATCTCTGCGCCGCCGTCACGGGTGCGCTGGACGATTTCTTCCAGACGCTCGGCCGTGCACCAGCCCATCTTGACCAGGTCGGTGAGCGGGATGCCGGCGACGGTGGAGTAGCGGATCAGCGGTACCATGGTGTCGCCGTGGCCGCCGAGAACGAATGCGGTCACGTCTTCGATGGAGACGTTGAACTCGTCTGCCAGGAAGTAACGGAAGCGGGCGCTGTCGAGCACGCCGGCCATGCCGACGACCTTGTTCTTCGGCAGGCCGGAGAACTTCTGCAGGGCCCAGACCATCGCGTCGAGCGGGTTGGTGATGCAGATGACGAATGCGTTCGGGGCATACTTTGCAATGCCGGCGCCAACCTGCTCCATAACCTTCAGGTTGATTTCCAGAAGGTCGTCGCGGCTCATGCCGGGCTTACGCGGAACACCGGCGGTCACGATAACAACGTCCGAGCCTTCGATGGCTTCGTAGCTGTTGGCACCTGCCAGCTTGGCATCAAAGCCATCGACCGGGGAGGACTCAGCCAGATCGAGCGCCTTACCCTGCGGAACACCTTCCGCGATGTCGAAGAGCACGATGTCTCCCAGTTCCTTCAAACCTGCCAGATGTGCGAGTGTGCCGCCGATCTGACCAGAGCCGATCAAGGCAATCTTGTTCCGCGCCATTTCGAAAGTTTCCCTTTACGTAAGATGGAACTCCATGCCATCCTCTGATGACTGAGGATGGCACTACTCCCTTTGCTCCGCCCGCGCAACCTCGCCAAAAGAATATTGCGCGATGGCGGACAAATTTTCTCATATCTTCCCGCCTGCATAATTCCCCTATAGGGAATGCAGACCTATGCGTGTATCTTTCGTCTTTCTCCCGCAAGGTAGGCCCCGGACCGCATCTCGATCAAGCGCGAAGCCGTGCGGTCGAATTCGAAGGCTTCCGTCCCGTCCTCGCCGATATAAAGATCCTGCGGTTCGGCCTCGGCGGAGACGACCAGCTTGATGCCGTTATCGTAAAGTGTATCAATCAGATTGATGAAGCGCTTGGCCTCGTTGCGCCTCGCCTTGGAGAGCACGGGCACATTGTCCAGAAACACCGTGCCAAAGGCATGGGCGATGCGCAGGTAGTCGCTTGCTCCCAGCGGCTGCATGCACAGGTCGTCGAAGGAGAACCGGGCGGCACCGGCCGCAACGCAAGGAACGGCAATCTTGCGGCCCTTGTTTTCAAGCTCTTCCGAATGAGGCGTCATGCCGTGGGTCAGCTTGGCGAAGAGGTCGTCCATATGCGCATCCGCGCTGTCACCCAGAGGCGTGACATAGACCGGCGCGCCGGCGAGCTTTTCCAGGCGGTAGTCCGTCGGACTGTCCAGATGAAGCACCTCCACCTTGGACGTCAGCAACTTGATGAAGGGCAGGAAGAGCTGGCGGTTGAGGCCGTCCTTGTAGAGAAGGGACGGTTCGACGTTGGACGTGGCAACCACGATGACGCCGCGTTCGAACAACTGGGTGAACAGGCGGCCGAGGATCATGGCATCGGCGATGTCGGTCACAGAGAACTCGTCGAACAGCAGCAGGCGTGTTTCTTCTGCAATCTGCTTGGCTACGGGCGGGATCGGATCGTCACCCTTGACCTCGCCGCGCTTGTGCGCCTGGCGATGGGCGTGGATGCGCTCGTGCACATCAGTCATGAATTCGTGGAAATGAACCCGCCGTTTGCGGCGAATGACCGTGACCTCGTAGAAGAGGTCCATCAGCATCGTCTTGCCGCGTCCGACGCCACCCCACATGTAAAGCCCCTGCACGGAGGCCCAGAGCTGGTTCTTCTTGCTGGCGAACAGCCAGCCAAGCGAACTTTTCTTAGAGGCCAGACGGGTTTCGGCAAGGCGGGTATTCAGGAGATCGAGCTGGCGCACAGCCTCCCGTTGCACGGGGTCTTCCTTGATCTCACCCGACGCGATCAGCGCGTCGTAGCGGGCGCTGAGGGCGCGGTTGACCGGCAGTTCCATTTTCAAAGGTGCTGCTCCCTCCATGAGAAATCATGGGGTCTTGGACGTATCTATGTGCACGGCGGAATAAGGTCAAAACGTCGCAGATGCAAGTCATGATATGGTTGTAACCGATCACACATTCTTACGTATTTGTATTTCAACCGTTTGAAATTTAAGGATTTCAGGCCTGATGAGAATTTCTCTGCTGCCGCATGATCCGGACTGGATTCGCCAGGCCGACCTGCTGATGAATGACCTGCGGCACCTGCTGGGAACAAGGGCCGAGGGCCTGGATCATGTCGGATCGACGGCCGTGCCGGGGCTGATTGCAAAGCCGAAACTCCACATCGATATTTCGCTGGCCCCCGGTGCTTCAGCGGACACGGTCACCCACGAGCTCTTGCATCTGGGCTACCACAACCTCGGTACCCGTTTCCGGGACGATGAAGTGCAAATGACACGGCCTGCCGGGCCAAGGCCCCAGCCGGCCGGGACGAAACATCAGGAGGTGATCATCGCCCACCGGATTTGCCTGTGTGCCTTCGGCTGCCCCTCACCAGGGCTGCGGCGGACATTTCGCGATGCCTTGCGCAGCAACGAAAGCCTTGCGATGCGCTACGCGGCTCTGAAACAGGATCTCAGCCGCAAGGCCGGGCAAGACGCCGACTGGGAGCTCTACACGTCCGGCAAGACCAGCTTCATTGAAGATGTCCTGTCCAGCAGGAAGGACCGTGCGCTCATCACCCGATGAGGCTCCGTGCGCAACGCTTCCAAGGTTCGGGCGGTCAGGTAAAACAAAAGCGCCCGCAACCGGTAGGTGGGTTACGGGCGCCTGGCACAGGGAGGGGGCCTGTGCGGGAGGAACGCAATGATGACCCTTCACGACTCGTCTTCGCCGGAGGGCCTGCGGCCCCTTGCCTGTATTCGCCTGGCATAGGGAGTTTCCAGGCGAAGACCAGGATTGTGGGCGGTTAGCGCAGATAAAGTGCCGTCTTGCGGCCGTTCTGCACTTCCTGAAGATAGAGAAGCTGAGCAACAAGGTAACATTCGGACTGATCGTCCAGATTAGCCTTGCGTCCGCGACCGTCGGTCAGAAGCCAAGCGTTGCCGGACTTCACCACATCGCATTCGATCGGGTCTGAAGCATCGAAACCGGCCTTGTTGAACAGCTCCGTGCCGACGCGACTTCCGGTATCGTCTTCAAGACCCTTCATCGCCATGCGCATGCTGCGATAGGCCTTGTGGACCGACAATGTAGCGACGATTGCAGTTACCACCTCGTCTCCGTCCATGGCGGCAAAGCGCACAACGCCGCCTTCCTGCGGAATGATGGAATTGGAACAGGGTGTGCGCTGGAGATCGCCAAGCGTGGTCCATTCGGACCGCAACGTCACGGTTGCAGGTTGGCGCAGGGCGGCCATTTCCTTGGAAAGGCGCTTTTCCGCTGCCTTCTGCGGGTTTCGAAGCGCCCGCTCCGTACGGGCGGATGTCGCCGCGACAGTGCCTCCGATGCGCAAGCGGCGGAAGACAATGACGTCGCGCATCAGGTCGGTGCGCTCCACCCGCCATCCGGCGTCCAGCCATGCATTCTGGTGAACCAGGCTGCCGCCGGAATTGGCCCACCAGGTACGATGTTCCCGGGCGCTCTTGGGCAGCGACGAACCTATGATATCTTCAACTTCGTTCAGCTTGGCCGCCCAGACTACATCTTCCAGTCGCGCCAAGTGTTCCCGCAGTGGTTCATATTTTGACATTTGCACAGCCTTTCCGGTAGCTATGCAAATATACACCTATAGCGCGAGCTGTCCAGCATTAATACGGAGGGGCTTTAACGGTATAGCGAGATAGGCGATCCGGTTGATGTTTGGCCGTTAAACTGGCCGGAAGCGCTGGAATAAAGCTGCGCAACGATCAGGCCGGCACCGTCCTTCAGGACCACCTGATTGCCGCTCAGGTCCCAGGCGGAAATGCCGGACAGTACCGGGGAACTACAACCTCTGGTATTTGCGCGGTAACCGCCGGACCAGGTGGTCAGCGTCATGAAGGCCATGCAGTTTTCGCCCGCGGAGCTGATTTTCCAGCCACCCAGAAGATCCGTGCGGCCAATTTCCTTGGCATCGGCAGGTGCTGCAACCGGGTTGCTGGCCAGATCCGTCGGTTGTGCAGACGGGTCGTTGAGACCGGCGCCCTGCGCGTTGGGATCAAGCGGTGCAAGCTGTCCCGAGCCCACTGGCGTTGTCGGGGTCGCCGGCAGCGGTTCGGCATAGTTGCGGCCCCCGGACAATCTCTGGCAGCCTGCTGCCAGAACGACCAGGCCAACGATCAAAACAAACTTTCCCGCGCGCATCATGACGAATCAATCCCTCACCTTCGTCCCAATATGGGAGCAACTCTTAGCCCACAATTTGTCGAAAATCCAAAATCCTGAAAATCGACCGTCTCAAGATCTGTCAGGCGACGCGGTTCGAAACGTTGACTCCGGCTGATTTTGGAGGCTCCACAAGCCTGTCGATTGCCCCTGCGATCCTCTCGAAATAGGCGGCGCAGGCAGCAAAACCTTCCGGAAAAGGCGGCTTTGCGGCAATGTTCCACCAATGGCTGGAGGTAGTGGTTTTCCATTGCGGGGGCAAGACGACGGGGTCCTGATCGGTGAGATAGATCACCCTGTCGGGAATCTCCGCATGTGGCATCAGGAAAATCTCGACCGGTTTGGGAGCAAGGCCATTGGCGTCTATCCCCCTGGCCGACAGAAGCCGGTGCACGTGCCGGCTGAGGCTTTGCGAAGGCGACACGCCCGCGGAAAAGGCCCGCATCAGACCGCCGGCCCGAAAGTTCAGATAGGCTTCAGCCAAGGGCGACAGCAGGCTGTTGTCCGGACAGACGAACAGAACGGTTGTTTTTGGCACGGGGTCTTCCTTCGCGGAAAAAGCCCTGACAGGAACGCCACGGGCGGCCTCCCCCTACAGCCGCGACAGGAAGACTTTATGACAAAGCCGGGAAAGGCCGTAAAATCATGAGGATATCTTTTCAGAGCCTGATAAACAGGAGCGCAAGCACTCCCGCTATGACCGGCGTTCCACTGACACCGCAGTGCGGGAGTTGCGCCCGAACCTTGAAACAAGTCCTTGAGGAGCCCCTATGCCAATTGCCTTCTGGTGCGTCCTTGTTGCTGCCATTCTTCCCATGCTTTCGGTCTTTCCGGCCAAACTGAACAAATCCTTCGACAATTCCCGTCCGCGCGATCCGGACTACTGGCGAGACGGGTTCCGTGCCCGGGCGCAAGGCGCACAGGCAAATGGCTTCGAAGCGTTTCCGCTGTTTGCAGTTGCCGTTTTTGTCGGCCTCAACCAGGGCGGCGATCCGCACTGGATCGACCGACTTGCCGTGCTTTTTGTGCTTTTGAGGATCATTTATATCGGCTGCTACTGGGCGGACAGGGCATCGCCGCGCTCGCTTGCGTGGATCGCCTCGTTCTTGACATCCTTGGCAATTTTCACCAGTTCCCTATGGAGCTGAGCCGCTTGTGAGCGGGATCCGATCCTGAAAATCGTACAACGACCATTTGCACCAAGAAGCTGATTTCGTTAACGATGCATCGGAGTGAGGCAGTTATCTCGTGGGCAGAGGTGCATTGTGCGGACGACCGATCAGACGACAGACACCTTGCCGACGCGCCGTCAGGCCGCGTCCCAAAGGCAGATTTCGGATCAGCATATCGTCGATGTTCTGATCGCAGAACGGGGCAAGCTGGTGATGGCGAGCCCGTGGTGGCCTTTCATCAGACCCTTCGCTCATAAGATCCTGCGATACAAGTCCGCGGTCGAAATGGCCGACACGATCGCGCATATGGAAGCGCTGGACGTTTTTGCTCATCTGAGCAATCTGCTGTCGCTTGACGTCACCACGCTCGGTCTTGAACGGGTGCCGAAGGAGGGGCCTGTCGTTCTGGTGTCCAACCACCCGACCGGTATTGCGGACGGTATCGTTCTGTACGATGCCATCAAGTCGCGACGCAACGACCTTGCCATCTTCGCCAATCGCGACGCGATCCGCATCAATCCGCGCCTTGCCGACATGATTATTCCAGTCGAATGGCGTGCGGACTTCAAGAGCCGCGAAAAATCCAAGGAAACGATCAAGCTTGCCTCCTCGGCCTTCGCCAAGGAGCGGGTCGTGGTGCTGTTTCCGTCCGGACGTCTGGCCTACTGGCACGACGGCAAGCTGACCGAACGCCCCTGGATGACATCCGCCCTGGCGCTGGCGCGCAAGAACAAGGCCCCGATCATTCCCATGCACATGGGCGGGCGCAACTCCGGGCTGTTCTACTTCCTGGCCAGGGTCTCCACTGAATTGCGTGACATGACGGTCTTCAACGAATTGCTGAACAAAGAAAATGCCAAGTTCAACGTGCATTTCGGCAAGCCGATCCGGCCGGAGAAGCTTGAGGGCGATCTGGGGGACCTGACCGAGCAGATGCGCATTCACTGTGCCGAAACGCTGGCAAAGGATCCCGACGCCGAGTTTTAGTACCGGCCCGCCGGCCCGCGACAAAGCGACGGATTTCCTGAATGCGCTGGTCGGCTTGACCGGTCATCCACAGGCGCGCTTCCGCCTTCATTGCCCTTCTTTCGCGAATAAGACATTGTGCGGGAGAATCAAAGGACCCGTCTCACCCATGCCCGTTTCGCCCGCTGTTGCCGCGGAGGAAGTCATTCCAGTGCAGCACGCCCCTGCTCCGACCGTGCGTCCGGAGCCGAAACCGCTTGCGGTTCTGCAGAAGGTTTTCGGCTACAGCAGCTTCAGGGGCAAACAGCAGGCGGTCATCGAAACGCTTGTGGACGGCAAGGATGCCGTGGTGCTGTTTCCCACCGGGGCAGGCAAGTCGCTGTGTTACCAGATCCCGGCGCTTTGCCGGCGCGGCGTCGGCATCGTCGTTTCTCCGCTGATCGCGCTGATGAAAGACCAGGTCGGCGCGCTGCGCGCCGCGGGTGTTCAGGCCGCCGCGATCAATTCCACACTGTCACCGGAAGAACAGGACAGCATCCGCAGCGCCCTGCGCCGCGGCGAAATCGATCTTCTTTACGTGACGCCGGAACGGCTTGGCACCGAGAGCTTCCGCAAGTTCCTGGACACGCTGCAGATTGCGCTGTTTGCGATCGACGAAGCGCATTGCGTCAGTCAGTGGGGCCACGACTTCCGCCCGGAATACATGTCGCTGTCCTGCCTGCGCGACCGCTATCCCGGTGTGCCGCGCGTGGCACTGACCGCGACCGCCGACCCGCACACCCAGAAGGACATTCTGGCCCGCCTGCAGATGGAAGACGCTGCCGTCTTTTCCACCAGCTTCGACCGGCCCAATATCCGCTACGAGATTGTCGAACGCACCAACCAGCGTCAGCAACTGCTGGATTTCCTGAAAAAGCACTCCGGCGAGAGCGGTATCGTCTATTGCCTGTCGCGAGCAAAGGTCGAGGACATCGCCGAATGGCTGACCTCGAAAGGCATCAGGGCCCTGCCCTATCACGCCGGCCTGCCGGCGGAACAGCGCTCTGCCAACCAGGATGCCTTCCTGCTGGAAGAAGGGCTTTGCCTGGTGGCGACCGTCGCTTTCGGCATGGGCATCGACAAGCCGGATGTGCGCTATGTCGCCCACCTGGATCTGCCCTCTTCCGTCGAGGCCTATTACCAGGAAACCGGCCGCGCAGGCCGGGACGGGGCACCGTCCGAAGCCTTCATGGCCTATGGCATGGCCGATCTGGTGCAGCGCCGGCGCATGATTGCCGAAGGCGACGCACCGGATGAGGTCAAGCGCGCGGAAAACGCCAAGCTGAACGCACTGCTGGGCATCTGCGAGACGGCCGGATGCCGGCGGCAAGCCCTGCTCGCCCATTTCGGTGAGACCTATCCCAAGCCCTGCGGCAATTGCGACACCTGCCTGTCTCCGGTGGAAACCTGGGACGGCACGGAAGCTGCGCAGAAACTGATGTCGGCGATCTACCGCACCGGACAACGCTTCGGCACGGCGCATGTCATCGATGTGCTTCTGGGCAAGACCAACGAAAAAAGCACCCGCTTCGGTCATGAGAAGCTGTCGGTCTTCGGAATCGGACAGGATGTGCCGCAAAAGACCTGGCAATCGATCGCCCGGCAGCTTGTCGCTGCAGGTTACGTCGATGTGGATCATGCTCAGTTTGGCGCGCTGGTGCTGACGGAAAAGGCACGCAGCGTCTTGCGCGGAGATGAAAAGCTTGCCTTGCGCAAGGACCGCAGCGCGGCAGGTCTGAAACGGACGAGTTCCTCTCGCACCGCGTCCATCGCCGACGAGCTCGACCATGAGGACAAGCTGCTGTTCGAGCGTCTGCGAAGACTGCGAACCCAGATATCCCGAGATCAGGGCGTGCCGCCCTATGTGGTGTTTCCCGACGCGACACTGGCCGGAATTGCCGCCGCGCGGCCGGTAAGCGAAGATGCTCTTCTGGCTGTCTCAGGTGTCGGACAGTCGAAACTTGAAAAATACGGCGAGGCATTCCTCGAACTGGTCGAGGCTTTTGAAGCAGGCGTATAGCCGCGCTGAGGTTTCCCGAATTTGACCGGTCAGCCGTCCTGATGCAGGCAGAGCTGATAGACCCCGGAAAGATCCGACAAGGTTTCTTCATCAGGATGCGACAGGAAACTGTCGATAATGTCCCTGAGCGCCAGATGGATGTTCCGGTGCTGACGCAGACGCCTGTAAGAAGAACCGAGTTTGTAGATCTGTTCGATCTCCTCATGAGAGAAGAGATCAAGTCCGGCAATTCCGAGCACGACGCCAAGATCAGCATTTGTGCGCCGTGTCAGATTGTGGGCAATCAGGAAACCGAACAGGCCGGTCACGAAGCGATTTTCGACGGACAGGCTGTCGAAGTCGCGCTCGGCCACCTTCAGCACGAGCCTCATGACCGCAACTGTGGCAGCGGCTGCAAATTCGGTCGGGGTGTTGGTGTCACAGATTTCCAGCCCTGCTGCTTCCAGCATGGCGGCGGTGGATCTTCGAAGGCGGTCTTCCGTCTCGACGGCTCTCAATTCAGAAATAAATTCCGGCTCTGCTGCTACACGACTTCCAAACAGGTTCAGCATGTTAGCGCCCTTTCAGACGTAAGCCCACCCAAAGTATGTAGTGCACACCTTACGTTACGGCAAATTGCTGTCTGAAAATTCGTCGAAAATGCGGAACGTCTGGGCCGCTTCCGCAGAAAACGGGCCTTTTTTTGGCGTTATGAGCCTGCTTTGGGCAACCCTTTGAAGGCTTCGCCACCCCACACGGCCTTGACCTGCGCATCCCTGCCGCAGCCTTTCCGGTAGCCCTTGTAGGCATCGGCGCGGGTGACGTAACCGAAGCGGGTGAGCGTGCGGACCTGGCTTTTGTAATAGCCCTGGTGGTAATCCTCAGCCGGCCAGAAGATGGCAGGCGCCTCGACCGGCGTAACGATCTTTCCGCCAAGCACCTTTTCCGCCTTGGCGATTTCGGCCTTCGCCTGTTTCGCCTGGGTCTCGTCCAGAGGGTAGATCGCGGTCGAATAGGCATGTCCACGGTCACAGAACTGACCACCGGCATCTGTCACATCGACAGTGCGCAGAAAGATCCCGACAAGGTCGGCATAGCTGATCCTGGTCTCATCGAAATCGACCTTGACGACCTCGCGGTGTCCGCCACGATCGTAATTCTTGTAGGTCGGGTTCTGTGTCTCGCCACCCGCGTAACCGGAAACCACGTCATGCACGCCGGGCAGTTTTTCCAGATCGGATTCAACGCACCAGAAGCAGCCACCGGCAAGAACAGCGGTTTCGGCCTGGGCGGCCGCCAGTGGCATCGACGCCGTGACTACGGCAAAAAGAGCGAGTGGAAGCAGTCGCTTCATGTCAGGTCCTCCAGAAAGCTGCCTGCGGCCGGTCTTTCCCGAAGGCGCGCTGATCAGCTGATCACGGCACAGCCCGAACAAGACGACCGGCGAACTTGGGTTTCGACGGTGAAACATGCATCATTGGCGACGAACGCCGTGACACCCATTTCGTGTTTTCTCCAACAGAGGTAACGCGCTCCGCCGCGGAGACAAACTCAACTCCTCTCCCCAAACCAGCACATGCACGTGAGCCCGCCGTGATGAACCCCTATCCTTCGTACCCAGACGCCCCCTTTCACGTCGTGATTTGCGGATCGATGTCCGCCCTTGCACAAATGGAAGATGTCGCCGGGCATTTGCGAACGGCCGGTTACAGAGTGTCGACACCTGCTCCTGAAGAAACCGGATTTGACTGGAACGAATTATCCCTGGAAGAAGCGATTGCACACAAGCGCATGTTCCTGACTGATTACTTCGAAACAATTCGCCACGGTGATGCTGTGCTGATCTTCAACGCCAGCAAACAGGACATCGAAGGCTATGTCGGCGCCAACACCCTGATGGAAGCTGCCTGCGGGCATGCCCTTGGCAAGCCGGTTCTCTATTTTCAGTCGATTGGCGATCAGTCATGCCGTCTGGAAGCAGCCGCTGTCGCCTCCGCCGTGCTGGACGGATCCATCGACAGGTTGCTGGAGGAACTCAATTCGCTCAAGCCCGTGGCAGTCTGAATAACAAAACCAGGCTTTTGCTGACAGTATTCCGTCGCAGATCCAGCTTAAGAGAACCTTCATCTGCATTTGGAACGACAGAGCGAGTCGATATTCCTCCACCTTCCATGCTTACGTCTCCCAGGTTTTTGCCGTTTCCTCAAAGCCGGCCAGTTGCGGTTTGACAACGCAGAACCGGTGGCCGCTGGTTGCCTGCATCACCGTCCAGCCGTCGAGCTTTTGAACGATGGTCGCCCCGAGGCTTTCGAGCCTGGCCACTTCCTTTTCCGGATTGTCGGTTTCGATATCCAGATGGACGCGGGAGGGGTGTTCGACCGCCTGCAGCAGGATGCCGATTTCGTCATCCGTGCCGAAAAGACGACGATAACGCGGGTTTTTCGGGTCTGTCTCAACGGTTCGCCCAAGCGCCCCTGCCCAGAATTCCGCGTGGCGGTCGATATCGCCCCCCTCACAGTCGATCACCAGATCTCCCAAACGGCTCTTGTGCATTTTCTTCTCCAAGTCGATTATCAGAACAAAATAGGAACATTCATCCTGGAAATGCAAGCCTCGTTTTTTCCGGCAATGCCTTCAACCGGCAGATGCCAGAACGAAACCGACAGCGCAGCAGTGCCGCACCGCCGATCGCTTGATCTGATAGCCGGTCAGACAGGGTCAGCTTGCTCTCTCGTTCCGGTCTGCTGCTTCCCGGACCAGTCGATCCGCTGGGTCGCAAACATGGTGATGGCGAGAGAGAGGAACGCGAGCAGCGAGCCGATCAGAAGCGCGTAGTCCTGCTCCTGCATGAGCGCGTAGAGCACACCGAATATTGCGGCCAGGACCGTGAGTATGACACCGCCCGCAAGACGGCTCTTGAGCGCCGTTCCGATATAGATCGTGTTGAGGAGCGTCGCGGCAGCCGCAGCAAGCAGATAGGCCGGTCCGTAGCCCACGTGCTCCGCAAGGGCGAGCAGCATGACGTAGAAAACGATCAACGACAGCCCGACCAGACCATACTGAATCCAGTGGACCCGCCACCTGGAGCGCATCTCCAGAATGAACACCGCCAGGAAGGTCAGGCTGATGAAGCAGACGGCGTATTTCAGCGACCTTGCGATCGTATGATAGAAATTGACGGGTTCGACGAATTCGACACCGAGCGCCTTGTCCTGCAATGGCATTTGTGTGCCCAGCACCAGCCTTGGAATGCCGCGGGCAAGATAGGGGATGGTCCAGGATGCCGTGAATCCCCTGTCACCTATTTCTCTCGTCTCCGGCAGAAAGGCGCCGGTAAAGCCGGGATGCGGCCAGTCGGATTGCACGGACACGCTTGTCGTTTGTCCGGCCGGGGCCACGTAAAAGGCCCTGGAGCCATTCATCTCAAGCGGAATGTCGAAGGAAAACCCGCTCCGCCACAAACCGGCCGCGACCGGTGCATTGATGCCCGACGGGGACAAGCCGGCGACGGAGCGTCCCATCGGTTCCACGGTCAACGGCCCGAGACCCGGCTCGAACGGAACGGAGCCTTGGCCGTTCAAGACCAGATCGACCTCGCTTTTCAGGGCGCCAATGTCGCCGACACCGACCACAAGAACCGCCTTGTCAGCCGCGATGTCGATTTGCCCGCCGAATTGGGGTTCGAAGCTTTCCGGAGACGTTGGCGCAAACCGGCCCTTCAGGCCCACGCTGCCATGATAGACCGGCAGGGAGTAGATCGATTTCCGGCGTTCCTGAACGGAAATGTCTCCTCTGACATCCAGTTTTTCCGGAAACAGGATAGCCGTATGCCAACGGATTTCTGTTTTGGCGCTGTCGCCGGTAGAAACCGTGTAGGTCTCGCTGAAGGGGACGACCAGATAGGGACCGTTGATTTTCTGGATGCCGCCCCACGAGCGGGCGATGTCATGGGCGACGTCGCGGGCCCTCTCGGCCCGTTCTTCCACCAGAACCCAGACGAACAGGCTCGGCACAAGCAGCATCACCGTCAGGATGCCGATGATCACAAACTTGACCGCCGGAGAGCCAAGAAATGAAGGTGTACGGAAAGCCTGCGCCTGTTCGGACCGGCGCTGCGCAAACAGTGTCTGCTCCTCCGGTTGTTCGGCGGTGTCATTTTGAGTATCGCTTGTCATTCAGATCAACCCTCTGCCAGAAGGGCCCCCGAAGACGGGTGCCCGGTCAACTGGGCGATCATCGATGGCGGAACGGGATACAAAAGGGCATGAAAGAGCGGCTTTTCAGGAGTGTTTGTGCACGGATTGTGCAGACCACCGGAAGACACGGATTTGCCGCTTCATTTTTCCGGCCTATTTCACAACTCGCCCTTGTGTGCGCTGGCTGCACGGTGCCAGAATGGTGTGACCCTCGGAATAACTGTCAATGCATTCATTAAGCAACCTGCCCAATTCAGACGTGCCTGCCTTTGCCCGGCGAGCGGACTATCTTCCCGCGCTGGTAAAGCGGCTCGACCTCTTCAAGAGTGAGGGACACCGGTATCTGCTGGTGGCTCATCTCTTTGACGATACCCGCCGCATGATCGATGCGCTTGAGGGGGTCATGGATTTCGACGCCATCATCGGCATCCCCTATTCCTCGGGCAGCGATGTGACACGGCTGAAATGGCAGGCGATCTACGGCGACAAGGTCCAGTGCCCGAAAACAGAACCTGCCTTCAAGCAGGTGCTGGCAGAGGCCTTGCAAAAGAGCCTCGACGCGTGCCGGGCCTCGGATCAGAAACTCGTCATTCAGGAAGTCGGCGGTTACGCGGTTGAATTGCTGCACGAGCAGTTTCAGGATCAGTTGCATCTGGTGGAAGGCGTGGTTGAAATCACCAAGCAAGGCGTCTGGCGGGCCAGCCAGACACGCTTGCAGGTGCCCGTGCTGCATTGTGCCGACAGTGAACTGAAGCGTCTGGAAGCAGTGCGCTGCGGCGAAACCATCGCCCGGTGCCTCGACGGCCTCATGCGTGACCTGGGCAACACGCTGGCCGGCCGGCGGGCCGCGGTCTTCGGGGCAGGCTGGATCGGCTTCGGGCTGGCAAAGGCCTTGCGCCGGCTGGATGTCATCGTCTCGCTGATCGATGTCGATCCGCTGAAAATCGCCGAGGCGCGTCTGTCCGGCTTTCCAGCAACCCTTCAGCCCACCGGCCTGGACTCCTGCGATCTTGTCGTCGGGGCGACAGGCCGTCTGTCGATAACCCGCGACGTGCTGCAACAGCTCCGCAATGGCTGTCTGGTGGCCAGCGCCAGTTCCCGGCGCATCGAGATCGACGTCGACTTTCTGGAACAGGCGCCGTCCAACGACATTCATCCGTCGATCAAGGCCTTCCGGCTTCCCGGCCCTAAAGGGGCGGACAGACAGATCTGCCTTGTCAATGACGGCTATCCGGCCAACTTCATTCCAGGCTCCGGCAGCGTCGCCGATGAAGTGGTCGAGTTGATATTGGGCGAGCTGATCGTCCTGATGACGGACCTGACGACCTACACCTACGAACCCGGCATACACCGCTTGGCGACAGAAGGAGAGGCAGTGTGCACCAAACTCTGGATCGAACAGAGAGACCAGACGTAACGGACGAAGAGCAGACCGAAGTCACCGTGCATTCGCAGTATCTGGTCAAGAAACTCGCGAACGCCCAGAGAAATCTTTACGGCACGGTGAAATTCGACATTGTCTCCCGAACCATCCGGGACTGGTCGCGAGACCTTGGACGGCCGCCGCGTGTTCTGGACATTGGCTGCTCGACATCGATTTCGAAAGAGTATCTGGCCGCTACCGGTCTGGATTTCGACTATTGCGGCGCCGACTACGAAGCGGCCTTCGAACCGGACATCGTGCTGGATGCCACGCGCCTTGCCGAGCACCGAGACGAGCTTCCCTGGCAACCGGATATCATCGCGCTGCTGGATGTGCTGGAACATCTGCCCGGTCGCCAGGAGGCAATTGAATCGGTGATGCGCCAATGTGGTGAGGTCATTGCGCCCGGCGGACTTATTCTAGCCGTCGTGCCCCAGCTCTACCGCCTCGACCGGCTCAAGCTGAAACACCTGCATTATGCCGAACACCAGGTTCGCATGACCTTGAAGGAATGGTCGGACATCATCGGCCGCGCCGTCACCATCGAATCGGTTCACGGCATCGGCTATCTCTCCTGCCTGCCCTATCTGCCGATGCTCAGCCCCTGGTACGAGGAAGATAACCGTCACGGTAAGCTGTTCCACCGCCTGCGTGGCAAGACCTTCGAATGGGCCCCCCTGAAACCCGCCGAAATCGCCCTCACCCGCATGCTTGGGCGTGTTCCCGGATTTCGAGGCTGGTGTAACAGCACGCTTCTGGTGTGCCGGGCGAAGGGGTGAGTTGTCAGAACCTGCCGGTCTGGCACTCTAGCGAGGACTAAGCTCGGCCGACCAGTGCCGCCAGAAATCATCTATCCGGCCCTGATGCTCCGCACAGGGCTCGCCTGCGTCGGCAAAGGACTGGAAACTGTCGAAAGTATCGAGAATGAACCTAGACAATACAGGGTTCAGCGTTTCGGAGCCCATTTCGGAACTCAACGCCTTGCGTTCCAGCAAGATGTCGATCTCGCGGGAAACGACATCCGGGAACCCGGCGTTCTGACGCAGATCCTGAAAATTCATCGGTGCGACCGCGCGCTCGGGATGGTGACTTAACCACATGAGCGCTGCGAGCGGCCTGAGGCAATAGAGCGTCTTCTTCAGGGATACATCGCCATGGAAAAAATTCTGCCTATGGATCTGTGCTTTGGCGAGATGATAGTAGTGCTTGCAGATTAGTCTGCGGTCACACACGGCATCTGCCAGATCAAGCGCGGCGTCGCGAAAAGGTTCGTGCAGTTGATAGGCGAAGACCGACTTCAACCACTCCACAATCACCGCATTGCCCGCATACATGAGTCGCAGGGCCTTCGCCAGGTCCCAGCCGTTTATGTCGAAGACCGGTGTCAGCGGCTCCTCGATGACGTCGCGCACCGGAAACAGTGTCACCGTCTTTTCGACCGTACGGACGTAGACAAAGCGGCAGTCATAGTCACTGTCGGCTGAAGGAAACCCCCATGCCCTGCTGCCGCTTTCGATGGCCAGCGGAATGGTGATCCGCTCCCGGGTCTCCAGCTCTGTCAGCCGAGCTTGAATTTCAGATACGATTTGCGGATCCATGGACCATGTCCTCCCAAAGAAATGGCCGCCCGAGGGCGGCCAAATCGCAGAACAAATCTGACCGGTCAATCAAACCCGGCGTTCGACCATCATCTTCTTGATCTCGGCAATCGCCTTCGCCGGGTTCAGACCCTTCGGGCAGGCTTGCGAGCAGTTCATGATGGTGTGGCAGCGGTAGAGGCGGAACGGATCTTCCAGATCGTCCAGACGCTCGCCTGTTGCTTCGTCGCGGCTGTCGATCAGCCAGCGGTAGGCCTGAAGCAAAATGGCCGGGCCGAGGTAGCGATCGCCATTCCACCAGTAGCTTGGGCAGGAAGTGGAGCAGCAGGCGCAGAGAATGCACTCGTAAAGTCCGTCGAGCTTCACCCGGTCTTCGTGCGACTGGCGCCATTCCTTTTCCGGCGGCGGCGAAACGGTCTTCAGCCACGGTTCGATGGAGCGGTGCTGCGCGTAGAAGCGCGTCAGGTCCGGCACAAGGTCTTTCACCACCGGCATATGCGGCAGCGGATAGATCTTGACGACGTCACCGGCAACCTCGTCCATGCCCTTGGTGCAGGCCAGGGTATTGGTGCCGTCGATGTTCATCGCGCAGGACCCGCAGATACCTTCGCGGCAGGACCGGCGGAAGGTCAGTGTCGGGTCGATCTTGTTCTTGATGTAGATGAGGCCGTCGAGCACCATGGGCCCGCAATCGTCCGCATTGATGAAATAGGTGTCGACGCGCGGGTTGCGGCCATCGTCCGGGTTCCAGCGGTAGATGCGGTATTCACGCAGGTTGGTGGCGCCCTCGGGCTTGTCCCACACCTTGCCTTCCGTCACCTGGGAGTTCCGGGGAAGCGTCAGCTGAACCATCTCGTTACTGCTCCGCGTTGGGCCCTTGGGTTCGCGTCCAGGGCCAAATCGTCTTTCGCTCAGGCAGAGAGCTCAAAGACCATGTTGTCATTCGTCTGGCCGGTCACCCCGTAGCCGCGGTTTGCCAGTTCACTCAGGCAATCCTCGGTCCAATAGGGCCGGCAATTGGTTTCAAGCAGGATCACGCGGGGCCAGAGGCTCCGGTCCGCGTGCCTCAGGAAAGGCAGGACCACACGGTCCTCGAAGCCTTCCACATCAACTTTCAAGACGTCGATCCGGGTGAGACCCTGTTCGTCGGTAATGGCTGTCAGCGGACGAACCTTGACGAAGGTCGGTGTCCAGTCGCCAGCCCATTCGCCGGTGGTCAGGTCCTTCACAAAGGTGGCGAAGCCGCAATTGCTCGGTTCCTGCCAGAGCGGCAGCGTATCTTCGCGCGGGCCGACGGCCGAGTTGACTACCGTGACGCTGTCGAGGTCGTTCGCACGCACGTTGAAACCGAGTTTCGTCGCGGTTTGCGGATTGGCCTCGATCGCAACAACCTGTGCCCCCAGCCCGGCGGCAAAGATCGAATAGGAGCCGATGTTGGCACCGATATCGACAAACACCTTGCCCTTGCCCAGATGCGGCTCGATCAGCTTGTGCTCTTCGCGTTCCGGCAGGCGGCCCTTGGCCAGGATCTTCCGGTCGTCGTAGTTCTCGCCCGGATAGATCCGGAACTTCAGACCGTCCGCTTCCATGTCGTAGGGGCCCTTGAAGAACCGCGCCACCAGGGAGCGGATACGCCTGCGCAGGCCCTTGGACAGATCGTGCCGGTCGGCAAGACGCCAGGCAGCCCGGACCATCCGCTCGGCCGGATAGGTGCCGAACGGACTTCTCGTGTCCAAAAGGGTTGCCGCCTGGCTCACCGTGCCGTCTCCTTAGTAGACGCGCGCTTTCGGCGCGATCTTCTTCGGATCGATGCCACCCTCTTCCAGGGTGGTCAGCGGATCCAGCACCACCGGACGGTAGTCAAGCTTGACGTTGCCGGCGTCGTCGACCCAGGCAAGCGTGTGCTTGCGCCAGTTCTCGTCGTCGCGGCCGGAGAACGGGCCGTCCTTGTAGTCCTCGCGAGCATGGGCGCCGCGGCTTTCCTTGCGGGCTTCCGCGCCATAGACCGTGGTGATGGCGTTGGCCATCAGGTTCTCCAGCTCCAGCGTTTCTACCAGGTCGGAGTTCCAGATCAGCGAGCGGTCGGACACCTTGAGGTCCTTCAGTTCGCCCCAGATCTCGGTCAGACGCTTGCACCCCTGCTCCAGGCTTTCCTGGGTGCGGAAGACGGCAGCGTCTTCCTGCATGGCGCGCTGCATCTTGTCGCGCAGATCCGCGGTCGGGATCGAGCCGGAGGCGTTCCGCAGCTTGTCGAAACGATCCATGATCTTTTCGCAGGAAGCTTCGTTCGGCGTCGGCACGGCCGATTTCGGATCGACGACCTCACCTGCCTTGATCGCCGCCGCGCGGCCGAAGACCACAAGGTCGATCAGGGAGTTGGAGCCGAGACGGTTGGCGCCGTGGACCGACGCGCAGCCGGCTTCGCCGACGGCCATCAGGCCTTCCTGGATGCGGTTCGGGTTGTCGCCGTCCGCATTCAGCACTTCACCCCAGTAGTTGGTCGGAATGCCGCCCATGTTGTAGTGAACGGTCGGCAGGACCGGGATCGGATCCTTGGTCACATCCACGCCGGCGAAGATGCGGGCGCTTTCGGAAATGCCCGGCAGGCGCTCGGCCAGCAGCGCCGGATCGAGGTGATCCAGGTGCAGGAAGATGTGGTCCTTGTTCTTGCCGACGCCGCGGCCTTCGCGGATTTCCATGGTCATGCAGCGCGAGACCACGTCACGGGAGGCAAGGTCCTTGGCCGACGGTGCGTAGCGCTCCATGAAACGCTCACCCTCGGAGTTGACCAGATAACCGCCCTCGCCACGCGCGCCTTCGGTGATCAGGCAGCCGGAGCCGTAAATGCCGGTCGGGTGGAACTGAACAAATTCCATGTCCTGCAGCGGCAGGCCCGCACGGGCCACCATGCCGCCACCGTCGCCGGTGCAGGTGTGGGCCGAGGTTGCCGAGAAGAAGGCACGGCCGTAACCGCCGGTCGCCAGAACCACCATCTTGGCGGCAAAGCGGTGCATGGTGCCGTCATCGAGGTTCCACGCGATCACGCCCTGGCAGACACCGTCTTCGGACATGATCAGGTCGAGTGCGAAATACTCGATGTAGAATTCGGCATTGTTGCGCAAGGACTGGCCGTACAGCGTGTGCAGGATGGCGTGACCGGTCCGGTCAGCCGCCGCGCAGGTGCGCTGCACGGGGGGGCCTTCGCCGTAGTTCTGCATGTGGCCGCCGAACGGGCGCTGATAGATGCGGCCGTCTTCGGTACGGGAGAACGGCACGCCGTAGTGCTCCAGCTCGTAAACCGCCTTCGGCGCTTCGCGGGCCAGGTATTCCATGGCGTCGGTGTCACCGAGCCAGTCGGATCCCTTCACCGTGTCGTACATGTGCCATTCCCAGCAGTCCGGCGTCATGTTCTTGAGCGACGCGGCGATACCGCCCTGGGCAGCAACCGTGTGGGAGCGGGTCGGGAACACCTTGGTGATGCAGGCCGTTCTCAGGCCTTGCTCGGCCATGCCGAGCGTTGCCCGCAGGCCAGCGCCACCGGCGCCGACGACAACCACATCGTAGGTGTGGTCGACAAATTCATAAGTCTTGGCCATTCGGGTCAGCCTCCAAAGCCAATCTTGAGCACTGCGAAGACGCAGCCGAAACCGATAAAGGCGCAGAAGAAGGTGTTCGCCATCAGTGTGAGGAACTTGATGCCTTCGCCATGCACATAGTCTTCGATGATCACCTGCATGCCGAGCTTCATGTGATAGACGCCGGACAGGATAACCAGGAGCAGGATGATTGAAATGAGCGGGTTCTTGAGGGTCTCGACCACATCAGCGTGGGTGGAGCCCTGCATTGCGATCACGAGGATCACGAAGAACGAGATCAGGAACACGTTGGCGACAGCGGTCAGGCGCTGTTTCCAGAAGTGATCGGTGCCTTCCTTGGCAGATCCCAGGCCGCGAACCTTGTTCAGGGGTGTGCGCATATCCGTCATGACACTCTCCTTAGCGAACCGCGTAGCCGATGACCCAGAGGATCAGCGTGACGGCAACGGAACCGATGATGGTCGCCTTGGCGAGCCACTCGCGCGCTTCCTTGCCGAAGCCCGCGCCCATGTCCCAGATGAAGTGGCGCAGGCCACCGAGCATGTGATGCACAAGCGCCCAGGTGAAGCCGAACAGAATCAGACGGCCGATGATCGAGCCGTAGATGCCGTTGACGAAATCGAAGTAGCTGGGGCCCGCCGCAGCGGCGATCAGCCACCAGGCCAAAAGGACGGTGCCGAAATAGAGCGCCGCGCCAGTGATGCGGTGCAGGATCGACATGACCATCGTCAGAATGGGCTTGTAAATCTGAAGATGGGGCGACAGCGGGCGGTTGCCCCGCAGATCGGCGTTCGACATGGAATTCCTCTCCCGTACGACGCTAGAGCGAAATGCGCTTAAGATGACCCGTCCGACCTGTTTTCCGACCCCGGACGAACCGGCCCGGTCTCATGACCAAACGACCCAACCTCAACTCACCCTGCTCCAGTTTACGTTTACGCAAACGTAAGCAAATCAAAGCGTTGTCTAGGTGCGTAATAGCGCCAACGCTTCCAAAGGTCAAAACATCCTATAGGCCTAATTGACCGGAAACTACTTCTATATCGTTTAAATTCATCCGGTGACACAAAGTGACCTAAACGTGAGCGCCCTCGCCGCCATGGGGAACGCCGAACACCGACCAGCCGGTCTCGCGGGCAAAATGCTCCATTGCCTCGGTTCCGAGCTTGGAGTTGCCGTAGCGGTTGAGGCCCGGTGACCAGACGGCGATGGACGCGCGGCTCGGCGAGATGACGAGGATGCCGCCGCCAACGCCGCTCTTGCCGGGCATGCCGACACGAAAGGCGAAATCGCCCGAACCGTCATAATGGCCGCAGGTCATCATGAGGGCGTTGATCCGTCGGCGCCGCTCGATGGACACAAGGCCAGGCATCCCTGGCGCGTCCACCAGAAAGCGGCCGGCAAGTGCAAGCTGTCGGCAGGACATCTCGATGGCGCACTGATGGCAGTATGTGCCGAGCACCTTGTCGACCGAAGACTTCAGGTTGCCATAGGACGCGAGGTAGTGCGCGAGCGAAAAATTCCGGTGCCCGGTGGCGATCTCCGATTTGGCGACCTTCTCGTTCATGTGGATGCTCTCGTCGTCGCAGGCTGCACGGATGAACCGCAGCAGCTCGCCCAACGCTTCGCGCGGCGTCGACCCGGCAAGATAGGTATCGGTCGTCACCAGTGCACCGGCATTGATGAACGGATTGCGCGGAATGCCTTCCTCGCGCTCCAGAAGCAGAATCGAATCAAAGGACAGGCCGGACGGTTCGCGGCCGACCCGGCGCCAGAGCTGATCGCCCACGCGGCCAAGCGCCAGGGCGAGAGCAAAAATCTTGGAAACCGACTGGATGGAGAACGGTACATCGGCGTCGCCGGCGGTGAATACCCTGCCGTCTGTCAGCGCGATGGCCATGCCGAACTGGTTTGAATCGATCCCCGCCAACTCGGGAATATAGGTCGCGACACTGCCCTTCTCGGGGTTGGCCGAAGCCGCCTCCGCGATTTCCGTCAGCAATTCCTGCATGGGCTCCTCCACTTCGGAGGGGCACTTGGTCAGATCACATCGCGCAATGCAAGTGCCTTGGACACATGCAGGAATGAAAGGCGGGTCATTCAGAACCTGCGCAGAAACCTAGAGAACGTCTTCCCGCGGTGCCGATGCGGGCACCGGCGCGCGGGCAGCCAGCAGCTTGTAGAGATGCAGCATGAAGATCGTGGCAAAGATCGGCGTCACCAGATTAAGGACCGGCACGGCCAGCAGACCGGCGATGACAAGGCCTGCCAGAAAAACGGTTCCGCCCCGCGCCTTGCGAAACGCCTTCGCCTCGGCCGCCGGCAGAAAGCGCATGGCGGCGAACTCGAAGAATTCCCGGCCAAGCAGGTATCCGTTGACCAGAAAGAAGGCCACCAGATTGACGCCGGGAACAAGCAGCAGAACCAGGGCAAACAGGTTGCCCACGATGACAACGCCGGTAAACTTGATGGTCTGAATGATCGACTGAGACAGCGGCAGCGCTCGGCCCGGCCGGTCGCCCGGATAGTCCTTCCTGTCGACGATATCGGCAATCTCGTCCTGAAACAGGCCGGCGAAGAGCGCTGATATCGGCGCAATCAGAAATCCGAGGACAAAAATCGCGCCAATCCCCGTCAGAACGGATATCGCCGTGTCCATCCAGCCATAGGGAAGCGCAACGAAGGCGGCGATGACACCCTGCAGGGCGAGCCAGATGACCACCAGCACGCCAAGTGTAAACCCAAGCATCTTCCAGAAAATTGCCCGGAACGGTTGTTCGAACACCTCGGACATGGCGCGGGAGGCAGCTTGGAACATGACACCTTCAAATTTCTCGTGAACGACTGCCTCGACATAAGTGCGGCGCCGGTCATGTGCAAGCCTGCGCTTGAGTGCGGGCGCATCACTAAACTTATTGTTGTGTAATCACATTTCTGAAACTAGCATTTGCTGACCGGCCCTTGTTGCCGGCATGTTCCTCTCCTGCTCCGGACCCGCTGATGCTGCATCTTCATTTCAACCCAGAGACCGATGTCAGCAAGGTTCTGGCGCCTGAAGCCCTCAACATGTTCCAGTTCGAGTGGAAGATTTATCAAAAGCTCGTCCACGCCAACGAAATGCACCACCGGGAAATCGGCCAGCTCCTGCGAGATGAGATCGGAAGGCGTTTTGACAGGCCTTTCGCCTTTCTGGATCTGGCCTGCGGCGACGCCAGCCTTGCGCATATGGTCCTGCAAGGCAGCAAGGTCGCGACTTACGAAGGCCTGGATCTGTCTCGGCCGGCGCTGCAATGCGCCGCCAGGGTCATGAAAGACGTGCCCTATGAAGTGGAACTTGCCGAAGAGGACATGGTGGAAGGCATCCTGAGACGCCAGACCAGCGCCAACTTCATCTGGTGCGGGTATTCCATCCATCATCTTCAGCGCGCACAAAAGCAGGAAATGCTGTCGGCGATCCGGGGCGCGCTCAAGCCGGGCGGCGTCTTCGTCTGCGCGGAGCCTGTGTGCCTGCCCGGCGAAACACGGGCCGACTATACACGCCGTTGGCAAGCAGACCTGCGCCGCCGGTTCCGCTCGCTGAACGAGGCCGAATACGCCCATCTCTGGCAGCACATCAGCACGCACGATTTTCCCGAGCCCCCGGAGGACTGGGTCGCAATGGGCAAGACGGCCGGCTTTGCATCAAGCCAGGAGATCTACCGGTTTCCCGGCGATCTGTTTTGCGCCGCGTTTTTATATGAGAAGTGAGGCTGCCGGCTTCGGCAGTGCGCCAGGCGCCTGGTTTGCAGCGTGTTTCTAGAACCGCGTCCGCGCGCGAAGCGCCTGTGCCAGCGTGCCTTCGTCCAGATAGTCCAGTTCGCCGCCGACCGGCACACCATGGGCGAGCCGGGTGACATTGACCTCAAGATGAGACAACTGGTCCATGATGTAGTGAGCCGTGGTCTGGCCCTCAACGGTGGCGTTGATCGCCAGAATGACTTCTGAAAAGCCTTCCGACCCGCAACGATCGATCAGCGATGCAAGGTTGAGATCGTCCGGACCGATGCCATCGAGCGGAGACAGGGTGCCGCCGAGAACGTGGTAACGGGCATTGACCGCACCGGCGCGTTCCAGTGCCCAGAGGTCGGCAACATCCTCGACCACCACCAGAACGCTCTGGTCGCGCTTGGGATCTGAGCAGATCGTGCAGGGGTCGGAGGTATCAACCGTGCCACAGGTGGAACAGATGCCGATTTCCCGAACCGCGATGCCCATGGCCTCCGCCAGTGGCACCAGCAGCTGATCCTTTTTCTTGATCAGGTGCAGTGCGGCACGGCGCGCCGACCGCGGACCAAGTCCCGGCAACTTTGCCAGGAGCTGGATCAGCCGCTCGATTTCCGGTCCTGCCACACTTTTCTGCGCCATGGTTATCTCTTCACCGCACGTTGCCGACCACCTGATAAATCCGCCGCGTCAAACACACCGCGCCGCGTCTTTGAAGTCGAGGACGCGGTCAATGAGCCGGATCACGAGGCAAAGCGCGCGGCCGGAACGGCCACCGCGCCCTTCTACCGGTGTCAGAACGGCAATTTCATGCCGGCGGGCAGGCCAAGACCACCCATCAGTTCCTGGGTCTTTTCCTGAATGGCCTGCTCGACCTTGGCACGGGCTTCGGTGTGAGCGGCAATCAGCAGATCCTCGAGGATCTCCTTTTCCTCTTCCTTCAGAAGAGACGGATCGATCGACAGCGATTTCAGATCGCTCTTGCCGTTGAGACGCACGGTGACCAGGCCACCACCGGCCGTGCCCTCGGCCTCGATCTCAACGATCTGCTCCTGCAGCGAGCCCATCTGCTCCTGCATTTGCTTGGCCTGTTTCATCATCTTGAGGAAATCCATGGAATGTCTCCTTCCAAACCCTCACGTGGCGCGGATTTCCGCGACCTTACCTATCTGGGAACTGCATTTAGAAGAACAAGAAGCGCGGATCAATCGTCTTCGTCATCACCGAGCGCTTCGCTCAGGAGCGGATCGCTGACCATCGGGTCGGCCAGAGCAGCGTCGTCTTCCTCGGTAACCTGAACCTTGACGTCGACCACGCGAGCTCCCGGGAACTGGGACAGCAGGGCGGCAACGGTTGGGTGTGACTTCGCGTCGGACAGCAGCTGCTGCTGATTGGCCTCCTGCTCCTCGTGGATGGTGGGCCGGCCCTGATTGCGCGAAACCACGACGAACCAGCGCTGTCCTGTCCATTCAGTCAGCTTGCGGCCGAACTCGCCGGCTATGTCGGCCGGTGCATCGTCCGTCGGCTGGATCTCGATCTTGCCGGGCTCGAATTTCACCAACCGCATGAGGCGCTGGATCTTCACCTTGAACGGAATGTCGCCCTTCTCGGACGCCAGGGCGGCGCAGTCATAAAGGTTCTTCAGATTATACGCCGGCTGGGCCTGCGGTTCGGGCGCGGCTTGCGGCGTTACCTGAGGCGCCGGCCTGCCGCCCTGAATGGCCGAAAGCTGCGGACGGCCGCTTGCCTGCATGGTCGGGCCACCGCCGGTATTGCCGGAAGTGTAATTCATGCCGACCGCCATTGCGGACGGACCGCCGCCACCACCGGCGGGAGCTGCGCCACCACCGGACGGCCCGGCGCCGCCAAACGGGTTCTGGCCGTTCTTGATCTGCGCCATCAGATCGCCCGGGTCCGGCAGGTCCGCCGCATATGCGAGGCGTACCAGCACCATGTCCGCCGCGGCCAGCGGCTTGGAGGCGGCCTGAACTTCCTGAACGCCCTTCAGCAGGATCTGCCAGGCACGGGACAGAAGCCGCACGGAGATCTGCTCGGCAAATTCACGGCCGCGCGCCCGCTCGGCTTCGGTAACGGAGGCTTCGTCGGCTGATTTTGGCGCAACCTTCATACGCGTGACAAGGTGGGTAAAGTCCGCCAGGTCCGTCAGAACGATGGCCGGGTCCGCACCGACTTCGTATTGCGCCTGCAATTCGCCCAGCGCGTCCTCGATCCGGCCCGCCATGATGTGGCCGAAGAGGTCGATCACGCGGGCGCGATCCGCAAGACCGAGCATCTGGCGCAGGTCTTCTGCCTCGATGGCACCAGCTCCATGGGCCATGGCCTGGTCGAGCAACGACAGGGAATCTCGCGCCGAGCCTTCACCCGCACGGGCAATGAGCATCAAGGCTTCGTCGGAAATCCGGATGCCCTCGGCATCGGAAATCCGGCGCAGCAGGCCGATCAGCTTGGACTGGTCGATCCGGCGCAGGTCGAACCGCTGGCACCGTGACAGGACAGTGATCGGTACCTTGCGGATTTCCGTCGTCGCGAAGATGAACTTCACATGCTCCGGCGGTTCTTCCAAGGTCTTCAGCAAGCCGTTGAAAGCCGCATTCGAGAGCATGTGCACTTCGTCGATGATGTAGACCTTGTAACGCGCCGTTGCCGGGCGATAGCGGGCCGCATCGATGATTTCGCGAATATCGTTGATACCGGTATGGGAGGCGGCGTCCATCTCGATGACGTCGACATGGCGGCCTTCCATGATGGCCTTGCAGTGCGTGCCTTCCTGGGTCAGCTTCACTGTCGGCTTGTCGGCGACACCCGGCACTTCGTAGTTCAGGCCACGGGCGAGAATACGGGCTGTTGTCGTCTTGCCGACCCCGCGCACGCCAGTCAGCATCCAGGCCTGCGCGATCCGCCCGGTTTCAAACGCATTTTCCAGCGTCTGCACCATGGGCTCCTGACCGACCAGATCCTCAAAGGTCTTCGGCCGGTACTTGCGCGCAAGAACACGATAGGCGCCATCGTCGGCCGCCGGTTTCGCCGCGCCCTGATCCGCCATCAACCCCGGCGTCTGTCCGCCGCCATTTTCGGAAAAACCTGTCTCGTCCATGAGCCGCACCATAACCATTTTTTCGAAAAGTGGGACGGGCTTTTGAAAGTTTTTCTGTGTTGTCCGGCACCTGATCGCACCGCCCATAGGGAACCTTTTGCCCAACGCTGGCGTTGTGTCTTTGCCGGCCGTGATTTCCTGCCGGGTTTTACCCGGGAGCCGATATGTCTGGAAAACTCACGAACGACCTCTTCACCCTTTGGTTTCAGGCGCCTGTCGTCATCGCGCTACGCTGCCAGAACTGGGCGGCCAGCCTGCAGTCCGGGACGTCAAACTCCAATCCGGAGTTGCTGCGGATGGTGAGTGAAAAACTCGACGCAGCCACGGAAAGCACGCTTGCGCTCAACATGGCGATGATGCGCCACGGGGCAACATCCGCTCGCCAATTCTGGCTGGGCCCGTATTTTCCATTTTCCGTACGTCGGTTTTCCGCAAGTCTGGGTCAATCCACCGCGGCCGAGGGCCTGGGGCCCTATGCCAAGCGCGTGCGTGCCAATGCCAAGCGCCTTGGCAGAAAGCGAAGCTAAGGTGTTTAGTCCCGGTATCTGTCCGGCAAGAGAAACCCTTCCCGTGCACCTTTTGATGCAAGCCGTGCATCCGAGTACCACGTCCCCATCAGGTCCCGTGAGCTGAGGTCGGGGTTCTTCGTCAGAAACTCGTCAAAGGTTTCATGCGCCGTCTCGGCCATGCGTTCCGACAAGATGCCAAGGAAGACCAGGGTGATGGTCGTGTTGAATTTCTCCGGGACGCCGGCCCTCGCGGCGAGACAACGCAGCGCCTTGCCATATCGGCAGGCCGCGTCCAGAAATTCGTATGTCTGCAGCATCTGGCAGGCAACGCCGATGTGGTCCAGATGGCTGAAGCCCTTCGGGTCCAAACGCTCTGCTTCAAAGCGGTCGGAAAGCTCTGCGTAATCCCTAAGCTCCGGCATCCGTTTCATCCTTCAGTTTGTGGCTGTCGGCCGCGCTCAGGTCCAGATCGTAAACGCTCTTGAGCTGACGGATCTTGTCCAGCGTCTCATCCGAAAAGGGCGGTTTGTTTTCGAACGCATGCAGTGCCATGCCCTCGAGCAGATCGCCGAGGCTGATATCCAGATGTTCGGCCAGTCCCTTGAGGACCTTGAGCAGCCGCTTTTCCAGACGCACACCGGTCTGAACGCGTTCGATTGATTTTTGCATGAGTTATATTGGTACCAATGTACCTGAGCTGTCAATGCTGAGATTCGACAGGGAGCGTCGCCAACCTAGAAAACAAAAAAGCACCGCGGCGAACCAGCGGTGCTTTTTGGCAAAGCTTGAGGCTTTGAATAGGGTGGGAGGCTGGCACGATGACCCGTGCCGAGGCTCGTTAGGGCTGCTTCCTTCCGGACCTGACCCGGTTGGCGAGTGGCTCGTCCACCACCAACCTCCCGAGGGCCTTATATCAGAAGAACGATGGGGTTTGGCAAGAGGGCAACATGGTTTTTTGTTCGCCGGGAAATCACACTCCCAAACCCGGCACGAAGCGTGTAGCCTTCCGGAAATTCTGCCCGGAGTCGTTTCATGTCATCCTTTGCTCTCAATCCCCGCCTCGAAGGCGACAGTTACTTCGTCACCGACCTGACGCTATGTACGGTCCGCCTGCTGAAAGACGCCAATTATCCCTGGCTCATGCTTATTCCGCGCAAGTCGGATCTGGTCGAGATCATCGACCTGGACGAACCAGACCAGATGCAGCTAATGCGTGAAATCGCCCTGGCCAGCCAGGTGCTGCGTGACGTGAGCGATTGCGAAAAACTCAATGTCGGCGCTCTTGGAAACCAGGTGTCGCAACTGCATGTCCACGTGATTGGCCGTTTCCGGGAAGATGCCGCCTGGCCAGGCCCGGTCTGGGGGGCCGCTCCGGCGCAGCCATACTCTCACGACAAGGCGGAAGCCGTGATCGAAAAACTGCGGGATGCTCTTGCCGGTGACGACGACTGATTTCGGGTCCATAGGGTGCACATCTCCCCCACGCCTGTTTTATTCTGAATCCAGATGTGAGCGACAGCAGCGGCGGGAAGCGGTTTCTCCTCCTTTCAAAATGCATTAGGTGAAGACCCAGCGTCTTTCGAACTCTCTCCCCCTTCTCTTCCAAGGACTTTGACATGCACGCCACATCCGCCGGTACCCTGGCCATGGAAATGAGTTTCCTCGGCAATACGCTTGACCGGCAATCGACACGTCGTGGCGACACCGCTTATCTGGCAAGTCTTCTGGGAAAGCCGGACACACGGATTGTGCTGTCTACGGACCGGACACTGGTCTTCAAGGCCGAAGAGAGCCTTTCCCTCGGGCACGGTCTGGAGGATGCGCTGACGCTCGGCGCTGTTCGGGAAGAAATGATCTTCCTGGGCCTGCGCCCGGAAAACGGAGAAGCGCTGTTTGCAACCGCTCTGCCGTCAACGGACGAGGACCTTGCGGAACGCACCGACCTTCAACTGATCGACTTGCGGACCCTTGCCTTGCAGAATGCCTTCGCCCCGCAGGACATGGGTGCGCTTGCGCAGGCCAGAGCCCTGATCCACTGGCACCGCACCCACCAGTTCTGTTCGCGTTGCGGTGAAAAGAGCCAACTGGCTGAAGCCGGGTATCGGCGCGACTGCCCGTCCTGTGGCGGGCAGCATTTTCCGCGCACGGACCCTTGCGTGATCATGCTGATAACCAACGAGAGCGGCGAAAAGGCCCTTCTGGGCCGCCCGGCACGGCTTGCGGAGGGCATCTACACCACGCTTGCCGGTTTCATGGAGCCGGGTGAAACCATCGAACAGGCCGTGCGCCGCGAGACGCTGGAAGAAAGCGGCATCGTGGTTGGCGATGTGCGTCTGCTTGCCAATCAGCCCTGGCCCTTTCCAGCCAATCTGATGCTCGGCTGCATTGGCAAGGCAACGTCCTTCGAGATCGCCATCGAAGACGACGAGCTTGAAGCCTGCAAATGGTGCGACCGGGAAGAAGTCCGGCAAATGGTGGCCGGCACGCACCCGGAAGGCCACAGGATTCCGCCTTCGATCTCCATCGCCTTTGAACTGATCAAGGGCTGGCTCGACGGAACTCTCTGATGACCTGGTGCGCCTACCTGACTCATCCGGAGGTCCTCATCGATCCGGATGTTCCCGTGCCGGAGTGGGGCCTGTCGGAAACGGGGCGTGAGCGGGCGGCGAAAGCCACCTTCCTGCCGTTTGCCAAAGACATCCGCCAGGTGATCTCCAGCGCGGAAAGGAAGGCGCTCGAAACCGCTCAGGTCTTCGCGGGCCGCCTTGGCGTCTTTCAGCGGGCACTCCCTTTCCTGCATGAGAACGACCGCAGCGCGACCGGCTTTCTGCCGCTGGAAGAGTTCGAGCAGACCGCTGATCTTTTCTTTGCCGAGCCGCACACTTCCGTGCGCGGCTGGGAGCGGGCGATCGATGCCCAGGACCGGATCGTCAATGGCATCAAAAGCGCCCTGCGCCATATTCCGGAAGAAGACCCGGTGCTGTTCGTCGGCCATGGCGCCGTCGGCACGCTGCTAATGTGCCATCTCATGGCCACGCCGATTTCCCGGCACCACGACCAGAGACGCGGCGGCAGCTGGTACCGTTTCGAGAAATCCTGGCTGATGACCCAGGCAGGCCGCAATTTGGCTTGGACAGACCTTTAAGCACGGTCGGACGCAGACCTGGAACATGTTAGGCTGCACGGACTATTCGTGATCCGGGAGCCCGATGTGATCTGCCGCCTGCCGAAGCTTGTTCTTGCGACCCTGACCTGCCTCGCCGCTGCCATGCTGCCCGCCATGGCAGGCCAATACGACGCCCAGTTCCGTCAGTTCCTGTCGTCTGAAATCGCTCCGGCGGCACGCCAGCAGGGCATTTCCCAGGCGACCCTCGACAGGGAGCTGAAAGGCCTGACACCGGACACTTCCCTGCCCGGTCTGGTCGGCCCCGGCGGCAAGGGCTCCCCGCCCAAGATCAACTTTCAGGCCGAATTCAGCTCTCCCAGCCGCTATTTTCGGGACAGCCAGTTCAACGCCCTTGTGCCGCGCGGCCGGTCGCTGATGCAGAAACACGCGGCCGTCCTGTCGCGGATCGAAGCGAAATACGGTGTCCCGAGCCGGATCATCCTGGCGATCTGGGCAAGGGAATCAGGCTATGGCGGCGCCAAGATTCCCTACGACGCGATCCGCGTCCTGGCGACACAGGCATTCATGGGGCAGAGGCCGGACTTCTTCAAAGGCGAGCTGATTGCCGGACTGAAGATCCTTCAAAACGGCGATGTCTCCCGGCAGGGCATGAAAAGCTCCTGGGGTGGCGCCATGGGGCAACCGCAATTCCTGCCGTCCTCCTTCTGGAAATACGCTGTCGATTTCGACGGCGACGGCAAGCGCAACATCTGGACCTCCGACATCGACACCATGGCCTCCATCGCCCATTACCTTTCGGCCCATGGCTGGATAGCGGACCGGGACTGGGGCTACGAGGTGTTCCTGCCCGACAATGTCTCCTGCACCCGGGAGGGGCCGGACAACCGCCAGAAGATTTCCGACTTCGTGCGCGAGGGTGTCAAACGTGTCAGCGGCAAACCCTTTCCGGCCAATGAAATCAACCGGCCGGGCAACATCCTGCTGCCGGCCGGTCGGTATGGCCCGGCTTTCATTGCCACGGAAAATTTCTACGTCATCAAGGACTACAACGAGAGCGACACCTATGCGCTCTTCGTCGGCCACCTGGCAGACCGCTATGGCAACAACAGCGGTTTTGTCGGGGACTGGAAACCAATGAAAGAAACCACCCGGGGTGCCGTGCGGAACCTGCAGCAAAGGCTTGAAGGCCTTGGGCATGATGTCGGTGGAGCCGACGGTCTGATCGGCTTCAAGACCCGCCGGTCGATCGGCAAGGATCAGGAGAAGAACGGCTTTTTTGCAACGTGCTGGGTCGGCTAGAACACACGCACTGCACCCTTAAAGGTTGTAATTAAAAACCCCTGTTAACTCAGTCCTTTGCGGAAGGCCTGCGCAGTGACCAAGCGCCGCGGCGTACCGGTTTCAACAAACAGTTGATTTTGAGCGTGCAGTGCGGAAGACTGTGTGAACATCCTTCCTCAATGCTTCTCTGGTGCCTTCATGCGGCTCCCCAAGATCGTTACCACTTTGCAGGATTATTCCCTGCCGCTTTTCCGTGCCGACCTCGTCGCCGGGATCACCGTTGCCATGGTGGCCCTGCCGCTCAGCCTGGCAATCGCCATCGCGTCAGGCGCCGATCCGGCCAAGGGACTTGTGACGGCGATCGTCGGCGGGTTCTTCATCTCGCTTCTGGGCGGAAGCCGGGTCCAGATCGGCGGTCCGACCGGTGCGTTCATCGTGGTGGTATACGGCGTCATCGCCGACCATGGCTATGACGGGCTGGTTCTGGCCACCTTCATGGCCGGGATCCTGCTTCTGATCGGCGGATATTTCCGGATCGGCAGATTGATCCGCTATGTGCCGGAGGCCGTGGTCAACGGGTTTACCATCGGCATTGCCGTGATCATTGCCTCCAGCCAGATCAAGGATTTTTTCGGCCTTCAGATCTCTGAGGTTCCGGCGGACTTTCTGGAAAAGCTTCCCGTCCTGTGGGAAGCACGGGATACCGCGTCTCTTGCCGCCAGCGTCCTTGCCCTGGTCACGCTTGTCCTGATCGTTGTCCTGCGCCGTCTGGCACCCGCCTTTCCGGGACTGATCGTTGCTGTCTCCGCAGCCTCGCTGGTTGCGGTTCTGGCCGCCCTGCCGGTGGAGACCATCGCTTCACGCTTTGGCGCCCTGCCCAATACGCTGCCATTTCCGGAGCTGCCGAGCGTCACGATCGCACGGGTGGTGGAACTGTTCCCCTCCGCCATCGTGATTGCCTTTCTGGCCGGTGTTGAATCGCTTCTGTCAGCGATGGTTGCCGACAGGATGATTGAGGGCAGCCACCGCCCCAATGCGGAAATGCTCGCCCAGGGAACGGCCAATATCGCTTCCTCCCTCTTCGGCGGCCTGCCTGCCACGGGCGCCATTGCACGTACAGCCACCAACGTGCGGGCCGGTGGCAAAACACCTGTTTCCGGGCTGGTGCATGCGCTTACCATCCTGCTGATCATGCTGGTGGCCGCGCCCTTGGCAGGATATCTGGCCTTGCCTGCCATGGCGGCCCTGCTGGTTCTGACAGCCTGGGGCATGAGCGAACCGCACAAGTGGAAAACCTATCTGAGTGCCCCGATGGCCGACCGGCTGCTGCTCCTGACCACCTTGATCCTGACGGTTCTGATCGATCTGACCGTCGCGATCGGCGTCGGTGTGTCCATCGGTCTTGCACTCAAACTGCGGGAACGCAAGAAGCAGCCCGACGACTGGTCGATGCCCGAACGCTGAGCAGGCTTGGTCGCGACTTGCCGGGCGTCAGCGACGCCGGACACGTGATCACGCCTGAGGATACATGACCACGTTCGAATGAGGCGGGGCGCGTTGCCACCGCCCCTATTCAAGTCAGGCGCTCACGACACCTTCCGGCGCAGCTTCCAGACGGAAGGCAGCGGCCATCAGGGCCTTGGTGTAATCGGTTTGCGGCGCATCGAAGATCTGTTCGGAGGAGCCCTGCTCCACCACCTTGCCCTGACGCATGACGATAACTTCGTTGGCAAGGGCCCGCACGACCTTCAGATCGTGGGAGATGAACAGATAGGCAAGTCCGTGCGCTTTCTGGAGATCGCGTAAAAGATCGACCACCTGGGCCTGGACACTCATGTCGAGGGCTGACGTCGGTTCATCCAGCATGACGAATTTCGGTTCCAGCACCATGGCCCGGGCAATGGAGATGCGCTGACGCTGGCCGCCCGAGAATTCATGCGGATAGCGATGACGGGTGGAGGCATCGAGCCCGACTTCCTCCAGGGCCTTGGCCACCTTGCGGTCGCGTTCATCGGCGGAAATGCCGGGGAAATGGACCTGCAGGCCCTCGCCGACGATATCTGCCACAGACATACGCGGGCTCAGGGCGCCGAAGGGGTCCTGAAAGACAATCTGCATGTCCCGGCGCAGCGGCCGCATTTCCTTCCAGGAGTTCTTCTGGATTTCGTTGCCATTGAAGGCAATCCGGCCGGTTGAGGAAATCATGCGCAGGATCGCAAGGCCGAGCGTCGTCTTGCCCGATCCGCTTTCACCGACGATCCCCAGGGTCTGTCCCTGCCGCACTTCCACGTCGATGCCGTCGACCGCCTTGATGTGGTCGACGGTCTTGCGCAGGAGGCCACGCTTGACCGGGAACCATACCTTCAGATCGTCGGCCTGAACCACAATCGGCTTGCTCTTGTCCGTCGCCGGTGGCTGGCCCTTCGGCTCCGCGGTGAGAAGGTGTTTGGTGTAGGCGTGCTGCGGACGCTCGAAGATATCGGCCACCGGCCCCTGTTCGACGATCTTGCCCTTGGTCATCACGCAGACCCGGTCGGCAAACTTGCGCACGATGCCGAGATCGTGGGTGATGAAAAGCATCGCCATGCCGAGCCGGCTCTGAAGATCTTTCAGGAGCTCCAGGATCTGCGCCTGAACCGTAACGTCGAGGGCCGTGGTCGGCTCGTCCGCAATCAACAGCTCCGGTTCGTTGGCCAGCGACATGGCTATCATCACGCGCTGGCGCTGTCCGCCGGAAAGCTGATGCGGGTACGAGTTGAGACGCTTTTCCGGATCGCGGATACCTACCTGGTTGAGCAGTTCGAGCACGCGCTCACGCGCCTTGGTGTCGCTCATGCCCCGGTGGATCTTCAGGATTTCCGAAACCTGCTTTTCCACCGAATGCAACGGGTTGAGCGAGGTCATCGGTTCCTGAAAGATCATCGAGATGCCGTTGCCGCGCACCTTGCGCAGTTCGGCTTCCTTGACCGCCAGAAGGTCCAGACCGTTCATCAGGATACGGCCGGAGGGATGCGAAGCAGCAGGGTAAGGCAGAAGGCGCAGGATCGATTGGGCGGTCACGGATTTGCCGGACCCGCTTTCGCCCACCAGCGCTACCGTTTCCCCCTTCTTGATGTCGAAGGTGATCCTGTCGACGGCAAGTTTCTTTCTGCCACCTTGTGAAAAGGCGACGGACAGGTCTTCAACGGAGACGAGTGTTTCTTGTGTCATCTTGGTGTCCTCACCCCAGGCTCTTGCGCGGATCGAACGCGTCGCGCACGGCCTCGCCGATGAAGATCAAGAGGCTCAACATCAGGGAAATGACGATGAAGCCGGTGATCCCGAGCCACGGGGCCTGAAGGTTGTTCTTGCCCTGTGCCAGCAATTCGCCCAGCGAGGCCGATCCCGGAGGCAGACCGAAGCCGAGGAAATCCAGCGCCGTCAGGGTCGAAATCGAACCGTTGAGGATGAACGGCATGAAGGTGAGAGTGGCCACCATGGCATTGGGAAGCAGGTGCCGCCACATGATCACCGGATTGGAAACGCCCAGCGCCCGGGCCGCGGAAATATATTCCAGGTTCCGGCCGCGCAGGAATTCCGCCCGCACGACGCCGACCAGCGCCACCCAGGAGAACGCCAGCAGGATGGTGAAAAGGGTCCAGAATCCGGGCACCAGGAACGACGACACGATCAGAATGAGGTAAAGCGTCGGCACCGCCGTCCAGATCTCGATAAAGCGCTGGAACAGGAGGTCGGTCCAACCGCCGTAGTAGCCCTGCACGGCCCCTGCCGCGATACCGATGACGGAAGAAGCCAGCGTCAGCGCCAGACCGAACAGCACGGAAATACGGAAGCCGTAGACAAGACGCGCCAGCACATCGCGGCCCTGGTCGTCCGTGCCGAGCCAGTTCCAGTTGCCGATGACGCAATTGGGATCTTCCGCACCAAGCGGATAGCGCGAGCAACGCTTTTCCTTGTCCATCGTCCAGGAGGGAGGCGCGGGTGCCGGAACCGGAATGTCATTATTGACCGATCGGTAGGAATAACGCACCGGCGGCCACAGCATCCAGCCGTTGGCGTTGATCTCTTCCTGAATGTATGGATCGCGGTAGTCGGTGACCGCCAGGAACCCGCCAAATTTTTCTTCCGGGTAGTCGACAAAGACCGGTGCCAGCAATTCGCCATTGTAGGAGACCAGGATCGGCCGGTCGTTGGTCAGGAATTCGGCCAGCATGGCCATGACGAACAACACCAGGAAGATCCAGAGCGACCAGTATCCGCGCCTGTTGGCCTTGAAGTTCGCCAGCCGCCGCTGGTTGATCGGCGACAGACGGGCTTTGCGGGAGCGGCCGTGATGGACGACATCCCCGTCCTCGACTTCGGAAACCGGTTCGTCAATCGTGTCTTCGCCAGTGTAGCGTTCGCCAGCATAATAATCGCTGCGCCCGTGTTCACGCGCGTCATGGGTATCGCCAGCGGTATCACCGCCACTGCTGCCTGCATCACTCCTGGTATCGGTATCGGTCACCATCGATCAGACCTCCCTGCTTTCGAAGTCGATCCGGGGATCGATCCAGGTGTAGGTCAGGTCGGAAATGAGGTTCACAAGAAGTCCCATGAGCGAGAAGATGTAGAGCGTCGCAAAGACCACCGCGTAGTCACGGTTGATCACCGATTCAAAGCTGAGCAACCCGAGCCCGTCGAGCGAAAAGATCGTCTCGATGAGCAGCGAGCCGGCAAAGAAGGACGAGATGAAGGCCCCCGGGAAACCGGCCACCACGATCAGCATGGCATTGCGGAACACATGGCCGTAAAGCACCTGGCTTTCGGTCAGCCCCTTCGCCCGTGCGGTGATGACATATTGCTTGCGGATTTCATCCAGGAAGGAGTTCTTGGTCAGCAGCGTGGTCGTGGCGAAGGCGGACAGGGCCATGGCCGTCAAAGGCAGGGCAAGGTGCCAGAAATAGTCGGCGATCCGCGCCGGCCAGGAAAGCTGCTCCCAATTGTCGGACACAAGCCCTCGCAACGGGAAGATGTCCCAGAAGGAGCCCCCGGCAAAAAGCACGATCAGGAGAACCGCGAACAGAAAGCCGGGAATGGCATAGGCCACCACGATGACACCGGAGGTCCAGACATCGAACCGGGACCCGTCGGAGACGGCCTTGCGGATGCCCAGCGGTATGGACACCGCATAGGAAATCAGTGTCATCCACAGGCCGAGAGAAATCGAAACAGGCAGTTTTTCGGCGATCAGGTCGAGGATCTTGATGTCGCGAAAATAGCTTTCGCCGAAATCGAAGCGGGCATAGTCGCCCAGCATTTTCAGGAACCGTTCCAGCGGCGGCTTGTCGAAACCGAACTGCGCCTCCAGTTCCTTGATGAACTCCGGGTCGAGCCCCTGGGCGCCGCGGTATTTCGAGCTGGCGGCATCTGCGGTGGCTGAGCCGCTTCCTCCCGAGGAGTCGTTGCCGCCGCTCAGCATGTCGCTGCCACCCCCGCTGATCCGCGACGTTGCCGAAACGTCGGTTCCCTGCAACTGGGCTATGACCCGCTCGACCGGACCGCCTGGCGCAAACTGGATGATGACGAAGTTGATGGCCATGATCCCGACCAGCGTCGGTATCATCAGCAGCAAACGGCGGAGGATGTAGGCGCCCATGGAGTGTGTGCAGTCCCTTTTGTCTTGGCCTTCTGAAGTGGGCCGGAGGTTTCGCTTGAAATATTACCCGGCTTTGCCGAGCTTTTCCGCCTTTTCCTTGTCTGTCCACCACAGTTCTTCAACAGGGAAGAAGTAGCGCGGGGTTTCTTCGGGAAAGCCGTAGACATCCCACATGGCAACAGTGTGGACGTTCTTGAACCACTGCGGGATCCAGTAGTGCCCGGCCCGCAACACCCGGTCCAGAGCCCGTGCCGCAGTGACCATATCCACCCGCGTTGTCGCCGCGATGGCCTTGTCGATCAGCGCATCGACAACGGGGCTGGCAATGCCGGAAGTGTTGTAGGTGCCTGGAATCGATGCGGCCTTCGAACCCCACATTTCGCGAATCGTGTCTGACAGCGTCGGCGACAGGCTCAACCTGCGGCTGGCAATATCGAAGTCGTATTCATTGAGGCGAGCTTCATATTGCGCCGGATCGACAATGCGCAAACTGGCCTTGATGCCGAGCCGCCCCAGGTTCTTGATCATCGGATTGACGATCCGCTCATACGCGGCGGTGTTGTTCAGGAACTCGATCGTCAACGGATTGCCGTCCGGGCCCACGAGATCCGATCCCTTCCGGGTATAACCGGCCTCGGCCAGCAGTTCGCTTGCCCGTTTCAGCAGCTTGCGGTCATAGCCCGAGCCGTCGCTGACAGGCTGCATTACGGCTTCGCCGAAGACGGCCTCCGGCACCTGGCCGCGGAAAGGCTCCAGCAGCGCCAGTTCCGCAGCCGAGGGCATTCCTTCCGCTTTCATGTCTGAGTTTTCAAAGAACGACTGGGTTCTCGTATAAAGCCCGTAAAAAAGATTCTGGTTCGACCATTCGAAGTCGAAGGCGTAGCCAAGGGCTTCGCGTACACGCAGATCCTTGAACTTGTCGCGCCGGGTGTTCATGAACCAGCCCTGAGCCCCTGACGGACGACCGTCGGGAAACTCGCGACGCACGACCTTGCCCTCTTCAACGGCCGGGAAATTGTATTCCGTTGCCCAGTTCTTGGAAGTGAACTCTTCGCGGTAAAGCGTTTCGCCCTTCTTGAAGGCTTCGAAGGCCGTCTGGCGTTCTCGGTAGAACTCGACCCGGATAACCGCGAAATTGCACTGCCCCACCCGGACCGGCAAATCCTTGGCCCAGTAGTTTTCGACCTGGTGATATTCGACGTAATGGCCGACGGCATGTTTGCCGACCTTGTAGGGACCGGACGATAGCGGCGGCGTCAGCGTCGACTGCTTGAAATCGTAGGCGGTGTAATAACGCTTGGAGAAGATCGGATAGTCCGCCGCGACGACGAGAGGCAGATTGCGCGACTGCGTCCCGGTGAACTGCAGCGCGACTTTATGGTCGTCCAGCACGACTGCATCCTTCAGTGCTGACAGCGGCTGGCTGAGCATGGGGTGACCATCGGCCTTCAGCAGCAGCAGCGAAAAGGCGACATCCTCGGCGGTCAGTTTGGAGCCGTCGTGAAACCTGGCTTCCGGCCTGAGATTGAAGGTGAAGACGTTGCCGTCCTGCGACACTTCGACCGTTTCGGCCACAAGGCCATAGACCGCGTCCGGTTCGTCATGAGCCCGCACCATCAAGGTGTCGAAACACAGCTCCATACGCGGTGGAGCGTCGCCCTTCAGGATGAAGGAATTGAAGGTGTTATAGGTCAGGACGTTCTGGTTGAAGTACCAGTAGGGCGCCTGAAACGAGAAGGTGCCGCCCTGCGGGGCCAGTCGGTTGACATACTCGAACTGGGTAAAGTCCGGACCATATTTCAGATCACCGAAGACGGAAAGTCCGTGTACGGGCCCGTCCGGATGCGCGATTTCCGCCGAGAAGGCAGATGAGACCGGCCAGGGGGCTGCAGACGCCAGCGCCGCGGCGCTGCTCATTTGCAGGAAACGCCGGCGGGTGGCCGTCAGGTTTGTGCTCATCTCGCGGCTCCCGTCTTGGCGGCCAAAGCCTCGTCATACCACCAGATGGTCGGGAACCCTGTGCTGTACTCCGGCATCTTTTGCGGATGGCCGAAGCGATTCCAGCGTGCCGTACGGGTTTCGTCGGAATAGAACTGCGGCACCACATAGTGGTTCCACAACAACACACGATCGAGTGCGTGGGTGGCAGCCACCAGCGTTTCCCGGTCCTGCGCGAAGATGACCTTGTCGATCAGCTTGTCGATCGCCGGGTTCTTGATGCCGGCATAGTTGGCCGAGCTTTCGTTGTCGGCGGATGCGGAACCCCAATACTCCCGCTGCTCGTTGCCCGGTGACAGTGACTGGCCGATGGCCAGCACCACCGTATCGAAATCGCGGCTGCGGACACGGTTGACGAATTGCGAGGTGTCGACCAGACGCAGAACCGGTTTGATGCCGATGTTTTCCAGGTTCTGCGCATAAGGCAAGAGGGTGCGTTCGCTGGCCTTGTCGCGATAGAGAAATTCGATGCTGAGCTGTTCGCCGGTCTTTGTATCGACCATCTTGCGGTCCTTCAGCTCGTACCCGGCCTTGCGCAGCAGCTTGACTGCCTCCCGCAGGTTGGCACGTACGTTCTGAGGATTGCCGCCCACGGGATTTTTGTATTCCTGCGTGAAGACCTCGGGCGGCACCATGTCCCGCACTTCTTCCAGAATCTCCAGTTCCTTTCCCTGCGGCAAGCCGCTGGACGCCAGTTCCGTGCCGGCGAAATAGGAATTGACCCGCTTGAGCAGGTTGGCGGAAACGATCTCGTTGGTGGTCTCGAAATCATAGGCGTAGTTGAGCGCCTCACGCACATCCGGGTTCTGGAACTTTTCCCGGCGCATGTTCAGGAAAAAGCCCTGCATCACTCCGGAGGACTTGTCGGGAAAGATCTCTTTCACCACCCGGCCGTCGTTGACGGCGGGAAAGTCGTAGCGCTTGGCCCATTGGCTGGAACTGCGCTCTACATGAAAGTCGTACTGGTCGCCCTTGAAGGCTTCGAACTGGACGGAATCGTCGAGGAAGGAAATGTACCGGATTTCATCGAAATTGTCGGTTCCGACCCGGATCGGCAGATCCTTGCCCCAATAGTCCGGCACGCGTTCGTAGATCACCTGCCGGTTGGGAGAGAATTCCTTTATCCTGTAGGCGCCGGAGCCAAGCGGCGGCTCGAGAGTTGTCCGGGAAATGTCCCGGGCTTCGCCCTTTTCATTTGTCCCTTCCCACCAGTGTTTGGGAAGCACGGTCAACTGGCCCATGATCTTGGGCAGCTCGCGGTTTCCGCTCACGTCGAAGGCGAAACGCACGGTGCCGTCTCCCACGACCTCTGCCGTCTCGACGTTTTGAAAGTAGTATTTGCGCTGCGGATCGAGTTCGATCGCCTTCTCGAACGACCAGATGACATCTTCTGCGGTCACCGGCTCGCCGTCATGCCACTTCGCATTTGGGTTGAGCCGGTATTCGACCCAGGAGTAATCATCGGGAAAGCGGACCGCCTCGGCCAGAACGCCGTATTGGGCGCTGATGTCCTCTTCATCCAGAGAGGGTTCCATCAGGCTTTCGTAGATATTCAGGATGCCGGGGGCGATGTTGCCTTTCTGCGCCAAAATGTTGAAAGTGTCGAAACCGCCGCTGGCGGACAGCCTTACCGTACCTCCCTTGGGCGCATCCGGATTGACGTAGTCGAAATGTTTGGCATCGGGACCGTATTTGGGTGTCCCGTTGAGGGCGGCCGCGTGGTGCCATTCCGGTTCAGCGGCCGTGGCCGGTCCAGAACCGATCCCCGACATCACCACCACACTGGTCACGACAAGCGCTGCTGCAGCGCATTTCCCTGCATGCCATTTGAACACCATCGGCTTCTCCGTCCCTTCCGGTTCCCGAACCCAAATCGCCGGTTCAGAGAATCAGTGTAGGGACCTGACGGCCCTGCGTCACCTGCTGGTGGTCGAGATGACAGAAATTTAACCTGTCTGGGGGAGGCCTTCTTCGGGGATATCCTGTGAATTTCGCTGCGACTTGGCCTTTTGCGCGTACATTCTGCCGTCGGCGACCCTCAGCAGATCTTCCACCGTGGCAGCATCGCCAGGATAGCTTGCCGTGCCAATACTGGCCTTCACATCGATGCTGGTACCCGAACACTCGAAGGCCTGGCTGACACGTTCACTGAGCCGTTTGAGAAAGGTATCCTTTTCCTGGCGCCGCATGTTGCCTGGTGTCAGCACGATGAACTCGTCGCCGCCGACCCGGGCCACGGTATCTGTCTGGCGGATCTGGTTCTGCAGACGCTGCCCAACCTCGATCAGAAGCTGATCCCCTACCGCGTGGCCATAGTTGTCGTTGACCGGCTTGAAGGCATCCAGGTCGACATAGAAAATCTCGAAGCCCGAGCCGCTGCGCTCACACATGGCGGCAAGCTGGTGCATGCGATCTTCCAGCAGCCGCCGGTTGGCCAGGCCTGTCAGCGGATCGTGCAGCGCCATGGAACGCACCTTGTAGACCTCGCTGATTAGCAGAAACGCCATTGCACCGAACACCAGCGAAATGAGACTGCCGACGAGCTGGGTGATCCAGACCTGGTTACCGGTGCTCGACCAGCCGTGTTCCGGCATGCCGACAAGTTCCCAGTCGAGACCTCCGGGAAGGTGAAGCGGCAGAGACACGTGATCCTTTTCCAGCAAGGCCGGACTACCGAAGATCATGTTGTTGGAGGCAAGGGCGCTCCTGTTCACAAGGCCGATGTAGAGATTGTTCATGACATCCGAGATGCCGGCCGTGGTCATCATGCCCTCTTCGTCCACCACCAGGGTGGCAATTCCCCAGTAGCTACGCTCCTTGAGCGGTTGACCGATAAAGCTTGCCGGGAAAATGGGAATGCGGATCAACAGGGCCCTGCCGCCCTGCACCAGATCCAGCGGACCGGCAATCACGACCTCGCGCGTCATCATGGCCTGTCGGATCGCTGGCCACTGGGCAGTGTTCATCCGGTAATTCAGACCGAGCGCCGCCCGGTTCGGCTCCAGAGGGTAAACCGCGCGCAGAATGTTGTTGGGCGCCAGGCCGATAGACCGGATGGACGGATTTTCCTCGATCAGCTCGGCCGCGATCGCACGGTAGTCCTCCATGTTGAAGGGCTGTTCCACGAACCGGGAGACATAGGCCCGGATCCCAAGCCCGTAGGCTACTGTCCGGTTGATTTCGCCTTCCAGGCGTGCGCGCGCTTCCGACAAGAATGCGACGGCCTGACGTTTGTGCTGGGAAACGAGTTCGTTGCGGACCAGTTGGCCGACATGGGCGGTAACGGCGATGCCTGCAAGAAAACAGACGGCGGCAACAACGGACGCGGCCCACGTTCCATTCGACTTGGAAAACAATCTCCTGGCCAAGTTGATGCCCATAGGCTCCTTGCCTGATCTCACCACCTTCAATCAAACGACGCTACGTAAGTTTTGTTAATTTTTGATATAAATCAAATAAAAAAGCCGGGTAATTCACCCGGCTTCTCCAACATTCAAGTGACGTGCGCAGTGACGTCGCGATTTTACTCGGTCGGCAACGGTACCGGCGAATCGGACTGCTCGCGAAGATAGGCAATAATGTCAGCCCGGTCTTCCGGTTTACGCAGACCGGCGAAGCCCATCGTGGTGCCCGAAATGAAGTTCTTCGGCGACTCCAGGAAGTGGTCCAGTTCTTCGTAGGTCCACTCGGCATTCGCTTCGCCGAATGCGGTCATTGCGGAAGAATAACCGAAACCTTCATGCGCACCGGGCTTGCGGCCAACCACACCCCACAGTGCCGGGCCGACCTTGTTGGCTCCGCCCTGCGTGAAGTCGTGGCAGGCGGCGCACTTCTTGGCCACTTTGGCCCCATCTTCAGCAGACGCTTCGATCAGGCGCTCGGAGATCGGAACGACTTCCGGAACAGCACCCACTTCAGAGGTGCTATCCTCTGCGGACGCCACGACGATCTCATAGCCCGGCTTACCCGGAATCGTCGGATGGAAGATGATGTCGGAGACAATGCCGACACCCATAGTCAGAATCAGAACCATAAGTACCGCACCAGCGGCCTTGTTCAGCGTGAAGGAATCCATTCTCTCCGGCTCCAAGCTCATACGCGTCCGGGCCCGCAGCGTCGCCGCGAACCCTATCAGCTTTTCGAAATTTGCCGGAACCTACAAATTTTTTGACCTTGCTGTCCATAGCTTTAAAAGGGCATCTGATACGACAAACGGACGCGGCACGTGTTTTTCGCATATTTTTCCGCCCGTCCGGCTCCATGGAGACCCGATTGACCGCTGCTCTTGTGATTATCCCGGCCCGCCTCGCTGCCACCCGCCTACCCCGCAAACCGCTTGCGGACATTTGCGGAAAACCCATGATCGTGCGTGTTCTGGAACAGGCCCGCAATGCGGATATCGGTCCGGTCGCCGTTGCCTGTGACGACAAGGACATTTTCGAAGCGGTGCAGGATCACGGCGGCAAGGCAGTGATGACCCGGGTCGACCACGCCTCCGGCTCCGACCGCATTCACGAAGCTGCCGGGCTGATCGACCCTGACGGCAAGCACGACGTCATCCTGAATGTGCAGGGCGATGTACCCTTGATCGCACCGGAAGCGATCCGCGCAGCCTTCGCACCGCTTGCCATTGCCGACGTCGACCTCGGCACCATCATGACGAAATTTACCAACACCGCCTTCCGGGACGACCCGAATTTCGTCAAGGCAGTGACAACGCCCAATGGCCACGGCCATCATCGCGCGCTGTACTTTACCAGGGCCGTCGCCCCGCACGGTGACGGCCCGTACTACCACCACATAGGCATCTATGCCTACCGCAGGGCAGCCCTGGCGAAATTCGTCCAGTTGCCGCCTTCGCCGCTGGAACAGCGTGAAAAGCTGGAACAGTTGCGGGCCCTGGAAGCGGGCATGCGGATTGATGCCTCCGTCATCGACAGCGCGCCGATGGACGTGAACACGCCCGAAGATCTGGAACGAGCCCGGGCGGCCTATCAGACCAACTGACGAAAGACTGCCGGAAGGCAGAAAGACACATGACCGACAGAAAAAGTATCGTGTTCCAGGGAGAAACCGGGGCCAATTCACACATGGCCTGCCGCAGCGTCTATCCTGACTATGAAGCCATCCCCTGCGCAACCTTCGAGGATTGCTTCTCGGCCATGGCCGACGGGTCGGCCGACCTTGCCATGATCCCGATTGAGAACTCCGTCGCGGGCCGCGTCGCCGATATTCACCACCTGCTGCCCAAATCGACGCTGCACATCATCGGCGAATATTTCATGCCGATCCGGTTCCAGCTCATGGGCGTCAAAGGTGCCAAGATTGAAGACCTGAAAAAGGTGCAAAGCCATGTGCATGCCCTTGGCCAGTGCCGGAACGTGATCCGTGAGCTCGGCCTGACGGCTGTCGTCGGTGGCGATACCGCGGGTTCCGCCCGGCAGATCGCCGAGCTGGGTGACCCGAGCGTTGGCGCTCTGGCACCGGAAATGGCGGCTGAAATCTACGGTCTGGACATCCTGCGCCGGGATGTGGAGGATGAGGCGCACAACACGACCCGCTTTGTCATTCTCTCGCGCGACAAGATGGAGGCCGCGCACAACGGCCAGCCGGTCATCACGACCTTCATCTTCCGGGTGCGCAACGTTGCGGCCGCGCTCTACAAGGCGCTGGGGGGATTTGCCACCAACGGGGTCAACATGACAAAGCTGGAATCCTATCAGCTTGAAGGACAGTTTTTCGCGTCGATGTTCTATGCGGACATTGAAGGCCATCCGGAAGATCCGAAGGTGGCCCTTGCGCTCGAGGAGCTGGCCTTCTTCTGTGCCGAGCTGAATATGCTCGGCGTCTACCGGGCAAGCCCGTTCAGGGACAAGATCAGGGAACCGGAAGCCAACCGTGCCCTGCGTCCCAATCCCTATTCGTAAGGCCGGCTGCCCGACACAACCAGAGGAACTCATGACCGAAACAAGATTTGATGCCCTGTGCATCGGCAATGCCATTTGCGACGTCTTCGCCCATATCGAAGAGGATTTCCTGCTTCAGGAAAAGCTCGTCAAAGGCTCCATGCGCCTGATCGATACCGACGAGGCGGTGCGCCTGTTCGACAAGATGGGACAGACCGTCCGCGTCTCGGGCGGCAGCGCCGGCAACACGGCCGCGGGCATTGCCTCGCTCGGCGGGCGCCCTGCCTATTTCGGCAAGGTCGCCGAGGATGAGCTGGGCGACAGCTATTATCACGACATGAATGGCACCGGCGTCTATTTCAACACGTCGCGCCTGCAGGAGGGCAAGCCGACCGCCCGGTCGATGATCCTGATCACGCCGGACGGCGAGCGCACGATGAACACTTACCTCGGCGCTTGCACCGAGTTCGGCACGGCCGACGTCGACGAGGAAGTCGTCGCCTCCGCTGCCGTCACCTACATGGAGGGCTATCTGTGGGATCCGGCAGACGCCAAGAAGGCGTTCCTGAAGGCTGCCGAAGTCGCGCATGCCAACGGCCGCCAGGTGGCGATCACCCTGTCCGACTCCTTCTGTGTCGACCGCTACCGCAGCGAATTCCAGGCCCTCCTGACCGACGGTGTCGTCGACCTGATGTTTGCCAACGAACATGAGCTGAAGGCCCTTTACGAAACGTCGGATCTGGACAGCGCCATCAACGCGGCACGGGAGTCCGGCGCACTGACAGCCCTGACGCTCGGCAAGGAAGGTGCAATGGCCATCAGCCGAGAGGAAACCGTCAAGGTTCCCGCGCAGGTCGTTGACAATGTTGTCGACCTGACCGGTGCCGGCGATCTGTTCGCGTCAGGCTTCCTGTTCGGCCTCGCCCGTGACTACAAGCTCGCGGAAGCCACCGAACTCGGCTGCCTGTGCGCCGCAAGCGTGATCAGCCATGTTGGAGCCCGGCCGGAACGGGCACTGAAAAACCTGGCTGCCCAGAGTGGCTTCGTGATCTGATCTTCAAGGGGCGGCCTGCGGCTGCCCTTTTTCACGCATCAGCGCCTTCGGACCAAAGAGCGGCCTGTCAAAAACAATGTCCCGCTGCCTCAGGGAAGAAGCGGGACATTCTTTTTCATTATCCGAAAATGATCAGGAAGCCTTTATTGGCAACGCTTCCAGGGTGTTACCGATAGTCGGATCCGAATTCCGGCCAGCCTCAGTCGGCAAGATCCTGAACGCTGACCACGCCGCCGTTTTCATCCAGGCGATAGATGATCGGCGTGCCGGTGCCCAGTTCCCGCTTCAGGATTTCTTCCGGCGAAAGGTCTTCCAGATCCATGATCAGCGACCGCAGCGAGTTGCCGTGTGCCGCGACGATCGTCCGGTCACCGGCCAGAACGCGCGGCAGAATTTCCGACTTGTAGTAAGGCAGAACACGCTCGGAGGTCATCTTCAGGCTTTCTCCGCCGGGAGGAGGAACATCGTAGGAGCGGCGCCAGATATGGACCTGCTCTTCGCCGAACTTCTCGCGTGCCTCGTCCTTGTTCATGCCGGTGATGTCGCCATAGTCGCGCTCGTTCAGAGCCTGATCCTTGAAGGTTTCGAGGCCGGTCTGGCCAAGTTCTTCCAGGATGATGTCGAGCGTCTTCTGCGCCCGCGACAGATCCGAGGTGAAGGCAACGTCGAAGGACAGCTTCAGGTCCCTGAGCTGTTCGCCTGCCTTGTGGGCCTCCGCCACGCCCTGCTCGGTCAGGTCCGGGTTTTTCCAGCCGGTGAACAGGTTCTTCAAATTCCATTCGCTCTGTCCGTGACGGACAAGCACAAGAAGGCGGTCCATGCCATTCTCCTCAAGCTAAATGCGTATCTTCAAGAATCCAGGCCGAGGACATCGGCCATCGAATAAAACCCGGGCTTCTGGTCAAATCCCCACAGCGCCGCCTTCACGGCCCCGCGGGCAAAGAGCTGCCGGTCTTCCGCCCGGTGGGTGAGTTCGATGCGCTCCCCTTCTCCGGCAAAAATCACTGAATGTTCGCCGATGACAGACCCGCCCCGCAGGGTTGCGAAGCCGATGTCACCTGTCCTGCGCGGATCCATGATGCCATCGCGCGAGCGAACCGAATGGGCTGCCAGATCGATCCCCCGTCCGTCTGCCGCCGCTTCACCAAGCAAAAGCGCCGTGCCCGAAGGCGCATCGACCTTGTGCTTGTGATGCATTTCCAGAACCTCGATGTCGAAATCCGTATCGAGCGCGGCCGCGGCCTTGCGCACCAGGCTGGCCAGCAGATTGACCCCAAGGCTCATGTTGCCGGATTTGACGATCCGGGCGTGGCGCGCAGCCGCCTGCAGCGGTTCGTCCTGCCCCTCGGCCCATCCGGTGGTGCCGATGACGTGAACGATGCGGGCCTGCGCAGCCAGTTCCGCAAACCAGAGGCTTGCCGCCGGAGCGGTAAAATCAAGAACGCCGTCAGCCGCGGCAAAGGCCGTCAGTGGATCGTCGGTGACAGGAACGCCCAAAGGTCCGGTTCCCGCCAGTTCGCCCACGTCCTTGCCCAGAAATTCGGAGCCTTCACGCTCGATCGCCGCAACCACTGTGGCACCGGGAGTTTCCGTGACCGCACGAGTCAACGCCCGGCCCATCCGGCCACCGGCCCCAACGACTACCAAGCGCATTTGCCCCATCAAGTGGCTCCGTTTTCCGCAATAGGCTGACAGCCCGTTTCCTGTTCCGATGGGGATATACCAGTTTCACCGGGGGAGGCAAACGCCCGATCACGACTGGCGGCCAAGGCCCTCACTGAAACCGTTGATTGTCAAATATCACCATAACAAACCATCTGATTTATCAAGTTTAGCGTATCAAATTGACAATAAGATTTAAATATCTTCACGTTTTCAATTCACAATCGGTAAACCTGAAGCAGTTACATTGAAATTTGTAAGTGTTTTTTCTTAACTTCTCGGAGTGGAGACAAGATGTCATGATGCTGTTGCTATGGACTCATCGGTTCGTAACAACCTGGCAGTTTCCGAAGCGGTTCATGGCAACCGTCACCGGGCGACCTGTTCTCGCAAGATCAGCGGCAGGCTGCTCTCTTCATCCGGCAGAACTGCTTCCCGTTTTGCTTCCCGTAATCTGCCATTTGCCTGTCAGATGATTCACGCCGGTCGAGGAGCGCTTCGTTGAAGGCCCGTTTTTCCATTCCTTTCAGCCGCCTTGTCATGGCCCTGTTTGCGTTCGGCCTTGTGGGAACGGCGGTTGCGCTCTTCTGGATCACGTATCTCGGCAGCCTGTCGATTGCCGAACATGAAATCGCCCGCAGCGCAAAATCCAAGGCGACACTCGCCAGGCTGGTGTTCACGCAGCATCTGGACAAGCTCGAAGCCCAGATCCGGGCGGTGGCAGCCAACCCGGACATTCGCCAAGCCCTGCTGGATGATGACAGGGAGACTGCGAAGGTCATCGTTGAACATGCTTCCGAAGGCCTGACGAGCGCGGTCCTGGACATTCTTCTGATCGACCGCCCGGCTGAGGAAGGCTGGGTCAACGGCAGCCTCGGGCTCGTTGACCTGAGCCACCAGTTGCCGGTGAAGGTGCGCAACGCCATGCCACCGGACATCTGGGTGACCTACGCGGATCACGACTCGGATCCCGTTCAGATTACCGCAGCCCTCTCGGTTCTCGTTCTGGATCCCGACACGGGCCGTGCGCTCGGCAGGATCTACGGCGGCACCACCATCACCGATTCCTTCTCTCTGCCCGGTGTCCTCGCCAAGTCGCTACGGGTGGAAGATCTTGCCTTTTATCACCATGACGACGTGATCGCGGGCCTGGGAGACCTGACCACGGAGGTTCTGCCTGAACGGCTCTATGCCACTCCGGACGAGATCAACTATGCCCTCAGCGGAGCGAATCTCTTCGTCTTTGCGCCCCTGATGCAGGGGCTGGACGGCCACATGCTCTCCGCGGTGATCAAGCAACCCGTGGACACGTTGCAAAAGATCGAGGAAACCTACACCCGGCTGTTCACGCCATTCCTGTTCTACACGGCCATTCTGGCAATCGGCGCGGCGTTTCTGGTCAATCGCATCACCTCCGCCGGGCTTGGCAGGCTGCTGACCTACGCGATGAGCCTGCGGCAGGACAAGGCAGTGTCGCCGCCGCCCCCCGGACTGATCTTCGAGTTCAACAAACTGGCGACCATGTTCCAGGCGGCATTCGAGTCCGTGCGCAACCGGGACGCACAGTTCAAGGACATGATCGACGGTTCGATGCACGGCGTGCTCGTCCATGCCAATCACCGTATCCTTTATGTGAACGATGCCCTGCTGAGAATGTGCGGCTACGAACCCGGCAATCCGAAGCAACTGGTCGATTCGCCCACACTGGTGATTTATGCGCCGGAGGAGCACAGCCGTCTGCGCAGCTATTACAACATGCGTGAAAACGGCAGCGGCGCTCCTCGCTCCTATGAGGTGAAGGGCATTCGCAAGGATGGCGGGACCATCTGGCTGGAACAACATGTCCGGCTGACGGAATGGCGCGGAGAACGGGCCTATTACGCCACCATCACCGATATAAGCGAACGCAAGCGCCAGGAGGAACTGGCGACCAAGAACGCGAATTTCGACATTCTGACCGGCCTTCCCAACCGCCGCCTGTTCATGGACAGACTGCGCCAGGCACTCCAGCGCGGCAAGCATAAGGGCGAACTGACGGCGCTGATGATCCTCGATCTCGACCGCTTCAAGACCGTGAACGAAACCTACGGCCCCAAGGCGGGAGACAAGGTAATCGAGACCGTCGCCACGCGTCTGACGAGTACCCTTGGCCCGGACCAGACCGTTGCCCGCATCGGCGGCGACGAATTCGCCATCATTCTGTCGAACCCGGAAGACCGCTGGCAGATCGAGCAGACCGCCCGCGACATTCTCAATATCGTCGGGGACCCTATCGATCTGGAGACTGGAAATCAGGCTGTGCTTGCAGGCAGCCTCGGCATCGCCGTCAGCCCGCATGACGGAACAGATGATGAGGCCCTGCTGCTTGAAGCCGACACCAGCATGCTGCAGGCGAAGGCCGACAGCGGCGCCAGCTACCGCTTCTTCGCCACGCGCATGAACGAACAGGCAGCCCGCGCGAGCCAGGTTGAGATCGCCCTGCGCCATGCCATCGAAAAGGGCGAGTTGCTTCTGAATTTCCAGCCGATCGTCGACTATCGGAGAAACCGTGTGGTGAGCTGCGAAACCCTGGCGCGCTGGACAGACCCCAAGCTGGGCGCGGTACCGCCGACAGAGTTCATCAAGGTTGCCGAGGACTGCGGGCTCATTGTGCCGCTCGGCGAGCAGGTGCTGCGCGAAGCTTGTGCGTTCTTCCAGTCGTGTAACCGCAACGGCCTGCAGCTCGACGGCATCAGCGTCAACATTTCCCCGCGTCAGTGCCGGGATGCGGACTTCCTGCCAAGGCTGGAGGACATTCTGGGCGAAACCGGAATGGACCCTTCCCGCCTGCAACTCGAAATCACCGAAAGCGTGATGTTCGATGATCAGCGCATCAATCCGGTCGAGATCCTGCAAGCCATCAGCAAGCTCGGCATCAAGATCTCTCTCGACGATTTCGGCACCGGCTATTCGTCGCTCAGCCACCTGAAACGCCTCCCGATCGACACTTTGAAGATCGACCGGAGCTTTATCATGGGCCTGGAACGGGACCAGGACGGCCAGGCCCTGGTGCGGGCCATCATTTCCATGGCCGCGTCGTTGCATATCGACGTCGTGTGCGAAGGCGCGGAAACACATGAGCAGTGCGAGCTGATCCATTCCTTCGGCTGCTCGCTGATCCAGGGCTACAGCTTTTCCCGGCCGCTCTCCGGCATCGACTTCCAGCGGTATCTCGCCAACATGAACGGCATGAATTCGGTTGCGGCCCAGGCAGGGTGACACGCCTTTCACTTCCCTGGACAAACAAAAACGGGAGCCTTTCGGCCCCCGTTTCATTTTTCACGTCAGTCGGAAGGAAGCTTATTCAGCTTCTTCCTTCTTTTCGATTTCCTTGCCAGTTTCCTGATCGACAACCTTCATGGAAAGGCGGACCTTGCCGCGCTCGTCGAAGCCCATGAGCTTGACCCAGACCTTGTCGCCTTCCTTGATCACGTCAGTGACCTTGGCAACCTTCTTGGGAGCAAGCTGGGAGATGTGGACCAGGCCGTCCTTGGCACCGAAGAAGTTCACGAATGCGCCGAAATCAACGCATTTGACGACGGTGCCTTCATAGATCATGCCCACTTCCGGCTCGGCGGCGATGGAGTTGATCCAGTTGACGGCTGCCTTGATCGCCTTGCCGTCGGCAGATGCGATCTTGACGGTGCCGTCGTCTTCGATGTTGACCTTGGCGCCGGTCTTTTCCACGATTTCGCGGATGACCTTGCCGCCCGAACCGATGACTTCACGGATCTTGTCGACCGGGATCTTCATCACTTCGATGCGCGGCGCATGTTCGCCGAGCTCTGCACGAGCTTCGGTGATGGCCTTGGACATTTCGCCGAGGATGTGGATACGGCCATCCTTGGCCTGACCCAGAGCGACCTTCATGATCTCTTCGGTGATACCGTCGATCTTGATGTCCATCTGCAGCGAGGTGATACCGTCCTGGGTACCAGCAACCTTGAAGTCCATGTCGCCGAGGTGATCTTCATCACCCAGGATGTCGGACAGAACCGCAAAACGGTCGCCGTCCTTGATCAGACCCATGGCGATACCGGCAACCGGTGCCTTCAGCGGAACACCGGCATCCATCAGCGCCAGCGAGGTGCCGCAAACGGTTGCCATGGAAGACGAGCCGTTGGATTCGGTGATCTCGGAAACGACGCGGACGGTGTACGGGAACTCGTGATGCGGAGGCATCATCGGGTTGATCGCGCGCCATGCCAGCTTGCCGTGGCCGATTTCGCGACGTCCCGGGGAGCCCATGCGGCCGGTTTCGCCAACGGAGTAAGGCGGGAAGTTGTAGTGCAGCATGAAGTGAGACTTCACGGTGCCTTCCAGAAGGTCGATGAACTGCTCGTCTTCGCCGGTGCCGAGGGTGGCAACAACCAGGCCCTGGGTTTCACCACGGGTGAACAGCGCAGAACCGTGCGCACGCGGTAGAATGCCGACTTCGGAAGAGATGGCACGGACGGTCGACAGGTCACGTCCGTCAATACGGGTGCTGGTGTCGAGGATCGCGCCGCGGACGATTTCCGCTTCCAGCTTCTTGAACTGCTCGCCCAGAACGGTGCTTTCGACGGCTTCGCCTTCAGCAGCGTTCGTGATCAGAGCCTCGACGACCTTCGCCTTGGCGGCGTCGACTGCGTTCTTGCGGTCGGTCTTGGAGGTGATCTTGTAAGCGGCAACAAGCTCGGCTTCGGCCAGAGCCTTGACCTTGCCGAACAGCTCGGAATGATCCGGCAGGACCAGCTCGCGCGGTTCCTTGGCAGCGGTTTCAGCCAGTTTGATGATCGCGTCGATCACCGGCTGGAAGCCCTTGTGGCCGAACATCACTGCGCCGAGCATGATGTCTTCGTCCAGTTCCTTGGCTTCGGATTCAACCATCAGAACGGCGTCGTTGGTACCGGCAACAACCAGATCCAGAGAGGACTCCGGCATGTCGTCGACCAGCGGGTTCAGAACGTATTCGCCGTTGATGTAGCCAACGCGCGCGCCGCCGATCGGGCCCATGAAGGGAACACCCGACAGGGTCAGAGCGGCGGAAGACGCGACCATGGCCAGGATGTCCGGAGCGTTTTCCAGATCGTGCGACAGAACGGTGATGACCACCTGGGTGTCGTTCTTGTAGCCGTCTGCGAACAGCGGACGGATCGGACGGTCGATCAGACGGGACGTCAGCGTCTCGTGCTCTGACGGACGGCCTTCACGCTTGAAGTAGCCGCCCGGGATCTTACCAGCGGCAAAGGCCTTTTCCTGGTAGTTCACGGTGAGCGGGAAGAAATCCTGGCCCGGCTTCGGAGACTTGGCGGACACCACGGTCGCCAGAACCTTCGTTTCGCCATAAGACGCCATCACGGCGCCATCGGCCTGACGGGCAACCTTGCCCGTTTCGAGGACGAGCGGGCGTCCGCCCCACTCGACTTCTACACGATGAATATCAAACATCATCTGTCCTTACAGCTTTGCCTGCCTTTGGCTGCTTTCGGAACAGCACGGTCATGGCAGACACATTCCCGGTCGGCCCCGTATGGGCCGGTTACCGGCGGACAAGTCACGGGCAAGACGACGAGCTGCTTTCGCTCAAGACGGAAAGAAGCCGGCAATCCTGCCCCATGACATGTCACGAGGTCTCTATAGAGCGTTCCACTCGATTTTGAAACACTCAAAGCTCTTTCAGGAAACAAAGATCCGAAGCGGATCAGTGTTTTGTCCGAAAGGGCTGCGTCCGGCAAAAGCCGTCACGCAATACAAAAACGCGGCGGGTTCTCACCCACCGCGCTTTCAGGTTCTGAGATCTTAGCGGCGAATGCCAAGACGCGAGATCAGCGACTTGTAGCGTTCTTCGCTCTTGCCGCGCGTGTAGTCCAGAAGGGACCGGCGCTGCGCAACCATTTTCAGAAGACCGCGGCGGGAGTGGTTATCCTTGCCATGACCCTTGAAGTGTTCGGTCAGGTTGTTGATCCGCTCGGTGAGGATCGCGACCTGTACTTCCGGGGAACCGGTGTCGCCTTCTTTGATGGCGTATTCCTTGATGAGCTCAGCTTTGCGCTCTGCAGTAATCGACATCGCTCTTTCCTTTCAAAGAGTGGGGTCCGTTGACCGGACACGTTGAAATGCCGGAGACCGGCCTGATCCGGACGTTTCCAGAGCCGAGATGTCGTTCAGCAAAAGATCCTTCCGGACGAATTGAGCATCAGTGCCCAATGGCGGCGGAATATGGCGGAAAACCTTGCGAGAATCCAGAGGTTTCTCAGGTTTTTTCGCCACACCCGAATTTACAGGTGAAACACCCTGGTCGGCTGGAACCGGCCCTTGTCAATTGAGCCGATGGCGACCGGCACGCTGGCGTGGCTGGCAAAGGCGACTTCCGTGTTGAGCGGGGCATCGCGGCCACGCAGCAACACGGCCATGCCCTTGCGGATCTTGGCAGCGTCATCAAGCGACACCGGAACCTCGATCAGATTGTCCATCGCCTCGCGAACCGGCAGCACGAACTCCTCGACCAGAGCCTCGACGCCGGCACCTTCCTCAAGCGCCTCGGATGCTTCCAGGATTTCGTCCAGCCCGATCAGGTCGTCTTCGCCGAAGGGCCCGACCAGCAACCGGCGCAGCTCGGTAACGTGACCACAGGTGCCGAGACGGCGGCCGAGGTCACGGGCGATTGCCCGCACATAGGTCCCCTTGCCGCATTCAGCCTCGAAAACCGCACGGTTCTCGTCCGGACAGTCAACCAGGTCCAGCCGGTGCACGTCGATGGGACGGGCTTCCAGCTCGACCTCTTCGCCATCGCGCGCAAGATCATATGCCCGTTCACCGGCGACCTTGATGGCGGAAAATTTCGGCGGAACCTGCATGATCGTGCCGACAAATTCACCAAGGATAGCCGAGATTTCGTCCGCATTGGGCCGCACGTCGGACGTGGCAACTGCCTCGCCCTCGGTGTCGTCCGTGTTGGTTTCCACGCCCCAGGTCACCTCGAAACGGTAGACCTTGCGGCCATCCATGACGAAGGGAACGGTTTTTGTGGCTTCGCCGAAGGCAACCGGCAGAAGACCGGACGCGCGCGGATCCAGTGTTCCGGCGTGACCAACCTTTTCCGGCGAGAAGATCCGCTTGATCTTGCCAAGTGCCTCGTTGGAGGTGATGCCATAGGGCTTGTCCAGGACAAGCCAGCCGTTAATGGCGTTCTTTTTTCTTTTGAATTGTTTTTGGCGTGCCATGAGAACGTTTCAATACGATTGCAATTGTTTTACGGCGAGAAATGAAAAACTGACTGTCGAACCCACCATCCATGCGCAACAGCAAGATCCTGAACGCATCAGCTTTCGTCAGCGATCATTCTCGATTTTTTGAAGTCTATTGTGGTCACAGTAAGTCACCTGGTTTCCAAGTTTATGCGCCTTTGCCAAGTCGCATGACCCACTTATCTTTGAAGGGACACTTCCTGTTCCACTATCAGAGAAGCCTATCAACTCTTTGTTCCCTGCCCTGATAACAATGTAAAATCCAAGGAGTTCATCGCCGTATGTATGAACTGTTTTGACCCCTGTCAGCGGCCCTACTTTGAATTTGCCATTTGCATCCGTTCTGGTGACTGCATGCCTTGACCCTGGTGGGTTATCTTTTGATGCGTCTGATGGAGCCAATGCTGCCACCAACTCGATCTCTGCATTCGCAACCGGCTTACCGTCGTTTAGCAGCACGCCCGAGACCTCCGGCGCAATGATGCGTGGAACCGGAAACACGACACACGCGGACGTCGCCGCGCCAAGCGCGATAGCTGCGAAAGTTCTGGAGAGTGCCATATCGGGTCCGCTTGGGTTAGGCCTTGGCCTCGGCAAAGAACTCACTGCTCTTCATGTCATCCCGGTCCGAGTGGTGCGAAAGACCGGGATCCGGTAACCCCAGTGCACCCCGCTCTTCCGGCAATCAAGCTAATCGCCTGTGTTTGCCGGGTCCCCGCCTTCGCGGGGACCACAATTCAACAGGAACAGTGAGCCGTTGATCTCTAGTTCTCTTCGTCCGCGTCGAGATCCCGGGAGACTTCCGGAGAATGCAGCAGCGTGTCGATGCGGTCGTCGTCGTCGAACCTCGTGTCGAGAACGAAGCGCAGGTCCGGCATGTATTTCATCGTCAGCCGGCGGGACACCTGGCCGCGCAGATATTTGGCGCTGCGGTTCAGGGCCTTTTCGACCTGCTCAGCATTGACGCCGCCAAGCGGCATCACCAGGCAGGTCGCCAGGCGCAGATCCGGTGTCATGCGCACTTCGGGGATCGTGACGATCACCCCGTCGAGATCCGGGTCGGAGAACCGTCCCCGGGTCAGAATATCGGACAGCTCCTTGCGGACCGTTTCGCCAACGCGCAACTGGCGCTGGGAAGGGCCGCGGCTGTCCTGTCCGTGTTGTCTTGCCATTGTCGTTGTTCCTGCATCTCTGGCAGCGCATTCCGTCCCGACGTATTCGGGCACCGTTGGCGGACCGGTCCCAGCGATCCCCGCCATTGCCGGGCCTGAAGCACGGACGGTGGCGAGACCATCTGGATGGTGCGAATACCATGGCCGAGCCATGGCACAACGGAGTTACCTGCGACCAGATACGACGTCAGCGGCTTAATTGAATAAGCCGCTGACATCAGTTTCAAGTAGATTTCTGACTTCGATCAGAGTGTCCGTGCGATCTGCTCGACGCGGAAGCACTCGATGACGTCGCCCGGACGCATGTCCTGGTACTTGACGAAGTTCATGCCGCATTCCTGACCGGATTCGACAGACTTGACCTCGTCCTTGAAGCGCTTGAGCGTGCCCAGTTCGCCTTCGTGGATGACCACGTCGTCGCGAATGAGGCGAACGTTGGCGCCACGTTCCACGACACCTTCGGTAACCAGACAGCCTGCAACCTTGCCGACCTTGGAGATGTGGAAGATTTCCTTGATCTCCGCATTGCCGAGGAAGGTTTCGCGGCGCTCCGGCGACAGCATGCCCGAGAGGGCAGCCTTGATGTCGTCGACCAGGTCGTAGATCACGTTGTAGTAACGGATCTCGATGCCTTCGCGGCTTGCCGCTTCACGGGCCTGCTTGTTGGCACGCACGTTGAAGCCGATGATCGGTGCCTTGGAAGCGAGCGCCAGCGTGACGTCACTTTCGGTGATGCCACCGACACCGGAGAGCAGGATGCGCGCGCCGACTTCCTCGTTGCCGAGTTCGTTGAGCGCATGGGCGATCGCTTCCGCGGACCCCTGCACGTCGGCCTTGAGCACCAGCGGGAACTCTTTTTTGCCGGTTTCCTGCAGACGGTTCATCATCTGCTCGAGCGAACCACGCGTACCGGTGGCGACCACGGAGGCCTTCTCGCGGATCTGGCGCTGACGGTAGTCGGTAATCTCACGGGCGCGGGCTTCGTTGTCGACAACCGCAACCATGTCACCGGCTTCCGGCGTGCCCTGGAAGCCCAGAACCTCGACCGGTTTGGCCGGACCGGCTTCCTTCACCTGATTGCCATTCTCGTCGAGCATGGCACGGACGCGGCCCCACTCGGCACCGGCAACAAGAATGTCGCCCGGCTTGAGAGTGCCCTTCTGCACCAGAACGGTGGCAACCGGACCGCGGCCCTTGTCGAGCTGCGCTTCGATGACGATACCTTCCGCCTTGCGGTCCGGATTGGCCTGGAGTTCCAGAACTTCGGACTGCAGCAGGATCATTTCCAGAAGCTTGTCGAGGCCCAGGCCGCTCTTGGCCGAGACTTCCACGTCGATCACGTCGCCGCCCATGGATTCCACAACGAGGTTCTCGCTGAGGAGTTCGGTACGGACGCGGTTCGGATCGGCTTCCGGCTTGTCCATCTTGTTGATGGCCACGATGATCGGAACGTCGGCCGCCTTGGCGTGCGCAACGGCTTCCTTGGTCTGCGGCATGACGCCATCGTCGGCAGCAACGACCAGGATCACGATATCGGTCGACTTCGCCCCGCGAGCACGCATCTGCGAGAACGCAGCATGGCCCGGGGTATCGATGAAGGTGATCTTGTTGCCGTCCTGATCGACCTGATAGGCGCCGATGTGCTGCGTGATGCCGCCGGCTTCGCCGGTGACAACCTTCGACTTGCGGATCGCATCGAGCAGCGAGGTCTTGCCGTGGTCGACGTGGCCCATGATGGTCACGACCGGAGGCCGCGGCAGCAAGGTGGACGGATCGTCTTCCGTGGTGAACAGACCTTCTTCAACGTCTGCTTCAGACACGCGCTTGACCGTGTGGCCCATTTCCTCGGCGATCAGTTCGGCGGTATCGGCATCGATCACGTCGTTGATCTTGAGCATCTGGCCCTGTTTCATGAGAAGCTTGATCACGTCCACGGCGCGCTCTGCCATACGGTTGGCGAGTTCCTGGATGGTGATGGCTTCCGGCAGAACGACTTCGCGCATGATCTTTTCACGCACGACCTGCTGCTGACCGCGTTTCGCCTTTTCCTGACGGCGGCGCATGGAGGCCAGAGACCGCGCACGCTGGCCGTCGTCGCCACCGGTGGCGGCGGAGATGGTCAGCTTGGAGCGGCGGCGATCGTCGCCGGTGCGCGGACGCGCAGCGGGAGCCGGTGCCTGTTTCGGGCGCTTGACCGCACGAACGCTCTTGTTGTTGCGATCTTCTTCTTCGGATTCTTCGCGCCCGGGCTTCGCACGGACGGCCGGAGCTTCCGGCGCCTTGCGCTTGCCCATGTCGTCAAGGCTCGGCGGCTTGCCGCCGTCGGCATGAGCGGGCTTGCGAACCACGGTGCGACCGGCCGTTTCCTTGCGCACAGGCGCAGCAGCTTCCGGCGCCGCTTCGGCTGCCGGTTCGCTCACCGGTTCGGCCTTGGCCTGTTCCGTAGCCTGGAGAGCTTCTTCGGCTTCGCGCTTGGCGCGCTCTTCCGCTTCCACCTTGGCACGGGCTTCTTCTTCAGCCTGACGCTGCGCGGCTTCGATCGCCCGGCGCTTGTCTTCTTCTTCGCGGCGCTTGCGGTCTTCCTCGTCACGCACCTTGGCCATCTGAAGGGCTGCCGCACGGGCTGCCGCTTCTTCCTTGGTCAGGGTGCGCAGAACGTTGCCGTTGCCCTTCTGGCGCTGGCCGGAAGCGGACCGGCGGGCCTGCTTGGTGGCCTGCGGATCCAGCTGCGGCGGCGTACGCGGCGCTTCAGCCGGACGCTCGAGGCGCTGCGTGGTCGGCGCAGGGGCGTCTGCTTTTGCTTCTTGCCCCGGAAGCACAACACGGCGCTTCTTCTTTTCCACGACGACGGCTTTTGACCGGCCATGCGAGAAGGACTGCCGAACAGTTCCCTGATCGCCACCGCCACGCTTTAGGCCAAGCGTTTTGCCACGCTCAACGCTGATTGTCTTGTCGCCTGGATTTTTCGTATCGCTCATATTGCCTTCAGTCCTGCGCAACCGCCTTTTCAAGCGTTGCCATTATCGCTGCTTGCCCCGGAGGAGTTGCGAAAACGCTCCAGATCGCGCACCCGCGACAGGAAGTTTTCGCTCGCCTGCCCCGCAAGCAGTGCAGCATGTATCACATTTGACCGGCCCAATGCCAAATCCAATTGGTCCGAATCGAACAAACGGACGATTTGGCATCCGTTTGCGTGTTCCTGAGTGCCGGCAGCCACCGCCGCCAGCTTCCGCACCCCGTCTTCTGCAGCGTCCGAGGCATGGACAAGCCCGGCGACATCATCCTGCCGCAGAGCCGCTTCAACTTTCGCATAGCCCGTTACCAGCTCGCCGGCCTTGCGCGTCATGGAGAGCGCTTGAAGCGCCGATCGTTCCATGAGCGCATCGACCCGATCCGCCAGTCCCGGCTCGACAGAGGCTTCCCCTTTAAAACCCCGGCCGAAGACCTTTTTCCGGTCCTTTTCGGCGACTGCCACGATATCTTTCGTGGCGGTCACCCAAACACCGCGTCCTGGAAGCACCCGCTTCAGATCCGGAACAACCTCGCCTTGCGGGTCGAGAACGAACCGGATCAGCGTACTGACGGGCTGAACCTCCCGGGTCACGGCACACTGCCGTTCGGTTGGTTCACTCTTCCTGGGCACGCTGCCACTCCTTTAGATCAACCTGCTTTCCGGTGGAAACACCCCCGGCGCAGAAAAGCTGATCGAACTTGCGAATTCGAAGGTCCCGGCCGGCCCAGAGCCGGGCCGGAAACTTCACACAGGAGGCTTTTGCCTCTCTCGTTACCCGTTCAGGATCGCGCCGCCCTGCGGCTCTTCTCCAACGGTCTCGGCCATTTCGGCCACTTCCTCTTCTCCGGCTTCGTCTTCCTCAGCCTGAGCTGCGAGTTCTTCCTCGGTGATCCAGCCTGCGGCCAGACGAGCTGCCATCACGACGTTTTCCGCTTCCGCGCGGGACATGTCGAATTCCGAAAGGGCACCTTCGAAGCGCTTGGTTTCGCCGTCCTTACGTTCGGTCCAGCCAACGAGATCGTCAGCAGCGCAACCGGCAAGGTCTTCCATCGTCTTGATGCCGTCCTTGCCCAGCGCAACCAGCATAGCCGTTGTCAGGCCATCAATCGACCTCAAGTCGTCGGCAACACCGAGCGAAATACGCTCTTCGTCGAGTTTTGCTTCCAGCTCGGCCAGGTAATCCCGGGCACGTGCCTGAATTTCGACCGCGGTGTCGTCATCGAAGCCTTCGATCATGGAGATCTCGTCGAGCTCCACATAGGCGACTTCCTCAACCGAGGTGAAACCTTCGGTCGCCAGCAACTGGCCGACCATTTCGTCGACGTTGAGGGCTTCCATGAACAGCTGCGAGCGCTCCAGGAATTCCTTCTGGCGGCGGTCGCTTTCTTCCTGTTCGGTCATGATGTCGATGGCCCAGCCGGTCAGCTGAGAGGCCAGACGCACGTTCTGGCCGCGACGGCCGATCGCCAGTGATAGTTGGTCATCGGGAACGACAACTTCAATACGTTCGGCGTCTTCGTCCAGAACAACCTTGGCAACTTCGGCCGGCTGCAGGGCGTTGACGATGAAAGTCGCCGCTTCCTCGTTCCACGGAATGATATCGATCTTTTCGCCCTGGAGTTCCCCGACAACAGCCTGAACACGGCTGCCGCGCATACCCACGCAGGCGCCGACCGGATCGATGGAGCTGTCCTTGGAGATCACGGCGATCTTCGCGCGCGAGCCCGGATCGCGGGCCACGGACTTGATCTCGATAACGCCGTCGTAGATTTCCGGAACTTCCTGGGCAAACAGCTTTGCCATGAACTGCGGATGGGTGCGTGACAGGAAGATCTGCGGCCCACGCTGCTCGCGGCGAACGTCATAGATGATGGCGCGGATGCGGTCGCCGGTGCGGAAAATTTCGCGCGGGATCAGTTCGTCGCGGCGGACAATGCCTTCGCCGCGGCCCAGATCCACGATGACGTTGCCATATTCGGCACGCTTGACGACACCGTTGACGACTTCGCCGACACGGTCCTTGAATTCTTCATACTGACGATCGCGCTCGGCTTCGCGCACTTTCTGCACGATGACCTGCTTGGCGGACTGGGCGGCAATGCGGCCGAAATCGAGCGGCGGCAGCGGCTCGGCGATGAAATCGCCGATGCTGGCTTCCGGATTGCGGGCCTGCGCGTCCTCAAGAGAGATGTCGGTGGAAACGTTCTCGACACTGTCAACGACCTGAAGCAGGCGCTGCAAACGGATCTCGCCGGTCTTCGGATTGATTTCGGCGCGGACTTCCGTTTCCGTACCATAGCGGGAGCGGGCTGCCTTCTGGATCGCATCTTCCATTGCATTGATGACGATCATCCGGTCGATGGATTTTTCCCGTGCGACCGCGTCAGCGATTTGCAGCAGTTCCAGCCGGTTCGCGCTGATTGCCATATTCCACTCCTCTTGCGCCAAGGATCGGTTCGGGCGCGTTTTTCTTATTTCCCTTCAAAGCCTGTGGCTCAGTTGGGCATGTTGTCCTGCGACAGCTCGTCATCCTGACCTCGGGCGGCAAGCGCCGCCTTTTCGGCCTGAAGAGCTGCGGTAATCAAGTCATCGGTCAATACCAGCTTGGCTTCGCCGATGTTCTCCAGCGGCAGCGCAACGGTGTCCGTCTCGCCTTCCCGCACATCTGGAAGCCGAATGCTGGCCATACCGTTTTCCGCACCGAGGAGCGTTCCCCGGAAGCGCTTGCGGCCATCCAGCATGACGGCCATCTCGACCTTCAGCTCATGGCCTGCCCAGCGGTTGAAATCGCCTGCCCGCACGAGCGGACGGTCGATACCCGGAGATGAAACTTCCAGATGATATGCCCGGTTGATCGGGTCTTCGACGTCGAGCGCGGGCGATACGGCCCGGCTGATGGTCTCGCAGTCCTCGACGGTCATCGTGCCGTCCGGACGCTCTGCCATGATCTGCAAGGTGCAGCCGTTCTGAGCACTGATCTTCGTACGCACCAGACGGTAGCCGAGATCCTCGATCACCGGCTCCACAATTGCGGCAACACGGGCATCAAGACCCTGTTCCGTCACAATTCTCGGTTCGTGTGCGCTCACACTTGGCTCCTGTTGGCGGCCGTTACCGGCTCTTGAGCATCAGATGCACCTGATCGTCGATTTACATAGGGCAGTCCTGCTCGAACTCGTTGGTTTCCGGTTATGTAAGCAAAAAAGAGCGGGTCCCCGGCGGGCCCACTCTCAAAGTGCTCAGATAAGCCGTTTGAGGTGAAACACGGGCTGTATAACGCCAAAGCGGTCAAAAAGGCAAGAGCCCGGGCCAAATTCCTCAAAGAAGTTGGCCCCTGCCCGGATTCCCCCGGCAAACGGCAGCAAAAGCGCCGTTTCCGTCAACGCAGCGCTACACCCTGCGGAAGGTCAGATACCGGCCGACGCGGCCTTCGCGGATGGCTTTGGCCTCGTAGCGAGTACCCGGCCAGCCCTCCCAGGGGGATTTCCAGTCGGACGCGGTTTCGGCGGCCCATTCAAACGCCTCGTGGTCGCGGCAATGGCGCAGCGTCCAGTCGACATAGGTATCGATGTCGCTGGCAAACCGGAACTCACGACCGGGCTTGATCGCCCGGGCATAGCGGTCGAGGTTCTGCTCGTTGATGAACCGGCGTTTCCAGTGGCGCTTCTTCGGCCAGGGGTCCGGATAGAGCTGGTAGGCCAAATCGAGGCTTGCCTCCGGCAGCCAGTCGAGAACATTGACGGCATCATCGTCGTAAAGACGGACATTCCGCAGGCCCTCTTCCACGACGGCATTCACGGCCTTGGCCATGCTGCCGACAAAGGGCTCCACGCCGATAAAGCCGGTCCGAGGATTGGTCCTTGCCCGGTGCAGCAAGTGCTCGCCGCCGCCAAAGCCGACCTCCAGGCAGACCTCGTCGACCTCCGCGTCAAAGAGGCTCCTCAGATCCTGAGGAACGGGCGCCGTCAGGTCCAGCGCCAGGCGCGGCAGTTCGTTTTCCATCAAAGCCTCGCGGCGCGGGCTAAGGGGCTTGCCCTTGCGGCGGCCGTAAAAGGAACCTTCGTAACGATCAGTCATTCTGCTACTTCAAAACAAAAGATCGCCGGTTCTGAACCGGCGATCTGTTTCATGTCTTCATGCGTTCAGATGGAAGCCAAGCTTATCCCGCAAGCGGGCGAAGCTCGTCAACCAGGTCTGTCTTTTCCCAGCTGAAACCACCATCGGCTTCCGGCTCGCGGCCGAAATGACCGTAAGCGGCGGTGCGCTCGTAAATCGGGTTGTTCAGCTTCAGGTGCTGGCGGATGCCGCGCGGGCTGAGGCCCATGACGTCGCGCAGCGCCTTTTCCAGCTTGGCCTCGTCGCAGCGGCCCGTGCCGTGAAGGTCGACATAGACCGACAGCGGCTCCGGAACGCCGATGGCGTAGGAAAGCTGGATGGTGCAGCGATCCGCAAGATCAGCCGCGACGACGTTCTTGGCAAGATAGCGGGCAGCATAAGCTGCGGAACGGTCAACCTTGGTCGGATCCTTGCCGGAGAAGGCGCCGCCACCGTGCGGAGCCGCACCGCCGTAGGTGTCGACAATGATCTTGCGGCCGGTCAGGCCCGCATCGCCATCCGGGCCACCGATGACGAAGGCGCCGGTCGGGTTGACGTGCCATACGGTCGCATCCGTGATGAAACCTTCCGGCAGCGCGGAGCGGATGTAGGGATCGACGATGGCGCGCACGTCGGCAGACGTCAGAGCCGGATCCAGATGCTGGGTCGACAACACGATGGAGGTTGCCTCGACAGGCTTGCCGTCGACGTAGCGGATGGTGACCTGGCTCTTTGCGTCCGGGCCGAGCGCAGGCTCCTGGCCGGATTTGCGGACATCGGACAGAAGGCGCAGGATCTTGTGCGAAAAGAGGATCGGAGCCGGCATCAGCTCTTCGGTTTCGCGGCAGGCGTAACCGAACATGATACCCTGGTCGCCCGCGCCTTCATCCTTGTTGTCGCCGGCATCGACACCCTGGGCAATATGGGCGGACTGCGCATGCAGATGAACGGCGATGTCGCAGTTTTCCCAATGGAAGCCGTCCTGCTCGTAGCCGATATCCTTGACGGCCATGCGGGCAAGATGGGCAATGTAATCGTTGGTGATGGTGGCCGGGCCGCGGGTTTCCCCGGCGATCACGATGCGGTTGGTGGTTGCCAGCGTTTCACAGGCAACACGCGCTTCCGGCATTTCCTTGAGGTAGGCATCGACAACCGCATCGGAAATACGGTCGCATACTTTGTCCGGGTGTCCTTCGGAAACGGACTCGGAGGTAAACAGGTAATTCTGACGTGCCATTGGCGATCGTCCTTCTGGGAATGAATATGACTGAAGCGGCGATAGTCATCGCCGCTTCGCCTGCATCAATCTTAGAAGTTCTTCGCCGCGTCAAGCGCGCGCGTGAATTTTGTCAGTCGTCACCGGCAAGGGACCGGACCAGATCGACGATCCGGCGACGTACTTTCGGGTCTTCGATTCGCACAAATGCCTTGTTCAGGGACAGGCCTTCGGAAGACGACAGGAAGTCAACCACGTAGGACGTCGGCTGCGTTTCGCCGAATCCTTCAGCCTCGTCAGGGGTACCGGGTGCATCTTCGAAGAAAAAGGAAACCGGAACTTTGAGAACCGTTGCGATGTGCTGCAACCGGCTGGCACCGATGCGGTTGGTGCCCTTTTCGTATTTCTGGATCTGCTGGAAGGTGATGCCCAGACTTTCGCCGAGCTTTTCCTGACTCATGCCTAGCATCATGCGGCGCAGCCGGACGCGGCTGCCAACATGAATATCAATCGGATTGGGAGACTTCTTACTGGGCATCTGTGTCGCTCTTTCTTTTTCTCGCGGACGAGGCCCGCTCGTTTTTCGTTTGCACAAGTTCCCCTGAATTCCCCCCACAGGACCAAGAGATCGAAGTTTGCCCGCAACCTTCCACTTGCACATGAAGCAGCCTTCAATCGGCTATTTCACGGTTGTATCACAATTTCTTCACTCAACTCAAATAAAAAATATCAATTTAAGCGCGAACTTCGGTTGTATTGGTAAGCCCCTGCAAATACTACGATGAAAAACGAGAAAATGAGTGCAGGTGCATCGCCAATACTGCCGTAGAGAGTATTGCCAAGCCTCTGCGGAAGCCTTGCGTCTATCAGCCCCTTTTCAAATATTGCGAGTTCCGCAACGACTCGGCCTTTCGGGTCGATCACCGCGGATATCCCTGTATTTGCGGCCCGAATCAGCGGCAAACCGCTTTCAATCGCCCGTAGACGGGCCTGCGCGAGGTGCTGATAAGGCCCCGGCGTACGGCCGAACCAGGCATCGTTGGTTACGTTCAGCAGGAAGTCCGGCCGTTTGGAAACGCCATCCAGAGAGCCCGGAAAAATCGCCTCATAGCAAATCATGGGTAGAAAACCAAAACTCTCGGACGTGGTCAGCACACGCGGTTGATACCCCGCTTCGAAGCCATCCAGAGGCCCGGCAAGGTTCGATATTCCCAACAATTCTAGCAGAGGTTTAAATGGCACGTATTCACCGAAAGGCACAAGCCGCACCTTGTCGTAAATGCCCTGAACGGTGCCTTCGGTGCCAATCACGAACACGCTGTTGAAGTAGTCCGCCCCCTGAAGCCCGGGCTCCGCCCGGATAGCTCCGGTCACCAATTCGGTGTTGTCGGCGAGCGACTGGCCGATCCGGAACAAGGCACCCGGCTCCTGAGTGAGCAGGAAGGGCACCGCCGATTCCGGCCAGACCACCATGCGCGGTTGCCCAACGCGTGCAGCGCCGCCAAGAGGAGCCTGGGTCATGTCAAGGAAGGTCTGGAAGATCTCGTCGCGCAGTTCCGGCCGCCATTTGTCTTTCTGATCGATGGACGGCTGTACGATCCTAATGTCGAGACCGGCAACGGCAAGGTCCGCCTGCCAGAGCCTGACGGCGCCGTAGCCTGCGACCGCAACCAGCGCAACGGCGGCGGCAACAACGGCCGTCACACGCTGGCGCAACGGCCGCGCGTCGGCCAGGACGGCCGGGGCGGAAAACACTGCCACCACGAAAAAGGTGAGCCCGTAAAGCCCGACGAGGCTCGCAGCCTGCGACAGGCTCAACGATCCGGACACGCCGTAGCCGAAGGCGTTCCAGGGAAACCCGGTCAAGACATGACCGCGCAGCCAGTCGGTCAGGGTCAAGCCGGCGGCCAGCAGCAGGATACGGCGAGACCGATCGCTCCAGAAAATCGCCGCCAGGCCGACGCCAAGGCCCGTGAACAACGCCAGCCCTACCGGCATCGCCAGAACGGCGAAGGGCATCAGCCAGGCAAAGCGCTCCGCTTCGACCAGAAACGCCGCGCCGATCCACCACAGGCCGGACAGGAAGTATCCGAAACCGAACAGCCAGCCGAGCGCGAAGCCCGTGCGAAACCGCTGAAGGCGCTTGCCGGGCGCAGGGTCGACCGCACCGTCCAGCAGCCAGACGAGGCACGGAAAGGTGAGGAGAAGAACAAAGCTGAAGTCATAAGGGGGAAGCGCAAAGGCCGTTACGGCCCCGCAGGCTGCGCACAACAGCCGTCGCTGCCACCCCCATGCCAGTAGAAAGGTATTTGGCAGGACCGACAGGCGGTGTGACAACCATTGCATCAAAGAGCTTCCCCATTCTTGCGGTCAGGAGATTTGTCGGCTCGCTGCAGTGGGGTCAAGGGTTAATACCTACGGCGCGCGAAGAAGTCGCTTTCAGGAGACTGCTCCGGCGCTGTTTGCGACCCTGCTTCTTGCCGGGTCAGGCGGATTTCCGCTCACCCGTTCCCGCTGGACGCGGCAACCTTGGTCTTTGTGCTTTCGCTGTCCTGACTGCCCTCACCCGAGACAGAGTCCGTCCGTTTGGGGCGGCGGCGAAGGTCCGGCGGGCGCGCATCGGTGCGGCGGCGGCGGATCTTCAGGCGCTTGATGCGGCGCGGATCGGCGTCCATCACCTCAAACTCGAAGCCTGGAACCTCATCCGGCACCAGCAACAACTCGCCACGCACCGGAACCCGGCCCACCGACACATAGAGCAGACCGCCAAGGGTATCGACGTCCTCGGAAATCTCGCCGTCGTTCAACTGCGTGCCGAGTGCTTCGTCGAGATCTTCAAGTGGCAGGCGCGGATCGGCGATCCACACGCCTTCACCGGCAGAGGCCAGCATGGCCTCCTCATCCTCGTCGTGTTCGTCTTCGATATCGCCGACGACTTCCTCGACCAGATCTTCCAGCGACACCAGACCGTCGGTCCCGCCGTATTCATCGATCACCAGCGCCATCTGAATGCGGTCGGCCTGCATCTTCGCCATCAGATCGGTCGCCGGCATCGACGGCGGCACGAACAGAACGTTGCGCAGGAGATCCGTGTCCTTCAGCGAGACAGACAGGTCGACACAGGACAGGTCCAGGTCGGGCATGTTGTGGCCATTACGCGCCGGAGAATTGGAATTGGACGGTTGATAGCCGGTTGTATCGTCTTCATTATCCACAGAAGTTGCAGGACGGTTCGACGCGCCGCGTTCGGCGATATAGGCCATCAGATCCTTGATGTGGACCATGCCCCGCGGATCATCCAGCGTCTCTTCGTAGACCGGCATGCGTGAGTGCCCGCTGGTCTGGAACAGTTCCATCACCCGGCTGAGGCTTGTTTCCTGATCAACCGCGTCGATATCGGCGCGCGGGATCATGACATCGTCGACGCGCAATTCGCGCAGCCGGAGAATGTTGCCGAGGAGCATCCGCTCTTCCGGCGAGAAGGCGGCATCGCCCCCTTCGCGGGCAAGCTCATCCTCCAGATTTTCGCGCAGGCTCGAAGACTGGCGGCCCAAGCGCAGGAAGCGTTTGACATGGTCGAGGAAGGCCGCAGGTTTCTGCGGCTTCGGCTGTTGCGGGTCTTCCCCGTCCTGGCCCTGTCCGGTGCTGGCAGGCTTCTGCCCGTTTGCCGGACTTTGCGGTTCAATTGAGTTCATCATCCATCAATCAAGAACATCACACCCCATGATGCCACTTAAGCGCCGTCGGCCACAAGTGGCCTGTCCGCGTAAGGGTCATCGATGCCAAGAGACGCCAGAATGGCCCTCTCAAGGCTTTCCATAAGTTCCGCCTCTTCACTTTCCTGATGATCATAATCGAAAAGGTGAAGCAAACCGTGAACAGTCAGATGGGTAAGGTGATCGTAAAATTCAATTCCAAGATCCGCGGCTTCTGCCGCGACGGTTTCATAGCCGAAAACGATATCGCCCAGAAGCGGGCCATAAACGTCGCCCTGCGGGTCGCTGCCGGGAAAGGACAGGACGTTCGTCGCCTTGTCCTTGCCGCGCCATTTTTCATTCAACTGCCGGATCGACGCATCGTCGGTAAACAGCAGCGAAACTTCGGTGCCCTCCAGCACTTCCAGATCCGCCCCGGCAAAGGCAGCGGCAACCGCCTTTGCGGTTATCGCTTCCAACTGGGCTTCCGCCGGCCAATCGCCCGCCTCAATCGACAGGTCAATCTGAAAACTTTCGGGCAATCGGTCAGGCATCTTCTGCAGGGACTTTTCAGGAATTTGCGGCTTCACGAGGGCGCGCAGGGGCACCATCGCGGTCCGCGCCACGTTTTCGCTCGGCAAAGCGCCGTTCGCGCGCCTCGGACTCTTCACGCGAAGCGTTGTCATAGGCGGTCACGATCCGTCCAACCAGTTCGTGACGGACAACGTCCTTCTCGTTGAAACGGATATGGGCGACTTCCGGAATATCGGTCAACAACCCGAGCGCCTCGCGCAGACCGGATACCTGTCCGGACGGCAAGTCGATCTGGCTCGGATCGCCGGTGACGATCATCTTAGAGCCTTCCCCCAGACGCGTCAGAAACATCTTCATCTGCATGGAGGTCGTGTTCTGCGCCTCGTCGAGCAGCACCACAGCGTTGGAAAGCGTGCGGCCGCGCATGAAGGCCAGCGGCGCCACCTCGATCATGCCGGACTGAAGGCCACGGTCGACCTTCTCGGCAGGCATCATCTCGTAAAGAGCGTCGTAGATCGGCCGCAGGTACGGATCGACCTTGTCCTTCATCTCGCCCGGCAGAAAGCCGAGACGCTCGCCGGCTTCGACAGCAGGACGGGACAGGATCAGACGGGCGACATCGCCGCGCTCCAGAAGGGCTGCCGCATAGGCCACCGCCAGGAAAGTCTTGCCGGTACCGGCCGGGCCGGTTCCGAAAATCAGGTCGGCCCGGTCCATCGACCGGATGTAGGCGTCCTGGGTGGGCGTGCGGGCAACGATTGTCTTGCGGCGGGTCGCGATCTGGGCGAAGGCCAGGCGGGACTTCGGCTCCAGTGTCGGCAAGGGCAATTGCGCCTCGGCGGCCGCCGCCATGCGCAAGGCACCGTCGACATCGCCCGGATGAATTTCCTGCCCCTGCAGCAGACGCTGATACATGGCCTCCAGCGCGGTGCGCGCCTGAGCGCAGCCCACCTGGCTGCCCTTGAGCGTCACCTGGTTGCCGCGTGCAATGGCATCGATGCCCAGGCGCTGTTCGATCAGCGCAAGGTTCTGGTCGAATTGCCCAAACAGATCTCCGATCAGCCGGTTATCTTCAAAGGCAAGAACAATATGGGTCATGTCGGAGGCCGAACCGGCCGCAGAGGTTTGTACCGAGGACTTGCGGGATGAAGAGTGGCTGTCGCGCGTCAAATGACGTCTCCTTTAGGCCGCCGGAGCCGGGATGCGTCCGGACCTTCCAAGATCATCTTGCCCCGCAATCAGCCGCCCGAACAGGGAATTGGACCCGATGTCAACGATTTCCACCGCTTGTATCGACCCGATGAGGTGTTCAGGTGCATCCAGTTGCACCGGCTGCAACCAGGGCGACTTGCCGACAAGCTGTCCGGGATTGCGGCCGGTCTTCTCCAGAAGCACATCGCAGGTCATGCCGAGACGCGAGACGTTGAATGCCTTCTGTTGCTCGGCAACCAGTGCCTGAAGCTCGGCGAGCCGCGTGGACTTGACGTCTTCCGGCACCTGGTCGTCCATGGTCGCCCCGGGCGTGCCGGGACGGGAGCTGTATTTGAACGAGAAGGCCGAGCCGTAGCCGACCTGTCGAATCAGATCCATCGTGTCCTCGAAATCCCGGTCGCTCTCGCCCGGGAACCCGACGATGAAATCGCCGGAGAGCGCAATATCGGGAGCGGCCTCGCGAATGCGGTCGATCAGGCGGAAATACTCATCGCGCGTGTGCCGGCGGTTCATCGCCTTCAGGATCTTGTCGGAGCCGGACTGCACCGGAAGGTGCAGATAGGGCATCAGGCTTTTCAGGTCCCGATGCGCGGCAATCAGATCGTCATCCATGTCGCGCGGATGGCTGGTGGTGTAGCGCAGCCTGTCGAGACCGTCGATTTCCGACAGGCGCCGCAACAGCCGGCCCAGGCCCCAGACGGCACCATCCGGCGAAATGCCGTGATAGGCGTTGACGTTCTGGCCCAGCAGGGTGATTTCCCGCACCCCGGCCGCCGCCATGCGCTCGGCTTCGGTGACGATCTGCTCGACGGAGCGGGAAACTTCGGCCCCGCGCGTATAGGGCACGACACAGAAGGTGCAAAACTTGTCGCAGCCTTCCTGAACGGTGAGAAAAGCGGACGGCGGGCGTTTCAGCACCTGCTTTTCGGCACGTTCCGACAGGTGATCGAACTTGGCGTCGATATCGAACTCGGTTTCGACGACCTTTGAACCCGCGCGGGCCTTTTCCAGAAGCGACGGCAGCTGATGGTAGCTCTGCGGCCCCACCACAAGATCGACGATGGGAGCGCGGCGGGAAATTTCCTCGCCTTCCGCCTGCGCAACGCAGCCTGCGACACCCACCATCATGTCCTTGCCGGATTTCGCACGCTCTTCCTTGACCTTGCGGATGCGGCCAAGCTCCGAATAGACCTTCTCGGCGGCTTTTTCACGAATGTGGCAGGTGTTCAGGATGACAAGATCCGCGTCTTCCAGATCGTCCGTCGCCTCGAAACCTTCCGGCGCCAGCACGTCGGTCATGCGCTCGCTGTCATAGACGTTCATCTGGCAGCCATAGGTGCGCACGAACACCTTGCGGGTGTTCCCGCCCTTGCGGGCGTCTGTCATGTCGGCGGCGGATACGACGGTGGCGTTCGTTTCCAGGTCTTGTTCAGGGCGGCTTGTCATTCGCTCCTCGTGGGGCTCCTTATGGCCTTCGTCAGTTGGCCTTTATCAGGCGGCCGGATGTCGTGAATGTCGATACCTTCATCGGGCAATTCACCCGGCACGGGCACTGGATCGATCCGTCCATCCTGCCCGGGACCCGCGCCTTTCAACGGCAGCGGACGGCACCTTGCAAATTCAGGCGCCAGCTTTAGCGGTTTTTTCCGCGTTTGAGAAGAACTCGCTTGGCTCGATTTCGCTGAAATCTTCGGTGTCGACCGGCTTTTGCAGCAGCGAGGCAATCGTCATGGCCCGAACCTCCGTTTCCAGACGGCGGCTCAGGGCTTTGCGGTCCGTCGTCCGGTCGACCAGAACCGGCTCGCCCCAGCGTACCACAACGTCGAGCGCACCGCGCGAGAAGATGCCCCACAGATGGCCTGCAAGCTCCATGTCGCCGTACCAGGCGACGTGCGGACGGTGGGCCCGGCCCATGGGCAGGCCGTAAAAGCCCTGATAGGCGACCGACAGCGGCTGCACCCAGACCTTTGACGTCTCGTCCTCACCGATGGCGCGGGTTGCAGCCCCCAGAAGCGCCGAGCGAAACGGCAGAACGCAATTGCCGTCGTTGGACGTGCCTTCGGCAAAGAGCACCATCGCGTCGCCGGCCGCCATGCGTTGGGCAATCGTATCGGCCACCTGGGCGGTTTCCGTGCGCCGGGTACGATTGACGAACACCGTGCGCTGAAGCCTGGCGAACAGGCCGAAAATGGGCCAGCCGGAAACCTCGGATTTGGCGATGAAGGAAAGAGGCATCAGCGAACCGACAACGGTAATGTCGACCCAGGATGCGTGGTTGGAGGCAATCAGCAGCGGCCGGTCCGCGGCAGGGGTTCCGATCTGCTCGATCTTGATGCCGACGAGCCGCGTCGCGATCCGGTGCCAGAGCTGAGGCAGTTTCCGTTGCATCGGGAGTTTGAGTTTCACCGCCAGCCATTGCAGCGGGATCAACACCAGCGAGACCAGTGTCAGAAGAAAGATAATGAGACCGGCCTTGATCTCAGCCATCGGCCTGATCATCCTTTTTGGTTTCAAGAGGAACGCCGTATAGCTCCAGCCGGTGATCGACCAGCCGGTAGCCCAGTTTCTTGGCGATGAACTCCTGCAAGGCTTCGATTTCCTCATTGCGGAATTCGATGACCTGGCCCGACCGCAGATCGATCAGGTGGTCGTGATGCTCGTCCGGAACGGTTTCGTAACGCGAACGGCCGTCGCGAAAATCGTGCCGTTCGATCATTCCCGCGTCCTCGAACAGCTTGACCGTACGGTAGACCGTGGAAATGGAAATGCCGGGATCGATGGCGACGGACCGGCGATAGAGTTCCTCAACGTCCGGGTGTTCGTCGGAGGCGGCTTCGATGACGGAGGCAATGACCCGGCGCTGTTCGGTCATGCGCATGCCTTTTTCGATGCACAGGTCCGCTAGCGCTGATTGCCGCTCTTCCGCCATTGCGATGCCATCCGCTGTCTGTTTCCGATACCGTATCTGTTACAGCGCTTAACCAAGATCGACGCGCATGACAAGCGCGGTGCCGTCTCCTCCACTGTCGCTGTAATAGCCCTTGCGGCTGCCGACCTCCTTGAAGCCGAGCGCCCGGTACAGCAGCAGGGCCGGTTCGTTGGCCGCGTCCACTTCCAGAAAAAGATGCTTGCAGCGCTCGCCGTACAGACGGAACAGGCCGGCTTCCATCAGCTTCTTGCCGATGCCGCGGCCGCGCTGGCGCGGGTGGACGGCAATCGTGATGACCTCGGCCTCATCGGCAGCGGTGCGCACGATCAGGAAACCAAGCGGCGCGCGCGTGCCGTAGGGGCTCGCCCGGCGCGCCACCAGAAACAAGGTTCCTTCGTGCGCCTTCATCCGGGCGAGTTCGTCCGTATTCCATTTGTGCTTGAATGACAGCGCGTGGATGTCGGCAATCTTCGGTAGATCTTCGTCCAACGCCTCTTCTATCACCGGCGGCTGGGTCCAGAACCACCAAAAGCTCATTGCCGTTCTATCCTTCCCTTCGTTTGCGGCGTCGCATCGGGCGGCCGCAAATAGAGTGGCGAAGGGGATGACCTCGAAGGATCGGCGGAGATCCCCAGTTCCGCAACATCCCGAATACCCGGGAAAGTGCTGCGGGACAATATCGCGCTTTCGGGAAGGCCAAGCTCCCTCGCGATTTTTTCCGATGCCGATCCTGCCAACCTTACGTCCTTGGGCAGGTGCGCCGCAAGGTCGGCAATCGTGCGAACACCAGCTTCATCAGCAGCTGTGCCGGACGCATGATAAAGCTGACAGTAGACTTCATCAGCCTTTCCCGTCAGCGCCACCAGAACGGGTCCGCCGTCATCTCCGGGCACAGCGGAACGGGCAATGGCCGCCAGCGTGGTCACGCCCACAACCGGCTTGCCCAGCACCAGGCCGAACCCACGGGCAACGGCCAGTCCGACACGCAGGCCGGTAAAGCTGCCGGGTCCGATGGTGACGGCAACGCGGTCGAGTTCGGAAAAGGTGGTGGACGATTCGGCCATGACCTCGCCGATCATGTCCATCAGCTTCTCGGCATGACCCCGGCCGATCTCTTCCCCGCACGCCTCGAAACACGCGGTTTCGGCACCGTCATCGAGAACGGCGGCGGCGCAATTGGCAAGGGCAGTATCGATGGCGAGGACGCGCATTCCGGTCTGGCTCATGGTTTTCGAATGTCACATGCCACTACCCCGCCGTGGGCCGGGAGTCGAGCGGGGCTTTGGACCTAAGTCCAAAGGGGGGCTTGCCTTCCACAAAGAATGGGAGTCGAAAATTCAGGCCGTCTGCGGCAGTTCAGAGGTGTTTTGCCGCGAAAAGGCGGTGGTCATCGTCACTTTTGCGAGTGACGAACCAGACTGGACAGACGCCCCACAGTCTTCGAACGAAAAAGGCCCGGCTGAACGGCCGGGCCTTTTTAAACTTTGCAAGGGTCATCCGATCAGATCGGGCGGACTTCCTCGACTTCCGGAACGAAGTGGCGCAGCAGATTCTGGATGCCGTGCTGCAACGTTGCCGTCGACGACGGGCAGCCTGCACAGGCGCCCCGCATGGAAAGGTAGACGATACCTTCCTTGAAACCCTTGAAGGTGATGTCGCCGCCATCCTGCGCAACCGCCGGGCGCACCCGGGTTTCCAGGAGTTCCTTGATGGTGCTGACGGTGTCTGCGTCACCTGCCTCGAAGAACTCGCCTTCCTCGATATTTTCCGCTTCGCTGGTCGCCATGACCGGCTGGCCGGACATGAACTGCTCCATGATCACACCAAGAATGGCGGGTTTCATATGCTGCCAGTCGGTTTCGTCCTTGGTCACGGTCACGAAGTCGTGGCCGAAAAAGACCGCTACCACGCCCGGCACGTCGAACAGTTTCTGCGCCAGCGGCGATACCCCGGCATCCGCCTTGGAGCGGAAGTCGTAGGTTCCCTCCGGCAGGACAACCCGTCCTGGCAGAAATTTGAGTGTCGCCGGATTCGGAGTGGCTTCGGTTTGAATGAACATCTTGTCTCGTCCTTGCGCTTCTGGTCGCGCCCGTGTTGCCGGCTTCGTTTTGCGCCTCACCTCCATCGCAAAACGCCGATGAATGTTTCTAACGTATCTCGCGACAGTTTGGAACCGTTAAAAACTAGATAGGTGCAGTTCCTGCCCGGTCAAGCAATCTCTGGAGAAACCGGACAGCTGCTTGCGCGGATCATGCCAATGCGGCGATGGAATCATCATCCAGATTGCCCGGCACGATCGTTACCGGAATCGGGAACGTTCCAGCGGATTTTCCGGCAATCGAAGACACCAGAGGCCCTGGCCCTTCCGAGCCTGTGCTGGCGGCGAGGATCAGAATGGCGATGTCGGCATCGGCCTCGATCAGCTCCATTATCTCCTCGGCCTTTGTCCCTTCCCTGACCACCGTTTCCGGTTCGGTGCGGGCAACGGACCGCACGCGCTCGGCGGCTTTGGCAAGGGCTGCTTCGGCTTCTTCCTGGGCTTCCGCCCGCATGATGTCTTCAACCCCCAGCCAATGCTGGAAGTCGCCTGGTGCAATGATGAAGACCAGCGTCACGACGCCGCCGGTCCGGGCCGCCCGTTTGGCGGCATATACGATCGCCCGGTCACATTCGGGCGTTTCGTCGACCACAACCAGAAACTTCCGGCGGTGGCCTTCCTCGTTGCTTTTTCGAATAGCTACCATGGGGCGCATGCTGCCACCGGTCCGCGCGCTCCGCAAGCGGCGAAATCGCCGCGCACGAAGCGCTCAACCAGTGTCTTTCGGACCCGCCCTAGAGGATGAACTTCGACAGGTCGACGTTCTTGGCAAGGTCGCCGATGTTGTCGCGGACGAACTTGCCCGTGATCTCCACCTCCTCACCGGGCCGGTCCGGCGCGGTGAAGGAAATCTCATCGAGAATGCGTTCCATCACCGTCTGCAGGCGGCGGGCGCCGATATTCTCGACCGAGGCATTGAGATCGACCGCAATGGACGCGATCTCGTCAATGGCGTCCTCCGTGAAGCTCAGCTTGACCTGTTCCGTTTCCATCAGCGCCACATACTGCTTGATGAGGCTGGCTTCCGGTTCGGTCAGGATCGCGCGGAAATCGTCCTTGTCGAGCGCCCGCAATTCCACCCGGATCGGCAAACGGCCCTGCAGTTCCGGCAGAAGGTCCGAAGGCTTGGCAACGTGGAACGCGCCCGAAGCGATGAACAGGATATGGTCGGTTTTCACCGGTCCATGCTTGGTGGAGACGACCGTGCCTTCGATCAGCGGCAGAAGGTCACGCTGCACGCCTTCGCGTGAAACGTCGGCTCCCGCGCGGCCTTCACGGGCGCAGATCTTGTCGATCTCGTCCAGGAAGACGATGCCGGAATTCTCGACCAGCGCAATTGCCTCTTCCACCACCTTGTCGTCATCGAGCAGCTTGTCAGACTCCTCGTTGATCAACAACTGGTAGCTGTCGCCAACGGTGGTGCGTTTTGTCTTTGTCTGTCCGCCGAACGCCTTGCCCAGGAGATCGGAGACATTCATCACCCCGACGCTGGCTCCCGGCATGCCCGGCAGATCGAAGCTCGGCATCTGGGCCTGCGCCCGGACCTCGACCTCGATTTCCTTGTCGTCCATGTCGCCGTTGCGCAACTTGGTGCGGAAGCTGTCCCGGGTCGCCGGGCTTGCGTTCTTGCCGACCAGCGCATCCAGAACGCGTTCCTCGGCCAGCATATGCGCTTTCGCCTTCACCGCTTCGCGCTTCTGATCGCGCACCAGCGTGATGCCGGCTTCCACCAGATCGCGGACGATCTGCTCCACGTCGCGGCCCACGTAGCCGACTTCGGTGAACTTGGTGGCTTCCACCTTGGTGAAGGGCGCATTGGCGAGCTTTGCCAGGCGGCGGGAAATCTCGGTCTTGCCGACACCGGTCGGGCCGATCATCAGAATGTTCTTCGGCAGAACTTCCTCGCGCATCTGGCCCTGAAGCTGCTGGCGGCGCCAGCGGTTGCGCAACGCAATGGCGACCGCGCGCTTGGCATCTTTCTGGCCGACGATGTAGCGGTCGAGTTCTGAAACGATCTCACGCGGAGAAAAATCGGACATTGTTTAAGACACGCCTTCTTTACTTACGAGTTCCATCAGCAGGCTGTCGCCGGTGCGCCCCAGAAGCGCTTCGATCTCTTGAAAGCCAGCTTTACGATAGGCTTTCACGGCTCTGAGATTGGCCGGATCCGGATCGATGATGATCCGCTCATGGCCTTGTTCACGCAGTTCGTGGACGAATGCCTGCAACGTTCTTGTTCCAAGCCCCCGGGACAGATCTTCCTCGGCAGCTATCGACAGGTCGACACCGACGGCCTCGGCCGGCAGCAGATCCAGCCAGGGATACTCCGCAGCATATGCGCCGCCCTGCTGATCGCCGACAAACCAGACCTGGATATAGCCCTTGTCGACGCCGCCTTCCTGGAAAATGAAAGGCCGGGTCGTATCCCTGCCTTCGACCATGTCCCGGATGTTGTTCAATTCCTCTTCCGGATCGCCCCACCAGTGCCGCCAGTGCGGCCGCGCCATCCAGGTCGCCAGTATCGGCAGATCTTCGGCGGTGACGGGGCGAAACGAAATCATTGGCCGCTACTCAGCGGTATCCAGCGATTCGACCGTCACGCTGGCGTTGGTGTAAACGCAGATTTCCGCCGCAACAGCCATCGCCTTGCGGGCTATGGTTTCCGCGTCATAGTCGGTATCGGCCAGGGCACGTCCGGCGGCGAGGGCGTAATTGCCACCCGAGCCGATGCCCATGACACCGCCTTCCGGTTCCAGAACATCGCCCGTACCGGTCAGCACCAGCGACACATTCTTGTCGGCCACCAGCATCATTGCCTCCAGACGGCGCAGATACCGGTCGGTGCGCCAGTCCTTGGCAAGTTCCACGCAGGCGCGCATAAGCTGGCCCGGATACTGTTCCAACTTCGCCTCAAGGCGCTCGAACAGCGTGAAGGCATCGGCGGTGGCACCGGCAAAACCGGCAATAACCTCGCCCTTGGCCAGCAGGCGGACCTTGCGGGCGGTGTGCTTTATGACGGTCTGGCCGAGGGAGACCTGGCCGTCACCGGCGATCACCACCTTGCCACCCTTGCGCACCATCATGATCGTCGTACCGTGCCACTGGGCCGGTTCGCGCGTTTCGCTCATTCAATCCTCTTGGCAATCTTCATGGTCTTCTGTCTGCCGCCCTATGTAGGCGGCAAAACGGGCTTTTCCAAGCAGTCAATGGAATCCAGCCCGTCGCAGACCGATCTCAGAGCCGCCGGAGACCAGCCCACGGCAGGCCTTTTCGCTTTGAATTTCGCCGGAAAACCGCACCGTCAGTGCGACATCTCGATCCGGGTTGCCCGCAAGAGAGCCTCCACCAGCTTGTCGAGCTGAGCGCCTGCCCGGTCGTCGGCGAGTTCACCCTTGTCGTCGAATGCGCCGGCAGCCTTGGAAACGGCCACCATCTGCGGCAGGACCATTGCCCCAAGACCGACTTCCAGGATGGTGCGCATTCCGATCAGACCCCGCATGCCGCCGTATGCGCCGGGAGAGGCGGAGCCGAGCGCAAACATCTTGTTCCTGTACGGATCGCCCGGTTCCTTGACGCGGCTGATCCAGTCGAGTGTGTTCTTCAACAGCGGCGTGACGCCGGCATTGTATTCCGGGCAGGAGAGAAAGACGCCATCGTGCGCCAGAAACAAACGTTTCAGTTTCTTGGCGTTTTCCGGGGCGCCACTGGTTTCTTCCAGATCGCCATCATAGATCGGCAACGGATAATCCTTCAGCGACAGATGCGTTACGTCCGCATCCAGGATCGCAAGTTTCTTGGCAGCCAGGGCTGCAAGTTTGCCGTTGAAGGACCCGCCCCGGACCGAGCCCGAGCAAACGAGGATCTTAGGATTGCGCATCAGAACCTACCCAACACTTGTCCGGCCCACGCTTGACGCAGCGCGGCGAATACCTGACGGCAAGTGTAGGGCGCTTTTCAGGAAATGGGAGGGTCTCGTACCCGCTTTCCCCTGCCGTCTGATGCCTCAATGGGCCTTGCGATAGACCCAGACGCGCGCCGGAGGCAGGTTCTTCCAGACCCAGTCCGAACTGAAGACGGAAACCGAACGGCTGTCCGGTTTGACCGGGGCAACCAGCCCATAGGAAAACTGGATGAAAGGCGCACCCGGCTTCAGAAGCTCCAACGCTTCCGCCAGCAGAGCCTTGCGCACCGTTTCCGGCCGCGTCAGCAAAGGCAGGGACGAGACGATGCCGTCCAGCGAATGCCGCTGGCCTTCTGCCGCTGAAAACGTATCCCCGGCACGGCCAAGGGTTTCGCCAAGGGCATAGGCATCACCCTGCACAACTTTCAGCCCCGGATATCTGCGGGTCAGAAGCTCGCAGAACTCCGGACAGTATTCGATGAGACTGAGCTGATGCGACGAAAACCCGCGCTCCAGGATCGCCTTGGTCACGACGCCGGTTCCCGGCCCGAGTTCAACAACCCTTGAATGCGGCCGCGGCGTGAGAAAGGACGCCATCCTGGCGGCAAGTTCCGGCCCAGATGGGGCCACGGCCCCGGTTCGAAGCGGATTTTGGGCCCAGGAGCGAATGAATTTGACTTCATCCAGCACCTTTGCCCGAACGGCACTGGCCTTTTCAAGCTTTTCCCGAAAGGCTTCCCGGCGCGAGCTATTGCGTTTCAGCATCTTTCCTCACTCATCCCCATGGAGGGAATATAGGAGTGATTGCAATAAGATGCCATGGGCAAGCGCACAGATTGCACGCGCAAGCTGCCCATTTCCGGCCGCTTATGCACCGAGATTATCTATGAAATCTTTCACCTTGGAGAAAAAGCCCGCGGATTCGGGGTGGTTCTCGCCGGAAGATTCCTTTTCGAATTCCGCCAGGAGTTCGCGTTGGCGCCGGGTCAGATTGGTCGGCGTTTCGACGGTGACCTGGATGTACATGTCGCCATGCTGACTGGACCGCATGATCGGCATGCCCTTGCCGCGCAAGCGGAACTGCTTTCCGGTCTGCGTGCCTTCGGGAACCTTGACGCGGCTGGTGGCCCCTTCGACCGTCGGCACATCGAACTGACCGCCCAGTGTCGCCGTCGACATGGAAATCGGCACACGGCAGTAAAGATCGGCGCCGTCGCGCTGGAAGAGTTCGTGCGGTCTGATGGACAGGAAAATATAGAGATCGCCCGCGGGTCCGCCGCGTACGCCTGCTTCGCCTTCACCCGCCAGCCGGATGCGTGTTCCATCCTCGATACCGGCCGGAATGTTGACCGACAGCGTCCGCTCCTGCGTCTTGCGCCCGGAGCCGCCACAGCCTTCACAGGGGTCGGTGATCACCTGGCCGCGGCCCTGACAGCTCGGGCAGGTGCGCTCGAGCGTGAAGAAGCCCTGTGCGGCACGCACACGGCCTGCTCCGCCACAGGTGCGGCAGGTGGTCGGGCTGGTGCCGGGCTTTGCGCCCGAACCGGAGCAGTCGTCACAGGTAACGCTGGTTGGAACCTCGATCTCCACCGTCTTTCCGGTGAAGGCGTCCTCCAGCGTGATATCCAGATTGTAGCGCAGGTCCGCGCCGCGCTCGCGTCCGCCGGACCGGCGGCCGCCACCTCCACCCATGCCGAAAAACTCTTCGAAGATATCGGACATGGTGGAAGAGAAGTCGTGGGCTCCCGCACCACCGCCGCCAAAACCACCGTTTTCGAAGGCCGCATGGCCGAAACGGTCATAGGCTGCACGCTTCTGACTGTCCTTCAGCGTGTCATAGGCCTCATTGACTTCCTTGAACTTGGCTTCGGCGGCCTCGTCGCCCGGATTGCGGTCCGGGTGAAACTGCATGGCCATCTTGCGGTAAGCGCTTTTCAGCGCTTTTTCATCCGCATCGCGCGAAACACCCAGCACCTCATAGAAATCACGTTTCGACATCAAGATCTTCCGGTCTTGTTGTTGCGCCGCAGGCGGCCTGGCAAAGGCCGGCGCCTATTACGGCGAAGGCGCCGCGCACAAGTGCCTGTCTCATCAGGCAGTCGAGCACCCGGCGCCGGGATTGGACCAGCCAGCCGGAGGACCGGCTGGCTGGCGCTTTTCGGTTAAGCGGATTTTTTGTCGTCGTCTTCTTTGACTTCTTCGAAATCCGCATCGACGACATCGTCTTCAGCCTTGGCTTTCGGATCGGCTTCCTCGCCGTCCTCGGCCTGGGCGTCAGCCTGAGCTGCCTGATACATGGCTTCGCCAAGTTTCATGGAAGCTTCCGCCAGGGCCTGGGTCTTGGCCTTGATGTCTTCAAGGTCTTCGCCTTCAAGAGCAGACTTCAGGGAGGCGAGAGCGGTTTCGATCGCGGACTTGTCGTCCTCGGAAACCTTGTCGCCATAATCCTTCAGGGACTTTTCGGTGGAATGGACCAGGGATTCGCCCTGGTTCCTGGCTTCCACCAGTTCCTTCCGCTTCTTGTCCTCATCGGCATGGGATTCAGCGTCCTTGATCATCTGGTCGATGTCGCTGTCGCTGAGGCCGCCGGAGGCCTGGATGCGGATCTGCTGTTCCTTGCCGGTGCCCTTGTCCTTTGCGGACACGTTGACGATACCGTTGGCGTCGATGTCGAAGGTGACTTCGATCTGCGGAACACCGCGCGGTGCCGGCGGCAGGCCGACCAGGTCGAACTGACCGAGGATCTTGTTGTCCGCAGCCATTTCACGCTCACCCTGGAAGACGCGGATGGTCACGGCCGTCTGATTGTCTTCAGCGGTCGAGAACACCTGGCTCTTCTTCGTCGGGATCGTCGTGTTGCGGTCGATCAGACGGGTGAAGACACCGCCAAGCGTTTCGATGCCGAGCGACAGCGGGGTCACGTCGAGCAGCAGAACGTCCTTGACGTCGCCCTGCAGAACGCCGGCCTGGATCGCAGCACCCATGGCCACGACTTCGTCCGGGTTCACACCCTTGTGCGGTTCCTTGCCGAAGAACGTCTTCACGGTTTCCTGGATCTTCGGCATGCGGGTCATGCCGCCGACCAGAACCACTTCGTCGATTTCACCGGCTGCAACGCCAGCGTCTTTCAGAGCGGCTTTCATCGGCTCGATGGTGCGCTTGACCAGATCCTCGACCAGCGACTCGAACTTGGCGCGGGTGAGTTTCAGTGTCAGGTGCTTCGGACCGGAGGCATCCGCCGTGATGAACGGCAGGTTGATTTCGGTCTGGGACGAGGACGAAAGTTCGATCTTCGCCTTTTCCGCAGCTTCCTTCAGACGCTGCAGGGCCAGCTTGTCGTTCTTCAGGTCGATGCCCTGGTCCTTCTTGAACTCGGACGCAAGGTAGTCGACGAGGACCATGTCGAAGTCTTCACCACCGAGGAAGGTGTCACCGTTGGTGGACTTCACTTCGAAGACGCCGTCGCCGATTTCCAGGATGGAAACGTCGAACGTGCCGCCGCCAAGGTCGTAGACCGCGATGGTCTTGCCGTCGTTCTTGTCGAGACCGTAGGCAAGCGCTGCTGCCGTCGGTTCGTTGATGATGCGCAGGACTTCGAGACCCGCGATCTTGCCGGCATCCTTGGTGGCCTGACGCTGTGCGTCGTTGAAGTAGGCCGGAACGGTGATGACCGCCTGGGTCACTTTTTCGCCGAGATAGCTCTCAGCGGTTTCTTTCATCTTCTGAAGGATGAAAGCAGACACCTGGGACGGGGAGTATTTTTCGCCGTTGGCTTCCACCCATGCATCGCCGTTGTCGGCCTCGACGATTTCGAAAGGAACAAGCTTCTTGTCCTTGTCGACCGTCGGGTCGGAGTACCGGCGACCGATCAGGCGCTTGACCGCGAACAGGGTGTTGGTCGGGTTCGTGACCGCCTGGCGCTTGGCCGGCTGGCCGACGAGACGCTCGCCATCGTCGGAGAAGGCCACCATCGAAGGGGTGGTGCGGGCGCCTTCTGCGTTTTCAATTACTTTGGGATCCTTGCCGTCCATGACGGCGACGCACGAGTTCGTCGTGCCGAGGTCGATACCAATGACCTTTGCCATTTCTGCCTCTCTTTCTAGCAAACCGGATAGACCCATAAAGGCGTCATTCCGGCTCCTCTCAGTTGGGTACCGGGTTTCCCCGGACATCGCACCAGAACGCTAGGCTCATGATTTGGCGCGAAGCTTGACCGCTATATAGGTGGATGAAACTTTGCCTGCAAGACATCTGTCCAATGACATTTTGCAGACTTTCCCTTCTTGGCCGATATTTCTTCCCAGATCGTTACCGCCATTGTCAGCTTTGCGAATTCCACATGCAATCGAGGGGGACCGTCAGGTTTTGCTCAAACGGGCACTGTAAACCGGTTAAGCTCGACCCTCACAGCAAAGCCCCTTTGGAAAGGAGACCAGACTTGCGCGATGCCCGCTTATGGAGCCGGCTTGAAGCCTGCCACCCGGACGACGTGGAAGCGGACTTCCCGTTTTCCGCACGCCTTGCCCGCGACAACGGCTGGAGCAAGGGTTTCGCGAAACGTGTCGTGACCGAGTACCTGCGGTTTGCCTATCTCAGCCGGCTTGGCGAAGGCATCGTGACGCCGAGCGACGAAGTGGACCAGGCCTGGCATCTGCACCTGACCTATACCAAACATTACTGGGAACCCTTCCGGGAAGCACTCGGAGGGCCGCTGCACCATATGCCGACGAAGGGCGGGCCGGACCAGGACGCCCGGTTCCGGCAGGCCTATGCAAGAACGCTCCGGCTTTATCGAGCCGAGTTCGGCGAACCGCCGCAGGACATCTGGCCGCCGGAAGACATCCGTTTCGGCAAGGCACCGGGATTTGTCCGGGTGAATGCGCAGGATGTCTGGATCATCCGCAAGCCGCAGTGGCCGAACCGGATCGCTCGCGTTGCCAGAAGGTTTGCAAATGCGCCCGCTGCCGTGCACTGCGCGCTGCTGGCCGCCCTCTCCCTTCTCCTGGGAACGAGGCTTGCCTTCGCCCATGGAGAGGCGCAAGGAGATACTTTTCTGGAAAGACTGGGCAACAGGGTCTGGCACTGGGCCACCATGCACACCACCGAGTTCGTGCTGACTCTCTTCATGATCGCTCTGGCGATAGCTATCCTTTCTCTGAAGTCGGGCGGGAACTCCTCCGGATGCAGCACGGGCTGCGGTGGCGGTGGAGGCAGCGGCTGCAGTTCCGGCTGCAGCGGTTGCGGCGGCGGAGACTGACCGAAGGACCGACCGTCAACCATGCAGGATATTCCCATCAACGGCCTGAGCGGGCTTTCCTATCTGCCGGGCTATTTCGATCGTGCGGGCCAGGATCAACTCCTGGACCAGATCCGCGCGATCGTGGCTGAAGCGCCGCTGTTCCAGCCGGTGATGCCGAAAACAGGGAAGCTCTTTTCGGTGCGGATGAGCAACTGCGGGCCACTCGGCTGGGTGTCGGATATACGTGGCTACCGCTACCAGCCGGCACATCCCGAAACGGGGCAGCCGTGGCCCGCCATTCCGGACGCCTTGACCCGCCTCTGGGAAGACGTCGCCGGCAAGGCCCCGCCTCCCGAAGCCTGCCTGATCAATTTCTATGATCAGGGCGCACGCATGGGCCTGCATCAGGATCGCGACGAACAGATGTTCGAGGCACCGGTCGTCTCTGTCTCTCTGGGAGATACGGCAACGTTTCGCGTCGGAGGCCTGTCCCGAAAGGACCCGACCAAATCCTTCCGCCTGCAGTCCGGCGATGTGGTCGTGCTTGGCGGCGAGGCCCGCCTTGCCTTTCACGGCATCGACCGGGTGCTGGCGGGCACTTCCACCCTTCTGAAGAACGGCGGGCGGATCAACCTGACGCTGAGACGGGTCAATCCGGCCTGACCCCTCATGCTTCCAGGTAGGTCGCCTCGAAGCTGACCGGAAAATTCACCGACCGGGCGATGAAACAGACCTTGTGAATCTCCTGGTGGATCGCATCGGCCTTTGCCAGGTCCGTGCCTCTGGGCACCGTAATGACCGGCTTCTGAACAGCCTTCAAAAACCGGCCTGCACCGGAAGGTTCCGTCTCTCCCGTCGCCTCTGGCGCATCCTCGTAGGCCATGACCGCAATGCCCGCGTCACTTGCCAGATGCAGGTACCAGAGCATGTGACAGCTTGCGAGGGCGGACAGGAGCAGGTCCTCCGGGTTATGGAGCGCCGGATTTCCGCCAAGCAGCGGGTCGTTTGAACAGAAGACCGGCGGTTTTCCCGGCGTGCGTATCTCCCAGGTCCGGTCGTAGGACCTGTAACTTCTCGTCCCCTCTCCCCGATTGCCGGTCCAGCGAATGAGAGACGTATAGCCGTGTTCCTTACTCATGCATCCTCCGAAATGTATACATTTATACATTTTTGATTTACAGGCTGCTGTCAAGGCTCTATTGCAAAACGAGGGAGGCGCCATGTCCGCAGAAAAAATCGCAGCGACACTCGAAGCCGACATCGTTTCTGGAATTTTCCGGCCGGGCGAAGAACTGAAACAGGGGGAGATCGCCGCCCGCTTTTCGGTGAGCCGCATTCCCGTGCGCGATGCCCTACAGCTCATGGCCGCACGAGGCCTGATCGACCTTGAGCGCAACCGCCGGGCCCGTGTGATCGATCTTTCCCCGTCAGAGATCGACGAGGTCTATCATCTGCGCGGCCTTCTGGAGACCGATTGCCTGCGGCATGCGATCAGACAATTGGAGGCGGACGATCTTGTGAAGATCGAGGCGGCCCTTGCCCACTCCAGTATCGACGCGGCATCCGATCGATGGGCCGACGGCGACTGGGCCTTTCACAAGAGCCTCTATGCACCTGCAAAACGGCCAAGAGAACTGTCGATGGTCGAAGACCTTCGGCGAACCTGCCGCATTCACATTGCCGGTTACGGCGTGTTGCCAACACTGACCGACAGATGGCTGAAGGACCATGAAGACCTGGTTGCAGCCATGAGGTCTCGCGCGGAAAATCGGGCGGTGGACATTCTCGCCCGCCATATCGCAGATGCGCGCGAGACGTTGCTGGCGGCAATGCCCGGCTAAACAGCCAAGGCATCCGCCAACCTTAGAAAAGCATATAGGTCGCCACGACCGCGCAGGCGGCAATGACCCAAAGGGCGACACGCCCGGAGCGGGTGTGACGCGCCTCCGCCCGGCCGATTGCCTCGGCGGTTTCGTCGTCGAACCTCAGCCCGCCATGTGTCATCTTTTCCAGCTCTTCCGACATCCGGCCGATCCTGTCGGCAAAGAGCGGCATGTCGTTGGCGATGCGCGCGAGTGCAGACAAGGCATCGCCCGCGTCCCGCAGTTTGCCGACCGGCCCGAGGTTATCCTTGATCCAGGTGCCGACCACGGGCTCCGCCGTCCGCCACATATCGAGATTGGGATTGAGCGAGCGCGCCACGCCTTCGACCACGACCATGGTCTTCTGCAGCATGATGAGCTGGGTCTGGGTCCGCATCTCGAACAGTTCGGTCACTTCGAACAACTGCGTCAGCAGGCGCGCCATGGAGATTTCGCTGGCATCGTGCCCGTGGATAGGCTCGCCGATGGCGCGGATCGCCTGGGCGAACATGTCGACATCCTGATGCGCCGGCACGTAGCCTGCCTCGAAATGAACTTCCGCCACCCGGCGGTAATTGCGGGTGATGAAACCGAACAGGATTTCCGCCAGAAACCGGCGTTCGCGCTTGTTGAGACGTCCGGTGATGCCGAAGTCGACGGCGACCAGCGTGCCATCCGCCTCAACGAAGAGATTGCCCTGATGCATGTCGGCGTGGAAGAAGCCGTCGCGCAGCGTGTGGCGCAGGAAGCTCTGGATCACGGCGGCCCCCAGCGCCTCAAGGTCGTGACCGGCTTCCTTCAGACCGTCGACGTCCGACATCTTCCGGCCGTCGATCCATTCCATGGTCAGGACGCCCTTGGCTGTGCGCAGCCATTCGACCGCCGGAACGCGGAAACCGGGATCCTCGGCGGTGTTCTCGGCCATTTCCGACAGGGCCGCAGCCTCAAGGCGGAAGTCCATCTCCATCGCCACCGACTGCGCCAGGGTGTCCACCACCGCGACGGGCCGCAGACGCCGTGACGGCGGATGGAACCGCTCGGCCAGGCGCGCGACAAGATAATAGCTTTCAAGATCGCGCTGGAACCGGCGCGACACCCCGGGCCGCAGCACCTTGACCGCAACCTTTCTCTCCGTGCCATCCTTGTCCAGGATCACGGCCGGATGCACCTGCGCGATCGAAGCGGCTGCAACTGCTTGACCGAAGGAGACGAAAAGCTCGTCGAGGGGCTTGCCGAGTTGTTCTGCCACGGCGGCGCAGGCCTCGTCATGGTCGAAAGCCGGCAGCCGGTCCTGAAGGGCCGAAAGTTCGCGCGCGGCCTCCTTGCCGACCACATCGGCCCGGGTCGCCAGGAACTGGCCAAGCTTCACATAGGACGGCCCAAGCTTGTTGAGCGCATCGGACAGGCGCAGATCAGCCCGCTTGTTGCGAACGGACCGGCGCTCCAGAAGCCGCGCCATGGCAATGGCGAACCTTGGGCCGGCTGGCAGATCCGGAAGCGAAACGAGGCCGAAAACGCCTTCGCGCGCCATCACGAAACCTGCCCGCGCCAGGCGGAGAAGAGGCATTACCGGAAGGGCCATGTATCAGAGTTTCCAGCCGTAATGCAGGGCGGCAATGCCACCGGAATAGTTGCGGTAGCCAACGCGCTCGAATCCGGCTTCGCGGATCATGTCGGCAAAGCGCTCCTGGTTAGGGAAATTGCGGATCGATTCCACCAGATACTTGTAAGGATCCCCATCGCCCGTCACCCAGCGGCCCATGGCCGGGATCGCGTTGAAGGAGAAGGTATCATAGACCTTGTCGAGCATCGGCACGTCGACTTCGGAGAACTCCAGACACATGAAGCGGCCCCCCCGCTTCAGAACCCTGTGCGCTTCCCGCAGGGCCTTGGGAATATCCGGGACGTTGCGGATGCCGAAGGCGATCGTATAGGCATCGAAGCTCTTGTCGGGAAACGGCAGTTCCTCGGCATTGCCCTGGCTGAAGGTTATGAGATCGGAAAGCCCGGCCTTCTCGGCCCGATCCCGGCCGACGCCGAGCATGCTTTCGTTGATATCGCACACCACCGCACGGGCGGTTTCGTTGGACCGGCGCACCACACGGGTCGCGATGTCGCCGGTGCCGCCGGCCACATCCAGCAGCCGCCAGCTGGAGCTTGCGGTCTTGGGCGGAGCCAGGAAGGAGACCATGGCATCCTTCCACACCCGGTGAAGACCGCCGGACATCAGGTCGTTCATGAGGTCGTAGCGTTCGGCAACCTTATGGAAAACATCGTCCACAAGCGCCTGTTTCTGACCCTCGGCAACCTTCGTGAAGCCGAAACTCGTCGGCATTTCTTCCGGTGCGCGGTTCGGCCTGGCCGACTGCCCGTGTGGCTGTTGCGTCATGAAAGCGCCTCCAAGACCGCCCCGCGCCGCGGCACGCCTGCCGGCTGCGGGTCTGGTCGCTTCTTACCCGTTGGACAAGCCGCCTGTTGAAAGTGCTGGCGGATTGCCGTTTCGAAACTATCTTCAAAGTGCGCCGGACCATAGTACAAGCCATTGGCAAGCGCTATCGGTGCCGGCCACCAAAAACCATATGCCGCAGGCCTATAGCCTGCCATGACAGCGGATACCAGACCTCTCATGCCCGAACTTCCGGAAGTCGAAACCGTCAAGCGCGGCCTTGCCCCCACTTTCGAAGGGGCGCTGATTACAAAGGTTGACCAGAACCGGCCGGATCTTCGCTTTCCCTTTCCCGCGGACTTCGTCAACCGGCTCACCGGCCGCAGGCTGACCGTCCTGTCACGCCGGTCCAAGTATCTGCTGGGCGATGTCGACAGCGGCGATGTGCTGGTGATGCACCTTGGCATGTCTGGATCGTTCCGGATCGAAAACGATCTTGCCGATGCAACGCCAGGCACCTTCGCCCATGCCCGCAGCAAGGACCCGAAGCATGACCATGTGGTCTTCCATCTGGAGGCGGCAGACGGCGCGCGCGCCCGGATCGTCTACAACGATCCGCGCCGGTTCGGCTTCATGGACCTGATTGCCCGTCCCGTGCTTGCGGACCATCCCTTCTTTCGCGACCTCGGCCTGGAACCTCTCGGCAATGACATGGGCGGCGAAACGCTGGCGCGGCTGTTCAAAGGGCGCAAGACGCCGCTGAAGGCGGCGCTTCTCAATCAGAAACTGATCGCAGGCCTCGGCAACATATATGTGTGCGAAGCGCTCTGGCGAACCGGGCTGAGCCCGGAACGGGCCGCCGGAACGCTGGTGACGCGGACAGGCCGGCCGACAAAAAAGGCGGTGGAACTTGCCGCCAATATCCGCGCCACGCTGGAGGATGCCATCAAGGCTGGCGGGTCCTCGCTGCGCGATCACACGCAGGCGGATGGAACTCTTGGCTACTTTCAGCATTCCTTTGCAGTCTACGACCGCGAGGGGGAGATCTGCCGGACACCCGGCTGCACGGGCACCGTGGCGCGCCTTGTTCAGTCGAACCGGTCGACCTTTCATTGCCCGGTCTGTCAGACCTGACCTGTCCGATCGGTCAAGCTTGCCAGACCCGCCCGACCTCGGGTAGGCATTGCCGATGAACTACACGTACAGGAAACCGCAGGCATCCGGTTCCGGGCTCATGAGAGACCCGTTTGTCCGGCCCGCCACGGGTTCCAGCACCGGGAGTTGTCAACATGGGTTATGAAAACATCCGCGTCGAAAAACGGGGGAAAGTCGGCCTGATCACTTTGGACCGGCCGAAAGCCTTGAACGCGCTCAATTCGGCTCTGGTTTCCGAACTGGGAACGGCGCTTGACGGCTTCGATGCGGACGAGCGGATCGGCTGCATCGTCATCACCGGCTCGGAAAAGGCCTTTGCCGCCGGTGCCGACATCAAGGAAATGCAGCCGCACAATTTCTCATCCGCCTACCAGACGGATCTGATCACGCCTTTCGACCGGGTATCGCGCAACCGCAAGCCGATCATCGCCGCCGTGGCGGGCTATGCGCTTGGCGGAGGCTGCGAGCTGGCCATGCTGTGCGACTTCATTATCGCCGCGGACACAGCCAAGTTCGGCCAGCCGGAAATCACCCTTGGCGTTATTCCAGGCGCCGGTGGCACCCAGCGTCTGACGCGGTTCGTCGGCAAGTCCAAAGCCATGGAAATGGTCCTGACCGGGCGCATGATGGATGCAGAAGAAGCCGAGCGCAGCGGGCTCGTCAGCCGCATCGTTCCGGCAGACGACCTGTTGGAGGAAGCGCTGAAAGCCGCCGAAAAGATCGCCGATTTCTCGCTTCCCGTCGTCATGATGGCCAAGGAGAGTGTCGACCGGGCCTATGAAACGACGCTTTCGGAAGGCGTTCGCTTCGAACGGCGCGTCTTCCAGGCCCTGTTTGCACTGGAAGACCAGAACGAAGGCATGAGTGCCTTCACCGAGAAACGGGCACCTCAGTTCCGGAACAAATAAACTACGGCGTTCAACGATAAAGCCGTTGACGGCGTCCGAAAGCGCGATTATAAGCAGCGCCCAATCGGTGGCGGTTTTCCGCCGCCGTTGTTTTTTGATCGGGTCTTGCAGCTTTTGCTCCCTTGTCCCGATCGCCACCGGACACTAGTCCCAATTACCGATCAGGATAGAGCCCATGGCCAACACACCATCGGCCAAGAAGGCGGCCCGTAAAATTGCCCGCCGGACGGCCACGAACAAAGCCCGTCGCAGCCGCGTGCGCACCTACCTGCGCAAGGTTGAGGAAGCAATTGCTTCCGGCGATCAGGCCGCTGCAAACGAGGCCTTCAAGGCTGCACAGCCGGAAATCATGCGCGCTGCCGGAAAAGGCACGATGCATGCCAATACGGCCTCCCGGAAGGTTTCCCGCCTCAATGCCCGTATCAAGGCACTCAGCGCGTAACCGAACCGTCATATGAGCGTTAAAAAGACCCGGCCCGAGTGCCGGGTTTTTTTTAGCCACGCAATTTTGTGGATGACCTGATTCAGCAACCTAGGCGCGCAATATTGCAATTTCTACCGAGTATTACGGTGTCATGAAAAATTGTTATTTTTCAGATACTTATGCACATGTACCATTGAAGGAAGGCGATCAATCCGGATTCGATACGAGTCAAGCTATCAGTTCCGAAATTTTTTTTGAAATTGTTGTTTTTGGAGTGTGACAGGGCTCGTCAGCGGCAAAAGTCATTGCGGTAAAACGCATTTGCTGCGTCGCCAGCTGAGACCAAAAAACCACGATCCGGGGAAAGAAACAGGCACTTTCCGCCATTCGCAAAAACACGCTGTTGCCCCTTCGGTCGCGGTCTGTATATTAACGATACGGCTGGCGGGAAAGACCAGCGATCAACTTAAGTACGGTGCTTGGAAAACAATGAATAAGTTAAACCGGACCATCGCTGAGCACATTAAATCCTATTCATGGAATGAATACGTTAGCGTATTCGACGACCCGGGCGCTTAGCCTGGGATAGTCTACTCCTTTCTCAAGAAAGCTTTGAAGAATACTTATAATCAATAGCACTGCGCTATTGAAGGGGGCTGTTTTGCAATTTGACGGTGGATATGCAGGAAACGTGACTGCGCAGGAGGCCTTTGAAGGCCTGGCCGAGCAGCAGAACGCAGTTCTTGTCGACGTGCGGACACAGGCGGAATGGTCCTTTGTCGGACTGCCGGATCTTCGGCCGATCGGCAAGGAGCCGATCCTGGCGGAATGGCAGAGCTTCCCGTCGTCAGGGCCCAATCCCGGCTTCGTGGAATCGGTTTCAGATCATTTGGTCAAAAAAGGGCTTGACCGGAACGCGCCAATCTATTTCTTGTGCCGCTCCGGAGCACGGAGCCAGGCAGCTGCGATCGCCCTGACGCAGGCCGGCTACGCCAAATGCTTCAATATCTCCGATGGTTTCGAGGGCCCACTCGGTCCGGACGGCCATCGTGGGACCCAATCCGGCTGGAAGGCCGCCGGATTGCCCTGGATTCAAAGTTAGTTACCCTGCCCATCGACAGGGTCGGGTGAAGGGAGCGATCCCTTCGCCACATAAATAACCGTCCCAAAAGGGACATTATAATGCTGCAAAAGTAGCAAGGCGTCGAAGAGCGGCTGTGGCGGACTGCTCTTCACATATACAGGAGGCAGATGACATGCAGGTTCAGGAGGCAGGCGGCTCCGAACAGTGGAAGCGGGTGAAAAAGCAGCTTCGCGCAGAATTGGGCGATGATGTTTTTACAAGCTGGTTTGCACGCGTAGACCTTGAGGAACATCAGGACGGCACTGTCCGCCTGTCTGTTCCGACCCGGTTTTTGAAACAGTGGATTCAGAACAATTATAACGACCAGTTGATGGGCCTCTGGCAGCGCGAGTGCGACAATGTTCACCGCATCGAGCTGACAGTGCGCGGTGCAATCCGCCCGCGTCAGACCCCGATTGCAAAGCCGAGCCTTGCAGCGCCCCAGGGCAGCAAGCCGGCAACGACCGAAAATCGTGTCGACGCCCTCTCCGATGCGTCCCAGGTTACCCGGGCCCAGGCGGCAACGGCAGCTCTTGGACGTGGCGAGACCAGCTCAGACAACGCCCGTGACGTGCTGCAAGGTGCGGCGCTCGACCCGAAATACACGTTTGAGACCTTTGTCGAAGGCGAGTCCAACAATCTGGCTCTGGCTGCGGCCCGTCAGGTTGCCGCCGGTGGCGCGGTCACTTTCAACCCGCTCTACCTGCATGCCTCCGTCGGTCTGGGCAAAACCCACCTGATGCAGGCCGTTGCTGCAAAGGCCCGCGCATCCGGGCGCAAGGTGCTCTACCTGACGGCTGAGCACTTCATGTATAAGTTCGTAGCCGCCCTGAAGTCCCAGTCCGCGCTGGCCTTCAAGGAGAACCTGCGCACGATCGACCTTCTCCTGATCGACGACATGCAGTTCCTTCATGGCAAACAGGTGCAGCAGGAGTTCTGCCACACCCTCAACGCTCTCATCGACGGGGCCCGTCAGGTGATCGTGGCTGCTGACCGCGCGCCTTCCGAGCTGGACACGCTCGACGACCGCGTCCGCTCTCGCCTGTCCGGCGGCCTGGTGGTTGGCATTCAGGAACCGGATTTCGCACTGCGCCGGAATATTCTGGCCACCCGTGTGGAAACGGCCCGCAGGAACTACCCGCAGTTCGACGTTCCGGACAGCGTGCTGGACTATGTCGCGCGTCACGTTGCCTCCTCCGGCCGCGACCTTGAAGGGGCTCTCAACCGTCTGATCGCGCACAATCAGCTGACCAATCAGCCGATCACGCAGGAAATGGCTGAGATGACCCTGCGCGATCTGGTTCGCTCCAGCGAGCCGCGCCGGGTGAAGATTGAAGACATCCAGCGGGTGGTCTCCAAGCACTACAACGTCACCAAGGCGGACCTGCTGTCTGCACGCCGGACCCGGACCATCGTCCGCCCTCGTCAGATTGCCATGTATCTTGCCAAGGTCATGACACCACGCTCGCTGCCGGAAATCGGCCGCCGCTTCGGCAACCGGGACCACACAACGGTTCTGCACGCCGTGCGCAAGATCGAGGAAATGGCGCGCGCCGACTACGCCCTGGCGCAGGAGCTGGAACTGCTGAAGCGCATGCTCGACGCCTGAGGCGAAGGGCCTCGGAAACGGCTCGAATGCGGGTGCCCGGCCGATTTCAATCGGGCATCCGCCGACCTGCTCCCGGCACTCGGCAAGGTAAGGTTAAAATACACGATATTCTACCAAAATTGGGGGCGTTCAGGCTGAACGCCCCCTTGCTTTTGCAGCCGGTTAAGGGCAGTGTCGTCCACCCCGCTCCACACCGGAGCCAAGAATATTCAATCAGCCCGGCAGCTCAGCCAGGCGTTTCATGAGTACGGAACGAGAGTATGAAAGCGACCCTCGAGCGGACCGACCTCCTCAAGTCCTTGACCCATGTTCACCGCGTGGTGGAACGCCGGAATACCATTCCGATCCTGTCGAACGTTCTTCTGCGCGCCGATGGCGGCGCGATCAATCTGAAGGCAACGGACCTCGACCTGGAAATCGTCGAAAGCGTGCCGGCCATGATCGAAATGCCGGGCGCAACCACCGTTCCGGCCCATATGTTCTACGACATCGTGCGCAAGCTGCCGGAAGGCTCGCAGGTGGTGCTGGAAACCACCAGCGACAACGCCACGCTGGAAATCCGCGCCGGCCGCTCGAAGTTCACCCTGCAGATGCTGCCGGAAACCGACTTCCCGGACCTGACGGCGGGCGACTTCAGCCACAGCTTCTCGCTGACCGGTGCCGACATCCGCAAGCTGATCGACGCAACCCAGTTCGCGATCTCGACCGAAGAGACCCGTTACTATCTGAACGGTATCTACCTGCACACGGTCGACGCCGGGTCCGGCCTCCAGTTCCGCGCGGTTGCCACCGACGGCCACCGTCTGGCCCAGGCCGAAGTGCCGGCACCGTCCGGCTCGGCCGGCATGCCCGGGATCATCGTGCCGCGCAAGACCGTCGGCGAGATCCAGAAGCTGCTCGAAAGCCCGGAAGCCAGTGTCCAGGTCGAACTTTCCGACACCAAGATCCGTCTCACGACCGGCTCCGTCATCCTGACGTCCAAGCTGATCGACGGTACCTTCCCGGACTACGGCCGCGTGATCCCGCAGAACAACGACAAGGAAATGCGCGTCGACCGCGACGAGTTCAAGGAAGCCGTCGACCGTGTGTCGACAATCTCCTCCGAACGCGGCCGCGCCGTCAAACTGTCGCTGACCGAAGGTCGCCTGGTGTTGACGGTGAACAATCCGGACTCCGGCAGCGCGACGGAAGAACTTGCCGTCGAATATGATGCCGAGCCGTTGGATATCGGCTTCAACTCACGCTATCTGCTCGACATTGCCAACCAGCTTTCGAGCGATACGGCTCTGTTCCGTCTTGCGGACAGCGGGTCTCCGACCCTCATTCAGGACAACACGGTCGACGACTGCCTATTCGTTCTCATGCCGATGCGCGTCTGAGTCAGGCGGCGTGCCAAAACAGTAGCGGAAGTGGGGTCATGACAGATTACCGGACGGCGCAGCTGACCCGTCTGTCCCTGACCGACTTCCGCAACTACAGCGCCCTGACGCTGCCGCTGATGGCCAAGATGGCCGCCTTTGTCGGTCCCAATGGCGCCGGCAAGACCAATATCCTGGAAGCCATATCATTTCTGACAGCCGGCCGCGGTCTGCGCCGCGCAGCGCTTGCGGACATCGCCCGCAAGGGTGGCGACGGCAGCTGGAGCGTTGCCGCAACCGTGCTTCTGGACGGGTTTGAAACCAGGATCGGAACCGGTCTCGTGGCCGGGACGTCCGGACGCAAGGTGCGTATCGACGGCGAGGAGGTTCGGGGCTCGGAGAGTCTTCTGGACTATATGCGGGTGCTCTGGCTGGTGCCGTCGATGGACGGGCTGTTTACCGGTCCGGGCTCCGACCGCCGCCGCTTTCTCGACCGGCTGACGCTGGCGATCGATCCGACCCACGGACGCCGCGTGAGTGACTTCGAAAACGCCCTTCGGCAGCGCAACCGGCTTCTCGACCAGGGCGGCTCCGATGCCTATCTGAGCGCACTGGAACAGCAGGTGGCCGAACTCGGCACCGCTGTGTCAATCGCCAGAACGGAAACCGTTGACCTTCTCAGCCGCATGATCGCCGGACAGGCCGCGCAGGATCTGCCGTTTCCCCATGCCTCCGTCTGTCTGGAAGGGGCTTTCGAGGCAGAGACCGCAGGGCTGAGTGCCTCCGACAGAGAAGACCGCTACCGCCAGATGCTGCAGGACGGCCGACACCGCGACCGGGCTGCCGGACGAACCCTAAATGGACCGCACCTGAGCGATCTCACTGTTCTGCATGCCGCCAAGGCCATGCCGGCGTCGCAATCCTCGACCGGGGAACAGAAGGCGCTGCTCATAGGCCTTATCCTGGCCCATGCCGAGTTGACGGCGAAAGTCTCTGGAATGACGCCCGTTCTGCTGCTTGATGAAGTGGCGGCGCATCTCGATCCCGACCGCCGTTCGGCGCTGTTTTCGAAGCTGGAGTCCCTTGGCGGACAGGTTTTCATGACCGGCACGGACGAGGCCCTGTTCGAGGCATTGCCAACCGAAGCGGAAGTCTTTGAGATCCGCGAGCACCAGGGACGGCTGCTGGAGCGGAGCAAGGCCCCTTAAATCCGCCGGAATCTTATGGTTTTCCACCAGAATCCCTTCGCTGGCTTGCCTATGGCCGGCACGTGGTTGAACGCCCGCCGGAACCCCGTATAACGGGGTTGGAAAAGATAAATCGATTGGTGATTGATTCGCATGAGCGACACGTCCACGCCCGACAACAGCCCGACCCCCGAAACCAGTGGCGGTGCCGAATATGGCGCCGACAGCATCAAGGTTCTCAAGGGCCTCGATGCCGTGCGCAAGCGGCCCGGCATGTATATCGGCGACACCGATGACGGTTCCGGTCTGCACCACATGGTGTACGAGGTGGTCGACAACGCCATCGACGAAGCGCTTGCCGGCCACGCCGACCATGTGACGGTGACCCTGAACCCGGATGGATCGGTTACCGTTTCCGACAACGGCCGCGGTATTCCGACCGACCTTCACTCCGAAGAAGGTGTGTCGGCGGCGGAAGTCATCATGACCCAGCTTCATGCCGGCGGTAAGTTCGACCAGAACTCCTACAAGGTCTCCGGCGGTCTGCACGGTGTGGGCGTTTCGGTGGTGAACGCACTGTCGACAAAGCTGGAGCTGCGCATCTGGCGCAACGGGCAAGAGCATTCCATGACATTTGCCCATGGCGATGCTGTGGCGCCGCTGAAGGTGGTTGGCCCTGCCAACGGCAGGAAAGGAACCGAGGTCACCTTTCTGCCGTCACCGGAAACCTTCACCAAGACCGAATTCGATTTCAGCACGCTGGAACACCGTCTGCGCGAACTGGCCTTCCTGAACTCCGGCGTCCGCATCATCCTGACGGACAAGCGCGGTGTTGAGGACAAGGTCGAGGAGCTGTTCTACGAAGGCGGTCTGGAAGCCTTCGTGCGCTATCTGGACCGGGCCAAACATCCCTTGATCGAAGCGCCGATCAACATGCGGGCCGAACGCGACGGCATCACCGTCGAAGCCGCCATGTGGTGGAACGACAGCTATCATGAGCACGTTCTGTGCTTCACCAACAACATTCCGCAGCGCGACGGCGGCACCCACCTTGCCGGTTTCCGGGCAGCACTGACCCGACAGGTGACCGGTTATGCCGAAGCCACCGGCCTGATGAAGAAGGAAAAGGTGAACCTTTCCGGCGATGACTGCCGCGAAGGCCTGACCTGCGTTCTTTCCGTCAAGGTGCCGGATCCCAAGTTCTCGTCCCAGACCAAGGACAAGCTGGTTTCCTCCGAAGTGCGGCCGGTCGTCGAAAACCTGATTTCGCAGATCCTGAGCGAATGGCTCGAGGAAAACCCGGCCCCGGCCAGGACCATCGTCTCCAAGGTGGTGGAAGCGGCCTCGGCACGTGAAGCTGCCCGAAAGGCGCGCGAGCTGACCCGCCGCAAGGGCGCTCTCGATATCGCCTCCCTGCCCGGCAAGCTTGCCGACTGCCAGGAGCGCGATGCCTCCAAGGCCGAACTCTTCCTGGTGGAGGGTGATTCCGCAGGCGGCTCGGCCAAACAGGGCCGTCACCGGGAAAACCAGGCCGTGTTGCCTCTGCGCGGCAAGATCCTCAACGTGGAACGTGCCCGCTTCGACAAGATGCTGTCCTCCAACGAAATCGGAACGCTGATCACCGCGCTCGGCACCGGGATCGGCAAGGAGGAGTTCAACGTCGAGAAGCTGCGCTACCACAAGATCATCATCATGACCGATGCTGACGTCGACGGCGCGCACATTCGAACCCTGCTGCTGACGTTCTTCTTCCGTCAAATGCCGGAGTTGATCGAGAACGGCTACATCTATATCGCGCAGCCGCCGCTCTATAAGGTCAAGCGCGGCCAGTCCGAGCAGTATCTGAAGGACCAGAAAGCACTGGAAGACTATCTGATCGGCCAGGGCCTGGACGAAGCCTCCCTGACACTGGCAAACGGCGAGGTTCGCACGGGCCAGGACCTTCGCGCGGTGGCCGAGACCGCACGCACGATTTCAGAGATCTTCGACGGTCTGCATTCGCGCTACAACCGGGATGTGGTCGAACAGGCCGCCATTGCGGGTGCGCTGACACCGGAAATCCTGGACGATCAGGGCAAGGCAGCGGAAGCTGCCACCTATATCGCCCGGCGCATGGATATCCTGGCAGATGAGTTTGAACGCGGCTGGAACGGTGAAGCGCGGGACGACGGCAGTCTGGTGTTCAAGCGGATGGTCCGCGGTGTGCAGGAAGTTGCCACCATCGATGCCGCGCTGCTTGGCTCCACAGACGCCCGCCGCCTTGCAGCTCATGCTGCTCACCTGAACGAGATTTACGGCAAGGCTGCCGTTCTGCGGCGCAAGGATATCTCCACCGAAATTCGCGGACCTCGTGCCCTGCTGTCGCAGATCTATGCTGCCGGCCAGAAGGGCATCTCGCTTCAGCGCTATAAAGGCCTTGGCGAGATGAACCCGGAACAGCTCTGGGAAACCACGCTCGACCCGAATGTCCGCTCCCTGCTGCAGGTGAAAGTGCGCGAGGCGGACGACGCCGACGATATCTTCACCAAGCTGATGGGCGACGAGGTCGATCCGCGGCGCGAGTTCATTCAGGAAAACGCACTGGCCGTGGCCAACCTCGACATCTGACGTCTTCCGGAACAACAGACAAAAAGAGCGGCGCCTGGCGCCGCTCTTTTTGTTTGCGTATCAGGTTTTCATCAGGCGCCGGGCCAGGGTTCTGGATGGCCGAAGTAAAAACCCTGTGCCGCCTCGATGTCGAGTTCGCTCAAAAGCCTCGCCTCCTCGGCTGTCTCCACATGCTTGGCAATCACCTTGATGCCGAGTTCATGCGCGGCACGGACCAGGCCGTTCAGGATGGCGGCCTTCGCCGGTGCTTCCACAACCTGCTGGGTCAGGCTCGATTCAAGCTTCAGCCAATCGACGCGCAGGTTGGTCAAGCGCGACAGCACGGGCCAGTGACCGGCAAAGTCGTCGATGGCGGTCTGGCAGCCAAGTTCGTTCACGAACCGGAAAAACGCCTGCACGCTGGCAGGTTCGCGCAGAAAATCCTTCTCCGCGATTTCAAGACACAGTCTCGACGCCAGCAGCGGATTGACCGACAGCCGATGGTACAGGCCATCACGGAAATTCGGATCGCGGGCGGAGTCAGCCGAGACGTTCATCGTCAGGATGGTGCGGTCGGACTTGCGCTCGGCCGCATCCAGCACCTTGTCCAGGGTCCAGGCATCCACCTTCGCAATGAAACCGGAACGTTCGGCGGCAGTAATCCAGGCCCGCGAAGACAGGCCGCGCGCACGGTCCCCTTTGAGGCGCAAAAGGATTTCAGATCCCCAGGGCCTTGCCTGCTTCAGGCAGACAATCGGCATTGCGTAGAGCGTCAGCTCATTTCCGCGGAAACTGCCCGGCTCAGGCAGATCGACCAATTCGGCGCCCGCCCCTTCGAAATCCTGTGGCTGGACCGAGTGAACCTGCACCGACCGGCCGCCAAATCGCTTGCCGCGCAAACAGGCCCGGTCCGCCAGGCCCAGGAGCGCGGCCGCATCGCCCTCGTGCAACTTGATGCCGCCGTCGAGAAAGGCGACCCCAATGGATCCGCCGATTGTGAAGACGCGGTCACCGACCTCCAGGCGGATGCGGTCGAAGGCACCCAGAATTTCCTCGGCAATGTCCAGGGCCGCTTCCTCATTGGCCACCGGCACCATGCCTGCAAATTCATCGCCGCCAATCCTCGCAGCGGTGCCGAATTCGCCCAAGGTCAACCGCAGGCCGGCAGCAACACGCAAAAGCATGTCGTCACCCGCATCATGACCGCCAAGGTCGTTGACCTTCTTGAATTCATCGAGATCGATATAAAGAACGGCGAGGCCGGTTTCCGTGTCGGCCGAAAGCCGCGTCAGCTCGCGTTTCAACGCCTTGGTAAAGGCGCGGCGGTTCTCCAGACCCGTCAGCGGATCGAGATAGGCCAGGCGCCTGTTCTCAGCGGTTTCCCGAGGGCAATCGACATTGCGCCGAATGACAGCCATGGACGCGCCGTTGTTCGGTCCTCCCTGCCCTGCCCCGGGAATGGGAACGACCCGCACTTCGCACATCAGGCGGTCAGCGGCATGGCCGGTCGACTGAAAGCTTCTGCTTTCGGGAATATAGATGGTCTGAGGCAATTCGCCTTCCAGATTCGCCAAAGCTTCGGCCAACAGGTTCGCATCGTAATCGCTGCCGATCAGCTGCAGAAGCTTTTCGGCCCTTGCCTCGACATCTTCAGAGCTGCCGAAGACCAGGACATCGTCCGGAAAATGCTCCAGAAGATCGAGATCCCGCGATGCTGCTCCGGAACCTGGCGCGCTTGCAACCGGTTCGGCCACGGCAACCATCTCTTCCTGGCCGTTTTCCTCCAGTTCGAACTGAACGAGAACTGCCTGACGCTCCCCCGGTAGAGAGACAAAGGACGTGCAGATCATATGGTGGCAGAATGTTTCTCCCGATTGCAGCACGATCGCGCCGCTTGCCTGGGCCGGCACGCCGCCGAACGCCGCCGAGAGGACCGGTTCGCACCGACGCCAGCTTTTTTCCGAAAGAAGAGCCGGCAGGCTGAGCGGAACCGGCGAGACACCTTTTGCGGCACAAAGCGCCTTCATTTGCTGGTTGTGAACCAGAACGTTGCCGTTCGGCGCGACATAGGCTGCAGCATGAGGAAGCACCTCCAGAAGGGAGGTGTGGAAGCCTGTAAGAGTATTGTTTTCTGCACGACCGGATTGTTCCAGCCGGTCACTCAAGAACCGATGGCTGACTTGCACCAGACCGCCCTTTCAAAATTACCGTTAGGTTGGCGCTAATCAATACACTTGCGCCGTCGCTATGAAAAATTACTAACACAGTTCAGTTTTTAAAATTGAAACAGAAAAACTACCCACAACTCTTAGGATTTTTATAGTAAACAAAAATTTAATCCAGTTACTTCCAATGTATTTAAAATTTTATTATTTCTTTATACTAATGCCGCATTTGACCTGAAAAACTGCCACATTTTCATCATCCTCAAGACTTAAACGCGCCGCTACGGAATGTTACCAGCGTCATCACGAAGCTATGTTTACGATCTATCGGAGCGGGTTGTCCCGTTCCAGGGGGACTATCATGAAGAGAAATGTGCTCGCACGGCACCTATCGCGCGTCGCGCTCGGTGGTGCTCTGCTTCTGGCAGCCGGTGCCTTCACCAGCGCCCAGGCAGGTGTCTATCAACAATGTGGAAAAGCGTCCTGGTACAAGCTCGGCGGCACCACCGCCAGCGGGGAGCGCGCCAACCCGAGCCAGCTCACCGCAGCTCATAGAAGCCTGCCTTTCGGCACGCTGGTGGATGTCACCAATCTTGCAAACGGCAAGACCGTCACCGTCCGGATCAACGACCGGGGACCTTTCGCCAAGGGGCGGGTTATAGATGTGACCTGGGCCGCAGCAAAAGAGCTCGGCTTTGTCCGCAAAGGCATCACGCGGGTAAAACTTTCCAGCAAATCTGGAAAAGTTTCTTCCGAATATAAGCAAATTTGCCAATAAAATTTCCGAACTACAGATGCCATTGCTTTGCGGCAATGGCGTTTCTGATTTGCGGAACAACATTAAAGCTCTGAATTTAATAAATTAATTTATACCGCACTTTGTTTCATGTTTAACTCAGTATGAATAACGATCAGTCGCATTACAGTGAATCAAAAAATAAAATATTTTACGGTAATGACAATCCGGAAAGATGCCGCTAGAGTTGCGGCCGTGGTCGATGGGGCCACGTGCACAGTAACTTTATTCGCGCAGTCTAACGGCTGCGCGTTTTTTTTGTGATACTGGTCCTTATCTCGCAAATGGCAGAAAACGGCGCTCGAAAGGCGCTGCTTGCGCAGGTCCGGAAATTGAACCCTCAGACCTCTTCGCCATCGAAAAGCCGTTTGCGAAAGTCTGACGCACTTTCCTTCAGGTCCTTTTGCCGGCTTTCCTTCATCCTGTCCCAGGATGCATAGGGCTGCGCAAGGCGCGGGTTGTCACGCAGCACCTTCCTGTTGCGATCCAGAAAATCCCAGTAAAGCGCGTTGAACGGGCAGGCTCGCGGCCCGGTCTTCTCACGAACGTCATAGAAGCAGTTCCCGCAATAATCCGACATTTTGTCGATGTAGTTGCCGCTTGAGACATAGGGCTTTGAGCCAAGCAGCCCGCCGTCGGCGAACTGGCTCATGCCAATGGTGTTGGGAGCCTCGACCCATTCGTAGGCATCCGCGTAGACCATCAGATACCACTCATGCACGTCCTTCGGCCTTATTCCGGCCAGGAGCGCGAAATTACCCGTCAGCATCAGTCTTTGAATGTGGTGCGCGTAAGCTTCTTCCAGTGTCTGGCCAATGGCTTCGGCAAGACAGCGCATGCGGGTCTTTCCGGTCCAGTAGAAGTCCGGCAACGGCCGGTTCGCGCCAAGTGCGTTGCTGTCGATATAGTCCGGCATTTTCAGCCAGTAGATACCGCGCACATATTCGCGCCAGCCGACAATCTGCCGGATGAACCCTTCGGCCGCGTTCAGCGGAATCTTGTCCGCCTGCCAGGCCTCTTCCACCTTCCGGCACAGCGCCTTGGCATCCAGCAGGCCGGCGTTCAGATAGGCCGACAGGACCGAATGGAACAGGAATTTCCGGTCCCTCAGCATGGCGTCCTGATAGGTTCCGAAATCAGCCAGCGCCTCCGTCAGGAAATGGTCGCAGGCTTTTTCGGCGTCCTTGCGGGTCACCGCAAACCAGAATGGCTCCAGGTCGCCGATATGATCTGAAAACCGCTCGCCGACCATCTCCAGCACCTCCCGCGTGATCGCGTCGGGCTTGAAGTGTTTCGGCTCGGGCATGAAGAGGTCCGGCTTTGCCGGTTTGCGGTTGTTGGCGTCATAATTCCATTTGCCGCCCGCCGGTTTGTCGCCGTCCATCAGCAAACCGGTCGAACGGCGCATTTCCCGATAGAAATATTCCATGCGCAATTGCTTGCGACCATCCGCCCAGGCCCGGAAATCCGCAACCGTTGAAAAAAACCGCGTGTCTGTCAGGATCTCCACCGGCAGGCCGAAGGCATCCGACCACGCGCGCATGTCCTCCAGAACCCGCCATTCGCCTGGCTCGGTGACGAGTATCTGCTCCGGCTGCAGGCGGCCACAGGCGCGCTCCACCTCTCCCTTGAAGCTGCCGGTGTTGTCCGGGTCGTCCAACTTGACATACTCAACGCTCCAGCCGGCTTGCCTCAGCTCCTCGGCAAAATGGCGCATTGCTGAAAACAGGAAGGCAATCTTCTTCTTGTGATGGCGCACATAGGTGGCTTCCGCCATGACCTCGGCCACCAACACCGTGTCGCGGTCCGGATCTGCCCGCTTCAAGCTGGAGAGGTCGGTGCTCAACTGGTCCCCCAGCACAAGGACCAGCGATCGGCATTTTTCTGTCTTGGTCATCGGTCTCTGCAAAGATCAGGTCGTCTGCCTTCCTACGCACCAACCTTGCCGCCCTATCACTTCGCCAGTCATTTTTTCCAACTGACAGTATGACCCGATATTCAGCCTCACTTGATAACGGCAAAGCTTCGCCCCAGTGTTTCCCCGGGCTCAGTGTTTCCCAGGGCTTTGATGTCACGCGCACACGTCAAACCCGCCGCAGGCCAGCAAAAAAGCCACCACCTTTCGGTCCCGCAGCCGCGCCGATATCTTGTCCAAAATGTCAAAAAGCAATTGCCCCGGATCGCCGGATCTTGTATCAGACCCCTCTATCCGCCGCGCAGCCCTTGCGCGCGCGAAGAGCACCCGTAGCTCAGCTGGATAGAGCGCTGCCCTCCGAAGGCAGAGGTCACAGGTTCGAATCCTGTCGGGTGCGCCATTTTCCTCATTGTTAGGCCATGAGACATAGGTAGCGGTTTGTTCCGGAGACATGGGTTCAACCTCGTGCTGAACGGGGTGTCGATTGCCTGTGGTGTTCTCTGCTCCGCGTTGATGTTTGCCAGATCAGAACTCGAGACGCTGATCGGCCAGGTTTCCTCCTCTCTTTCCTTGATCGAGTGTTTTTCTTCGCGCGTTCGTCTTCGATTTGACGAGGCGGTGATGTTACCCTAAAAGAGAATTTATGATTCTCTTTTAGGGTTGGATAGCTCCGATGTCAGATGCGTCTCTCTATGTTGATCTTGATGCCACCGGCCAGGCTGAACTGGTCCGTTCAGGTGAGGTGGAGCCGAGGGAATTGCTTGAGGCTGCCAGGCGCAGGGTAGAACGGGTCAATCCGTTGCTGAGTGCGCTGGCATCCGTCGACTTCGACCTTGCGGAAGAGCAGGCGCAGCGGTGTGACCGGAGTGGTGTCTTTGCCGGGGTGGCAACGCTGGTGAAGGATCTGAGTGCCTATCCCGGCCTGCCTTGCGAATATGGATCACGCTTGTTTCAGGGCTATGTGGCGCAGACGTCCTCGCCTTACATCGATGCACTCACGGCCTCCGGCCTTGTCGTCTTCGGCAAGTCCACGACATCCGAGTTCGGCTTGATGGGGACCACCGAAAGTCTGGCAACTGGCGCCACACGAAATCCGTGGGATCCAACCCGTTCAACGGGTGGATCATCCGGCGGTGCGGTCGCAGCGGTCGCCGGCGGCATCGTGGCGGTTGCACATGCTTCGGATGGCGGTGGCTCGATCCGCGGTCCTTCCTCCCACACCGGTCTGTTCGGCTTCAAGCCAAGCAGGGGGCGAACAGTGCAGGCCGATGTCCCTCCCGAAGCGCCGACGTGGAACATCCTCAGCGAGCATTGCGTCAGCCGAAGCGTTCGCGACAGCGCCGCGTGGCTGCGCGTCACCGAGACCGAGACACACAATCTGGAAGCCGATGACGAACTGCGCGAAAATTGCCCGAGACTGCGAATTGGTGTCCACGCCCGTGATTGTTTCGGACAATACGCCGAGAAGGAGGTTCTTGAGATCTTCGAGCAGGCGAGCGCACTCTGCGCCTCGCTCGGTCATGAAATCGTGCCAGTCGAAATGCCCCTGATGCCGGACGGGGCCGGTGTGGAAGCCGTTCTTGATCTCATGTCCGCGTCGGTTTTCGGGATCCTGGCGAAGATCGAGCAAATGACCGGAGCCAAACCTCCCTTAGAGGCACTCGAGCCCTATACACGGATGCTCGCGGAGCGAGGAGAGACGCTTGATGCGCGCAGTATGATCGCCGCGCAGAAAACACTGGCCGAGTTGGGGGCTTTGGCGGCTCAACCGCTGAACGATGTCGATGTGCTGTTGAGCCCGACCATTCCGTTTGCCGCATTTCCCTTGGGAACCTATGCGCCGGACGCGCCTGTTGAGCGACTGAAACAGCTTTTCCAGCGTTCAGCTGCCTATACGGCGCCGGCCTCGCTAAGCGGATGTCCGGCAATGTCGGTGCCGCTGTTCGAAGGGCGCTCCGGGCTTCCGATAGGGAGCCATTTCGTGGCCCGGAAGGATCAGGACGCCCTTCTGTTCCAGTTGGCGTTTCAACTGGAACAGGCCCGTCCGTGGGCACCGCGCCTGCAAAGCCTGTCTCGAAAGCTCGGCTGATGGTGCAGGTCCTCAAGGAAGAGCTGCGCGAGGCTATCCTGAAAAGCGCAGCAGAGGTCTTCGCCGAACAGGGCTTCAAGGATGCGCGCCTTTCCGACATTGCAGCGCGTGCCGGCACAAGCACCAGCAATCTCTACAAGTATGCCAAGGACAAGGCCGCCCTGTTCGACCAGGTGGTTCCAAAGGCGCTCGCCGAGCGGTACGCCGGCATCCTGGAACGACGGGTGTCCGAGTTTTCGGGGCGTCCCGATTGGCAAGCGTTGACCCACACAGGCTCACGCGAAGCGGCGGATCTTCTGCATTTCTGGATCGCTCATCGTCATGTCGCCGTGATCCTGATGAGCCGCGGGGGTGGAACGGCCTACGAAGCATTCGGCGCGCGCATGGTCTCGATGATGGTCGAAAGCACGCTGGCCAACAGCGATGCGGCGAACAACGGGCCTCATGTGCGGATGCTTCTGGAACAGATCTTCACCAACACTTTGACGACACTCTCCAGTATTCTCATGCGCTTTGAAAAAGAGGCGGATATCACCGCCGCGGTTTCCATGTTCTGGCGCTTTCAACTGGCTGGTCTGACGGCGCTCCATGAAGATGCCACCGAAAGCAAACAGCCCCGGTGATGACCGGGGCTGAGCAATTTAACGGTCTTCAAAACAGGCCGGTTCAGAACTCCAGCGCACGGTCGCCGTCGGCATCCTTGATGCGGGTCGGCAGGCCAATGCGGTTGAGGATGGCGAGGAAGGGATGCGGCGGCAGTTCTTCCACGTTGGCCATCTTCTTCACGTCCCATTCACCGGTCGCGATCAGCATGGCGGCCGCGACGGGCGGAACACCGGCGGTGTAGGAAATGCCCTGGCTGCCGACTTCCTCATAGGCTTCCTTGTGGTCTGCCACGTTGTAGATGAAAACCTCGTGGTCCTTGCCGTCCTTGGTGCCCTTGACGAAATCGCCGATGCAGGTCTTGCCGGTATATTCAGGTGCCAACGAAGACGGGTCCGGAAGACACGCCTTGACGACCTTCAGCGGTACAACCTCCTGCCCTTCGGCCGTCATGACCGGCTGTTCGGACAGAAGGCCGATGTTCTTCAGAACGGTGAAGACGTTGATGTAATGCTCGCCGAAGCCCATCCAGAAGCGGACGTCCGCGCCGTCCATGTTCTTTGAAAGGGAATGCACTTCGTCATGGCCGCAGAGATAGGCCATGCGCTTGCCGACCACCGGCAGGTCGTATTCCTTGCCGATCTCGAACATCTTGTTTTCCTGCCACTTGCCTTCCTGCCAGGAATAGACCGTGCCGGTGAATTCGCGGAAGTTGATTTCCGGGTCGAAGTTGGTGGCGAAATAACGCTGGTGGCTGCCGGCATTGATGTCGACGATGTCGACGTCGGTCACCTTATCGAGATAGTCGTCCTTGGCAAGGCGCGCATAGGCGTTGACGACGCCCGGGTCGAAACCAGCGCCCAGAATGGCGGTAACGCCCTTGGCGGCGCACTCCTCAGCCCGTTTCCATTCGTAGTTCGCATACCAGGGCGGGGTCTCGCAGATCTTGCCCGGCTCTTCGTGAATGGCGGTGTCGATATAGGCGGCACCCGTCTCCAGACAGGCACTGAGCACGGACATATTCAAGAAAGCGGTGCCGACGTTGATGACGATCTGCGCGCCGGTCTTGCGGATCAGGGCGCAGGTGGCAGCTATATCCAGCGCGTTGAGTTCATGTCCTTCCAGAACACCCGGCTGCTTCAGGGCCTTCTTGGCATGCACGGTTGCGATGATGTCGTCGCATTTTGACTTGGTGCGCGAGGCAATATGAATATCGCCGAGAACATCGTTGTTCTGTGCGCACTTATGCGCCACCACCTGAGCGACACCTCCGGCGCCGATGATGAGAACAGTCTTTTTCATTTGATAAAGATACCTTCCTTGGACCTTCGGGGTGTTAAGGGTTCAAGTCTCAAGACAGACTTTGTTCGTAGTCCTGGTATGAAAACTCACGAACAACGCGGACCGTTCCGTCCACTTCCTTGACCGCAATCGCGGGCATTTTCACGCCATTAAACCAGTTTTTCTTGACCATCGTGTAACCCGCCGCATCCTGAATGGAAACCCGATCACCGGTCTTGAGTTCGGCAGGGAAGTTGAATTCGCCGAATATGTCGCCGGCAAGGCAGGACTTGCCGCAGATCATGTAGCTGTGCGGACCTTCGTTCGGTGCCACCTTTGCGGTTTCCCGGTAGATCAGCAGGTCAAGCATATGCGCCTCGATGGAGGCATCGACGATGGCAAGGTTCTTGCCGTTGAACAGCGTGTCGAGGACCGTGGTCTCCAGCGTTGTCGATCGGGTGATCGATGCTTCGCCCGGCTCCAGGTAGACCTGAACGCCATATTTTTCGGCGAAAGCCTTGAGGCGGTCTGCGAAAAGGTGGAGCGGATAGTCGTCTCCCGTGAAGTGGATGCCACCGCCAAGGCTGACCCATTCCGCCCGGTGCAGAAGGGCACCGAACTTTGTCTCGATATCGCCGAGCATACGGTCGAACAGGGAAAAATCGGCATTTTCGCAGTTGTTATGGATCATGAAACCACTGATCCGGTCCATGACCTTCTCGATCTTGGCAACGTCCCATTCGCCGAGGCGCGAGAACGGCCGGGCTGGATCGGCAAGGTCGAAGCTGGATGAGCTGACCATCGGGTTCAGACGCAGGCCGCGCACGATGCCGGCGGACTTGTCGGCGAACCGCTCCAGCTGGCTGATGGAGTTGAAGATGATCTTGTCGGCATGGGAGATCACGTCGTCAATCTCGTAATCGGCATAGGCCACGGAGTAGGCGTGGGTTTCCTTGCCGAAGCGCTCGTGCCCCAGACGGACTTCGTTCAGCGAGGACGAGGTGGTGCCGTCCATGTAGTCGCGCATGACGTCGAACACACACCAGGTGGCAAAGCACTTGAGCGCCAGCAGGGCCTTGGCGCCGGACTTCTCGCGCACATAGGCGATCTTCTCCATGTTGCGGAGCAGCTTTGCCTTGTCGATCAAATAATAGGGTGTGTCGATCATCTCAGTCTGTCGCCATCGTTGCCCGCAGCCGGTGGAGGCCACGTGGACAGGTGATTGGGAGCGATTGCGGTAACTCCGGTTATCCGGACCGGCCTGTCCGCCGACAGGCGGTCCAGCGTCGCTGCGCGCGTGACGGATACCGTTTTCCGGCACGGCCTTGCAAGGGCCTGAGGCGTCTTTCTTGGCACTGCCGCCTCACTGAAGAAGCCTGCAGCAGGGCGTTCCGCCAGCCTGCTATGCCATGTGTGAATAGGGCGCAGAACAGTTATGCAAAAATAGGAGGCAGATTGGTGTTTTGACTCATTGAATTCTTAACTTTCCTCCCGTATTTGTCCGGCAGATCAAATATTCACCAACCCGCTCAAGTAGCGTGCATTTCTGGAGGTCGGTATGACCCGGGACGATCTCATTCGCGAATACAGGACACACAGCGGTTCATGGCCGGCACTTGTCGGTGTGTACGCTGTTATCGTGGGTGCGATGGCTCTCTCCGGCTACATGATGGTCGGTTGATCCCGCACGCCTGACGAAAGACACCGCAGCGTTTCAATCACCCCCGGAGTTATCCGGGGGTGATTGCGTTTTTGCGGCCGGTAAACCGCGTGCCGTCATACGTCGGCGGCTTCACCAATGGCGTCGGTGCCGCGTTCTTCCAGAAGCGTTGTCAGCCAGTTCGGATCCATTTCGGGAACCGAAGACAGAAGCAGATCCGTGTAGGGGTGATGCGGCGGCGTGAACATCTTGTCCTTCGGCCCCTGTTCGACCACCTTGCCTCGCTGCATCACCACCACTTCATCCGCGATGGAGCGCACCGTTGCCAGGTCGTGGGTGATGAACATATAGGCCAGGTTGAACTCCTGCTGCAGCCGGTCGAGCAGCTTCAGGATGCCTTCCGCCACAAGCTGATCGAGCGCGCTCGTCACCTCGTCGCAGATGATGAAGGACGGATCGGCCGCCAGCGCCCGTGCAATGCCCACACGCTGTTTCTGGCCACCGGAAAGTTCCGGCGGATAACGGTTGTAGAACTTCGACGGTTCCAGCTCGATCAGGTCGAGCAATTCGTCGACACGGCTTTTCAGTTTCGCACCGTGCAGTCCGCCATAGAACTGGGCAGGCCGGCCGATGATCTCGCTGATCTTGATCTTCGGATTCAGCGCGGTATCGGCCATCTGATAGATCATCTGCGCCTGGCGAAGCTGATCCTTGCTGCGGTCCTGATAGCGCGGCGGCAGCGGTTCGCCCTTGAACAGGATCTGCCCCTTCGTCGGCGGCAACAGGCCGGTGATGCAGCGCGCGGTCGTGGACTTGCCCGACCCCGATTCGCCGACGACGGCAACCGTCATGCCCGGATAGATGTCGAAGGAGACATCGTCCAGAACCTTGGTCTTGCCATAGGCGGCATCAATGCCCTGCACCGACACGATCGGGATCGCATCGGGATCCGACGGCCGCTCCTTCTGCGGCCGTTCAAAGCTGCGAACCGCCCAAAGGCTCTTGGTGTAGTCTTCCTTTGGCGAACCAAGCATCTCCTCGGTTGGGGCCTCCTCGACCTCTTCGCCTTTCAGAAGCACCTTGATGGTGTCGGCCATCTGCGCCACCACCGCCAGATCGTGGGTGATGTAGATCGCAGCCGTGTTGAACTGATCGACAATGTCCCGGATCGCCGCCAGAACCTCGATCTGTGTCGTCACGTCGAGCGCGGTGGTCGGTTCATCGAAGATGATCAGATCCGGCCGGCAGGCCATGGCCATGGCGGTCATGGCGCGCTGCAACTGGCCACCGGAAACCTGGTGCGGGTAGCGGAAGCCGATTTCTCCCGGGTTGGGAAGACGCAGCCGCTCATAAAGCTGCATGGCGTCTTCCTGCGCCTCGACCCGCTTCTGGATGCGGTACTGGATCGGCGCTTCCGTATGCTGGTCGATGATCCGGTGCGCCGGGTTGAACGAGGCCGCCGCCGACTGGGCGACATAGGCGATGCGCGAACCGCGCAGCGCCCTGAGGTCGCTTTCCGGCGTCGTTGTCAGCTCCATGCCGTCGAACTCGATCGAGCCGCCGGAAATCCGACAGCCATCGCGGGCAAAGCCCATGGCGGCCAGACCGATGGTCGACTTGCCGGCACCGGATTCCCCGATCAGCCCCAGCACCTCGCCCTTGTGAAGGGTGAGATCGACACCATGAACGATCTCGACCCATTTCTCGTCGGAATACCCTTCGATCCGGAGATCGGAGATCCGAAGCAGAACGTCTCTTTTCGGCACCATTCTCATACCTCCTTCAGGCCGGAAGACCGGAACAGCATCCAGTCGACGACAAAATTCACAGCAACGGTCAGAAGCGCGATGGCTGCTGCCGGGATCAGCGGTGTCATTTCGCCAAATGAGATCAGCGTCGCATTTTCACGCACCATGGAGCCCCAGTCCGCGGTCGGTGGCTGAATGCCGAGCCCCAGGAACGACAGGCCGGCGATGAGCAGGAACACGAAGCAGAATTCCAGACCGAATTCCGCGATCAGCGGCGCTGTCGAGTTCGGCAGGATTTCCCGACGGATCAGGTACCAGGTGCCTTCACCGCGCAGCTTGGCCGCTTCGATGTAATCCATCACCACCACGTTGCCGGCAACCGCTCGGGTGAGACGGAAGACGCGCGGCGAATAGATGATCGCGACGACCATCACGATCACCGCCAGGTTTGTGCCGAAGATACTGAGCATCAACAGGGCGAAGATCAGCGACGGCACGGACATGATGACGTCGGCAATCCGGCCGGCCAACTGGTCGAACCAGCCGCCTTTTGTGGCAGCGAGCAGACCTGCCAGCGCCCCCATGATGAAGGCCAGCAAGGTTGCCAGCAGCGCGAGCCCGACAGAGTTGCGCGCCCCATAGATGATGCGGCTGAACATGTCTCGGCCGAGCTGGTCGGCGCCCAGAAGCATGGTCTCGTCCGGCGGCGCAAAGGCCGAAGAAATCACCTCCGCTTCCCCGAAGGGGGCAATGACAGGCGCAAAAACCCCGGCAAGGGCGTAGGTGAAGATCACGAACATGCCGAAGGCGGCCGTGAGCGGTGCGGTTCGCAGTTCCTTGGACACCCCTTCGGGGGTGATGATGATCAGGAATTCACGGAACGCATAGGATGTCCCGGCTGCGAGCGCCAGAGCGCCTGCGGCCGTGGTGATGAACCGCAAGGCCGGAGCACCACCGATGATCCCGGTGATGAAGGAAATCATCGTCAGGGAGAAGACAAGAATGAAGATATTGCGCTTGTTGAAATAGGCTGCCAGGCAGGAAGCCCCGATCAGCAGCGCATAGTAGCCGATAACGAATGTGCTCATGTCGCTGCCCTCATTTCGGATGCCGCAAACGCGGATTGGTCAGGATCGCGCCAACATCGGCTGCCAGGTTCAGCAGGATGAAGGTGGCGGCGAAGATCAGACAGCAGGCCTGCACGATCGGGAAATCGCGTTTGGCGACTGCGTCCACCAGAAGCTGGCCAACGCCCGGATAGACGAAGACAACTTCCACCAGGACCACACCGGTGATGAGATAGGCGAGATTGAGCGCAACCACGTTGATGATCGGCGCCCAGGCGTTGGGCAGGGCATGCTTGACGATCACCTTCCAGGGCGGCACCCCTTTCAGCCGCGCCATCTCGATGTAGGGCGAGGCCAGAAGGTTGATGATCGCGGCGCGCGTCATGCGCATCATGTGCGCCGTTACCACCAGAACCAGGGTCAGCGCGGGCAGGAACGTTCGATGCAACAGATCTCCAAAGCTCATGTCCGCGCTGAGGCTCGCAATGGCGGGGAAATAGTTGGATTTGACCGCCAGATAGAGAATGAGAATGTAGCCGAGAAAGAATTCCGGCGAGGAAATCGATGTCAGCGTCAGAACGTTGGCAACCCGGTCGAACAGCGTGTTGCGCAGCAGGGCGACAATCACACCGAGAACAATGGAGACCGGCACCGCGATGACAGCGGCATAGGTCGCCAGGAACAGCGTGTTGACGAACCTGTCGCTGATGGCCGCGCTGACCCGTTCGCCGGAGACGAGCGAGACACCGAAATCGCCAGTGAGAGCACCGGCAAGCCAATGGAAATATCGAATGACGGCCGGCTGGTCGAGGCCAAGCTTCTCTCTCAGGGCGGCGACTGTTTCAGGCGTTGCTCCCTGTCCGAGAACGGCCTGGGCGATGTCGCCGGGCAGTAGTTCGACTGCAAAGAAGATCAGGATAGAGACCACAAGCAGTGTGATCGCCCCTAAGCCAAGTCTCTTCAGGACCAGCTGTAGGATGTCCCCCATATGTCCCTCCAAAATAGGAAAGCCCGACACGGCTCAATGCGCCGCCGGACACACATCGGGCAGGTTTCCTGTCAGCTTTTTTTGATTTGCTTTGGCAGGAGTCCTGTCCGTCCAGGACGGCCCTGTCCCGTGACCGGGGCAGGGCCAGATTGCAGGCAGCGGCGCTAGCCGCCACCCGAGCCTTCAATCAGGACTCGAACCACCAACGGCTGGCAGCGCGGGCACCATCGTTTTCCCAGCTGGCAGCCAGTTTTTCCGGCGTACCCACCTTCGTGCTGTTAGCGTAAACGAAGTTGTTGAAGAACGGAATGATTGTCCCGCCGTCGTCACGCGCAAGCATGGCCATCTCGCGATACATTTCCGCGCGCCGGGTGTCGTCCAGCTCGGCCTTGGCCTGCAGCAGAAGCTCGTTGAAGCGCGGGTTCTTCCAATGGGACTCGTTCCACGCCGCATCGTTCTTGTAGGCCAGCGTGTACATGACATCAGGTGTCGGACGCGCGCCCCAGGAGACGAGGCAGAACGGCTTCTTCAGCCAGACGTCGGAGTAGTAGCCGTCGTTCGGCTCACGCACGACGTTGATGTTGATACCTGCCGCCTTGGCGTGTTCGGCATAGAGCACCGCCATGTCGACCGCGCCGGCATAGACACTGTCCGCGGTGCTGAGGCTGACCGTAAGACCTTCCGCGCCCGCCTTCTTGAGCAGGGACTTGGCCTGATCCGGATCGTATTCGCGCTGCGGAATATCATCCGGCCAGTAGGGCTGGGCCGGAGAATGGTGAAAGTCGTTGCCCTTGGTCGCCGCACCGAAGGTGATCTTCTCGATGATATCGTCGCGGTTCATCGCCAGCTTCAGCGCGTTGCGCACATCAGGATTGTCGAACGGTGCCGTGTCGCAGAACATCGGCAGCGTGATGGCCCCCGCGGACGGGATGTTGTGAATCTTGATGTTCGGATTGCGCTGCAAAAGCCCCATGGTCTTCAGCTCGATCAGCGAAACCGCGTCCACATCGCCGGTGACAAGTGCCGTCTGACGGGCATTCGGATCGTTCAGCGTGATGAGCTCGACCTTGTCGAAGTAGGCGCCTTCACCATGCCAGCCGTCATGCCGGCTGAGGCTGAACTGGACGCCGAATTCGCCAGTGTCGATTTTGTAGGGGCCCGTACCGTCGCCGGACTGCCAGTCGATCGTGCCATCGTCGTTGGCCGGGCAGATGGCCATGTGATAGTCGGTCATCAACCACGGGAAGTCGGCGTTGCCGCCGGAAAGCTTCACGACAACGGTGTAGTCGCCGTCCTTGGTGATGTCGGTGACATCGGTCAGCAGCGCCTTGGCGGCGGAAGTGGTCTTTTCACCACGGTGGTGGTTCAGCGAGGCGATAACATCATCAGCCGTCAGCTTCTTGCCGCTATGGAACGTGGCGTTTTCGGTGAGTTTGAAGGTCCACTCGGACGCATCCGCGCTGGCTTCCCAGCTTTCGGCCAGATCCGGCCCCAGCGATCCGTCGCCCATGATCATGGTGAGGTAGCTGCGGTGGGTATGGGCGAGGAAAATCATTACACGGGTCAGATAGGTGCCCGGATCGTGAGAGTCTGAGGTGTTGCCGTCATGGATACCCCAGCGAAACGTCCCGCCCTGCTTGGGCTGCGCTTTCGCCTTGGTGGACCAGAGGCCTGTCGCGGTGCTTGCTGTGAGCCCGGCCAACACGGAATATCGAAGGAAATCACGCTTGCTGATCCCTCCCGTGCGGGCCGCTGATTCAAGCCTCTCAAGCATCTCGGCATCTTTGGATTTTGTCATACGACTCCCCTTTCGGTTTTTCTTAAACAGTCTCTTGCCAAATTCCCAAATAGAGCATCCGTGATTTTTTTGTATCCATGATGCTCATTTGCGACATCTACATAGCAAAACACGAACTACCCCTGTCCGGCCACCCCTTCGGGCAAATTCCGAATATAAAAATGTATAATTTAGAACGACTTCCCACATATTGTGCGCAGCAGCATTGTTGTGAAATATTTTTTCTTTTCGCGTGGGGGCGAAAATGCGATCTGCCTATAGCTTTCTCTACTGAGGCGCATCTCAAATAATTCTTTTGGGCGAAGTTCAATATTCTTTGAACCTTTCGGTAAAAAGGCGTGGCGGTTGGTATTTCGGTTTGTAATCGGAAGGATCCAAGCGGCAGAAATGGCACAGGTTTCTTGTCAAAACAGCCGATCTCCCGGGGGCCGGGTGCAGATCACCGGATCCGTCATTGTCCGCGCTATCGACAGCAGCGGCCGTGCGAAATGGGGAAAGCCCGCTGATGCCCGGATCAGGCATCGGGGCGATGCGATGCGGCGCCTGGCGACCCCGCTTTGACTGGTCCACCCGGCCTCCCATCCTTCTTGCGCGTCTTCCCCCAGTGACTTAGATCCTTCTTTGAAGCCGGACAGGACCGGTGTGCTAACGGAGGCCGCATCCATTCTTCCCGTCAGAATTGCCGGCACTGGGCATGCCTTGCCAGCACAGTCCATCACTTCCGAAACGCTTGACCACCGGCTTGGGTTCCATGCCGGGCGAATAAAAAATTTGTCCGGCGTTTCAAGCCGGTTCGTCACAGCAGAGGAAAGCCAGATAGATCTGGCGGTTTCGGCCTGCAAAGCCGCGCTGGAAAAAGCGGGCCAAACGCCGAGGGACGTCGATCTCGTTCTCGGCGCTTGCGGCATCCCCTACCAGACCCTTCCGGCAACTGCGCCGCTGGTGATGCAGAGACTGGGTTTCGCGGATGGTGCTGCGGCAGCCTACGACGTCAACGCGACCTGTCTTTCCTTCCTGAGCGCTGTTGAGCTTGCCGCCAACAAACTTGTGCTCGGGCAAGCCGCGTCAGTGCTGGTGTTTGCGGCGGATATCGCCTCCCGTGCCCTGCCGTGGGAAGACCAGCCCGATGTTGCCGCCCTGTTCGGCGACGGTGCGGCCGCAGCTGTTCTGACGGCAGCAGACGAAAACGGCCCCGGCATTGCAGCTTCTCTGCTGCGCACATACCCTTCGGCCTATGCCGCATGCGAGATCGGAGCCGGCGGCACGCGGTTCGATTTTCACAAGGACCACGAGACTTTCGCCCGTCATGCCGTGTTCCATATGGACGGCAAGGATCTTTTCCGCGTCACGCACAAGCACTTTCCGCAGTTCGTCGACACCCTGCTGTCGAAAGCCGGATGGGGCCGGCAGGATATCGACCTCGTCGTGCCGCATCAGGCAAGCCCGCTTGCGCTTGAGCACATGATCCGGGGAACCGGGATGGAGCGCAGCCGCGTGGTCGACATCAGCTCCACGCACGGCAACCAGATTGCAGCGTCACTGCCGACCGCGCTCGACATTGCCTGGCGCCAGGGCCGGATCGAGCCCGGCATGCGCGTGCTGTTGCTCGGGACATCGGCCGGCGTCACCTTTGGCGGCATGGCCCTGGAGGTTTGACCATGGGGCGTTTGCTGGTGACGGGAGCGACGGGATTTCTGGGCGGCGCACTGATCCGTCATTTGCGCGCCAAGGGCTCCAGTCCCATCGCGCTCGGTCGCAACGAATTGCACTGTCAGCATCTTGAGGCCGAGGGCTTCGATGTCGTGCGCATGGATCTGTCCGGCCCTTGTGATCCAGAGCGTTTCTCCGCCTTTGGCCCGGTCAGCGCCATCGTACACTGCGCAGCGCTCTCCGCGCCCTGGGGGCGGCGCAGCGCCTTCGTGGCGGCGAATGTCACCGGGACGAGGCACCTGCTTGATCTTGCGGGCGAGCTTGGTGTGCGCCGCTTCGTCAACATTTCCTCGCCCACTGTCACTTTCGAGATGAAGGACAAGGAAAACGTGCGGGAAGAGGACCCGCTGCCGCCACCCGTCAACGCCTATGCGGCAACCAAAGCCGAGGCGGAGCGGCTGGTGCTGGCGCGCTCTGAGTTCGGCCCGATCAACCTGCGGCCGCGCGGCCTTTACGGCGCCGGGGACACGACCCTTCTGCCTCGTTTGCTTGCCGCGGCCCACAAGCGGCCCTTGCCGCTTTTCAGGGACGGAGCTGCCTCCATCGACCTGACCCACGTCGAGGATCTGCTCTCAGCCATCGACGCCGCCCTTGAGGCCTCTCCCGCCTGTGAGGGCGAGACGTTCAACATTTCCGGCGGTGATCCTTTACCGGTCCGCTTCATTGTCGACCGCGTCTGTGCCGCCAGGGGTGTTCCGGTGCGCTGGCGAAAGCGCCCCCTCGCTCCGGCGATTTTGGCGGCAAGGCTTCTGGAGAAGGCGTGCCTGATTGTGCCGGGTGCAGGCGAACCTCTGGCAACGCCTTATACGCTTGGTCTCTTCGCCTTCCGGCAGAGCCTCGACATTTCCAAGGCGGCGCGGCTGCTGAGCTGGCGGCCGCAGATCGACTTCGACCGCGGACTTGGTAAAACACTTGGCGAAGGGAGAGCCCTTTGACGCCGGTGTTTGCCAACAGCGCCTTCGTTTCCGCGCCCGAGCGTCTGGTGGTCCGCGGCGGCGGTCGGCACGTGCTTCGCTTCAAGGTGCGCTATGGCGTTTACCAGCATCCGACCGCCGGTCTGGTGCTCATCGATACCGGCTACGGACCTCAGGTCACCGAAGGTCCGGGCCGAAGCCTGCCGCTGCGCCTCTATGACAGGATGCTGCGACCGAAGCTGGTTGAAGAGCACCAGCCGGCCCGCGTGCTTGAACAGCTGAACGCAAGCACAGAAGACGTGGCAGCCATCGTGCTGACCCATTTTCACGCCGACCATGTTGCTGCGCTCACTCTTTTTCCAAAGGCGAAGATCTATGCGAAAGCAGCGGTGCTTGCTCGTATCCTTGCGCGCTCAAGGTTTTCGAACCTCCGCCACGGTATCTTTGACGAGCTGCTGCCGCAGGATCTCACCAGCCGGATCGCTGATATCGCCCAGCTACCTGTCAGGCGTGCTCCCCATGGACTGGGGGAAAGCGCCGATCTCTTTGGGGACGGCACCCTGCTTGCCGTCGACCTGCCCGGCCATGCGGAAGGCCACTTTGGTATCTGCTTTGCCGCGCTGCCGGTGCCGCTGCTTTATGCGGTAGATGCCCAGTGGTGTGCGGCGGCGCTTGCGCCCGGCAAAGCGCCCGGACTGCCCGCGTCTTTGGTCGCTTCAGATCGAAGGGCGCTTGCCGCCAGCACCCGCCGGGTTGCGGCGTTTGTCGAAAACGGCGGTGATGTCCTGCTGTGCCACGATCCGTCCGACAGCCCTTACGACCTGCTGGGATTTCCGGAATGAGCGGGCGTTTTCAGACCGCCGTTGCCTTTTCCGGGACACTCTGGACCTGCCGCAGCGGCCGATCCAGGCAGGCTTTCGAAACCTGGCAGAAGCGGCGGCTGGATACCTGGTTGCGCCAGTCACTTCCCAAGGTCGACTTCTACCGCGATGCGCCACCGCGCCTCGACCAACTCCCTGTCATCGACAAAGCCATCGTGATGAGCCGGTTCGAGACCTTCAACAGGGAGCGGATCACCACAGAGGACGGATGGCGGGCCTTGGAAACAGGCGGCGAGATCAACGGGATCAACATCGGCGCCAGCACGGGCACAAGCGGCAATCGCGGCCTCTATGCCATTACCGCGGCGGAGCGGTTCCGCTGGCTCGGCACCATTCTGGCCAAAACGCTACCCGGCTTTCTGTGGCACCGGGAACGGGTCGCAATCATCCTGCCTCAGTCCTCTTCGCTTTATGAAAGCCCTGCCAGCCTGCGACAGTTGCAGTTGCGGTTCTTCGATCTGCGCCATGGCATTGCCGCCTGGCTGGACGATCTGGAAACCTTCGACCCGACGACCATCGTTGCCCCGCCCCGGGTGCTGCGGCACCTTGCAGAAACATCGAACCGCCTTGCCCCGCGAAAGCTCTATGCCGGGGCCGAGACGCTCGATCCTGTCGACCGGGTCGTCATCGAACAGAGGTTCGGCCTCACGCTCGGGCAGATCTACATGGCAACCGAAGGCCTTTTTGCCGTCACATGCGCCCAGGGGCGTCTGCATCTTGCCGAGGACGCCAATTATTTCGAGTTAGAGCCGGTCGCAAACGGTCTCGTCACCCCACTGGTGACAGGCTTTCGCCGGGATTTCCAGATCATGGCCAGATACCGGATGAACGACCTCTTGCGTCTGTCGTCAGACCCCTGCACCTGCGGTTCGCCGCTTCAGGCTGTCGATGAAGTGGTCGGGCGGATGGACGATATCTTTGTCTTCGCCAACGCAGCGGGAGTGGAAGTGCCTGTCACACCCGACATCCTGCGCAATGCGGTTCTGGACGCTTCCCGCGAGATTTCCGATTTTCGCCTTGTGCAGGAAGACGATGGATCGGTGACCCTGCTGCTGCCGCCCGATCTGCCGGATACAAGTGCTGAAGCGGCGCGCATGGCACTCGGCAAGACCCTGAGCACACAGGGGCTGACACCAGCAATTTCCCTTCACCGGGAACGTTTGCCTCTGGAACGCCCCCGCAAGCTGCGGCGGGTGGAATGCCGGCTGAAGCGGCAGGGGCGGCCATGACGACCGAACAGGATCCTGCCATTAGGGACACTTCAGACCGCGGAGGTGTGCGCAATGACCCGGAGACCGTCCGCGCCTTCGTGCGCTTGTGCAACGACTTCGCAATGCCTGACCTTGTCGCCAACCTCACGACACGCGTCAGTATGCTGGAGATTGCCGGGCGCTGTTTTCCGGTGACGATCAACGAACCGAGCCGTCCGCCGACGTGCTACATCTGCTCGCCCAGCGCCGCCTATATCAACTATGCCATCGAGGAAACGCGCAACTTCCTGAAGTCGCCGCTGACCTACCATCTGGTGCGACCACTGATCCGGGCCTGCGCGCCCTTGATCGCCGCCAGCGGACTTGACCGGCAGGTGCAGGTGAACAACTGGCTGCTATCAACCAATCCCGTGCCGGAGATCGATCCGACCGCTGCCCGCGAGATTGCCAGCACGCTATCGCAGCGCCATCCCGAGCATGCCATCGTCATCCGGTCGCTCAATGGCCGGGCCGACCGAACAACGATGAATGCCCTCAGGCAGGCGGGGTTCAGGCTTCTGGCCGCCCGGCGGATCTATCTCTATTCGGGCGACAAGACGCCAGGCAAGGGGACGCAAAACCGCCGTTACGACGTGAAGCTGATGCAGCGAACGCCTTATCGGCTCGCGGAAAATGACAGTTTCAGCGGTCAGGATTTTGCCCGTGCCGCAGAGCTCTACAAGATGCTCTATCTCGACAAGTACACCCCGCTCAATCCGCAGTACACGGCAACCTACATCCGCGAATGCCACCGCAGGGGCCTGTTCCAACTGCTTGGGTATCGCGACGCAAGCGGCCGGTTGGCAGCGGTCGCCGGTTTCTTTGCAAACGGCCGCACGTTGACGCAGCCGCTGGTCGGATACGATACCCGCCTGCCGCTGAAGGATGGGCTCTATCGGCTGGTGATGGCAGCGGGTCAGGAGATCGCCGAACGGCACACTCTCTTTTTCAACATGAGTGCGGGCGCGGGCCACTTCAAACGCCTGCGCGGGGCGGAACCGGAAATCGAGTTCAACGCCGTCTATGCGGGCCATCTGTCCCGGCGCAGACAACTGGCGGTACGGAGCCTTGAAACGCTTCTGTCGCGCATCGGCATCCCCCTTCTGGAGGCCTTCGACCTATGACTTCATCAAGGGATTACTGGCAGGCCGCAGCGCTTGTGAAGGACGTCAAGCGGCAGCCGTTGCGGCTTGAGTTCGGCGGTGAACCGGTGGTCGTGTTCGAGAGCGGAGCCGGCATTGCGGCTCTGGCCGACCGTTGCCCCCACCGGCTGATGGAGCTGTCGAAAGGAAAGGTCGTCGGGGGCGAGATCGAATGTCCCTACCACGGCTGGCGCTTTGATGGGAGCGGACGCTGCACCGCCATTCCCGGACACCTGGGCGACGTGCCGGGATACCGCATTCCCGGCCTCAAGACGTTCGTCAAGGACGGGGTGGTTTTTCTCTCCAGAGGAGACCCGGCCGGCGAACCTTACCTGCACCCGATGGAAGGCAAAAAGGTGCTGATGCGGCTGGTACGCAGCAGCACCAGGTCGACACTGATCGATACCGCTGAAAACATCCTCGATGCGACCCATACCCATTTCACCCACAAGGGCCTGCTACGCGGCCTCAGCAGCAAACGCCATCGGGTTCGGGTCGACATCACCGGTGGACCGGGCTGGGTCGAGGCCGTCTATACGGGAGAAGACCGGCAGCACGGCCTGATCAGCAAGCTGCTGGAAGCCGGACGGGTCCGGACTGTCGGGCGCTATCGTTTTCCCGGCATCGCCGAGCTTGAATACTGGGGCGAAAACGGCCTTGCGCTGGCAACCACCTTTCATCTGCGGCAGGCGGCAGACGGACGTGTTGAGGGGGTTGGCTTCCTCATCGGCCCGCACAAAGGCCTGCTCGACCGGATCAAGTCCTGGGTCTTCCAGCCCATGTTCCGCATCGCTCTGGAACAGGACCGCCGCGTGCTGACATCCTCGCTTGAAAACGCAGCTCGGTTTCCGGACGCAAAGCCTCTGATCGGACCGCTCGACTATTTGCGCAGGGACATCGAAGCAATTGAAAAAGGCGAGCTACCGGGCGCCGCGCAATCCCCCAGGACCGCTTATATCGAGCTTTGATCCGGCCCGTTCCACTCGATGTCCCTTGTGGTGGCGCTTTGAAGGCTGATGCGATTGCGCAGGGCAATGGCCGCGATTTCCAGAAAGGCTGGTATTTGTGCACGTCCAGGCGCTGGATCGTCCCCGGTTCCGAGGATCTCCTCGGCTGCGCCGAGCACCTTGCGGAAGCGACCGACGTCCCCTGAGCGGAGTGCTGCGGGCAGGCCATAGACCCACATGGCAAGACGCACCGCCTGAATGCGCGATACGTCCGGCAAGACTTCCTGGCCACCTATCGTTAGCGCGCGGACAAACCGGTCCGCGTCTTGGAAAAAGTGCAGGCCGCTGGTTGCGCGTGGATTGCATTCCAGCGGGCGCACAGAGCCGTCTTCAAGGCGCATCAGGTCAAACGAAACCTGCCCGGTCCAACCGGTGTTGCGGGCGAATGTTCCGATAAAAGCCCGTGTTGCCGGGTCCTTTACCGGTTCAAAACAGATCCCAGCGCCAGCACCGGCCCGGTAAAGCGAACGGTACATCGACACTGCCAGCACCTTGCCGTCGCGCGCCAGGACGTAGGCACTGATCTCGTCTCCTTCCAACCGTTCCTGGGCGACCCAGGGCATTGCAGCGCTCGGCGCCACTTGCTTCAACTTGCCGGCGGTAGGCGCCACCAGCACCTGACCGGCGAAGCGCGACCAGACCGGTTTGAACACAAGGTTTCCTGCTTCCTTGCCGAGGCTGGTGATATCCTCCGGGGTCGTCAGCAGCCTTGTTTCGGGTACGGCGATACCGAAGCCTTCACACTGCCTGATGAAGTCGTGCTTGTTGTGGGCCGTCTGAAGCTGGTCGAGGCCTGGTGCGAACACCTCCGCCCCGAGGCTGCGTCTTTCCCTGAGAGCGGTAAGGTAGAAGACCTCTTCGCAGGTCGGGACAATCAGGGACGGCTTTTCCCGTTCGACCAGCGCCTCGAAAGCGTTGGCGAAATCTTCGGGATGAAACCTCGGCGATGGCAGACGCTGATAGACCGCGCAGGCACGGCTTGCGCTGGAGAGAGGCCGGGCGGGCATGTCGGCCAGAACAACGCGCCAACCGGCTGCATGAAACAGCCGGGCGTGATGCAGGGCGACAGGTGCCCGGGCACCCGTTATCAGAACGGTCTGGCCGGAGGATGCTCGGAAGGCAGGCGGCATCGTCGTCAGCTTTCTTTACCGAATGCAGATCCCCGGCACCCTTCAGCGTTCGGCTTCGTAGCGCGCCCTGGTTTCCTCGTTCATAGGATAAAGCCCTGGCAGGCGCGCACCGGCATCCACCTGCTCGACAATCCAGGCTTCCATGCGTTCCTGTTCCGGTGCTTCTTTCAGAACCTCTTCGAGTTTGGCGGCGGGGATCACGACCGCGCCATCACCATCGGCAACGATGATGTCACCCGGAATAATCGCAACGCCGCCGCAGCCGATGGTTTCCTGCCAGCCGACGAAGGTAAGACCAGCAACCGATGGCCGGGCCGAAACGCCGCTGCACCAGACCGGAAGATCCGACGCCAGGACGCCGCTGAGATCGCGCACCGTGCCGTCGGTCACCATGCCGGCAACATTGCGCTTGCGCATGCGGGCACACAGGATATCGCCGAAGACACCGGCGTCCCGGATGCCCATTGCGTCGATGACCGCAACACATCCTTCCGGCATCTCCTCGATGGCGGCACGCGTTGAAATGGGCGAGCCCCAGGAGGCGGGCGTTGCCAGGTCTTCGCGCGCAGGCACGAACCGGAGGGTGAAGGCCGGTCCGACAATCCGGGGTTTGGCGCGGTCGAGGGGCATCGCTCCGCGGATCCAGACGTTGCGCAGTCCCTTTTTCAGGAGGATCGTGGTGAGCGTCGCGGTGCTGACGGATTTCAGGATTTCGACGGCTTCAGCGGACAGGGTCATAAAGGTCTCCGGAAGATGGCGCTGACGGGGAGCGGAAGGACAGCAACTTTTCAAAAGCCATGCCGCTGATCCCGTACGGGGCGTTGTCCCGGCGCGGGCTCAAGCGGTGGAGGCGGCATATTCGGCCGGATCGCATTGCCAGCCAAGAGGTTTTTGAGCTGTGCGGATCTGAAGACGCGTTGGCGGGCAACACGCTGGAAACGCGCCTTAGCCTTGGATGCCAGAGCGGTGACACGCAGGTGTCAGGACCTCTGAACGTCAAGTCGATTTGGAGGCCAGGGCATCAGAGGCGGCAGAAGCTGTGAGCACTCCCCTGCTGGAGCGCGCCGGAGGCACCAACGACAGGCACACGGCATCCGGCTCTCTTGAAACCGAGGCCGGACGTTAGCGTGAATGACCGTTGTGCTTGCAGCAGGCTGCGGGATCAGGAAATCGTCAGTTCAAGCGCCGGGTGGAGACGCTGCAGGTTGCGGAGCGATTTCGACTGCCAGGGAATGGACTTGGAACCAAGAACGCGAACGCCGACTTCCGGCTGCTTTCTGATTTCGATCGTGAATTTGGCGAGAAGGTTGATGCCGGAGCTGTTCAGGAATTCCAGGCTGGTCAGATCCATCGTGATGAGTTCCGGCTTGGCTGCCAGAACCGAATTCATGATCTCCAGAATAGGGGCATAGGCATCCGTTCCTGAAAGCCGCATCGTTCCTTCGTAGTGGATGTCGGAGCCTTCAGTCCAAACGCGGTAATCGTTCGTGCTGATTTCCATTTTGGTATCTTCCTTTGGAATATGTCAGCGATCAGGAAAGTCGCAAAGAAGCATATGTCGTCAACTCAACGCCTTCACTTACACGCTCAGACGCGAAAGACCAGCCCAATTTGGCTTCGTAGTCGCTCATAAGTGTGAGCAAACCCAGTCCTGAGCCGGAGGAATCCGGGTTGAGGGCGTTCTCCTCGATACGTTCCAGGAGCAGCTCTCCCGGCTCGCGTTCGAGCAGGCCTTTCAGGTGAACCTGAAACTTGCTGGCCGTTTCCTGGTCGATCCGGTTCACGATCCGGATTTCAAACGTCTGGTCTTCCAGCGAGCTGTGAATCGCGACATCCCCGCCGTGACGGAACTTGATCGCGTTTTCCAGGATCTCGTTGATCATGTAACTGATGCTGTGGCGCGCATCGACCTGATCGATGCCCTTGCCACAGGCCCTGCTGAAATATTCCCCGATAAAATCCGACGTAAGGCCGCAATGATGCCAGCTCAGCTCCAGCGGTTCTGCCTTCAACGTGAGACAAAACTGTCTCGCGTCTCCGCCATTCACAGCAGTCGTTTCTCCAAAATCCTCGACCATGCCTTACCTATGCTTCAACACAACAAGAGTGATGTCATCAAATACCTTGTAGTCGCCGATATGCGACTTCACATCGTGAATGACCGCCGCCGCAATACCCTTTGCGGTTTTCTCGCGGTTTTCATGGGCGCTCTGGGCAAGCCGGTCGAGGCCATACATCTCGCCCTTGGCGTTTTCCGCCTCCGTAATCCCGTCCGTGTGCAGGATGAGAATGTCCTCAGGTCCGAACGCGAGGTCGAGTGTCGCCACGAAGGGTGAAATATCGGCCTCGAGCCCGACCGGGAAACCGAGATCCATCGTGTCGATGCGCTCGGTTTCGCCATTGGCACGGATGATCAGCACTTCCTCGTGCTGGCCGGACAGGGTGACCTGGCCGTCTTCATAGTCGACGAAGGCGAGCGTCAGGTGCTTGTCGGATCTGGTGCGGGTGATGTTCTTGTAGACGGCACGGTTCAGCACATCCAGGAAGGCGATCGGGTCCTTGTCGCCTTTTTCCTGAAGCGCCCGGGCGACCGACTGAACCATCAGCATCAGGACGCCGCTTTCCAGCCCGTGGCCGGTCACGTCGCCGATACCGACCTTGATGCGGCTGCCGTCGAACAGAACGTCGTAGTAATCGCCGCCGACCTCGTCTGCCGGCTCCATGAAGGCGGCAATTTCGATCTGCGGGATGACTTCCAGTTCGCTCAGGCGCGGCAGGACCATTTCCTGGATGCGCTTGGCGACATCCAGCTCCGCCCCAAGGCGCAGGTTTTCCGATTTCAGCCGCTTGTTCAGCTCGCCGATCTCGCGGTTCGCGGTTTCCAGCTTCCTGGTTCGCTCCTCAACGAGATTTTCAAGGTTCTCGGTGTGATAACTGATCTCGTCAGCCATGCGGTTGAAGGCCAGGCCCACCGCAGCGACCTCGTCGCGGGTCGGTATGGCAACGCGAACAGAATAGTCCTTGTTCTGAAGCGCGCGCGCCGCCTCGGCCAGTTGCGACAGGCCCTTGGTGATGCGGCCGGAAATGGCATAGACAGCGAGAAACACCACGAGAATGCTGACGCAGAAAGCAATGAGCTGATAGTTCAGAATCCGGGCCGTCGCTTCGGAGATGTTGTTGGTGGCATCGATCAGCGACTGGTAGATCTCGCGTTCGGACACGACGAAGCCGAGCGTCATCGTTTCCGAGGTGATGCCAGCGCCATCCCAAAGGTTCGTCGGATTGAGCTGCTTGAGAACCAGAAGGTAGGGAACCTCCTCGCCGCCGTTCTCAAGAAAGATATGCTTGATAACGGTCTCGTCCTTGGCGCTCAGTTCAAGAGACGCGATGGCCGGCTGGCTGCTTTCCTTGAGGTTCCGGTTCACGCCCGTGACCCCCTGGCCACTGACATCGCTGGAGACCAGCCCCAGGGTCTGCTCGCCGGCCTTCGGCGTTGCCACGACATTGCCGTCGGACATCGTCAGGAAACCGAAACCGCTTTCCGAAATCTCGAGGCTCTCGACAAGTGAGGTAAGCTGCTCGAGCGTGATGTCGACCGCCACCATGCCCGCAACGTCTTGGCGGTCCTGCGTCCACAGGGGATGGAAGAAGCTGACGATCAGCTTGCCCGTGATCGCATCGATGTAGGGAGCGGTGGTGACGATATTGGAGTCAACCGGCTTGGAGGACGGATCCTTGATCCACGCCTGCCAGCCTTCGTAAACGCCGGGAAAGAAGAAATCCCAGAAGTTCGCGCCCTCGTTATGGCCGGGGTACAAGAGGTCGAATGTCTGCGCCTGTTCCGAATAGGGCGTCGCACGCATGATCGACGCGTCCTTTGGACCGACGTAATAGATCTGCAGCTTGGGCGCGCCCGTCGACATCATCGACGGACCGACGAGGCTGAGGAAGGAGCTGTGCTTCAGCTCTTCGGCGGCCTTTGGAACCGGGTTCTTGTTTTCATCAAGCAAATAGCCCCAAACGCTGACGGCGGAGGGAACGCCCTCCGTGTTCTGCGACCAGCCGCCCTTTTCGTCATAGACCAGCTCGGACGAAAACGCGGGACTGCCTTCGATCGTGTTGCCAACCGCTTCCTGGACTTGCGGGTTGTCGATCAGCGTCTGCATGGATGAGGCAAGCGTCGCAAGTTCGGAATGGACGCGTTCGATCATAAGGTCGGCGCGGAAGGCCGTCGTGTCGATATAGGTCTGCAGATAGTCTTCGGTCGCTGTGGTCAGGCCTTCACCGACCTGCTCCGTCGCATCCCTGGACAGTTTCTGCACGTTCCAGATGCCGATGCCGCCGGCAAGTGCCAGATCGAACAGAACAGCGACGCCGACCACGAGCATGAACTTGGCCCGAAAGCTTCGCAGGGAAAAACGGCCGATCTGCTTTTCGCTCTGGGGACTGGTTACCGGTGCGTTCATAGCGGCTTACGTCCCGACGCAACCCAGATCGGCCAGCCTGCGTAGCCCTTGGGGTGGAGCGCTGCGAAAATATGATCGTCGAAGCCCTTGGCGAACCGCTCGATGAACTCGGCGCTGTCGCCGCGTTCCTGCGCCATTTTGCCGGCGAAGAGATTTTTCCAAGAGGCGATGACATCCGCGAAATCCTGCGGATCGCCATCCGTGTTGTTGACCATGAAGGATCCGATGGTCACGTTTTCAAAGCCACCGTCGATCAGGAGGCGCCGGCTCTTCGGACCGATTTCGATGTCCATGTCGAAATGATGCCAGAGTTTGGCGACCTCGTTATAGGTCCACTGAATGCTTTCCGATCTCGGTTCGCCGAGGCAGTGCGAGTTCTTTTCGTTGGTGACATAGACGCGGCCACCCGGCTTGCAGATGCGGTAAAGCTCTTTCAGGATCAGCTCCGGCTGGTCGAACACCTGCAGGGAATGGCGGCAGGTCACGAAATCGAACTGATTGTCTTCCAGCAGCATGTCCGCAGCGTCGCCGAAGACATAATCAATGCCCCGGATACCGAAGTCGGCGGCGACACGGCGCGCGTAATCGAGGCTGGATCTGGAATGGTCCAGCGCGACCAGCCTGTCCGGCTCGAATTCCTTTTGCAGAAGCACGGCGAAATCGCCGATGCCGCAGCAAATGTCTGCCACCTGCATGCCCGGTTTCAGGCCGTGCTTGCGCAGAAGTTCCTTTTCGTGCCGCCAGGTGAGCTTTGTCTGGGTCCGCAGGACATGAATAAACTCGCTGTCTTCGACGAACGACTGGCCGGGATAGAATTCGTTGTCGTACTCACTGACGGTGATCTTGTCGGACATCGTCTCGAGCACGGCGAACTTGCGCGTTGCCCAGCCGACCACGCTCGACGTCGTGACGTGAACGCTCAGGTCGCTGCGGCTACGCACAAGGTCCAGTATTTTGCCGGCAAAGGCATGGAAGGCGACGTTATTCATGCGCACAAGGCGTCTGACATTGACGTAGAACTTGCCGCTCACCTTGGCGACGGACTGTTCCATCGCGGAAAAGCAGCCGTTCAGCTCGTCGGCCCGCTGCGGGCGCAGGCTGCCATGAAGGGAGAACTCCTGATCGTTCTCGTTAAAGGTCCACTGAAAGGCCTGTGTCATATTATCAGCGATCATTCTGCATCGTCCTCAAGCACGAGCTCCGCGACCAGGCTCATGCGGCCGTCTTCATTCCGTCCGATGGCAAGCCGGGCGCCGTAATCAACGCCGAGTTCCAAAAGTCCAAGGCTTGCATCCGGTTCGGCGTCGGCAAACAGCGCCTCCAGATACAGCGTTTCGGCGTTGTCGCCGTTTACTTTGGCAATGGCCGCCTCATAGACCTTGTAGGTCTCCTCATCGGCGGGAAAGGTCAGTTCGATCCGGTCGACGTTGCCGTCGCGCAGAACCGCGCATTGCAATTTGCCGCTCGAACCGTGCGTGCGGTAGACCGCTTCCAGCAGTTCGTTCAGAGCCGACGAATAGAGATTGGAGAACAGGAGCGAATCCAGCCGGTTATGACTGACCATCCGGGCGATGTACCCCGACATGAGATCGCAATGGGTCCAGTCGGTGCAAAAATCCTTGATGTCCAAATCCAGGTGAATCATCTGCGGCAAACCGGAATTCAAGGATATGCCTTCAGAAGGTGCCTGCATTTTTATTCCCCCGCTGGCGTGGTCGATTGCACCTCAAAGGGGTGCACTTCTGTTTTATACGAGAAAGCTGGAAATTTTGGCCGATTGAACTCGTGTCATCGATAATTCATGTCTTTAACAATAGGGTGTCGCTCATTGCCAAGAATATATCAACCGAGATTGTTCCCATGGTTTGTACTTCATCAGCGTAGCATCCCAACTCTAAACTTTGGGTTTCCACCGCCCGTCCTTAACGGCATTCTTCCTTGATCAAGACAAACGCCAGTAATTGCCGCAGTGCATCATGGCCGCATGCTTTTTCTGCTGACCTCGCAACGTCGCAGAGACCTTGAGAAAATCCCCTTCAGATCAAGTCGGCCTCCGCTGGCGTTTATCTGCCTGCCGGCACCGCTCACGACACATTCCCCTCACAACACATGCCATGCCCGGCCGCGGGAACCGCCTGAAACCCGTACTTTGTCAGGAGGCGTATTTTGCTGATGCGCTCCGCCCTAAGGCCAGCTTGGCGTGCCGATTGAGCCACGTTTTCCGTGGCGTCCGCCGAACCTTGCAGTGATTCGCGCGGTGGGCATGGCCGCGCCGAATACGCCAACCGGCGGCAAGGTGCACGCATCTAGCCGCCGGCTCCTTCTCCAAAGCAGATCTTTGCCGCCTTATCGTTTCGGCAGGATGTTGTGCTCCGGCCCGAACGGGAAACCGGTGATGTTTTCAGCACCGTCTTGCGTCACGATCAGGATGTCATGCTCCCGGTAACCGCCCGCGCCCGCTTCGCCTTCGGGGATCATGATCATCGGTTCCATGGAGACGACCATGCCCGGTTGAAGCACCGTCTCGACATCCTCGCGCAGTTCCACCGAGGCTTCCCGGCCGTAGTAATGGCTTAGCACGCCGAAGGAATGGCCGTAGCCGAAGCTGCGGTACTTCAGGAGATCGTGGCTGCGGTAGATGTCGTTCAGCTCAATTGCGATATCGCAGCAGCGCGCGCCCGGCCTGATCAGCTTCAGTCCCTCGCGGTGAACATGGCAGTTGATCTCCCACAGGCGCAGATGCTCGTCGGAGGCATATTCGCAGAACAGGGTCCGCTCCAGTGCGGTGTAATAGCCGAAGATCATCGGGAAGCAGTTGAGGCTGAGGATATCTCCCGCTTCGACCCTCTTGTTGGTGACCGGGTTGTGAGCCCCATCCGTGTTGATGCCCGACTGGAACCAGGTCCAGGTGTCCATCAGCTCGACGAACGGGAAGGACTTCGCGATTTCGCGGATCATGGCATTGGTCGAGGCCATGGCGATTTCGTGCTCGGGGACACCGGCCTGAACCGCGTCCACCAGAGCCGCTCCGCCGACATCGCAGATGCGTGCACCTTCGCGGATCAGCACGTGCTCCTCGTCGCTTTTGATCGTGCGCTGCGCCATGGCATCGGCTGCAATATCGACCAGCTCCACACCCGGCAGTGCGGCTTCCAGAAGCTTCAGCATGTCGAGGGAGACGTGATCGAACTCGATGCCGATGCGCTTGACTGAAGGATTGGGCATGCCAAGCAGTGACTGGATGGCATGAAAATAATTGTCCCGGCGCCAGTCGGTGTAGATCACCGTATCGCCATGGGTCCTGCGCCAAGGCTGGCCGCCATCGATACCGGCTGCAATCGTGGTTGCCTTGTCCTGCGTGACCAGGAAGCCGTACTTGCGACCGAAGTAACAATAGAGGAAGCCCGAGTAGTAACAGATGTTGTGATAGGAGGTGAACAGCGCGGCATCGATCTGCCGGTCTTCCATCAGCTTGCGGAGCTTGGCCTGGCGGCTGTCCATTTCTGCGGCTGAAAAGGGCGAAAACGCCTTCTCTCCATTGTTCATTTCGTAGATGCGGATCATGTCATTACTCATTGAAGGCTCCTTCCGTTTGGTTCAGCTTTCGGTTTCCGGCGCCTGAAACGCAAAACGGGCCGGCTTCCGCGAAGAAGCCGGCCCGCCAGGCCCAAATTCACAATGTCTTGCTACCGGGAGATCCTGTCTCCACCCGGTGACTGGCGTTCCGCCACCGGCTCAAGGTGAAAGCAGCGGGGCGCTCTTCGCGCCCGTCCGGGATCAGCCCGGCGACAGACCTCTCAGGCGTTCGGACCTGCGGCGCAACAGCTCCAGCACGGTCAGCAGACAGATGGAGATGGCCACCATCAGGGATGCCACCGCCAGAATGGTCGGCGAGATCTGTTCGCGCAGGCCAGTGAACATCTGCCACGGCAGGGTCTTCTGACCGGCAGAGCCGAGGAACAGCACCACCACCACTTCATCGAAGGAGGTGATGAAGGCAAACAGCGCACCGGAAACGACACCCGGAATGATCAGCGGCATCTGCACCTTGAAGAAGGTGGTGACCGGGTTGGCGCCAAGGCTGGCCGAGGCCCGGACGAGGCTTCGGTCGAAGCCGACCAGCGTCGCCGTCACCGTGATGATGACGAAAGGCGTGCCGAGTGCGGCATGGGCCAGAACCACGCCCCAGTAGGTACCCTGCAGGCCGATGCGCGAATAGAAGAAATACATGCCCGCCGCCGAGATGATCAGCGGCACGATCATCGGCGAAATCAGCACCGCCATTATCGCGGACTTGTAGGGCACATGGGACTGTGACAGGCCGATGGCCGCCAGGGTGCCGAAGCCAGTTGCCAGAATGGTGGCGACAGGTGCGATCATCACCGAGTTGGTCAGCGCCTGCTGCCAGTCCGGATTGGTGAAGAAATCCTGGTAGTGCTTGAAGGAATAGCCTGCCGGATCAAGGGCCAGCATTTCCTTGGTGAAGGTGAAGAAGTTCTCCGCGTTGAAGCTGAGCGGGAGGATCACCAGGATCGGGAAGATCAGGAAGAAGAAGATCAGCCCGCAGATCACCCGGAACATATAGTACCAGGTGATCTGGAGAGGAGACGCGTAGGGAGGAAGTGCACTCATGCCGCCACCTATCCGAGTTTCACGTTATCGATGCCGACGATCTTGTCGTAGACAACAAAGAGCACCATGACCGCCACGAGCAGCAACGTGCCGAGAGCAGCACCCAGACCCCAGTTGAGCGACGACGAGATGTGATAGGCAATCCGGTTGGAAATGAAGATGCCCGATGTTCCGCCCACCAGTTCCGGCGTGATGTAGTAGCCGATCGACAGAATGAAGACGAGAACGGCACCCGCACCGATACCAGGGATAGTCTGCGGGAAATACACCCGCCAGAACGCGGTCCAGTCATTGGCGCCAAGGCTCTTGGCCGCGCGCACATAGGACGGCGAAATGGTTTTCATGACCGAGTAGAGCGGCAGGATCATGAACGGCAGCAGGATGTGCGTCATGGCGATGATCGTGCCGGTCTGGTTGTTGATCATCACCAGCCGCCCGGCGTCGGTGATGATCCCTGTCCAGACAAGGAAATCGTTGATCACCCCCTGTTGCTGCAACAGCACCTTCCAGGCAGACGTGCGCACCAGCAGCGATGTCCAGAACGGCAGCAGAACCAGGATCATCAAGAGGTTGGACGAGCGCAGCGGCAGAGCCGACAGCAGGAACGCGATCGGATAGCCGAGAAGCAGGCAGGAAACGGTAATGGCGACGGACAGGAACAGCGTGCGGCCGAACAGATACATGTAGATCCGTTCGTCCTCCGGCTTCAGTTCGATGCCGTTCGCGGTCTGCTGTGCATCGAAGGCATTCAGGAAGTAGCCGGGCGTATAGCGCGGCGAGAACCGTTTGAGCACCTGCCATGTCTCGACAGCGCCCCAGTCCTTGTCCAGGTCGATGAATTGTTCCTTGAAGGGTCCGGCTTCGTCCATGCGCTTGATGCCGCGGCCCGTCTTGCGGAACAGGCTGGAGATACCGGATTCCTCGTAATTGAGGCGTGAGCCGAGGCGGGTATGGGTCTTTTCCTCCACCGCGACGGCCATGTCGTCGTAAAGCGCCACGAAGACGGCTTCATCAGGCACGGTGCCGGAAGTCGGGTCCCACTCCTGAAGGGCCACGACGGTCTTGGGAAGCGTATCTTCCACGATCCCGTTTTCGACCGAGCGGAACAGCATGTCCACGATCGGGGCTACGAAGGTGAGCAGGACAAAAATCAGCAGGGGCGCAATCAGCGCCAGGGCGCGCAGCTTCTCGCGGCGCAGCGCCTTGGCAAGGGCCACCTTTAGCGGCTTGCCGTCTTGCGTCGTCAGAACCTCGCCCGCGTGGGTATCGCTCATGAAACAGTCTTCCGCAAATCCGTTGGGAGATCCGGGTGGAGCAAGCCCCACCCGGACCGGTTTTCTCCTGTCCGCGTTCATCCGAACGCGGACAGCATCAGGTGATTACTGGGCCAGCCACGCCTGGAATTTGGCGTCGATGTCGTCCCGGTAATCCGCCCACCACTCGTAGTTATAGAGGAAGGTGTTCTTGGCGTTGTTCGGGTCGGTCGGCATATGCGGAGCCATTTCGATGCCGAGGTCAGCGTGCTTGCCAACCAGCGGAGCCGAAGACTTGCGAGCCGGGCCGTAGGAGATGTATTTCGCCTGATCCGCCAGACGCTGGGTGTCTGTGGCGTATTTGACGAAGTCCTTCACCATGGCGAGACGGTCTTCCGGCAGACCGGCCGGGATGATCCAGCCGTCAAGGTCGAACACCTGAGCGTCCCACAGCATCTTCACCGGCTGATCCTGCTCTTCGATGAGAGAGAACAGACGGCCGTTGTAGGTGGAGCCGATCACGACTTCCTTGTCAGCCAGAAGCTGCGGGGTTTCCGCACCAGCGGACCACCACACGACATTGTCCTTGATGGTGTCGAGCTTCTTGAAAGCCCGTTCCTGACCTTCTTCGGTCTCAAGAACGTTGTAGACTTCTTCCTTCGGCACGCCGTCGCACAGAAGAGCCCATTCCATGTTGTTGATCGGGCGCTTTTCCAGCGAGCGCTTGCCCGGGAACGTTTCCAGATCGAACACGTCACAGATATCGTCGGGCTCCTTGCCGTTCCATTCTGCTACGTCGGAACGATAGCCGAAGGTGGTGGAGTAGACGATCTGCGGAATGAAGCACTCGGACACCAGCAGGTCGCCGAAGTCTTCAGAAGCCTTGGTGCCGTCCGGCGCGTCTGCCAGGTCGGTGTCCGGATCGATTTCCAGTGCCAGGCCTTCGTCGCACAGACGGATGGCGTCGGAGGCGACCACGTCAACCAGATCCCACGTGATGTTGCCGGCTTCGTTCATGGCGCGCAGCTTGGCGACAGCCTCGTTCGAAGACTCGTCCCAGATCACGTTGATGTCCGGGTGTTCTGCAACATAGGGATCAGCGTAGGCCGCTTTCTGGGAGGCCTGATAGGCACCGCCCCAGGAAACGATGGTCATGTCCTTCGCCATGGCTGTGCCGCCGGCAAATGCCAGAGCGGTGCCTGCGAGAATTACAGTTTTGAGCTTCATTTGAGTTAGCTCCCTCTTTTAGGATTTAACGGATTTTTCCGTTTTAGTCGCTGGCGGCCGTGGACCGGCCGCCCGGCGATTTCAGACAACCGCATCAAGCGCCTTGCAGTCGTTCAGCGCCCAGCCCACCTGGACTGTCTCGCCAACGGCAAGCTTACGCTTTTCTCCGCGGTTGCGAACCTTGACGATGAACTCGTCGTTGCCGCCCACATTCATGCGAACGCGGATATGGTCACCGAGATAGATGAGTTCCTCGATCCGGCCATCGACCAGGTTGTCCATCGTGTCATGGGTGTCGAATTCCACCCGCTCGGGCCGAAGGGACAGGGTAGTCTTGTCGCCGACGGCGGACACGTTGACCTTGTCTGCCTTAAGCCTCGTACCGTCATCGATTTCAACAAGGCATTCCGAACCGCTGATCTCAACGACCTTGCCGTTCAGCTTGTTGTTTTCCCCGATGAACTGCGCAACGAAGGAATTTTGCGGATCCTCGTAAAGGTCGTCCGGCGTCGACAGCTGCTGGATGATACCGTCGTTGAACACCGCGACACGATCCGACATGGTCAGCGCCTCGGTCTGATCGTGGGTCACATAGACCACGGTAACACCCAGGTTCTCGTGAATGTGCTTGATCTCGTATTGCATCTGCTCGCGAAGCTGCTTGTCGAGAGCGCCAAGCGGTTCGTCCATCAACACCAGTTCCGGATCGAACACCAGAGCGCGGGCCACGGCGACACGCTGCTGCTGACCACCGGACAACTGGGCCGGGCGGCGGTTGCCGAAGGCACCAAGCTCGACCATTTCAAGCGCCCGCTTGACCTTGTCCTGCTGCTCGGCCTTGCCGACACCGCGGACCTGAAGCGGAAACGCGAGGTTCTCGGCCACCGTCATGTGCGGAAACAGGGCGTAGTTCTGGAAGACCATGCCAATACCGCGCTTGTGCGGGGGCACGTTATTGATCGGGCGGTCGTTCAGATAGATTTCGCCGTGCGTTGCCGGTTCGAAACCGGCCAGCATCATGAGGCAGGTGGTTTTGCCGGAACCGGACGGACCGAGCATGGTCAGAAATTCGCCCGGCGGGATATCGAGATTGAGGTTCTTTACGACCAGGGTTTCCCCGTCATAGCTCTTTTGAACGCTGTCATACTTAACAGCAGCGCCCCGTGTGTTCGCCATTGTGTCCCCAAGTCAGCTTCTATCATTATTATTAGACGCACACCCAATAACCCTCAGGTAACCTCCGTACCCAAAGAGCTATCGTTGTGTGCGAACGTGCATAGAAAAACAAAATTACTGCCATTTGGGAAGGGCTTATGAAAAAAAATTGGATATTTTTTAATCAGGCGTCGACTTAATATTTTGCAGCGCGGTATGAAGCGGGTACTTTTACTCAAGAAGAAGCGCCCGGAGAAAGAAATATCTTTCGCCGGGTTAGCCAATCTTTACTACACAGCAATGTTCTTTGTTGTGCCTCTAGAAGAGTTTCACCCAAGCTAACTTGTACCATTTGTCGTAGAACGTCACGAAATGCTCTCGCAGCGTCATCCGTCGGGAGGGCCGCAAAAAGAGCGCGGACGGTCTGCCCGCAACAAAAAACCCCGCCCGGCAAAGGCCGGACGGGGTCTTGTGCAAAGCACCAAACGTGCAGCGACTATGGCTTATTTATAGTCGTACTTGCCGTCTTTCCACTCGTACCAGACGTAGCCCGGCAGGGTAACGTCACCCTTGTCGTCGAAGGACAGGTCACCAAGAACGGTCTTGAAGTCGCCGTCGTTCAGCGCGCCGACAACGTCGTCATACTCGGTTGAACCGGCAGCAGATGCAGCCTCTGCCCATGCCTGGATGGCGGCATAGGTGTAGAGCGCATAGCCTTCAGCGGTCTTGCCGGCGTCTTCAAGCGCCTTCACGACCGGAGCTGCTACCGGGTTCTTGCGCGGATCCGGAGAGAAGGTCATCAGCGTACCTTCGCCGGCCGGGCCGGTGATCGACCAATATTCGTCGGTCACGAGTGCATCGCCGGAGACGAGGATGGTGCTCATGCCCTGGTCGACCATCTGACGCTTCATAAGGCCGGCTTCGGTGTGATAACCGCCGACATAGAGAACGTCGATGTTTTCCGACTTCAGCTTGGAAACCAGCGCGGTGTAGTCCTTTTCACCGGCCGTATAGGCTTCGTAGAGGGCTTCGGTCTTGCCGGCCGCGTTCATGACTTCCTTGGTCGCATCGGCGAGGCCTTTGCCATAGGCAGTCTTGTCGTGAACGATGGCGATGTTCTTGTCGCCGAATTCCTCTGCCAGATAAGTGCCGGCAACCTGACCCTGCTGGTCGTCACGGCCGCAGACGCGGAAAACACCCGGTCCCGGACGCTCGTCGGTGAACTTCGGGTTGGTGGAAGCCGGAGAAATCTGGACGATGCCTTCTTCCGCGTAAACGGCGGATGCCGGGATGGAAGAGCCCGAGCAGAAGTGGCCGGCCATGAAGACCACGCCCTTGCCGACCATCTGGTTGGCAACGGCAACAGCCTGTTTCGGGTCGCAGGCGTCGTCGCCCACTTCCAGCACCAACTGCTCGCCGTTGACGCCGCCTGCTGCGTTGATGTCCGCCACGGCCTGCTCGGCACCGGCTTTCATCTGTGCGCCGAAGGAAGCGTACTGGCCGGTCATCGGACCTGCAGTTGCAATCACGATGTCTGCAAAAGCGGCAGTGGACATAGCCACACCGGCAATCGCAGCAACGCTAGCCAAAAGATACTTTTTCATCATCAACTCCCCTGGTTCCAGTTATCTGGACCACTTGGATTGGAAGCCCGTGCTTCCGTTTTGGCCGGGCCACAGACGATTTTTGTTGTTTTTCGTCCATTCCCTGCCGGTTCCCCATTGGTGCGGAAAATGCACCTCCGGAATTCTCAGCCCTTGGCGTATTTGTCCGTCTGGCCGGCCTTCAACCGCCAACTGAAGGGACTCGTCTTTTCATAAAGCCACACATATTGCGTCGTCATCTGGTTGGTCCGTGTATAGCGCCATCCTGCAAGCCCGAATGCAAGCAGTATGACGTAATCTACAACCAGATAGTGCACCGACAGAAGCGTTCCATCGAACAAGGCAAAGGTCAGGAACCTGATCGCCAGGCTCAGCAGAAACACGAACCAGAACAGCACGTAAAGCGGCCGCCAGGTGTTGGCACAGGCCCGTCCCGTCATCCAGGCCGCACCGCCACCGAGGCCGCACAGCAGGACGAGAAACACGCCAAAACCGGTCTGATAAAGAATACCCATAGCGCGCTCCTAGTGTCTTCCGCCTTCGAGGTAGGCTGCCTGCACATCCTCGCGGGCAAGCAGCTCCCTGCCGGTTCCCGACATGGTGATCTTGCCGTTCACCATCACATAGGCCCGGTGCGCCAGTTTCAGCGCGTGATAGGCGTTCTGTTCCACCAGGAAGACGGTGAGGCCATCGCTCTGGTTGAGGTCCCGGATTGCATCGAAGATCTGTTTGACGATCAGCGGCGCCAGACCGAGAGACGGCTCGTCCAGAAGCAGAAGACGCGGATTGGACATCAACGCCCGGGCGATGGCCAGCATCTGCTGTTCGCCGCCCGAAAGCGTGCCGCCACGCTGGTTCCTGCGCTCTTTCAGGCGCGGAAACAGGTCGAAGGCGCGCTGCAGCCCGGCTTCCAGATCGTGGTTGCCGGCCATTTCCGCACCCATGATCAGGTTTTCCATCACGCTCATGCGCGGGAAGATCCGCCGTCCTTCCGGAGACTGGGCAATCGACTTGCGCATGATCAGGTGGGTTGGCATGCGGGTGATGTCTTCACCGTCGTAGATGACCTTGCCGGAGCTCGCCTGCGGCGTGCCGCAGATGGTCATCATCAGTGTCGACTTGCCGGCTCCGTTGGCGCCGATCAGCGAGACGATCTCGCCCCGGTCGACAGTCAGGTCGACACCGCGCAGCGCGATGATCTTGCCGTAGTGGGTCTCGACGTTTCTGACTTCGAGAAGATGATTGGAGGCTGTCATATGCCAACCTCCTCTTCCACGGCATCCACCTCTTCATCCGGGACGCCCAGATAAGCGGCAATCACCTTCGGATCGTCCTTCACCTCGGCTGCGGTGCCGTCGGAGATCTTCTCGCCATAATCCAGAACCACGACGTGATCCGAAATTTCCATCACAACGCTCATGTCGTGTTCAATCAGCAGGATTGAGGTTCCGTGCTCCTTGCGGATGTACTGCAGGAGCGTGTTCAACTCGCCACTTTCCTTGGGGTTCAAACCGGCGGCCGGTTCGTCCAGGCACAGGAGTTCAGGACCCGAACACATGGCGCGGGCGATCTCCAGACGGCGCTGGTCGCCGTATGGCAGATCCGCGGCCGGAGCATCCGCCCGGTCGATGAGCGCCGTCTTTTCCAGCCAGTAGCGTGCCTTTTCAACCGCCTGACGCTCTGCCTTGCGGAAGGTCGACAGTCCGAAAATGCCTGCCAGCGAATAGCCGGATGCCAGCATCAGCGGATTGTGCTGCGCGACCATCAGGTTTTCCAGAAGGGTCATGCCGCCGAACAGGCGGATGTTCTGGAACGTGCGGGCGACCTTGGCTTTCGCCGAGATCTGGAAGTCGGCCATGCGTTCGAGCAGGTAATGCTCGCCGTTGGTCCGGTTCATCACGACCCGGCCCTCGGTCGGCTTGTAGAAGCCGGTGACACAGTTGAAGACGGTGGTCTTGCCGGCGCCGTTCGGGCCGATCAGGGCGGTGATGTCGCCGCGCCCGACATTGAAGGACAGATCGTCGATGGCGACCAGGCCGCCGAAGCGCATGGTCAGGTGTTCGATCGTCAGGACGGGGTTTGTCTCCCAGGCGCTCATCCGTGGCCCTCCTGCACGAGGTCGGCACTGATGCCCTTGGCCTTCTTGCCGCTCAAGGTAATGGACGGCATGCGGGTGGAGATGAGGCCGCGCGGTTTCCAGACCATGATGACGACCATCAGAAGTCCGAACACCAGCATGCGGTATTCCTCCAGTCCGCGGAAGAATTCAAAACCGCCGATCATCACCACCGCGGCAATGACGACGCCGATCTGGCTGCCAAGCCCCCCCAGAACCACGATGGCCAGAATGACCGCGGATTCGATGAAGGTGAAGCTTTCCGGCGAGATGAAGCCTTGCCGGGTCGCGAAGAACGAGCCCGCAAAACCGCCGAACATGGCACCAAGTGCGAAGGCGGTCAGTTTGGTGTGGGTGGTGTTGATGCCGAGCGAACGGCAGGCGATCTCATCCTCGCGCAGGGCTTCCCAAGCCCGCCCGACCGGCAGCTTGCGCAGGCGCATGGTCACGAAGTTTGTAGCCAGAGCCATGATCAGGATCAGGTAGTAGAGGAAGATGATGCGGTGAATGGAATTGTATTCCAGACCGAAGGTGTCGGCGAAACCGCCCGGGCCGCGTTCAAACTCGATACCGAAGAAGCTCGGCCGCGGAATGCCGGAGATACCGTCCGGACCACCGGTGAAATCGTACCAGTTCAGCAGAACCACCCGGATGATCTCCCCGAAGGCCAGCGTCACAATGGCAAGATAGTCACCCCTCAGACGCAGAACCGGGAAGCCCAGGATGATGCCCCAGAAAGCGGCGAGGATGCCGGCCAGCGGCAGGCAGAGCCAGAAGGAGAAGCCGAAATACTGGGCCAGCAGCGCATAGGAATAGGCACCAACCGCATAAAAGGCGACGTAGCCCAGATCAAGCAACCCCGCGAGCCCGACCACGATGTTCAGCCCCCAGCCGAGCATCACGTAGGTGGTTACCAGAATGGCAAGGTCGAGATACTGGCGGGACCCGCGCGAGCCATAGGCCGACATCAGCAGGAAGGGCAGCACCACGGCGAGGACCAGAAACACCGGCATTGCGTATTTGCCGAGCTTTGCCAGAGGCTTGGCACTTGGCAGGAAGCCTTTGGCCGTCGCGGTGACCGGTTTGTCTGTCTTCCAGACGAACAGGTTCAAAAGCAGGCGCCCGCCGAAGACGATGGCAACCGCAATGGCGACAGCCGCCCAGCGGTATTCGATGCCGAGCTGGCCGCCAAGGCCGCTTGCGACCTCGGCCTTCATGCCGATCAGGACGCCGAACAGGGCAAGCGCTATCGCGCCCCCAGCCGCCGCATCCTTGAGCGACACCATGAAGAGGTTCTCAGATTTTGCGGACATGGATCAGACCTTCTCCACTTCCGGCTTGCCGAGTAGACCTTCGGGCATGAAGATCAGCACGATCGCCAGGATCGAGAAGGCGGCAACGTCCTTGTACTCGACCGAGAAATAGCCGGACCAGAACGTCTCGATGAGACCGATCAGCAGCCCGCCGAGCATGGCGCCCGGCAGCGAGCCGATGCCGCCCAGAACCGCTGCGGTGAAGGCTTTCACCCCGGCCAGGAAGCCGATGTAGAAATCGATCACGCCATAGTAGAGCAGGAACATGAGTCCAGCGACGGAGGCCAGGCCCGCGCCCATGACGAAAGTCAGCGAGATCGTGCGGTCGACGTTGACGCCGACGAGGGACGCCATCTTGCGGTCCTGCTCGCAGGCACGCTGCGCGCGCCCGAGAGAGGTCTTGTTGATCAGGAAGGTGAAGCCGACCATCAGAACGACGGTTACGACAATGATCAGGATCTGCGTGTAGGAAAGCTGCACGATGAAACCGGACCCGTCCGGGCCGCCGTCGCTCAGGGTGAAGCCGCCGGAGATCAAAGGCTGCAGAGGCTTGTTGCGCGCGCCTTGCGAAATCTGCACGAAGTTCTGGAGCGTGATGGACGCACCGATTGCCGTGATCAGCGGTGCCAGACGGAAAGAGCCGCGCAGCGGGCGGTAGGCGATCCGCTCGACCGTCCAGCCCCAGGCTGCCGTCAGCGCCATCGAGATGACCAGCACACCGATCAGCGCCAGTATGAGGAGGGCCACCGGCAAACCTGCCGTGATACCGAAAGCGACGATGAAGATCAGCGCGATAAAGGCGCCGACCATGAAAATGTCACCATGAGCGAAGTTGATCATGCCGATGATGCCGTAGACCATCGTGTAGCCGATGGCGATAAGGCCGTAGATCGACCCGAGCGTCACACCGTTGATCAGCTGTTGCAGAAAGTAATCCATGTTCTTTTTGTTACCCCCGGAAGCCTTAGCTGCTTCTTAGAACGAGGCATTTTTGCCTTCATTAAAGCTTCATTAGCAACTCACGCGTGGTGAGACAATTCCTCTCGCATCAGGGGAAAGATAAAAATAAAAGATTTCCTGTTTTCGAAATTTGAGGAAATTTATTCTTCTTTTTGAAAATTCAGGTCAGAAAAAACCGGACCGGGCGGTACGGTTTCGCTTATCCGTCAAACCAACAAGGTGAAGACTGTCCGGACAGTCTTGTCTCTCCGGAAGGTCCTCCGTAAAGTCCTGTCGATCAACCATGGGCGACGCTTTGCAAGACACCGGCACTCAGCAACTTCAGTTTCTGACCACCAAGGAAGTGGCCGACCTTTTGAGGGTCAAGGAGCGCAAGGTTTACGACCTTGCCGCCGCCAACGAGATTCCGCATCGGCGAATCACGGGAAAGCTGCTTTTTCCCGCAGCCGAACTCCGTTCCTGGATCGAGGGCCCGGCTGCGGCCACCGGCGCTGAACGTCCCGCCGTTCTCGCCGGTTCCCACGATCCCTTGCTGGACTGGGCAGTTCATGCCTCCGGCTGCGGACTGGCCATGCTGTGCAACGGCAGCGCGGACGGCTTGAGCCGCTTTGCCGCCGGGGACGCAGCCCTTGCCGGGTTGCATCTGCCGGAAGAAGACGGCTGGAATGTCAGGTCTGTCGACCACCTCAACCTGAAGGAGGCTGTTCTGGTCGGCTGGGCGACCCGCAAACGCGGCCTTCTGGTTTCACAGGAGGCAGCCTCGGCCATTCGCTCCATCGCCGACCTCAAAGGCAAACGGGTTGCCATGCGGCAACCGGGCACAGGCACGGCGCTGCTGTTTTCCAGGCTGCTTGCCGAGGCCGGCCTGAGCGAAGCCGACCTGACGATCGGACCATCCACCGCCCACACGGAAAACGATGCCGCATCGGCAGTCGCCGCCGGTGAGGCGGAAGCTGCTCTCGGCATTGAAACTGCCGCAAAGCCTTTCAAACTGGCGTTTGTGCCGCTTGCCGAGGAAAGCTTCGACCTTCTGATCGATCGCCGCTCCTATTTCACCCCGCCTGTTCAAACGCTGTTCGCGTTCGCACGAACACCGGAGTTTCAGGAAAAGGCAGCAGCACTCGGCGGTTACGACCTCGAATGTCACGGCGACGTCCGCTGGTTATCCGCCTGATGAGCACCGTCTCGTAGGTTTCCGGAGCGCATTCAGGTTCTCATTCAGGCAGTCTTTGGGCCCTTATTCAGGAAAGACACGATGAGCGATATCCGCCCGCATGAAATTTCGGTTTCGATACCGGAGCCGGACGATGCCAGGCTCTTTTTCATCGGCAGGATCCACACACCCTTCAAGGAGCGCAAGGACTGCCCGCGTCAGGGCAGCGTGGACGGCCCTGAATGCCGGATCGAGATCTTCGACCCCTGGGTGCCGGCATTGCAGGGCATCGAGGCCTACGAGAGTGTGGAAGTGCTCTACTGGCTCGACAAGGCCAGGAGGGACCTGGTGGTCCAGAACCCGGCTCATAGCGAAAACATTTTCGGCACCTTCGCCCTGCGCTCGCCTGTCCGGCCAAACCCGATTGGCACCGTTCTGGCAAAACTGGTCTCGGTCGACGGCCCAACCCTGATCGTGCGCGGACTTGACTGCCTCGACGGCACCCCGCTTATCGACCTGAAGCCTGATCGCTGCGCCTTCACCCCGAAAGCACCGCCGAAGGACTGAACGCGTCACTTGCCCTCTTCGGTCACCTTGACAAGCTCTGCCCGGACCTGACAATCCAGCCCAAAATTTCGCGCCTGCCTGGCGCCAAGGGAGATCTTCATGCCTACGGAACCGCTTGCCGGCGAAACCGGTATCAACGACGTCGTCTCAATCGAGATCAACGGCTCTGTCGGCCTCATCGCCCTCGACAACCCGCCGGTCAACGCCGCCTCCCATGCCATCCGCTCCGGACTGTGGCAGGCCGTGGATACGCTGCAGCAGACGGATGGCGTCGAGGTGATCGCGCTTTATGCCAAGGGCCGAACCTTCATTGCCGGGGCCGACATCCGCGAGTTCGGCAAGCCGCCGCTCGATCCATGGCTGCCGGAACTTTGCAATTTCATCGAAACCGCGTCGAAACCCATTGTCTGTGTCCTGCATGGCACCACGCTTGGCGGTGGTCTGGAAGTTGCCATGTCGTGCCATGCGCGTGTCGCGCTGAAGGGCTCGAAGGTGGGTCTTCCGGAAGTCACGCTCGGCATTCTGCCAGGTGCCGGCGGCACCCAGCGCGCGCCCCGGCTTGCGGGTATTGCGGTGGCCCTCGACATGATCACCAGCGGCAAGCCGATGGGTGCCGACGAGGCCCTGGCCAACGGGTTGATCGACCGGATCGTGGAGGGCGATCCGCGCGACATCGCGCTGTCTTCGGCCAAGGATCTGCTGGCCGGTGACCTGCCCAACCGCAAGACGGGCGAATTGACCGCCGAACCGGACCCGGCCGCCATCGAGGCGATGCGCGCCAAGCTTGCCAAAAGCCAGCCGCTGCTGTTCTCGCCGCACAAATGCGTCGACGCCGTCGAAGCCTGTCATCTGCCTATCCGCGAGGGCATGACCGAAGAGCGCCGGCTTTACGAGGAATGCATGGCAAGCCCGCAACGCGCAGGTCTGATCCATGCCTTCTTTTCCGAGCGTGCCGTCACCAAGATACCGGAAGCCACCGCAACCGCCCGCGAGATCAACGCCGTTGGCGTCATCGGCGGCGGCACCATGGGGTCCGGCATCGCGACCGCTATCCTGCTGGCCGGCCTGCCGGTGACCCTGACCGAACGCGATCAGGACGGCCTTGACCGCGGTGTCGCAACGATCACCAAGAACCTGGAAGGCGCCGTCAAACGCGGGAAGCTTTCCGCAGAAGCCCGCGACGACATTCTGGCCGCCAAACTCAAGACCTCGACGGATCTCGCCGCGCTCGCCGAGGCCGATCTCGTCATAGAGGCGGTGTTTGAGGACATGGCCGTCAAGCGCGAGATCTTCCAGACGCTGGACAAGGTCTGCAAACCGGGCACCGTGCTTGCCTCCAACACGTCCTATCTCGACATCAACGAGATCGCGGCGACAACCGAGCGTCCGCAGGATGTCATCGGCCTGCACTTCTTCTCGCCCGCCCATGTCATGCGGCTTCTGGAAGTGGTGGTTGCCGACAAGACCGGCGCCGATGTGGTTGCGACCGGCTTCGCGCTGGCCAGGAAACTGAAGAAGATCGCCGTGCGCTCGGGCGTTTGCGACGGCTTCATCGGCAACCGCATCATGACCTTCTACAAGAAGGCTGCCGATTACATGATGATGGATGGCGCCTCGCCGGAGCAGATCGATACGGCCATGCGCGGCTTCGGCTTTGCCATGGGGCCTTACCAGGTAGCGGACCTTGCCGGGCTCGACATCAGCTGGGCCGCCAACAAGCGCCGCGCCGCCACCCGCCCGGCCGAGGAACGCTATATTCCGATTGCCGACCGTCTTTGCGAGAACGGCTGGTTCGGGCGCAAGACCGGCCAGGGCTTCTACATCTATGACGACCAGGGCTCGCGACCGAACCCGGAAGCACTTGCGATCATCGATGCGGAACGGGAAAAGGCCGGTGTCACACCGCGCAGCTTCACCGAAGACGAAATCGTCAGCCGGTTCATGACCGCGATGATTTCCGAAGCCGTGCGCGTTCTGGAAGAAGGCATTGCCCTTCGCCCCATCGACATCGACGCCGTCTTCCTCAACGGCTACGGCTTCCCCCGCTTCCGCGGTGGCCCGCTGCACACAGCAGATGTCATCGGCGCGGGTGAACTGGTTCGCCGCATCGAAGACTATGCCAAGGAAGACGCCTACTACTGGAAAGTCCCGGCTCTCCTGCGGCAGATCGCTGAAACTGGCGGAACCTTTGCGGAGATGAACGCCAAAGGGTGATCGAGGGCAAAGTCCAAGGCACTGCGCGGTGTCGATGAGGAAAAGCATACGCAATCACGCAAGATGTCCCCGGACAGAGCACAAGCGCAGATCCGGGACTCACTTGCCTCGCGTCTTGCCAAAATGTCGGCAAGAGGCCAGCGACGGTGCGGCTTCTTCCGAACCCTTCTCATGGCCTCTCTGCAAATGAATGGGCCCCGGCTCTCCCTTCGGTCGGCCGGGGTGACATCAGGGGTATGGTGACCCCGAACGGGCTTTGCGGCTTGCTGGAAGGTGTCTAACCTTCCTGCGCCGCCTTCAGGCCGCCAGCGGCATAGTCCGGTACGCTTGCGCCCAGCTTCAGGCCGAGTTCCGGATTGGAGGCATTGCCGTCGAGGGCGCGTTTCTTGACGCCCTGCAGGATCGCTCCCATGCGGAAGAAGGCGAAGGCCAGGTAGAAACCGAACTCCGGAATGCCTGTCAGCCCCATACGAGCGCAGTAAGCGTCGATGAATTCCTGGTCTTGCGGAATGCCGAGCAGCTTCCGGTCGACACCGGCCAGACCTCTGCCTTCCGTGCCGGGCGGGCGCTGCCACTGCATGATCAGGGCAGCCAGATCCGCAAAGGGATGGCCGATGGTCGACAGCTCCCAATCCAGCACGGCGACACAGGCCGCACCGTCTTCCGCAAACAGCATGTTGTCGATACGATAGTCGCCATGCACCAGCGTCCGCCGGCCGTCGTCTTCGGGCACATTGGCGTCGAGCCAGGCAATGAGCTCGTCCATTGCGGGAATGGGGCCGGTTTCGCTTGCCCGGTACTGCTTGGTCCAGCGGTCGATCTGGCGGCGATAGTAATTTCCGGTGGGGCCGAAGTCGGCGAGGTTTCTGGCTTCAAGGTCGATGCCATGGATGGCGGCCAGAACGCGGTTCATCTCGGCATAAATGCCACGTCGTGTTTGCGGATCAAGATCCGGCAAACGCGGATCATCGAAATTGCGGCCCATGACGAGATCCATGACGTAGAACGCCGACCCGATTACGCCCTCGTCCTCGCACAGGACATGCATGCGCGCGACCGGCACCTTCGACCCGGCCAGCGCCTTCTGCACCCGAAACTCGCGCTCAACGGCATGTGCGGACTTCAGCAACACCCCGGGAGGCTTGCGGCGGAGGACGTATTCGCCAGAGGCGGCACTCAGGCGAAATGTGGGGTTGGATTGACCCCGGTTGAACTTTTCGGCTGTCAGCGGTCCCTTGAACCCGGGAAGGGTCCCTTCCAGCCACTTGCTCAGGGCCGTGAGGTCGAAATCCGTGTTTGGGGTCATGAGGGGCATGCCTCAGCGGTGACCTGGCTTTCCCCAGTCTTTAAACCTGACGCGCCACTTGCTCTCCCCTCATCCTGAGGAAGCGCGCAGCTCTGTCTCGAAGGATGGGCGGCAAACACTGGAGCAAGGGGCCCATCCTTCGAGACGCCGCAAGGACGGCTCCTCAGGATGAGGAGGTGGGGAGGCAACGAGTCGTGGCAGTTGCTCTCTGTTGGAAGCCGGAAAAAGACCATCCTCACAGCTTCCCGTTGGAATACTTCCGAAGCTCCGTGCGTGCGACCTGGCGGCGGTGGACAGCGTCGGGGCCGTCGGCAAACCTGAGGGTGCGCAAGTGTGTCCACATGGCGGCGAGCGGGAAGTCCTGGCTGATGCCGGCGGCACCGTGCAGCTGCATGGCTTCATCGACCACCTTCAGGGCCGTGAGCGGCGCGACCACCTTGATCTGGCTGATCCATGGCTGCGCGGCGCGGGTGCCTTGTGTATCCATCACCCAGGCCGCCTTGAGACAGAGCAGACGGGCCATTTCGATTTCCATGCGCGCATTGGCGATGATGTCGTAATTGGCGCCAAGATCCATCAGCTTCTTGCCGAACGCCTCGCGCCCCATGGCCCGTTTGCACATGAGTTCCAGTGCCTTTTCCGCTTGCCCGATGGCGCGCATGCAATGGTGGATACGGCCCGGGCCGAGGCGGCCCTGAGCAACCTCGAAACCCCGCCCTTCGCCCAACACCAGGTCTTCCTGCGGCACGCGCACGTTGGTGAAGCGGATGTGCATGTGGCCGTGCGGCGCATCGTCGGCGCCGAACACATGCATCGGCCGCAGCACCTCGATACCTTCGGCGTCCGCCGGAACCAGGAACATGGAATGGCGGCTGTGCTTGTGAGCTTCCGGGTCGGTTGCGGCCATGACGATGTAAAGCGCACAGCGCGGATCGCCGGCCCCCGTTGCCCACCATTTGTCACCGTTCAGCACCCAGCCCTCGCCATCACGCACAGCTGTCAGCGCGATGTTGGTGGCATCCGAGGAGGCAACATCGGGCTCCGTCATCAGGTAGGCGGACCGGATATCGCCCTGAAGCAGTGGCTTCAGCCATTTTTCCTTATGGACCTCGGTGCCGTAGCGCTCCAGCACTTCCATGTTGCCAGTGTCAGGGGCGTTGCAGTTGAAGACTTCCGCGGCAATACCAACCTTGCCCATTTCTTCGGCCAGATAGGCATATTCCACGGTCGTCAGACCGAAGCCCTTTTCGCTGTCCGTCAGCCAGAAATTCCAGAGCCCGCGTTCCTTGGCCTTGGCCTTGAGGCTGTTCAGGATTTCTAGCTGGCGGTCCGTCATCCGGAAGCGGTCGCCGGACGGGTGGCGTCCGACGTCCTCGTGATATTCCCGGTCGAGGGGCGCGATTTCGGTTTCCACCATCTGGCGCACCTGCTCGATCAGCGGCCGCACCCGGTCGGTCATTCCAAGATCCATCACTTCCCCCTAGCAGATATCGGCGCGCAGCCGCTTGATGGCAGCGCGGTATTCGGTTTCCAGGCGCTCGACCACGGCAGCGGCCGGCCCGACGGACTTGATCGCCCCGATGCCCTGGCCAGCGCCCCAGATTTCCCGCCAGGCTTTCGGTTTCGGGCTGTCATCCGGCATGACGCTGACGTCCCACTCGTCCGGCAGGTGATCGGGATCAAGACCGACCTTGCGAATGGAGCCTTTCAGATAGTTGGCCGGATGTCCGGTGAAGAGCGACGAGGTCAGCACATCCTCGGCCCCGCCTGCGACCATCATGTCCTTGTAGGTCCGATCCGCATTGGCTTCCTCCGTCGCAACGAAGGGCGAGCCGACGTAGCCGAGATCAGCGCCCAGAACCCCGGCCGCCAACAGGGCTTCGCCGGTGGAGATGGCGCCGCCCAGAAGCAGCGGGCCGTCGAACCATTCCCGGATCTCACGCACCAGCGCAAACGGCGACTGCGGCCCGCCGTGACCACCCGCCCCTGCGGCCACCGCAATCAGCCCGTCCGCCCCTTTTTCGACAGCCTTCCTGGCGTAGGTGTTGTTGATGACATCATGCAGGGCGATACCGCCGCAGGAATGAGCCGCCTCGTTCACCTCGACCCGCGCACCCATGGAGGTGATCCAGATCGGCACCTTCCACCGCGTGCAGATCTCGACATCCCGTTCCAGCCGCTCATTGGACCGGTGGACGATCTGGTTGACCGCAAAAGGGGCCGCCGGGCGATCCGGGTTTTCCTGGTTGTGCCGGTCAAGTGCTTCGGTGATCTCCTTCAGCCAGGCCTCCAGCATGACCGGGCCACCGGGTTCATCCCTTGCATTGAGCGCCGGAAAACTGCCGACAATTCCGGCCTTGCACTGGGCGATCACCAGCTCCGGACAGGAGACGATGAAGAGCGGGGCCGCAACGGCGGGAAGCCTCAGGTTCTGCAGCACCTTGGGAAGGGATCTTGCGTTCAGCATGATGTGTCCACCTCACCTTCCAGATAGAACCGGTTCAGCCATTCCGCGACCAGCGCCGGCCGCTTGCCTCCCTCGATCTCCACCGTCGACTGCCAGACGATATCGACCTCCTGCGGCTTCGGCCTCGTCAGACGCGCCAGGACAAACCGCCCGCGCAGCCGGCTGCCAACTTTGACCGGGGCCAGAAACCGCACTTTCTCGAAGCCGTAGTTGATGCCCATCGTGGCGCCTTCGATCTTCGGCTGGGCTTCGGCAGCCATCGCGGAAAGAAGCGACAGTGTCAGAAAGCCGTGCGCAATCGTGCCACCAAAAGGTGTTTCCGCCGCCCTTTCAGGGTCAACATGGATGAACTGGTGGTCCTGCGTTACCTCGGCAAAAGCGTCTATCCGGGCCTGGTCGATAAGGTGCCAGGAGGAGACGCCGACTTCCGTTCCGACAAGCGTTTCCAACTCGCTGGCGGCAAGGGGGCGCTGCAAGGTTTCAATGCTCACTCAATAGGCCTCCTGGAAGAGGTCCGGCCCTGTTTCCACGTTGATGCCGCCGCTGATCGGCAGGATGGCGCCGGTGACATAAGACCCACCGCGCCCGCACAGATATTGCAAGGCGGCCGCTATATCCTCCGGACGACCGACCCGGCCAAGCGGCACCTGCGCCCCGACACGGGAGCGCACATCCTCGTCGGCCGTCGCAAAGGCCGTCATGTTGCTGACAAAAGGCCCCGGTGCCAGCGCATTGACGGTGATGCGCCGGTCGGCAAGTTCCTTGGCAAGAATCCGCGTCAGGTGGTGGACGGCGGCCTTGGAGGCCGCATAGCTGTAGGCCCGGTCGCCATGGGCGGTTTCTCCCATCACCGAGCCGACGTTGACGACACGCGCCGGATCATCGTCACTGGCGGCGGCTTCCAGCAGGGGCAACAGGCTTTGCGTCAGTTGAAACAACCCGGTGACATTCACCCGCATCACCCGCTCCCACGCGTGATAGGGAAAGTCGCCAAGCGGCTGGCCCCAGCTTGTGCCGGCATTGTTCATCAGGATGTCCAGCTTGTCCGTGCGACGGCCGATCTCGGCTGCCAGAGCCGCAATGCCTTCTTCGGTCGCAACGTCCCCGGCAAAGCCTTCCGCCTTGCCGGAATAGCCGAGCGCGTTCAGCTCATCCGCTGCCGCGTGGCAAGCGGCTTCCTTGCGGCTGGCGATCAGGACGCGCGCGCCCACGGCCATCAAGCCCTGGGCTGCCATCCTGCCAATACCTGTGGCACCGCCCGTGACCAGCGCTGTCTTTCCGGTCAGATCAAACAGAATATCCGGCGTCATGCGCCACCTTCCGCGAAGTTCTTTCTCAGTGTGAGCTTGGAGACCTTGCCGGTCGCGGTCATCGGCAATTCGTCTACATAGACGACATCGTCCGGCACCTGCCATTTGGCGACCCGTTCCGACAGCAGCCCGAGGATCTCCTCCTTCTGCGGCTGGGCATCGTCGCGGGCCTGCACGATCAACAGCGGGCGCTCGTCCCACTTGGCGTCCGGCACGGCGATCACGGCACAATTCGCAACACCCGGGTGCGACATGACGATGTTTTCCAGATCGAGCGAGCTGATCCATTCGCCGCCCGACTTGATGAGGTCCTTGGACCTGTCCGTGATCGTCAGAAATCCGTCCGGGCTGATGGCGGCAATGTCGCCGGTGCAGAACCAGCCTTCCTTGTCGAACACCTGTTTCGAGGCTTCCGGATCCTCGTAATAGCCGGAGGTGATCGTGTTGCCGCGCACATAGAGATGGCCCGGTGTCTTGCCGTCATGCGGCAGGCGGTTGCCGGCATCATCGACAATCTTCATCTCGACGCCAAAGATCCGCCGCCCCTGGCTCTGCTTCCTGTCGATGCGCTTGTCGAAGGGCAGATCCGCCATCGACGGAGGCAGGTTGCACTGGGTGCCGAGCGGGCTCATTTCCGTCATGCCCCAGGCATGGCAGACATTGACGCCCTGCTTCTCGAACCCCTCGATCAGCGAGCGCGAGGCCGCCGAGCCGCCCACAACGATATCGCCGAAGCCTTCGGGAATGCGGCCGCGCTGGCGGATCTCATTCATGAGGCCGATCCAGACGGTCGGCACGCCCCAGGCGGAGAACACCTTTTCTCTATCCATCAGGTCGAACAGGCTTTTGCCGTCCAGCGCGCCGCCTGGGAAAATCAAACTGGAGCCGGAAAGCGGTGCGCCATAGGGCAGGCCCCAGGCGTTGACGTGAAACAGCGGCACAACGGGCAGAATGCGCGAGCCTTCCTTGAGGACCTTGGGGATGGTGACGCACATGTCGTAGGCATGCAGCACCGTGGAGCGGTGGGAATAGAGCGTGCCCTTGGGATTTCCTGTCGTGCCGGAGGTGTAACAGAGCCCGGCGGCCTGATCCTCGTCGAAATCCGGCCAGTCCATTTCATCGGGCTGCCCGTCAAGGATTTCCTCGTAACAGAGCGCGCCATCCAGCGTCGTTTCCGGCATATGCGCGCGGTCCGTCATGACGACCACGCGAAGGTCTGCCGGAAAATGCGGGCGAAGCTTTTCCACGATCGGTACGAAGGTGAGATCAACGAACAGCAGCCGGTCCTGAGCGTGATTGACGATATAGATCATCTGTTCCGCGGAAAGCCGCGGATTGATCGTGTGGCAGATGGCACCGATGCCGGAAATTGCATAATAGAGCTCGAAATGGCGGTAGCCATTCCAGGCCAGCGTCGCAATGCGGTCGCTCTCGCCGACACCGAGCGCCTTCAGGCCATGGCCCAGCCGGGCGATGCGGCCGGCGGTTTCCTTGTAGGTTGTGCGGTAAACATCGCCTTCCGTCCGAACGGAAACGATCTCACCGGCCGGATAAGTATCCGCTGCAAAGGTGATGAGGTCCGCGATTTTCAGCGGACGGTGCATCATCATTCCCTTCATGTGTTTCCTCCCAGAACACGGCCGCTTCATACGGTCCCTCAAGGGGTTGTATGCGGAGCCTAGCGTGCGGCAGACGTGCTGGAAAGGTCAATTTCCTCAAATGACATGTCCGGAAACCCTTTGACAGCAGCAGGCACATGCGCCAAACCCTGCCCAACCTAAGTGACATGGTTGAGACCCCTTCATGACCCAGAAACTGGTCATTGCCGTTTGCACCGCGCAGCGGCCGAAAATGCTGCAGGCGTGCCTGGAAAGCCTCGACAAGCTGATCGTGCCCGAAAACACGCAGATGTCGATCGTCGTTGTGGAAAACGATCCCGTGCTGCATTTCACCGGTGCCGCCGCTGAAGACGTGAAGGGAAGGCTGTCCCTGCCGGTTTTCTTCCACCACGAAAAGCGCAAGGGCATTCCCTTTGCCCGCAACACGGCCCTGGAAGCAGCGCTGGAACACGACCCGGACTGGGTGGCGCTGATCGACGACGATGAGCGCGCCGAACCGGACTGGATCGAGAAACTTCTTTCGGCCTGCAAGCAGTTCAAAGCCGAAGTCGCCAACGGCCCCGTGCGCCGGATCTATGAAAAGCCGGCCCCGCACTGGTGGAAATCGCAGCTCCTGAAGCCGCGGCCGACCGGCTCGATCATCACCGAAGCGCCGACCAACAACGTGCTGCTGAGCGGCCGCATCATCGCGCGGGACGGCCTTGGCCTGCGGTTCGACGAGCGCCTGACCTTCGGCAGCGAGGACATCGACTTCTTCCGCCGCACCCATGCGGCCGGCGCCAAGATGATCTGGGTGGATGATGCCTTTGTCGAGGAGGACATTCCGGCCTCGCGTGTCACCACCGGCCGCCTGCTGAGCCGCATGCACATGGCGGCAACCTCCGGCGCCTTCAACATCGTGCTGCGCGAAGGCCGGCTGAAGGCCGCGCTGCATTTCATTCCCAAAAGTCTGCGGCGCATGTTCTTCGGCCTTCTGGCGACGGTCGTCGGCTTCGTGCTGAAGCCCTTTGCAAAAAAGCGCGGAGAGAAGCTTTACTATTATGGCCTGATCCGGCTCATGAAGGGCTCGGGTAACCTGCGCGGACTTCTGGGCCGGGCGCATAACTATTACGATGTGATCGATGGTCACTGACACGCAAACGCTGCCGAAAAAACTCGCCCATATCCACCTTGGTGTCGACGGCGGGGCGGAAAGGTTCTTCGTGCGCCTGGCAGGTGCTCTTGCGCGGCGCGGCGTGGAGCAGGTCGCCTTCATCCGAAAGGACCGGCCCTGGCGCGACGACCTTGCCAGACACTGCGATGTGCGCGAGATGACCTTCAGCCGCTCGCACCTGAAACGCCATGTCATCCGCTGGAACATTGCCCACCAGATCAGGGCATTCGGTGCGCGTGCCACCATGGGCTGGATGAGCCCGGCCAGCAAATGGATGCCGAAACCCGGCCCGAACATGCGCACCTTCCTGCGCCTTGGCGACTGGCCGGACGGCTTTCACACCTATGGCAACGTTGAGGACCTGATCGGCAACACGCCGGAGATCATCCGCCAGGCCATCGAAATGGGCTGGCCAGCGGAGCGCGCCCACGTCATCAGCAACTTCGTCGACCCGCTGCCTGCGGATCTGAAGCCCGTCAACCGGGCGGACTATAATACCCCGGAAGATGCCACGGTGCTGATCCACCTCGGCCGCTTTGTCGAACGCAAGCGCTTTGACCTTGCCATTCAGACGGTCGCCGGCCTGCCGGAGAGCGTTCATGCCTGGCTGATCGGCGACGGCGAACTGATGACCGACATGAAGGCATTGGCCGCAAACCTACGCGTTCAAGACCGCGTCCACTTCCTCGGCTGGCAACGCGACCCCTCGCCTTTCCTGAAGGCCGCCGATATCCTTCTTTGCCCGACCGACGAAGAACCGCTCGGCAACGTCGTCCTGGAAGGCTGGACCGCCGGGCTGCCCGTTGTCGCAACCGCCTCGCCCGGCCCAGGCTGGCTGATCGACCACGGCAAGACCGGACTGCTGTCGCCCTGCGGGAATGTCGACGGGCTGGTGGGGTCGGTCAAACAGCTGCTCAGCAAGCCGGATCAGGAAAATGCATTGGTTGAAGGTGGCAAACGCCGCCTGGAAGGCCAGTTTTCCGAAGTCGCCATTTGCAAGACCTATTCCACGCTGCTTTTCGAGAGCTGATACCGATTACCGCAAGGCAACCCACGCAGGCGCGAACATGAAAAAGAAAAAAAGACTCTACAATTTCATCGTCCGTCACCCGAACCGGCACACCTTCGCAAAGCTTTTCAATTGGTATGTCACCTTCTCGAACGCGCTGCGGAGCAAGAAACGCTGGAACATCAAGGTTGTCTCAGATGAGCCGGTCTTCCGCGTTCGGGACGATAAGGGCCAGGAGATCTCCTTTCTTCACAGCGAGCGCGTCGGCTTCTACCGTTATGGTGTTCAGCCGAGAACCAAGGGCCTTCTGGACGACTATTTCATCGACCCGGCAATGATTTCAGACGGTGACGTGGTCATCGATTGCGGCGCGAACATAGGCGAAATCGGCCTCGCATTACGCCTTGAAGGCAAATCCGTCCGCTACATCGCCTTCGAGCCCGGCCGGAACGAGGCCGCCTGCTGCAAGCTCAACAACCCGGAGGGCGTTGTCGAACAACTGGCCCTCTGGCACGAAAAGACGACGCTCAAATTCTATGAGAAATCGGACACCGCCGACTCCTCCCTTATCGAATTTTCCGGCTACGGCTCGGTTGTCGAAGTCGAAACGACCACACTTAACGACTACTGCGAAGAAAACGACATCCGCTCGATCAAACTATTGAAGATCGAAGGCGAAGGGGCAGAACCCGAAATCCTCAAAGGCGCCGCCAGGATCCTGGACCGCGTCCAATATATCTGCGTCGACTGCGGCCCCGAACGCGGCCTCGCCAAAGAACCCACACTGCCAGCCGTGTGCCATTTTCTGATTGAGCGGGGGTTCAGGTTTGAGAGGATTTCGACGAAGAGATTGACGGCCTTGTTTGTGAGGAGCTGAGCGAACCAGTCCCCGATGAGTTAACAGTCGAGGCAAATTTCTCAAGTTTAATATTCTTGAAGTATTTTTTTAATCCACCCTTTTTCTTCAATGGTATAAATAAGAGCATCATAGTAGTGTATTGTTCTCGTTTCCTGCTCTTTATTTTGCCTGTCGACATACCTAAACATGTCTTCGACTGTACAAATATTATCTGTTGAACAAACTACGGCGCCAAAATTATCAAATATAGTAATATATCCATAACCTCGCTCAAATAAATTTTTCAAGAGAAGCAGATAGTCTTGCATTTGATCGGCTTCTTGAAAATGACATTCAAAAAACAGGAGCGGTTTCTCGTCCAGCAAGTTGCCAGCTGACGAAATCACATCATGGTCAAAACCATCAACATCAGACTTAATTAAACGAGGCGCCGGCAAGTCAGGGAACTGGTGCACTATCTCAGACAAGGGCTTAGTCGGCTCACCACCATTGCCCATCACCGCATGTTTGGTACCGTGCTCACCGGAAAGTTCAGCGTAACTTCCAGTTTTACCGACGAGTTCTTTCGCTAATTCAACTACGGCTTCAGGAATATCGTTTTTTATAGACAACCAGTTGTTTTGTAAGTAACAGAAAAACTCATCATCTGCTTCAATACATAACACGTGAAGATGTGGGTTCCCATCCAGTATAGACGCTAGTGTATCACCGACATTTGCTCCTACGTCGATGACAACATCACCCGCGTCCAGATATCTGGCTAGGTGAGGCAGAAACCTATCGTAGTTTTTGTGTTTGCTTTGATAGGCGGGCAGTCTGTGTCCGGGCGGCAAGGTAATGTTGATGTTGCCGATCTGATACCTGATCGGCCCTTGTTTTTTCACGGTTTTTGATCTGCGAAACGGATTCTTCAATTTTACGCTTCCCGCCTTTGATGCTCACCTTCTAAAGGTTGAAAGGCATCAGTCAATCCGAAAATATAGTTTTTCCATCTATGTGAAACAATACTCTTGCGCCACAAGCCACATGTAATCCATCAGAATTTTTTAAGAACAGGGAAAATCTTCTTCAATTTATTTTTTATCTTCTCTTTTGCTCTCGATGAAAAACCATATTCCTTGTCTCTTTTTGCAAGTATCGGATAATCTTTCAACACCTCCCAATCGGGCTGCTTCGTATTTGGCTGCGGGTACCAATATTCATAGGCCGACACCGTGCTGACCCCCCGAAGCTTTGCAAGCACTGAAAAAATGGATTGATCATGTCTGTGTCCCTTGAAACCTGGAAGATTTTCAGATTTCGAAGGCGTATCATCAATGTTGCCAAAATCTTGCTCGAATACAGATTTCCATTCTTCCAGAAATGACTTGGCTGGATCACAATTTCGAAACAATATTATTCCGGCACCAAATGATTGGCTGTCGGTTATATTTGGACGATCTCTAACGCAAAAAATAATCTAGCACATCACCCTTAGTCCAATATCTTTCGCGTAAGTCTGGAAGCCATCGACCGTCGTGTGGAAATGGCGGTTCGGGCTCGCGTGCCTGAAAAGCTAGTATTCCCGTCTTTGACGTCTCAACGATTGCAAAATACTCATTTAAGCGCCACAATCCGCGAGAATTCAAATGGCATCCCGCATCCACGTAAAGAAGAGTATCATTTACGGGTAATCTACTAAGGGTTTGAATTATTATTTGTGGCTTCCAACACCAATAGCCAAACCCGCGAACATTTGCCTTTAATTTTTGTCGAAATTTCTCACGAAACCCACTATCTAAGTCCTTTTCGCTACAGCTAAAAATACTATCGAAATATCTCAAATCCGTCGCCTGCAAGACTATTCGCCTTGACGATTTAACCATATTGGAGCTTGCGAAAGTAAGTAAACTCTTCCCCATATGAATAAATTCTTTTCTTGATTGCCGCGCCCTTCTACAAACTTAAATCTTGATCGCTTCCTAAACACTATTACATTTTCGAAGCTTTTTTTTCATAATATCGAAATCTGATTTAGTAAGCGATTTTGGGCATTCCAACTCTCTTTTATACTTATTACTGCCTTGAAAAAATTTTGAGAACCAAGAATTTTTTCTTTTGAGTTTAGTATCAAGTGAAAGTGTTGAGAAAGCAAAGAACTCACCACCGAAGTGAGTCAGCTTCATGTCTATTTGACTTGCCATATACTCCAAAGCGGTTTTTGAAAAAAAGCTGATATGTTGGCCAGTTTCAAACACCCAATACCACCATTTTTCATCCGGTAAGCCATTCATATCAAAACAGGTTGCGGTAAAGAAACATGTATGAAAATTGTACTTTAACTTAGCGGCTTGAAGAAATTCAAGCGGGTTTCCCAAGTGCTCCAATACTTCAAACGCAACTGCGACCTCATGAATATCGTCGTCGGCTTCGAAGCCTCGAGCCACGAGATTCTCAGCGTATTTATCTTCCCAGAAGAAGTTAAAGCCCTTGTCTCTCATTCCGCGTACAAAGAGACCATAACCTCCGCCAAGATCTATCCCTTTCTTTACATCAATAGAATTAAACAAAATTGCATTCGAAACACGCGTTACGTTAGCATTATTCCTAGCAAGGATGCCAGTGTCTGTGATTGTTATCGCGGAACTATAGGCCTCCTCTAACCAATATGGTTGATCAATGAAAATATAACCTATGCTTTCATCATAATAATAATTAGCATTATATTTTCCTAGAACTTCATGTGAAAATAGTTTTTCACAGTCAACACCGGTTAATGGGGACTTTTTTTGCATTTCTTTTCTCATATTTTTGAAAGATCAAATTTCCTACCACTCGCTGGACCTAGATGTTCACTTGGCGCCTTGTTGATTAGATCCGGGGCTATGAAAATCTTCCCCCCCTTTTCAATCATTTGCTTATGCAAAACAACATGTTCACACGTCAGGTTTCCAAGGCTGTCTCGTGGTGAATACCAGCAACCTTTCAGGGAAGCGGTTTTGTACATAGCCAAGCCACCAAAGGCCGACTCCACTTCAATCCAAGAGTGATCTTCAGGTATCTTGAATTGCCTGTTGTGGATGTACTCGTCTCTAAGAAGTCGAATATTCTTCTTCTTAAAAAAACGTCGCCGTTTAGCGTTTCGCAATTCCCGCCAGCAATCATCAGGACACCAGGTTGGGTGCCTAAGAGCGTAAAGATCATAGTAAGCTTCTGCCTGATTTGCCGTAACGGCATCCCAATGAAGTGATGATTTGTCGATTATTTTACGAACTTTGACAATATCAAACTCATCATTCACACCATCCAAATCCATAACAATGGTATACTCAGAGGTGCTTTCTGATAGAACAATTTTTTCCAAGGCAAAATTTCTAGCTACGGCAATTCTTTCAACTCTATTTTTGTATGCATTTACCAATCCATCCAGGCGAACAATTTGGAAAACATCAGATTGATTTGCCGCCTCTTCTAATAGTTGATCAGTTTCGTCCTGATTGTCGTTTGTTGTAATTATGACTTGAGAAACGCCGCTGCTGGCATCCAGACGCAGTAGTCTCGATAGAGTTCTTTTGAACCCTTCTCCACCGTTTCTCACGGTTCCGACAATGCATATATCTCCATTCAACATATCTAATCTTGCTTTTGCATTTTAGTTTTCAATAGAGATTGGAAAATCTGGCAGCCCTGTCTCACCTAAAAAAGGGTGTGACTTCAAAATTTGACCGAAATACTCTTTAGCAGCTCCGCATCCTCGCCGAAATCTGTTCTTCTGTTCGAAAGCGCTAACAATTGCCTCCGAAAATTCGCGATTACCAACCACCGGAATTGCATTTCCATGAGTAAGAAAATCCTGCATCGCAATACCTTTGGAATGTACGATGATCTTTTCCGCGGCAACAGCATCCTGCACAAGACCTGAGCCCTGAAGCCCATAGACGCCTGTGTCATATGGCAAAAGGATCACGTCCGTCGAGAGGAACAATTCTTCAAAGACTTCGGGATCAAGACTATCCGAAAAACAAGTGACCCGAAGCTTGTCAGCCTTTGACTTGAAGTGTTTTGCAAAGGAATAAACACCTCCGTCGCCATAATCCGTGCCTGTGCCCTGAAGTAGAATTTCAACCGGTTGGTCCAGACTGCGGCTATCGATCAAAGAAGACAGTTCTTCGATGATGGCTCCTACGCGTTCATAACCCTTGCCTGGCCTAGGTGCGCCGAGGAGACCAACGCGAAACGTGTCATAGTGGCCGATAGCCTTGCGGGTTGGCTCCAGCGGGCTGACGCTGCATGTCAGGTAGAAGCCACTGGTGACGGGCAGGTCAAACTGCTTCCACATGTATTCCGCGAGCTCACGGGTCTCGCTGAACAGACGAATTTTTTCAGGTCTTCGGATCGCATCCCGAACCACTTTCATTCTCTGAGCCCGACGGCTGTCCTTGTGTTCGCCAAGCGTCGGATCCAGAAGGCGCATGCTGATCTGCGGTATATTTTTTTCGAGTTGTGAAACAAAATCGATGATCGATTCCAGCGCGTCCAGATTTGCGGACGGAATGATCAACGTGTCATGCGCGTCAAACTCAAGTCGCTCACACACCTCAAGGATTGTGTGGCCGAAAGGAGATTTTGGATAGGAGCCAACGCCTCCGTCAGATACACATCTGAAAAATGCGTCGACTTTTTGCCGATATCCACCGTGCCTGAACCGCCAGTACAGCCTGGCCTTCACCTGATCTGCAGCTGTCAAAGTGGCCGCAGCTTCTCCCAGAAAGCCATCGTAGCCCTCACCAGCGATAAAGTGCAGTTGATGGTCAGGCAACAAGGCCCTTAGCGCGGCAATCTGTGTATGGTGATGTCCGCGATTTTTTATGAGCTTCGGCTCAACGATCAGAAGTTTTGAGCCTTCAAGAGAACGCTGGTCGGCACTCATGACATCCGGACACCGCGACTGTCTTCAACAAACGCCTTCCGGTAGGTTTCTCGCAAGCCCTCGGCAAGCGACCGTACCTTGTTCCAACCCAATTCGTTTAACCGTGTCGTATCGGTAAGTTTTCGCGGTGTGCCGTTGGGCTTGCTCGCATCAAATGATAGTTCTCCCTCAAAACCAACAATGTCACAGATCAATTCTGCAAGTTGCCTGATGCTGATTTCCTTGCCAGTTCCGACATTTATCGCCATTGGATCAGAGTAGTGTTTTGCCAGAAAAACAACAGCGTCTGCCAAGTCATCTACGTGAAGGAATTCCCGCAAAGGTGAGCCGTCTCCCCAAACTTCCAGAAATTTCTTGCCAGCTGTTTTCGCTTCATGCGCTTTGCGCAAAAGTGCAGGCAACACGTGACTCGATTGCAAATCATAGTTGTCGCCAGGCCCATAGAGATTTGTTGGCTGTGCTGAAATGAAATCGCAGCCATATTGAAAGCGATAGGCTTCACAAAGTTTGATGCCTGAGATCTTCGCCAGCGCATACCATTGGTTTGTCGGTTCGAGTGGTCCCGAGAGAAGGCTGTCTTCCCGGATCGGTTGCGGGGCCATCTTTGGATAGATACAGGTGGACCCAAGAAAAATGAGCTTGTCGACTGAGCATTGATATGCCGAGTGAATGACGTTGGCCTCAATCATCAAGTTGTCGAACAGAAATTCAGCCGGCCTAGTGCTGTTTGCCAGGATACCACCAACTCTTGCCGCTGCCAGAAAGACCACATCCGGGCGCATCTGCGACATCCATTCTTCGACGCCTGCCTGCCTGCGCAGGTCGAGATCTTTACTGGATACCGTCACGATTTCACAGTCTTCGGACTTCAAACGCCGAACGATGGCACCGCCAACCATGCCCGTATGGCCTGCGACGAAAACACGTTTGCCTGAAAGGTCAAACGATGTGGCCAAGGCTTGTCCAGATTCTGCGGTGCCACGCATGCTTTCAGTCCTCAAACGGCTTTGATCGAAAATGCTTGAGACTCGTTTTTCAAGTCCTCGGGCACCGACCTTAGATCGCCTCGAACCATCTGCCTGATCATGTCATGAAATGGCGTAGTGGGTGCCCAGCCAAGTGCGTTTTTCGCTTTTTCCGGATTACCGAGCAGCAGATCAACTTCCGTTGGCCGGAAGTAGCGTGGATCGATGGAAACCAATGCCTTTCCGGTTTTCGTATCGACACCTTGTTCGTCTACACCGCTACCTTCCCAGCGAATGTCAATATCCAGTTCGGCGAAGGCAAGTTCGACAAATTCGCGAACCGAATGCTTTTCTCCCGTCGCCAGAACATAATCATCCGCCTTGTCCTGCTGCAGCATCAGCCACATGCCGCGGACGTAGTCCTTTGCATGTCCCCAGTCGCGTTCTGCGTCCAGGTTTCCGAGGTAGAGCTTGTCCTGAAGGCCCAGTTTGATCGCAGCGGCGGCGCGGGTGATCTTGCGGGTCACGAAGGTTTCGCCGCGGATCGGACTTTCGTGGTTGAAGAGGATGCCGTTGCTGGCGTGCATGCCGTAGGCTTCGCGGTAGTTGACGACGATCCAGTAAGCGTAGAGCTTTGCCGCGGCATAGGGGCTTCGTGGATAGAAGGGAGTGGTTTCCGACTGCGGAACTTCCTGCACCTTGCCGTAGAGCTCCGAGGTGGAAGCCTGGTAGAAACGCGTTTTTTCGGTCAGTCCGAGAAGGCGGATGGCCTCAAGCAGGCGCAGGGTGCCGAGAGCGTCCGCATTTCCCGTATATTCCGGGGTTTCGAACGACACCTGAACGTGGCTCTGCGCGGCAAGGTTATAGACCTCGTCCGGCTGCGTTTCCTGCATGATGCGGATGAGGTTGGTGGCATCCGTCATGTCACCATAGTGCAGATGCAGCTTCACATTACGGTCGTGCGGATCCTGGTAGAGATGGTCGATCCGCCCCGTGTTGAACGACGACGACCGCCTCTTAATGCCGTGAACCGTATAGCCTTTCTCAAGCAGGAGTTCTGCGAGATAGGCGCCGTCCTGGCCAGTGATCCCGGTGATGAGAGCTGTTTTTTGCATCTGGCTCTTTTGTCTCAATCCATTTCCGTGAGAGCTTCTTCAGGAAGCAATGCGGATCTGCGTTTTGGTTTGCGGCGCGGTGTCTTGGCGGTGCTGGCAAACGGTGGGTCATCCGCGGACGTCTGACCAGCACCTCAGTTCGTGCCGAAGATTTCGGGCGTTATAGTCGGTTCCAAAATCAATTGAAAGAGACCCATGAATCCTGCGCAATTTAAACGCGGAGGAGTGAGAGAAAAAGGGGCGCCTAAACAGCAGCGTGCGGATCAATGATCACTGGATTTCACGCTGCCGGCTTGGCATAACCGCGACGGGACGGCATTCACCTTCTGGGTGCAGCCAAACGGTGACAAGAAAAGCAGATTACCGGCAGTCTCGCCGACCTTCTTTGCAGACGAGTTTCATGACAGACACTGTGACAATCGATCTTCTTCTTGTTTCCGGTGCCCGACTGGGCCTTCTGGAGAAGACGCTGGCGAGTTTTTCGCAGCGGTTGTTCCGGCATTTCAAGATCGGCACGCTTTACGTCAACATCGATCCCTTTGAGGGCGGGCCTCGGGAGGTTGATGCCTGCGAAGAGCTGTGCAAACAGCATTTTGCCAATGTCGTCACGCGCAAGCCTCACAAGCCACACTTTACAAAAGCAATCCGATGGCTTTGGCGGCAGCCGGCGGCAGACTGGTGCTTTCACCTGGAAGATGACTGGGTGCTGAGCCGCGATGTCCGCCCGGAAGAAGTCAGCCGGGCCATGACACGCAACGTGAGGCAGATCAGTCTGATGACGCGGGAGAAGAACTGGGGGTACCGGTCTTTCTATCACTTTGAACCCGGGCGCCGGACCTTCCTCGGAATGGATCTTGGCAAGGGGCTCAACACGAAACGGCCGATCTTCGGGACCAGCCCTTCCTTTTTGCGCAGCGATTTTGCAACCAGGTGCGCGGAGCTGATGGATGAGACACTCGATCCGGAGAAACAGCTCAACTACATGAATCCGGAGCTGAATGCCTATACAGCGCAATTCAGAAACAGGTTCATTGGTGCGCGGCGGGAATATGTGGCTGTCGACATCGGCCGCGAACACCGCGATGCGCTTGGGATAACCAAGGACGTTATCGACGGGAACAGCGTGTGGAGCCGGACCGAGTAAGGCGTCGCCACGGGCACGCGAGGGTTTTTGGCATTGAGCTCAGGTGAAGAAGACGTTCCGCGTTGCCGGTGTGTCAAAATCAAAGCCGAACAGCTCGATTTCTGTTTTGTACCAGTCGGCGACGATCGCAATGTTCCGGTCTGTGTAGAACTCTCTCTGGTTCGCAAAGGCGTTGCGGGAGATGTTGCGCGGTTCAAGCGTGTCTTCCGTGCCGAGGTACCTTGCCAGTTCCGGCCCCAGTTTTTCCTGGCGCAGGATATTGACCGCCACTTGCCCCGTTTCATCGAGAACATAGTCGGTTTGCGGATACCATCCGAGCGAGGCCCGGTGCCAGAAGAAGTCGACCTGCCCCCACTCGTGGCGGGTCTCCAGAAATTCCTCGAAACCCTTCACCGTCAGATCGAATTCCGCCTCGTGAGATCCGCTGGTCTGCAGGTAGAATTTGAACCTTGAAAACGTCCGTGCCCATGGGTTGCGGACAACGGCAAAAGGCACCGTGCCGGCGCGCACCGAGAGGTCGATGTCCCGCAGCCGGGCATGCTCGTAGCCGGGATGAAGGCCGCGATCCTTCATGAAGCTCATCAAAGCGTCGGCGTAGGCTTTGCTTTTCAGGCGCCGCCGGTTGGCGAGCACAAGCTTGCCCTCAAGCGCCTTGGCATGGCGCACCGACATGCCGCCGTTCTTGGGAATATGGACAAGCAGATGCTTCTTTGGCACCAGCCCCAGCCTGGCGGGTGCGAACTTGAGAAAATTCTTGAGCTGGTATTCGTCCATACTGTCCGTCTCTTGAAAGCGGTGCCCTGCGCCTTCCCGCACCTGGCCCTGCTGACGGCGAAACGTCGTTTCATCCTGCCGGTGCAGTGACCGTCAGCGCCTGAGGTCGATCTGGTGGTGCCTTATCCCAATCTGCCAGGACTGTCCATTCATCGGCTCGCCGTCCAGGTTGAACTGCACCGGCTGCTGGGTCTCGATCTTCATGTTGCGCACCTTGCGCTGGATCGGGCCGCCATTGATGTCTTCCACACCGCTGTCCAGCAAGGCCGACAACAGGTCGATGACCTTGCCCGACTGTGGAAAGGGGACGATGGTCAGATCCAGATAACCATCATCGAGGACGGCATCCGGGCACAGGCGAATGCCGCCCCCGGCGCGGCGACCGTTGCCGATGGCCAGGGCCAGAAACGAGCCCTCCCATGAAAAATCTTCCGCCTCGATACGCGCTTCGCAGGCGGAAAGTTCCGAAAACCGCTGCAGGCCGGTGAAGAGATAGGCGGCACCGCCCAGAACCCGTTTCAGGTTGGGGTCGGTCTGCGCCGTAACCTGCGTCCCGAACCCTCCGGTCGCCATGTTGATGAAAACGCAGCCGTTGACTTCGCCGATATCCGTTGGCTTGGCAGAGGCGCGCGCGGCAAACCTCAGGCAGGAGATGACGTCCGCCGGGTCGAGCCCGATGTGATGGGCAAAGTCGTTTGCCGTGCCAAGGGGTAGAACGGCAAAGGAAAACGGCGGCTTTTCTCCGTCCTTCAAGTCGTGCAGGGCAGCGTCCAGAACCTCGTTCAAGGTGCCGTCGCCACCACCGCTGACAAGCGTATCAATCTTGTCGTTCTCGTGATCGCGCAGGGCATCGTGAACCAGTCTTTCCACGTCGCCGGCCTCGTAGGTCACCCGGACAGAGACCTTGTGGCCCATGGCCCGCACGGCTTCCACAGCGTCGCGGACATCCTCCCGATCGGCTGACTTGCCATTGAGGATCAGGCGCAGATGGTGCTTTTCCAATGAAATCTCCTTGTCCCCGCCTTTGCGGGCCACCAGCGCGGCCGACACCCCATTCAGCCGCCAAAGCAGATCATAACCCTGGACCGGTTTTTGAAAGTTAGAATGTGTGGCAGGCCTGCCGGGGTTGTGTGCCTTCTGAAAAACGCCGACCGTGTGCAAACGTTCCACTGAAAGATGGCCCATGCGCGAGCGTGTTTCAATTTTTCCAGATAGCAGAACAATCAGATCCGCCGAAAAGCGCGCACAGCCAACGCGGCCCTGGCCCCGTTTCAGCCGGGCAACATCGTTTCGCGGCTTGTGCGCGCGCTGCGCGCTTCCTCCATGAGCCATTTGCGAAAGGCCGACACAACCGGCCGCATGGTCCGGCCTTCCGGATAGACGAAATAATAGGCCGTCTGCTGCGACAGGGAGAGGTCGAACAACCGCACCAGCCGCCCGGAGGCCAGTTCCGCCTCGACGAAGAAACGCGGGATCAGCGCGGCCCCGGCGTGATGGATCGCAGCTTCCGAGATCATGACGAATTGCTCGAACCGCGCGCCCTGAAACGCTGCGTCCGTTTCAACACCGGCAAGGTCGAACCATTGCCGCCAGGCGAGCGGACGAGTTGCCAGTTGCAGCCGCGGCACGCGCACCAGGTCGGCAGGTGTGCGGATCTCGTGCCGGTCGCGGAAGACGCGTGAGGCAACCGGGACAACTTCCTCATCGAACAGATGCTCGGCGATCGCCCCCGCCCAGACCGGATCGCCATGATGGATGGCGCCGTCAAAAGGTTCCTCGTCGAAATCGAAGGGCTGCAGACGAACGCTCAGGTTCAGGCCCGCGTCCGGATACCGCCTTCCGAAATCGGCGATCCGCGGCGCCAGCCAGCGGGTGCCGAAGGTGGGCAGCACCGCAAGGTTCAGAACGTCCGCGCTGCCGGCATAGGACATCACCTGCCGCGTGGCTGCCGTCATCTGTTCCAGCGCACCCCGGATGTCGTGCAGATAGATCCGGCCCGCGTCGGTCAGGACTATGCGCTGGCGCACCCTCCTGAACAGTTCGACGCCCAGCCTGTCTTCCAGTTGCCGCACCTGCTTGGACACCGCGCCTTGTGTCAGATGCAATTCCTCCGCGGCGCGGGTGAAGCTCAAATGCCGGGCCGCACATTCGAACGCGATCAGCGTGTCCGCCGGCGGGACGAAGGCGCGGCGCATGGCATATTCCCTAACTTCATTCCATTTCGTCATGAATGATGGACGAGGTTTCGCTTTTACGCAAACGGATTTGAGGCAAGACTAGAGAAAACAGAATGACCTTGGCCGTCGAACGGCTATCCATCATTGGCCGGACCACGGCTTGGGAGACATGATCATGAACGCACCCGCAAACGTTAAGTCCGCACCGGCAGGCGGCGGCTCCTTCGACTGGCAGGATCCGTTTCACCTGCGTGAACAGCTGAACGAAGACGAACAGCTCATCCAGGACACCGCCCGCGCCTATGCTCAGGACAAGCTTCTGCCGCGTGTCATCGAAGCCTACCGGGAAGAAAAGACCGACCGCAGCATCTTCAACGAAATGGGCGAACTCGGCCTGCTCGGCGTCACCCTTCCGGAAGACTACGGCTGCGCTGGTGCGTCCTATGTTGCCTACGGTGTGGTTGCCCGCGAGATCGAGCGTGTCGACAGCGGCTACCGCTCCATGATGAGCGTTCAGTCCTCCCTGGTCATGTATCCGATCTACGCCTATGGCTCGGAAGAACAGCGCAAGAAATATCTGCCGAAACTGGCAACCGGCGAATATGTCGGATGTTTCGGCCTGACGGAGCCGGACGCCGGTTCGGACCCCGCCGGCATGCGCACCCGCGCGGAAAAAATCGACGGCGGCTACAAGCTGACCGGTTCGAAAATGTGGATCTCCAATTCCCCGATCGCCGATGTCTTCGTCGTCTGGGCGAAGTCTGAAGCCCATGATGGTGCCATTCGCGGCTTCGTGCTGGAGAAAGGCATGAAGGGCCTCACCGCACCGAAGGTCGGCGGCAAGCTTTCCCTGCGTGCGTCCATCACCGGCGAAATCGTCATGGACGGCGTTGAGGTGGGGGAAGATGCCCTCCTGCCGAATGTCTCCGGCCTGAAAGGTCCGTTCGGCTGCCTCAACCGTGCCCGCTACGGCATTGCCTGGGGCGCGATGGGCGCTGCTGAAGACTGCTGGACCCGTGCCCGTCAGTACGGCCTCGACCGTGAACAGTTCGGCCGCCCGCTGGCACAGACCCAGCTCTTCCAGAAGAAGCTGGCGGACATGCAGACCGAAATCACGCTCGGCCTTCAGGCAGCGCTGCGTGTGGGTCAGTTGTTCGATGCCGGCAAGGTGGCGCCGGAAATGATCTCGCTGATCAAGCGCAACAACTGCGGCAAGGCCCTGGATATCGCCCGCCAGTCACGCGACATGCATGGCGGCAACGGCATCCAGGAAGAATACCACATCATGCGCCACGCCCAGAACCTGGAAACGGTCAACACCTACGAAGGCACGCATGACATTCATGCGCTGATCCTCGGCCGTGCGCAGACCGGCCTGCAGGCGTTCTTTTAAGACCCTGACAGCATGACATTTGATGCGGGCGGCCCGGCCGCCCGTCTCTCGTTCGGTTCTCTTGAAAAGGGTTTGCGTCAGCAGGCCCATTGTTTTGCCTGACAGCGCTCAAGGAGGCTCCATGGCGGACCAGACTGCGGATGTCGTCATCGTGGGCGGAGCCGTCATGGGCTCGTCCGTTGCCTGCCACCTTTCCATGCGCGAGGATTTTACCGGACGCATTGTCGTTATCGAGGCGGACCCCGCCTATGAGACCTGCGCCTCCGCACGGTCGGCCGCGTCCATCCGGCAGCAATTTTCCAGCGCCATCAACATCGAGATCTCGCTGTACGGAATCCGCTTCCTGCGGGAGATCGGCGCCGCGCTCAATGTGAACGGCGACAGGCCCGCGATCGACCTTCACGAAGGCGGCTATCTGTTTCTGGCAACGCCGGACAAGCTCGGCATCCTTGAGGAAAACCACCGCCTGCAGCAGGAGCTCGGCGCGGACATCGCCTTTCTTGACCCGGACGGTCTGAAGGCAAAATTCCCTTGGCTGGAAGTATCCGACCTGGCCGCAGGCTGTCATGGCCTGACCGGTGAAGGCTGGTTCGACGGTTATGGCCTGATGCAGGCTTTCCGCAAGAAAGCCCGATCGCTCGGGGTCGATTATCTCGCTGCCAAGGCCTCAGTCGAAAAAGACGGTTCTGGCGGCTGGACGGTGACACTTTCGTCCGGCGAGACGCTATCTACACCTGTCGTCGTCAACTGCGCGGGTGCGTCCGGCGGGGCCGAGCTTTGCCGTCAGGCCGGGCTGGATGTGCCGATTGTCTCAAAAAAGCGCTGCGTCTTTACCTTTGAATGCAAGGACAAGCTGGAGCGTTTTCCGCTGCTGATCGACCCGAACGGCACTTATGCACGCCCGGAAGGCACCGGCTACATCTGCGGGTCGGCGCCACCTGAGGACCGCGATCCGGACTGCCACGATTTCGACGTCGATTACGAGCTTTTCGAAGAGCATATCTGGCCGACACTGGCAACGCGCGTTCCCGCTTTCGAGTCCATCCGTCCAGGGGCTTCCTGGGCGGGATGCTACGACATGAACCTCTTCGACCACAACGCCTTCGTCGGCGCCGTACCGGGGCTAGACGGTTTCTATCTGGCACTCGGGTTTTCAGGTCATGGTCTGCAGCAGTCGCCAGCAGTCGGACGCGGACTTGCGGAACTGGTCGCGACCGGAAGCTATCAGACGCTGGATCTTTCGCCGCTGGCATTCGACCGTCTCGCCGCCGGAACGCCGATCATCGAAAAGAACGTGGTCTGACTGTCTGAGGTCTATTCGGCAACCAGCAAAGGCGTGACGGGGCCATCCTCGACCTTGCTCGTCTGAGCGCTGGACACCTTGGGCAGGCTCTTCGGATCAACAGGAATGGCTGCCGCCTTTTCTGGCGCGCCATCCGCACTGATTTGCGCAAGGTCTTCGGGAGTTTCTGATGCGCTTTCGGCAGCCGGCGCAGCCGTGACCGGTTCATCCGAAGCACTGATGCCGTGCGGATCTTCAGCTTCCGCCACGTCCTGAGCAGGCGCATCCACCGGCAAAGGTTGGTTCTGGTTTTGGTTTTGGTTTTGGGAGCCGATTGACCCATCGCTGACGGACGTCCAGTCCACCAGCCGGGTCAACGCGTCCTGCAGAACCACCTTCAGTCGTGCCATCCGTGCCTTGTCCGGTTCGAACGGCGGCGATTCATGGCGCAGGTAAGAGCGCTGTGCCAGCAGCAGGGTCATGGCATGCAGGCCACGTTCGGGCCGGCCAAAGGTCTGGGTGATGAAGCCTCCCCTGATCTGTTCATCAACGCTGACCGTGAAGCCTTCCAGCCCCTTGAACGAGCCGACCAGCACATTTCGCAGGTCCGGATCACAGGATGTTCCACCCGCCGTTCCAATGCTGACTATCGGCAGGCCGTTGTCGGTCACGCCCTTTATATGCGACCGCATGGACTGGCAATCCAGCACGATCACCTTGCCATGACTGCGCAGGAGACGGTCGATCTGGTGCCGCAGGGCCTTGTGGAACGGCGCGTAGAAAAGCAATGAGCGCTGTTCGATTTCGGTCGGACCGGGTTCCTCCCCCTCCTGATAGATGCGCTTGCCGTCCAGCGTGGTCGCGGGACACAGGGCCCGCGCGGGATCATGCGCCGCGCTGACAGGGGTTTTCGGATCGCGATCCAGGTCAATGACATAACGGGAGATGGAGGAGCGAAGCACCGTTGCGTTCAACTCACCGTGAAAGTCGAACACACGTTCCAGACGCCATGCGAGATCGGCCTGAAGCCTGCCCGTGGCGTTCAGTCTTTTTTCGACCGCATTCGGAATATCCGTGCCCGAATGGGGCAAGCAGACGATAAGCGGGCTTTGTCCTTCTTCAACCAGGATCATGCTTAAACAACGCCTAAACGACGAGACCGTGCGGTCTCTAACTTGTAGAATTTACTTAGCGGAAACAAGACATTTTCTTTTCAGCCAAAAGACACCTGATCCCAGGAGCGGTGGGGCTCCATCAAGTAGATCATCGTTAATGGCTGTTTGCCAACTCTTATCGCCCGCACCGCTTCCGGGCGAAAGCTGTTTCCGAAGACTGGCTCTCTTTCCCACACCATTTCGCAAACGCACGATCGAGTGTTCCAGAGGCCGTCACGCAGCCGGCCACGGAACTGGTGTCTTGACGGATGCGTGCAGGCGGGCAATTTTCACAAACGACAATCCCTCCGGTGGCTCCGGCTGCCCAATCTCCTCCGCTCAGGATCTGCCTTCACACGAGGACCCGGCCATGACGCTTCGCAATGGCAAAGAATTTCTGATGATTCCAGGACCGACCAATGTGCCGGAGGAAGTCCTGCGGGCCATGCACCGGCCTGCGGTCGACATCTACGAAGGTCCGCTTCTGGAAACCACGCGGTTCTGCCTGCACGGCCTGCAGCGCCTCTTCCGGACAGAAGGCAAGACCTACATTTACGCCGCCAACGGCCATGGTGCCTGGGATGCCGCCCTGTGCAACACGCTGAAGCGCGGCGACAGGGTTCTTGTGCTGGAATCCGGGCGCTTTGCCGTTGGTTGGGGCGAAGCGGCCAATGTGCTGGATCTTGAGATCGAGGTTCTGCCAGGTGGCTGGGACAGGGGCGTTGACCCAACCCGACTGGAAGAGCGCCTGAAACAGGATGGGTCTTACGAGATCAAGGCCATTCTGGTGGTTCAGGTCGATACGGCATCCGGCGTCTGGAACGATGTTGCAGCGCTGCGCAAGGCCATCGATGCTGCCGGACATCCAGCACTTTTCATGGTCGATACCATCGCGTCGCTCGGCTGCATGCCGTTCGAGATGGATGCCTGGGGTGTCGATGTGGCGCTGACGGGTTCGCAGAAAGGCCTGATGTGCCCGCCCGGCCTCTCCTTTGTCGCAGCCGGCCCGAAAGCCGACAAGGCGCATGAGACGGCGGAGCTGCGCACAAACTACACCGACTGGACGTTCCGGCAGGGGACGGAACACTACCAGAAATACTGCGGAACCCCGCCAGAGCATCTGCTGTTCGCCTTTCACAAGGCGCTCGATCTGATCTTCGCGGAAGGGCTGGAGAAAACCTGGCACAGGCACGCCCTTCTGGGCGAGGCAACCCGGCGGGCAGTTGCTGTCTGGGCGCAAAAAGGTGCAGTCGACTTCAACATCACCGACGCCCATGCCCGCTCGAACTCCGTCACCGTGGTGCGGTTCAATGAAGGCGATGCGGCAGCTCTCAGAACCTTCACCAAGGAAGTCTGCGGTGTCACCATCGGCGGGACCATCGGCGATCTCGCCGGCAAGGGCATCCGCATTGCCCACATGGGTCATGTGAACGCCGTCATGCTGCTGGGCACACTGTCAGCCATCGAGCTTGGCTTCCAGAAACTCGGCATTCCGCACGGGCGCGGCGGTGTGCAGGCGGCAATGGATTATCTGGCGACGGCCCTCTGAGAGCGGTGGAACGCGTCCTGGAAAGTGTCGGTATTTAGAGCCTGATCGGCCGTCCACCTCACGGATTCAAATGCTTGGCAATCCTTGCTGCGCGGCATTTTCACCAGCCCCTTCAGCAAAACGTTCCTCATCCTGAGGAAGCGCGCAGCGCTGTCTCGAAGGATGGGCGACATAACCCGGTCCAAGCGGCCCATCCTTCGAGACGGACCTGATCGGTCCTCCTCAGGATGAGGGGCGTTTTGAGGTCTTATTCTTCCTAAAGCTTCTCCTCCAGCCGGTCGCAGATCGTCTTCAGGACCTTGATCCGGGCGTGGCGCTTGTCTTCGGAGGAAACCAGCGTCCAGGGGGCGTAGTAGGTTGAGGTGCGGTCGATCATGTCGCCGGCGGCGATGGCGTATTGATCCCATTTCAGGCGGTTGCGCCAGTCGTCGTCTGTGATCTTGTGTTGCTTGTAGGCGGTGTCCTCGCGCGCCTTGAACCTTCGCAGTTGTTCTTCCTCGGAAATCGCCAGCCAGAATTTGCAGACGATGTAGCCGAAATCTGTCAGTTCCTGCTCGAACTCGTTGATCTCATTGTAGGCGCGCAGCCAGTCGTCATGACCGGCGTAGCCCTCCACCCGTTCCACCAGCACACGTTCGTACCAGGACCGGTCGAAAATGGCGAAATGGCCCTTTGCCGGCACCCGACGCCAGAAGCGCCAAAGATAGGGGCGGGCCTTTTCCTCGTCGCTGGGGGCGGAAATCGGGTGAACCTTGTAGATGCGCGGATCGAGCGGGCGGATCACCCTGCGGATCGCGCCGCCCTTGCCGGCGGCGTCATTGCCCTGAAACACAAGCACGACCCCGGTCTTGGACAGGGACTTCATGTCCGACAGATCGGACAGCTTTTTCTGGTACTTGTCGCGCAGCTCTTCGTATTCGCCCTTGTCCAGCTTTTCCGTCAGGTCGATTGTATCGACCGCCGTTTCCCGCTTCAGTCCGCCGACAACCGGTGGTGCGGCAATCGAATGCGGCTCGCCGTCCTCCAGCTTCAGCTTCATGGAATTGGCAACCGTCTGCGCCAAAGCCGCATCGCGGTATTCCGGGTCCTGCGAGGGAATGACGAACCAGGGCGCATAGCCCTTGCTGGTTTCCAGAATGATCTTCTCTCCGGCCTCACTTGCCTTCTTGTGGTGCTTCAAGGCTGCCCAGTCGGCCAGCACATGACGGGCGACGTTTTTTTTCTCGATGCGCTTCAGCCGCTCTTCCTGTTCCTTCTTTGGCAGGTAGAACCAGAACTTGAGGATCAGCACATCCTCGTTCGCCAGCATTTCCTCAAAGCGGCGGATGCGGGTCAGCGCCTTGTCGAAGGCGTCTTCGTCAATCTTCTTGTAGATCCAGTCCCGCAGAACGGTCTGATACCAGCTTCCGAACACGATTGCGGTCTCGCCCTTCGGCGGCAGATCACGCCAGTAGCGCCACAGCGGCGGGCGCAAGCGGGCTTCATCCATCATTTCGCCGTAGGCGTTGCAGACCAGATGGCGCGCGTCCATCCAGCCATACAGCCTGGCAACCGCCTCGCCCTTTCCCGCACCATCAAGGCCGTCGACCAGGATCATCGTTGAAAACGGCTGTTTCTCGACAACAGGCAACTGAGCTGCCAGCAGCGCCTCGCGCAACTGCGGCTCCAGTTTCTTGAAGGTTTTCTTGTCCATGTTTTGCGGCAGGCGGGCGGATTCGAACATGAAGACCTCGAAAGAAAAAACGCGTTGGCTGCATCTTGAAACAGTGGCGCCAAAAAAACCATCTCTTGCTTCATTCTTGCGGAATGGCCACGGATTTCAATTTTTCGCTATCGGATGGAAGGCAGCGCGCCTATATGAAGCGATGAAAGTTTCCTTCGGGTCTTCGAAGGGGCCTATTACTTGACTGTTTTTGATTTTTCTCGATCCGTACGACCGACCCCGTGACCGAATTCCTTGATCCCGTTCTGACCTTCATCGCGGACAATCCATCCCTGGCAGGTCTGATCTGTTTTCTGGCCGCCATGGGCGAAGCGCTGTTCCTGATCGGCCTGTTCGTGCCCACGACAGTGGTGCTGGTGGGCGCCGGCACGCTGGTCGGGCTTGGCAAGCTGGATCCCGTTCCGCTGTTCATCTGGACGACCCTTGGCGCCACTGCGGGCGACGCGATTTCCTACTGGATCGGGTACACCTTCAAGGACAAGATCAAGACGATGTGGCCGCTGAACAAATACGCGGACATCGTGGAAAGCGGCGAGAATTTCTTCAAGAAGCACGGCGGCAAGAGCGTCTTTATCGGACGTTTCGTGCCCGGCGTGAAATCGGTGGTTCCAGGTATTGCCGGCATGGCCGGCATGAATTTCACCCGGTTTTCGGTGGTCAACGTCACCTCAGCTTTTGCCTGGACGGTTGCCCATATCGCCCCCGGCATCATCGCTGGTTCGGCGCTTGACGCCATCGGCCAGATCAGCGGACGGTTGGCGCTGGTGCTCGGGGCGCTTCTGGTAATCGTCTTCCTGGCAGTGATGCTCGGCCGCTGGTTGATCCTGATCGTCTTGCCGCTGTTTCCCAACACCCACGTGGCCATCATCAAACGCTTCGCAAGGCGTCAGGACCGCGTCTCGAAATGGATCGCACTTACTTTCGATCCTGCGCATCCGCGCTCGGCGGGCATGCTGGCCTCGGCGCTCATCCTGCTGATTTCGCTGCCTGCCTTCTTCTGGATCGTCGGTGAAATCGCCCCCGGCGAACCGATGGTGCGGGCCGACCTTGCCATCCTGAACCTGTTCGACAGCCTGCGAACCCCGGTGGGTGACAGGATCATGGTGTTCGTGACCTCGCTCGGCGACGGCATTGTCGTGACCGCTGTCTCCCTTGCTGTCGCCGCCTATCTGTTCCTGAGGAAGGCCTGGCGGCGTGGCACAGGCTTCGTCATCGCCATGGCCGGCACAGCCCTGTTCGTGCCCCTGTTCAAGCTGATGCTGCACCGGTCACGGCCGATCGAGCTATATGCGGGAGCCGACGCCTACAGCTTTCCAAGCGGCCATGCGACGCTGAATGCGGTGCTCTACGGTATCTGCGCCGTACTGATCGCGCATGATCTCAGCCGCTGGGCCAAGGCCAGCATTTTCACCGTTACAGCGACACTGGTCATCACCATCGGCTTTTCGCGTGTCTACCTCGGCGCCCACTGGATGTCCGATGTGTTGGCCGGGCTGTTGTTCGGCATCGGCATGGTCTCGGCCTTCGCCTTCGTATTCGGCCCGATCCACAACGAAAAGATCGGCCGGACGACGCTTGCCGTCATCGTGGTGGCAACGCTCGGCATCTTCGGTGCCTGGCACCTTTCGGGCACCTACGACAAGGCGCTGCAAATCTATCAGCCGCGGTCCAACAAGGAAGTGCTGACCTCGACAGGGTGGCTGGCGACTAACTGGCGGGCCCTGCCTGCCAAGCGCATCGAACTGAACGGCGATACGGAAGAACCTCTGGTGATCCAATACGCCGGGTCCCTGGATCGTTTTGCCAAGGCGTCGGAAGCCGACGGCTGGCAGACACCACCGAAATGGTCACTCTCGACCGCAAGCGGTTTCGTGGAAGGCAAGACACCTCCGGATTCGCTGCCCATCCTGCCGCGCAGCCAGAACGGGCGGCAACCGGAGCTCGTGCTCATCCGCAAGGACCAGTCGGCGGACGCCGAGAAGAGCGGCCGCTGGGTGCTGCGGCTCTGGCCGAGCCGCTACGCCATCCTGGAAGCGGGGCACCTGCATCCGCTTTACCTTGGCAGTGTGGTGCATGAGGACATTCTGCGCCCGATGGGCGAATTTTCCGGACCGAAAACGGATATCGAGACCCCCGCTCCGACCGACAACCCCGCCCATCTGCTGCCCGGCTCGGTTACGCGAACGCGGGCTGACGGCACCGAAGTGGTGCTCGGCTTCGATTTTGGACCCGTGCCCTTACCCCCGTCCGACGTCACAAGGACTGACAAGTCAGGGGCCAATCCTCCGGCTCGGTAACCGTCTTGTCGCAGTCGGCCTTTTCGCGGAAGAGACGCAGTTCCAGGTCAAGCACTTCGCGCGGCCCATCGATCAGGCAGAGCATCCCCTGGCTGGCGCCATCGCCAAGTCCGCTGGCCAGTGCCGCCATTCTTTTCCGGGGTTTCGATGCTGCTTTCGACGTCTTTTTGACCAAAAAAGCTTCAGCGCAATCCTGGCCGTTTCTTCAGCGGGAAAAGCGGTCTGGCTGCCGGCGAAAGCCCATAAGACCGCCCCAGGCGACCGTAACAGGATGGAGGTTGCGGACGGCAGACCCTTAGGCGATTTCATCAAGTCCCCCAAAGGCTTTTAGGATCATACGAATGCACCGCGCGTCTGTGCCTGTCATGCGAGTGTCCGAAATATACCGACTGTTGGAAGATGGCGTGATGGCTAGCGACCAGGGGGTATCTTCGTCCATCCGACGCTGTCATGATAAATTCACCCCTTGATACTTTTTTCTTATATTCATATATTTGAATATATCGTAATCAAAGGTCCATCATGACTGACTTTACACCCCTTATGAGTTTCCTGGGTGGAACGCTGATCGGCGTTGCCACGGTTGCCCTGATGGCTGTGCTCGGACGCATTGCCGGCATCAACGGCATTGCAAGCGGATTTCTGACGACTCAGTTCAATCAGGACTGGGCGTGGCGCGCCGCTTTCCTGGCCGGCATGGTTGCCAGCCCGCTGATCATGCTCGGTGTAACCGGCCAGTTGCCGGAAATCACCGTACCGTCATCACCGCTGCTGCTGGTGATCGGCGGCTTCCTGACCGGCATCGGCACGACCTATGGCTCCGGCTGCACAAGCGGCCACGGTGTCTGCGGCATCTCACGCCTGTCGGCACGGTCGATCGTGGCCACGATCACTTTCATGGCGACCGCAGGCGTGACCGTCTACCTGACACGCCACGTCTTTGGAGGATAACGGCATGAAACTGCTTTCCGCTTTTGCCATTGGCCTCCTCTTCGGCTGCGGCATCCTGATTTCCGGCATGGGTGACCCAGCCAAGGTGCTGAACTTCTTCGATGTGGCCGGCACCTGGGACCCGAGCCTTGCCTTCGTTATGGGCGGTGCGCTTCTTGTCACGGCCATCGGCTATCGTCTGGTCTTCCGGATGAACGCGCCATTGCTGGCGCAGGGCTTCACCCTGCCCACGACCACCGATCTCGACGCCAAGCTGATCGGCGGGTCGGCTGTTTTCGGTATCGGCTGGGGCCTCAGCGGCTTCTGCCCGGGCGGCCTGGTGCCGGTTCTCGGACTTGGTATGGAGCCGGTGCTGACCGCCGGTGCTATCGTCGCGGGCATTTTGACCGCAAGATGGATGATCGCCTTAGGCCATCGCCAGCAACCCGCAAAGGCCTGACCCGGCTCTGCCGGCAAAACAAACGGGAGACTGATATGAGCAATTCAAACTATCCGGTCGACATGGGGATCAAACCCGAAGTTACCCCCTTCTTCGACCCGGCCACCAACACCATCAGCTACGTGGTCAAGGACCCGGCCTCCAACGCCTGCGCCGTTGTCGACAGTGTGATGGATATAGACTATGCCGCCGGCCGCATCACCTACGACCATGCGGATCAGATCATCGCCTATATCCGCGAGAAGGATCTCAAGCTGGAATGGCTGATCGAGACCCATGTCCACGCCGATCACCTGTCGGCCGCGCCCTACATCCAGCAGAAGCTGGGTGGCAAGCTGGGCATCGGCGACAAGATCACCGTGGTTCAGGAAACCTTTGGCAAGGTGTTCAACGAAGGCACGGAGTTCCAGCGCGACGGCAGCCAATTCGACCGTCTGTTTCAGGATGGCGACGTCTATCAGGTTGGCGAAATGACAGCCTTTGCCATGTATACGCCCGGCCACACACCGGCCTGCATGGTGCATGTGATGGGCGACGCTGCCTTTGTCGGCGACACGCTGTTCATGCCCGACGGCGGGTCGGCCCGTGCCGATTTCCCGGGCGGCGACGCGGCAACGCTTTACGACAGCATCCAGAAGGTGCTGGCGCTGCCGGACGACATGCGCCTGTTCATGTGCCACGACTATGGCCCGAATGGCCGCGACATCCAGTGGGAAACCACCGTGGGCGCTGAAAAGGAGCACAACATCCACGTTGGCGGCGGCAAGACCAAGGAAGAGTTCGTCAAGTTCCGGACGGAACGCGATGCCCAGCTCGACATGCCGAAGCTGATCATTCCCTCGCTGCAGGTGAACATGCGCGCCGGCAAACTGCCGCCCGCAGACGAAAGCGGCAAGACCTTCCTCAAGGTGCCGGTTAACGGCCTCTGAGCGGGGTCATCAACAGGGCCTTCCTGCGGGCCCTCTAACAGAACCGGAGCAGTCGGCCAGGCCCCCTGTGCATACACGGGGCGGGCGGCTGCGGAACACGGTCTCGACTTTATCGCCGGGAGGAGGCGGACAGGACCCATGAAAGCAATCAATTCCCAGATATCGGTGGCTCCCCAGGTTAAACCCGAGGACATGGCCGACTTTGCACAGCAGGGCTTTCGCTCGGTAATCTGCAACCGTCCCGATGGGGAAGGCGCCGACCAGCCCTCGTTCGAGGAAATCGAGGCTGCCGCCCAGAAGCTCGGCCTTGAAGCACGCTATCTGCCCATCGTCGCCGGCAAGGTCGGTGATGAGGACGCAGAGGAGTTCGGCAGGTTGATGGAAAGCCTGCCGAAACCGATCCTGGCCTATTGCCGGACCGGCACACGTTCGGCAACGCTCTGGTCATTGTCCCAGGCAGAAAAGCTGCCGCTGTCCGATATCCTGTCCAAGACCAAGGCCGCTGGCTACGACATGGCGGGCGTCGTGCGGCGTATCGCCAATGGTGGACGTACGCCGACAGAAACAGCCGAGGATGCGCGCTTCGATATCGTGATCGTGGGAGGCGGCGCGGCCGGCATTTCCGTGGCCTCCAGCCTGCTTTCCCGCAAATCCGACCTGGAGATCGCCATCATCGATCCGGCGGACGTCCACTACTACCAGCCAGGCTGGACCATGGTCGGCGGCGGCATCTTCGATGCGGCAGACACTGCCAAGACCATGGGGTCGCTCATTCCCAAGGGCGTTCACTGGATCAAGTCGGCAGTCGCCGCCTTCGAACCGAAGGACAATGCCGTCGTCCTGGACGGCTGCCGGGTGGTCAAATACGGGCGTCTGGTGGTGTGCCCCGGGTTGAAGCTCGACTGGCACAAGGTTGAAGGACTTGTCGACACGCTTGGCAAGAACGGCGTCACCTCCAATTATCGTTACGACATGGCACCCTACACCTGGCACCTGGTGCAGGGCATGAAGGAAGGCCGGGCGCTATTCACCCAGCCGCCGATGCCGATCAAATGCGCCGGTGCGCCGCAGAAGGCCATGTATCTTTCGGCCGACCACTGGCTGAGGTCCGGCACGCTCGACAAGATCGACATCCAGTTCATGAATGCCGGCGGTGTGCTGTTCGGCGTGAAGGACTACGTGCCTGCGCTGATGGAATACGTGAAGCGCTATGACGCCGACCTCAACTTCTTCCACAATCTGATTGCTGTCGACGGCCCTGCCAAAAAGGCTGTGTTCGAGGTGAAGGAACCGGAAAAGGATCCGCGCCAGGTGGAAGTCGCGTTCGACATGATGCATGTCACGCCGCCGCAGACCGCACCCGACTTCATCCGCGTCTCGCCCCTCGCGGATGCTGCCGGCTGGGTCGACGTCGACCAGACCACACTGCGTCACAAGACCTTCGACAACATCTGGTCGCTTGGCGATGTCATGAACGCGCCGAACGCCAAGACGGCCGCGGCCGCGCGCAAACAGGCACCGGTGGTGGCGGAGAACATCGTCTCCGATATCGCGGGCCACAGCGCGACGGCACAATATGACGGTTACGGCTCCTGTCCGCTCACCGTGGAGCGCGGAAAGATCGTCCTGGCCGAGTTCGGCTATGGCGGAACGCTGCTGCCGAGCTTCCCGCGTTGGCTGGTGGATGGAACCAAGCCAACGCGCACTGCATGGCTCCTGAAGGAGCGTATCCTGCCTCCCATCTATTGGCGCGCGATGTTGCGCGGCAAGGAATGGCTGGCCAAGCCGGAAAAAGTAACGGCAGCATAACAAACCCGGCAAACGGGCCCCAAGACACCAACCTGCAACACGAGCCGGCTTTCCGGCTCGCGTTTTTACCAGCCCCGACAAAGGCCAAGAAAAATGATCCGCCTCAAGCGCTACCTGCCCATTCTCGACTGGGGCAAAAGCTATGACAGGGAAACGGCGACAAACGACCTCGTTGCCGCCGTGATCGTGACGATCATGCTGATCCCGCAGTCGCTTGCCTACGCGTTGCTGGCCGGTCTACCGCCGGAAGTCGGGCTCTATGCATCGATCCTGCCGCTTGTCGCCTATGCCCTGTTCGGTACCAGCCGCGCGCTGGCGGTCGGACCTGTCGCCGTGGTCTCGCTGATGACGGCTTCCGCCGTTGGCGAACTGGCCAGACAGGGCACCCCGGAGTATCTGGGCGCGGCGATCATTCTTGCGTTCCTGTCCGGCCTGATGCTTATCGCCATGGGCTTTTTCCGGCTCGGTTTTCTGGCAAACCTTCTGAGCCACCCGGTGATTTCCGGCTTCATCACCGCCTCGGGGCTATTGATCGCCTCCAGCCAGCTCAAGCATATCCTGGGGGTCAAGGCAAACGGGCATACGCTCTACGACATCCTGGGCTCGATTCTTCAACATCTGGGCGAGATCAACTGGATCACCTTCGCAATCGGCGTGTCTGCCACCGCCTTCCTCTTCTGGGTCCGCAAGGGCCTGAAGAAGCTGCTGCTTGGCTTCGGACTGAAACCGTTTATTGCCGATATCCTGACCAAGGCCGGGCCGGTGGCGGCTGTTGCCGTCACCACGATTGTCTCCGCTGCCTTTCAGCTTGGCGACAAGGGCGTGCGCGTTGTCGGTGACATTCCTTCCGGTCTGCCGGTGCCGCATCTGCCCGGTTTCGACAGCGAGTTGTGGCTTGCCCTCGCCACGCCGGCGCTGCTGATTTCGGTCATCGGCTTTGTGGAATCCGTTTCGGTCGCCCAGACCCTGGCCGCCAAGAAGCGTCAGCGGATTGAGCCCGACCAGGAGCTGATCGGACTCGGGGCCTCCAACATCGCTTCCGCCATTTCCGGCGGATATCCGGTGACGGGCGGGTTCGCGCGCTCGGTTGTCAACTTCGACGCCGGCGCAGCAACGCCCGCCGCCGGCGCTTTTACTGCCGTCGGTATTGCGCTTGCCACCTTGTTCCTGACGCCCCTGCTGACCCATCTGCCGCAGGCGACACTGGCCGCCACCATCATCGTCGCCGTGCTGTCTCTGGTCGACTTTGGTGCGATCAAACGGACGTTCGCCTATTCAAAAAGTGACTTTGCCGCGATGGCGGCGACGATCCTCATCACGTTGTTCTTTGGCGTCGAGCCGGGTGTGGTGACCGGCGTCGCCCTCTCGATCGCGCTCTATCTCTACCGCAGCAGCCGCCCGCACATGGCCATTGTCGGCATCGTTCCGGGAACCGAGCATTTCCGGAACGTCGACCGGCACACCGTTGTAACGGGCGACCGGGTGCTGACGCTGCGGGTGGACGAAAGCCTGTTCTTCGCCAATTCGCGGTTTCTGGAAGACCGGATCTATGCGCTGGTTGCCGAAAAGCCCGACATCGAGCACGTTGTGCTGATGTGCCCGGCCGTGAACGAGATCGACGCCAGCGCGCTGGAAAGCCTTGAGGAAATCAACCACCGCCTGTCGGATTCCGGCGTTTCCTTCCATCTGTCCGAGGTCAAGGGACCGGTGATGGACCGGCTGAAGCGAACCGATTTCCTGAAACATCTGAGCGGTCAAGTGTTTCTCAGCCAATACGACGCCCTGTGCACGCTCGACCCGCTGACGGCCCATATCTCGGAAAGCCGCACGCCGAAGAAGGCCGCAAAGTCGAACCTGTGGAGCGGACCGGAGATCTGATCCGGCCTTGGCAATTTTGATGTGAGAGGGCCGAACCGGGTGTTCCCGCATTTTTGTATGACCCACTGCTCCTCATCCTGAGGAAGCGCGCCAGCGCTGTCTCGAAGGATGGGCGGCATACATCGGAGCAAGCGGCCCATCCTTCGAGACGCCGCTTGCGGCTCCTCAGGATGAGGGTGTCGTACTCAGGGCTCTCGGTTTCCAAACCAGGCAGTAAAAGAGCATCAATTGCTGTTCGACGATTGCAGGATCGGGACGATCTTTTCGCAGAAGCGGAAATGGACGGGCGGTTTTTCGCCTTCCTGAACGATCAAACCTTCCGCGCCTCTTGGCTGCACCGTGACCAGTTCGATCGCCTCTCCGCCGTCCGTCAGCAGGCAATTAATGGCTGCGCGCTGGGTCATCTTGCCACTCTTCTCGGCACCATAGACCTGGCAGATGCGGCCCGGGGTTTCCAGAAGGCCGCGGTAAATGGCAAGCGTCGAGCCCGGCGGGCTTCGATCGATCCTCGGTGCCGGGCAGTCCTGCAACTCGCGAACCCAGATGCCTTGTGCGAAATCTGCGAACCGCAGATCAAGTGCGCGGCCCTGCATCAGGGGCGCGGATTTCGGCACCTTGAACATCAGGTCGCCCTTGCCTGCCAGCGCTGGCCCGCAGGCAAGTGCCAATGTAATGCCGAAAAAGGCACTTCGTTTGAAACCGTTCAACCGCTCCCCCTCCCGGAGTGACAAGATTTGTCCGGAGTATCCATTGCGCGGAAAGATCGCGCATGTTGGCAGGAAAGGTCAATGAGGCTGGCAGCGAAACTTGCAAAAAACGAACAAATGTGGAACAAAATTCGTATGGAACCCTATTATCAGCCACTTGCGGGGCGGATTCAGCTGGATGACCCGCTCTCGGACGGACGCCAGTCGGAAACCGCGCTGAAGGTCTGGCGCGGCGCTGCGCGTCTTTTGCGGCAACTCGATTTCGCCTGCCTGCCGGAAGTCACCCTTGCCTCCGCCCGTCGGGCCGACCTTCTGGCGCTTGGGCCGAAACACGAGCTCTGGATTGTCGAGGTCAAATCCTCGATTGCCGATTTCCGGGCCGATACCAAGTGGCCGGACTACCGCCTTCATTGCGACCGTCTTTATTTCGCGACCCATCCGGATGTTCCACTGGAGATCTTTCCCGAAGAAGCCGGGCTGATTGTCTCCGACGGCTATGGAGCGGAGATCCTGCGGGAAGCGCCGGAACACAAACTGGCCGCAGCCACGCGAAAGTCGGTAACACTCCGCTTCGCCCGCCACGCAGCACACCGGCTGCACAACCTTGCCGACCCGGACGGGGCGCAGGTGTTCAACCGGTTCTGACAAAGCCTTCAGTCACAAATCCATCCACTTGTTCGCGCGTATCAAGCAAGACTTCCTTGCAGGACGGGAACGGTCTGGGCTGTGCTGACAGGAGAAAGCCCGGCTTTGCAGGAAGCCATTTGGCAATCCCGACGAGGCGGACCTTTTCGAAACTCAGTGATGAAAATGCGCAAGAAAAGGGATTTGCCGGAAAAGATCTGCGCCACCTGCGGACGCCCGTTCACTTGGCGCCGGAAATGGGCCCGGGACTGGGAAGACGTGCGCCATTGCTCCGAGCGCTGCAAGCGCAACAAGGGCAAGAGGCAAGAGCCCTCACCGGAAAGGCGCAGCCAAGGCAGCCGATCCCCAACTTAGCCAGCAAGTAAGTCAGGCGGCCAGTCTTTCGAATGGGGGAGGTCACGGGTGCCCGTGACTTCCCTTGTTGTCAGCACGCTGTCCTCAGACGAACAGGTTGACCAGGCTTTCCAGGTATTCCTGCTTGCCGGATTTCGGCTGCGGTTCCAGGTCGGCCTTGTGAACGCGCTCGGCCAGAGCCTCGAGCGAAGAGCCGCCCTTGAGGATGTCGGCGTTTTCCGGTTTCTGCCAGCCGGCATAGCGGTCGTCGACGAAGCCTTTGAGACGGCCATCCTCGATCATGGCGGCCGCTGCCTTCAGGCCGCGGGCAATCGCATCGGCGGAGCCGACATGCGCCTGGATCAGGTCGACCGGATCGAGTGACTGACGGCGCAGCTTGGCGTCGAAGTTGGTGCCGCCAGTGTTGAAGCCGCCAGCCATCAGGATCTCGTAATAGGCGAGCGCGAGTTCCGGCACGTTCATGCCGAAGTGGTCGGTGTCCCAGCCGCACTGGTAGTCGTTGCGGTTCATGTCGACCGAGCCGAAGATGCCGAGCGAACGGGCCATGTGCAGCTCGTGCTCGAACGAGTGACCGGCCAGGATGGCATGGCCCTGCTCGATGTTCATCTTGACGTCGTTTTCCAGCCCGTAGGCCTTCAGGAAGCCGTAGACGGTGGCGACATCGTAATCATACTGGTGCTTGGACGGTTCCTGCGGTTTCGGCTCGATCAGGATCGTGCCCTTGAAGCCGATCTTGTGCTTGTATTCGACCACCATGTTGAGGAAGCGGCCAAACTGGTCCAGCTCCTGTTTGACATTGGTGTTGAGCAGGGTCTCATACCCTTCGCGGCCACCCCAGAGCACATAGTTCTCACCACCGAGGCGATAGGTGACGTCCATCGCGTTCTTCACCTGTGCGGCAGCATAGGCAAAGACGTCCGGATCCGGGTTGGTGGCAGCTCCCGCCATGAAGCGGCGGTTGGAGAACATGTTGGCCGTGCCCCACAGCAGCTTGATGCCGGTGTCGGCCATCTTCTTTTCGAAGATGTCGGCAATCGCGTTGACGTTGGCATTGCTTTCGGCAAGCGTCCGGCCTTCCGGCGCAATGTCGCGGTCGTGGAAGGTGAAGAACGGCATGCCCAGGATCTGAAACATCTCGAAGGCGACATCCGCCTTCAGTTTCGCCTGTTCCATCGGGTCGCCACCGGCAGCCATCCAGGAGCGGTTGAAGGTCTCGCCGCCGAAGGGGTCGGAACCCGGCCAGCAGAAGCTGTGCCAGTAACACACGGCAAGACGCAGGTGGTCTTCCATGCGCTTGCCGAGAACGACTTCGTCCTTGTTGTAGTGACGGTAGCTCAGCGGCTCGGTGCTGGAAGGACCGGCGTATTGGATCGGCTGCAGATCGCCGAAGAACCCAGTGCTCATATTATCATCTCCTTGAAAGTGTTTCCTAAAAGCCGGCTTGTTTGAGCGCCGGATACAGCTTCCGCCAGCGCTCATACCCTTCGGCATATCTTTGTGTGAGGGCCGGAACGGGATCGATGCTGGTCTTGAGAGCGGGTTTTAAGAAGATCCCCTCCGTGGTGCCGAGCGCAGCGGCCTGGCCGAGGCGTGCCGCCCCCAGCGAGCCGCCGAAATCGCCGTCGACCGGAACGTCGACCGGCACATTGAGCAGGCTGGCGATGATCTCCAGCCAGACCGTCGAACGCGATCCGCCGCCAACCGCCAGAACACGCTCGATCCTGGTGCCGGCAACGCTAAGAGCTTCCAGACAGTCCTTGAGCGCGAAGGCGACACCGTCCAGCACCGCGTGAGTGAGTTCGGCATCGTCAGTTGCATGCGAAATGCCGAAGAAACCGGCGCGGATGTCGACATCGTTGTGCGGTGTCCGTTCGCCGCCAAGATAGGGCATGAAGGACACCGGCGAAGGCCCTTCGACCTTGCTCACAAGACCCGTGAGGTCTCCCGGGCTGCGCTTCAGCACCTTCGCCAGCCAGTTCAGGCTGTCAGTGGCCGACAGGATCACCCCCATCTGGTGCCAGGTATCCGGAACTGCATGGCAGAAGGCATGCACTGCGCTGTCCACGTTGGGCGAGAAACGGTCGTTGGTCACGAACAGCACACCGGAGGTGCCGAGCGAGACGAAGGCCGACCCCGGATCGACCGCGCCGACACCGCAGGCCGAAGCAGCATTGTCCCCGCCGCCACCTGCCACCACCGGCGCGGCATCGAAGCCCCAGCGGCCGCAGAGCTCTGCCTTGAGCGTGCCCGAGCTTTCGGACCCCTCGACAAGGCGCGGCATGTTCTGACGGGTCAGGCCGGTGGCGGCCAGGAGCGCGTCGCTCCAGTCGCGCCTGGCGACATCCAGCCACAGCGTTCCGGCGGCATCCGACATTTCGCCGACGTATTCGCCGGTCAGCTTGAAGCGGACATAGTCCTTGGGCAGCAGAACCATCTTGGTCCTGGCAAAGATATCCGGCTCGTTCTCGCGCACCCATTGCAGCTTGGGTGCGGTGAACCCCGGCATGACCCGGTTGCCGCCGAGCGTCAGGAATTTCGGTTCAGCCGCTTCCAGCTCCGAGCACTGCTTGCCCGATCTGCCGTCGTTCCACAGGATGCACGGGCGCAGCGGAGTACCGGCTGCATCCAGAAGCGTGGCGCCGTGCATATGGCCTGACAGGCCAATGCCGCGCACAGCCGCCATGGCTTTCGGCGCTTCCGCTTTCAAGGCATCAAGAACGGTTTCGCAAGCGCGCCACCAACTGTCGGGATCCTGCTCCGACCACCCCGGCTGAGGCCGCTCGACCGTCAGATCCGCGGTTGCCGATGCGATCAGGGACTGGTCCTCGCCCAGAAGAATGGCTTTGACCGAACTCGTACCGATATCCAGACCGATATACATGAGGTGCGTTCCTCAAAATGAACCAAAAAGAATGCCGATGACCCCTGAACGGGTTTCGGCATGAGGTTCCACACCGTCAGAACAGGGGCCAGGCCATCTGTTCAAACCATGAGGAAGCCCCGCGGGCAAGAGCCCGCGGGCCCGGCCGGTTTATCCGACCACGGTATCGTCCACAAGGGCACCTGGGCCCGGGATGGCCCCTTCCGGGCATTTCCCGAGAATGATCATGCCGAGCACGTCGTCGTCGGTGACGTCGGTCGTGCGGGCGGTGCCAACAAGCTGACCGTTCTTCATGACCGCGATTCGGTCGCAAAGCTGGAAGACGTCGTGAATGTCGTGGCTGATCAGGAAAATGCCGAGGCCCTGTTTCTTCAGTTCCTGGATGAGTTCGGCAACCATCTGCGTTTCATGCACGCCAAGGGCTGCGGTCGGTTCGTCCATGATCAGGATTTTGGCATTGAAGTAGACCGCTCGGGCAATGGCCACCGACTGGCGCTGACCGCCCGACAGGGCTTTCACCGGCGCGTGGAACTTTTTGAAGTTCGGATTGAGCCGGCCCATGATCTTGCGGGTTTCCGCTTCCATGGCATCGTCGTCGACAAAGCCGAGCGGCGAGGTCAATTCACGGCCGAGGAACAGGTTGGACGCCGCGTCGAGATTGTCCGCCAGAGCGAGCGTCTGGTAGATGGTCTCGATGTTCTGCGCCCGCGCGTCGCGCGGCGAGTGAATGTGCACTTCCTTGCCGTTGATGCGGATTTCGCCACTGTCGGCCTTGTAGGCGCCGGAGAGGATCTTGATCAAGGTCGACTTGCCGGCGCCATTGTGGCCAAGCAGGCCCACAACTTCACCCGGGTACAGATCGACCGAGACATGATCCACGGCCTGCACCCCACCGAAGGAGATGCACATGTCTTTCATTTCTACGAGAGGCGCGTCCATGTCTCAGTCTCCCGTGCGCTTGCGATAGACGATGTCGACGAGGACGGCGATCACGAGCACCGTGCCGACGACGATGTTCTGCAACGGCGCGTCAACACCGACCATGGCCATGCCCGACTGCAGCGACTGCATGATCAGCGCGCCCAGGATAGCGCCGTAGATCGTGCCGACACCACCGGCAAGCGCCGTGCCGCCGATGACCGCCGCGGCGATGACCCTGAGTTCGTCCAGCGTGCCGATGTCGTTGGTCGAAAAGCCGAGGCGTGCGGCCGCGACAGCCGCGGCAAGCGCGCTGAGGCCGCCCATGATGGCAAACACCTTGACCGTCAGGAACCGGGTGTTGATGCCGGAGAGTTCGGCCGCATCCGGGTTGCCGCCGGTTGCGAAGATGTAGCGTCCGAGACGGGTGCGGCGGGCAACGATGGTCATGATTACGGTGACCACGATCAGAAGCAGCACCGAATAGGGAATGCCGTAGCCCATGACCAGGCCTTCCGGCATGGTTTCACCGCGGGCCTCGAAGATGCGCTCAAGACGCGCCGACGGAATGTCGTAGGCGTTCAGCACCCAGACGAACCCGAGAATGGCGACGGCCGTGATGACAGCCATGGTGGCTTCCGCCCAGCCGGGTTTGACCGGGAAACCGTGCGCGGCCTTGCGGCGGCGTGAGGAAATCTGCAGCCAGAGGGCTGCCGCAACTGCCAGAACACCGAAAATCCAGGAGCCCGTTTCGCCCATGGTCCCGCCGATGCCACCGATCATGGTGAAGGTTTCATCGAGCGGACCGATGGTCTGGCCGGAGGTGATGAACCAGGCAACGTTGCGCCAGACCAGGAGGCCACCGAGCGTCACGATGAAAGCGGGAATGCCGAGGTAACCGATCATCCAGCCCTGGAACGCGCCGATCAGCACACCGATGACCACGCCGGCCAGAATGGCCAGGATCCAGATGAACGGATTGCCGAGGCCCAGAAGCGGCGGCAGGATATCGGTTTGCACCACCGCCATGACAGCGGCAACGGTGGCCAGCACGGAGCCGACCGACAGATCGATGTGCCGGGTGACGATGACGAACACCATGCCCGTGGCCATGATGGCGACGGAGACGGTCTGGATCGTGAGGTTGAAGATGTTGCGCGGCGTCAGAAACCGGCCATCCGTGAACACATTGAACACCAGGCACAGAACGATGAACGCCCCGATCATGCCGAGAAGCCGGGTGTCGAGCTGCAATGCGGCAAACAAGTTTCGTGCTGTCGGGCTTTTGGGCCCTGACAGTGCGGTGTCAGACATAGAGGTTACTCCTGCTTGGAGACCATTACGCTTACGCATCGGGTGGCCCATCCCGGGGTGCGGCTTCTTCAGCAGCTGTCCCTGTTGTTACGGCCCCGGTTAAGAATAACCGGGGCCGTACATTAAGCGTAGTGTTATTAGTTACAGGGAGCCGGGCCGCTTTCAACGCCCTGGCACAGATCTTCCTTGGAGATCCAGCCTGCGTCCACAACAGCGGTCAGGTTGTCCTTGGTGACGGGGAGCGGTGCCAGGAACTTGGCGGTCAGCTCGGTGCCGGACGGAGACGTCCAGGCTGCTGCGCCATCAACGCCGGACATTTCGGTGCCACCGGCCAGAGACACGGCGATTTCACCGGCTGCCTTACCGAGTTCACGCGCGTCTTTCCAAACGGAAACGGTCTGGGTGCCCTTTGCGACACGGTTCAGAGCGGCATGGTCGCCGTCCTGACCGGACACCGGAATGCCGTCCATGCCCTGCGCGGTCAGAGCGGCAACAACACCGCCGGCCGTGCCGTCGTTGGAGGCCACAACCGCATCGACCTTGTTGTCGTTTGCGGTCAGGATCTGTTCCATGTTGCGCTGAGCGTTCGCCGGCAGCCAGCCATCGGTGTAGGCTTCACCAACGATCTTGATGTCACCCGCGTCGATTGCGGACTGCAGGACTTCCTGCTGACCACCGCGGAGGAAGTCCGCATTCGGATCAGTCGGCGAGCCCTTGATCATGACGTAGTTGCCCTTGGGCGCAGCTTCCAGAACGGCACGGGCCTGCATGCGGCCAACTTCGACGTTGTCGAAGGTCAGGTAGAAGGCGCGCGGATCGTCGATGAGACGGTCATAGCCGACAACCGGAATGCCTTCGTCAGCGGCAGCCTGCACAGCCGGGCCGATTGCCTGGGAATCCTGAGCCAGGATGATAAGGGCGTTCGCACCCTGTGCGATCAGCGCCTCAACGTCGGAAAGCTGTTTTGCGGACGAGCTCTGGGCATCGGCGGAAATATACTTCGCGCCGGCAGCCTCCAGCGCGCCCTTGATGGCGGCTTCGTCAGTCTTCCAGCGTTCTTCCTGGAAGTTGGACCAGCTTACGCCGACAACGATGTCTTCTGCATGGGCAAGGTTCAGTGCGGTTGCGGACAGCAGGACGCCTGCCAGCAGAGTGGTGATTTTACGCATTGCGATGTTTCCTCCAGTTGGCACATCCCACGTCGGACGGATGCGCCTGAAATGCGTCAGTGTCGAAGCGCCTTTTCGAGACGCTTTCAGATAGGACAGCCTTATTGTTATTTTTTTTAGTGTCCGAAAAAAAGTTGCAGGAAAGCGCTGCTCCTGTCAACATGGTTTTGCAAAACACTGTTCCGCAGGGTGTGAATCACCCGTGAGAAGCAGGAAAACCGGGAGAAACCCGGGTCAGAGGAAACACCTTGGGAAGAGCTGAGCGAGCATGACACGCAAGGCGGACCGGGATCAGATCCGGCGGCAAAACAGAAGTATTGTTCTACAGGCCCTGCGCCGGAACGGCCCGATGGCGCGCATAGATCTCGGCCAGATGACACGGCTGAGTCCGGCGACGGTGACGGCCATCACCTCCGATCTTCTGGACCAGGAATTGATCCTGAGCCTGGAAAGCGAAGAGCCGAAAGCACCTCTGGCGCGGGGGCGGCCCCGCACCCTCCTGAAGCTTAATCCGGACGCGGTCTACACGATCGGCGTGCGTCTTTCGGTCAACAACATCGACCTTGCCCTGGTGAATTTCGCCGGTGAGGTGGTGCGCAGCGAGCGCAGCCATTTCGACAGTGCGACGGAAGATGCCGCCAGCTTTCCCGACACGCTGATTGGCACGATTCGGCAGTTCCTCAACGCCGCCGGGATCGTTCCGTCACGGGTTCGGGAGATCGGCGTTGCGGCGCAGGGGGTCGTCGAAACGGAAACGGGTGTCGTGGCCTGGAGCCCCGCCTTTGCCGGGCGCAAGATACCGATCGTCGGACCGTTGCACGATGCTTTCGGGGCGGATTGCTACATTTCCAACGACACCAACATGATCACCGAAGCGCTGCACTGGTCGGACCCGAACCGCTACAGCGGCACCTTCGCCGTCATCATGCTCGATTACGGTGTCGGCATGGGGCTTTATCTCGACAACCGGCTGTTTTCCGGTGCAAGCGGCACAGCCGCGGAATTCGGCCATGCCAACCATCTGCCCGGCGGAGCGCTCTGCCGGTGCGGCAAGAAAGGGTGTCTTGAGGCCTATCTGTCCGATTACGCGCTGGTGCGGGCGGCCTCGCATCTGCCGGAAAACACGGATCCGAGCACCATCAAGGCAGGCGTTGGCGGCCTTGCCCGGCTGATTGAACTCGCCGGTTCCGGAGACAAGGACGCCTGCAAGGCCTTTCATGAGGCCGGCCAGGTTCTTGGCTATGGCCTTGCCCGGGTGATCGCGATGATCGACCCCAAGCGCATCGTGCTGACGGGTGCTGCCATGCGGGCCTTCTCCTTCATGGAAAAGGGCATGTGGGAAGGTCTGGAGGAAGCCCTGGTCGCCGACCTGCGGAACAATTTCTCCCTGGACGTGATGCCGTGGAACGAGGATTTCATCCGCAGCGGCCTGATCGCCCAGTCCATGGAGCGCCTCGACAAGGACTTTCTGGGCAACGCGACAGCGGCGTCCCGCCGTGTCGCGCGGCTTGACCGCAAGGAAGCGACTGCATGACCAGCCTGTTCCGCCCGGCGGTCTCCACCTTTGCCCTCGGCCTTTACCTGGGTCTTGCCCTGCCCGTCGCCACGCACGCCGATCCGGCGCCATGGAGCGAACGCGCGATCAAGGAAGATGTCGACATCGACGCTCTTGCACAGTCCGGAGACGATGCGATCGCGGTCCTGCAGCCGATCGGCAAGGAGCTGTTCAAGGCCAAGTTCACCACGCTGGATGGCGCGGGCCGTCCGGAGGCGACACGGGCCATCGTACCGACCAAGGTGCGTCGCAAGTCGCCACAGGCCTTTCAGCGCCTGGCGGGCATGGACGCCAATGCCTGCTCCTCATGCCACAATGAGCCGGTCATCGGCGGCTCCGGCGCGTTCACCGCAAATGTGTTCGTTTCCGAAGGGTTTGAAAGCGCCGACTTCGACACCACCGACCCGCAGTTTTCCAACGAGCGCAACACGGTTGCGATTCAGGGTGCCGGGCTGATCGAACTTCTTGCCCGGGAAATGACCACGGACCTGCGCCGCCAGCGGACGGACGTTTTGGAAAGGGCAAGGGCAAGCGGCCGTGAAGAGACGGTCAGCCTGGAAACAAAAGGGGTTTCCTTCGGCAAGCTGACCGCGTTTCCCGACGGAACTCTGGACGTTTCGCGCCTTGACGGGATTGACGACGACCTGACCGTCCGGCCCTTCAGCCAGAAGGGCGTCTTTGCCTCACTCCGCCAGTTCACCGTAAACGCCAGCAACGATCACCACGGCATGCAGGCCGCCGAGCGGTTCGGGGCCGTGTGGACCGGCACGGACGATTTCGACGGCGACGGCCATATGAACGAAATAACACCCGGCCAGATCTCGGCACTGGTTGCCTTTCAGGCGACCCTTCCCGCGCCCACCCGAAAACAGGACCTTCCAGACGTCTGGCAGGATGCTGCGGAAAAGGGCGAAGGGCTCTTCGGCGCGATCGGCTGCAGCGCCTGTCACATTCCAGAACTGCCGCTCGAAAGCATGATCTTTCAGGATCCGGGTCCGTTCGACACCGCCGGAACCCTGCGCCAGAGCGACGTGACAACACCGCTTGAACTTGATCTCGGCACGCTGGACTGGGTCAAGGCCCTGCCGCGGGACGACAAGGGCCGCGTGCTGGTTCCCCTTTATGGCGACCTGAAGCGCCACACGATTGCCGATGCAGCCAACGACACCTTCGGCAACGAACTGCTCGCCCAACGCTTCGTTGCGCGGGACGTGTTCATCACATCCGAGCTGTGGGGCATCGGCAGCACGGCGCCCTATGGGCACCGGGGGGATATCACCACGCTGGAAGAAGCCATTGTCGCCCATGGCGGCGCGGCGACCGACAGCCGCAAGGCCTATGCCGATCTTACGGAAACCGAGCAGCAGACAATCATCGCCTTCTTGCGCAGTCTGGAGATCGCGGAATGAACCGGTATGCTCTTTCCGTATCCGGCGCGTTGCTGGGTGTGGCCTTTGCTGCGCCCGCTCTGGCAGACGATACCCGGCAGACGTCCGTTGCACCCGTTCCAACGTTTGTGGAAGAGGCCGCAGCTGCAGGCATCGAACACAGTTATGACGGTGCGTGGGAATTCTTTGTCGGCGGCGGCACCGCGATCTTCGATTGCGATGGCGACCGCAAGCCAGATCTGTTCTTTGCCGGCGGCAAGAACCCGGCGCAACTGTACCGCAATGAAAGCCGCGTCGCGGGGCCGCTGAAGTTCACCGCACTGGACACTGGCCTCAGCGACAAACAGGCGACGGGTGTGCTTGGCGCATATCCTCTGGACATCAACAACGATGGTCTCATGGATCTTGTCGTCCTGCGTCTGGGGGAAAACCTGATCCTGGAAGGCAAGGGCACCTGCACCTTCGAGGTTGCCAATCGGGCGCTCGGCTTTGACGGCGGCCGCGAGTGGAGCACGGCCTTTTCGGCAACCTATGAACCCGGCCTCGATTATCCGACGCTGGCCTTCGGCAATTATGTCGACCGCTCCGCCCCCGGCTCGCCATGGGGCACCTGCCACGACAACTTCCTGTTCCGGCCGGAAAAGGCAGAAGACGGCAGCGTGCGTTATCCGGAAGCCACCCGCCTGACGCCAGGCTATTGCAGCTTGTCGATGCTGTTTACAGACTGGAACCGATCCGGCGAGCCGGCACTTCGGATCTCCAACGACCGGCAATATTATCGTGGCGGCGAAGAACAGCTCTGGGCCGTTCCACCCGGCCGCCCGCCCCGCCCCTATCGCAAGTCGGACGGCTGGCAACACCTGAAGATCTGGGGCATGGGCATTGCCTCCATCGACCTGGATGTCGACGGGTTTCCTGAATATGCGCTCACCAGCATGGGCGACACAAAACTGCAGAAGCTCGATCCGGAATCGGACGAGACCGTGCCGGTCTATCAGGACATAGCCTTCGATCTGGGTGTGACCGCGCACAGGCCCTATGCGGGGGAAGACCTGAAACCTTCCACCGGCTGGCATTCGGAGTTTCAGGACGTCAACAACGACGGGCTCTGGGATCTGTTCATCGCCAAGGGCAACGTGGAAGCCATGCCCGATTTTGCCGCCTATGATCCGGACAATCTGCTGCTCGGCCAATGGGATGGCCGGTTTGTGGAGACGGGCGACACGGCCGGGATCGCGCTGAACCGGCGCGGCCGCGGTGCTGGCCTTGCGGACTTCAATGCCGACGGGCTGATGGATCTGGTGGTCGTGAACCGCTCCGGCCCGGTCAGCCTGTTCCGGAACGTTGGCCAGGGCACGGCTGACGCACCGAAACAGCTGGGCAACTGGCTGGCCGTCGAAGTGCGCCAGCCGGGTAAGCCGAATGCCCGCGCGGTGGGTGCCAAGATCAGCGTGAAGACGGGCAACCGCACTGTGGTGAAAGACATTCAGGTGGGCGCGGGACACGCCTCCGGTCAGATGGGCTTTGTGCATTTTGGTCTGGGCGTTGCGGAACGCGCCAATGTGCGCATCAAATGGCCGGACGGCGACTGGAGCCACGGCTACCGCGTCTTTGCCAACGGTCACGTGATCATCGAGCGCGGTGCGGAAAAGGCGAAGCTCTGGTATCCGGAATAGCTCCCGTGAGGAGATCTATCCGGCGCCCTGCAGGCTGAGAAGATCGATCATCGCAAGCTCAGAAAAGCTGCATTTTTTCAATGACTTTCCGGTCTTTTTGCCGGAACATGCGTGACAAGATGCAACTTCCGGAGTTTCCGCGATCATGGCTGGTTCTACCGACAAGAAACCCTTCAATCCGCCTTCCGTGCGCACGCCCTTCGGGCAGTACAATCACGGCCTTTCCGTGCCGCCGGGCGCAAGCCTGCTGGTGACCTCCGGCCAGCTCGGCATCAGGCCGGACGATACGATCCCGCCGGATGTGACCGGCCAGGCCGAAGTCTGCTTCGAGGCCATTGCCGCCATCCTGAAAGAGGCGGACATGAGTTTTGACGATGTCATCCGCATATCCGGCTTCGTCACACGGCGGGAAGATTTCGCAGACTATATGGCTGTCCGCGACCGCTACACCGGAGCGCTGAAACCGGTCTCGACCCTGTTGGTTGTCGGCGGCTTCACGCGCCCGGAATTTCTGGTGGAAGTGGAAGTCACCGCCGCCAAAGTCATTTCGTAGAGACAGGCCCGGAGCGGTGTCAGAACCGCTCCATTTCCCGGCCGACCTTCTCCAGAAAGGCGCCTGTCGAGGCCGGGGTGCAATTGTTCATGTCGTAATGGGCGAGATATTTCACCGGCGCGCCGATCTTGATCTGGGCCCGGATGACCCGGTTGACGATCTTGCGCGGCGGATCGCCGACAAGAAACGCCCGCCACCGGCTGCCGCCATAGGTCATGACGGCGGCCATCTTGCGGATGTGGCGCAGGGTCGGCGTCAGGACGCCGTCCTCCAGATGAAACGAAACACCCGGCAGCCACACCCGGTCGAAATAGCCCTTCAGCATGGCGGGAAAGCCGAAGTTCCAGACCGGCGTGCAGATGACCAGACCTTCGGCCGCCAGCAAGCGCTCGCAGTAGCTTTCGACCAGCTCCCGGTTGTCGGGGACGGTGTGATAGATGTCCCTGTCGCGCGCGGAGAGGACTGGGTCGAAGCCTTCCTCATAGAGATTGCAGCCATCGACCTCGTGCCCAGCCTTCGCGAGGCTTTCGCACGTCTTGTGATAGAGCGCCCGGCCGAAGCTCTGCTCCTGCGGATGGGAATGAAGAACCAGTACGCGCATCGGATCAGGCCTCGGCAAAGGCCTGGAGGCCCGGGAACAGGTAGTTCTTGCCCGCGTCGAAATCGAAGTCCGGATTGTCCCAGGCGATCATCTTACCCGGATTGAGCAGCCCTTTGGGATCGGTCTCCTTCTTGAAGGCAAGCTGCACCTGGTCGGTCTGCTTCATGCCGCCCTCTTCCAGCGTATAGCGGTGCGGGTTGAAGACCCGGCAGCCGTTTTCCTCGTGCAGGCGGATGATCTCGTCCAGCCGTTCTTCCGTCGTGTAGCGGACCAGCGGCAGGCCGGAACATTGGACCTGACCGTCAAAGCGCAGAAACTCCAGATGGCCGAAGATCTCGCCCGGGAACATTTCGGTGGTCTTGCGCACCAGCTCCACATGGTTCGGCCCGGGATACTGGGTCTGCAGATAGGTGAAAGAGCTGTCGAACTTCAGCGCCCGAAGCGTCGTGTGGTTCCAGGCAAGCTCATAGGCATGGGGAATGCCCTTCATGCTGTCCACTTCGTCCGACCGGAAACGGACTTCGCCCTTCATCCGTTCGGCAAGGGCAAGCATCGCGGACATGGAATGCGGGGCCACCATCAGCACGGTGACAGCCTCGCCCTCCTTCAGCCACGGCTTGTGGCGGGTGAAATAGTCGAACGGGATCGGCGCTGCAATCGGAGCGACTTCCTTCAAGAGAAGCCCGTTGCTGCGCGCCAGCTTGTCGGAAAAGACCACCGCATCCATGAAGGTTTCATGGCCGACGATCACGTCCACCCAGTCATGGGCCGTGGTCAGCGGCATTTCGACTTCGGTGATGATACCGTTGGTGCCATACGCATGGCTGACCTTCTGCAGGTCCCAGGTGGAAAGTTCGATCACCCTGGGCTCGGCTTCCATGGTGACGATCCGCAGGCGCAGGATGTTGCCGAGATCGCGCAAGCCGCCCCAGTGAACCGAACCGACACCACCCGACCCGCCGGCGATGAAGCCGCCAATAGTCGCGGTCTGCGCCGTTGAAGGGTGGAAGCGCAGCTCCTGGCCGGAATGCTCCCTGGTGATCTTGTCGAGCTTGGCAATGACGATGCCCGGGCCGCAGACGACCCGGCCCGGCGCGATTTCCTTGACCTCGTCCATCTTCGACATGTCGAGAACGATGCCCCCGGAGAGCGGCATCGCCTGGCCGTAGTTGCCCGTGCCCGCGCCGCGCGGCGTGACCGGCACCCCATGGGCAAACGCCGTCTTCAGGACCTTTATGACTTCGGCCTCGTTTTTCGGCGAGACCAGAAGATCGCCGGTGACATTGTCGAGTTGCGCCTTCAGGACCGGCGAATACCAGTAGAAATCGCGGCTCTTGGCCTGAACCAGACGCGGATTGTCCTCAACCGCAATGCCATCAAGTTCAGCCTTGATTGTCTCGTAATCGGCCATCGTCAGCCTTTCGTCAGCGGGTCAAGTTCAGAATAATCCGGCAGGCGGCGGTCGATGCCCATGCCATTCCGCATCACGATGCGGTCCGCCTGCGGACGGGACAGAAATTCGCTCCACGTGCGAGCGTTGAAGATGACGAGATCGGCGCTCAGTCCCTCGGCAATACGCCCGGCTTCGGGAACTTTCAGAATATCCGCCGGAAGGCTGGTGACCACCTTGGCGGCATCATCGAGCGGATGGTCCAGATGCACAATGCGCACCGCCTCGCGGAACACTTCCACCATGTCGAGATCGCCATAGGCGTAGAAAGGATCGCGGGTATTGTCCGATGAAACGGCCACAGGCACGCCTGCGGCGCGCAACTCATGCAGCAGGGTGACACCGCGCGAGCGCGGCGTGCGGCCCGGATGACGGTCCTGCAGATACATGTTGCACATGGGCAGGGACACGACGGACAGGCCCGCCTCGCGCACCTTGTCGATCGTCGCCTTGGCCTTGTCGTCGTCCTGACGCGCCAGAGAGCAGCAGTGGCCGACCGTGACGGCGCCTTCAAAGCCGTTGCGCAGCTTGGCCTCCGCAATGGTGAGCAGCGTCAGGACACTGGCATCCTGCGTCTCGTCCACATGCAGGTCGATATCGAGGCCGTTGTCCGCGGCCGTGCGAAACAGGATGTCGAGCCTTCGGTCGAGATCCGGTAGCGGGAAGGTCACGCCGCCCAGCAGGCCGCGGTTTGCCACGACGACTTCAACGAGGTCGGAGAAGTACGCTTCATCGTCGATGGCATCGATCGGAAACAGGGCCGCCGCCTGGAGGGTGATCCGGTCTTTCCAGCGCTCGCGCATGTCGGCGAAAACCTCGAAGGATATCCGGTGCTGCGGCGCCAGACTGTCGAGGTGGGTGCGCAGGAGACTGGTGCCGTGGGCGTAGGCGCAGCGCAGGGAGAAGTCCATGCGCGTTTCCACGTCTCTTGCCGTCCAGTTCGCTTCCCGGTCGGCCCGGACGGCGTTGAGCGCGCCGTCGAAATCCCCGGTCGGGTTGGGTTGCCGGTCCCAGATGTGGCCCTTGTCGATGTGGGTGTGCATGTCGGCAAAACACGGCCAGACCATGCGTCTTTGCAGATCGACGCCTTCGATATCCGCAGGCGCTGAACCCGCGGCAAGAATGGCCTCGATCCGGCCATCTGCAATGATCAGATCGGCCGAAGACAAGCCTTCGCGCGCAGGCGGCGTTGCCCCGTGTGCGACAGCGGCGGGCAGGGTTGCGGTGCGCAGCGCGAACCGGCCGGCTTTGGGAAGGGTGAGCGTCATCAGTTTTCCCGCTTCAGGCTGCTTTCGTGCCAGCGATGCAGCGTCCACCAGGAGATGAAGGACGTCAAAGCGAAGATCACCACACCCAGGCTGGCCAGCAGGAACAGCGCCGCGAACAGACGCGAAATATTGAGCCGGAACTGGCTCTCCAGAAGGCGGAAAGCAAGGCCCGAACCGGCCCCTGCCGATCCGGCCGCGAATTCCGCAACGACCGCCGCAATCAGCGCCAGGCCACCGCCGATGCGAAGACCGGTCATGAAATACGGCAGGGAGGCGGGCAGCTTCAGATAGATCAGCGTCTGCCAGCGTGAAGCGCCATAAAGCTCGAACAGGTTGAGGAGGTTATGATCGACGCTCTTCAGGCCTTGCACCATGTTGGACAGGATCGGGAAGAAGGCGACGACAAAGGCGCAAATCAGAAGTGCTGCCTGCGTCGACGGCGCGTAGATCAGGATAAGCGGTGCGATGGCGATGATCGGCGTAACCTGCAGAATGACCGTGATCGGATAGAGCGCTGTTTCGATCCAGCGTGACTGCACAAGCAGGATCGCCATGCCGCCACCGCCGATCAGCGCCAGGGCAAGGGAGGCAAGGGTGATCTTGGTCGTCACCCAGAGAGCAGGCAGAAGGACGTGCCAGTCCGACAGCAGCGATTGCACCACCAGTCCCGGGCCGGGAAGGATGTAGTGAGGAATATCGTTCACGGTGACCATGATCTGCCAGAGGGCGATCAGGGTGGCGATGACGCAGATCGGCACCAGCACCGTCAGGATGCGCTCCCGGCGCTTGGCGGCTGCGGCGCTTTCCTTTGTCGGCAGTTTGACTGTCGATGACTGCCTTTTGCGCGAGGGCTGCGTTGAACCGTCCGTTTCCTGCGGCAGGTCCGCGGATACCAGCGTTTCATTTGCCGTTGTGGTCATCAGTGCTCCTCGCCTCCCATGGCTTCCAGCAGCATGGCCGAGACTTCCGCGCAGGCCTGCCTGTATTCCTCGGAGGTGCGGTATTGCGCGTCCCGCTCCAGGCTGGTGTGCAGGGGAAAATCCGAATGAACGCGGCCCGGCCGCGCTTTCATCACCACGATGCGGTTTGCCAGATAGGCGGATTCATAGACGGAATGGGTCACGAAGATCACCGTGATGCCGGTGGCTTTCCAGAGCGCCAGCACGTCGTCATTGAGCTTCTGGCGCGTAATCTCGTCAAGGGCCGCGAAGGGTTCGTCCATCAGCAGCAGCTTGGGTTCCGTCACCAGCGCGCGGGCGATGGAAACACGCATCTTCATGCCGCCGGAAAGTTCGCGCGGGTAGGCGTCGGCAAAATCCTTTAGACCCACGCTTTCCAGCGCGGTCAGGATCCGTTCCGAGGCCGCCTTTTTTGATATGCCCTTAAGGCGCAAGGGCAAATAGACGTTGCCGAACACCGTCTGCCAGGGCATGAGCGTCGGCTCCTGAAAGACGAAGCTGATGTCGCCGTCCGGCAGACCTCTTGAGTTGATCCGGAAACTCGGCCAGTCGATTTCGCCTTCAGAAACGTCACCAAGGCCCGCGATGATCCGGAGCGCTGTCGACTTGCCGCAGCCGGAGGGGCCCAACAGGCTGATGAACTCTCCCGGACGAACCGTCATCGACATGCCGGACAAGGCCAGCGTGCCGTTGGAGAAAACCTTTGAAACATTGTCCATCGCCACCAGTGGGCGAGACGATTTCAGACTGCGGGCCGACGGCGTCTTCGTTTTTGCGCTGCCCTGTTCGGCGATGACCATACTCAACTCTGCATCTGGAGGCGGCCGCTCCGCACGGGGCCGTGCGAAGCGGAATGGGTGAGCCGGAACCGGCTTATTTCTTCAGATCGAGGCCGACGCCCTTGCACACGAACTCGGTGGTGTAGGACTTCTTGTAATCAAGCGAGGCATCCACAACGTCGATCGACGCGAGCGTATCGAAGAATTCCTTGAAATGCGCGTCCGTCATGCAGCCGATGCCTTTTTCTTCCGTGTCACCGGAATCGACGATCCCGTATTCCTTCATTTTCGCGAGGGAATAAGCGAGCTGACCGTCGGTCATCTCGGGATTGTCCTTCTTGATAAGCTCGTTTGCCGCGGCGTTGTCCCCGTAGAGGTAGTTGTACCAGCCCTCGATGGAGGCATCGACGAAGCGCTGAACCAGATCCGGGTTTTCCTCGACCAGCGCCTTGGAGGTGGTGATCATGGTTGAATAGGGCGTCCAGCCTTCATCGGCCAGAAGGAACACTTTCGGCGCCCATCCGGCCTGGTTTTCGATCTCATACGGCTCGGACGTCAGGTAGCCCTGCTGCGCGGACTTGGGGTCGACGATGAAGGGGGCCGGGTTGAAGGTGTAGGGCTTGAACTGTGCGTCGGAGAAGCCCTCGAAGTTTTTCTTCATCCACTCGAAGTAGGTGACGTAGCCATCCTTGCCCATGTAGATGGTTTCGAGCTTGGCAAGGTCAGCGAACTTGTCGATGCCCTGGTCCGGATGGGCGACCAGGATTTGCGGATCCTTCTGGAAGATGCTGGCGACGTTGATCAGCGGAATGCCTTCCTTGACATAGTCGAAGCCCTTCAGCGTGCCGCCCATGTAGAAATCGATCTTGCCCGAGATCAGCAGCGCATCGTTGGCTGCCTGCGGACCGCCCGGTACGACGGTGACCTTCAGTCCGTATTTCTCGTAGGTGCCGTCAGCCACGGCCTGGTAGAAGCCGCCATGTTCCGCCTGGGCCAGCCAGTTGGTGCCGTAGCTCACCTCATCCAGCGCCAATGCCTGGTGAGTGGCGGTTCCGGTGAGAAGAACCGCCGCGAGAAGCGTCTTCGCAGATGGGAAAACTGTCACTTCGTACCCTCCAGTAAAACAAAACTGCCGTGAAACCGCACATTTCCAGAAATATTTGAGCCCTTGCAGCGCACGTTGAAAAGCATCAAAATTCGCCTGCAGCGATGCCTTATTGTCATCGCTCACATTTCTGGCGATCAATTGTGCCGCATGCACAAAAAGGAGGCACAAGTTGGCCCTGCTGCATTCCCGCAAACTGCTGTATCTGGATGAGATTGCGCGCTGCGGGTCCATCCGCAAGGCGGCTGACAGGCTCAACGTCTCGTCATCCGCCATCAACAGGCAAATCCTTGCTCTGGAAGAAGAATTCGGCGTACCCCTGTTCGAACGCCTGCCGCGCGGACTGCGGCTCACCGCAGCCGGAGAGCTGTGTGTGGAGCATATCCGCGGCGTCCTGAAGGACTACGCCAGGCTTGAGACCAGAATCAGGGCGTTGAAGATGCCGCAGGCAGGTCAGGTCTCGCTGGTGACGACCGTCGGCCTTGCCTCCGGGCCCTTGTCGGAGATCATTGCCAAGTTCATCGAGAAAAATCCGCGCGTTCACATCAAGCTGCGCAGCGACGGCGGCACGACCACGATCAATCCGGTCCTGACAGGCGAAGTCGACATCGGCCTCGGCTTCAACATCGCCGCAACGCCGGGCCTGCGGACGCTGGCAACCTTCGACATTCCGATCGGGGCTGTGGTTCCACCCGACCACAAGCTGGCGCAGGAAACCGGGCCGGTCGATCTGGTAGATGTGGTTCAGGAGCGTCTGGTGCTGGCCCAGTCAGGCACAAGCCTGCGGGACGTGATCAATCTGGTGCTGTCGTCCGTGCCGATCCCGGTCGAGCCGATCCTGGAAACGAACTCCTCGGAGACGGTTCGCCAGCTTGTCCGGCGCGGCATCGGCATCAGCCTGCTCAATCCACTCGATGTCCTTGCCGAATGCAGGCGGGGCGAGCTTGTTTTCCGCCCGCTGAACGTCGCGCGAACGCATCATCAGCCGATGAAGCTTTTCACCCGGGCAAGAGCCTCGATGGACGCGGCAACGAGCCTTTTTATCGAGTTCCTGCTTCAGGAGCTCGTTGCCCAGGTGGAAGAATTGCAGCGGAAGGGAAGCTTGCCGGTTTAGGATCTCAAGATCGTTATGGCTTATACAGGTTGGTCAGCGGATAGGCTGTAAAGTCGCGCAGCATCTCAATGAAACCGGCGGCTTGATGGGCGCTGATCGCCGCCCCTTTTTCCGCCGTCCCCTTTGAGGCATCGCCGACAACGCCTGCCGGGTTGAGATCGTGTGCGATCCAGGCCAGGGCGTGAGGGGGGGTCGGCTGGATATACTTCGAGTTCTCCAGCATTTCTTCTGCCCTGGAGATGAAGTTCTCGGCTTTGTCCATGCGCACAAGCTCTGGCCGGAAATGCAGCATCAACGAGGTTTCAACCTCGCCGCCGTGGATGCCGAATTTGGACTCATGCGCGGAAATCATGCCTTCCGGGTGGCCGAAGCGGCTCCAATGGGTCACCAGGACAGCCATCTGGTAGCGGACACGCAATTCACGCGAGACAATGCTGATGATGTCGGTGTTGCCGCCATGGGAATTGACGATCACCATCTTCCGGATACCGGCTTCCGACACCTTCTGGCCGATGGCGGTCCAGACCGGTATCAGCAGCTCGGCGGCGAGAGAGAGCGTTCCCGGGCCGTAAATGTGCTCGTTCGCCTTGCCGATCTCCTGCACAGGCAGAACCAGGATATCGAGATCGTCCGGCAATTGTTTGCGCGTTTCGGCCAGCATGCCCTCGGCAATGGCGACATCGGTGGCAATCGGCAGATGCGGTCCATGCTGCTCCGTCGAGGCTGTCGGCAGGATGGCAATGACCCGGTCGGGATCGAGTGCCGCAAAATCGGAGGCATTCAATTCGTTCCAGAAGAAATGCTTGGCCATTGGCGCTGCCCCAAGTCTGTTGCCGTGATGTGTTCCATTTTGGGGTAGGCAAGTCCGCGGCACTTGAAAAGCATCATTATGTCTTCAGCCCGCTGCCTTTTTGTGTGCGGTGGATCTGAATTGCCTGACGCACATGGAAAGGCAGAGACCGACCGTTGCCGGCTTATTCGCCGCGGCCGCGCGGACCAGGCGCATTTCTCTCCACAAGTCTATCCACATGGCTGCCCACAGGCTGTGCTTGTATTGCGGCGGCGGAAGAAAGCGGCTCTTGGCACCTGCTCAGAGACCTTAAACCTCAATGAAGCCAGACAGTTAATCCTGTTCTGAAGCTAATTCAGCATCTTCCGAGCACCTCCGCTCAGCTTGAAATGCCGAAAATGTGAGCACGGCCTTAACTACCCAGAGGCGAGACCGCCACATTTACACCAAACATTTACCCTGTGATGTAGGCGGTAGGACGCCGCATTGAGGCTCGGGATGCGGCATTGGGTTCAATGTTAAGGTGGGTAACCGACATGTATCTCCTGTTCTTCTTTGGAGCCATTGTTTATGGCGCCATCACGCTGCTGTTTCTGATCCTGTCGTCTTCGGAGCTGCTCGACAGTGGTGTGAGCACACCCGGCCGGCTGTTCTGGGTTCTCGTCACTTCGGTCTTCTGGCCTGCGACCCTGATAGCAGTCAGCCTCGCGCTTGGTTTCCAGAACGCGTCCGGTCGCCTGCATGGTTCCCGGCAGACCGCACCTCTGCGTTTGTCGCATCGGTCGCACTGAACCGGACACGGTTCGCGACGCACTGATCTTCAGTCCGTTCGGCTGACACTTTAGCCCCGACGCACAGTTGTGCGTCGGGGTTTTTTATGCTTGCGCTCAGGTTGAGCCGCTCTCCTTCCCCCCGCGAAACCACTGCAATTCCCGGCCAGCAGGCCGGGTTTTGCGCCATGGCGCAAATTTCATCACAGGGCGTTTTTCGGCTTAAGCTTCTGTTTTTCTGATAATTTTATTGCTGATTTTTTGTCTCAAGTTTTTAATCATTCCAAAAAAAATTTGACTAACTGTTCAAATTTTCTTCCAATGCATTCCTGAGCCTCCTCACCAAACGAAGGAAGCCGCCTTGAAAACGATCGCCAACCTTCCGGAGATCTCCATGACCCAGACCAAAGCCGGCCCGGACATCGCCGCCGGGCGCTTGCCTGAGGACGTATACGCTGAGAATTTCAGCGACCTGCACCCGCTGCTGGACCAGCACGAAGCGCAGGTTGAAGCCGACCGCTGCTACTTCTGCTACGACGCCCCCTGCATGCAGGCCTGTCCGACCAGTATCGACATTCCGCAGTTCATTCGACAGATCTCGACCGGCAACCCGACCGGGGCCGCGAAAACCATTTTCGCGCAGAACATTCTGGGCGGCATGTGTGCCCGCGTCTGCCCGACCGAGACCTTGTGCGAACAGGTCTGCGTGCGTGAGGTTGCCGAAGGCAAGCCGGTGAAGATCGGCCAGCTACAGCGGTATTCGACAGATCACTACATGTCGGAATTCAGCTCAACGCCGTTTACACGCGCGGCCGCAACCGGCAAGAAAGTCGCCGTCGTCGGCGCCGGGCCCGCAGGCCTTTCCTGCGCCCACCGGCTGGCAGTGCATGGGCACGATGTCACCCTGTTCGACGCCCGCGAGAAGGCCGGTGGCCTGAACGAATACGGCATCGCCTCCTACAAGTCGGTCGACGATTTCGCCGCGAAGGAAGTGGATTTCATCCTCTCCATCGGGGGCATTGAGGTGCGCACCGGCATGCGGCTTGGCACCAACCTGGATCTGGCCAGCCTGCGCGCCGAATATGACGCTGTCTTCCTCGGCATCGGCCTTGGCGGGGTCAACGCGCTTGGCCTCGACGGCGAGGACAAGAGCGGCGCCATCGACGCTGTCGACTACATTGCCGACCTGCGTCAGGCGAAAGATCTTGCCGAGCTGCCTGTCGGCCGGCGCATCGTCGTGATCGGCGGCGGCATGACCGCGGTCGACATCGCGGTCCAGACCAAGCTGTTGGGCGCGGAAGACGTCACGATTGCCTATCGCCGTGGCCAGGACAGGATGAACGCCTCCGAATACGAACAGCAACTGGCCCAGACCAGCGGTGTTCGCATCATGACATGGGCCCAGCCCAAGGGGCTTGTCGGTGAGAACGGTGCGATTACCGCGATTGAACTGGAGCGGACCCAGGAGCAAGATGGTGCCCTGACCGGTACAGGCGAGGTCATCACCCTGCCCGCGGACATGGTGTTCAAGGCCGTCGGCCAGACGCTGGTGCAAGCGGATCTCGGCGATGCGCTGACCCTGGAAAGGGGCCGGATCGTGGTCGATGCGGACCGCAAGACCAGCCTTGCCGATGTGTGGGCGGGCGGCGACTGCGTGCTGGGTGGCGAAGACCTGACGGTCGCAGCCGTCGAGGACGGCAAGATTGCCGCCGAGAGCATTCACGCTGCCCTGACCGCCTGAGGACTTGCGCGCCTGAGACCTGCGCACCTGACAGGGGCAGACGCTCGGCGCCACCGATTTGAGGGAGAGCCACCATGGCTGACTTGCGTACTGATTTTATCGGCATCAAATCGCCGAACCCGTTCTGGCTGGCATCAGCGCCACCAACGGACAAGGAATACAATGTCGTCCGGGCCTTCAAGGCCGGCTGGGGCGGCGTCGTCTGGAAGACGCTCGGGGAAGACCCGGCGGTCGTCAACGTCAACGGCCCGCGCTACGGCGCGATCCACGGCAAGGACCGCCAGCTGATCGGCCTCAACAACATCGAACTGATCACCGACCGTCCGCTGGAAGTGAACCTGCGCGAAATCAAGCAGGTAAAGCGCGACTGGCCGGACCGGGCACTTGTCGTTTCGCTGATGGTGCCCTGTGAGGAACAGAACTGGATCGACATCCTGAAGAAGGTCGAAGAGACCGAAGCCGACGGTGTCGAGCTGAACTTCGGCTGCCCCCATGGCATGAGCGAACGCGGCATGGGCTCCGCCGTCGGCCAGGTGCCGGAATATATCGAGATGGTCACCCGCTGGGTGAAGCAGCATTCGCGCATGCCCTGCATCGTCAAGCTGACGCCGAATATCACCGACGTCCGCAAGCCGGCGCAGGCCGCTAAGGCGGGCGGCGCCGACGCTGTTTCGCTGATCAACACCATCAACTCGATCATGGGTGTCGATCTCGACATCATGTCGCCATCCCCTTCCGTTGACGGCAAAGGGGCTCACGGCGGCTATTGCGGCCCGGCGGTCAAACCGATTGCGCTCAACATGGTCGCCGAAATTGCCCGTGACCCCGCAACCCACGGCTTGCCGATCTCCGGCATCGGCGGCGTGACCACCTGGCGTGACGCGGCCGAGTTCATGGCGCTCGGCGCAGGCTCGGTTCAGGTTTGCACGGCGGCAATGACTTATGGCTTCCGAGTTGTCGAAGACATGATCGAGGGTCTCAGCGACTGGATGGACACCAAGGGTTACACGTCCGTCGACCAGTTTGTCGGCAATGCAGTGCCCAATGTGTCCGATTGGCAGTATCTCAACCTCAACTACATCGCCAAGGCCAAGATCGATCAGGATCTGTGCATTGAATGCGGCCGCTGCCACATTGCCTGCGAGGACACCTCTCACCAGGCCATCACCAACATGGTGGATGGTGTGCGCAAGTTCGAGGTGATCGACGAGGAATGCGTCGGCTGTAATCTGTGCGTCAATGTCTGCCCGATCGAGGGCTGCATCACCATGGAACCCATGGCTGCCGGCAGCATCGACCCGCGGACCAAGAAGCCTGTCGAAAAAGACTACGCCAACTGGACCACGCATCCGAACAACCCGATGGCCGTCAAGGAAGCAGCCGAATAGGCGGGCCTCCGGCGGTCACCTTCAACGCGGGCAGGATCCTCCCTTGCCCGCGTTTTTTTGTCTGCGAAGTCTGCAGGTGCCAGCGCCAGAAGCGCAAATCAAGCTCAGGCCGAGCGTATTGCCTTTGGCAGCTGCAAGGGATCCGGCGGCTCCAGGTCCGCAAGCGGCAAGGGCCTGTCGAACAGATAGCCCTGGAGGAAATCGCAGCCTGCTTCCACCAGGAAGTTCCGCTGCGCTTCCGTCTCCACACCCTCACCAACACTTTGCATGCGCATCACCCTGGCAAGGCTCAGCATCGAGCAGACGACCATGTCGGCCTCCTCATCCTCGCCAATACGCGAGATGAAACTGCGGTCGATCTTCATCTTGTCGAAGCTGTATTTGTGGAGGTAGCTCAGACTGGAAAAGCCGGTGCCGAAGTCATCTATGGCAAGCCCGACCCCCAGATTGCGCAGCTTGACGATGGTCTCGCGTGTCTGCGTGCTTTCTTCCAGCATCAGGTCTTCGGTGATTTCCAGGATAAGGCGTTCCGGCGGAAAATCGTATTTCTGCAGCAGCAGGCTGACCTTCTTCGCAAATCCCGTCATCTGAATCTGGCTTGAACAGACATTGACGGACACGCCGGTCTGCATCCAACTGCTGGCATCGCGAAGCGCGCGCTCCAGAACCCAGGCTCCGATGGCAGGCATGAGCCCGGCATCCTGTGCAATGGGCAGGAACAGGTCCGGAGGCACAAGGCCCCGGTACGGATGCCGCCAGCGGATCAGGGCCTCGTAGAATGCCAGTTGACCTGACCGTGCATCGATAATCGGCTGGTAAAACAGGTCGAACTGCGCTTCGCGCAGCGCTGAATCGAGCTCCACCCGAATTTCGCGCCTCTGGCGCAGATGATCATCCATCCGCACATCGTAGATCCGAAACGAGCTTTTCTGCTCCATCTTGCAGCGCTGAAGGGCAATGTCGGCAGCCCGGATAAGGCCCGTCAATGTCTGACCGTGATCCGGGAAGCAGGAAATGCCGGCGCTGACGGAGGTTTCGATGCGCTTGCCGTCGTACTCGAACGGCTGACGCAGCTTTTCAAACAGTCTGTCTGCTTCCTGCAAGGCTTGTTCCGGCGTTTCCCAGCGATCCGTCAGGATCAGGAATTCATCCCCGCCACTGCGTGCGACAAGATCGAAAGACCCGAGAACGGATTTGATGCGCTCCGCCTGGGCAACCACCAGACTGTCGCCCACGGTATGGCCGTGAATGTCGTTCACTTGCTTGAGATTGTCGACATCAAGATAAATCAGCCAGGCACCAAGCTGCTGTTGCGAACGCACAGCCAGCCTGTGGGTAGCAGCAACGTGAAAAAAGCGCCGAGTGACAAAGCCCGTCATGGAATCATGATTGGCGGCGTATCTGGCTTCCTGCTCCCGCGCTGCCAGGCGCGCCTTGGCGTTGGCGTTCTGGCGCAGAGCGATCAGGGCGACGGTCAGAATGACCCCGAGGGACAAGAGCAGGACCGGTATCGAGGACAGAATGATCCTTGAGGCCTGGCTCATCGGATACCAGACAAGATAGCCAAGTACCGCTCCTGCCTCGTTTTCCACCGGCGTTCCGATCATGCTCGCCGGAATGTCGGGGGCGAATTTCAGATTCTCGAGCGCGAGGCTGGACAGAAGATTGCTGAGATGCACCGCATCGATCTCAAAGGCACTCACAAGAATATTCGGCGGGCCGTAAGACATTTCGATGCCGCCCGGATCGGGTACGATCGAAAAAGCCGTCACGATGTAGGGGCGGGTGTTGATCTCGACAACATCGATGGCGGAAATGTCGGTCAGTTTCCCGGCGAAACGGACCTCATCCGTGCCGGAGCGGATCAATGCGTCAACATAGTTGCGGCGAATAGTGTCCAGCGTCCCGGAGATGCGGGTCCCCACTCTTGCGGAAAAAGCTTCGGCGGTCTCGGTGCCGTGGAACGTCGAGGAAAAGATAACCTTTCGGTCCGGCCCGAAAAGCACCGTATACTCATGCGCGAAGTCCTGCGCCATATCGACACCGAACCGTGTCTTGATCCAGTCGGGCGACAGAGTGGTATCGATGTTCTGGTAGGCGGCATTGGAGGCGGCGTAACGCTCCATTTCGCGCAGGAGAAGCTGCTTGTGGTTTTCAAAGACGCGGGCGACGGACCGCGTTTCCCGCGCTGCGGCCTCTCGTTCGGCAACCAGAACCTTGAACAGCACGGCGCCGAAAGAAAAGATCACGGCGCAGAACATCAGCAGGATGATAACGCTGGAAGAGACGCCGAATATGCTGGAATTCGCCGGGCGCGGTTCGTCAGACGCGGTCTGCGCGACTGATTGAAGCAAGTCTAATTTGTCTGTTTTTCCAGACAGATCCGGCATTTCGCTTTCAAAATCCCAAGCTTTTGTCAGCGCAGCAGTCTGGATCCAAACACTTAATTTTTAGTGCCTTGGCAGGCACAGGGTCCTGGCAGCCGGAACGGGGGACCGCCCCGGCTGCCTTCGGACATCACATCTTGTCGGTGACGACCGTGGTCGTTGCGCCTTCCGGCTCCTTGGTAATGACCGGATCGGACCCGCCGGAGAGCAGGGACTTCACGGTGCGCTCATAGGCAGACATGTCGAGCTTGCCGTCAGAGCCGTCAACCAGCTTGTTGATTTCGCCGACCATGCGGATCTGGTGCTTTTCGGTCTGTGCGCCCGTGGCGTCGTTTTCCAGAACGATTTCAGCAGCTTCTTCCGGGTGTTCGGCAGAATAGGCCCAGCCCTTCATGGAGGCCTTCACGAAGCGGGCGAGCTTGTCGACCATTGCCGGGTCGTCCAGGCTCGATTCCAGGACGTAAAGACCGTCTTCCAGCGTGGCGACACCCTGATCCTCGTATTTGAAGACGATCAGGTCTTCCGCCGGAATGCCGGCGTCGATGACCTGCCAGTATTCGTTGTAGGTCATGGTGGAGATGCAGTCGGCCTGCTTCTGCAGCAGCGGATCGACGTTGAAGCCCTGCTTCAGGACAGTCACACCTTCCTCACCGCCATCGGTGGGAATACCGAGCTGGCTCATCCACGACAGGAACGGATACTCGTTGCCAAAGAACCAGACGCCAAGTGTCCGGCCCTTGAAGTCTTCCGGCGAAGTGATGCCGGTTTCCTTCAGACAGGTCAGCATCATGCCGGATTTCTTGAACGGCTGGGCGATGTTGACGAGCGGCACACCCTTTTCGCGCGATGCGAGGGCGGACGGCATCCAGTCGATGATCACGTCGGCACCGCCACCGGCGATGACCTGCGGCGGTGCAATGTCCGGACCGCCCGGCTTGATCGTGACGTCCAGGCCTTCCTCGTCGTAGAACCCCTTGTCCTTGGCCACGTAATAGCCGGCAAACTGGCCCTGGGTGACCCACTTAAGCTGCAGTGTCAGCTCGTCCGCGGCGTTGGCCGCGCCCGACGCCAGGCTTACGCCCAGGACGGACGCGAGCGCCAGACTTTTCAATGCCTTCATTGCCATTCCCCTACTGGTTATGGGCGAACCGTTATCGGTGTCGCCCTTCTCTGGAACTTCAAACCCTGACCGGAGCGGACCTCTAAGCGGTTCCCGGCCGCCTGATCTTCTTCCGGCTGTTTGGCCGCATCCGGACGTTGGGGCATTTTGCCTTCTCAACGAACAGCGCTGACCAATTGGTCAAGAAAATCTAGAAAGGTGCCATGTCTCTGGTCAAGGTTATTTTTTCATCAAGGGCATTTGGTGTTTTCAAGGCGAGCATAGGCGCTCCCGGATCCGGTTGTGAAGCCGGTCGACCGGTTTTTAGTTGCCTGACGTGTGGGTAGCCGGTTCATACTTCCCGCCGCGTAGTGGGAGGAGATTGCGCGGCCCGGCTTCCTTCAGAGCCAGCGGACCGGCAATCCGAATGGATGCGATAACATGATTTCCAAATCAGCCCTGGATTACCAACCGTTGCCGCTGCCCGACCGGCGGCTGTTCGACGACACCGAAATGCTGGCGCGTGCGCAGGACTTTTATGACGAGGTGCGCACCCGTCACACGGTGCGGGATTTTTCCGGCCGGCCCGTGGACCGTTCCGTCATAGAACTCTGCATCCGGGCAGCGGGAACGGCGCCGAGCGGTGCCAATCACCAGCCGTGGCATTTCGTGGCGATTTCCAATGCAGACTTGAAGCACAGGATACGCCTGGCCGCCGAGGAGGAGGAGCGCAAGTTCTATGACGGCGGCGCCGGTAATGAATGGATCAAGGCGCTGGAGCCAATCGGCACCAATGCGGACAAGCCGCACCTGGATATAGCTCCCTGGCTGATCGTGATCTTCGCGCAGCGCTGGGGCACCTTCGAAGACGGCACCCGCTACAAGCACTATTACGTGCCGGAAAGTGTCGGCATCGCCACCGGCCTGCTGATCAACGCGCTTCACCATGCGGGCCTGTCGGCCCTGACGCATACGCCCAACCCGATGAAGTTCCTGAACGGGATCCTGAACCGCCCAGAAGCTGAAAAACCCGTGATGATCCTGGCTGTCGGCCACCCGGCAGAAAACGCCACGGTTCCGGCAGTCGCCAAGATCAAGAAGCCCCTGGAGGAGATCTTGAGCGTTTTCGAGGATCAGGGATAACAGCGCAGAAACAAGCTTCCAGGACGTCACCCTCGGGTAACCGGCATGAGCCCCGGGGACCTGCTCATTTCCAGATTGCTGATGTGGCGGCGAGCCTCACGTCGCCCCCTCTTCCAACAAGCGACACTGCGAGTAAGGCCGGATCGGCGCTTTGCTTGTCCGAGGTGAAAATGGTGCGCGTATGGAAACGGCTTGCCCGAAACCTTGCAATTCACCCGGTCACATGCGTCGGGGCGGTGCTGACCTTCGCCTTGATCTTCTCCAGAAGGCTCTTGCGGTCCGGGCTGCCGTCGGCGGCGTAATTGAGGTTCTTGAAGAGGGACGTCTGTTCGGTGAAGAACTTGCGCACGGCCTCCTTGTCGTCAAAGGCGAAATCGGTGCGGGCGATCCGGTAAACGAGGTCGAAGGTTTCCTGCTGGCGCTTGAGCGGCGCCGATACGTCGACATCGTCAAAGGCGTCCTGCTGCAGGTAGACCATATCCAGGAACAGTGCCTTCTGCTGAAGGACGAAGTCCTCTGTGGAGACGCCTTCTTCGCCCGTTACCTGCATCATGCGGGTAATCTCATCGCCCTTGCGCAGCAGTTCGATCATCTCCGAAACGCGGGGCACCCAGTCCGGACCGATGTTCTTGTGGTACCAGTCGTTGAGCTGAATGTGATACCGCGACCAGGACAAAAGCGGATCAACCGCTGGATAAAAGCGCTTGTAGGCCCGCTCGGATGAGAGGCCCAGGAAGGTCTTGACCGTGCCGAGGGTCGACTGGGTGACCGGTTCCTCGAAATTGCCGCCTGCCGGAGACACGGTGCCAATCATGGTGAGACTGCCGGTCTCGCCGCTGGCGGTGCGCAACACCCCCGCGCGCTCGTAAATGCCCTTGATGGAACTGTCGAGATATGCGGGAAACGCTTCCTCTCCGGGAATTTCCTCCAGACGGCCGGAGGTCTCACGCATGGCCTGGGCCCAGCGGGAGGTGCTGTCGGCGATCAGGAGCACGTCATAGCCCATCTGCCGATAATATTCGCCAAGGGTGATACCGGTGTAGATAGAGGCCTCGCGTGCTGCCACCGGCATGGACGAGGTGTTGCAGATGATGACCGTGCGGTCCATCAGCGTACCGTCGCCGGAGGGGTCCGGCTGGTGCGGGAACTCGGTGATCGTTTCGACCACCTCGCCGGCGCGCTCGCCGCAGGCAACCACGATCACGATGTTGACCGCCGAAAAGCGTGAAATCAAAGATTGCAGCACCGTCTTGCCTGCACCGAAGGGACCCGGAATGCAGCCCATGCCGCCGCGGGCGATGGGGAAGAACGTGTCGATCAGGCGCAAGGTGGTGATCAGCGGTTCGCTGGGGTAAAGCCGCTCGCTCTGACCGGCTTTCACCATCGCTTCCGGGATTGCCCGGCGAACCGGCCAATGCTGAACCATGGTCAGGTCGCGGGTTTCACCACGGTCATTCTTGAGCGTTGCCACCACCTCGTTGATGGTGAAAGTGCCTTCACGGATCCGGTCCACCGTCCAGGACCCCATGGTGACGAAGGGAACCATGATCCGGTGCTCGAATCGGCCTTCGGGAACCGTGCCGAGCGTGTCCCCGGCTCTCACAACGTCACCGGATTTCACCTTCGGTTCGAACGACCATTTGCGGTTCTGGTCGAGTGCATTGGTCAGCACGCCGCGCGGCAGGAAGAAGCCGTGCTCGGCGGCAATGTCGGCGAGCGGGTTCTGCAAGCCGTCGAAGACAGTGCTGAGCAGCCCTGGCCCGAGCGCAACCGACAGCATCTCGCCACTCTGGATCACCTTGTCGCCGACCCGAACGCCAGCAGTGCTTTCAAACACCTGCGCTTCCGCCGACTTGCCGCGCACCCGCAGCACTTCGGCCTTCAGGTATTCACGCGGCTTGCCGTCCCGCTCCGGGCCGTGCGGAATGATATAGACCACCTCGTTCTTGATGAGGGGGGCAGAGCCGAGCGGCGACAGCGTGACGAGATCGTCCTGAACGGCGACGATTTCCGCGGTCGGTTCGGGCAACTGAACATGGCTCGTCATGAAAAGGCTCCCTCAAGGGCAGACGTGAAGTCTGAGAAAAGGTCCTGCCGGCCGGCTTGCCCGCCGGCATCCGTCTTGCCGCCCTCCGTCTGACCGTCAAGGGCGGCGGCCACAAGCGTTGCCAGCCGGGCGCGGGCATCGGCCTCGTTGTAGCGGGACCAGCGTTCGACGATCACCCACCGCAGCACATAGATCGCAACGGCTTCGAAATCGAACTCATGCAGATTGCCGTAGTGACCCAGTTGGTCGAACACCTGGGTCAGGACAAGGCGTTCCATGGCGATGTGATCGCCTGCCAGCATCAGCCGGTGCGCCTCGCCCACCCAGGGCATGAAGTGTCCCAGCCCGAAGGCCGGGTTGCTCCAGTTCGCCCTGATTTGTGTGCACCACCGGCCGAGGCCCCAGTTTTCAATGTCGGCAGCGCTTTCCTGCCCGTCCCGCCGGCGACGCAGCGCCGCTATCAGCGTCCGGGTTTCCATGCGTGCACCCACCAGGTGCTGCAGATCCGGAAAGTCCTTGAGATCGGCGAGGACTTTATTTGTCCGCCGGATCACGTCGATGTCCCGGTCGAACCCGGCAACACCGGCCCAGGCCGTGACTTCCACCATCTCGCGCAGCAGGTTCGCGTGCGCCGGTTCCAGCATCGACAGCCGTTGCTTCAGCCGGAACCCGGAGATCGGCACGTCCTTGCGCGAGAACAGCTTGCCGAGATGCGGCAGGCTGGAGACCAGCGCGATATATTGGTGCGGCCGGCTCATGTCAGCGCAGCACCCCTTCCATCACCGCCCTGAGGCGCGGTTGCAGGTGCCGCTTCAACAGTGTCGCGATGGCCTCTTCGGTCAGGTCAATGGACACGTCCCTGTCGGTCAGCTTCACCTTGATGCCGTCGAAGCCCGGCGCGGTGGAGAAAGTGACCCCTTCCCGCAAGACCTCCCCTGCCATCGCGATGACGAAATGGGTGAGCGTTCCCGGCTTGACGGCCTCGGGCGATTGTTTCAGTTCCTCGAAGGTGACGACCTTCTCCGGCAGGACGATCTCCATCGGCTCAGCATCGCCGACAGAGGCATTGTCCTTTGCATTGGCGGCCATCGCCAGAATGAGGTTCTTCAAGAATTCCTCGTCGGCAAGGGTGGTTGCCACCAGCCGTCCGGCTTCCTGCTGGATACGGTCGCCAAGCTCGTTGCGCAGGCTGAGAACAAGGTCGCGCGCGGCAACCTTCAACCCGTCTTCCGTCGCCGCCTTTTCGCGGGCCGCCTCCGCCCTTGCCTCGGCCAGCAGGCTGTCCGCCTTCTGCCGTGCCTGCGCGACGATCGCCTCCGCCTTTTCCCGGGCCTTGGCCAGGATGGCATCGCCCTCCGACTGGCCGGCGGCCACGCCTTCGGACTTCAGCCGTTCGATCAGGGCCTGGACACCGGCGCCTGCGGCATTTTCCAGGTCGTCTGCTGCGTCATGTTTGGACATTGCCGCCTCCTGTTCCTTCTGGTCCTAAGCGGGGATCGAGCCGGACAGGACCAGCGCAAAGACGAGGGCAAAGACCGAGAACCCTTCCAGCACCGCCGCCGGAGCAAGCGAAATGCCGAATATTTCCGGCTTGGCCTTGGACGCATGGATGGCCGAGGCGAGCACCTCGCCCTGGCGGATGCCGGTGTAGAGCATGGTAACACCGGATAGAAGACCGATGCCGAACAGCGCTGCGCCATTGGCCGCATCGATGGTCGGCTGCTGCAGCGAGAACATGATGACGATGCCGTAGATCACCTGGGAAGACGGCATCAGCGAGACGCCGATGAACCGGCCATAGCCGCCATCGCTGTCCAGCATCGCGCCAATGGCGGCGCTGCCACCAAGGGCACAGCCCCAGGCACTGCCGATGGCTCCGAGGGCCACAGGTGCGAACAGCCCAAACCAGCCGAGAGCCACAACGAATTCGTTCACAGGCGTGTCTCCTCTTTCCTGAAGGGACGGAAGGGCGTGCCCTCGTCCTTCAAACCCCAATTGAAAAATTCAATGACATTCAGGCGCAACCCGTGCACACAGCCGGCGATCAGCCCCAGCCCGATGTTGATGGCGTGCCCGAGCACCAGAACCGCGATGGCAATCAACAGACCCACTCCCGGAACCGCGTGATTGAGCTGGCCCGACAGCGAATTGATGGTTTCGGCGAGCGAGGCGGCCGCAAGGCCCAGCGCGAACAGGCGCATGTAGCTGAGGACATCGGAGAAGATGTTGACGACACGGGCAAGCGACGCGAGCCCGTCGAAGACCCTGAGCCCGCCTGTCTTAAGCGAGGTCACCTTGCGGTCGCTGCCGAAGATGCCGACCAGAAGCAGCCCTGCGACCACCGCGACCGGGCCTGCGACGGCCATGGGGGTGCCCTGCCCCAGGAAAGTCACCAGACCGCCCAGTGCCACCAGACACCAGCCGACAGGCTGCATGCGTCCGCTCAGGGTCTGTTCGTGCCAGGCGCGCATCATGTTGGCGATGACGATATGGACCACACCGATGGTCAGCGTGATCTTCATCATCGTGTCGACATCCTTCAGGTGCAGTACCTTCAGGTGCGCCAGGAACGTGCCGTCGGGAGGCGTGACACCGAAATAGCTGCCCGTCGCCACACCGAAGGCTGCCGTGGAGATCATCAGCCAGACCGACATGCGGAACATGCGGCGGCCGAGTGCGGACCCCGTGAAGCGCCGCCGGAACAGGAACAACAGGACAAGAAGGAGCAGGCCATAGCCCGCATCCGTCATGATCATGCCGAAGAAGATCACGAAGGAAACATAGACGATTGCCGAAGGGTCCCACCCCCTGTAGCCGGGGGTCTGATAGAATTCGACCAGATCCTCCCCCGCTTCCAGTGCCGGGCTGTTGTCAAGAAGCGTGGGCGGCGCATCGGCGTCTTCCACGTCCGTGACCAGTAGGGCGATGCCGAGACTGTCCGCAAGCCTGCTGATCTCCGGCACCTGATCCCGCCGCGCCCAGGCCTGAAGTACGAAGACCCTGTCGGTATCCGCGGTTTCGAGCGATGCCCTGTGCCGGGCGGAATGGTCCCGGGCGGCGGCGAGGTTCTGGGCAAGCACGAACCGCCATTTGGTAAGCGCCTGGCGCTGAAGCTCCAGCTCTTCCAGTTGAATGGCCGCAGCTTCATATTGCCGCCGCAGCACCGAAAGCGCCTCGGCCCCCACGTGGACACGCGGCACGGGCATGGCATTTGCCGCCGGCTCTTCCGGCGACAGCAGCACGATGTAGCTGCGGTACTTGTCCCTGTGGACCACCTCAAGGATCTTGCCGGCCGGATCGATCTGCTTGAGCTTGGCTTTGGGCACAACGTAGAACCAAAGCCGATAATCGCCGATCTCGGCCAGATCGGAAAAGCTGAACTCGCCCCAGGGCTCCACATCCTCAATGCGCTGGTCGAGACGTGCCACCCGGTCTTCGCAGTCACGTAGCGCCTTGCGGTTGGCAAGGGTCTGTTCGATGACCGCTTCCAGGTCGAAGTCGTCGGGGTGAGTGATGGGGCGGCGCTGAGCGTTGCTGTCCATGAGCCAGCGCAGAGCTTCGCTCGCCTCACGCCCCCGGCCAGCCGGCACGGCTTCCAGTTCCTTTTGTGCCGATGTCAGGGGGATCAGATGGAAGGCACCAAATTCCTGGGCGGCCTCCAGCACCTTGTCCTTGTCTTCAAGGATGCCGACCAGGTTCACCTTGACGAGCGGGACGATGGTCATAGCTCGGCCACCGAGGTTTCGGCGCCGCGGGCGGCCGTCTTGCGTTTGGAGATCTTGGCACGGACCACGGCATCGCGTTCCGCATCGGCAAGGGCCATGCGGATCTTCTTGATGTTGCGTTCCGCCTGCGGGATCAGGACCTTTTCGAACAGGTTGACCCGGCGCGAGATAACCGCTTCAGCCTCTATCAGCCTGGCGATGCGCTCCCTGGCGATGTCCCGTTCCTTGTTGAGCCGCAGAAGCTCCCGCATGCCTTCGACATAGGGATCTACCCAATGCGGCCGAGCCAGACGGGAATAGGGTTGCGTCTGGACCTCAAGGTCTTCCAGCACCGGCAGACGGGTTCCGGAGAGGTTCTGTTCGCCCACAACGGCCTGCTTCAGCACCACCAGCCCTTCCAGCGGCACATGTTTGTTGGCGAGCATCGGCAAGGCCCGCGCAAGAGCGTTGAAGCGCTCCTCATATTCCGCCTCGAGCCGGGTGACCGTTTCCTTGGCCTTGGCACGCTCAGCCATGATCTGGAGCCGCTTCAGCTCAAGAGACGGCAGGAAGCGCCTGTATTCAGAGAGCTGTCCGCTTTCCCGGGCCAGAGACGACTTGTTGAGCGCCAGCCTTGCCATCAGGCTGCCTCCTCGTCAGAGGTGCCGCCGGCAGGTTTCTTTTGCGGGAAATACTTGTCGATCAGCGCCTGTTTCATCAGAAGCTGTTCCGGCTGGAAACATTCGGCAAGCGTCTGCCAGCACAGGTCGAGCGCTTCCTCCAGGGGTATGGCGACGGTGATATCCATGAAGCGCTGGCGGAACAGGCCACCGAACTTCAGAAGCTGGCGGTCGTATTCCGACAATTCAAAGGCCATCGACTGTTTCTGTTCCGCATCGCGCGCTCCGGAATAGAAGCGGATCATGGTGTTCATGATCTGGTTGTGGTCCTCACGCGTCACCTTGCCGATGACATGCTGCTTCAATCGAGACAGCGAGCCGAAGGGATCCAGCACCCCGCTGTGCAGATAGAACTGGCCTTCGGTGATATAGCCGGTGTTGTCCGGCACCGGGTGGGTGACGTCGTTGCCCGGCATCGTGGTGACCGTCAGGATGGTGACCGAGCCCGAGCCCTTGAAGTCGCACGCCTTTTCGTAGCGGCGTGCCAACTGGGAATAAAGATCGCCCGGATACCCCCGGTTCGCGGGCACGCGCTCCATGGCGATGGAGACTTCCTTCATGGCATCGGCGAAGGCGGTCATGTCTGTGAGCAGCACCAGCACGCGCTTGCCTTCCTCAACGGCGAATTTTTCCGCCACCGCAAGCGCCATATCCGGAACCTGTAGGCGCTCGACCACCGGATCGGACGCCTGGTTGATGAACATAACGGTGCGTGGAAAGACGCCTGCATCCTCGAACTGCTGCCGGAAGAAGGCATAGTCGTCGAAGATCAGACCCAGGCCGCCGAACACCACTATGTCCGCGTCTGCCTGAATGCCGATACGGGCCAGAAACGGGTTATAGGGTTCGCCGGACACCGAGAAGATCGGGATCTTCTGGCTTTCCACAAGGCAGTTGAAGATGTCGATCATCGGCACGTCGGTGCGGATCATGCGCGAGGCAAGCACGCGCTTCATCGGGTTTGCCGAGGGGCCGCCGATCGGGACGGAAGGATCGCTGGAAAGATCCGGTCCCCGATCAATCGGCTGACCGGCCCCGTCGAACACGCGGCCCAGGATATTGTCGGAATAGGTAACCTTGGCCGGCTCGCCCAGGAAGCGCACGGATGCGTTGTTTGCCAGGCCCTTGGTACCTGAGTTGACCTGCAGCGAGACCATGTCCCGGTCGATATTGATGACCTGCGCGAGAGACGTCGCACCATTGCCCGCATCGACCATCGCCAGATCGCCGAGACAGGGACGCCCTTCCGAATCGCTCTTTGTCGAAGACACCTGAATGCGAATGATATCGCCAACGATATCGACAATCCGCGTATGGGAGACCAGCATCTACGCCCCCTTTGAGAATGAAGGTCATTCAAACCGGGCCGGACCCGTTTTGCTGCAACGCACACCATCTTAGGCGGGTTTTTCAAACTCGCACAACCGATACCTTGGTGCCGCTCCGGTCTCGCTTCAACTGGAATGAAGTTAAAAGAGAAATGACCACAGTCGTATGACCTGCATCAAAATCGCGAAGAACAGGTCAGGCGTCTCCCTCTCGCAGTTTCACTCGAAAGGTTAACCGCAGTTGACGGCGGCCAGACGGCGCAGCCTCGTGAGACAGGCAAAGGACTTTCGAAATAAAAGAATAGGAGAGATGGACAAGGATCAAAACGCGAGGTTTCGCAAGCACAGCTTGAAACACCACCCGAAATTTAGTTTATAAATCAAAACATAATTCTTATATATTTCCAGAATCTTCCTGACCCTATCTCCCAGATGCGACAAATTAAGAAAACTATCAAATATCTCAACATAATCTTCTAATTCTCTTCCCCAAGGTAATTTATTAATGCATCCACCATCCTGCCCGGATAGGTTTAAAGCTAGTTGTATCTGCCATTTTTTCTTCACTTTTGTTAAAATGTGTTATTTTTTGGGCGCAGAGCTTTGATATTTTCCGACATCCGGTTGCACAACCCATGCCGGTAACCCGGTCGCAACGCTGGCGGCCCTGGAGGAAACGTTGACGGACCAAGTGACAGATCACGCCCTCGAACTGCCCTCATCGTCCAAGACTAACGGTCCAGCCCGTTCCGGTCAGCCCGGCAATCCAGCCAAAAGCGCGCCCAGGCGGCCGGAAGACCGTAGCCCTCCGGTACGCAGCGACATCGGAACAATCCTCCTGCACTGGACGCTGGTCGTCGCGATTGTCACCAGCCTGCTGACCGGCATGCGCCTGTCGGCAGATGCGGAAAACGCCTGGTTCTCGAAACTGTTCGAACCGATCCTGCCACAGGGCGAAATCTGGACCTGGCACTATGTGTCCGCCGTCTTCGTGCTGGCGCTCATCTTCGCCTATGCCGCCTATATGACGCTTGGCCGCCTGAAACGGCGCATTTCTTCGAAAAAGATCGTTGTGCTGACGCTTCCCGCCAGCACGAAACTGCGTCTGGCCGCTGTCAACGTCATTGCCTACTGGGTTCTGTTTGGTGCCGTGCTCACCCTGTCCGCAACTGGCGTCCTGCTCTATCTCGGACATGGCGGCATCTGGGTAACGGTGCATTACACCGCCGCCCTCGTGGTGCTGACCTATATCGTTGCCCATGTGGTGCTGCACTACTGCTACGGCGGTGTTGCCCAGTTGCTGCGTCTGTTCCGTCCGCAGTCCCTGCGCCGGTTCCCGGGCATGAGCCGCCATCCGCTTGCGCTTGCCCTTGCCCTCGGCGCGGTCGTTCTGGTCGCTGCCGTCAGCCTCGATTTTGCAACGCGAGACAGCCTTTTTGTCGCTGAAGGCGCCACGCTGCCCGTGCTTGACGGCAAGCTGGACGATGCAGTCTGGCAGTCCGCGCCTCCGGTTTTCATCAGGACCCAGCAAGGTTCGAACCTGAATGGAACGGGCGAGTCGACGGTCGAAGTCCGTGCTGTGCAGGTGGGTGACAAGATTGCCTTCGCCTTCCGCTGGGAGGACAAGAACCGTTCCCTGAAAAGGCATCCGCTGATCAAGCGTGAAGACGGTTGGCACATGCTGAACAACCGGGCCGATATTTCGGATGAGACCGCCTATTACGAAGACAAGTTCTCGGTCGCCTTTTCGACCACTGACACCTTTGGCGGCGGTGGTGCAACCCACATGGGGCCGAAGCCTCTCGGCGACAAACCGGCAGCCTTCAACAGCCGCGGCCTGCATTACACCACCGACGGCAGCCTGGTTGACGTGTGGCAGTGGAAAGCCGCGCGCGGCGGCATGCTGGGACGTGTCGACGACATGCATTTCTCGACACCGGTGGAACCGAATGAGGCCCAGGCCGCCGGCAAGAGCCGATACAGCGCCGGCTACAATCCCGACGAGGGCAAGGCGTTCTACGTCTACAATTACATCGGCGATCCCGAGACCCATTACCACGGCACGGTTGGTGTGCACCGGCTTCCGAACGACTACAAGAAAATGAGCGCACTGATGGGCACCATCGACCTGGCCACCGACGCGATCGCGGACGAGGGGTCGCAGTGGTGGATGTTCGAAGAAGAAAGCGTGCCCTACTCTGAGGAAAAAGATGCCGAAATTCCCGTTGGCACCGTTATTCCCGGCGTTCTCATCCAGGGCGAATATTCCGGCAGCCGGGCGGATCTCCTGGGCGGCTCCAAATGGCAGGACGGCTACTGGACGCTTGAAGTCGTCCGGGACATGGACACCGGCCAAAGCCAGGATCTTGCCATGAAGGATGGGCTGTTCATGTGGGTCTCCGTGTTCGACCACAACCAGACCCGTCACACCCGTCATTCACGACCCGTTCGGCTGACCTTCAATTGAGCCCCGCCTTTCCCGTCCTCCCCTGACGTTCTTTCAACGGATGTAATCAGACATGTCGAAAAGCACCTGCACGGTCACCATCAACGGGAAGGCCATCAAGGCCAACGTCGGCGATACGCTGATCGACGCCGGCCTCGGCGGGCGTCTTGTCATTCCGCACGACTGCTGTTCCGGCCAGTGTGAAACGTGCCGCGTACGTGTCTTGAGCGGCCAGATCGACGACATGGGGACAAGGGAAAAGGACACGGTGCTGGGGTGCCTGTCGGTTCTGGAAGGGGATGCCGAGATCGCGTTCGATCCGGTACCGCTCGTGAAGACGACCAAGGGCACGGTGGAAAGCATCCGGTCGATCAAGGACGACTACCTTGAAGTCCGGATCAGGACAGCGCGGCCGGTGCCCTGGTTGCCGGGCCAATATCTGCGCGCGACTTTTGCCGGCTATCCGCCGCGCGACTACAGCCCGACGACGCCGCTCAACCTGGATGCGGAAGAAAATGTCCTCGTGTTTCACGTCAAGGTGTATCCGGACAGCGTCGTGTCCTCGAAGCTGGGCAAGGAGATTGCCAAGGGGCATGCCGTGAAGCTGCGCGGGCCCTTCGGCAACGCGTTCCTGCGGCGGCAGCCCAACCCGATCCTGCTCACCTCGACCGGCACCGGTTTTGCGCCGATCTGGTCGATTGCCGTTGCGGCGAGCCTCGGGCAGCCCAGCCGAGAAATCCGGATCATCGCCGGGTCGAGGACACGGGACGGGATTTATATGCGCGACGCGGTTCGCTGGCTGCAAAGCCGGGGCATTCCCATCACCCTGACAGCCAGCGACGGGGATGGCGAGACGGTGAGCACTGCCCGGCCGCACGAACTTGCCGGCCAATTGACGCCCGATCATGTCGTCTATTCGGCCGGCGCGCCGTCTCATGTCGACGCCATGCGGGAAATCGCACTGAACGCCGGGGCGACATTCTACGCCGACCCGTTCTTTGTGGCGGAAGAAGACAGCGGCCTGCTGGCCCTTGCCGGAAACCTGCTGCGCAAGGCTTCCGCCCCCTTCAACTCGGCCTCGGCCGGCTGAAAAACTGCCGAAGAGCTCCTGAAACCTACTGGGCAGCCGTCGTCAGCGACCGCTCCCCGGCAAAGATCAGCTCTTCAGTGCTGTCGACCGGCATGGGTCTGCCGAGATAATAACCTTGTGCCTCGGTGCAGCCGATTTCGGTTAGCATGTCGAGAAGCTGTCTCGTTTCCACACCTTCGGCAGTGGTGGTCATATTGAGATTGTTGGCGAGTTCGATGACCGCTTTCACGATAGATATGGAATCGTCTGAATATGCCATCGACCGGACAAAGGATTGGTCGATCTTGATCTTGTCGAACGGGAACCGGCGCAGGTAGCTGAGCGAGGAATAGCCGGTGCCGAAATCGTCCATGGACACCTTCACGCCCAGCGACTTGGCCTGGTGCAGCGAGTCCAGAACGTCTTCGGAGTCCGTCAGAAGCACGCTTTCGGTCACTTCCAGCTCCAGCCGCTCGGCCTTGAGGCCCGTTTTCACCAGGGCTTCGATCAATACCGGGCCGAAGGCATGACCGCGTAGCTGCCGGGGAGACAGATTGACCGCAACCCGCAAATGATCCGGCCAGGTGGCTGCGATCCGGCAGGCTTCCATCAGCACCCATTCGCCCAGTTGGCTGATCAGGCCCGTGTCTTCGGCAAGCGGAATGAAATCGGCCGGCGAGACCATGCCGCGCTTCGGGTGGTTCCAGCGTACAAGTGCTTCGAAACCGGAAATCCGGTCATCCGCGAGTGTGTATTGGGGCTGGAAGTAAAGCTCCAGCTCGCCATTGGCGACCGCGGTTCTGAGATCGGTAATGAGTTCACGCCTGTCGTTGACGGCCGTGCCCATGTCCGTCTCGAAGAAGCGGTAGGTGTTGCGGCCGTCTTCCTTGGCCCGGTAAAGCGCAAGATCCGCCTGCTTGAACAGTTCGTCCCCCGCGGTGCCGTCGGCCCTGGCAATGGTAATGCCGATACTCACACCGATGACGATTTCATGGTCGGTAATCTGGAACGGCTGAGAAATCTCCCAGATGACCGACTGGGCCAGTTCCTCGACATCCTTCAGCCTGGATGGCAGCCCGGTGAGGATCGCGAATTCGTCCCCCCCCAGACGCACGACAACATCCTTGCGGCCGATCAGCTTGCGCAGACGCTCCGCCACCTGACGCAGCAATTCGTCGCCAATGGGGTGGCCAAGGCTGTCGTTGACGGTCTTGAACTCGTCCAGATCAAGGCAAAGAATGGCGAACTCGCCGCCTTTCACCAGCTGCTGGTTCAACAGCATGTCCAACTGGTCGCGGAACTCGATACGGTTCGGCAGCTGGGTCAGAAGATCGTGCCGCGCCAGGAATGCCAGCCGGTCACGCGCTTCCTGCCGCTCGGTGATATCCTCGGAAATCGCGACCCAGCCGCCTTCCGCCAGAGGCTGGCGAGTGGTCAGAACGATCCGGCCGGAGCTGATCTTCACCATTTCGGTGCTTTGCGAGCCACTTGCATACCTGTGATCCGGCAGGCGGGATTCGTAGAGCGCGGTTTCCCCGGGTTCGACGGCTTCCACTTTCTGAAGCGTGGCGAGCTGGGCGGCCGTCATGCCCGGCGTTACCTTGCCCGGTTCCAGCTGGAACAATTCCGCGTACCGCTGGTTCGAGACGATCAACCGGCCATTTGCGTCGAACATGCACAGGCCATGCGACATGTTGTTGAGCGCTGCGTCAAACAGGACGTTCTGCTCGCGCAACTGGGCTTCCTGAGAGCGCAGGATGGAGTTCTTCTCGTGCACGTGCTCGCGCAAGGCGTCGCGCTCTTTCACCGACCGCTGCAGGGAAACGACGGAGCGGGCAATGTCGCCGACTTCATCCATACGTCCCGTCCCCACGACCTCGCTTTCGAAATCGCCCGCGGCAATGCCGGTCAGAACCCGGGTGATCTTGGTCAGCGGCCGGGTAATCTGCCGGGACATCAGAAAGGCGACCGCGGCGAAGGCCACAAGCGCAATCAGACCGAACAGGAACAGCCGCCGAAGCAGCTTGGCTTCTTCTTCCGTTCCGATTCGCGTCAGTTTGTTCTGGACTTCGGTCAGCGCCTCGATGGGCGTCATCGCGCAGACGGTGACCGGAACGACAGGAACGCCGCATTCGATGACTTGCTCACCGTTGACGGTGATATTGGGCGTTTCCTGAGACTGCGCCAGATCGGGCAGAGTGCCGCTGAAATTCGCGGTCGAGATGATCTTGCCGTCGAAGACGATTGCCATTTCAAAGGAATTGATCTTGGCAAGATCCGCCAGAAGCGGTTCTTCCGGCCGCAGCCAACGCTGCGCGACCAGGCCGCCGATCACATAGCCGAAGTCGTCAAAAACGGGAACGAAGGCGATCTGCGAAACTTCGTTGACCTTGTCTCCGGGCACGAAAACGCCCGTTTCGGACCGCGGCAAGATGCCGGAGTAGGTCAGTTTCTGACCAGGAAAGCTCTCCTTCAGCGATCTGGAAACCTCCCTGAAGAAGCTCAGACCCTGTATCCTGGAGCCGAGCTCGACAAGATCCGCCAAATAAGAGGAAGCCCCGATCACATGGCCTTCCTCGTCCAGCACGACGATGCCGTCCACGTCCGCCAGTTTTGCCGCTCGACCGAGCAGTTCCGACATCGCCACGACATTGCGGGATTCAACGGCCTTGGCAGTGTCGACCCTTTCAGAGAGGGCATTTATCCGGCGCAGTCTGTCCTGAAACAGGAACTCCATACGGGTTCCGGCAAGTTTCACATCCGCATTCAGGGTTTCCACAAGACGCGATCGGGAAAGCTCAAGCAACTCGGCTTCCTGCCGCTGCATGCTGTCTTCAAGCTGGAACGCTACCAGTCCGATTAGACCGGCAAAAGCGCACACCGCCGTGAAAACAGCGCCGTATGTGTAATGCCAGAGAAGGGACGAGTGACGGATCATGTGGACCAATTGCATTAGTTTCCGATGGGAACACCACCGTAGTTGCTGATCAATGTGTGAGCCTGACCGGACTGTGCGAAGTCGATGAAGGCTTTCATGTCCTCATCGAGCGTGCCTTCCTTGTAGATCAGCGCAAGGGTCACCGAACTCGGGTATTCGGGGTCAGTCGGATGATGACCGTCAATTTTCAAGACGTTCAGGCCGTCTTCGAGCGGCTTCGAATAGGGGCCGAAGGCGATTGCTCCCTCAACCTCGCGGGCACTGGCAATCGAGTCCTGGGTGGTCAGGGCCGTTTTCGAGCGCGGGGAGAATTCCAGCTCTGTCCAGCCCGGCATGGTTGCCCTCAACACCTGCAAGGTGCTGTCCGCATCTTCGCGCCGCACGAGGCGCACGCGCAGATCCGCTCCACCCAGTTCAGACCAGTTGGTGATGTCACCGGAATACAGCCTGACGAGCTCGTCACTGGTCAGAGCTTCAACGCCCGAGGAAGGATGCGTGAAGATTGCGCTGGGGATTTTTGCAATCGGCAGATAAACGAGGCCGTATTCCACCTCGCTGTCCTTTAGCGGACGCGCGACCCGGCCCAGGCGTTCCGTGCCTGAGCTGACCGCTGCGATGCCGCCGCCGGAACCGATGCTCGGCGGAATATCAAGATTTATACCGGGGTATTTTTCGGCGAAGCCAGCCCCAATTTCCTGAAGCATTTCAAGGCCATCGCCGGTACCGACAACTTTGAGCGAAGATTGCGCCGAAGAAGCATCAGTCTGTAGGAAGAAAGTGCAAAAGGACAATGCCAAGGCAAATGCCAGTCTACGCATTTTTATCACCCGAAAATTGACGATACTATCTAGAGTGACATATTCAAGTTAACTAAGTGCTAAACCCCCGCCAGAAATTACAATAAACATGTAAGCAAAATTACTTTTTCAAATAGAAATAAAATAATGCCGAAATCAAACGAAGCGCCTCTCCGGGCAATATTTGCCTAGCATGCATATTTTACCGGCATAGCATATTTGTTCGTCTAGCAAAGTGAAGGGTTCGGGTGACCTGACTGGAAGCTGGAAAGATGTATTCAGCCTCCCCTTAGTGTTTCTACCTTCATCGACGTAAAGTTGTATCAATTAATCTGTGGCAGGGTTTCAAGGTGAGCCAATTCACTGATCAACTTGCCAAGCCTCCCGTCGACACAACCGACACTGACCCACAACCCGCAGAGTTCTCTCACCTTTTCGCCCTTGGCCTGTAAAAAGGCCGGCTTTCACCAATTGGGAGCTGCCGCGCTGGCGCGTACAACCAGATCCACGTCAACGATGACCGGTTCGGTTGCAAAGGTCTGCGAACTCTGGGAAGCGTCGATACAATCCAGCAGCAGGGAGACGGCCCTGGCGCCAAGCTCCCGCCTGTCCTGACGAACGGTTGTGAGAGCCGGGACATAAAACTCGGACAGTTCGATATCATCAAAGCCGACAACCGAGATGTCCTCGGGCACGCGCAAGCCGTTTGAAGTCAGGGTCGACATCAACCCGAAGGCTACCTGGTCCGAGCAGCAGAAAACCGCAGTGGGGCGATCATTCATCGCCAGGATCTGCTCGCCTGCCTTTCGGCCGGAGTCGAGCGAGAAATCACCACGAATGATCCATTCTTCCCGCGCCGGCAGCTCCAGCCGGGTCCGTTCGGCCATCATGCCCTCGCGCCGGGCGTGGGTGAGGACGTTTTCCTGCGGGCCGGTTATATGGGCGATCTTGCGGTGACCGAGATCATAAAGATGTCGGACCGCCAGTTGCGCCCCGCGAACGTTGTCGCTGCGCACGGAAGGCAACGCGACGTCATGTGCCCATTCACAGGCAAAGACGATCTTGCCCGAAACGCCGTTGTCCTCGAACAGCTGCAATTCCTCGGGCGAGATGGCGCCATCGAGACAGATCATGCCGTCGATCTGGGCATCCAGAAAATAGTCAACCACGTGTTTGCCGCCCGTAGTGTGGTCCTTGGTGTCGGCGATCAGGACCGAATAATCCCGACTGCCGAAGGCCGCGCTGATGCCGGCCAGGATCTGGGAAAAGAACGGGTTGCCGAGGTTGGGCACCAGAACGAGAATGGCGCCTGCCTGCTGGGTGCGCAGATTGCGTGCCGCCCGGTTGACCCGGTACCCGGTGGACCGGATGGCCGCAAACACGGTTTGGCGGGTTGCCTCGGTCAAAAGTTCGGGATTGCTGAGCGCCCGGCTGACCGTTGCCGTCGATACTCCTGCCGCGCGGGCAACATCCTGAATCCTTGCAATTTTCTGGGCCAAGGCCTGCTCCGGTTTTTCTTGCTCAGGGGCCTGGACTGCCGCCGCCGCCCTGTCTTGTTCGTCCTTGAGGCTGTCAGGCCCTACATTCCGGGTTGACACAAGACCATTTCCCGAGAATGATGAAATGTAATCGATTACATATAGCACACAATAAAATGTAATCGATTACAAAAATGCGGTGGAGGCCGCATAGTGAGGACAATCGGACAATCCACGTTCGATGGGAGGAAATGATGAAAGCACTACGTGCAGTTTTTGCAGCTACCACCGCCCTTTGCGCAGCCACGGCCGCCAATGCGACCGACCTGGAAGTCACCCACTGGTGGACCTCCGGCGGCGAAGCAGCCGCGGTTGCTGAATTCGCCAAGGCATTCGATGCTACCGGCAACAAGTGGGTCGATGGAGCCATTGCCGGCTCCGGCGGCACAGCCCGGCCGATCATGATCAGCCGCATCACCGGCGGTGACCCGATGGGCGCGACCCAGTTCAACCACGGACGCCAGGCAGAGGAACTGGTGGAAGCCGGCCTGATGCGCGACCTCACGGACATTGCGGAAGAAGGCAAATGGAAGGAAGTCATCCATCCTTCCAGTCTGCTCGACAGCTGCACGCTGGACGGCAAGATCTACTGCGTGCCGATCAACATCCATTCGCAGCAGTGGCTCTGGCTGAACAACAAGGTTTTCGAGGACAACGGCCTGGCCGTTCCGACCAACTGGGACGAATACGCAGCTGCCGCACCGAAGCTTGAAGCGGCCGGCATCGTGCCGCTGGCCATGGGCCAGCAACCCTGGCAGACGACCCTGGCGTTCCAGGTGCTTCTGACCGCGCTCGCCGGACCGGAAGCCTATACAAAGATTTTCGGCGAGAAGGATGCCGAGCTTGCCGCCAGCGATGAGCTGGCAAAGGTTTTCCAGGCCGCCGCGACCGCTCGCGACATGTCCAAGGACTCCAACGTTCAGGGCTGGAACGATGCCACCACCATGGTCATCACCGGCAAGGCCGCAGGCCAGATCATGGGTGACTGGGCGCAGGGCGAATTCCAGGTCGCCAATCAGGTTGCCGGCGAGGACTACACCTGCCTGCCCGGCCTCGGCGTCAACGAGGTCATCATGACCGGCGGAGACGCGTTCTACTTCCCGAAAGTGGACGACCCGGCCATCACCGAAGCTCAGGGCGAACTGGCGAAGGTCATGCTCTCCCCGGAAACGCAGGTTGCCTTCAACCTGAAGAAAGGCTCGCTGCCCGTGCGCGGCGACGTCGATCTTGCGGCTGCAAACGACTGCATGAAGAAGGGTCTCGACATCCTGGCCAAGGGCAATGTCATCCAGTCTCCGGATCAGCTGATGTCGGCCGACAGCCTGACCCAGGTCAACGACCTGTTTGTCGAGTTCTTCAACAACCCGTCCATGACTGCTGAAGACGCACAGGCAACGTTCGCGTCGATCGTCGGCAACGCCGACTAAGGCAGCAGCAAGAGCCCGCCACCTGCCAAAGCCGCATCCTGTCACGTGTTGAGAGACTGTGGCGGCAGGTGGCGTCCTCCGGCCCTGCGCGCTCCGGTGCGCAGGGAGCATCCGGCCTTACCCTGGACGACGTCTCGACAAGGAAGTTTTCGGCATGTCCGCAGCTACGCGCCCCGCGAGGTGGCATCGGAACATCAGCGCCAAGGTGGCCGCGATTCCGATGATCATCACCGCCGTGGTGGTCTTCATCGGTGGAACCGCCTGGACGGTTCTTTATTCCTTCACCAACTCCAAGCTCCTGCCGCGTGAGAAATTCGTCGGCCTTGCCCAGTACGACCGGCTGTGGAGCAGCAGCAAGTGGCTGATTTCCATCGAGAACCTGGCCATCTACGGCGCTTTCTCGCTGGTTTTCTCGCTGCTGATCGGATTCATTCTGGCGGCTCTCCTCGACCAGAAGATCCGCTTCGAGGACACGTTCAGGACAATCCTGCTCTACCCCTTCGCGCTCAGCTTCATCGTTACCGGCCTTGCCTGGCAGTGGATTCTCAATCCCGACTTCGGCATTCAGCACGTGGTGCGCAGTCTCGGCTGGGAGAGTTTCAACTTTGACCCGCTCTACAATCCCGAGATCGTCATCTATGGCATCCTCATCGCCGGCCTTTGGCAGGGAACCGGGCTGATCATGTGCCTGATGCTGGCGGGTCTGCGCGGGATTGACGAGGACATCTGGAAGGCCGCCAAGATCGACGGCATCCCGATGTGGAAGACCTATCTCTTCATCGTCATCCCGATGATGCGCGGCATCTTCATCACTGCCATCGTGCTGATCGCCTCCGGCATCATCAAGGTCTACGACCTGGTCGTCGCCCAGACCGGTGGTGGGCCCGGCATCTCGTCCGAAGTTCCGGCCAAATACGTCTATGACGCCATGTTCCTGTCGCAGAACCTCGGCCAGGGCTTTGCCGCCTCCACCATGATGCTGCTCACGGTCATCATCATCGTCGTGCCCTGGGCCTATCTCGAATTCGGAGGCAAGCGGAAATGACCAAGGCGCCCCACCTCCTGAAAGGCTCCATGACATACGATACCGCGATGGAAACCGGCCCCGACCGGGCCCTGCGGCACGGCGACGGCACCTCGTCCGGGAACCGCATGGTTGAAGGCCCCGCCGGGCGCAAGCCGCGCAAGGTGCTGTCCCGCCGGAACATCCTGATCTACGGCACGCTGATCGTCGTCTGTCTTTATTACCTGCTGCCGCTTTACGTGATGATCGTCACCTCGCTGAAGGGCATGCCGGAAATCCGTCTGGGCAACATCTTTTCGCCGCCGGTGGAGATCACCTTCCAGCCCTGGGTAAAAGCCTGGGCGGAAGCCTGTACCGGCCTCAACTGCGATGGCCTGTCACGCGGCTTCTTCAATTCGGTCAGAATCCTGATCCCGTCGGTGATCCTGTCGATCGTGATCGCCTCGGTGAACGGCTACGCGCTTGCCAACTGGCGCTTCAAGGGGTCGGAAACCTTCTTCACCATCCTGATCGTCGGAGCCTTCATTCCCTATCAGGTGATGATCTATCCGATCGTGATCATGCTGCGGGAAATCGGGCTTTACGGCAGCCTGACCGGTTTGGTGATCGTGCACACCATCTTCGGCATGCCGATCCTGACGCTCTTGTTCCGCAACTATTTCGCTTCCGTGCCACAGGAGCTTTTCAAGGCGGCACGCGTGGACGGGGCCGGGTTCTGGGCGATCTATTTCCAGATCATGGTGCCGATGAGCCTGCCGATCTTCGTTGTCGCCATGATCCTGCAGGTGACCGGCATCTGGAACGACTTCCTGTTCGGCGTGATCTACACCAAGCCGGACCTCTATCCGATGACGGTGCAGCTGAACAACATCGTCAACTCCACGCAAGGGGTGAAGGAATACAACGTCAACATGGCCGCAACGATCCTGACCGGCCTCGTTCCCCTCACCATCTACTTCATCTCCGGAAAACTCTTCGTGCGCGGCATCGCCGCCGGTGCGGTGAAAGGCTAACGAGACACCCCATGGAACCAAGCATCTCCATCAAGAACCTTTCCCTGAGTTTCGGTAACCTTGACGTTCTGAAGGATCTTAACCTCGATGTCGGGCAAGGCGAATTTCTCGTGCTGCTCGGCTCGTCGGGCTGCGGAAAATCCACCCTGCTGAACTGCATTGCCGGATTGCTGGACGTCACCGGCGGGCAGATCTTCATCGGCGGGCGTAATGTAACCTGGGAGGAGCCCTCGCAGCGCGGCATCGGCATGGTGTTCCAGTCCTATGCGCTCTACCCCCAAATGACCGTTGCCGGGAACCTGAGCTTCGGTCTGAAGAACGCAGGCCTGCCCAAGGCGGAAATCAAGGAAAGGGTCGACCGGGCGGCCAAGGTCCTGCAGATCGAACCGCTGCTCAACCGCAAGCCGGCCGCACTTTCCGGCGGCCAGCGCCAGCGCGCCGCCATCGGCCGGGCCCTGGTGCGCGACGCGGACGTTTTCCTGTTCGACGAACCACTTTCCAACCTGGACGCCAAGCTGCGGGCGGACCTGCGGGTCGAGATCAAGCAGCTTCACCAGAAGCTCTCCAACACCATGATCTACGTCACCCACGACCAGATCGAGGCCATGACGCTGGCGGATCGGATCGCCATCATGCGTGGCGGACAGATCCTGCAGCTGGCCTCGCCCAACGAGATCTACAACCGTCCCGCCAGCAAATATGTGGCCGAGTTCATTGGTTCACCGACCATGAATTTCTTTGACGGTCATCTGGAAGAAACCGGCGGAACCTACCGCTTCACGTCCGGAGGAAAGACCTTCTCGATTGATGGTTACGCCTTCCAGGACGGCCCTCCGGCAGCAGGCCCGGCATGGTTCGGTATCCGGCCCGAGCACATGGTCAGCGGTGCGGAGGTGGAAACGGCCCCTGTGCGGTTCGACGGGCATGTGGAACTGGTGGAACCGCTCGGCTCGGACACACTGGTCCGCCTTACCATCGGCGACAGGACGCTTTGGGTGCGCATGGACGGACAGGCAACCATCCGGCACGGCGATGCCATCTCGGTCGGGTTCGATCCCACCCGCGCCAATCTTTTCGACAAGACAACGGAATCCCGGCTCTAGACCGGCGCTCACTCACTTCAGGCCCACTTTTCAGGCCCCACTTCAGGACACTCAAGATGGATATTTCCTTCCAGCTCTATTCCGCTCGCGACTTCACCCCCTGGGACGGCGTTCTCAAGCGGCTTGCCGACCTTGGCTATACCCAGGTCGAAGGTTTCGGCGGCAACTACGAGAACCCGGCAGCCTTCCGCGAGATGCTTGACGCGAACGGGCTCAAGATGCCGTCGGGCCACTTCTTTCCGATGGAGCAGTTCGAAGACGACCTCTCCAAAGTGATCGACACCGCAAAGACCCTGGGCATGGAGCGGATCTTCGTTCCCGCCGTTCCGCCGGAGCAGCGCATTCCGGACGCAGCCATGTGGCAGTCCATCGCCGGACGCCTGGAAACCATTGGCGAAAAGGTCCGCGACGCCGGGCTGCGGTTTGGCTGGCACAACCATGATTTCGAGTTCAAGGCCTGCCCTGATGGCCGTCTGCCGATGGATATCCTGCTGGAGGCTGCCCCATCCATCGAATGGGAAGCCGATATTGCCTGGATCGTGCGCGGCAACCAGGACCCGCTCGACTGGATCGAGAAATATGCCAGCCGCATCACCACGGCCCACGTGAAGGACATCGCGCCCGACGGCGAATGTGCCGACGAGGACGGCTGGGCGGATGTCGGTCAGGGAACCATGGACTGGCAGGGGATCTTGAAGGCGCTTCGCAATGTCGGGGTCGATCTGTTCGTGATGGAACACGACAAACCATCGGATTTCGACCGTTTCGCAACCCGCTCCATCGCAGCCTTCCGCGCCTATTGAGGTAACCCCATGAGCAAGACACTTGGCATCGGCATCCTTGGATGCGGAAACATTTCGGCCGCCTACATGCGCCTCTCTCCACTGTTCAGGGGCATCGAGGTGCGCGCCTGCGCCGACATCAATGACGTGGCCGCAAAAGCCCGCGCCGAGGAATTCGGCCTCAGGGCGGAAACCGTCGACGGCCTTCTGGCGGCAAGCGATATCGACATTATCGTCAATCTGACGGTGCCTGCGGTGCACTATGAAGTCTCCAGACGCGTTCTGGAGGCCGGCAAGCATGTATATTCGGAAAAACCGTTCGTGCTCAGCCTGGAAGAGGGCGAAGCCTTAGCCGTGATCGCAAAGGCAAAAGGTCTCCGGGTGGGCTCGGCGCCGGACACATTCCTGGGTGGAGCACACCAGCTTGTACGGCATCTGATCGACAGTGACGCGATCGGCAAGGTCACTTCGGGAACCTGTTTCGTGCAGAGCCCGGGCATGGAAATGTGGCATCCGAACCCGGACTTCTTCTTCCAGCCCGGCGGCGGTCCGATCCTTGATCTCGGGCCCTATTACGTTTCCAATCTGGTCCAGCTTCTGGGGCCGGTGAAGCGGGTCTGCGCCATGAGCTCCTCGGGCTCCGAATACCGCACCATCACCTCGCAGCCGCGTTACGGCGACAAGATCAAGGTGGAAACGCCGACGACCATTCACGCGGTGATGCAGTTCCAGTCCGGTGCCCAGATCACCTATTGCGCGAGCTGGGACGTCTGGCAGCACGGTCATTCCAATATGGAGCTTTACGGCCGAGAAGGCACGCTCCACGTTCCGGATCCGAATTTCTTCGGCGGCGAAGTGCGCATGACCGACAAGGGCAGCTTCGTAACGTTGTCGGAAGCCTGGCAGCATCCGTTCTCCAAGGCAAACGACCGCGGACACGCCAATTACCGGACGGCCGGTCTGGCGGATATGGCCCTCGGCATCCTGGAAAACAGGCCGCACCGTTGCTCTTTGGAGTTTGCTCTGCATGTTGTCGATGTGATGACGTCGATTCTCGCTTCCGGCGAGAGCGGAACGTTCATTGACATCAAAACCACCTGCGAGCGCCCGGAAGCCCTGGACCCGCAGGCGGCGAAGGCCCTTCTAGTCTAACGGGATAGCAAATGACCTGGACAGCAGCGGAAACGCGCTACGACACCATGGAATACCGCCGATGCGGGAAATCCGGCTTGAAACTGCCGGTGATCTCGCTCGGCCTCTGGCACAATTTCGGCGACGACACGCCGCTCGACACGAAACGGGAGATTGCCAGGACCGCCTTCGATCTCGGCATCACCCATTTCGATCTTGCCAACAATTACGGCCCGAAACCGGGTTCGGCGGAAACCGCCTTCGGCGAGCTGCTGCGGACGGACTTCGCGCCCTACCGGGACGAGATGATCATTTCGTCGAAGGCCGGCTACGAAATGTGGCCAGGGCCTTACGGCGAATGGGGCAGCCGCAAATATCTGATCGCGTCCTGCGACCAGTCCCTGAAGCGGATGGGGCTGGACTATGTCGACATCTTCTATTCCCACCGCTTCGACCCGCAGACCCCATTGGAAGAGACCATGATGGCCCTCGACCACATCGTGCGATCCGGCCGGGCGCTCTATGTCGGCATCTCGTCCTATAATTCCAAACGGACACGGGAAGCGGCTGCCATTCTGAAGGACCTGGGCACGCCATGCCTGATCCATCAGCCGAGTTATTCCATGATCAACCGCTGGGTCGAGGACGACGGACTGCTGGACACGCTCGACGACCTCGGCATTGGCTCCATCGCGTTTTCGCCGCTGGCGCAGGGCATGCTGACCAGCAAATACCTGAAGGGTATTCCGGAAGACAGCCGGGCGAACCAGGGCAAGTCGCTGAAGACCCAGTTCCTGAGCGAGGAAAACCTCGCCACCATCCGGGCGCTCAACGACATCGCCGAGAAACGGGGACAGACGCTGGCGCAGATGGCGCTGGCGTGGGTGCTGCGCAACGGCCGGGTGACATCGGCGCTCATCGGTGCAAGCCGCGCCAGCCAGGTGAAGGACTGTGTCGGCGCGGTTGCCAATCTCCAGTTCTCCCAGGACGAACTTAAGCTGATCGGGGAAACCACCCGCGAGGCGGATATCAACCTGTGGGCTGCCTCGGCGGAACGGAAAGGACCAAGCCGGAAATGATCCGAAATCCCATCCTGCCGGGCTTCAACCCGGACCCTTCGATCTGCCGGGCAGGCGATGACTACTTCATCGCCACCTCGACCTTCGAATGGTATCCGGGCGTCCAGATCCACCGGTCGAAAGACCTGGTCAACTGGGATCTGGCCTGCCGGCCTCTGAACCGGGCGAGCCAGCTCGATATGCGCGGCAACCCGGACAGCGGCGGCATCTGGGCGCCGTGCCTTTCCTATGCGGACGGCCGGTTCTGGCTGGTCTACACCGACGTCAAACGGTTGGATGGGAATTTCAAGGACGCGCACAACTACATCGTCACGGCCCCTTCCATCGAGGGGCCGTGGAGTGACCCGATCTACGTCAGTTCGCACGGGTTCGACCCGTCACTGTTTCACGATGACGATGGCCGCAAATGGTTCCTGGTGCTGCAATGGAACCACATCTCCAATTCCGTCGGCGGACATCCGCGTCATCCGGCCTTCGACGGCATCCTGCTGCAGGAATGGTCGGAAACCGAAGGGCTGAAGGGCGAAATCCGCAAGATCTTCTCCGGCAGTCCGCACGGCCTGACAGAGGGCTCCCATCTTTATAAGCGGGACGGCTGGTACTATCTGACCGTTGCCGAAGGCGGCACCGGCTATGGTCACGCCGTCACGATGGCCCGGTCCCGGTCCATCGACGGGCCATACGAGCTTCATCCGCAGACCCATCTCATCACGTCCAAGGACTCGCCGGACGCACCGCTGCAGCGGGCGGGCCATGGCCAGATCGTCGAAACGCCGGACGGCAAGGTCTACCACACGCATCTGTGTTCCCGGCCACTGCCCGGACGGTTCTCGCCGCTGGGGCGGGAAACCGCGATCCAGAAATGCGAGTGGCGGGACGATGGCTGGCTTTACCTGGAAGATGGCGGCACTGTTCCGAAGGTCGAGGTGCCGGGCCTGACTGCGGCAGCCCCCCGTTCACCTCAACGGGTGGACCGCAGTTTCACCGGAGACAGCTTACCGCCGGAGTTCCAGTGGTTGCGCACGCCTTATCCGGAGCGTCTGTTCACGCTGACCGGAACCGCCCTGCGCCTGACGGGACGGGAAAGTGTCGGCAGCTGGTACGAGCAAGCGCTGGTGGCCCGGCGGCAGGAACACCTCAGCTACCGCGTGGAAACAACGCTCAACGACTATGCGCCGACGACCTACCAGCAGGCGGCCGGACTGACGACCTATTACAACCGGCACAAGTTCCATTTTCTGGCTGTCAGTTGGACGGAACGGCTCGGCCGCTGCCTGACGATCCTTTCCTGCCCAGGCGACTGGCCGGACGGGCGCATGTCGTTTCCGGCAGACCCGGTCGCACTTGCGGAAGGGCCGGTCGAGCTTGCAGTTGAGGTCGATGGGGCCGCCCAGCAGTTCTTCTGGCGTCAAGAGGGCCGCGACTGGACGGCCTTCGGGCCGGAGCTCGATGCCAGCGTGATTTCGGATGAAGGCGGACGCGGTGAACATGGCTCCTTTACCGGTGCCTTTGTCGGTATGCTGGCCTTCGACATAACCGGACAGGGCAAGACCGCCGATTTCAGCAGATTTTCATATGTACCAGAGGGAACGTAAGGCAACCGACCTTGCAAACCCCGTTTAGACTAGGGAGATATTCATGGCTGGACTGATCAAGGGGCCCGCAATTTTCCTGGCCCAGTTTGCCGGAGACGACGCTCCGTTCAATTCGCTTCCCGCAATCGCCAAATGGGCCGCGGGCCTCGGCTACAAGGGCATTCAGATCCCGACCTTCGACAGCCGCCTGTTCGATCTCGACAAGGCTGCCGAAAGCGAAGCCTATTGCGACGAGGTCAAAGGCATCTGCGCCGACGCCGGCGTCGAGATTACCGAGCTTTCGACCCATCTCCAGGGCCAGCTCGTGGCGGTACATCCGGCCTATGACCTGGCCTTCGACGGCTTTGCGCCATCGCAGGTTCACGGCAACCCCAAAGCCCGGCAGGCCTGGGCAGTCGACCAGATGAAGAAGGCGGCGATTGCCAGCAAGCGGCTTGGCCTCACTGCGTCCGTCAGCTTCACCGGGTCGCTGGCGTTTCCCTATCTCTACCCCTGGCCGCAGCGCCCCGCAGGGCTCATCGAGGAAGCGTTCAAGGAACTGGCTGCGCGCTGGAAACCGATCCTCGATGTCTATGACGAGAACGGCGTCGATGTCGGCTATGAAATCCACCCTGGCGAGGATGTCTTCGACGGCGCAACCTTCGAGATGTTCCTGGAGGCGCTCGGTGGTCACAAACGTTGCCAGATCAACTACGATCCGTCGCATTTCCTGCTGCAGCAGCTCGACTATCTGGCGTTCATCGACATCTATCACGAGCGCATCTGCGCCTATCACGTGAAGGATGCCGAGTTCAATCCGGACGGCCGCCAGGGCGTTTATTCCGGTTATCAGGGCTGGGTCAACCGCGCCGGCCGGTTCCGGTCCCTGGGCGATGGCCAGGTGGATTTCTCCGGCATCTTTTCCAAGCTCGCCCAATACGACTATGACAGCTGGGCCGTTCTGGAATGGGAATGCTGCCTGAAGTCACCCGAACAGGGCGCTGCGGAAGGCGCGCCCTTCATCGAGCACCACATCATCGAAGTCACCGACAAGGCCTTCGATGATTTCGCCGGCGGCGAGACCGACCAGGAACAGATCCGCAAGATGCTGGGGTTCTAGAACAACTCAATGACGTATTCTGCAACAAAAATTGAATCAGCAATTTCGCGATGTTCACGGAAATTTAGAGTCCTGCGTGGGAAAATTCCCACAAAAGCGCTAATTACCGTTGTATGATTCTTACAGCTACTGATTTGGTTAGGAGGATGGATCATGGCAATGCTGTCGATCAAAACCGATGACGGCCTTCTCCAGAAGCTCTCGGAGAGCGCCCAAAAAAAGCTTACGAAAGAACAAATTAAGAAGCAAAGGGTATCAATTGTATTTGCTGGCATGCCCAAAAATAGCGGCATGACTAAGGTAGAAATCGAAAAGGTTCTAGCTGAAAGCGAATAATCTTTGATACTGTTCGATCTAGATCCAACAGAATACAGTCCAAACTATCAGGCGCTTCAAGTTTCAAACTTGAAGCGCCAATATGATTTTTTAAAATCAATAGTTGAAGCTTCAATAGCTACAAATAGAATTTATGTCTCACAGACTGTCTTAAAAGCATTTAATTTTCACGCAATTGTTTGCCTTCACTCGGACGCCGGTCAATTCAGGCGCTGCGAAGTCAACTTAGGCACCGCGAAAGATGCTCATGAGCCACCTATGTGGATTTATGTGCAAGCCCTAATGGATGATTTCGTTAACCAAATAAATACGAATATTGCCACGGCCGACCCGGTTGTTTTAGCCAGCTTTGCGTTGTGGCGACTGAATTGGATACATCCCTTCATAAATGGGAACGGCAGAACTGCTCGGCTGACGGCATATTACATATTGTGTATGCGCGCAGGAGGTATGATAAAGGGCGCAACAACACTACCAGAACTTCTTAGACGTCATAGAGGTGAAAAGGCTGACCCATACGTCGCAGCGTTGAAGTTGGTAGATGCCGGTTACAAAGTTGGCAAATTAGATTTGACGCCACTACACAATCTTGTGTCTGAATTACTTAGTGAACAATTAGATAGCGAAGACGCGCCGCCGGAAGATTTTTAGGAATCGGCTCAATTATCTGTAACATAAAAATAACCTCAACTCATAGCAGCAAGTGCGAGACCGAAGGGGCGTAGAGGGCGTCGACGGCGGCGGCTGTCGCGCCGAGGGCAACCGCTGTTGCGCCTGAGGTGCCGATACGGATCCTGCCTTCTTCCGGTGAACCGTCAAGGCGGCGGGGAAGCGGGGAGGCGCTGTCGAGGAGTGCCTGAAGGAACTCCGGACAAATGATGCCCCCGAGGATCAGCGCTTCCGGGTCGAGCATCATTTCGATCATGTTGATCATCTGGCGCATGAGCGGCGCGACATCGGCGATCCAGCCAAGGACCGCCGGGTCGCCTTCAGCAAACAGGGCCTCGATCCGCGCGACGGACCCCGGCTCGGTCGGCTCCAGGCCAAGTCTTTCGCACAACGCGTTGAGCGACAGGTACCGTTCGAGGCAGCCGGCGTTGCCGCAGGAGCAGGCAGGACCTTTCGGGTCGATCACCACATGGCCGATTTCACCGGCGTTTTTCGATGCCCCAGGATAGAGCGCACCATTCAGGACGAAGCCGGCCCCAAGGCCCATGCCGAACTGGATGAAGGCGAAGCTGTTGAAGCTGCGGCCAACCCCGTAAACATGCTCGCCCAGCGCCGCGGCGGAGGCATCGTTCTGCAAGACCACAGGCAGGCCGACCGCCGACTGCAGCTCTGCCAGGTTTTCCTGCGAGCCGAAGTCCGAAAAGGTGGTGGCGTCCGTTCCGCTCGATGACTGCGCGCCGGTTTCGAAGGGCCCGGGTGCGGCGAGGCCGACGCCAAACAGGCGTTTGGCCATGGCCGGATGGACCCTGCGGAAGTCTTCGACCATCGACAGGATCCGGCTGTTGGCGGACTCAGGTGTGGCTGCGGCCATGGGGGCGGCCGACTGCCAGACAATGCTGCCCAGAAGATCGCAGGCAATCGCCGTCACCGACAGCCGGTCGACGTGAAAGCCCAGACTGTAGGCATGATCGGGCTTGAGCTTGACCATCATGCCGGGATGGCCGCGCCCCCTGGCCTTCTGGGCATGCATTTCGACAATACCGCGGCTTTCCAGCTCGCCGACGATGTTCTGCACCGTCTGGCGGGAAAGCGACGTGATTTCAGATATTTCCGTACGACCGATCGGCCCGCGAGTGCGGATGACTTCCAGCACCACGCGGTGATTATGCGTCTTGGCACGGGTGAGGTTGGTCCCGCTGGTGCGGAAGGAGGCAAGGATCGGCGCGCTGTCGTTCATGGCGCCAATAGACCAGAAATTATTTTTTCTATCAATTTGACAAAATAAAAAAATCAAACATAGGATGCTTCGCCTACACAAAAACCGGAGGGCGAGATGAACACGTTTGGAAAGATGATTTTGGGGTCCGCCTTTGCGACCCTGGCCATGACCACGACGGCATTGGCCGACACCACATTGAATGCACTTTTCATGAGCCAGGCGGCTTACAGTGAAGACGACATCAAGTCGATGACCGCCAAGTTCGAGGAAGCCAATCCCGGCGTCACCGTGGCGCTGGAATTCGTCCCCTACGAGGCCCTGCACGACAAGATCATTGCCGCGGCAGGCGCGGGTGACGACGGCTACGACGTTGTCCTGTTCGACGTGATCTGGCCAGCCGAGTTTGCAACGCGCGGCTTCCTGCAGGATGTCACCGATCGTATTCCGGCCGACTATACCGACAAGGTTTTCGACGGCGCCTGGACCACGGTCGAATATGACGGCAAGCGCTACGGCATGCCGTGGATCCTCGATACGAAATACCTCTTCTACAATGCCGACATGCTGGAAGAAGCCGGTATTTCCGCACCGCCCAAAACCTGGGCCGAACTGGCGGAACAGGCCAGGCAGATCAAGGACAAGGGCATTGTCGAATATCCGCTGGTCTGGAGCTGGTCGCAGTCCGAGGCGATGATTTGCGATTTCACCACACTGACGGCGGCCAATGACGGCACTTTCTTCGAAGAGGGCCAGCCGGCCTTTACCGCGGGCGGTGCCAAGGATGCCGTTACCTTCATGAAGGCGACGCTCGACGAAGGCCTGACCAATCCGTCTTCACGCGAATATTTCGAAGAAGACGTCCGCCGCGTGTTCTCCAACGGCGAAGCGGCCTTTGCGCTCAACTGGACCTACATGAACGCCCTGGCCAACGATCCCAAGGAAAGCAAGGTTGCCGGCAAGGTGAAGGTTGCGCCCGCACCGGGTGTCGAAGGCAAGTCCACCGCCTCCAGCGTGAACGGCTCCATGGGTCTCGGCATTCCAGCCAACAGCCCGCACGCGGACGAAGCCTGGGCCTATATCTCCTTCCTGACCCAGAAAGACGTTCAGGACGATTTTGCCAAGCTCAGCCTGCCGATCTGGAAGGCCTCCTATTCCGAACCCAAGGTGATGGAAGGTCAGGAAGACCTGATCGCGGCGGCCAAAGAGTCCATCGCAGTCATGTATCCGCGTCCGCTGGTACCGTCCTACACGGAGGTTTCCGACATCCTGCAGAAGAACATCCATCAGGTCCTGCTCGGGCAGGCGAGCGTGGATGAAGCGCTGGAAGCGGCTGCAAGCCGCGTCAAGCGCATCCGCTAAGCTGCGGATGACAGGAGACTGACAATGCTTGGCCGACGCCAGAAACGCGAAAAATGGATCCTTCTGGCGCCGGCCCTTGCCGTCCTCGCGCTGATCACCCTGATACCGCTGGCCAACACACTGTGGCTCAGCTTCACCGACACGCGCATTTCAGCACTGCCGGAGCCGGTGCATTTCATCGGCCTGGAAAACTACGTCTACGCGCTTACCGATCCCGATTTTCAGGATGCCCTCTTCCGGACGCTCTATTTCACCATCGTCTCGGTGGGACTGGAAGGTGTTCTGGGTGTCGCCGTTGCCGTGCTGCTCAATCAGGAATTTCGCGGTCGGACGCTGTTGCGGGCGCTGATCATTCTACCCTGGGCGGTGCCGACCATCGTCAACGCCGTTGCCTGGCGGCTGATCTATCATCCTGACTACGGCGCGCTGAACTCGCTGCTGTTTCAGCTCGGCATTATTTCAGACTACCGAAGCTGGATCGGCGATCCGGCAACGGCGATGAACATGGTGGTTCTGGCCGATGTCTGGAAAAACTTCCCGCTGGTGGCCTATGTCGCCCTGGCAGCCCTGCAGACCGTGCCGGAGGATCTCAGCAAGGCGGCCGCCATCGAAGGCGCCGGTCCCTGGAAACGCTTCCGCTCGATCACCCTGCCGTGGATTGCGGGTCCGCTGATGGTGGTGATGGTGCTGCGAACCATTGAGGCCTTCCGCGTCTTCGACATCATTTACGTAATGACGGGCGGTGGCCCGGCAGACAGCACCAAGACCGCGAGCTTTTACGTCTACCAGGAATATTTCAATTACCTCAGAAGCGGCAGCGGCGCGTCCTATGCGGTGCTCGTCGCCGGGATCAGTGCCGTGCTGATCGTCTTTTATTATTCCGCGACCAAGCGGCAGACGGCGGGAGGTGCAGCATGAAACGCTCGCTCGTTCAATCCATCCTGCTTTATGGCTGCGCCCTGCTGCTGGCAGCCTTCACCGCAGGCCCCCTGCTCTGGCTTGCCGTGATGAGCATCAGCGCGCCGACGGACCTGACCGCAGTGCCCCTGCACTGGATCCCCTCGCAACTGGACTTCAGCCGGTATGCCGCGCTGCTCAGCCTGGACGGCGGCAACGGCGAACGCTTCCTGAGCGCGCTGCGCAACTCGATCCTGACAGCGGGCGGTGCCACGGCGGCCGCGCTTCTGCTGGCAATTCCGGCCGCCTATGCCTTTTCCCGGCGGCAGGCGTCTATGGTGCTGCTGTTCGCGTTTCTCGCAACGATCATGATGCCGCCGATCACCTATGTGCTGCCGCTCTATTCGACATTCAGCAGCCTTGGCCTGCTGAACCACACGGTGACGTTGATCATCGTCTATACGGCCATGCTGCTGCCCTTTGCTACCTGGCTGATGAAGGCCAATATCGACGTTCTGCCGGTGGAAGTGGAACAGGCCGCCTTCATGGAAGGTGCGGGAACCGCCTATACGATCCGACAGGTGGTGCTGCCGCTGGCCCTGCCGGCCATTGCCGCCACCGCGATGCTGTCCTTCCTGGTGGCCTGGGACGAGTTCTTCTACGCCCTGATTTTCACCAACGACCTCAGCGCGAAGACGCTGCCCGTGGCGATTGCGGATTTCTCTGCCGGGCGCGTCACCGACTACGGCGTCATCGCCTCGGTCGGCGTTCTGGCGACCCTGCCGCCCGCCATTCTCGCCATCGCTTTTCAGAAATTCATCGTCTCCGGGCTCGTCGCCGGATCCGTCAAGGGCTGACTCAAGCAGGAGACTGAAAAGGAATGAACGCTGCAATGACGCAAGATCCCATCCTCAAAATCAGCAGCCTGCAGAAGAGATATGGCGACGTCGATGTCCTCAAGGACATCAATCTTTCCATGATGCCCGGTGAGTTTCTCGTTCTCGTCGGGCCGTCCGGCTGCGGAAAATCGACGCTGCTGAGCTGCATTTCCGGCCTGACCGACATTTCCTCCGGCACGATCCACATTGCCGGCAAGGACCGAACCAACGACGAACCGGCAGACCGGGACATCGCCATGGTGTTTCAGTCCTACGCTCTGTTTCCCAACATGAGCGTTGAACGCAATATCGGCTTCGGCCTTGAAGTCCGGAAGGTGAATGAGGCGGAGAAAAAACGGAAGGTGGCCGAGGTCGCGGATCTTCTGAAAATCGAGCACCTGCTGCACCGCCGCCCCGCGGAGCTTTCCGGCGGACAGCGCCAGCGTGTTGCCATGGGCCGGGCCCTGGTCCGTGAACCGAAGCTGTTTCTGTTCGACGAACCGCTGTCCAATCTCGATGCCAAGCTGCGCGTGACCATGCGCACGGAAATCAAGCGCATCCACCAGACGACGGGCGCTTCCATCGTCTATGTCACCCATGACCAGATCGAGGCCATGACGCTGGCCAGCCGGATCGTGGTGATGAAGGACGGCGTGGTTCAGCAGATCGGCACGCCGCAGGAGATCTACAACACGCCGGTGAATGCCTTTGTCGCCGATTTCATGGGTGCACCGTCGATGAACCTGATGACAGGCACGGCAACGCGCGAAGGCGATCATGTGCGGCTGCAGATCCCGACACCGGAAGGCCCACCGCTGGAACTGGTCGATTATGGCCCGGGACCGAAAACCCTTACCGCCGGCGGTACCGCAGAGCTCATCATCGGCCTGCGTCCGGAAGCCATGACGGATCTCGGCATGCGGGCCAGCGGTATCGACGGGCGCACCCTGCAAAGCGCCGACTGCCTTCTGGATGTGGTCGAACCGGCCGGGGCCGACACCTATGCGGTGATTCAGCTCGGAGGAACGGAGGCCGTTGCCCGGCTGTCCGCGGATGCACCTGTCGCCGCTGGCCAGCGTGTGCCGATTGCTTTCGATCTTTCCAAGATTTCCTATTTCGACATTGCATCAGGTAACCGCATATGAGCATTCAACGAGGCCTTGCCGCCGATATCGGCGGCACCAACACACGACTGGCGCTGGTGGAAAACGGCAAGGTTCTGGAAGACACGATCGCGCGGTTCCGCAATGCGGATTTCGAAACGCCGGAAGCGGCCATCGGCCGCTATCTGTCGGAGGCTGGAAGGCCGGCCTGCGCGTCCGCCGTCATTGCCATCGCGGCGCCCATCGACGGTCCTGCCATCCGCATGACCAACCACCCATGGACGTTCAACGCCGACTGCCTCGGCACGGTTCTGGGCAACGCGCGGATCACCTTCCTAAATGATTTCGAGGCGCTGGCCTATTCGCTGGACAATGTTCCTGCCGATCGGCTTCAGCCCGTCCATCAGCCCGAGGCGAAGCTGCGCAGCAATGCGACACGGCTGGTTGTCGGGGCCGGAACCGGTTTCAATGCGGCCGCGCTGTTTCACACACCCACCGGCCTTCATGTGGGCACCGGAGAATGCGGCCACGCGACACTGCCCGTCGAAACCGAAGACGAACTGCGTCTCTGGAAATATCTGGCTCTCAACCGCGGGCGAGCCTCCGTCGAACGGGCGTTGTCCGGCAGCGGCCTCAAGGAAATCCACGAGTGGTATTGTCTGGAGCAGGGCCTGTCGCCGCGAGACCTCTCACCTGCCGAGATTGCCGAGCGGGCCAATTCCGGGGCCGATCCGCTTTGCGTTGCCGCTGCCCGCCAATGGGTGACCTTTCTCGGCAGGGTCATCGGCGACCTGTCGCTGGTGTTTCTCTCCCTCGGTGGCATCGTGCTGACGGGCGGTGTCACCCGGAGCCTGGCGAAGTTTCTGACGGAACCTGAGTTCATCACTGCCTTTTGCGCGAAGGGCCGCCAGCAAAAGCTGGTTTCCGGCATTCCGGTTCATCTGCTTGATGACGATTTCGCCGCGCTGGCGGGGTGTGCGGCACGCATGTAGATGACAGCGACGGCTTCCCGTCAGGATTTCAACCCAAGCTCCTCAATCACTGACTGTACCGCCAACCGGAAAACCTGTTCCTCCGCGCCCGGCTGGGTGTCTGGACGCGTCATCAGGCCGACGGGGCCCTTTGTCATGTCGGTGTCGAACGGCAGGCGGACCAGGTGGCCGTCGGCGGTTTCGTTCTGGACGACGCCGGACGAAATGATCCAGACCGCATCGGTCCGGCGGGTATAGACCCTGCCGAAAGCACCTGACACGGTTTCGATCTTGTTGGGGATGTCACCGACGCCATTGGCAATCATGAAGCGCTCGACCAGCGGGCGGATCGCCGCGCCTTCCGGTGGATAGAGCACCGGCCATTCGACGATGCGCTTGATGTCGGGGTTTTCGAGAAGCGGATGCCCGGTCCGGACAATCACGTCGACACGTTCGGAATAGAGCTGGGTGAAGGACACACCTTCCATGGCAACCGGTCTGCCGAGACGGCCGATCACCAGATCGAGCTTGCCCATCTTCAACCGGTCGATCAGATAACCATGCGGACCATCCATGATCTGGACCATCACATTGGGCGTCAGTTCGGAAAATTCCTTGATCACCGGGGGCATGAAGCTGGCCGCGACACTGGGCAGAACGCCGACCTTCAAGGTGGGCCGGGCGTGTTCGCCCTCCTTCTCGACCCCGTCCAGCCCCTGTTGCAGGCTTGCCAGCGAGATCTGCGCGAAATGCAGGAACACCTTGCCCTGCTTGGTCAGCGCGATACCAGCCCGGTTTCGCGTCATCAGGCTTGCACCGATGATGTCTTCCAGTTCCTTGAGCGTTTTGGAGATCGCCGGCTGCGTCAGGTTCAACTTGTCGGCGGCCAGTTTCAGACTGCGCTCCCGGGCGATCTCGACGAAACACTGGATATGCCGGAACTTGATGCGGCGGTCGATCATTTAGTTTCTCTTTTTGGAAAGAAAGAAGCTGAATATCTCATTTTACTTCCCATTTTCGATCATTCAATATCCTTTCAACAAGGGAGGATCGGATGCGAACTCAGGTTGTCATTGTCGGCGGTGGACCGTCCGGCCTGCTGCTCGGGCAGCTTCTTCATCGGAAAGGCATCGAGACCATCATTCTGGAGCGCAAGACGCGCGAATATGTACTTGGCCGCATCAGGGCCGGCATTCTGGAAACGGGTCTCGTCAACATGATGCGCGAGGCCGGTGTGGCCGAGCGGATGGACAAGGAATGCTTCGTCCATGACGGCACCTGCATCTCGTACGAAAACGAGATCTTCGACATCAACTTCCAGAAGCTGATCGGCCAGAATGTCGTTGTCTACGGCCAGACGGAAGTCACGCGTGATCTTTACGACGCCCGGGATGCGGTTGGCGGTCAGACGATTTTCGAAGTCGAGGGGGTCGAGATCCGCGATGCTGACACGGATGCGCCCTATGTCACCTTTACCGTGGATGGCAGCGCGCGGCGGATCGACTGCGATTTCGTGGCCGGCTGCGACGGCTTTCACGGTGTCAGCCGCAAGACCATTCCAGACACCGTGCGCAAGGATTACGAGAAGGTGTTTCCCTTCGGCTGGCTGGGCGTTCTGTCCGAGACGCCACCGGTGCATGAGGAACTCATCTACGCAAATTCGGCGCGCGGCTTCGCGCTTTGCTCGATGCGCAACGAGAACCTGTCGCGCTACTATGTCCAGTGCAATGTTAACGACGACATCTTCGAATGGACCGACGAGAAGTTCTGGGATGAATTGAAACGCCGCGTGCCGGAGGCAATTGCCGACAAGCTGGTGACCGGGCCTTCCATCGAGAAGTCCATCGCACCGCTCAGGTCCTTCGTGTGCGAGCCGATGCGCTGGGGCCGCCTGTTCCTGTGCGGCGATGCCGCCCATATCGTGCCACCAACCGGCGCCAAGGGCCTCAACACCGCCGCCTCCGACGTGCATTACCTCTATGAGGGTCTGGTGCATTACTATCAGGACAAGGACAGCCACGGCATCGATACCTATTCGGAAAAGGCCCTGGCACGGATCTGGAAAGCGGAGCGCTTCAGCTGGGCGACCACCAACATGTTGCACCGGTTCCCCGACCAGTCCGACTTCGACCTCAAGATGCAGCGGGCGGAGATCGAGTCGCTGCACCACAATGAAACCGCGCAGAAATGGTTCGCGCAGAACTACGTGGGACTGCCCTACTGATGAAGATCGCGCGTTTGCCTGCTGCCGACATTCACTGGCGCGAAGATGGCGACCCGGACGGCACGCCGATAGTCTTCGCCAACTCGCTCGGCACAGATTTCAGGCTCTGGGACAAGGTCATCGACCTTTTGCCGGAAACCGGCCTCCGGCTGATCCGTTTCGACAAGCGCGGCCACGGCCTGTCATCTTGCCCAAGCGGCCCCTACTCCATGGAAGATCTCGCGAAGGATGCGGAAGACCTGCTCGATCACCTTCAGATCAGCTCCTGCATCTTCGTGGGTCTGTCCATCGGCGGCATGATCGGCCAGCTTCTGGCGCACCGGCAGCCGGAGCGCATCAAGGGCCTGGTGCTTTCGAACACCGGTGCAAAGATGGGCGAAGCCGCCATGTGGCAGGACCGCATTTCAAAGATCCGCGCAGGCGGTATCGAAAGCCTTGCCGATGCTATTCTGGATCGCTGGTTTTCGGCGGATTTCCGCCAGACAGCCGAGTGTCTGGCCTGGCGTCACATGCTGGTCCGCACCCCGGTCGAGGGTTACATCGGCTGCTGCCAGGCGATTGCCGGCACGGATCTGACGGACAGCACCTCAGGGCTTGGCCTGCCCGTGCTGGGGATCGGCGGCAGCGAGGATCTTGCCAGCCCGTCCGCCATGGTGCGCGCCACGGCAGCTCTGGTGACGGGAAGCCGTTATGTCGAAATTTCCGGCGCGGGGCACCTGCCCTGCGTCGAAAAGCCGGATGTCTTTACCGGCCATCTCATGACTTTTCTGAAGGAGGACCTCCATGTCTGAGCGTTTTGAAACCGGCATGAAGGTCAGGCGGTCGGTGCTTGGCGATGAACATGTCAACCGGGCAGAAGCCGCCAAGACGCCATTCGATGAGCCGTTCCAGACCCTGATCACCGAAGGGGCCTGGGGCACGGTGTGGGCGTCGGAGGGGATCAGCCGGCGGGAGCGGTCGATGCTGACGCTCGCGCTGCTGGCGGCGCTCGGCAATTTTGAGGAAATTGCCATGCACATCCGGGCCACCGCCCGCACCGGCGCCAGCAAGCAGGATGTGCTCGAGGCGTTTCAGCATGTGGCGATCTATGCCGGTGTGCCGCGTGCCAACCAGGCGCTGAAGATCGCCAAGGAAACTTACGCCGAAATGGAACGCAATGGCGAGAAGCTGACCGCGACAGGCGGTTAACGGAGGAGATACGATGTTGAAACCCGGACCTTTCTATCAGCGGGACCGCGAGTGGCATCCGCCTGCGCATACGCCGAATTACAAGACCAGCGTGTCGCGGTCGCCGCAGTATTCGATGATCAGCCTGGAAAACAACGTCAGCGAGATCACCGGGCCGACGTTCGGCCACAACGACATCGACCCGCTCGACAAGGATCTGATCTACAACTACGCCAAGGCAGGCGAAAGCGCGATTGGCGAGCGGATCATCCTGCATGGCCGGGTGCTGGACGAAAACGCCAAGCCGGTCCCGAACACCCTGGTGGAGATCTGGCAGGCCAATGCGGGCGGACGCTACCGGCACAAGAAGGACACCTATCTTGCGCCCATCGACCCGAATTTCGGTGGCTGCGGCCGCACCCTGACCGACGAAAACGGCTATTATTATTTCCGCACGGTGAAACCGGGCGCCTATCCTTGGCGCAACTGGGTGAACAACTGGCGGCCGGCGCATATTCACATGTCGATCTTCGGCACCGCCTTCTGCCAGCGCCTGATTACGCAATGCTATTTCGAAGGCGATCCGCTGATCGCCAAATGCCCGATCGTGAACACCATTCCCGATCCGGCAGCCATTGAGCAGCTTGTCGCCAAGCTCGATCTCAACGCCACCATTCCGCTCGACACGATTGCCTACAAGTTCGACATCGTCCTGCGCGGACGCCGCTCGACCCTGTTCGAAAACCGGCCGGAGGGCAACTGATCATGACGCAGCAACTCGACTATCTGAAGGAAACGCCTTCCCAGACGGCCGGACCTTACGTTCACATCGGCCTGGCTCCCGGTGCCGCCGGTTTCGACATCTACCGGCAGGAACTGGGCTGGGACATTGCCGGACCCAACGCCAAGGGCGAACGCATTCGTGTTGAAGGTGTTGTCATCGATGGCATGGGCTCGCCGATCAAGGACGTGATGCTGGAAACCTGGCAGGCCAACAGCGAGGGCATTTATGCCCATCCCGAACATGCCGGCGACGTCGAAGACGGATTTCGCGGCTGGGGCCGGGTCATCACCGATTTCGAGACTGGCGAATGGGGGTTTGACACCGTAAAACCCGGCCCGGTGAAGCTGCCGGGCGGCAAGGTTTCCGCACCCCACATCAGCCTCTGGATTGTCGCACGCGGGATCAACGTCGGCCTTCAGACGCGCCTTTACTTCGAGGACGAGGCCGAAGCCAACGCCGCCGACCCGGTCATCAATCTGATCGAATGGGAAAAGCGTCGCCAGACCCTGATCGCCCGGAAGACCGAGCGTGACGGCAAGACGGTCTACCGTTTCGAGGTCAAGCTGCAAGGCCCGGATGAAACGGTGTTCTTCGATATTTGAGAAGGCACAAAACAACTCCTCCTCATCCTGAGGAGCTTGGCCACGCCAAGCGTCTCGACGGATGGGCGGCACATTCCGAGTATGTGGCCCATTCTTCGAGACAGCGCGGAAGCGCTTCCTCAGGATGAGGGAGAGCAAAGCAACAGTCGCCGTGCTCCTTGCACGGACGACGCTGGCGAAACCGGAACGGCGTGAAACATGTCCAAACCCTGCATCATTTGTGTCGCGATCACCGGTTCACTGCCGAAGAAGGAAAACAACCCGGCGGTACCGATCACCATCTCGGAGCAGGTGGAAAGCACTCAGGCTGCTTTTGATGCTGGCGCGACCATCGTCCACGCCCATGTGCGCAACGACGATGCGACGCCGTCCTCCGATCCGGAGAAGTTCGCAAGGCTGAAGGAAGGCCTGGAAAAACATTGCCCGGGCATGATCATCCAGTTTTCGACAGGAGGCCGTTCGGGTGCCGGGAAGGAACGCGGCGGCATGATTGCCCTGAAGCCCGACATGGCGTCACTTTCGGTCGGCTCCAACAATTTCCCGACCCGGGTCTATGAGAACCCGCCGGATCTGGTCGACTGGCTCGCCAGCGAGATGCGCACCCATAATGTCAAACCGGAGATCGAGGCGTTCGACCTGAGCCACATTCATCAGGCGGCCGCCATGAACCGGGACGGGCGTATCCCCGGCAAGCTCTATGTGCAGTTCGTCATGGGCGTGAAGAACGCCATGCCGGTCGACCGGGACGTTTTCGACTATTACATCAAAACCGTTGAACGGCTGGCACCGGACGCGGAATGGTGCGCGGCCGGGATCGGCCAGAATCAGCTCACGCTCAACGAGTGGTGCATTTCCTCAGGCGGGCATACCCGCACCGGCCTTGAGGACAACATCCGCCTCGACCGGGACACCCTTGCCCCGTCGAATGCGGCGCTTGTGAAACGGGCGGCGGATCTTTGCGAGACATACGAGCGCCCCGTCGCCACCTGGCAGCAGGCGCGCGAGATCCTGGGACTGCCGCTGAAGGCGGCTTGACCCGCCTATCCACTTGGCTCTCAATAAGGGCCCATCCAGAGACCCAGCCGAGCCATGCCCCTTTCGCTTTTTTCCAGCCAGATCCACGCCGCCCTCTTTGCAGACAGTGAGCTGACCCGGCTACTCGATGACGGCAGCGATGTCGCTCATATGATCGCCTTCGAGCGGGCCCTGGCGACCGTGCAAGGTCGGCTGGAGATCATCCCGGCACAGGCCGCGCGGGAGATTTCGGAGAAGCTCGCCGGCGTTCATATCGAGCCTGCCCGCCTTGCGGCCGGTACAAGATCCGCCGGTGTGCCTGTTCCAACGCTTGTGGCAGAACTGCGCAAGCAGCTCAGCGCCGACGCCGGGGCGTGGCTGCACTGGGGCGCGACCAGCCAGGACGTCATCGATACGGCGATGGTTCTGCAGGCGAAAGTGGCACTCGAAATCTTGGGCGCGCGGCTGGAAAAGCTGATCGACACGCTTGAACGGCAGAGCGCGCGCCATGCGGATCAGCTCATGGCGGGACGTACCCGCAGTCAGGTGTCGACGCCAATCACCCTCGGCTACCGGACCGCGCAATGGGCCCATCCGCTGATCGACGCGGAAAATGCGCTGCCCGCGCTCAGGGCCTCCGTGCTGCGCGTCCAGTTCGGCGGCGCATCGGGCGTCAACAGCGCAATCGCCCCGGATGGAACCGCCGTCTCGGCAGCCCTTGCAAGGGAACTCGGCCTTGAGGACAGCCCGTCGTGGCACGTCAACCGGACGCCTATTCTGGCGCTTGCCGGCTGGCTGCAACAGGTTACCTCGGCCCTTGCCAAGATGGCGGGAGACCTGGCGCTTTCCGGGCGCACCGACATTGCGGAGCTTTCCAGCGGCACCGGCGGCGGGTCATCGACCATGCCGCAAAAGGCCAACCCGGTGCAGGCCGAGACCATCCAGGTGCTCAACACCATTGCCATTGCCGCACAGGCCGGACTTGCCGCTGCCGCCAGCCCGCTGGAGGAGCGCGACGGGACAGCGTGGCCGCTGGAATGGCATTTCCTGCCGCAGATGCTGCTGGCCGCAGGTGCGGCGCTGGTTCACGCGGAGGAACTTGCCACCAGCCTGCAGGCGAATGAGGCCAATCTGGCTTCTACGTTGGAGTCGAACCCGGAAATCATGGCCGAGACCGCCAGTTTCGTCCTCGCCCGCAACGGCGTCTCCCGCGCCGAGGCCAAGGATCTTGTCGCGGCAGCGGCAAAAGATGCGGCCCCCTTTGCCGAAGCTCTTGCAAGGATCGCCCCTGTCAGCCTCGACTGGCAGACGGAACTGGACCCGCAACAGGTTGTTGCACCGGCAAAAGACATGTCGACCCGGATCTTTCAGGCCCGTCGCAAAGGCTGAACGGGACCACGCCCTACCCGGCCACATCCGCGTTGCTGATCACGAAATCCACGAAATGGCGGATCTTCGGGTCCTGAAGGCGCCTGTGTGGATAGAGGCAGCCGAAGATCGTCGGTGGCGGCGGCGTGTCCTTCAGGATCTCCACCAGACGGCCGCTTTCCAGATGCTGGGCAACGTCGAACCTCGGTTTGTTGACGATCCCATATCCTGACAGGGCCCAGTCGGTGAGAACGTCGCCATGGTCGGCATCCATCTTGCCGGAGACCTGAAGCTTGCGCGGCCCGGCCGGTGTCTGAAGGACCCAGTAATATTCCGGCGAGCGCGGGTAGCGCAGCAGCAGGCAATTGTGCTCGTCGCTCAGGAGGTCGTCCGGCGTTTGCGGTGTGCCGTGCTTTACCAGATAGTCCGGCGCGGCGCATAGAACCCTCGGGCAATCGGAGATCTTGCGAAGCTTCAGGTTGGAGTCCTGCGGAGTGCCTATGAAAAAGGCCACATCCAGACCGTCGGACAGAATATCGACCTTGCGGTCCGACAGGCGCATGTGCACTTCCGTTGCGGGAAATTTTTCCACGAAACGCGGCACCAGCGGTGCGATGATGCGCCGGCCAACGCCAAGCGGCGCCGTGACCCTTATGACCCCACGCGGCGTATCGGAGAAGCTGGCGACGGCAGCCTCTGCATCCTCGATCGATTCCAGTGCTTTTACCGCATAATCGTAGAACACCTTGCCGACCTCGGTCGGTGTCAGGGATCTTGTGGTGCGGTTGAACAGGCGCACGCCGAGATGCTTTTCCAGCTCCTTGATGCGCTTGCTGGCAACCGCCGGTGTCAGGCGCAAGTCGCGCCCACCGGACGTGATGCTGCCCAGTTCGACCACGCGGGTGAAGACGCGCAGGGATTCCAGATAGGACATGGCCTCTTCCCTCGATTTAGAATTCTCGCGTGATTACAAGATGCTGGTTCTGATAACCGACTTTCGTCGCATTTCATGAGCCGCAGTATCGCACGACTATTTTCAATGATTTGTTGAAAGTATTTCCGGAATCACCGGATTTTTTGTGAAGATCGCGAGGCGTACCGTCCTGGGTTGAGAGAAGACTTTGCCCGAGGACGCGATGACCCACCGCACGGAAATCCGGTTTCTGCTGAACGGCGCCGACGTAACTGTTACGGATGCACCTGCCGACAAGACCCTGCTCGACTACCTGCGTCTGGAGCGCCGGTTGACAGGCTCCAAGGAAGGCTGTGCGGAAGGCGACTGCGGCGCCTGCACGGTGCTGGTTGGCAGGCTGACCGGCGGCGTTCTGAAATATGAGACCGTCAATGCCTGCATCCGGTTTCTGGCGTCGCTCGACGGTTGCCATGTGGTCACCATCGAGCATCTGAGGGGAGAAAACGGCGGGCTGCATCCGATCCAGCAGGCGATGGTCGATTTCCACGGCAGCCAGTGCGGCTTCTGTACCCCCGGTTTCGTCATGTCGCTCTATGCGCTGTGGATGGGCAATCCGGAACCGACAGAAACCGAAGTCGAAAGCGCGATCCAGGGCAATCTCTGCCGCTGCACCGGCTACCAGCCGATCATCGCTTCCGCCATGGCCGCCAACCGCTACGGCTCGCCGGCACAGGATTTCCTGGAAACGGAACGGACAACCATCACCGAGCGGCTGACAGCGCTTTCCGACGGCCGCCGTGTCATTACCGGCCCGGAACATAACCGTGCCATCCTGCCCGCGGATGTCGCCGACTTCGCAGCTGTTCTGGAGGAGTACCCGCAGGCGACCATCGTCGCGGGTTCGACCGACGTTGGTCTCTGGGTCACCAAGTTCATGCGCCCCATCGGCCCGGCCGTCTTCATCAGCCACCTTCAAGAGCTGAAATCGGTCACCTTGAGCGACACCGCGCTGGAGATCGGCGCGGGCGTCACCTACTCGGAAGCGCAGGAGACCATCTGCGCGATTTTCCCGCATCTGAAAAGCTATTGGGACCGGATCGCCGGTCAGCAAGTGCGCAACATGGGCACCATCGGCGGCAACATCGCCAATGGATCGCCCATCGGCGACACGCCGCCGGTTCTCATCGCGCTCGGAGCGCAGATCGTCCTGCGCAAGGGCGACCGCCAGCGCAGCCTGCCGCTGGAGCAGTTCTTCATTGAATACGGCAAACAGGACCGGGCGCCGTCCGAATTCGTCGAGAGCATCCTGATCCCGCGGCCTCGGCCCGGCCAGCTTCATGCTGCCTACAAGATTTCCAAGCGCCGCGATGAAGACATTTCCTCGGTCGCCGCCGGTTTCAATGTGACTGTTTCCGAAGGCCGTATCACCGATTGCCGTCTGGCGTTCGGCGGCATGGCTGGCACGCCGAAGCGGGCTGCCAAGGCGGAAGCCGCGCTGCGGGGCCAGCCCTGGGGGGAAGCCGCGTTCCTGGCTGCCGGCAAGGCCCTGGAAGCCGATTTCACGCCGCTGTCCGACTGGCGCGCCTCTGCCGAGTACCGGGCAACTGCCGCGCGCAACCTGCTGCAGCGTTTCTTCCTGACCCATGACGAAACGACCACGGAAGCGGTCGACCTGCTGACGGCTTGAGATTTGAGGCGAACCACATGAAACACGACATCATCACGGACGCCAAGACGTCGATCAGCGGCGCTGTCCACACCGACCGCCGCCACGACAGCGCGGAAAAGCACGTCTCCGGCCAGGCCGAATATTGCGACGACATCGCCGAGCCGCAGGGAACGCTGCACGCCTATCTCGGCACGTCCACGGTTGCCCACGGGCTGATCAGATCCATGGATCTGGAGGCGGTTCTGGCAGCTCCCGGTGTCATCGGTGTGCTGACGGCGGACGATGTTCCAGGTCACAACGACATCAGCCCCACGGGCCAGAACGACGAACCGGTGTTCCCGGTCGGCAGGACGGAATTCCACGGCCAGCCGCTGTTTGCCGTCATTGCGACGAGCCGTGATGCCGCCCGCCGGGCCGCGGAACTGGCGAAGATCGACTATGAGGTCCTGTCGCATGCGCTTGATCCGGTCAGCGCGATGGAGGCCGGCTATCCGCATGTCACCGCGCCGCTGAAGCTGGAACGCGGCGATATTGCACCAGCCTTCGACACGGCGAAAAACCGGATCAAGGGCCGGATGACGATCGGCGGCCAGGACCATATGTATCTTGAAGGCCAGATCGCCTTTGCCATTCCGGGCGAGGACGACGACGTTGTGGTCCATTGTTCCACCCAGCATCCAAGCGAGGCGCAGCATATGGTTGCCCATGTGCTCGGCGTGCCGTCGAACGCGGTGACGGTCAACGTCCGCCGCATGGGCGGCGGCTTCGGCGGCAAGGAAAGTCAGATGAACCTCTTCTGCTCAGTGGCTGCCATCGCCGCAAAGAAGTGGAACCGCCCGGTGAAGATCCGCCCGGACCGCGACCAGGACATGACCGCAACCGGCAAGCGGCACGACTTCGTCGTCGACTATGACGTCGCCTTTGACGACAGCGGCCGGATCGAGGCTGTCGACGGCACCTTCGCTGCCCGCTGCGGCTATTCCTCGGACCTTTCCGGCCCGGTGACAGACCGCGCGCTGTTTCATGCGGACAATGCCTATTTCTATCCGAATGTCCGGCTCACCAGTCGGCCGATGAAAACCAACACAGTCTCCAACACCGCCTTTCGCGGCTTCGGCGGGCCACAGGGCGTGGTCGCCGCCGAACGCATGATCGAGGAGATCGCCTATGCGCTCGGCAAGGACCCCCTGGAAATCCGCAAGGCCAATTTCTACGGCGACCGCAACGACGGCCGTCTCCTCACCCCCTATCATCAGGAGGTTAAGGACAACATCTTGCCGCGCTTGATCGGAGACCTTGAAAGCTCCTCCGACTACCAGGCCCGCCGCGAGGCGGTTCTGCAGCACAATGCCCGTTCCTCCATCATCAAACGGGGCATTGCGCTGACACCGGTCAAGTTCGGCATTTCTTTTACAGCCACCTGGTACAATCAGGCCGGCGCGCTGATCCACATCTACAATGACGGATCGATCCACCTGAACCATGGCGGCACCGAAATGGGCCAGGGCCTGAACACCAAGGTTGCCCAAGTCGTGGCAGATGCCTTTCAGGTGGATTTCGAGCGTATCAAGATCACCAAAACGACGACCGAGAAGGTGCCGAACACATCGGCAACCGCCGCCTCGTCGGGCTCCGACCTCAACGGCATGGCTGCCCTGAACGCAGCCGAACAGCTGAAGGAACGGCTGGTCGCCTTTGCCGGCGAGCGCTGGAACACCGGGCCGGAGACCATCCGCTTCCATAACAACATGGTCGAGATCGGGTCCGAACTGGTGTCCTTCAACGACCTCGTACGCCAGGCCTATCTGGCCCGTGTGCATCTGTCGGCTGCCGGTTTCTACAAGACGCCGAAGATCCACTGGGATCGCGCCGCCGGAAAGGGCCGTCCGTTCTACTATTTCGCCTATGGCGCATCCTGCTCGGAGGTTTCCGTCGACACGCTGACCGGGGAATACCGGGTGGAGCGGACCGATATCCTGCATGACGTCGGCAAGTCGCTGAACCCGATCCTCGACAAGGGCCAGGTGGAAGGTGCCTTCATTCAGGGCATGGGCTGGCTGACGACGGAAGAGCTGTGGTGGGACCAGGCCGGACGCCTCAGGACCCACGCGCCTTCGACCTACAAGATTCCGCTCGCATCCGACCGGCCACGCCAGTTCACCGTTAAGCTTGCCGAATGGTCGGAAAACAGGGAACGCACCATCAAGCGCTCCAAGGCCGTGGGCGAACCGCCCTTCATGCTGGGGGTGTCCGTCTTCGAGGCGCTTTCCATGGCCGTTGCCAGTGTCGCCGATTACCGCGAATGCCCGCGCCTGGATGCCCCGGCAACCCCGGAGCGGGTGCTGATGGCCATCGAACGATTGAAAAACCGGGAGTAAGTCATGACACTGCGCTCCAGTCAGGCCGAAAGCTTCTTCGGCTCAGCCCATCCGATTGTCCGTGTCGTGCTGACACGGGTCCGGGGATCGTCTCCCCGGGAAGCCGGAACGGAGATGTTCGTTGCCCCGAACAGCCTCTATGGCACCATCGGCGGTGGACAACTGGAGCATATCGTCATTACCCAGGCCCGTTCCATACTGGCCGACGGCACGCTTTCCTCCAGGCTCGACTTGCCGCTCGGCCCGGAAATCGGCCAGTGCTGCGGCGGACGGGTGGAAATATCACTTGCACGCATGCGCAAAGCCGAACGACAGGCAGTCATCAGCCGCCTGCGGGACGAGGACGATGCGCTGCCGCATATCTATGTCATGGGCGCGGGACATGTCGGCCGGGCGATTGCCAACCTGCTGCAGCATGCGCCGGTTCACTGCGTTCTGGTCGACATGCGCAAGGAAGAGCTGGCGCAATGCCAGGCGCGGGTGGACATGCGCCTGCGGGCCATTCCGGAAGTGGAAATCTATAACGCGCCCGCAGGCAGCGCCTTCATCGTGCTGACCCATGACCACGGCCTCGACTTCCTGCTGACGTCGGCCGCGCTGGAAATCGGTCATGCGTCCTACGTCGGCATGATCGGGTCCGCTACCAAACGCGCCAAGCTGCGCTCCTGGTGCAACAGCCATTGCAATGGCCTTTCCATCGACCGGCTGACCTGCCCAATCGGCGCAACCGCCAGCCGGGACAAGCGCCCCGAAATGATTGCCGCTTTTGTCACCGCAGAAGTTCTGGCCGCCCTGACAACGGGCGCAAGAGCCGCCGGCGACACGGAGGAGGCTGCGCTGCTGGAAGCCGCGCAGTGAAACAACGGCTGCCCTGTCCAATGGGAGATGGAACAGGACTGCTGTCTTACCCTGAAAGGAGACCCGATATGCGGGTTGGGAGGAACGACTACACTCTGTTTTCGAGGGGGGATTTCAGCGCCTTCTGGGCGCTGTTCACCGATAACCTTGTAAACCTCATGGTCCTGGCGGGTATCTGCCAGTTCGTATTCCAGATGCCGGCGGATATTGTCTACGGCAAGATCGTACCGGGTGCCGCCATAGCGATCCTGGCCGGTGTTGCCGCCTATGTCCTTCTGGCGAAACGCGCCGCCGCGCAGCACGGCCGGGACGTGACCGCGCTGCCTTACGGCATTTCGACGCCTGTGATGTTCGTCTATCTCTTCGGCGTCATCGGACCGATCTACTGGGCGACCAACGATCCGGTTCTCGCCTGGCAGGTCGGCATCGGCGCAGGCTTCATGGGCGGCATCGTCGCAGCCCTCGGGGCGCTTGTCGGCCCCTGGCTGAAGAAGGTGACCCCACGCGCGGGCATGCTCGGTACCTTGTGCGGCATCGCGCTGGTGTTCATCGGCACGGTGCCACTGGCAACGGTGTTCGAAAACCCGTTCATCGGCTTTGCGTCGATGATCATCATCCTGTGGGGCCTCGTCGGCCGGTTCCGCCTGCCGTTCAACATTCCGGCCGGTCTGCTTGCCCTCATGGTCGGCACCGGAGTGGCGCTGGCCACCGGTCAATCGTCGATCAGCTTCGAAGGTGTCGGCTTCTATCCGCCGGTTCCCTATGTCGGTGACCTGATCGCCGGGATCCAGCACCTCTTCAACCATCCGGAGCTGTTCCTGGTTCTGGTGCCGGTGCAGATCTACAATTTCATCGAAACGATGAACAACGTGGAGAGCGCGGAAGCAGCCGGCGACCACTATCCGGTGGCAACCTGCCAGATCACCGACGGTGTCGGCACCATGATCGGTGCGCTTTTCGGTTCACCCTTCCCCACCACAGCCTATATCGGTCACCCGGCCTACAAGCGCATGGGCGCTCATGCGGGCTATGTCATCGGTGTCGGCGTGGTCATACCGCTGGCGGCCTTCTTCGGCCTGCTTGCCTTCCTGAACAACCTTATCCCGGTGGCTGCCGCTGCCCCCGTTCTGGTGTTCGTCGCGCTCAGCCTGATCACCAACACCGCCCATGCGGTGCGCACGGACCATATGGCCGCCGTCACCATCGCGATGATGCCGCATGTCTCCAGCTTCCTCATCATCAAGTGGGGCTCGCTGATCGGTGCGCTCGGCGCGACAGGGGCCACAGGCATGCTGGCCCTCGGTGACCCGAAACTGACGGCGGCCCTGCTGCAGCAGGGCGCCCATTACGAAGGTCATCTGGCGCTCAGCCAGGGGGCAATCCTGACGGGTCTGATCTGGGGTGCCATCGTTGCCAGCGTCATCGACGGCAAGTTCCGCAATGCCGGCGGCTTTGCCTTTGCCGCCTTCGCCATGGCCTCGGTCGGGATCATCCATTCCGCCACGTTGCACTGGCCGGAACTCACCACCGTCAGCCTCGGCTATCTGATCGCCGCCGCCTTTCTGTTCATCTACCCGATCTTCCACCGTGAAGACGCGGCGGAGCCGGAAGCCGAACCGATCGCCACTGCCCAGGTCAGTCCGGGCGAATAAACCAGACCTAAAACCACTTCGGGGCGGATCTTCCGCCCCGAACTCCGACAAACGGGACCTTTCTCGATGCCTTCCGACCGTCTTTTGCTTCGTGGCCGCCTGCTGACTTTCTCTGCCGAGCCGCAATCCCCGGACGAAACTTCCGCTTTCGATTACATCGAGGATGGCGCACTTCTGATCGAAAACGGTCTCATCCTGCGGCGTGGCAGCTATTGCGATGTGGTTGCCGGGGCGGGCGATGCGGAAATCATCGATCACCGGCCGAACCTGCTGATGGCAGGCTTCATCGACACCCATATCCATTTCCCGCAGGTGCAGATCGTCGCGTCCTGGGGCGCGCAACTTCTGGACTGGCTGAACACATACACCTTCCCGGAAGAGACCCGCTTTGCGGATGATGGCCATGCTGCCGCCATGGCCTGCCGCTTCTTCGACCTGCTGACCGACCATGGCACCACGACGGCCGTTGCCTACTGTTCGGTCCACAAGGTGTCGGCGGAGGCCTATTTCGAGGAAGCCGAGCAGCGCAACATGCGCATGATCGGCGGCAAAGTGCTGATGGACCGCAACGCCCCGGACGGGCTGCGCGACACGCCGAAATCCGGCTATGACGACACCAAGAAGCTGATCGCCAAATGGCACGGGAGAGGACGGGCGAGCTATGCCATCACACCGCGCTTTGCGATCACTTCGACCCCTGACCAGATGGAGATGGCGGGCGCCCTCGTCGCGGAACACCCCGATTGCTTCATCCAGACGCATCTGTCGGAAAACCGAAACGAGATCGCCTATACGCTGGAGCTTTACCCGGAGGCGCGCGACTACCTTGATGTCTACCAGCGCTACGGTCTCCTGTCGGACAAGATGCTGCTCGGGCACTCGATCCACCTGCAACAGCGCGAGATCGACGCGCTGGCCGAAACAGGCGCCCGGCCGGTGTTCTGCCCGACATCGAACCTCTTCCTCGGAAGTGGCCTGTTCGATGATGCGGGTTTGCGCTCGAAGGGCATCGTCAACGCCATTGCCACCGACATCGGCGCCGGCACCAGCTATTCCATGCTGCAGACACTGAACGAGGGCTACAAGATCCTGCAGCTCCAGGACCAGAAACTGCATCCCTTCCGCGCCTTCCACTGGATTACCCGCGGCAATGCCGTCGCGCTTGGCCTGGAAGACAGGATCGGCACCCTGGACGAAGGTACCGAAGCCGACATCGTGGTGCTGGACAGCCGCGCCACCGAACCGATGGCGCTGCGCATGGAGCGCGCCTCGACGCTGGCGGAGGAGCTTTTCGTTCTGCAGATGCTGGGCGACGACCGGGCTATCGACGAGGTCTATGTCGCCGGCAAGGCGCAGAAGGGAAAGGCTCCGGCGGTCCCCCAGCCTGCGCGGTCACAAGAGCGCCAAACATCTTCTGCCCGTGAAAAGCATCACGTGCCGTCCTGATCCACGGCCCCCACGCCAAACTCAAGTGTCACCCCGGGCCGAGCAATGCGAGACCCGGGGCCCACTCAATACCAGAGCGTCTTTATTTCCCGGCTGAGGCTCGGGGAATTCTCCATCGCTTCTGCAAGCCGCACCGCGAGTGGGCCCGGATCGGCGCTGCGCTTGTCCGGAGTGACCTCCGGTGGAGATAAGATAACGGCATGGACCTCTTCGCCGGCTCAGCAAAAAACGGCTTTTGATGCCGTTCGGCTCACACGGACTTGCCAATTCGGGGCCAAATAAGTGTATCAATGCACTCCGTGTTGCTGGGAGGGATTCGTGGCAAAAGATATTGTTTTATTTGACTACTGGCGGTCCTCGGCGAGCTACCGCGTGCGTATCGCGCTCAATTTGCTGAAGCTCGAAGCCGAATACAGGCCGGTGAACCTTCTGACCCGGGCTCATCTGGAAGACGACTATCTCGCTCTCAACCCTCAGGGCCTGCTGCCGGCGCTGATTGTCGACGGCAAGACGCTGACGCAGTCGCTGGCCATCATCGAATATCTGCACGCGACCACGCCCGGTTCCACCTTGATGCCGGAAGACGTCGACGGCCAGTACAAGGTGCGCCAGCTCTCCTATGCCATTGCCATGGAAATCCACCCGGTCTGCAATCTCGGTATTGTCGGCCATGTGGCTGAACTGACCGGCGGTGGCGATGATGCCAAGAAAGCCTGGATGCAGCGCTTCATCGGCAAGGGCCTTGCCGCCTTCGAGAACCTTCTGGATGACAACGGCCCGTTCTGCCACGGCGACACGCCGACCATGGCCGACTGCTGCCTGATGCCTCAGCTTTATAATGCCAACCGCTGGGGCGTGGATGTCTCAGGGTTTCCGAAAATCCTGCGCGCCGCTGCGGCCGCAGAGGCGCTCCACGCGTTCAAGGACGCCCACCCGGACGCCATCGGCGCACCGCCCGCCTGAAACAAGCTGATCTCACCCGGTTCGAGATGCGGCGACCAGATGCCGGTCGCCGACATCCAGATAGCGCACCCGCTCAACCGATTGCCCGAGCGGCAAAACCGGTGAAGGGATTTCGCCCGTCGGCACATCGAAAACGGTGCGCCGGCGTTTTGGATCGGGGATCGGCACCGCCTTCAACAGCCGCTTGGTATAGTCGTGCTGCGGGTTTTCGAACACCTGCCGGCGCGTGCCCATTTCCACGATCTGGCCGAGATACATGACCGCGATGCGGTGTGAGACCTGCTCGACCACCGCCATATCGTGGGAAATAAACAGATAAGAGAGTCCCAGGTCCTCCTGCAGTTCCTGGAAAAGATCCAGAACACGGGCCTGCACCGAGACGTCGAGCGCGGATACGCTTTCATCCGCGACGATAACCTTGGGCGAAAGAGCCAGCGCACGGGCGATACAGATACGCTGGCGCTGGCCGCCTGAAAATTCGTGCGGATGGCGGGACATCATGTCGGCCGGCAGGCCGACACGCTCGAACAGCGACACCACCTTTTCCTTCAACTCCTTGCCGCGCGTCAGACCATGAATCACCAGTGGTTCTCCGACGATATCGCCGACGGTCATGCGGGGATCGAGCGAGGCATAGGGATCCTGAAAGATCATCTGCATGTCGCGCCTGCGGCGCTGCTGTTCTTGCGCGCTGCCGAGACCGACGTGATGTCCGGCAATCCGGATGGCTCCTTCCCAGGGCACCAGGTTCATCAGGGCCTTGCCGATGGTGGACTTGCCGCAGCCGCTTTCACCGACCAGACCCAGGGTCTCGCCTGGAGACAGATGAAAGGAGACGCCTTCGACCGCATGCACGCGGGACGTCACCCGGTTGAGCAAGCCGCCGTGCAGATCGAAGCGGACCACAAGATCTTCCACCTCGAGAACCGGCGCTTCCGGCTGGTCCGTTTTGCGGGCCGCGCTGTCGACACCGGTCATGGCGCCAAGCTTGGGCACGGCATCCAGAAGGTGCCGCGTGTAAGTGTCTGCCGGACGTTCGAAAACGTCGGAAGCCGTGCCGGTTTCCACGATATTGCCGTGGTTCATGACGATCACCCGGTCGGCCATTTCCGCCACGACGCCCATGTCGTGGGTGATCATGATGACGGCCGTGCCGAAATCACGCTGCAGGTCGCGGATCAGTTGCAGGATCTGCGCCTGGATCGTCACGTCCAGCGCCGTCGTCGGCTCATCGGCAATCAGCACCTTCGGATTGCAGGCCAGCGCCATGGCGATCATCACCCGCTGGCGCATACCGCCGGAAAGCTCGTGCGGGTATTGTTTCAGCCGTCGTGCCGGTTCCGACAGACGCACAGATTCCAGCATTGCCAGCGCGCGCTTGTTGGCTTCACTGCCCGAGACATCCTGATGGGCCAGGATCGCCTCGCGCAACTGGCGGCCAACCGTCAGCACGGGATTGAGCGAGGTCATGGGCTCCTGAAAGATCATGGCGATGTCGCCGCCGCGAATGCGGCGCATGGCGTCCTCGTGAAGTTTGGTCAGATCCTTGCCCTGAAACAGAACCTCGCCGCCGGAAACCCGGGCCATCGGTTCGGGCAGAAGCGCCATGATGGAAAGAGCCGTGATCGACTTTCCCGAGCCGGATTCGCCCGCGATACACAGGGTTTCGCCGCGCTTCAGGTCAAACGACAGGCCCTTGACCACGGTCTTGCGGCCGGACGGTGTCGCGACATCCGTGCGCAGGTTTCTGACGGAAAGAACGACGTCTTCGGCAACAGTTTCGTGGTCTGGCTGGCTGGACATCCGGACGCCCTGGTCTTTCTTGAACTCTGGAAAACGGGCGGCGGCTCACCGCCGCCCGGCTGCATTACTGGAGAACGACTTTCGGGAAGTAGAACGAGACCACCCAGTTGGGCATGTCCACGATTTCCGAAATCCTGAGATCGCCGCAGACCGAGCACAGCATGTAGGCATCGACCGCGCTGTAGCCGTGACGGGCGCACAGGAGATCGATCATGTTGGACACGGCTGCCTGGGCTCCCTCGAACAGATCGGTGCCGATACCGGTGGTGACTTCGTAGCCCATCTCGTCGAGATGGCGGGTCACCGGGCCCGGGGTTTCGAACCGCGGCATGCTGAGGTTGGCCCCCTTGATCAGGTCCAGTTCGACCACCGTGTTCATCGGGCTTTCGATCGCAGTTCCGCAGACCTCGCCATCGCCCTGCGCCGCATGAGTGTCGCCGATGGAGAACAGGGCTCCGGCAACTTCCACCGGCAGGTAGAGCGTTGTTCCGGCGGCAAGATCGCGAATGTCCATGTTGCCACCGACCCGCCGGGGCGGAACGATGGAATGAAGACCTGCTTCCGCCGGAGCGACACCGATGGTGCCGGCAAACGGCTTCAACGGCACCTTGCCGAACGGTGCAAAGGCCGACGTGCCCAGCTTGTCCTTGTCATAGGACCAGACATGCAGGGCCGGATCCTTGAACTGGTCTGCCAGCAATCCGAAACCCGGAATGTTGGCGGTCCAGCCGAAACCGGACGGCTTGAACTCGTGGATCTTGACCACCAGTGCGTCGCCCGGCTCGGCCCCATCCACATAGATGGGGCCATTGACCGGATTGATCTTGCCGAAATCCAGCGTCGAGACATCCGCAACAGTGCTTTCGGGCGTGAGCTGCCCGGCCGAACTGTCGAGACATTCGAATTCCAGCACCGTGCCCGGTGCCACCGTTTCGACCGGGGCATTGGAATTGTCCCAACCGAAGTGGTGCTGTGCCGCGTGGATCGTGTAAGCGGCCTTGCAGTTACTGCACATCTTTCGCCCAAACGTAGTCGTAGTTGACGGGAATGTGGACCGGATCGACGAAGATGGCGTCAGGGCCACCCAGCCGCTCGGACCGCATCGTGAAACGCTGCTCGTGGAAGACCGGCGCCCAGGCCGCATCGTCCATGACCGAAATGAAGATCTTGCGCCAGGCTTCCTCGCGCTCGGCCTTCTGTGCCGGATCGGTCATGCTATCAGCAGCTGTTGCCTGCTTATCCAGCTCTTCGTTGCAGTACCAGGACCAGTTCCAGCCACCCTTGACCGCGCCGGCACAGCCCAGGATCGGGCCGTAGAAGTTGGACGGATCCGGGAAGTCGGCGATCCAGGCCATGCCGCCGGACCAGATCATCGGTGCCTGATCGGGTTCACCGCCGGCCGCGATCACATTGGCCTGGGCCAGGGCCTTGATGTCGGCCTTGATGCCGATTTCGGCAAGGTCGGCCTGGATGGACTGGGCAATGCGCGGGTTCGGGTCGGTGTTGTAGACATAGAGTTCGGTCTCGAACCCGTCAGCCAGACCGGCCTCGGCCAGAAGCGCCTTGGCGGCTTCCGGATCATAAGGATAACCGGTGTACTCGTTGTCATACCCCGGCATGCTCGGCGGCAGCGGCTGGTTGGCCGGCACGGCGCGACCGTTGATGATGCGCACCACGCGATCCTTGTTGATCGCCATGTTGACGGCCTTGCGCACTTCCAGCTTGTCGAAGGGCGGCATCTTAACGTTCATGGTGACATAGCCGGTGTGCAGCTGGCCGCCTTCGATGATCAGGTCCTTGTATTGCGGGTCCTTGGTCACTTCCAGGAACTTCGCCGGCGGAATGCCGTCGCCCGGAATGTCGGCTTCGCCGCGCTGCAAGCGCAGAAGGGCAACCACAGGCTCCTGGCCGACCTCGAAGGTGATTTCGTCCAGCTTGGGCACGCCTGCGCGCCAGTAGTCCTCGTTGCGCTTGAATACCAGTCGCTGACCGAGCGTCCATTCTTCCAGCGAGAACGCACCGGTGCCGACCGGATGCTTGCCGAAGTCGGCGCCCCATTCCTCGACGGCCTCTTTCGGCACGATGGACGAGAAGTTGATGGCCATCACATGCAGGAAGGTCGCGTCCGGGCGGGACAGTTCGATCTTGACCGTGTAGGGATCGACGACAGTGACACCTTCCAGGCTGGTGGCATCGCCGGACGCCATGGCATCGAAGCCCTTGATGGAGCCGAAGAAGCCCGCGCCCGGGCTCTGGGTGGCCGGGTTGGTGACGCGGTCGAGCGAATATTTCACGTCTTCCGCCGTCATTTCGCGGCCGTTGTGGAACTTCACGCCTTCGCGCAGCTTGAAGGTGAACACCGTGCCGTCGTCGGAAATCGTGTAGTCCTCGGCAAGGTCCTTCATCAGGTTTGTGGTGCCGGGCTCATAATCCATCAGGCCGTCGAACAGGCTCTTGATCATCGACCAATTCTGCCAGTCGTAGCCGATGGCCGGGTCAAGCGTGGAGACGTCGTCCTTGTAGGTGACGATCATCGATCCGCCCTGCTTGATGTCGTCCGCCAGAGCGGATGCCGATGTCAGGGCGGTGGCGGCGAGAAGGGCGGCAGCCCCTGCCAATACTGTCTTCTTCATAGTCCAACCTCCGGTTCTTACGGTGATGTGCCGGGCCGCTCTTTTGACGGCTTCCCGGCGGTTGCCGCGCGTCAGCGCAGCTTGATCCTCGGATCAATCAGGGGGGCGATCAGGTCGGCGAGGAAATTGCCGGCAACAATCGCGAATGCGGATACGAGCGTGACGCCCATGATGATGGGAATGTCGACCCTCTGGATGGCCTGCCAGGCGAGCTGGCCGATACCCGGCCAGCCGAACACGCTTTCAACCACCACGATGCCGCTCATGAAGAGGCCGATATCGATCCCGATCATGGCGATGATCGGCAGCAAGGCGTTGGGAAGGGCGTGACCGAACAGCACCTGCCAGCGTTTCAGGCCCTTGGCCCGGGCGGTGCGGATAAAGTCCTGGCGCAGCACGTCTATCATGGAGGAGCGCATCATGCGCGAGTACCAGCCGGCGCCCAGGAACCCGAGGGTCAGCGACGGCAGCACCATGTGCATGAAGGTGCCGTAGCCGCCGATGGGGAACCAGCCGAGCTGCACCGAAAAGACATAGAGCAGCAGGATGCCGATCACGAATTGGGGCGAGGACACCCCGACGAAGGAAAGGACCATGAGGCTCGTATCTGTCGCCGTATTGCGGCGCAAGGCTGCGACGAGCCCCATGGTAAGTCCGATCGCCAGTTCGCAGACGATGGCGCCAACCATGAGAAGAAGCGTTGCCGGCAGACGCGACCAGATGAGCGCGCCGACTTCCGTCTTCTGCAGATAGGAGCGGCCGAGATCGCCCTGAAGCAGTCCGGTGAGATAACGGAAATACTGCTGGTAGAACGGCAGATTGAGGCCAAGCTGCTCGCGAATGTTCTCGACCGTCTGCGCGGTGGCGCTGCGGCCTGCGATCTGGCGGGCCGGATCGGCCGGGATCAGATAGAGCAGAATGAAGGTCAGGAAGGTGATGCCGATAAGGATCAGCACGGACTGGAACACCCGGCGCAGAATATAACCGCCCATGATCAGTGCCTCCCCTTCTGTGTCGGATCGAGCACTTCACGCAGCGCATCGCCCAGCAGGTTGAAGCCCAGCGCCAGCGCGATGATGGCGACACCCGGGAAGAACACCAGCCAGGGGGCCGAGGTGAAATAGGTCTGGTTCTCGTAGATGATATTGCCCCAGGAGGGTGTCGGCGGCTGAACGCCGATGCCCAGATAGCTGAGCGTTGCTTCCAGAAGCACGGTCGTCGAGATGCCCAGCGTGCCGAAGACGACGATGGTCGACAGAAGATGCGGCAGGATGTGGCGGAACAGGATGCGGAAGAGACCTGCGCCCATGGCCCGTTCGGCCAGGATGAATTCCCGCTCCGACAGTGACCTGGTTTCGGTATAGACGACACGTGCCATCTGCACCCAGTTGACCATGGCAATCACCATGGCAACGATCCACAGCGAGGGCCGGAACAGGGCCGCCAGGGTGATGGCAAGCAGCAGTGCCGGGAAGGCCATCATCAGATCGGTAAAGCGCATCAGCACCGTTTCCACCCAGCCCCGGAAGAACCCGGCGAGAATGCCGACAAAGGCGCCGACCGCAACGGCGATCCCGTTGGCGACGATCCCGATGATCAGCGAGGTCTGCGCGCCGTAGATCAGTCGCGACAGGAGATCGCGCCCGAGCAGATCCGTGCCCAGCCAGAAGGTTTCGTTCGGCGGCAAGGGCGCGCCTTCCAGGGTCAGGCCTTCGAAGAATTGTTCCGCCGGATCGAAAGGCGCAACGAAGGGGGCGAAAACGGCAGCCCCGACGATCACGCCGACCAACAACAGAGCGAATACGGCGAGTTTCCTTTGCAGGAGACGTCGCCAGACGCCTTTGGGGGTTTCTGGGGCGGCAGCTTTCACGGTATCCGGCACTGCTTCAGGCTTCACGTCGGCCGGCATTCTGCCCTCCTGAGCGCGCCAGCAGATCGAGCGCGACGTCTTCCATGGTTTGCCGGCTTGCCATCGCCATATCCTGCAAGAGTTTGTAGGCGGATTCGGCGTCGCCGCCCTGGTGCTGCATGAGCAGGATGATGGCTTCGGCCACCTGGGGCCGGCAGGCAAGGCGCGCTTCCAGTTTTGCGATCCTGTCTTCCGATGCGCGGCGCATGGCGAATGTTCTCGTGGCCACGACCAGCGCGCCATAGACACCGCTGGAGGCAATGGGCTTGCTCAGATGAGCGATGGCACCGCGCCGGATGGCCCATTCGACACGGCCCGGCGCCTCGCTGCCCATCAGCGCGATCATTGGCATCGGGAGCTCTTCCACCGGCCAGGGGAACTGCGCATCATGGCCGGCATCGGCATCGAAGATCACCAGATCAGCCTGACGGGCTTCTTCCGGAAGTTCGGGCCAGGCGGTGGAGGTTGCGATGCCCAGACGGTCAAGCTGGCGGCAGACGGCATCCCTGTCGGAATGCGGCTTGTGCAGCACAGTTGCGGACCAGCCGCGGAAACTCGGGGTGCGGAACAGGCTGCTCATGACGATACCAGCCTCAATCTCGGCGTGTTGCCGTTGTCCGGAACTGGTGCTTCACCAGACGAACCGGCATTGCTTTCCAGCGGGTCATAATGAACCAGATAGGGGTCCGGTGCCAACGGTCCGGAGGTCTTTTCGATGATCCTGAACCGGGAGCGCGGACGTTCCGGACCGGTGGTTTCCACCACCGCGATCAGTGGCTGCAGGTAGGCGTGCTGCGTTTGCGGGTCGATGCGGATGTCGCGCAGCGGGGTCCGGTGCGGCCTGCGGCACAATTCCGCCAGGACATGATCCGGCGCATCCGAGCCGCAGGCCTCGATGGCGCGGGCCAGCAGCCAGACGGCCTCATAGGGCCCGACAAACATGGACGAGATCGACGCGTCCGGGCCGCGCAGGCCTTCCAGACGGCTCAGGAAATCCTGATTTTCAGGCGTGTCCAGCGTTTCGAAATAGGTCGAGGTGGACACAAGCCCTTCCGCGGCCGCACCAAGAACCGGCAACTCGGCTTCCGTCAGATTGCAACTGAGGATCGGGCAGCGGTTCGGCGCAAAGGCTGGATCTTCCTTCGCAAGCTGCTTCATGGCCCGCAGGAAGGCGTAACTGCTTTCGCCGATCAGGTTGTTGAAGATGAAATCGGGGCGTTTTTCGCGGATTTCAACGATCAGATGGTCGATGTTCTCGTCGCCGATGGCAACATAGCGCTCGCCCAGCACTTCGCCGTCACATCCCGCCAGAAGCTCGCGGGCGATGCGGTTGGTTTCCCAGCCCCAGATGTAATTGGAGCCGAGCAGGAAAGCCCGGCGACCGGATTCCGGAACGATGTGGCGGAAAAGCGGGACGACGCCCTGGTTCGGGCAGGCGCCGGTGTAGACAACCCGGTCATGGCTTTCGAAGCCTTCATAGGGCGTGGTGTACCAGAGCAGCCCGCGACCGCGCTCCATCACCGGCAGCACTTCCTTGCGGGAAGACGAGGTCTGGGTACCGATGATGTGCCGGCAACCGGCCTCGCGCATCATCCTTTCAGCTTCCACGGCGTAGTTTTCGGCAGCGCCTCTGGGGTCGCCATCCACGCGCAGAAAGCGGAAATCGAACAGGCCGGAGGCGTTGATTTCATCGATGGCGATCCGGGCGCCCCAATAGCCTTCCTGCCCGATCGCGGCATAGGAACCGGATTTCGAAAACAGAACGCCAACCGGTATTTCACCAAAGGCCATGTTTTACCCTGCCCTTCAGCCGAACGATGTGAACCGCGGAGCTGAACATAAAAAAACCCCGACCCGCAGGTGTCTACCTGCGACAGATCGGGGCGCAATTGCCGTGCGGCTGAACGATTGCCGCTATTTCGATAGTCAGGATCGCCGAAGAAAAAATTCTTGTCAATCGCCGCAAAGCTCAAAGATCAGCCACGCATAAAATTTCGTCACAAGCGACTGCGGTGACAAGCTGCCTCGAGCGAACCAATTTTGAGATTTGTTCCAATCCGAAGTTAGAGCATTAAGATTCGCCGTTTTGCTTGAAAAGAATAGCAAATTTATCGTCTGATTGAGAAATAAATGACCCCCTATAAGCGTACAGGCAACATAAAATTTCACCTTAAGAGACGACCCGTCGGAACTTCGGAACCGATTAAAATTTGTTCCCTAGCACAAATTTCAGGCAACCCCTCCAGGGGGATCTTTGAGCAAAGTGTCCACACCATCGGGTGCAGATCTTTTTTTATATATTTTACAAATACTTATTAAAATCAAAGTCCGCCCATCGCCTCGATATACCTGATCGGTCTGGCAGGGTCCCAACGCGGCCTCGGACGCATTCCAGCAAAAAGCACTACTTGCGCAGCTAAAAATATCGCGCCAATAATGCAACCAATTCAAATTGGTTCAAATTGGTATGGCATGAGCAGCACCGAGAAACCTTCCCAGCGCAATTCCAGCATGGCTTTGGAGCGGCTTCGGATCATCGTGGACCAGCTCACAGCCGAAGGCGCGGAGCAGCTTCCGACCGAGCGCGAATTGTCCGAAACCATCGGCGTCGGCCGCAGGGCGGTGCGCCGCGCACTGGAAGTGCTGGAGACCGAAGGCAAGATCTGGCGCCGGCAGGGAGCTGGAACCTTTGTCGGCAGCGAACCTGCCGAACCGGAAAAGCAGATCCTGTCGCTGCACGAAAATTCGAACATGCTTGAGGTGATGGAAGTCCGCTTGCAGATCGAACCCGTACTGGCGCGTCTGGCCGCCCTTCGGGCCGCGCCTTCCGATATCGCCGCCATGAGCGACCTTGCCGACCGGGTCGGCAAGGCGGAAGACATGGACAGCCGCGAACTGTGGGACAGTGCCCTGCATCGGGCCATTGCACGGGCTGCGCGCAACACGCTGTTCCTGGCTCTGTTCGATGTCGTTGACCGGGTCCGGCAGGATACCGCCTGGCGCCATGTGCGCGAAGCGCTGAGAACCGACGATGCCCTGACGCTCTACCGGTCGCAGCATGTCGACATCATCGCTGCCATCGCCAACCGGGATCCCATCACCGCGGAAAAAACCATGCGTGCCCACCTGCTGGCGCTGCAAGAGCGTCTCCTGTTCCAGAGTGCAAGCGAGGCGGCCAATGCCGACTGAAGCTCCGTTGAGCGCCCCCGTCCTGGAGGTTCAGGACCTCTCGCTCCGTTTCAAGGGCGCTCCGGCCAATATCGTTGATGGTCTGTCCTTTGCCGTCCGTCCGGGGGAAACCCTGTGCATCGTCGGAGAGAGCGGCTGCGGCAAGTCGGTTACCGCCCTGTCGCTGATGGGCCTGCTGCCGAAGGGCGTTGCCAGGGTCATGTCCGGTACGGCCACCTTTGGCGGACAGGATCTGCTGGCGCTGCCGCAACGGGCTCTGGCGGACCTGCGCGGCGACCGCATTTCCATGATCTTCCAGGAGCCGATGACTTCGCTCAATCCGTCTTACCGGATCGGCGACCAGATTGCGGAAATCGTGCTGCGTCACCGCCCGGTGAGCCGTGCCGAAGCCCGCGCACGTGCGCAGGAGATGCTGGAGCGGGTCAAGATCCCCGCCGCTTCCAGTCGGCTGGACGATTACCCGCATGAGCTTTCCGGCGGCATGCGCCAGCGCGTGATGATCGCCATGGCGCTTGCCAACGATCCGGTCCTGCTGATTGCCGACGAGCCCACCACAGCGCTGGACGTCACCATTCAGGCCCAGATCATCGACCTGATCGAGGACCTGCAGAAGGAAAGCGGAACAGCGCTGATCATGATCACGCACGATCTGGGTGTCGTTGCCGAAATCGCCGACCGCGTGTGTGTGATGTACGCCGGGCGTGCGGTGGAGGAAGGCCCGGTTGCCGCGATTTTCGACGATCCGCAACACCCCTACACCATTGGACTGATGAGCTCCGTCCCGTCGGTCGGGCCGCGTTCCGGCCGGCTGGCAACCATCGGCGGGATGGTGCCCGCCATCGACAACATGCCCGACGGCTGCCGCTTCGCCCCGCGCTGCCCCTTTGCCGGCCCGCGTTGTGACATCGCACCGCCGCTTGCCGAACTTGGCCCCGCCCACCGGGCCGCCTGTCACTATGCACCGCTGGAAAGCGCATTTGCGGAGGCTGCCGGATGAGCCTGACGACCCGGGACAAAATCATCGAGACACGCGCTGTTACCAAGAAGTTCGGCGGCCGCAAGAGCCTGTTCAAACCGGCAATCTCGGTCAGTGCCGTCAATGGCGTGTCGCTGGACATCAAGCGCGGAGAAACCTTCTCCATCGTCGGGGAAAGCGGTTGCGGCAAGTCCACCCTGGCCCGGCTTCTGGTCCGCCTGCTGACACCTTCGGAGGGCTCCGTTCTTTACGACGGCAACGACATCTCCGCCCTTTCCGAACAGGAAATGCGCCACTTGCGGAAGGATCTGCAATTCGTTTTCCAGGACCCGTTCTCCTCGCTCAATCCACGCATGAGCGTCGGTGCGCTGATCGAGGAACCGATGAAGGTCCACACCACGCTTTCGCGTGCCGAACGCCGGCAGAAGGTGGCTGAACTCCTGAACAGGGTCGGGCTTCGTCCCGCCTTCGCCAACCGCTATCCGCACGAGTTTTCCGGCGGCCAGCGTCAGCGCATCGGCATCGCCCGGGCGCTGGCCAGCGGCCCGAAGGTGATCGTCGGTGACGAGCCGGTCTCGGCACTGGATGTTTCGGTGCAGGCCCAGGTCATCAATCTTCTGGAAGACCTGAAGTCGGAATTCGACCTGACGCTGATCCTGATCGCCCACGACCTGGCGGTTATCCGCCACATGAGCGACCGGGTGGCGGTGATGTATCTGGGCGAAATCGTAGAGCTTGCTCCGAATGACGCGCTGTTCGACAAGCCTCTGCATCCCTACACACAGGCCCTGATGCGCGCGATCCCGATTGCCTCGCCGCACGGCCGGTCGATGAAGGCCGCCCTTTCGGGAGACGTACCCTCGCCGCTCGATCCACCCTCCGGCTGCCGCTTCCATCCGCGCTGTCCGCACGCAACCGATCTTTGCAGCCAGGAGAAGCCGGCACCTGCAACCGTTGCAGGGGACAGGACCGTTGCCTGCCACCACTGGGAAAAAATTGCGGACGCTGACCAGTCCCCGGTTCAGGAACCGCCAAGGAGCCCCAATGCGGAAAAGCGCTTTGCGCTGTTCCGGACCCGAAGCCAACAAAAAGAGCCGACGACGGCCGCAAGACCATAAATCGAGCCCTTCCGATAGGAGTACAAACATGCGTAAGGATTTCCTTGCCGCGCTGCTGCTCAGCGCAACAACCCTGGCAACGGCCGCCCAGGCCGCCGATCTTCGGATCGGCCTGCAGGACGACGCCGATGTGCTGGATCCCGATCAGTCCCGGACCTTTGTCGGCCGTATCGTCTACACGTCACTGTGCGACAAGCTGGTCGACATCACTCCGGATCTGGAAATCATCCCGCAACTGGCCACCGGCTGGAGCTGGTCCGACGACGGCAAGGTCCTGACCATGGACCTGCGCGAGGGCGTGACCTTCCACGATGGCACCCCCTTTGACGCGGAAGCCGTGAAGGCCAACATCGAACGCTCGAAGAACCTGCCGGAAAGCCGCCGCAAGAGCGAGGTCAAATCCATCGAAAGCGTGGAGGTTTCCGGCCCGCTTCAGGTCAAGTTCACCTTGACTGCACCGGACGCGACGCTGCTGGCCCAGTTTGCCGACCGCGCGGGCATGATGGTGTCGCCGACTGCTGCCGAGGCAGCGGGTGCCGATTTCGGCAACAATCCGGTCTGTTCCGGCCCGTTCAAGTTCGTTGAGCGCGTCCAGCAGGACCGGATCGTCCTGTCCAAGTTCGAAGACTACTGGAACAAGGACGCCATCAACTTCGACACGGTCACCTTCCTGCCGATCCCGGACACCACCGTGCGTCTTGCCAACCTGCGCTCCGGCGACATCGACATGCTGGAACGCCTTGCGGCAACCGACGTTGCCTCGGTCAAGGGCGATGCCAACCTGGGCTTCGCGGAAGCCGTCAGCCTAGGGTACCAGGGCATCACGGTGAACATCAACAACGGCGAAAAGGGTGACAACCCCTTCGGCAACGAGCCGAAGATCCGTCAGGCCTTCAGCCTGTCGCTCGACCGTGACGCGATCAACCAGGTTGTTTTCGAAGGCGCATTTGCCCCCGGCAACCAGCCTTTCCCGCCGACCAGCCCCTGGTACGACAAGGACTATCCGGTCCCGGCCCGAGATGTCGAAAAGGCAAAGGCCCTGCTGAAGGAAGCCGGCTATGACAGCCTCGACGTCGAGGTACAGGTGGCCAACAACCCCGTGCAGACTCAGATGATGCAGGTCGTTCAGTCGATGGCTGCGGAAGCCGGTTTCAACGTCAAACTGAAGTCGATGGAATTCGCCAGCCTTCTGGCGGACCAGTCCGCCGGGAACTACCAGGCAAGCCAGGTGGGCTGGTCGGGTCGTGTCGATCCGGACGGCAACATCCACCAGTTCATGACCTGCAAGGGTGGGATCAACGATTCCAAGGTCTGCATTCCCGAAGTCGACAAGCTGCTGGACGAAGCCCGCCAGAGCAACGACACCGCCACGCGCAAGGCAAAATATGACGCGGCACGGGATATCCTGATCAACGAATTGCCGATCATCTATCTCTACCACCCGACCTGGATCTGGGCGCTGTCCGGCAAGCTGGAAGGCTTCACCGCCTATCCGGACGGCATGATCCGCCTCGAGAACGTCAAGTTCAAGTAACCATACCAATGACGGGACCCGGCTTTTGCCGGATCCCGTTCCAAACGGATTTTGCCCGAATGCTGTCCTACATCGCGCGCCGGCTCGTTATCGCCATCCCAACGCTCATTCTGGTCTCGATCTTCGTGTTCGTGCTGCAGAAGCTGCTGCCAGGCGACCCGGCACTCGTGCTTGCCGGTGAAGAGCGCGATCCGGCTGTGCTGGAGTTCATTCGCGAGAAATACCGGCTCAACGACCCGATCATCTACAAGTACTTTTACTGGATGAAGGCCATGCTGCAGGGCGACCTCGGCATTTCGCTGCGCACCAATCTGCCGGTGACGGAGCTTATTGCCGACAAGCTGCCGGTCACGATCCAGCTTGCGGTGATGGCGATGATCATCGCCTTTGCCATCGGTATTCCTGCCGGCATCCTGTCCGCGGTGCGCAAGGGCACCGCCGTTGACTACGTCGCCAATTTCGTGGCGCTGTCCGGTCTGTCCATTCCGAACTTCTGGCTCGGCATCATGCTGATCATGCTGGTCTCCGTTCACCTGGGCTGGCTGCCGGCCTCAGGTTATGAATCGCCCTTTGTCGATCCACTGAAGTCGCTCCAGACAATGATCATGCCTGCCTTCGTGCTGGGCACGGCGCTGGCCGCCACCTTGATGCGCCACACCCGCTCGGCAATGCTGGGCGTGCTGAAAGCGGATTACGTGCGCACGGCCCGCGCCAAGGGCCTGCTGGAAAACGTGGTCATCCTGAAACACGCCTTCCGCAACGCCCTGCTGCCTATCGTGACCCTCAGCGCCCTGCTCTTCGGCGAATTGCTCGCCGGCGCGGTGCTGACAGAGCAGATCTTCACCATTCCCGGCTTCGGCAAGCTGATCGTGGATGCGGTCTTTACCCGTGACTATGCCGTTGTCCAGGGGGTCGTCATGTGCACGGCCGCCGGTTTCATCCTGATGAACCTGATTGCCGATGTCCTCTATTTCCTTCTCAACCCGCGCATGAGGAGCAGCCTGTGAGCGCCGTGACATCTGCCGCAGATCCGGCCGAGGAAACAATCCGCCTCGAAAGCCGCGCCTGGAAGAAGCTGAAGGCGAACAAGAGTGCGCTGTTCGGGTTTATCATTGTCGCCTTCTTCGTCGGCATTGCCGTCGCCGCGCCAGTGCTGCCCATTGCTGATCCGGTCGCAACCGACTGGGGAGCGGTGCGCAAGGCCCCGTCCGCCGCCCACTGGCTTGGCACCGACGAGATCGGCCGGGATATCCTCTCGCGCATGATCTGGGGGGCGCAGGCCTCGCTGATGGCCGGTGTCGTCTCGGTGTTGATCGCCGTCTTGATCGGCGTGCCCTTCGGTCTTCTGTCCGGTTACTTCGGCGGCTGGATCGATCAGGCAATCTCCCGGGTCACCGACGCACTTCTTGCAACGCCCTTCCTCATTCTAGCCATCGCGCTTGCCGCCTTTTTGGGGCCGAGCCTGACCAACGCCATGATCGCCATCGGGCTTTCGGCGATGCCGATCTTCGTGCGTCTGACACGTGGACAGGTGCTGTCGGTCAAGACGGAAGACTATGTCGAAGGGGCCCGGGCCATCGGGCTCAGCCATGTCGCGATCATGTCCCGCTACATCCTGCCCAATGTGTTCGCACCGGTTCTGGTTCAGGCGACGCTGACGGTCGCGACCGCGATCATCGCCGAAGCAAGCCTTTCCTTCCTCGGCCTCGGTCAGCAAGCCCCCGCCCCAAGCTGGGGCTCCATGCTGAACGTTGCCAAGAACTTCATGACCCAGGCGCCCTGGATGGCCTGGTGGCCGGGCGCGGCGATCTTTCTGGTCGTCCTCGGTTTCAACCTGCTGGGCGATGGCCTGCGTGATGCCCTCGACCCGCGCGAGAGCTGATCCGTTTTTTAACCCCAAAGAGTAACTCATGCCGACTTTCACCACCCGCCCCGAAATCACCGGCACCTTCGGTGTCGTCACCTCCACCCACTGGATCGCAAGCGCCGTCGGCATGAGCATCCTGGAAAAAGGCGGCAATGCCTTTGATGCCGCCGTTGCGACCGGACTTGTGCTGCAGGTTCTGGAGCCGCATCTGAACGGTCCGGCGGGCGACCTGCCGGTGATCTTCCACAAGGCCGGTACCGGCGAAACCAAGGTCGTCTGCGGCCAGGGCCCTGCCCCTGCAGGGGCCACCATCGAGCATTACAAGGCGGAAGGCCTGGATCTCATTCCGGGCAACGGTCTGCTGTCGACCGTCATTCCGGGCGCTTTCGACGGCTGGATGCTGATGCTGCGCGACCATGGCACCTTGAGCCTGCGCGATGTGCTGGAGCCTGCGATCTATTACGCTGAAAACGGCCAGCCGATGCTGCCGGGTGCTGCGGCGACCATCGGCGGACTGAAAGACTTCTTCCAGACAGAGTGGCCGACGTCCTTCGAGACCTGGGTGCCGGGCGGAAACGTGCCGGAAGCCGGCAAGATGTTCAAGAACCCGGTTCTCGCACAAACCTGGACGCGGCTCTTGAGCGAAGCGGAAAGCCAGAGCGGCCGCAAGGCCCAGATCGACGCGGCACGCGACTGTTTCTACCGCGGCTTCATTGCCGAAGAGATTGCCGCCTTTCTGGAAAAGACCGAGGTGATGGATGGCTCGGGCTCCAAACACAAGGGTGTCCTGACTGCCGACGACCTGGCGAACTGGAGCGCGACTTACGAAGACCCGCTGTTGAGCGACTATCACGACTGGACCGTTGCCAAGACCGGCCCGTGGGGACAGGGGCCCGTGCTGTTGCAGGCGCTGGCTCTCCTGAAAGGCTTCGACATCGGCGCGATGGATCCGGCCGGGGCTGACTTCGTCCATCATGTGACGGAAGCCATGAAGCTCGCCTATGCGGACCGCGAGGTCTATTACGGCGACCCAGCCTTTGTTGACGTTCCGATGAGCGCGCTGCTGTCGGACGACTACAACGACGTGCGGCGCAAACTGATTTCCGACACCGCCTCCTTCGACCTGCGCCCCGGCGTTCTACCGGGCTTTGAGGACCAGGTGGCTGCCAACATGGCCGTGATCGAACGGGCTGGCATTGCCGACACAGGCCTCTACGAACCGACGATGGCGCATCTTTCCGAGCGGCGCGGCGATACGGTTCACCTCGACATCATCGACCGCTGGGGCAACATGGTAGCCGCAACACCGTCCGGTGGCTGGCTGCAGTCCTCGCCGATCATACCTTCGCTCGGCTTCTGCCTGAACTCACGGGCGCAGATGTTCTGGCTGGAAGACGGTCTGCCCACCAGTCTGGCGCCAGGCAAACGGCCGCGCACCACGCTGACACCAAGCCTTGCCTTCCATGAAGGGCGCCCGACGATGGTGTTCGGTACACCCGGCGGCGACCAGCAGGACCAGTGGCAGCTCTCCCTGTTCCTGCGGCTTGTGCATCACGGTCTCAACCTGCAGGAAGCCATCGACCTGCCGCTGTTCCACACCACCCATTTCCCGACCTCCTTCCACCCGCGCCAGCGCCAGCCGGGGCACGTGATGGCCGAAGGCAATTTCAGCGCCGAGACTATCAATCTGCTGCGGACCCGCGGGCATTCGGTGGAGGTTTCGGGCAACTGGACCATTGGCCGGCTGACCGCTGCCAAACGCAGCGTAGACGGCGTTCTGAAGGCAGCGGCAACACCGCGCCTGATGCAGGCCTACGCCATCGGCCGATAAAACGGACGCGACCCACCGGTGCCTCCAGATAATGGCATCGGTGGGTTCCGTCTGAGCTATGCGAGAAGCTTCTTGAGGGCTTCGGCATCTATTGCCCGGCAGACCGACCCGGACGGACGCGCCGTCGGCGTGTCTTCAGCCGCCAACATGGCGTTGAGGACAGCCTCCTCGACCGCTTCCACCGCCGCCATATAGACGGGATCGAGCAAATCGTCGTTCAGCGACACCATGGATTTCCACGGCCCGCTGAGCTGCGGCAGATCCATTTCATTGGCGGTGCTGAAGGCAAGGAAAATGTCACCGGAATTGTTTCCACCCGGTGTGCCGCCCCGGCCAATGCCGATGGTGGCGCGGCGGGCCAGGCGGTCAAGCTGGCACGGCAGCAGCGGCAGATCCGTTGCGATGATAACGATGATCGACCCGCGCTCCGCATTAAAGCCGGGTATCCGGTTCTCCGTCATTTTCTCGCCTACCGGCTGCCCCAGCACCTTGAGCCATGGCCGAACACCGTGATTGGCCTGCACAAGAACACCGAGCGTATGGGTTTTTCCACCCGCTTCGACACGCCGCGAGGCGGTGCCGGTTCCACCCTTGAACTCGTAACAGATCATGCCCGCACCGCCGCCGACATTGCCTTCGGCGGGGGGCTCTGATGTTGCGTTTTCAAGGGCTTTTGCCGCGTGTTCCGGCCGCACATGCAGGCCGTTGATGTCGTTCAGGACACCGTCATAGGTTTCCGCGACAACCGGCATGGCCCACAGATGGTTGTTCTGCCAGGCATTGCGGTAGGTGTCGACCATCCAGCGCACGGCGGCCTCATGCACGGCGCCCACGCTGTGCGTGTTGGTGATCAGGATCGGGCCGGTGAAATAGCCCGCGTCCTTGATCCAGTGGCTGCCGGTCATTTCACCATTGCCATTGAGCGCATGCAGCCCCGCCCACACGGGACGCGGTGTCGACAAGCGGCCCCGCGGCAGGATTGCCGTCACGCCGGTCTGCACCGGAAGGCCATTGGTCTCCAGCGCGGGTGTCTTGCGTGAGCACAGCGTCTCGTAGCCGACGAGCACACCTTCAACATCGGTGATCGCGTTTTGCGGTCCCGGCGTGCCGGGCAAGGGCAGCCCCAGATCGCGGGCGCGTTTGGACTTGAGTTTCTGCGTCATTTCTTGCGGGACCGCATGTAGAGGCCTATGGAGGCGATGATGAAGGAGAACGCCAGCATGACCGTGGCGATTGCATTGATTTCCGGTTTGATGCCCCTGCGCAGCATCCCGTAGATGTGAACGGGCAGCGTGGTGGAATCGACGCCGGAGATGAAATAGGTGATCACCAGATCGTCCATCGAAATGATGAACGCGAGCATGGCGCCGCCGATAACCCCCGGCGCGATCAGCGGCAGGGTCACCCGTTTGAACGTCGTCCAGCCGTCCGCCCCCAGATCCGCCGACGCCTCTTCCAGACTGTCGTCCATATCCGAGATGCGCGCGCTGACCACGATGAACACATAGCTGCTGAGGAAGGTGCAGTGGCCGATGATGATCGTGTGCAGACCCAGCCCGAATCCGAAAGACACGAAGAAGATCAGCAGTGCGATGCCGAGGATGATGTCGGGCATGATCATCGGCATGAACATCAGGGCCCTGTAAAAGTTCTTGAGGCGGAACCTGAAGCGGGCAACCGCCAGCGCAACCGACGTTCCGAGCACCGTCGACACGGCCGTGGTGATGAGAGCCACCGTCAGGCTGTTCAGCACCGCGCTATAGAGCTGATCGGTCGATTCCACATAGAGCGTCAGCTCGTTCAGCTCCGTCGGAAAGCCGAAGATCGTCCGGTACCAGTCGAAGGTAAACCCCTGCCAGATCATCATGTTGACCGGGTTGGAGTTGAACGAGAACACCGTGATCAACAGGATCGGCACATAGATGAAAATCAGGAACAGCCAGCCGTAGACCGACAGGGCCAGGTTTCTCAAGGAGATCTTGCGTCTCATGCCGCGACCTCCTCTGCCACTTTCGCTGCCCCCGACCGCCGGTCTTCGCGCGTGACGATGCGGATGTAGTAGAGCAGCAGGACAAGCACGGCCGCCATGACCATCATTCCGAGCGCGGCTCCGAAAGGCCAGTTGCGCGCCGACAGGAATTGCTGCTCGATCAGGTTGCCGATCATCACCACCTTTGCTCCGCCCAGAAGCGACGGCACGATGAAGTTGCCGAGGCTTGGGATGAAGACGATGATCGAGCCACCGACGATGCCCGGCAGGGTCATCGGCAGGATGACGCGAAAGAAGGTCTGAAGCCGGTTGGCGCCCAGGTCCTGCGAGGCTTCGATCAGGCTGAGGTCGAGCTTTTCGATGCTGGCGTAGAGCGGCAGGAACATGAAAGGCACGAACACATAGACCATGCCGATGACGACCGCGGTTCCGGTGAAGATGATTTCCAACGGCTCATCGATCAGCCCGAGGCCCATCAGCGCCTGATTGAAAAAGCCGGTCGGCCGCAGGATCAGGACCCAGGCGAACAGGCGTACGATCAGGCTGATGAAAAACGGCAGCGTGATCAGGAAGATAACCAGGTTCTTCCGCTTCTCCGGCATGCGCGACACCCAGAAGGCGACCGGGTAACAAAGGATGAGGCTGAGGAGAACAGTTGTCGCGGCGAGCTTCACCGAACGCAGGAAGATCTCGAAATAGACCGGATCGAAGCGTTCGTATTTGGTGTCGGCCCAGCCCAGAATACGGCCGTAGTTCAGGTGGAAGAACTTCCATTCAACACCGCCATAAAGCCCCGGTGTGAGCCAGGAATAGACGATCATGATGGCGAGCGGTCCGAGGAAGAAGACCGCGAGAAAGGCGGACGGCGGCAGCAGCAGGCCGAACAGCGTCAGCTTTCGCCTGTGTTCCAATGTGTGGTGCGCCTTGCTCATGCCGGCGCTCCCTGTCCTGGAATGAGGTGCACGGCATCATGCGGCACGAACAGCGAAGTCTGTTCGCCGATCGTGTGATGCGACGTGCCTGGCCCCGCCCGAAGCGACGCCCGGACAGGCGGCAACCCCTTGCACGCCAGGACAAGATGATAGTCGGTTCCGGCGAAGAAGCTCTGGCTGACCGTGCCCGAGATCTGGTGCCCGGCCCGCTCGTCAGGATTGCTTTGCCCAATGCTCTCGACAAGGTTTTCCGGCCGGATCAGCACCTTTGCCGGATCGCCCCGCTTCAGGCCGTTCACCGGGCAATCGCGAATGACGGTGCCGTCGGCCAGCACGACGTCGCAGCTTTCGCCTTCAACCGAAACCACCGTGGCATCCAGAAGATTGCTTTCACCGATGAAGCGGGCGACGAACTCGTTGCCGGGGCGGCGGTACAGCTCCTCGGGGGCGTCAAGCTGCTGGATGGTGCCGCCGTTCAAAACCGCGATCCGGTCCGACATGACCAGCGCTTCTTCCTGATCGTGCGTCACGAAAATGAAGGAGATGCCGAGTTCGTGCTGCAGGGTTTTCAGTTCCTGCTGCATCTTGTGGCGCAGGTTCTTGTCGAGGGCCGACAGAGGTTCGTCCAGCAGCAGAATTTTCGGGCGGGCAACCAGTGACCTTGCAAGCGCCACCCGCTGTTGCTGCCCGCCGGAAAGCTGGCCGATCTTGCGGGCGCCCATGCCGGCAAGGCCGACCAGCTCGAGCATGTTGCCGACACGCTCCCTGATCTCGGTTTTGGCGATGCCTCGCACCTCGAGACTGTAGGCCACGTTCCGTTCCACGGTCAGATGCGGGAACAGGGCATATCTTTGAAAGACGGTGTTGACCGGCCGTTTGTGCGCCGGCTGATCCGACACAGGTTCGCCATCTATGTAGATCTCGCCGCTGTCGAGATCTTCGAACCCGCTGACCGCCCTCAGCAGGGTTGTCTTGCCGCAGCCCGATGGCCCAAGCAGCGTCAGAAACTCGTTGTGAGCCACCGTCAGGGACACGTTGTCCAGTGCACGAATAACGCCGCCTTCGGGAGCCTGAAAGCTCTTGGAGGCGTTTTCGATCCTTAAAATTCCTTGCATTCTACCCCCTCGGAACGTCAGGCGACGTGCGCGGCCCAAGGCCGCGCAGTCTCCTCATGACAGTCGTGCGCATCCGGGCTCATTGAGCCGTTTTGATGCGCGTCCATTCGCTGTTGTAGAGCTGCAGGTCGCGGCCGAGGTCCACGAAGATCTGCAGCTTTTCCATCACGTCCTGAGGTGGGTAGATGCTTTCATTGTTGGCGATTTCCGGCGGTAGAAGCTCCCGCGCCGGCAGGTTGGGCGTGCCGTTCATCTGCTGCTGCACGTTCAGCGCGGCAATTTCCGGCTGAAGATAGAACTGCAGGAACTTCTTGGCGTTGTCCTTGTTCGGAGCACTGGCGAGGACGCAGATGTCCTCCTGGTACATGGTCGCGCCTTCCTTCGGAATGACATAGGCAAGCACATCCGGCGCCTGTTGCACGAAGATATTCGCGCCGACATACCAATGCGCCGCCGCCACATCGCCCGACTGGACCAGCGGAATGCTGTCATAGGTGAAGGCCGTGACGTTCTTCTTGCGCTCCAGAATGTAATCGGCGGCAGCCTTGATTTCGGCTTCGTCGGTGGAGTTGACGGATGTGCCGTTCATGATGTGGCCGATGCCGATGGTCTCACGCAGATCGTCCAGAAGGATGATCTTCTCGCCCTTGTCGGCAAGGGCAAAGAAGTCCTCCCAGCCGGTCATCTCGGCGACCTTTTTCTTGTTGTAGGCGATGCCGACGGTGCCCCACGCGTAGGGCAGGCAATATTCGGCATCCGGATCGGTCTTCGCGCGGATGAACTGCGGATCGATGTTCTTGAAAGCCGGATCGCTGCCGATATCGGTCTTTTCCAGAAGGCCGAGCTGGAACATGATGTCGTGCATGTGGACCGATGGGAACACGATATCGTAGCCGGTGGCGCCCGCCTGGATCTTCGCCAGCATTTCCTCGTTGGAGCCGTAGGTGTCCAGGTTGACCTTGATCCCCGTCTCCTCGGTGAACTTGGCCAGCACCTGCGGATTGATGTAGTCGCCCCAGTTGTAGAGATTCAGTTCTTCATCGGCCTGCGCAGCACTGGCAACAGCCACCAGTGCCGCTGCCGCAAGTGTTGCCTTGGCAACTCTCTTCAGCGTGTCGTTAGTCATGGAACCCTCTGGTTTGCTGCCACGTTTCTGGGAGGTGAACGGGCTTGCGTCCAAAAGGAGATTGAATTATGACATTTCTGTCAAATGTTATTTTTCTGTCATTTTGGGAGCTGACATGGAAGCCGGGTTCTCGTCCTTTCCCCAGGCCAAATTCGATGAATTCCTCAAGCGCTTGCAGGATGAAACGCCGAAACTCCCCAAGCAGGAAGCCCGGCTTGCGCAGTTTGTCAGCCTGAATATTTCATCTCTCGGACTGGAAACCGGCAAGTCGCTCGCGGAAAAGGCCGGCGTGTCGGAGGTTACCGTCGGCCGGTTGCTGCGCCGCCTCGGATGCGACGGCATGAAGGGGCTCAAGCAGCTCCTGCGCGAGCATTATTCCGTCACCACCGCCTCCTTCGTCACCGACGGCGACATTCCCGTCCGTTTCGTTGAGACATTGGAGGCTGAAGTCCAGGGACTGACCAATGTCTTCAACCAGACCCAGGGCGAAAACTGGGACGAGGTCACCCGGCTGCTGTCGGACGCAGAGACGATTTTCGCCACGGGGTTTCAGTCGATCCGTGGGACGGTTGAAGACTTTGCCCGCCGGCTGGCACTCGCCCGAAAGAATGTCCACTTCCTTTCCGCTCACGACAGCATGCTGGGGGAATGGCTCGACCTGAGCCCGGAAAGCGCGGCCTCCAGTTGCCTCATACTGGTGGATGTCGTTCCTTACGCGTCGGAGTCGCTGAAGCTTGCCCGGTTGGCCAAGACCCAGGGCCGATCTGTCATCGTGGTCTCGGACGAATATTGCCACTGGAGCCGGGAGATCGCCGACGCAGCCATCTATGCTCCCTCCAGAACAGGGCTTTTTCTGGAATCAACCATCGGCATTGTTGCCGCGCTCAGCCTGATGGTCGATGTGGCCGCAAGGGCTGACGAGACAGCTTCCGCTCACCGGCTGGTGCAATGGAAGGCAAATTCGAAGAAACTTGGCCTGTTCTAGAGATCGGTTCAGAACGTCGGCGGAGTGCAGGCGCTGACGACGACACACCGCTCGTTCCTGAGCGCCTTGAACCTGTGCGGCGTCGTGCTCTTGAAGAGGTAGGCATCCCCCGGCCCGAGGATTTTTCTCTGCTCGCCGACGGTGATCTCAAGCCGCCCCTCGATGACGATACCGGCCTCCTCGCCCTCGTGGCTGAGCATGACCCGCCCCGTGTCCGCACCCGGTTCATATACCTCATAGAGCATCTGCAGGTCACGACCGAAGAGGCTGTTGCCGACCTGCCTGTAGGAAATCTTGCCCTTGCCGATTTCGGTCAACTCATCCGCTCCGAAAAACACCTGCTCCTGTCGCTCCGGTTCATAGGCGAAAAACTCGGACAGACCGATCGGTATGCCGTCCAGCACGCGTTTCAGCGCGCTCAGGGAGGTGTTGATCTTGGCGGCCTCGAGCTGGGAGATGAAGCCATTGGTGACACCGGCGCGTTTGGCCAACTCGCGCTGCGAATATCCGTGCGCTTCGCGGATCGCTCTAAGGCGCAATCCAACATCGCGAGAGAAGTCATCGGTGTTTAGTGTGTTTACCATCGTAAACACAATCCCACTGAAACACCGTGTTTTCAAGAACTTGATGCGGAGAAGAAACAGACTGTTCGGCACTTCAAAATCGGTGCTTTCTAGTGCGACCGACCGAGGAGGCGCACATGAACATCGTCAGCAACGAAACAGATTTCAAAACCAACCAGGCGCTCGACGCCTATTGGATGCCCTTTACAGCGAACCGTCAATTCAAACAGGCGCCGCGCATGCTGGTGTCCGCGAAAGGAATGCATTACCGCAGCGACGACGGTTGCAGCATTCTCGACGGCACTGCCGGCCTGTGGTGCTGCAACGCCGGGCACGGTCATGAAGAGATCACCAATGCAGTCGCCCGCCAGTTGGCCGAACTGGACTACGCGCCGTCCTTCCAGATGGGCCATCCGATTGCTTTCGAATTTGCCGAGCGCCTGAAACAGGTCGCTCCTGAGGGTTTCAACCACGTGTTCTTCACCGGGTCCGGATCCGAATCCGTCGACACGGCATTGAAGATGGCGCTCGCCTATCACCGGGCCCGGGGCGAAGCCTCCCGCACCCGGCTGATCGGGCGGGAACGGGGCTATCACGGTGTCGGCTTCGGCGGCATTTCCGTCGGTGGCATCGTCAACAACCGCCGCCATTTCGGGTCGCTCCTGACCGGCGTCGACCACTTGCCCCACACCCATGCTCCCGAACACAACAGCTTCAGCAAGGGCCAGCCAAAGTGGGGCGCGCATCTTGCGGACGATCTGGAACGGATCGTCGCGCTACACGGGGCGGAGACAATCGCTGCGGTCATCGTCGAGCCGGTTGCCGGTTCCACTGGCGTGCTTATCCCGCCCAAGGGGTATCTGGAACGACTGCGCGCCATCTGCGACCGTTACGGTATTCTGCTGATCTTTGACGAAGTCATCACCGGCTTCGGCCGCCTCGGAGCCCCCTTCGCGTCCGACTTTTTCGGTGTGAAACCGGATCTCTTCACGACCGCCAAGGGTCTCACCAACGGCGTCATCCCCATGGGCGCGGTGTTCGCCCAGGACACCATCTATGAGGCCTTCATGGGCGGTCCGGAAGAAACAATCGAACTCTTCCACGGCTACACCTACTCGGGCCATCCCACCGCCTGCGCCGCCGGCCTCGCAACGCTCGACATCTATGAAAAGCAGGGTCTCTTGACCCGTGGCGCTGAGATTTCCAACACCTGGGAAGACCGGATGCACAGTCTCAAAGACGCCAGACACGTCAAGGACATCCGAACCATAGGCGTTATCGCCGGGATCGAACTGGAATCCCGTGACGACGCCCCCGGACAGCGCGCCTACGAAGTTTTCGTCAAGTGCTTCGAAGCCGGCCTCCTGATCCGCGTAACCGGCGACATCATGGCCCTTTCCCCACCTTTGATCGTTGAAGAGGAGATGATCGACCAAATGGTAGCAACACTCTTTCAAGTCCTTGGTGAGACGGCGTAACGCTTCGGCCCATCAATACCTAAAAGCCCCGCCAGTAATGTTGGCGGGGCTATTTTGGTTTTGCGGAGATGCTTGAGTTTGTTTTTGCTTTTTTGGGGTGAGGCTTTGAGTGTTTTGATCGACGTTGGGTCGGCCTGAAGTCCAGCATTCGGTGACCTTTTGGGGTTAAGAAGCTGGCGCCGTTGTGCGAACAAACAAAAAAACCCGGCGCGAGGCCGGGTTATTTGTTTGGTAACGGGAGCAGGATTTGGGGTTATCTGCCCTTCTGCGTCGGGCGAAGCCCTCCTTGATGGGTCCCGGTCATGTCAAAATCCACGACCCCACGAACAAACAAAAAAGGCCGTCCTATATGGACGGCCTTTGTTTTGTTTGGTTTTGGGAGCAGGATTTGAGAGTTTTTGTCCCACAGCGTCGGGCATAGCCCTCCTTGCGGGCGCCTGGTCAGTTTAAAATCTGTATCCGTTACCAACAAAAAACCCGGCGCGAGGCCGGGTTATTTGTTGGTTGCGGGAGCAGGATTTGAACCTGCGACCTTCAGGTTATGAGCCTGACGAGCTACCGGACTGCTCCATCCCGCGTTATTCGTTTTTTATCGGGGTACGGATGTATCCCGGATGGGCTTGAGTAAGCCCGGAGGTTTTCGTTTTGTTTGTCCTGGGCGCTTTTCGCCTGGGGGCAAAGTGTGCTGCTGCTTTAAGTCTGCGGCAGCGTGTTTTGTGCTGCTGCGCTGTTAGGGGACAAGAAGTTCCGTAGCGCAGCGAAGGCAAGGCCAAGTGGCCGCCCTCGCGGAGGCCAGGGCGAAGCCCGATACGGCCGTGAGCGCTCTGTTGAAGAGGTTTCAAATTGCGATTTGCAGGCCTGGCGGCGACCTACTCTCCCAC
>NZ_JAZDVZ010000007.1:0-380012 GCF_036350355.1 Roseibium sp. FZY0029
GACCCGCACCACCACCGGAGAGCGTCGTGATCATGCCGACCTTCACCGGTTCGGCCTGGGCGGCTCCTGCCAGAATGGCCACCAGACTGGCGGCCGCAGCAAATTGTTTCAACATAGGAAATCCCCTCTCTTAAGTCCCTTGAGCCCGCTTGCGGGGCTCTTGAAACGACACTCTATCGGCACATTCGCGGATGGCAAACATGCAATTCGTCATAGAGTGAGAGGAGCGCTCCCTTTACTTTAAAGAGCGGTGCGCACGTGCCAGAGTTCGGGGAAGAGTTCGACCTCCAGCATGCGTTTCAGATAGGTCACGCCGCCGGTGCCGCCGGTCCCACGCTTGAACCCGATCACCCGTTCCACGGTGGTGACATGATTGAAGCGCCAGCGGCGGAAGTAGTCTTCGAGATCGACCAGTTTTTCCCCGACCTCATAGAGCGCCCAATGGGCGGCCGGGTCCCGGTAGACCGTCTGCCACAGAGCCATGATCTCGGGGATTTCGCGATGCGGGGCTGACGAAGGCTCGGCGATGGCGCTCTCCGGCACATCGAGCCCCTGCCTGCGGGCAAAGGCAAGCACGACCTGATAAAGGCTCGGCCGCGCCAGTTCCGCATTCAGCAGGGCAACGCTTTGCGCGTCATGCTCATGCGGGCGGATCATCGCCGTGTTCCGGTTGCCCAGCGCAAATTCGATCAGTCGGTATTGCAGCGACTGGAAACCGGATGACATGCCGAGCGCATCGCGGAACTGGGTGTAGTCGCTCGGCGTCATTGTCCGCAGCACGTCCCAGGCCGAATTCAACTGCTCCATGATGCGGCTGACCCGGGCAAGGAGCTTCATCGCCTGCGGCATGTGATCATCTTCAATGGCCTCGCGGGCGGCGTTCAGCTCATGCAGCATAAGCTTCATCCACAATTCCGAGGTCTGATGCTGGATGATGAAAAGCAATTCGTCAGACGCATCCGACAAGGGCGCCTGTGCGTTCAATATTTGTGTCAGGCCCAGATAATCACCGTAGGACATCTTGTCCGCAAAGCGCATCTCGGCGCCTTCCGATTCCGGATTATAGGCTTTTTCCGGCTCGACTTTATCGTTCATGCTTTTCCCCGCGGGTCCCTTCAAACGACCGTTTGAGGCATCTATAGCCTCCACACGGCAGAGTTGGATAGGAGAGATATCAAGAAGACACGACAAAACGGCCGGATACCGCCGTCTCCCTCCGGAAAGGTTTTAATTGCTGCCGGCAGCGTCCAGAATAGCCGCGGCAGAGAAGTCGTAGTGGCTGCGGCTGGAGATTGATTTGCAGAAGCCTGCAAAGTCTATCTTGTCCCAGTTGCTGTCCCCCAGCCGGGATAGATAGACGTCCACATTCTGCGAGGTGATGGGCGACATCGTGAACATGACATCGACAGAAACTTCGCTCTGGATGCGTCTGAAATAGTGGTCCCTCAGCATGACAATCGCCCAGGCGCCCGCGAAAAAATGACCACCGTGGGTCATGGTCAGCTTGCCCGATTTCACCGAGTCCATCCCCCGGGTCGACCAGTTGAGCCCTGCAAACAAAACGTCCTTGCCGATATGCAATCCGGCCTCGGCCGCTGCCCGTTGTGCGCCGAGAGCAATATCGTCGTTCGCGCCCCACACCACATCGATCCGCGTCCGGTTCAGGACATTGCGCGTGCGCACGAAAGCAAGTTCCTCATTCCAGCTCACCGGAATGGCATGGACCAGTTTGACATCGCTGTTGTCCGCGACGGCGCGCATCATGCCGAGTTCGCGTTGAAGGCCGGCAGGTGTGGTCGTGTCGCCTGTCAGGGCAAGCAACCGGATTTCTTTTACCTGCGGATGAAGCCGCCGCGCCTCGTCAAACAATGACTGTGCCATGTCGTACCCGGCCGTTTCATTGTCTGGAACGATCGAGGCAATGATGGCGCGCAGATCGATATTCCGGCGTTCGAGCTCGACCCTTTGCTGGGGTGTCAGCTTGTTGAGCAGGAACAGAACCTTGCTGGGCTTGCCTTCCATCAGCTGCATCAGCCGGGCTGCCGATTGGTTTTCGTTGACCAGGATGAAATAGTCCGGCAGGTCACCCTGGTCCAGACGGTGCTGGAGCAGTTCCTGCATGCCGTAGGGACGCCTGTTTGCATAAAGGATTTCCAGGTCGACATTCAGATCGGCGGCAGCCGCAGCCATCGTTCTGGACACATCTCCCCAAAAGCCCTTTTCCCCACCCGGATTGATGAAGGTCACGCGAAAGTCCGCCGCCTGAACCACACCGGCCGCAATCCAGAACCAAACCATGCACAGCAGTCTGACGAACATATCTACCCTTCGCACTTCAACCTTGCCCGCCACGGCCTTCCCGTCCAACCCGCCTTCAGGGACCAGACCAGAACCCTGGATCTGAAGCCCATCGGGTTCATGTGAACCACGCCACACATTCTGAAGAAGCGGCAAGCATTTCCGCGGACTTCAGTCAGGCAACACCCATGATTGTCAGGAACCGGCCTTCAAGACAGCCTGCGAAGGAACCGGGTTTGGCAGGACAACTGCCACCAGCCCGTTTGCAGACAGGCGGCACCTTGATCTGATTTTCTTAATCAAAGCAAAATCAGCGCTGAAAAAGCACGTTTCAAAACCGGCGGCGTCGGAACCATCGCATCGTGCTTAACGAACCCTGACCAACCGAACGTGGGTCTGAGCGACCACCTACCTAAGCGTCAGCCTCGTCGTCCTGACAAAGCGGTTCGCTGGGCGCTTCACCGCGCGCTTCGGCTCGTTTGCAAGGCCAAACTGCCTACAGAAAGACGTGGTTATACGTTTGATTTTGTGAAAACCTGAGATCCGCGCCTTGAAACGGACACTACCGGGATCCTGTTAATGTCAATTCGTGCAAGTATTTATCACCTCACCCATTACCGATACGACCGTCCAGTTACCTTGAGCCCGCAGATCATTCGCCTGCGGCCGGCCCCTCACAGCCGCACCCGGGTCCTCTCTCACTCGCTGAAGGTTTCGCCCGAAGGGCACTTCGTCAATCACCAGCAGGACCCCTACGGCAACTGGTTGTCCCGCTTCGTGTTTCCCGAGCCTGTGCGCGAATTCAAGATCGAGGTGGATCTGGTCGCCGACATGGCTGTCTACAATCCGTTCGATTTCTTCGTCGAGGAAAGCGCGGAGGAATGGCCTTTCGACTATCCGCCGGAACTGCGCGAGGATCTCCAGATCTACCGGCGGCTCGACCCGACTGGCCCGCACATGACCGCCTTCCTGGAAACGGTCCCGAAGGATCGCCAGAGGACCGTCGACTTCATCGTCGGACTGAACGCAAAAGTCGCCCAGACCGTCAACTACGTCATCCGGATGGAGCCCGGCGTCCAGACACCGGAAGAAACCTTCGAAAAAGGCACCGGGTCCTGCCGCGATTCCACCTGGCTGCTGGTGCAGGCTCTGCGCCACCTCGGCTTTGCCGCAAGGTTTGTCTCCGGATACCTCATCCAGTTGAAACCGGACCTCGAAGCACTGGACGGGCCTTCCGGCACCGATCACGACTTCACGGATCTGCACGCCTGGGCCGAGGTTTTCCTGCCCGGTGCCGGCTGGATCGGGCTGGACCCCACCTCTGGTTTGCTGGCGGGTGAAAGCCACATACCGCTGGCCGCTACCCCGCATTATGTCAACGCCGCGCCGATTGTCGGCATGGCGAGCAAGGCGGAGGTAGACTTTTCCTTTGATATGAGGGTCGCCCGCGTTGCCGAACATCCGCGCATCACCAAGCCGTTCTCCGACGACGCCTGGTCCGCGCTCAACCAGCTTGGCACCAAGGTCGACCGCATCCTGTCGCAGGAAGATGTCCGCCTGACCATGGGCGGCGAGCCGACCTTCGTTTCGATAGACGATTTCGAAGCCGCCGAATGGAACACCGATGCTGTCGGTCCAACCAAACGCCAGAAGGCCGACATCCTGATCCGCCGTCTGCGTGAACGGTTCGCCCCTGGTGGTTTCCTGCATTACGGCCAGGGGAAATGGTATCCGGGCGAAACACTGCCCCGCTGGACCTTTTCGCTCTACTGGCGGCGCGACGAAAAACCCATCTGGAAGGACCCGGCCCTGATCGCCGAAGAAGGCGACGACACCAAAGCCAGCGCCGAACAGGCAGAGGCGCTGCTGCAGGAAATCGCGACAAAGCTGGAAATCGATACGGACTATGTCGTGCCTGCCTATGAGGACCCGGCAGTCTGGCTGGTGAAGGAAGCCAATCTGCCGGAAAATGTCACCCCAAAAAATTCCAAGCTGGAGGATGCCGAAGCCCGGCATCGTATTGCCCGCGTCTTCGACCGGGGACTGACCGAACCTGCCGGGCATGTGCTGCCGATCCAGCGCTGGCAGTCGAAGGCCGGCGGACACCGCTGGCGGTCCGAGCGCTGGAAGCTGCGCCGAGATGCGCTGTTCCTCGTTCCTGGAGACAGCCCTGTCGGCTACCGCCTGCCGCTGGAATCCCTGCCCTATGTTCCACCGGCCCAATACCCCTACACCAACATCGCCGACCCGACCGTGCCGCGCGACCCTCTGCCGGAGTTTCCCGCCGGCCAACGCGCCGACCGCAAGCAGAATGTCGCCCATTTCACCGCTGCTGAAGGCCAGCAGGACCGGCAGGAGCAGACCCTGCCTGAGGGTGAACTCGGCGAAGCGTCCGTCAGAACCGCTCTGTCAGTGGAAGCTCGCGACGGACGGTTGTGTGTCTTCATGCCGCCGGTGGAGCGCATCGAGGACTATCTGGAACTGATTTCGGTTGCGGAAGCTGCCGCGGCCGACCTCGACCTGCCGGTCCACATCGAAGGGTATCCGCCCCCGACCGACCCGCGCATGAATGTCATCCGCGTCGCTCCGGATCCGGGCGTGATCGAAGTCAACATCCATCCCGCGTCCAACTGGCAGGACTGTGTCGCCATTACCGAAGGCGTCTACGAGGAAGCCCGCCAGTCACGGCTCGGGGCCGACAAATTCATGATCGACGGCAAGCACACCGGTACCGGTGGCGGCAACCACGTGGTGGTTGGCGGCGCGACGCCGCTCGACAGCCCGTTCCTGCGCCGGCCCGATCTTCTGCGCAGCCTGATCCTGCACTGGCAGCGTCACCCGAGCCTCTCCTACCTTTTCTCCGGCCTCTTCATCGGCCCGACGTCGCAGGCACCACGTGTTGACGAAGCCCGGCACGACGGCCTGTACGAGCTGGAAGTCGCCCTGGCCCAGATCCACCGCCCCAACGAAGGCGCTGCCCCGTTCCCGTGGCTGGTCGACAGGCTGTTGCGCAACCTTCTGGTGGATGTCACCGGCAACACCCACCGGGCGGAAATCTGCATCGACAAGCTCTACTCACCCGACGGCCCGACGGGGCGGCTGGGTCTGGTCGAATTCCGCGGCTTCGAAATGCCTCCGGACCCGCGCATGAGCCTTGCCCAGCAACTGTTGTTGCGGGCCCTCATCGCACGCCTGTGGCAGCAGCCGCTGTCCGGCAACCTGACCCGCTGGGGCACGGCCCTGCATGACCGCTTCATGCTGCCGCATTATGTGTGGACGGATTTCCTCGATGTTCTGGGCGATCTGGAGCATCACGGTTTTCAGATGCGTCCGGACTGGTTCGAGGCCCAGGCGGAATTCCGTTTCCCCTTCTGCGGGGAGATTGAGGTGGACGGCGTACACCTGGAGCTGCGCCAGGCGCTGGAACCTTGGCACGTCTTGGGCGAGACCGGCGCCATCGGCGGCACTGTGCGCTATACCGACAGTTCCACCGAACGCCTGCAAGTCAAGCTCACCACCAGCGATCCGGACCGTTATGCCGTCACCTGCAACCGCCGCACCTTGCCACTGAAGAAAACCGAAACCAACGGAGTTTCGGTCGCCGGTGTCCGCTACAAGGCCTGGCAGCCGGCGATGGCGCTGCATCCGGTGCATCCGGTCGACGCCCCGCTCACCTTTGATATTTTCGACCGGTGGAGCGGCCGGGCGCTTGGTGGCTGCGTCTACCATGTTGCCCATCCGGGTGGACGGAACTATGAAACGTTTCCCGTCAACGGGAACGAGGCAGAGGCCCGCCGACTTGCCCGGTTCGAGCCGCACGGCCACACGCCCGGGCTCTATCTGCCGGGGCTGGAACGGCCGCATCCCGAGTTTCCGTTGACGTTGGACCTGCGCAGACCGCAGAATGTCTGACGGACCGGCAGCCCCGCCGATTGGAAACAACGTATGAGCTTGGACGAAAACGCAGAAACCGGAGCGCTTCGCTACGGCCTCTTGAAGGCCTATCGTCCCTTTCCGGATGTCTCTGACGAGCTGTTGTTTCCTGACGGGCGGGTGAGACCTGTCTGGCGGCCGTTTCTCGATCATCTGAGCGCATTGACGGCAGAAGAAATCACCGAGCGGTTTGCGCGTGGCAATCAGTATCTGAACGATGCCGGTGTCTATTTCCGTCAGTACGGGCAGGATGGGGCCAACGAACGCGAATGGCCGCTGAGCCATATTCCGGTGATCATCAGCCAGGACGACTGGCAGGTGATCGCGGACGGCCTGACGCAACGCGCCGAACTGCTGGAACAGGTCGTTGCCGATCTTTACGGCGACAACCGGCTGGTGACGAATGGCTATCTGCCTGCAAGCCTGATTGCCCAAAGTCCCGAATGGCAGCGTCCGCTCGTAGGCATCAAGCCGAAATCCGGGCACTTTCTGCATTTCCTCTCGTTCGAGATCGGCCGCGGGCCCGACGGCACCTGGTGGGTCCTCTCCGACAGGGCGCAGGCGCCGTCCGGTGCCGGCTTCGCGCTGGAAAACCGGGTCGCCACAGGGCGCGTCTTCAACGAGTTCTTTGCCCGAGCGAACGTTCATCGGCTCGCCGGATTTTTCCGCCGGTTCCGCGATCACCTGGTTGAGCTGCGCGGAGAGAGCGACAGCCGCGTTTCCATCCTGACGCCAGGTCCCCTGAACGACACCTATTTCGAGCATGCTTATATTGCCCGCTATCTCGGCTTCATGCTGCTGGAAGGCGAGGACCTGACGGTTGAAAACGGCAAGCTGATGGTTCGCACGGTTGCCGGCCTGAAACCTGTCAGCGTTCTGTGGCGGCGCCTCGATGCCGGCTGGGCCGATCCGGTGGAACTGAACGAAACCTCCCAGATCGGCACACCGGGCCTTGTTCAGGCCGTGCGCAGCGGCTCTGTAACCATGATCAACGCGCTCGGCACCGGCATCCTGGAAACGCGGGCGTTGCTGGCGTTCCTGCCGCGCATCAGCGAACATCTGCTCGGCGAACGGCTGAAACTGCCGAATGTCGCGACCTGGTGGTGCGGCGAAGAGGGAACGAAAGCCTACGTGAAGGAACACGCGGAAGGCATGATGTTCAGCCCCGCGCTGTCGACCGCCCTGCCTTTCACCTCCTCCCAGACCGATTTTATCGGCAAGGATTTCGGCAAGTTCCACAAGGGCATTCTGGAAACCTGGATCGACAGCAAGAGCGACAAGCTCGTCGGACAGGAAGCCGTTACCCTCTCCACAACACCTGCCTACGACAAGGGTCTTCTGGTTCCCCGGCCGATGAGCCTGCGGGTGTTTCTGGCCCGGACCGCCAACGGCTGGGAAGTGATGGCAGGCGGCTTTGCCCGGATCGGCCAGACGGAAGATGTCAGCGCCATTGCCATGCAGTCCGGTGGATCCGCCGCCGACGTCTGGATCGTCGGCGGCCAGAAGCCTCACAAGGAAACCCTGCTTCACCAGACGGAATCGCCTTTCTTCAAATCGCAGACAGGCTCTCTGCCCTCTCGCGCTGCTGACAACCTGTTCTGGCTCGGCCGCTATGTTGAGCGGGCGGAAGGCGCGGTTCGGCTGCTGCGGGCCTATCACGCCCGGCTGATGGAAACGGCAGATCCGGAAGCCCCGTTGGTCGCCCTGACGGCGGAGTATCTCGACAAGATCGGCATGTCACCGGCCGAACCGGTTCCGGCAGGTTTGTGCGACATGCTGCAATCGGCCGTCGCCAGCGCGGCGAAGGTGCGAGACCGGTTTTCCGTTGACGGCTGGCTGGCGCTCAACGACCTGGCCCAGACCGCAAACGGCGTCAGGCTCACGATGCACGCCAATGCCGACGTTACACGGGCTATGGGCCTGCTCCTGCGCAAGATCACCGGCTTTTCGGGCCTCGTGCACGAGAACATGTACAGGTTCATCGGCTGGCGCTTTCTGTCCATCGGCCGCGCATTGGAACGTGCCCACCGGATGGCCGATCTCCTGTCTGTCTTCACCGCAAAGGATGCACCGGAAGGCTCTCTTGAACTGCTGCTTGAGGTGGGCGACAGCGCCATGTCCATGAGCCGTCGCTATGCGGTTTCCCTCAGCCAGGCCACGGTGCTGGACCTGCTGGCAATGGACATCAAGAACCCGCGCGCGGTGCTCTATCAGCTCACCGACATGAAAGACCATATCGGCGTCCTGCCCAACGCGACGGAAAACGGACACCTGTCGGAGCTGGCCCGCTCCGTCCTGCAGGTTCACACCCTTTTGGCAATCGCCACTCCGGAAACCCTGACACCGGAGTCACTTGCCGATCTTCGGGACCAGATTGCCTATCTCTCCGTGGAGCTGACCGATGCCTATATCCGCTGACATCCGGCCGCGTTCCCCCAACACGCCCGACGTGAGGCGCCCTTGCTCTACGATGTAACGCTTGAAATTACCTACGATTATGCCAGTCCGGCCAACTACGGTCATCACGCGCTCAGGCTGATGCCGGCAACCATTCCCGGCGAGCAGACATTGATGTCCGGGCAGATCCACATCGTGCCCGGCCCGTCCGAGCGGCACGACCGTGTGGACTTCTTCGGCAACGCCGTCACGGATGTCGCCTACCGGCGCAGCCACAGCGACCTCGCTTTCAAGCTGAAGGCCCGGATCGACAGAATCGCAATGCCGGAGGAACTCGACATTTCTCCACCGCTGAACGCCCTGCCGAAGGAACTTTCCGCAGTCCAGTCCCTGGCACCCAAGGCACCGGTGCATTTCCTGTCCGCCTCCCCGCGTCTTCCCCTCGACCCTGCCTTCGCGGTCTATGCGCAGGATCTCGTGGAGCCGGGCATGAGCACGATTTCAGCCATGGAAGCCATCGGCAAAGCCTTGAACCGGGACATGCATTTCGACGCTGAGGCCACGACGGTGGACACCCCGGCCCTTGATGCCTTCGAGCGCCGCCACGGCGTCTGCCAGGATTTTTCGCACATCATGATCGCCTGCCTGCGAAGCATCGGAATACCGGCAGGCTATGTCAGCGGCTTTTTGCGCACCATCCCGCCGGAAGGCCAGGAACGGCTGGAAGGCGCCGACGCCATGCATGCCTGGGTCATGGCGTGGTGCGGCATCGAGATCGGCTGGATCGAATACGATCCGACGAACGCGCTCCGGGTCGGCCAGGATCATATCGTTGTCGCCCATGGCCGTGACTATGGCGATGCGGCTCCGGTGAAGGGTGTCTTGCGAACCTCCGGGTCCCAATCGACCGATCACAAGGTCGATGTTGTTCCGCTTTGAAACAATCGTTTTGCCATCCCGACGTCTGAACATTGCCTTTGGATATTATCGCGAGATATCCCCGGCTGAGCCGGGCGCACCTGTTTCCATCAGGGCCGGTTTGGTAAAATGTGGAACGCGACCAAGGGGAGTTGGTTATGCGTTCTTTGCTTCATGCCATCGTGTTTTTGCTGGTCTCGGCCGGTACCGTGCAGGCAGGTTATGACCAGTCCAGGAACTGGTTCCATGCCAAGGACTGGAGAGAACGGGTCCGCATCCAGTTCCTGCTGGTTTTCACTGGCGATTACGCCTCCCAGGTGGATGGCACCTTTGGCAAGCTCACCTACAACGCGCTGACCACATTCCAGAAACATCGGGAGTTCTTTCCGGATGGTGTGCTCGATGACGAGCAGATGCAGATCCTTCAACGCGACGGTCTCGACCTAGTCGAGCGGGTCGGCTTCGAAACCTATAAGGATGCCATTGCCGGACTGCAGCTTGGCGTTCCGCGAAAACTCTTCGAACCGTCCACCCAGACACCACGCGGACACCTGTGGCGGGCCTATGACAACAGTATCGAACTTGAAACGCTGCAGGTCCCCAAAGACGAGACCACCTATGCGGCCCTCTACAAGCGGCTGACCGACACCAGCGACGGCAGGACCGTGGAGCACAAGCAGTTCCGCAACGATTACTTCGTCGTTTCTGGCCGGCAGAACGGACGCGATTTCTATCTGCGCATGATGAAGACCACTTCGGACAGCCGTGGTTTCTCGCTGGCCTGGCAGGCGCGTCATGCCGTCTTCATGGACCGGGTAGCCGTTGCCATGTCGAACAGCATGACGTTTTTCGACGGAACGGACGAGGAGAAACTGGACGCGGTCACATCGGCGCCCGCACTGCAGCTTCCCGAACCCGATAGCCGCACCGATCCGCTGCCCAAGGAAGCGCGCAAGGATGTGTCCGGCCGCAAGACATCTTCATCCGGCAGCGGTTATTTCCTGACCACGGAAGGCCACATCGGCACCAATGCGCATGTGGTCGGCAACTGCCGGTCGCTGGATATTCCGGGCCATGGAACAGCAAGACTGGTGAAGGCCGATACGGAAAACGATCTTGCGATCCTGCAGCTCGACAGCAAAAAATCGGAACATGCTGCGCAATTCCGGTCCGAACAGCCGATTGTGCGCGGCGAGGAAATCTTCGTGATCGGCTACCCGTTTGCCCAGATCCTGGACAACAACCTGAACTTCACCCCCGGCATGATCTCGTCACTGGCGGGCGTGAAAGGCGACAGCCGTCAGTTCATGCTGACGGCACCGGTCCAGCCCGGCAATTCAGGCGGCCCTGTTCTTGACCGCACCGGAGCCGTCGTCGGCACCGTTGTGTCCCGTCTCGACACGTTCAAGACGCTGAAGCTCGCCGGTGATCTGCCGGAGAACGTGAACTTCGCCGTGCGCGGAAAGCTGATGGCGCAGTTCATGGAAGAACTCGGCCTTGCGCCGCGCTACAACACGATCACCAGCATCAAGAGCCCGACGCGGATTGACGAGGAAGCCTCGCAATACACCGTCCTGGTGCTCTGCCGGAACTGAGCCTGCCGAAAAGAGATCCCTTCGTTCCGGCAGGCCTGACTTCAGCGGATGGCCTTGTCCTCTGCATCGAAGAAATGCAGGCGGCTTTCGTCGAAGGTGAGACCGACACGGGTGCCTTCCTCCACTTCGTCCGCCCCGCTGATGCGCACCAGGATCGTGTCCAATCCGTCGAGTGCCACATAAAGGAAGGTGTCGGCCCCCAGGTATTCGGCGACTTCCACCGTGCCGCTGCAATGCCCCTCACCCGGCGCGGTGATGCCGATGTGCTCCGGGCGAATGCCCAGTTTCACCGGCACCTGCGCGCTTCCCGCATGAGGATAGGGACCGCCGCCGTGCCCGCGCAGCGAAAATTGCCCCTCTTCCAGCGAACACGGCAGCACGTTCATCTTCGGCGAGCCGATGAACTGGGCAACGAACAGATTGTCAGGCCGCTCGTAGAGCTCCCGCGGAGACCCAACCTGCTCGATCCGGCCGGCCTGCAACACCACGATCTTGTCGGCCAGCGTCATCGCCTCGACCTGGTCATGGGTCACATAGATCATCGTGGTGCCCAGGCTCTTGTGCAGCCGCGCGACCTCAAAGCGCATTTCAACGCGCAGGGCCGCATCCAGGTTGGACAGCGGTTCATCGAACAGGAAGGCGCTCGGCTCACGCACGATCGCTCGGCCGATGGCCACCCGCTGGCGCTGACCGCCCGAAAGCGCCTTCGGGCGCCGGTCGAGATAGTCGTCCAGCTTCAGAACTTCGGCGGCCGCATTCACCTTGCGGTCGATCTCGGCCTTGGGAAAGCCTGCCGTCTTCAGGCCGAAGCCGACATTCTCGCGCACCGACATATGCGGATAGAGCGCATAGGACTGGAACACCATCGACAGCCCGCGCCCGGAAGGTGGCAGCGCCGTCACGTCCTTGCCGTCGATCTCGATAGCGCCGCGGCTGGTTTCCTCCAGACCGGAAATCAGACGCAGCAGTGTTGATTTTCCGCAGCCGGAAGGTCCGACAAATATGACGAATTCGCCGTCCTTGATATCGAGGTCGATCCCCTTGATGACCTGCAGGTCGCCGAACCATTTTTCGACCTTGTTGAGCTGGATCGCTCCCATCGCGTCCCCCTTAGGCTGCCTGCTCGGCGTGTGAAGGCGAAGCCCAGGTCAGCCAGATGGCCGACGTCCAGGAGAACGAGCGCCCACCTGCGCCCGCCCCTGTTTCCGGACTGAAATATTCGGCAAAGCCCCCGGTTTCGATCAGCCGCGCCGTATCGGCCCGCAGCCGTTCGGCCCGGGCGGCATCGCCCGCTTCGGCAAAGCCCTTTGCTATCATGTAGTTGATCATCGCCCACACCGGCCCGCGCCAGTAGCGCAAGGGCTCGTAGCTGCGGTGGTCAGGATCGTAGGAGGGCATCAGATAATCGACTTTTGCTGCGATCCTGTCGAAATGGTCCTGAAGCGCCGCAAGCGTCTGCGGATCGGCGAGCCCTGCATAGAGCGCCAGGAAAGAAGCGCTGGAAAGGCCATCGGTCTGCTTGCCGCTGCGCTCGTCGAAAGCGACATGAGCCTGGACCTCATCGTTCCACAATGTCCTGCTGCCTTTTTCCATCGCAGCGATCCAGCCCCGGATCTCATCGGCTTCCGCTCGCCTGCCGAGTTTTTCAGCCAGCGCGAGTAGGTCCCGGTTGGCACGCAGGAAGATGAAGGTCACTCCAGGATCGGCGACGAAGAAGGGGCAGGTCTCGGCAACCTTTTGCGGATCCCATCCAACCTTGCGGCAGGCCGCGACGATGCTGAGGTAACGGTCGTAATCCTCCTTGTGCGGCCGCATGGCAGGGTCGACGTGCGATGTATCCTTGCGCTCATACGGACCAATGTCCTTCACCTCGACCGCCCGCAGCGCTTCATCCCAGTCCGGCAAGTTGTCCCGGCCGGATTCCCAGGGGTGAATAACGGCAATGACCCCAAGCTTTTTCGGGTCGCGATAGGCCAGGTACCAGCGGTGCCAGGACATCAGCTTGGGCAACAGCGCCTCTGCCCGTTCCAGCGCCTTGCCGGTGCGGTCAGCCTCCACCAGACTGTGAACGACGGACGCGGCCACGGGCGGCTGGGAATGTCCGGAACTCGGGATCGGGCCGCCATCGGTACCCCAGACACTCGGTCCTGGAAAATAACTCGGGTCATCCTTGCGGAACAGGATGTGCGGCACCATTCCGTCGCGCCACTGGCCCTCGAACAGCATCTCGATTTCCTGCCAGGCGCGGTCCTGGTCGAATTCCGCAAACCCCAGCGCAACGAAGACGGAATCCCAGTTCCACTGGTACGGATAAAGCCCCTTTGTCGGGATCGTATATCCGCCCTGGTCGTTTTCGGTCAGGATGGCTCTTGCCGCCTGGTCTAGATCTGTGTGTGCCACAGCAAACTCCCTTGGGCTCTTCACAGCCCCTTCTCTTGATCGTTCAACCCTTAACGCTGCCGGCCGTCAGGCCCTGGACAAGGAAACGTTCGAACCACAGGAAAATGAAAAGGACGGGCACGGTCGCAATCACCGCGCCCGCCATGAGGTGCTGACGCGGCACCTCGGAGGAATTGAGGGACACCACGCCGCGCGATAGCGTGAAGATGTCCGGATCGTCCAGGAACATGAACGCGAACAGGAACTCGTTCCAGGCGATCATGAAGACGTAAAGCGAAACGGAGGCCAGCGCCGGCAGGGACAGCGGCAGGGTGATCTTCAGGATCACGCCGATGCGCGACAGCCCGTCCATCAGCCCGGCTTCTTCCAGTTCCGACGGCAGACCGCGGAAGTAGCCCTGCAGCATGTAGAGCGCGACCGGGATCGTGGTGGCCGGATAGACGATCAGAAGGCCGGTGAGCGTATTGCGCAGGCCAAGCTGCGAAAACACCGCATAGAGCGGGATCACCAGAACGATGGCCGGCACCATGTAGATGAGCAGCACGGAACGGGCAAGGAACGCCTGCCCCGGAAATCGCAAGCGCGACACCGCATAGGCACCCGGCACCGAGAACAGCAGCGTCAACACGACAGTTGCCACGGATACGAAGGCGGACACCATCAGGTAACGGCCGAAATTGAACTGCGTGAACAGCTCGACATAGGATCGGAACAGACCGCTGATGCCCTGACTGACATCGATCGAGAGGTCAAGCGGGTTGGCGAGCAGCGCCTGCTGGCTTTTCAGCGACGTCATGATCATGACGTAGAACGGTAGGGCCACGATGATGGTAAAGACGACGAAGCCGATGCCCTTGGCAATGCGGATATAGATGACCTCACGCTCGTAGCGCGACATGGCGCCAAGCTGTGCGCCGCTGAGACAGATGGCATTGGCACCTGCAACTCCGGCGATAAACAGCACCAGACCTAGCCCCTGCCAGAGAGTGTGCTGCCCAAGCGACAGACCGAAGGGCGCAGCAAAGGAAGCCGCGATCAGGACGACCAGCAGGACAGCTGCCGAAAGGCCCCTGTCCACCATGGCACCAGCGTGGCCCGCCGACTGCCTCCAGACCAGAACAAGAGCGCTGACAAGCCCGGCAAGACCCGCAGCGGATGCCTGCGGCAGGGCCACGTCGCCGGTGACCAGTGTCAGCGTGACCCCGATCACCACCATGGCTGTCACGCCCCAGATCAGGCCCGTCAGGGCAACGAGAAAGATGCTGCCGGGTTTCATAGCCCTTCCTCCTTCGGCGAGAAGCGGATGAACAGGGTGGCGAAGGTGACGAGGACGACGAAGACGACAACCGCGACTGCCGCACCGGCGCCGAGATTGGACAGGGCAAACCCCTGTTCATAGACATCGACGGTCAGCGTGCGGGTGCCTGCATTGCCGCCGGTCAGCAGGAAGATGTCGTCGAACTTGTTGAAGGTCCATATGAAGCGCAGCAGGAACAGGACCGAGAGGATGCCCATGAGCTGCGGCAGCGACAGGTACCAGAACTGCTGCAAGGGCGTCGCCCCGTCCATTTCGGCAGCCTCGTACATATCCGTGTTGATCGACTGCATGCGCGCTAGGATGAACAGAAAGGACAGCGGGAAGTAGCGCCACGCCTCAAAGGCGATCACCGTCGTCAGCGCCAGCGGAAATTCCATCGGAATGCCGAAGAAGGAAAACTCGATGGCCCGCTGGCCGAAGAAATTGATCGGATCGGTGACGACGCCCATTTTGGTCAAGAGGGCGTTCAGCGTGCCGGAGAACGGGTCGAACAGCACCACCCAGGTAAAGGCGACGGCAATCACGGGTGACACATAGGGAAACAGGAACAGGCCGCGCAGGACACCCCGCCCCGGAAAAGCCGTGTTGAGGAGCTGCGCCGCGAAGAGCCCCAGCACGAGGGCTCCGCCCGTGCCGAAGATGGTGTAGTAGAAGGTGATGCGCAGCACGGACCAGAATTCGTCCGCGCTGAAGATGCGGCTGAAGTTCTCGAACGTGAATTCGAAGTTGGTCAGCACGTTGTTGGCGTCCCCGGTAATCACCGGTTCGCTCGCCCGTTCGGGTCGATTTGCATCCAGAAATGCTTGTGTAACCGTTCCCACCAGCTCGACGTCGCCGCGCCAGCCGGGCGCCACCGTGCCAAGGTCACAGGTCATCTTCGAGCCGTTCAGGGAACAGCTTTCGGAGTGCGAGGTCACCGTGAAGCCCTCGGGCACCACATCGCTCAGCGTCACGTTGCGGATTTCCTCGTCCTGCGAGGAGTTGCGCAGCCGGTATTCCAACCGGGCCTCGTCGCCCGGTGCTTTCGGCCGGCCGCGCACCCGTTCGTTGACGAGCACGGTCGGCGGCCGCAGGTCTGCAAGCTGAACCGGTTTCACGCTGATCCAGAAATTGGCAAGCAAAGGTCCGGCAACAATCATCAGGATGATTGCAAATGTCGGTGCCAGCATCAGATAAGCCAGCCACATTTCGCGCCGTTGCATCGGGCCGATGCCTTTCGGTGGCCCTGAGGACGCTTCAGCTTGGGATTTGGTGTTCATGTTTCCGCCCGGGGTCTTGATCCCGTTCTGCCGTTGGCCCCATGCGGCACCAACCGGCAACTGTCTTGATTTCCATCAGGTCTGCGGGCCTGGCCGCAGCAGACGATGGGGAAGGACCGGGCATCCGATAGACGCCCGGTCCGGGTCGTTATGTGCGGGCTTTCCCACCCCTCGTGGGGTCTTGAGGGGTGGAAACGCGTTACTGGATCTTGGCCAGTTCTTCGTTGAGCTTGGCAACGGTTGCCGCTGCATCGCGCTCGTCGTCGATGTATTCACGCACCAGACGGTTCATCACCTGGCTGTTGATCATCTTGGAGGCGAGCGAAAGCTGGCCTTCCTTGACGCCCCAGCGGCTGGCTGTGTCGAGACCTGAAACGATGGTCTTGATGGTGTCCGCATCGTAGAGATCGGTCAGCGGTGCCTTGCGGTCGACGCCGACTGGAAGCTTCGCCCAGCCGTCGACAAACTCGGTCGGATTATCGGCCGTGCCACGGCGGATCGGGAACTTGCCTTCCGGCGCAATCGACAGCGTCGAGAGGTACCCCTCATCCATGGAGAACTCGACGAATTGCATGGCTGCTTCCGTATCCGCATCATTGGTGATGCCGAAATAACGGATGTCAGCCCAGGCAGCGCCATCGGGATTGGACGGACCGGTCAAGGTGGTGACGACACCGGTCTTGGACGCAAGTTCCTTGGAGGTCGGGTCATCGGTGATGGTCGGCGGGGCGCTGTCACGCAGGCCTGCAAGCTCATCGAGGATGAATGGCGACCAGATGATCATGGCTGCTTTGCCGGCAAAATAAAGTTCGCGCGACTGCTTCCAGAACAGATCACCCGGAGGTGATGCCTTGGCGATTGCCTTGTAGAACTCCAGTGCCTCGACGGTTTTCTTCTCGTCCAGCGGCGCGAAGCCTTCTTCGCCCACCGGGCTCACACCATTGGCCAGAAGCACATGCTCCAGCACCTGGCTCATGAAGTTTTCATCCACCTTGGTAGCGGCAACGAAGCCGAACATCTCGGGCGGATTATGCAGCTTTTCAACAGCCGCAAGAATGTCTTCGTAGCTGTCCGGCGCAGCAAGACCGTTTTCTTCGAACAGGTCCTTGCGATAGATCACCATCTGGGTCCAGCCGTCCACGGGGACCGAGGCAACACCGTCTTCGACGGCAGCCATGGCAACCGCGCCCGGCGCAAAGGTGTCAGCGCCCAGCTTCTCGAACACCTCGGTTGCAGCTTCCGTGTCCAGAATGCCCGCTTCAGCCCAGGGCAGCGCATATTGCAGCGTGTGATAGATGACGTCCGGCAGGTCACCAGCAGCAAAGGCCGCCGTGGCGCGCGTGCCGAGGTCGGATTCGGTCACCGGAATGACATTCACCTCAATGCCGGTCTTTTCCTTGAACGCAGCGGCCAATTCTTCCTGCTTGGCCAGGCGCTCCGGCTGTTCTTCTGTCGTCCAGAACCGCAACGTCTCGGCCTGTGCGTCCGTCAGACCGAGCGCGAGAACGCCCGCGATGGTCGAGGCCAGAAATGTCGTCCTCCCAATCATATTACTCTCCCTTCCTGCCGGAATGTGGCTGTTGGTTCAGCCGGTCGCGGAGCGCGCTTGCAAGCGCCTCCGATGAATTTGCCGGAGCGCCGTCGGAGGCGCGCCGGATCAGGTTTGCCTTGGCAAGTGCCTGCAGATCCGTGGGGTTCTTGCCGTCCAGAACGTCGATCAGCATGCGCGCAACCCTGCCGCCTGCTTCCTGAGCGCTTTGCGAAAACGTCGTCAGCGGCGGGTCCAGATATTCGCCCACCGGCAGGCCGTCATAGCCGACAATGGTCACGTCGGAGCCGACCTTGAGGCCGAACTTGCGGCAGAACTGGACCGCCCCGATGGCCAGGGCATCGGTCACGCACAAAAGGGCGGTCGGCGGCGCCTGAAGCGACAGCAACGCCTCGGCTCCGGCAAAACCGCCCTTCTCGCTGAGTTGCTGGATGTCTTCCAGTGCCGGATCATGCGCAAGGCCCAGCGCCTCGAGCCCTTGCCGGTAACCCTCGCGCCGCTGAAGCGCGAAATTGAGTTCCATCGGACCGCCGATGAAGCCGATCCGCTCATGCCCGAGGCTGTAGAGATGGCGGACGCCATCGGCAAAAGCCGCTTCGTTGTCGATATCGAACCAGGCATAGCCGGCCGGATCGCGCGTTCGCCCGTGAGCGACAAAGGGAAAGTTATGCTCCCGCAGATAAGCAATGCGCGGATCGTCTACCTCCGTGCGGGTGACGATGAAGCCATCCACCTTGCGCCGGGCAATCAAGCGCTTGACGGTTTCGATCATATGGTCGCGTGAATGGGCCGTTGTCACCAGAAGGTCGAGCCCCAGTTCGTCGAGAGCCCTGGCGATGCCATCAATGAATTCCGAAAGGAATGGATCAGCGCCGCTGCCATGGCCAACGGGAATGACGATGCCGAGCGTGTCCTGGCGCCCGCGCTTCAGGTTGCGGGCGGTGGCGGACGGCTGGTAGCCGAGATCCTGTACCGCTTTCAGGATGCGCTTGCGGGTGGCATCGGAGATATCGGTGTAATTGTTGAGGACCCGCGACACGGTTCCCTTCGCAACGCCCACATGGCGCGCCACGTCATCAATGGTGACGGAATCGCGAAGTCGCGACATCGATCCTCCCTGCGAGCCTTTTCGGCTCGGGTCCCGGTCCGCCGCCGTTTTCGGCAACGGTTTGTTTTATTGGGAAAATTTTTACAAAACCGATTTTGTAAGTCAACAAAATCGGTTTCGGAGATGAAATATTTCTTTTTTGCAGAGCGGGAAGCAACTGAGGTTACAACGAAACATGCCGCTGCAACGTTTCGGAAAACAAAAAAGGAGGAGCGTTTCCGCTCCCCCCTTGCAACGATGGAAATATGGTCACAGGCCCTTGAAACGGACCCGGTCGCCCACGATTGCGGCGATTGTCAGAACGGCACCCCGGAAACGAGAATCAGGTTGGCGTAAGGCGTGCACTCTCCCGTACGGATAACGGCGCGTGCTTTCGAGCATCGCTCCTTGAAATCCTCATGCGACAGACGGACGTGTTCGATGGGCTTGCCGGTATCGGCCGCCCAATGTGCCAGCCGGACCTCGATCTGGGTGACCAGATCCTCCGAGGCTTCATCCGCGAAAACAGCCTGTTCGACGATCATTTCATCGGCCAGCGCTTCCAGAACATCGAAAAAACCCGGAACACCCGGGCTCACCGCCAGGTCGATCACACCGACATTGGCAGGCACCGGCAGGCCCGCATCCGCAAGGACGATTTCGTCCATATGGCCGAGCGAGGCGACAAGTTTGCTAAGGTGCCGGTTTAATAGCTTCGTACGTTTCATGGCCTTGTCCTGAATGTTCTGGGGTGCTTACGTGAGCGAGACCAGCGTTTCGCAAAGCGGCACGGGATCATAATAGGGTGCGGAAGCCTTGCTGACGAGAGCGAGCCGAACCACGCAAAGACCCAGTTCCCGCAGCCCTTCCGTTTCACTTTCCGGAACCCCCTGGTCGACGATCACGAAATTAAGCAGGCGGTCCACCGGGCAGTCGCTGCCCGCGTCCCGCCTGAGATAGGCAAGCAGGGTCGTCACCTTGTCCGCCACGCTCATGGTCCCGGTTTCCGGGTCATGCCCCGTTCCGGGCACAAAGACCTTCGGCACCGTTCGTGAGGCGATGGCTTTTCCGACGCCAGTCGGCAAGAGGTTGGCAATCAGGCTGGTATAAAAACTGCCGGGGGCATAGCAGATGATATCCGCGGTCTGGATCAGGCTCCGGTTGCGGTCCGGAAATACCGCCTCGGCCTCATCCTTGCCGGACAGGCCCTGATTGAGGAAAAGGGATTTGATCGGCGACACCAGCGGCGGATGTTCCTTGCCGGTCAGAAGATGCTGGCCGATGACCACCTCGCCATTCTCAAGCTCCGCGCCCAGATGCAGGTTGTCGTCCGTAACGGCCCGCACGGTGCCCTGCACCCCCACCAGCTTGGCCACCAGAAAGATGATCGGTTCAAGCTGCTTGTTCTGGTTGAGATAGCCCCCGGCCAGGATCAGGTTGCCGATACTGGCGCCCCTGAGATCGAAACTGTCCGGACGCGCGTCGTCAAACATGCCCAACTGGTTCTGGATCAGTGTGCGCATCGGCTGCTCGATGGCCGCCACCAGAACATGTCTCCCGGCAATCATGCTTTCCAGCTCACCCGCGAGATCCGCTTGCGCTGCCGATTTGGCAAACCGGTGCGTGAACAGGCGAAAGACATCGGGATGGCCGAGCACCGTCTCGTCGGCAAGGGCCATCAGCCGGCTTCTGAGATCGCCGATGGCCGGCATGTTGAAGGCAATGCGGAGGCCTTGAGAGCTGCCTCCGCTATCAAAGGGTGTGACCAGATGAATGGAATTATGCGTGTAGCGTTTCAGGTTCTGGGCAACACCGTTGAGCGCCGATCCCCCGCTGAAAAACAGCGTCCTCGGACCAAGCTTGGGGTTGGACAGAAACCGTTCGATCCGGAACGGATCGGGCAGGCGCGCCACACGGGTGATGGTGATTTCAGTCAAGTCCTGTCCCTTGGGATGTCCGGCCAGATCAGCCGGGTAAAGGAAGTGGGGCGCCTATCCTGCCAATGCGCTATCCGATCCATATGGCACGGAAATCATTGACATTCGTCAGTGTCGGTCCGGTGACAATCTGATCTCCGATCGTGTCGAAAAAGCGGTGAGCGTCATTGTTGAGCAACGCTTCTTCCACATGGGCCCCGGCCGTGTCCGCCCGGGTGAGCGTATCGGGCCCGATGACGGCCCCGGCCACCTCCGCAGCCCCGTCGACACCATCCGTATCGCAGGCAATCGCATGGATGCCCGGTGCACCACGCAAGGCGAAGGCCAGAGCCAGAGCATATTCGGCATTCGGCCCGCCGACACCTTCACCGCGCCGGGTAACCGTCAGCTCGCCACCGGACAGAAGCAGCAGGGGCCGGCTGCCCTCTGGCCGTTCGCTCTGGCGGTTCAGGGCCAGCTCGGCATGGGCGCGTGCCACGTCCCGCGCCTCACCCTCCAGCGCATCGCCCAGGATCTCGACATCGCAGCCCTCTGCCTCTGCAAGGCTTTGGGCAGCTTCCAGCGACTGCGAGGGAGCCGCGAAGATGACATTCGAGACTCGGCTGAGCTTTTCGTCATCCGGCTTCAGAACGCCGCTCCCGTCAGCCAGTACCTTCTGAACCGAGTCCGGCACTTCGATTTTCCACTGGTCGAGGATGGCCTTTGCATCGGCTGCCGTGCTTTTGTCGCCAACCGTCGGACCGGAGCCGATCTCGGCGGGATTGTCGCCGGGAACATCGGAAATCAGCAGGGTCAGCATTTTTGCCGGATAGGCGGCAGCGGCAAGCTGGCCGCCCTTCACGCGGCTCAGATGTTTGCGCACGACGTTCATCTGGCCGATCGCAGCCCCGGAGGCCAGAAGCGCCTGATTGACCGCCTGCTTCTCGGCAAGCGTAATCTCTCCCGCAGGCGCGACCAGCAACGCCGAAGCGCCGCCGGAGATCAGCGCCAGCACGAAGTCATCCTCACCCAGGCCGGACACCAGCTCGATCATGCGCTCGGTTGCGACAAACCCCATTTCGTCCGGAACTGGATGCGCAGCTTCCACGATCTCGATGCCCTCGCATGGTCGCGCGTAGCCGTAGCGCGTGATCACCAGACCTTCACAAGGTCCCCAGACCTTTTCAACCGCCTCCGCCATGCGGGCAGACGCCTTGCCCGCACCGATCACCACAACCCGGCCTGCCGGTTTTTCCGGCAGAAACCCGGCGAGGCTCTGCATCGGGTCGGCCACTTCGACGGCCCGCAGAAACAACCGCTTCAAAAAATCCTGAACGTTTTCGGCCATTGCACCACTTCTTCCGTAAATCGTGTTTTCCTGTTTGAGCGCAGAACCGGAGGAATTATCAAGGCCGAAACGATGTCTTCCGGTCTGGCATGCCTCAAAACCCAGCGAAACTGTGTGCCGTGCAGCATAGAAATGTTTTGCGTTTTATCCCTGCCATCCACACATGAGCACCAATTCCACGGAGGACATGATGACTGCGCAGACAATGCCTGCCTTTGAAACGGCAATCCGAAATCCGGACGATCCCGGCCACCTGATGGTGATCAAGGATGTTCCCCGGCGCATCCGCATCTACCAGGGCGCTGCCCTGCTTGCGGACAGCACCCACGCGCTCCGCGTACTGGAGATCGGCAAGTCTTTTTATGATCCCGTGATCTATGTGCCGGAAGCAGATCTCAAGACCCGCTTCGGATACGTCGACAAATCCACACATTGCCCCATCAAGGGCGATGCCAGCTATCTTTCCCACGACGGCGAAGAGATCGGCTGGGTCTACCGCTCACCGGTGCCGATGGCGGAAAAACTGTCCGGGCATTATGCCTTATGGCCATCCAAGGTCCGGATCGTGGAAGGCGAGTAACAGCCCTCGGAACGCGCGCCCGGTCAGCCGAACGCCGCGCAGCAATCTGAAACCTTAAACAACGGCTCAGCCCTTGCCGACATCCTCGACGTAGACCAGCGCCCGGCCCTGACAGATCCGGGTGCCGTCTTCGGCTTCGCAGACCGTTTCCAGATCAACGAGGTGCTTTTCCGGCCTCAGCCGCGTGATCGTAACGGAGGCCGTCAACATTTCCCCGACAGGTGCGGGCGCCAGAAACTCCAGGCTTTGCTTCAGGTAGTTGGTTCCCCTGCCCGGCAGCTCGACGCCCAGCAGATAGGAGAAAAGCCCACCGATCAGTGGCCCTGGAACAGAAACCGGCACCTCCGCCCCGGTCCCGGCAAGCTGCGCGAAACCACGCATGTCGTCTTCTGTGTAGCTGCGCCTGACTTCCGCGCGCGCCCCGACTTCCAGGCTCATGTCCGCCCTCCGAGTTTGCAGGAACCGGACAGGGTCACGGCATCGTCCGCCGCGCGGGCAACCTCTATCAGGATCAGGTCCGCGTCGTCCTCGCTCGGCGTGAACGAGAAGGTCAGTTCCTCGTCCGCATAGGCCGGGTTCGGAAACATCAAGGTCTGAACGGCATGGCTCCGCCCCGGGCAGAGCGCTTCCAGATGCGCGAAGACACGCGTGTAAAGCAGCATACCGTGTGAGACGGTCCGACCGAACCGGGTGCGGCTGGAAAACTCGGGATCGACATGGATGGGGTTGTCGTCACCGGACAGTTCGGCAAAGGCGTCGAAATCCTCCTGGCGGGGGATCCAGCGAAACGTCGCGCCGTGCTGCGCGTCGGCGGTAAGGCTCATCGGTTATGCTTTCTCCAGAGATTTGTCGGCAAGGAAGTCGTCTTTCAGGATGTTCTTGCGCACCTTGCCCGCGGCTGTGCGCGGCAGGTCACCCACAACGGTGAAGCTCTTCGGCACCTTGTAGGGAGCAAGCTGCTTGCGGCACCAGTCGGCCAGCGTCGCCGTGTCCAGATCTCCACCAGGCCGCACAATCAGGAAAGCCGCGCCGACCTCACCCCATTTGGGGTCCGGCACACCGATGACCACGGCTTCAAGGATTGCGGAATGACCGACCAGCACTTTCTCGACTTCGGCCGGATAGACGTTCTCGCCACCCGAGATGTACATGTCCTTGATCCGGTCGACGATGTAGTAGTAGCCGTCCTCGTCGCGGCGCCCGATGTCGCCGGATTTCAGCCAGCCGTCGATTGTGAAGGTCCCGACCGTAGCTTCCTTGTTGTCCATGTAACCCGGCGTGATGTTCGGCCCGCGAAACTGGACCTCCCCCTCACCCGGCCCCTCGACGATGCCGCCATCACCGTCGACCAGACGGACGTCCGTCAGTATCTGCGGCTTGCCGACAGAACCGATCTTGGCGGATGCGTGATCCTTGTCCATCAGGAAGACGGTTGGACCGGTCTCGGTCATGCCCATGCCGTTGCAGATGGTGACGCCGCGCTGCTGAAACTCGGACAGCAAATGTTTCGGCACGGGCGCACCGCCACATCCGAGCGACCGGACCTTCGAAAAGTTCGTCTTGCCGATCCTGGGTGACAGGGCCAGTGCCTGATAGATCGCCGGAACGCCGAAGAAGCAGGTGACGTTTCCAGCGGAAACGAGATCGAGCACGGTCTCCGCATCGAACTTGCGCAGAACCGTCGACATGCCGCCGTTGAGGAAGATCGGCAGCGTCGGAAGATTTATGCCCGCAGTATGAAAAAGCGGCAGGAAATTGATACCCTTTTCCCCGATGGAAAGGCCCGTCGCCTGGCAGTAGTTGATCATGTTGGCATAGGCCATGCCCGCCGTCTGGATGACCGCCTTCGGCAGGCCGGTCGTTCCGGAGGTGTAGAGCAGATACCAGGGCGCTGACGCCTTCACCTTGCCGCAACCGATTGCAGCAGGACTTGCCGCTGCCAGATGATCATCGAGAGCGCTGACGCCGTTGCCTTTGGACCCCAGCGGCAGAAGGGGCAAGCCGGCACCAGCGGCAAGTTCTGCGGCAACCTCCGCAAAGTCCTGATCGTGAAAAAGCAGTTTCGCCCCGGCAGCAGCCAAAATGGGCTGCAGCTCCGCCACCGGCTGGCGCCAGTTCAGCGGCACCAAGAGAATGCCGGTCTTCTGAGCGGCAAACAGCAGAACGAAGAAATCCGGATGATTGTGGCAGAGCACCGCCATTCGGTCGCCCTTGGCAAGCCCCCGGCCCAGCAGCAGGTTGCCCAGGCGGGTGGCCCGCTGGTTGATTTCGCAGAAAGTGAAAGATCTGCCGCTGTCCCTGTCGACAAAGGCAGTAGCCCCGGGCGTGAGCTCCGCCCGTTTGGCAGCCATGTCGGTCACATACTCCATAGGTCCTCCCAACACCTGGTACGGCCGTGAACCGGCAGACCGTGGAAGGTTGAGGCGACCTGGTTGGCAGTCGTCGCTCGAACCTTCAGGCCGGGCCTCTCCTCAAGCCCACTTCCTGGTGAATTCCTTCATCCCGTCGAGCGTGCTCTGACGGCCTACCAGGTCCAGAAACCTGGTCTTTTCCTGATCAAGACGCTCACGGACACTGTTCCGCCTGCGCTCATCCCAGACACTCTGCCTCGTCGCGCGGTGGGTCTGCGCGAACCCTTTGGCGATTTCGGCAACCCACCCCGCAATGGTTGCGGCAAGGTCAGCTCCTCGCACGCGGCACTCGGCAAGTCCCAACGCAACGGCATCCGTCGCCCCGATGCGCGTGTTGCGATACTGGATTGCAAGTGCTCTCGCCGTGCCAATCCGCTCCGGCAGCAGCGCAGTCCAGCCACCGTCCGGCCCAAAGCCCACCTGATTGTAATAGGGTTGAACAAAGGCCGTCTCCGACATGGCGACCATGTCAGCCGCCAGCATCAAGCCCGCAGACCCACCCGTCACTGGCCCGTTGACGGCCGCAATCACCGGTGCGGGAAAGGCGAGCAGATCAAGGATCGTCTCGTGCAGACTGCCAACAAGCTCTTCGGCATAGGCATGAAGCTCCTCGGAGGATCCGGCATGGTCCATGAAACCGACGATATCACCGCCGGTCGAAAAACTGGAACCGCGACCGGACAGCACCAGCGCCGCAGGCTTGACTTTGGCAGCCTCGGCAAGGGCACTTCGCAAATGGGAGACCAGAGCCGGAACCAGCGCGTTATGTCGCTCCGGCCGGTTCAGCCAAAGCCAGATCGCATCGCCGCGCGTTTCTGTCTCTACGAGGCTCATGACATCTGCCTCAGGGTTTGATGCCGTTGGCAATCAGGTCGTAGGCACTGGCCACGAGATCGGAAATCGGTTTTTCCGACTTGAAGACGACCAGTTGCTCGCCCAGCGCCCGGGCAATTCCCATCAGCGCCCAGGCACGGGTTTCCGTGTCGCCCTTCGAGATCTGGCCGGCAGCCTCGGCAGCGACCAGCCCCGACCGGTAGCCGTCGGCAAATGTCCTGTAATATTCCTCATAGGCGGCGGGATCGACAAACAGCGCTTCCTGCACGATCCGGTAGAGATCGGGATGGGCCTGGACGAATTCCAGAAAGGCCCGAAGACCGGCCTCTTCGGCTTCCAGCCGGTTGCCGATGTCCTGCGTCGCCTCGGCGATCGTGTGGCGGACAAGGCGGCCCATTTCCAGAACAAGCTCGGAGAACACCTGCTCCTTGGTGGTGAAGTAGATGTAGAAAGTGCCTTGGGCGACGCCGGCCTCACTGGTAATATGGCCGATGGACGCGTCGTTGTAGCCTTTCTCGCCGATCACCCGTTCGGCAGCGGTCAGGATCGCCTTGCGGGTGGCTTCCCCGCGCGCCGTTTTCGGCTGGTTGCCCGCCCCCTTTTGCGGCGCATGTGCTTCTGCGGCCGGTTTGCCCACCTGCTGTTTCCTCCCAAATCCTGAAACATGAATCAGTATTCATGTTTGAGAAGTGAAAGCAAGAACCTTCTTCAAACACATCCGCATAAAGCGGTCATCCGCCCCCTTGGGAGCACCATGATCGGTCTGCTGTTTAAGGCCCTCTCGCAAACATTCCGGCAATCAATTTTGGATATCCTTGTGGTTCGCCGTAAATTGCGAACGTTTTCCACTATTGGAAACGCCCCGGTTTCTCCGGGTAAATTACGGCGACTGACAGTATGGCGATTGGACGCAGCCGCGGTTTTTGACCTTGATCAAGGCCAAAACTTTGATAAGCAGTTTTGAATGGCTATAAGTTAGCTGCTAGTCTGGAATCGGACGGAAAGGCTCCAGACAGCAAATTGGCCGCGCGGGACGCGAGTTGCGCGGGCAGGAGAGAGGCGCTGGCAAAGGTGCCCGCGATGAGAGGATCCTGAGAATGGACGTGAACGCGTATCTGGAAGAACGCCTGGGCAAACTGCACGACAATGGTAATTACCGCGTGTTTGCAGATCTGGAACGCCAGGCAGGTGCTTTTCCGCGCGCAACCCGTTACTGCGAAGATGGTTCCGTTCAGGACGTGACCGTCTGGTGCTCCAACGACTATCTCGGCATGGGCCAGAACGAAAAGGTCGTGTCCGCGATGCAGGACGTGATCTCCAAATGCGGCGCAGGCGCAGGCGGAACGCGCAACATTTCCGGCACCAACCACTACCATGTCATTCTGGAGAACGAGCTGGCCGACCTTCATGGCAAGGAAGCGGCTCTGATCTTCACGTCCGGTTATGTTTCCAACTGGGCAGCGCTGGGTACGCTCGCCTCCCAGGTGCCGGGCATGATTGTCTATTCGGACTCGCTCAACCACGCCTCCATGATCGAAGGCATCCGCCACGCCCGCTGCGAAAAGCGCATCTTCAAGCACAACGACTATGAAGATCTGGAACGCCAGATGGCGGCGGACGATCCGGACGCGCCCAAGCTGGTCGCATTCGAGAGCGTCTACTCCATGGATGGCGACATCGCGCCGATCAAGGAAATCTGCGACGTTGCCGACAAGTTCGGCGCACTGACCTATCTCGACGAAGTGCATGCCGTCGGCATGTACGGTCCGCGCGGCGGTGGCGTTGCCGAACGCGAAGGCCTGATGGATCGTCTGACCATCATCGAAGGCACGCTCGGCAAGGCTTTCGGCGTGATGGGCGGTTACATCACCGGTTCGAAGACAGTGGTCGACTTCATCCGCTCCTTCGCGTCCGGCTTCATCTTCACCACCGCCCTGCCGCCGGCACTGGCAGCAGGCGCAGCCGTCTCCATCCGTCACCTGAAGGACAGCCCGTTCGAGCGCAAGGCCCACAAGGACCGGGTCGCCCAGGTCCGCGCCGCTCTCGACAAGCGCGGCATCCCGCACATGGAAAACCCGAGCCACATCGTTCCGGTGATGGTGGGCGACGCCAAGAAGTGCAAATGGATCTCCGACATCCTTCTGGACACCTACGGCATCTACGTTCAGCCGATCAACTATCCGACGGTTCCGGTCGGCACGGAGCGCCTGCGCTTCACCCCGACCCCGCTGCACACGGCAGAGGACATCGAACACCTTGCCAACGCGATCAACGACCTGTGGTCACAGTGCGCTTTGGCCCGCGCCGTCGCATAAGTTCAGATTCCAAACAGATCAGGCAAAACCCGCTTTCCGATGGAAGGCGGGTTTTTCTTTGACCGTTTTCAACCGTGGTTATCCCGTGACTTGAGCACGAGTTCCAAGCTGCTGCAGTTCCTGTGAACGATAAAGAGCATCAGCATGGACTTCAGGATCGAGCATCCATGATTTGTCGTCCCGGTTTGATGCGTCAGCAGCAAGACCGGGACCCAGTACGCCGTGTCGTTCGGGGCAAAGACACACACTCAGCCTTTTACTGGGTCCCTGTCTGCGCGGGGATGACTAGTTGACATTGGCTGAGGGCAACATTCTGTGTCGAGGGCTTTCCCGAATACGCGTGGGGCGAACCTTGCAAGAGGCGTAATACAAATAACGAACGTCTCCACGCGGCCATCGTCCGCCCTGCCCTTTTTGCGCCCCTGCCCTAGCTACCCTTGAGGGTCTTTGTTTCGGGGAGATGATTGCGATGCGGATTATCCTTGCTGTTGTTGTCTGGTGCCTGTGTCAGATCCCGCCAGCCTATTCGGAAGAGCTCGACCTGGAACTGGTTCTCCTGGCCGATGCGACCGGGTCCATCGACGACGAGGAAATCCGCTTCCAGCGCAAGGGATATGCCGACGCGATCACGGATCCGTCAGTACTGAACGCCATTTCCAGCAATATCTATGGCAAGATCGTCGTCACCTACGTCGAATGGGCGGACATGCTCTCCCAGGACGTTGTCGTCGACTGGACGATCATCGACGGACCGGAGAGTGCCCAGCATTTTGCGACGGAACTTTTGGCGGCCCCACGCCGCGCCTATGGCCGCAATGCCATCGGCGCCGCCCTCCTGAAAGGCAAGGAACTGATAGACGGCAATGCCTATGCGGGCCTGCGCAGGGTGATCGACCTGTCCGCCGACAGCGCCAACAACTGGAACGGTCCGACCATTCCCGAAGCACGGGATATCGTGGTTTCCTCCGGAATTGTCATCAACGGCCTGGCGGTTCTGTGCCGCCATTGTTCCGGACGGCCGATAGCCTACGACCTGGAAGAACGGTTCTATCAGACCATCATCGGCGGACCGGCCGCCTTTGTCGTGACCGCCGACAGTCCCGAAACCTTCGCCGAAGCGGTGCGCAAGAAACTGATCCTGGAAATTGCCGCGAAGCCTTCTGACGCTCAGCGTATCCTGAAACAATTGGCGGCCTTGCAGTAACCCTCGCACGGGCTTTTGACCTGCCCTTCCAAACGCATTTTCGCCTTTGGCAAATCACGGCTGTCACACAACCGCGTCATCGCATTATGATTTGAGACGGCAGCCTGCGCTGTCCTAACGTCACAGCGTCCGAGGGGGAAATCGTTTCATGACAACCGGCCTGTTGCTTCTGGCGCTGTTTACGGTCAGCTACACGCTGCTGGCCAGGACATTGTCGAACGGCATATTGACGGCGCCGATCCTCTTCATCGGCTTCGGTTACCTGATGGCGCAGACAGGTTTGATGCCAGGGACCGATGCGGAACGCCTGCTGCACATCGTTGCCGAAATGGCGCTTATCGTCCTTCTGTTTCTGGATGCGGCACAGATCAACCTTCAGGCCCTGCGCCAGCGCCACCAGTGGCCCCTGCGGATGCTTGCCCTCGGGCTGCCGTTGGCCATCATTATCGGCACACTTGCCGCAATGCCGTTTCTGAGCGGCGAACCGCTCATTGTCGCGGCTCTTGCCGCTGCGCTTCTTGCGCCGACCGATGCTGCTCTCGGCCAGGCAGTCATCACCAACAAGGCTGTGCCGGAGCGGGTGCGCCGGGCCCTGACGCTGGAAAGCGGCCTCAATGACGGCCTGGCTCTGCCTGCCGTTCTACTCTTCGCGAGCCTTGCCGGGGAAATGATGCAGCCGGGTGCAACCGACTGGCTGATGTTCGGCGCCAAACAACTGGTCCTCGGCCCTCTGGCCGGTGCGGCCCTCGGCGCAGTCGGAGGCGTGCTGTTTCTGACAGCCAAACGCCGGGGCATGACCACCGACACCATCGAAGGCATCGGCGCCATCGCCATGGCCGGCGGCGCTTATCTTGCTGCGGATGAAATCGGCGGCAACGGCTTCATTTCTGCGTTTGTCGCAGGACTGTTCTTCGGCAACGTCATCAAGGGCCAATGCGCCTTCATTTACGAGTTTACCGAAAGCGAAGGCCAGATGCTTTCCTGGGGGGCGTTCTTCCTGATCGGCCTTGCCCTGTTGCCCGAAGCCATCGCGCACCTTGATGCCGGCAGCCTGGCTCTCATCCTGGTCAGCCTCTTCATCGTGCGACCGCTGGCAGTCTGGCTGTCCCTCGCCGGCACGGATGCGGCTCCGCTGACCAAGCTCTTTTTCGGCTGGTTCGGCCCGCGTGGGCTGGCGACTGCCTTGTTCGCGCTGCTTATCGTTGACCAGATCGATCACGAAATCGGCCAGCAGTTGCTGAACCTTGCCGTCAACGCTGTCTGGATCAGCGCGGTCCTGCACGGCGTCACGGCCGTACCATTTGCAAGGTGGTACGCCGCTCACATGTCCGGCCAGGACGGGGCCGCGGAACTCAAGGCCATGCCACCGATGCGGCCGGAGGTGACCGCCGAAGTGAAGTGAGATCAATCCAATAGCCAGGGCGCAAAACGCCAGTAGCCGGGGGAAGACATGACAAAACAGGTTGTTGCCAAACTCAGCGAATTGGCGGACAGGAAACCGCAATACGCCCTCGTCGCCGATGTCGACCTTGTGGTCGTCCGCTTCGACGACGACATCTCCGTCTTCTACGGCCGCTGCCTGCATCGCGGCGCGCTCATGTCCGACGGCTATGTCAGCGGCAACAACCTCATCTGCGGGGTTCATTACTGGGATTACCGGCTCGACAGCGGTGTCTCTGAATACAACAACTCGGAGGCCCTGCCGAAATTCAGAAGCTGGGTGGAAGAGGACGATATCCTGGTCGACGCGGACGAGGTCGCGGCCTGGGCAAAGGAAAACCCGCAGCCGTTCAACCGCGAAAGCTACCTCGGCCTTTATGCCGACACCAGCCACGGCACCGAGGAAGAACCCTATAATGGCCTGATCCAGCAATATGCCCGCGATGGCCTCAGCAAGACGGGACATCATGGCCGTGTTGACGCCATGGGCGTGCCGCGCAACCAGTTGCCCGACTGGGACGACATCCAGATCCTGACGGCTCAGCTGCAGACATTCCCGCTTCTGGAGGACGAGCCGGTCGGCACCGATGTGGTGGTGGGGCCGAACGCACAGAAGCCGCTGAGATTGAAGATACCGCTGCTTGTGTCCGACATGAGCTTCGGCGCCCTTTCGGAGCCAGCCAAGATTGCCCTTGCCAGAGGCGCGGACCTTGCGGGCACCGGCATCTGCTCAGGTGAAGGCGGCATGCTGCCGGAAGAACAGCAGGCCAATTCAAGGTATTTCTATGAACTTGCCTCGGCCCGGTTCGGCTTTGCCTGGGACAAGCTCGACAAGGTTCAGGCTTTCCACTTCAAGGGTGGTCAGGGCGCGAAAACCGGCACGGGCGGCCATCTGCCCGGTGCCAAGGTCAGGGGCAAGATTGCCGAAGTACGCGGTCTGGAGGAAGGTGAAGACGCCATCTCGCCACCCCGTTTTCCGGACTGGACGGACCTCTCCCAGATAAAGGATTTCGCCGACCAGGTCCGCACCCGCACCGGCGGCATCCCCATCGGCTACAAGCTGTCGGCCCAGCATATCGAAAACGACATCGATGCGGCGCTGGAAGTGGGTGTCGACTACATCATCCTCGACGGCCGTGGCGGCGGCACCGGGGCCGCGCCGATCATTTTCCGGGACAACATCTCCGTTCCAACCATTCCCGCGCTTGCCCGCGCCCGGCGGCACCTCGACGCTTCGGGACGGCCGGACGTCACGCTGATCATCACTGGCGGCCTGCGCAAACCGGCCGATTTCATCAAGGCCCTGGCCCTTGGTGCCGATGCGGTGGCGCTTTCCAATTCGGCCATGCAGGCCATCGGCTGCATCGCCATGCGGGCCTGCCACACCAACAATTGTCCGGTGGGGATCGCCACCCAGAAGCCGCATCTGGTCAATCGGCTGGAAATCGAGAAATCCGCCCGCCAGCTGACCAACTTCTTCGAGGCCTCGGTTGAACTGATGCAGGTGATGGCGAGGGCCTGCGGCCATTCGCACCTGAACCAGTTTACCCTGGCTGACCTGACCACTTGGAAACGGGAAATGACGGAGCTCTCCGGCGTTGCCTATGGCGGCATCGCGTAATCGATCGGCATTTTTAGGGAGGAAGACCCATGGACGCTCAGAACCTCGACTGGATCAAGGTGGGCAACGTCAACGACCTGCCTGAAGGCCGGGTGAAAACGGTCACGGCCCGCACGACCTCGATTTGCCTCTCCCATTTCGATGGCCAGTGGGCGGCAATGGACAATCACTGCCCGCATCAGCGCGGCCCGCTCGGCGAAGGGTCCATCGAAAAGGGGTCGGACGGCAAATGCTGGATCCGCTGCCCCTGGCACGGGTGGGATTTCGATCCGCTGAGGGGCACTCCACCCGGCGGTCACGAGGACAGTGGTCAAACGCTCTATCCGCTCAGGATCGAAGGCGACGAGATCTTCATCGGCCTGGAGCCGGAGCCGCCCCACGAACGCACGGTCACCGACGTCATGGCCGAAACCATGGTCAACTGGGGCGTCAAGCGCGTCTTCGGCATGGTCGGCCATTCCAACCTCGGCCTTGCCGATGCCATCCGCCGTCAGGTCGACAAGGGCACATTGGGCTATGTCGGCATTCGCCACGAAGGCGCTGCCGCCTTCGCTGCCTCTGCCTATGGCAAGCTGACCGGCAAACCGGCGGCCTGTCTCACCATTGCCGGGCCCGGCGCGACAAATCTTCTGACCGGCCTCTGGGACGCCAAGGTTGACCGATCGCCGGTGCTGGCCCTTACCGGTCAGGTGCAGACCCAGGTGTTCGGCCCGGGGGCCTTTCAGGACATCGATCTGAAATCCGCGTTCGAAGCCGTCTCGAAGTTTTCCCAGCCGGTGCTCAGCACGTCCAACCATGCCGAACTGATGTCGCTGGCCTTGAAAACCGCGCTGGTGGAGCGGGACGTTGCCAACCTGATTTTCCCGGATGATGTCCAGACCAACCCGAGCAGCAAGGACGCCGGCCACCCCGAGGGCCGCCTTGGCGGAACCACCATCACGCCCTCGGGCGAGGACCTCGCCAGGGCTGTTGCGATGATCAACACAGCCAGACGCCCCGTTATCGTGCTCGGTTATGGCGCCAAGGATGTCCGCGACAAGGTCATCGCGCTGGCCGAAAAGATCGGCGCGCCGGTGCTGACCACCTTCAAGGGCAAGGGGCTGATCCCCGACACGCACCCGCTGGCAGCCGGCGTTCTTGGGCGTTCCGGAACCCCGATTGCAAGCTGGTTCATGAATGAGGCGGATCTGATCGTCTCGCTCGGGTCGTCCTTTGCCAATCACACCGGCATCGCCCCCTACAAGACCATCATCCAGGTGGATTTCGAGCGCATGCAGCTTGGCAAGTTCCATCCCGTGACCTTGCCCGTGTGGGGCGAGATCGGCACCTTCTGCGAGGCCATTGTCGATCAGGTGCTGAAACCGGCAGATGCCCCCGACCAGGCGAGCGAGCTGGTGGAACGATGGACAATCTGGCGCGCGGAAAAGAAACATCGCCTTGCCGAGGACAGCGGCAGGGGCATTCATTCGGCAGCCGTGTTCAAAGTGTTGAGCGAACTGTGCCCACCGGACGCGATCATCCCGGTCGATGTCGGCAACAACACCTATTCCTTCGGGCGGTATTTTGAGCCTTGCGGACAGCGCATCCTGATGTCCGGCTATCTCGGCTCCATCGGGTTCAGCCTGCCGGCAGCCCTCGGCGCATGGAGCGCGACCCAGGACTTCGAAGAATTCCGGGGTCGCAAGGTGATCTCGATTTCCGGGGACGGCGGCTTCGGCCAATACGCCATGGAGTTCACCACCGCCGTCAAATACGGAATGGATATTACCCATATCCTTTTGAACAATTCCGAGCTCGGCAAGATCTCCAAGGAGCAGCGCTCGGGCGAATGGCCGGTCTGGGAAACGAACCTCACCAACCCATCCTTCGCCGCCTTCGCGCGCCTGTGCGGCGGGCACGGCCACAGGGTGACGGAGGCTGCCGAACTGAAAGACGCCATCACGGATGCCATCGCCCATAACGGCCCCTCACTGGTGGAAATCATCACCGATGCGGATCTGGTGTGATGGGGTTTCAGGATGAGACTTGTCATCCCCGCGAAGGCAGGGAGCCAGTAGACACCGCCAGGGGTTTGTTGCGACACTTCATCGTCTGCAAATACTGGATCCCGGCCTTCCGCTACGCTTCAGCCGGGATGACAAGGAGTGGACAGGACGCAGGGGGAGCGCGATGCAAACAGCAGCTATTCTGATCGACATCGGAAAATACTATCTCATCGCCGGCGGGCTCGTCGCAGCACTCTTTCTTGTCATCGGCATCGACCGGGTGGAACCATCCGCACGCGGATCTTACGTGTTCCGGCCCCTGCTCATTCCCGGCATCTGCCTGATCTGGCCTCTGGTGCTCTATCGCTGGTATGTGCTTGAAAAACACGGGGAGGCTGGCCGGTGAAACGTGCGCATCGCAAGGCTCATGCCCGTATCTGGACCCTCCTTGGCCTGCTCCTGCCGCTGGTTTTCTTCACCATTCTGGCCATGCGCCAGTCGCCCCCCGCGGACAGACCGGCTGTGCTGATCGAGGCCCCGGCAGAAAACTCCGGGGAGGCAAGCCAATGAGCGTGCAATACACGCCGGTAATCTGGAACCGCAACAAGATGGTCTATGATGCCGTCCTGCTGATTGGCGTTGCGCTTTATCTTTACATCTTCATTCGTGTCGGGCCGTTCTACGAGGATGTCACCCGGCCAATTGACGGGGCCATCCTGAGGATGCGCGCTTTCGGAAGCTGTGCCTTCCTGATGCTGACGGTTATCCTGTGCATCGGGCCGCTGGCCCGGCTCGACCGGCGCTTTCTGCCGCTGCTTTATAACCGCCGCCATTTCGGCGTGATGACCGCCGGTATTGCCGCCGTTCACGCCAACTATGTGCTCGGCTGGTATTTCAACTTCTCACCGACCGACAGCTATGTCGCGCTGCTGTCCTCCAACACAAGCTACGGGCAGGTGCTCGGCTTTCCCTTCGAGGCCTTCGGCATTGCCGCGCTGTTGATCCTCTTCGTGCTGGCCGCCACCAGCCATGATTTCTGGCTCAGCTTTCTGGGAGCGCCGATCTGGAAGGCGCTGCATATGTTCATCTATGCCGCCTATGCTTTCGTCGTGCTGCATGTGGCGCTCGGCGCTCTGCAGGGACCGTCCGATCCCGTCTTCACCGGCATGGTTTCGGCAAGTGTTGTTCTGGTCTGCGGCCTTCACTTTGCAAGCGGGCGCCTGGAAGCCAATCGGGAAAAGGACGATGCCACGGCAAAGGCTTCGCTGGAGGAAGCCGGCTGGGTGGTTGCTGGAGAGGTCGACGAGATCGACGACAACTGCGCCAAGGTCGTGACCCTGAGCGAAGAGGAACGTGTCGCCATCTTCAGGTATGACGGCAAGCTGTCGGCTGTCACCAATGTCTGCGCCCACCAGAACGGCCCGCTTGGCGAGGGCAAGGTGCTGTGGGGCTGCATCACCTGCCCCTGGCACGGATATCAGTACAATCTGGCCGACGGCTGCGCGCCCGCGCCCTTCACCGAGAAGATCGCCACCTACAAGCTGAAGCTGGTCGGCTCCACCGTTCTTCTCGATCCCAACGCCCTGCCACCCGGCACCTATGTCGAGCCGGCCGTGATCGGAGGTGCGTCATGAGCTGGAAACAAACCAAGGCTGCGCCGTTTTTCGTCGGCTATCTCAACAAGGTGCCAAAACCGCTGGTCGCTTTTCTCGGTGTCTTCTCCCTGTGCTTTGTCGCAGGGCTCGGCCTTGCGGCCTTTGCTCTGTCCTCCACCCAGAACGACCCGGGCAACGGCGCGTTTCAGTGGGGCAACCGGTTCGAAGAAACGGGACTGCTGGAACTGCGCCCCTATCCGGTGTTCCGCCTTCCCTCTGATGGCAACACCCCAGCCCGCACATACATGCTGGCCGGTCAGGGCAAACGTGGTGTGTTCGAACAGGCGGAAGCCAATCGCGAGACGCCGGTGACCCTGCGCGGTGTGCCGGTGAACCGGGGCGACCTGACGATGATCCAGGTCGGGCAGGTGGAAGCTGCAACGGACGCTGCACCCGGTTTCAATCCGGCCGAACCCGTCTCGCTGGGACGCTGGAAACTCACCGGCGAAATCTGCGACGGCAAGTGTTATGCGGGCGCCATGCGCCCCGGGCGCGGCCTTGCGCACAAAGCCTGCGCGGATCTCTGCCTCACCGGTGGCATTCCCCCCGTCTTCGTCTCCTCCGGACCGGTCGAGGGGCGCAATTTCTTTCTTTTGGCCGGCAAGGACGGCCAGCTTCTCGGCGAGGCCATCGATCCACTGCTGGCGCTTTACATCGAGGTGGAAGGCGAGGTCGAAAAACTGGATGACCTGATGGTCTTCAAGGTAGACCTTCTGACCGCAAGGGTGCTGAAATGAGCGAACAGCCGCAAAAGCCCCTCTGGCAGACCATCCTGATCTCGCTGGTGATGACGGCCCTCCTCGCCGGGATTGCCTGGGCAGTGTGGACTTACGCCAACAAAGGCGTTCAGGAAATCGCACCCGGCTCGTTCCTGCGCGATTTGCGCTTTTTCATCGGCCTGCTCGCCGTGTTCCTGGTGCTCAGTCTGCTGGACCGAATAGTCGAGTTCGTGAAGGCAAAATTGGGCAACGGACACTGACGACAAAACCATCGGGATGGTCATCCCAGGTTCCTGGCCCTACCACCAAGTCTTCAAATTTGAAGACTTGCCGGTCTGCTTAGCAACTCAGCCCTTCACCAGGTCCCGCAGCAGGGCGTTGAACGTCTCCGGTTCTTCCATATGCGGCGCATGGCCCGATGCTTCATAGCCGTGGAAGTGGAAATCCGGAACATTGTCCGCGTGCCAGCGATGCACACCCGGGCCATAGAGCTGGCTGCGAAGACCGGCCACCAGATGAAACGGCACGGGAAAGGCTTTCAGAAGCAGGCGGAAATCCTGTGAGGTCAGCGATGCCCACATCGGCTTCAACAGGACAGGATCGGCTACGGCAATTTCCGTGCGGGCAAGCTCTGCTGCGGCCTCCGGCACCGGCAAGCCTTCCGCGAATAGGCGTCTGGCGATCCGGGCCGGCAGTTTGGCCCAATCCGCCACAATGGCGTTCAGGAAATGACTGTTGAGGTCTGCATTGAGACCGTTCAGCGTGCCGTTCTGCCAGTCGGGATCGTTGAGCACCTTCGGAGTCATGTCGATGGCAACGAATTGCGAGATCCGGTCCGCGCCGTGCCGCTCGATCATTGCATAGGACACCAGCGCGCCCATCGACCAGCCGCAGAGGATAGCATCGGTCAGGTCGCGCTCGGTCAGGGCCGCATGAACCGCATCGGCTGCCGACTCGATGGTCAAGGGCAGCCGCCCAGCCGTTTTGCCATGTCCCGGCAGATCCGGAACGATACAGCGGGCGTGAGTTTTCAGGGCCTCGATCTGGCCTTCGAAAAACCGTCCCGGACAGGACCAACCATGGATCAGCACCAGCGGCCTGCCCGTTCCCTCGTCGCGGATATGCAGCATATTCCCGCTCACGCACGCCCTGCCCGTAGCCGTCCGACAATGCCTGTCGGGAAGAAATAGACCGACAGAATGAAGAGAACACCCAGCCACAACAGCCAGCGTTCCGGTGCAACCAATGTCGAAAACACCGGCACCGCGCTGGTTGCTTCTGCAGCAACGCCCATCAGGTTCTGCAGATAGGTCTGCGCCAGAATGAACAGGGTTGCCCCGAGCACGGCCCCGTAGAGCGTGCCCATGCCCCCTATCACGACCATCAGCAGAATGTCGATCATGATCTCCATGGAGAGCGTTGTCGCCGGGCCGGTGTAGCGGAGCCAGATGGCCAGGAGAGAGCCGGCAAGCGCTGCCATGACTGCGGACAGAACGGTGGCCGTGGTGCGGTACCAGACCACACGGTAACCGATCGCTTCCGCCCGGAAGGCATTGTCGCGCACCGCCTTCAACGTGCGGCCGAAGGGGGAATTGACGATGCGCAACATGACCAGGAACAGGATCGCAGCGGCAAAGAACACAAGGTAATAGGCCAGGATCTTGCCGTTGATGCTGACGTCGAGCACCTTCTCCTTGATCAGCTTGAAGGCCGGCGTCAGCTCGCGCGGGATCTTGTAATTGAGCCCATCCTCACCGCCTGTCAGCCAGGACATCTGCGACACCAGCACGGCAAAAGCACTTGCCACCGCCAGTGTCACCATCGCGAAGAAGATCGCCTTCACCCGCAGCGAGAACAGCCCGATGGCCAGTGCAAACAGGGCCGCAACCCCGGCGCCCGCCGCCGTTCCCCAGATCAGCGAGCCGTAGTTCGGTCCGGTGGTCGACAGGGCAAGGGCGGTCCCATAGGCGCCGATGCCGAAGAACATGGTGTGGGCGAAGGAAACGATACCGGCATAACCGAGCAGCAGGTCGTAGCTCGCCACCAGCACGATGAAGATGCAGATCCGCGCGGCCGTTTCCAGCGACTTGGTGCCGGGAAAGAGAAACGGTGCAAAGGCGAGCGAGATCAGCACGATCAGCAGCAGCGCTGTCAGAAGGCCGCTGCGCGGCGTGTCGCCGGAAAGAAGTCTGGTCAGCATGATCTTGTCCCGTCCCTACTTCGCCTTGACCACCGGATAAAGGCCCTGCGGCCGCCACATCAGCACCACGACCATCAGCGCGATTGTCGAGATCAGCGCCACCTTCGGCGCCAGGAAGGCCGTGTAGTTTGCAAGCAGCCCCACCAGCATGGCGCCGATGAAACAGCCCTCGACCGATCCGAGCCCACCGATGATCACGACGATGAACACCAGCACCATGATCTCAGAGCCCATGTGCGCTGTAATCGTTTCCTGATAAAGGCCCCACATGACGCCCCCGAGTCCGGCCAGTGCCGACCCGGCCATGAACACGATCAGGAACAGGCGGCGGATGCGGTAGCCGAGCGCTTCCACCATCTCGCCGTTCTCCACCCCGGCGCGCACCAGCAGACCGATCTTGGTGTTCTTGAGGATGTGGCGCATGCCGATGAACAGCGCGAGACCAATGCCGACAGCCACCAGACGGTATTTCTCGATGGCCGCTTCGCCGATCACCAGCGATCCCTGCAAGGCTTCCGGGCGGGACATGTGCAACTCGTCCGGCCCCCAGACCACGTAGATCATCTGCTGGGCAACAATCAGCCCGCCCATGGTGACAAGGATCTGCTTCAGATGCTCGCCGTAGACCGGCATCACGATCACCCGCTCGAAGGCAAGGCCGAGCAGGCCGGTGACGAGCATGGCCGCAAGGATCGCGATCAACACGGCGGAGAGGTTCATGAAGACGCTTGGCGAAGCCGTCCAGCCGGCCAGCCAGGCCAGCACCGTGAAGCCGACAAAGGCACCGACGGCGACAAAGGCCCCGTGGCCGAAGTTGATCACGTCCATCAGCCCGAAGACCACCGTCAGGCCAGACGCCATGATGAAGATCATCATGCCCATGGCAAGCCCGGCCACCGTCAACGTCAGCCAGCTCGCCGGATTGCCGATGGCGATGAGCCCGACAGCGGCCAGCACCGGCACCAGCAGCACCGGCAGTTTCTGGGCAAGCTGTTCCTTCAGCGGGATCTTCTCGATCCGCGGTTTGATCGCCGTCTCGCTCATTGATGCGCCTCCAGGCTCAGTCCCATGAGTTTTTCCTGCAAGGCGACATCCGCCACCAGTTCGTCCATGCGGCCGGAATGAATGATGTGACCATCATCCATCACCGCGACCGTGTCGCCGATGCTGGATGCCATGGCGAAATTCTGCTCCACCAGCAGGATGGTGGTATCGGTTTCCTTCAGTTCCTTAAGCGCATCGGTCATCGCCCTGATGATCGCCGGCGCGAGGCCCTTCGTCGGCTCGTCGATCAGGATCAGCCGGCGCGGCTCGATGATCGCGCGCGCCACCGACAGCATCTGCTTCTGACCACCGGACAGCGTTCCTGCGGAGGAATTCCAGAAGCTGCCGATCGGCGGAAACAGCTCCTTGATCCAGGCAAGGCGCTTCTGGTCCATCGGCCCGTTGGCGGCGGCCAGGATCATGTTTTCGGCAACCGTCAAATCAGTGAAGATGCCCATGTCTTCCGGCACGAAGGCAATTCCCCTGCGGGAAATCTCGGGCGTCGACAATCTGGTGATGACATGATCGCCAAACCGGATATCGCCCTGGCTGGCCGTCCAGAGCCCCATGATCGTGCGCAAGGTGGTGGTCTTGCCCGCGCCGTTGCGACCAAGCAGAACGGTCACGCCGCCTTCCGGCACTGCGAGGTCCACACCCTGCAGGATGTGATAAGGGCCGATGTGGGTGTGCACCCCGGAAAGGGTGAGCAGATTTTCCGCCATCACGCAGCCTCCCCGGAGGAAGCCGGCGCCTTGCCGAGATAGGCCTCCTGCACGATTGGCAGGGCAATCACTTCCGACGGTTCGCCGTCGGCCACCAGTGCCCCGTTGTGCAGAACGATGATGCGGTCGGCCAGGGTGCGAATGACATCCATCTTGTGCTCCACCAGCAGGATCGTCCGGTCCATGTCGCTCTTCAATTTCTGGATCAGCTCCAGGATCACCGGCACCTCATCGACACTCATGCCGGCGGTCGGCTCGTCGAACATGAGCACCTGCGGACCAAGCGCGATCAGCAGCGCCACTTCCAGCTTGCGCTGGTCGCCATGGGGCAAGGCGGAAACGGTCTGGTCGGCCTGATCGATCAGCCGGACTTCAGCCAGCACATGGTCTGCCCGCTCCAGAAGTTCCACATGGCTTTCGGCAACGGTGAAGAGATCAAACCCCTTGCGCGCCTTCGCCTGAGCTACCAGCCGCACGTTTTCGCGCACGCTCAACGTCGGGAACAGATTGGTCAGCTGGAAGGCGCGGCCGATGCCCCTGTCCGTGCGTTCGGGCACCGACAGTCTGGTGATGGTCTCGCCGTTGAGCAGCACAGCCCCGGAAGTAGCCGCCAGCTGACCGGAAATCAGGTTGAAATAGGTGGTCTTGCCCGCACCGTTCGGCCCGACGATCGCCGTCAGGGTGCCGCGCTCGAACGCGCAGGAAACGTGATCGACCGCCACATGCCCACCGAAGCGGATGGTCAGGTCTCTCGTTTCCAGAATCGGGTGTTCCTTGGCCACGATGCGCGTTCCCAGGCTTGATATGTCGCGAAAACTGTATCGGATGGGTGCCCGGCCGGACGGGTTTCACGTCGGCCGGGCAATTCTTGGTCTTGGGGCCACGCAGGCGAAGCTGATCGCTCCGCCGCGTCTTCATTCGGCTTACTGGTTGCGCACCGGGATGTTCATGTCCTCGATTTTCAACTCGCGCACCAGTTCCGGGATGCCCCATTCGACATCCGGGTCGACCTTGATCTTGAAGTGATACATGGACTGCAGCGCCTGGTGATCTTCCGCCCGGAACATCATCTTGCCCTTCGGCGTTTCAAATTCCATGCCTTCCATGGCCGTGATCAGGTCTTCGGTCTCCGTGGAACCTGCCTTGCGGATCGCCTCGACGATGGCGATGCCAGCCGACATGCCACCTGCGGTGAAGAAGTCCGGCGGCGCATTGAAGCGCTTCTGGTGTTCTGCCACCAGCCAGTCGTTCACCGGGTTCTTCGGGATCTCGTAGTAATAGTAGGTCGCGCCTTCCATGCCCGGCAGTTCCTTGTAGGCCGCCATGGCCGCCAGGATGTTGCCACCCGTGGCAATCTCGACACCAAAGCGCTCCGGCTCCATTGCCTTGATCTTGCTGATCGGATTGCCGCCACCGGCCCAGATCACGAACAGGAACTTGCGGCCTGGTTCGTCCTTCAGGGCATCAAAGACGCGCTGTGCGTTGGCGGTGAAATCCTTGGTATCGGTCGGAGCGTATTCCTCGAACACCAGCTTGGCGCCGGTTCCCGCCAGCGCTTCCTTGAAGGCGGCGACGCCATCGCGGCCGAAAGCATAATCCTGGGCCAGCGTCGCGATGGAGACACCTTCCTGACCAAGGGCCACAGCGTTGGAAATCGCGTCCTGGGACGAGTTGCGCGCCGTGCGGAAAATGTAGCGGTTCCAGTTCTCACCGGTGATGCTGTCGGCCACCGCCGGCTCCACCAGCAGCACCTTCTCGTATTCTTCGGCGACCGGAAGCATGGCCAGCGCAACGCCGGAGGAGACAGGGCCGACGGCGATATCGACTTCATCGTCGCCATAGGCTTCCGCCAGCGCAGCCTTGCCGATATCCGGCTTCAACTGCGTGTCCTTCTCGATGACCACGATCTTGCGGCCATCGATTTCCATGGTGCCGTCGGTTGCGTATTCGAGGCCCATCATCAGGCCGGTATGCGACTGTTTCGCATAGGCCTCCAGGGCGCCTGTCTTGCCATAGACATGGGCGATCTTGATATCGTCGGCCTGGGCGCCGGCAATCCCGGCAGCCGCCACGCCGATGCCGGCCACAAGCGGCACGGCCCAGCGAAAAACGCGTTTCGTCATGAATTCTCCTCCCGTTGCGCGAAAGGCCGGCAAACCTGCAAAGCCGCTCCCACGGCCTCCACAGGGTAACATCATCGCCTGACGCTGGAATATATGACACATGAATCAGTATTCATGTCAAGGCAAGATACGCGTTCGAAGCGCCGCCTTTCCGGGATCGTCGTCAGTTAGCGTAACAGGAGCCCATGACAGATGAATGCTGCCTGGTCACGCAAAGGCACACCACCAAGAGCGGCAGCGCAATGCCTGGAGGTCATGTGAGAAAGGCTGGCTGAAGGATTATGACGACAGAGGGAAAAGATCGGTTCTGACAGGAGAGCCGCCCATCAGACGAATGCAGTGCATTCGGCCCGCAGACAAAAAGCCCTGCGGCCCGGCATAAGTGGAAAGGCGTTCTCAGCTCCCTGCGCAATCCGGTCGCCAGCCCCTCGAGGACAAGGCCCTCAACGGTTACCCACAGTCATTCCGGACAAGCGCAGCATAAGCTGCGTGCAGATCCGGAATCCAGCGCATTTGCGTGAGTTTAGCGAACTCTTTTCGAACGAGGAGACGCGCCAAAGGCGAGGCGGATATCTGGGTTCCGGATAGGCGCTCTGCATTGCCTCTCTTGTCCGGTATGACGCGCGGAAGGCCGCCTGCCTGAGCCAGCAGCCTCGGCGAGACTACCGCAGCCGCTGTTCCGTCTTCGCATCGAAGAACAGCGCCGAAGCCGGGTCGAAGTCGATGGCGACAGTTCCATCGGAAACCGGCGCATCCTCACCCTTGGTTTCCACGATCACACGCTCGCCCGTCGGGCAGATGAGATAGGAATAGGCGACGCCGCCGAGCTGCTCGCACAGATCGACCTTCGCGCCGTCCTGCGCCGGAGAGACTTTCAGATGCTGCGGCCGCAGACCGACGAGAACCTTTTCCCCCTTGGCGGGCAACGCAACCGCGGTCGGCACGGCAACACCGCCGAACGCAGCAACACTGACCGCCCCCTCCCCGGCAATACCTTCGACAAAATTCATGCTGGGGGAACCGATGAAACCGGCGACAAACCTGTTGTCCGGATCGGAATAGAGCTGCATCGGCGAGCCGACCTGCTCGATTATACCACCGCGCAGAACCACGATCTTGTCCGCCAGCGTCATCGCCTCGACTTGATCGTGCGTCACGTAGATCATCGTCGCGCCGATATCCTTGTGCAGTCGGGCGATTTCTACGCGCATGTCGACGCGCAGTTCCGCATCGAGGTTGGATAGCGGTTCGTCGAACAGGAACACTTCCGGTCCGCGCACGATGGCGCGGCCAATCGCAACGCGCTGACGCTGACCGCCGGAAAGCGCCTTCGGCTTGCGCTTCAGATAAGGGTCCAGCTTCAGGATGCGGCTCGCCTCGGCAACCTTGGTCTGGATCTCGGCCTTGGGATGACCGTTCATCTTCAGGCCGAAGCCCATGTTCTCTTCAACCGTCATATGCGGGTAAAGCGCATAGGTCTGAAACACCATGGCCACGCCCCGTTCCGCCGGATCTGTCTTGGTCACATCCCGGCCACCGATCTCGATCCGGCCGTCGGTCGTTTCCTCCAGCCCGGCGATCATGCGCAGAAGGGTGGACTTGCCACAGCCGGACGGACCGACAAAAACGCAGAATTCGCCATGCTCGATCTGAAGGTCCACTCCGTGGATCACTTCCAGGTCGCCATATTTCTTGACGGCTTTTGTCAGTGTGACGCCAGACATGTAATTCTCTCTCCCTTGGGATTCTTGTTAGGCAGGGAACTGCCAGTCCTGGACCGCCGCCGCGATCTTGGAGGCCGCATCCAGCAATGCGGGCCGCGCCTCCAGAAGCTGTTCCAGGCTCTTGCGCTGCGTGGACGTGGTAACCGAAAGCGCTCCAACCGGCCGCCCCTTGGACGACAGGATCGGCGCTGCAATGCAGATGATGCCGGGCTCGTGCTCCTCGCGGTCGTAGGACAGCCCCTCTTCGCGGATCTTTTCCAGATCCGCCCGCAGTTCGGCTTCGCTTGCAAGCGTTGCCGGCGTGTAGCGATAGAACGACTGCTTCTTCAAGACGTGATCGAGTTCAGCCGGCTCCAGAAACGCCATCAGGGCCTTGCCGACCCCGGTGCAATAGGCCGGGCCGACCTTGCCGGCCTGGGAAAACATGTCGATGGCATTGGTCGGATTGCGCTTGTCGACGTAAAGCACCTGCCCGCTGTCGAGTTGCGCCAGGTGAACGGTTTCGCCGACCGCTTCCGACAAGGCGTTGATGAAGGGACGCGCAATCGGTGCAATGGAGCTTTGCCTCCAGGCCGCGTGCGCCAGCCGGACCAGGCGAATGCCAAGCGAATAGGTCTGCTGGCGCTCGTCGTAGGCCAGCATGCCCTGGCTCACCAGCGTCTGCAGCAGCCGGTACAGCGTCGCCTTGGGATGGGTGCTTTCAGACAGCAGTTCGGAAAAGCGCACGGGCCGGCCCACAGCCGCAACCTTGTCCAGCACTTCCAGCGCCTTGCCGACCGTGCCGTCACCGGTCGATGACCCCGCCTGTTTGTTCATGAGCTCCTCCATCTGCCCGTTTCTTGTTGCCGAGCCTGTTGACAACTTATCGCCTTCGCATCAAAGTATCAATATACAAAACTAAGTTTCACATAATGGAACCAAAAGGGAGGACACCATGCGTTCCATGCTGAAAACGTCCGTAGCGGCATTTGCCATGTTGGCAGCCGCGATGGGCGCAGCTTCTGCTGACGGCCTGACCGGCAATCTGAAGATCTTTCTCGACACATCGAACCCGGCGCCACGCGCAACCATGGAAGAGCTGATCGCTCAGTTCCAGGAGAAGAACCCGGAGCTGAACATCGAGACGACGGTGATTGACCGGGAAGCCTACAAGACCCAGATCCGTAACTTCCTGACGGCAAATGCCCCGGACGTTGCCACCTGGTACGCAGCCAACCGCATGCGTCCCTACGTGGAAGCAGGCCTTTTCGAGGACGTATCCGACCTGTGGGCGGAACCGGAAATTGCCGACAACCTCGCCTCCACCAAGGGTGCGATGACCATTGATGGCAAGCAGTGGGGCGTGCCCTACACCTACTATCAGTGGGGCGTTTACTACCGTAAGGACATCTTTGACGAGCTTGGCCTGTCCGAGCCCACCACCTGGGAAGAGGAAAAGGCGAACTGCCAGAAGATCATCGATGCCGGCAAGAAGTGCTACACCATCGGCACCAAGTTCCTGTGGACCGCGGGCGGCTGGTTCGACTACCTGAACATGCGCACCAATGGTTTCGACTTCCACATGGACCTGCTCACGGGCAAGGCATCCTGGAAGTCCGATGAAGTCCGCAAGACCTTCGCCAACTGGCGGGAACTCATCGACATGGGCGCCTTCATCGACAACCACCAGACCTACTCCTGGCAGGAAGCCCTGCCGTTCATGGTCAAGGGCGATGCGGCCGCTTACCTTATGGGCAATTTCGCCGTGGCGCCGCTGCGCGAAGCCGGTCTTTCCGATGACCAGATCGATTTCTACCAGTTCGTGGAAATCACGCCGGGCATCGCCAAGGCGGAAGACGCGCCGACCGATACCTTCCACATCCCGGCCAATGCCGAAAACAAGGAAAACGCACGCGAATTCCTGAAGTTCGCCGTTTCTCCGGACGTCCAGACCTGGATCAACGACGGCAAGCATCTCGGCCAGCTGCCGGTGAACGCCAAGTCGTCGGTGGACGATGACAAGTTCCTGGAACAGGGCTTTGAAATGCTGTCCTCGAACTCCCCGGGTGGCGTTGCCCAGTTCTTCGACCGCGATGCCCCGGCTGAAATGGCAAAGGTTGCCATGGAAGGCCTGCAGGAATTCATGGTCAAGCCGGACAACCTGGACAAGATCCTGGACCGTTTGGACCGTGCCCAGGAGCGTATCTACAAATAAGGTCTGCCTTCGCATGACCGGACAGGGGGCAACCGCTCCCTGTCCTCATTTCCGGTATACGCCGACGACTCACGAAGAGTTCCGCAAATGGCCCAAGCATCCGTCTCCGAGACCCGCCAGAGTTCCTGGTGGCATCGCAACCAGCAGCAGCTGACGCCCTGGCTGTTCCTGGCTCCCGGGATCCTGTTCTTCCTGTTCTATGTGATCTTCCCGATCTTCCAGTCGTTCAACCTGTCGCTCTACGAGTGGGACGGTTTGGGCCAGGCGGAATTTGTCGGGCTCTACAATTACGAGGAACTCTACTGGGATGATGCCTTCTACACCTCGCTGAAGAACAACGTCATCTGGCTGCTGCTCTATCTGCTTGCCATTCCGGCCGGTCTGTTCATCGCGCTGTTCCTAAACCAGACCGTCACCGGCATCCGGCTCTATAAATCCCTGTTCTTCTTTCCCTTCGTGATTTCCCAGGTCGTGGTCGGCCTGGTGTTCACCTGGTTCTACGACCCGACATTCGGCATCCTCAACGTTCTGCTGGGCGCGGTCGGCCTGCCGCCGCTCAACGTTCTGGGGGACGAGAACTGGGTCACCGTCGGCATCATCGTCGCGGGCCTCTGGCCCCAGACAGCCTATTGCATGATCCTCTATCTCACCGGCCTCAATGCGGTTGACCCGGAACAGATCGAAGCCGGACGCCTCGACGGCGCCAAGGGCTGGCGCATGCTCTGGTACATCATCGTGCCGCAGCTTCGCCCGGCCACCTTCATCGCCTTCGTCGTCACCATCATCGGCGCACTGCGCTCCTTCGACCTGATTTCGGTCATGACCAATGGCGGTCCCTTCGGCGCCAGCCGGGTGCTCAGCTTCTACATGTTCGAGGTCGCACTCTCCGAATACGGCTTCCGCATGGGCTATGGCGCGGCCATTGCCGTGGTGCTGTTCCTGATCATGCTGGCCTTCATCGCCTACTTCCTCTGGTCGATGTACAAAGAAGAAAAGGCGCGCTGACATGTTCCCGACACCGATCGAACGCACGTCCCGCTCCTGGCAGATCACCTATCAGACGCTGCTGCCGCTGGCGCTGATCCTGTGGCTCTTGCCGCTGATTGCGGTCGCCATCTTCTCCGTCAAGCCGGACTCGGATTTCTCCAACGCCAACTACTGGGGCTGGCCATCATCCTTCGAGGGCTTCACCAACTACGCGCTGGTCTTCACTGGCTCGGACATGCCGCAGTATCTCCTGAATTCGTTCAAGATCACCATTCCAACGGTGATCGGCGCGGTTGGCCTGTCCTGCATGACCGGCTTTGCCCTTGGCATCTACAAGTTCAAGGCCAATATCTGGATCTTCTTCGTGTTCGTGGCCGGCAACTTCGTGCCGTTCCAGATCCTGATGGTGCCGGTGCGCGACCTGACCCTGCAGATGGGTCTCTACAACACCATCACCGGCCTTGTGCTGTTCCACATCGCCTTCCAGACCGGCTTCTGCACACTCTTCATGCGCAACTTCATCCGCGCCCTGCCGTTTGAACTTATCGAAGCCGCCCGCGTTGAAGGTGTCTCCGAATGGCGAATCTTCTGGTATGTGGTGCTGCCGCTGATGAAGCCCGCCATCGCCGCCCTGTCGGTGCTGATCTTCACCTTCATCTGGAACGACTATTTCTGGGCGGTGGTGCTGACGCAGGGTGTTGAAAGTCAACCCGTTACGGCAGGCATCACCTCCTTCAATGCCCAGTACCGCGCCGCCTATCACCTGATGAGCGCCGGTTCCATCGTGGCCGCCCTGCCGCCTGTCGCGATGTTCTTCCTGATGCAACGCCACTTTATTGCAGGCCTCACACTCGGAGCCGTGAAATGATCCGCACCTGGCATCTTGGAGATGACAGACAGAGCCTTGTTCTTGCCAGCTTCGACAACCGATTGCCGGAAGCTGTCTACTGGGGCCCCGCCCTTCCCACAGGCGAAAACCTGGAGACGCTTTCGGCAGCCGCGCTTGCCGATGTCGCACCCGGCATGGTCGACCGCAACGCCGGCCTGAGCCTGTGCCCGGAAGCTTCTGAAAGCTTCCCCGGCCAAACCGGCCTGACGGCCAGGGACAGCGCCGGAACCCCGCTCACGCCGAGTTTCCGGTTCGAAAGCGAAGCAACTTCAGAGCACGGCCTGACGCTTGTCTTCACCGACAAGAACCACGACCTCACCCTTGTCTTTGATCTGGTCCTGACACCGGAGACGTCGCTGCTGAAATTGCAAACGCGGCTGGAAAGCGCGGACGAGATCACTGTCGACTGGCTGGCAGCGCCGGTTCTGCAGGTGCCGGCCCACACCGGCGAGATGATCGAGTTTTCCGGCCGCTGGTGCGCGGAATTCCTGACCCGCCGCCTGCCGTTTGCGCCCGGCGCCCGCGTCCGCGACAACCGCACGGGCCGCACGGATCATGCCCATTTTCCGGGCCTGATCGTCTGCGGTGCCGGAACAACCAACACGGCGGGCGAAGCTTTCGCGTTTCATTATGGCTGGTCAGGTGGTCACAAGATGGTGGCCGAGGAACTTGCCGACGGTCGCCGCCAGGTCCAGTTCGGCCACGCCACTGCGAGCCTTGCCAGCGGGCGCCATTTCGTCAGCGCGCCGCTTTACGCCACCTATTCCGCAACCGGTTTCAACGGTGCCGCCATTCGGTTCCAACGCCATGCCCGCGATCAGGTGGTTCAAGGTGCCCGAATGCCCCGCCCGGTGCACTACAATTGCTGGGAAGCCGTCTATTTCAAGCACGACCTCGAAGAACTCAAAGCCATCGCCTCCCGAGCAGCGGACCTTGGCGCCGAGCGTTTTGTGCTGGACGACGGCTGGTTTGGGCGCCGGGATGACGACACCTCGTCTCTCGGAGACTGGGTGATCGACAAACGCAAGTACCCGGACGGCCTCACTCCGCTGATCGACCACATCAAGGCGCTCGGCATGGAGTTCGGTATCTGGTTCGAGCCGGAAATGGTCAATGAGGACAGCGATCTCTATCGCGCTCATCCGGACTGGGTTCTCGGGCACGCCGACCAGATCCGCGGACGCCAGCAGCTTGTGCTGGACATGTCCCGTCAGGAGGTTCGCGACTATCTTTACGCCCATATCGCCGACGTCCTGCAAAACAACGATATCGGCTACATCAAATGGGATCACAACCGCATCCTGCCCGTGGTCGATGCCCGGCAGGCTGCAGGCTATTACGAGCTGGTCGACCGTCTGCGGGCAGACTTTCCCGGCGTGGAGATCGAAAGCTGCTCGTCTGGCGGCGGACGCATCGATTTCGGCGTTCTGGAGCGCACGCACCGGGTCTGGCTGTCTGACAGCAACGATGCGCTGGAACGCCAGCGCATCCAGCATGATGCCGCCCTGTTCCTACCGGCTTCCGTAACCGGGTCTCATGTCGGGCCCCGTCACTGCCATACCTCCGGCCGCACGCTCGACATTCGCCTGCGCGCCTGGACTGCGGCGCAACGTCATATGGGTTTCGAGATGGACCCGCGCGAACTGACGGAAGACGAAGCCGTCATTTTGCGTGAGGTGACGAGCTGGTGGAAAGCCAACCGAGACTGGATGATGCAGGCCGATATCCTGCGGCTCGACAGCACCGACCCGGCGGTGATAGCCGAACAGCAGCTTTCACGCGACGGTGGCCAATTCGTTGCCTTCGCCGCGCTGACGCGCCCCAGCGACCAGATCTTGCCACGCCCTTTGAGGCTGAGCGGACTGGACCCGCAAGCCAGATACAGGATATCTGTCGTCAATCGGGACGAAGCGCCCCGGCTGTCTCGCGGCGCGCCTCTCCTGAAAACTCAAGACCTTGAAGCCAGTGGACAATATCTGATGTCCCACGGGCTGACACTCCCCTGGCGGTTCCCCGAAACGCTCTGGGTTGTGGAAGGCAAGCGGATTTGAGTAACGTTACTCAAGACGAACCGATTTCGGCTACGGCCACCAAACAATTGAGGAAGTGCCATGTACGCAACATACCCGGATCTCGAAAATGCATCGGTTTTCATCACCGGTGGCGGCTCCGGAATTGGCGCGGCCCTGACCGAAGGGTTCCTGCGGCAGGGCGCCAAAGTCGCCTTTGTGCAGCGTTCCGACGCAGCCTCCTTCTGTGACGAGATGGAGCAGAAATACGGCAGCCGTCCGTTGTTCCTGCCCTGTGACATCACCGATATGAGCGCCCTGAAGGCCGCAATGGACCAGGCAGCCGAGGCCCATGGCCCGATCACGGTTCTGGTCAACAACGCGGCCAACGACAAACGCCACAAGACCGAAGAGGTAGACGAGGCGTTCTGGGACTGGTCCGTGGCCATCAACCTGAAGGCCTATTTCTTCGCCTGCCAGCATGTGGTGGCCGGCATGCGTGCCGCCGGCGGTGGCTCGATCGTCAACTTTTCGTCAATCTCCTACATGATGGGCAACGCCGGTTACCCTGTCTACACCACCGCCAATTCAGGCATCAACGGCATGACCCGCAGCCTTGCCCGAGAGTTCGGCCCGGAAAACATCCGCGTCAACGCAATCGCCCCGGGCTGGGTTCTGACCCAGAAGCAGAAGGACATGTGGGTGACGCCCGAAGGCCTGGCTGCTCACATCGACCGGCAGTGTCTCAAGGTCGAATTGCAGCCGGAAGACATGGTTGATCCGGTCCTGTTCCTGGCTTCCCGAACCAGCAAGGCCATGACCGGCCAGGCGCTGGTCGTGGATGGCGGCGTGGTGGTGACGGGATGAACACGCACCCAAAGGCGTCCTGGATCGCGGCGGATTGGGGCACCACCAATCTGCGCATCTGGGCGCTTGACGAAACCGGCGGCATCCTGGCCCATCGCAGCTCGGACAAGGGCATGGGCCGGTTGGAGAAACCGGACTTCGAACCCGCCCTGATCGAACTGGCCGGAGACCTCCTGAAGGAGGGTGTGGCCACACCGGTGATCGTCTGTGGCATGGCCGGGTCCCGTCAGGGCTGGGCCGAAGCCCCCTATATGACGGTTCCCTGCGCGCCGCCGTCGATCCGGAACGCCACCCGTGTGAACGCAGCCGATCCGCGCCTCGATGTACGCATTCTGCCCGGCATCAAGCAGCTTTCTCCGCCCGATGTCATGCGCGGCGAGGAAACGCAAATCGCAGGTTTCCTGGCGGACAATCAGACCTATTCCGGCACCCTGTGCCTGCCTGGTACGCACACCAAGTGGGTCTCCCTGAAGGACGGACGGATCGAGCGGTTCCGCACCTTCATGACTGGTGAAACCTTCGCGCTTCTGTCCAGACACTCTGTTCTGAGGCACGGCCTTTCCGCAGATGAGCTTGACAGTGCGGCCTTTGCCGAAGCGGCCGAACACAGTTTCAATGCGCCCGAAGAACTGACTGCCGATCTCTTCGGCGTGCGCGCAGCCGGTCTCGTCGCGGACCTTGGTCCGGTGCAGGCCAGCGGCAGATTGTCGGGCCTTCTGATCGGCGCCGAACTTGCCGCCGTCAGCCGGGACTTCGACCTCGGCAACACAGCCCTTCTGGGCAGCGACAAGATTTCTGGAGCCTATCACGCCGCGCTCTCCCAACTCGGGCACGCCTCCAGGCAACTCGACGCAGAGACCATCACCTTGAAGGGTCTGACCCTGGCCTATTCCTCCTACGAACCGGAGCATTCATGAGCCGTAACCTGATTGCCATCCTGCGCGGTCTGACCCCGGACGAAGCCCTGCCCGTTACCGAATGCCTGATTGCCGCCGGCATCACCCGTATTGAGGTCCCGCTCAACTCGCCGGACCCGCTTGTCAGCATTGCCGCCATGGCCAAGGCCTTTTCCGCAAAGGCGGAAATCGGCGCAGGCACCGTGCTGGCGCCCGAGCAGGTGCGCGACGTCAAGAACGCCGGCGGCACGCTGGTTGTTTCCCCCGACTGCAATCCGGATGTCATCAAGGCGACCAAAGCCGAAGGCATGTCTTCCTTTCCCGGTGTGATGACACCGAGCGAGTGCTTCACGGCCCTGCGCAGCGGTGCAGATGGCCTCAAGTTCTTCCCTGCGTCGCTCATTGGTCCGGATGGGTTGAAGGCGATGTCGGCGGTGTTGCCGAAGGGAACCGCGACCTATGCGGTCGGCGGGGCAGGTCCGGACAATTTCAGTGACTGGATCAAGGCCGGGGCTGCCGGCTTCGGCATCGGCACGGCTCTGTTCAAACCCGGTTTCAGTGTTGCGGAAATCAGCGACCGGGCCGAAAAAATCGTCGCCGCCTATGACGCGGCCGTTACAGCATCCAGGTGATTTCATGAGCACAGTTTTCGACGAGCGTCAGTGCACCCTTGGTGAGGGACCGCTGTGGCACCCCGAACGCCAGCAACTCTTCTGGTTCGACATCCTGAACAAGCGGCTGCTCAGCCGCGACAACGGCACCGAGAAAACCTGGCAGTTCGATGAATATGTCTCTGCTGCCGGCTGGGTGAGCCGGGCCGAACTCCTGATCGCAAGTTCTTCCAAACTGTTCCTGTTCAATCTGGAAACGGAAGCCTCCGCAAAAATCTGCGACCTTGAAGCCGACAACGCGGTGACACGCTCCAACGACGGCCGCGCCGATCCAAAGGGCGGCTTCTGGATCGGCACCATGGGCCTTGGTGCAGAAAAGGACGCCGGATCGATCTACCGCTTTTACAAGGGCGAACTGCGCAAGCTGTTTTCCGGCATCACCATTTCCAACGCCATCTGCTTTTCGCCGGATGGCAACACGGCCTATTTCGCCGACACCGACACTTTGACCATCCAGCAGGTCGCTCTGGATGTCGAAGGCTGGCCTGCGGCCAACCCGACCCTGTTCACGGATCTGTCTTCCGACGGGTTCAACCCCGACGGTGCGGTGATCGACAGTGAGGGGTACCTGTGGAACGCCCATTGGGGCGCGAGCCATGTCGCCCGCTACACCCCGGACGGCAAATTCGCCGAGGCAATTTCCATGCCCGCAAAACAGATCTCCTGTCCGGCGTTCGGCGGCGAGGATCTGCAGACCCTCTTTGCAACGTCTGCCGCCGACGGCCTGACTGGCGAAGCCGAAGGCAAGACCTATTTCGCTGAGGTGAAGGTGCGCGGACAGAGTGAGCACAGGGTCGTCCTGTAACTGCCTTTCGCCGTCTTGCCCGGCACGCTGTCCCGGACGGAGCGCAAGGAAGGCCGAGACCCTGGTTTTCAGGGCGGCGGCAAAAGCCATGAATTCAACGGACTTGTGAAAAGGTCCCGGTTCCCCGCAGTCGCGGGACGGACTCGGAATATGGAGCAACGCCTCCCCCATCGCAGAGGCATTGCCGAACCATCAAGCAGTGAGCATCCATCATGAAACGCACTCTTGGCACCTGCTATTACCCGGAACATTGGCCGGAGGAGATCTGGGAAGCCGATGCCCGCCGGATGGCGGAAACCGGGCTGACATGGATCCGCATCGGTGAGTTCGCCTGGTCGCGCCTTGAGCCCCGCCCGGGCGACCTGCGCTTCGAGTGGCTGGACCGGGCCATCGAAACCCTCGGCCGGGCCGGACTGAAGGTCGTCCTCGGCACACCAACCGCAACACCGCCGCGCTGGGTCGTCGACAAGCATCCGGACATGGTCGCGGTCGATGCCGAAGGCAAACCACGCAAGTTTGGCTCCCGCCGCCATTACTGTTTTTCACACGAGGGTTTTCGTCAGGAGAGCGACCGGATCGTGAAGCTCGTCGCCGAGCGTTACGGCAACAATCCGCATGTCGCCGCCTGGCAGACCGACAACGAGTACGGCTGCCACGACACCATCCTTTCCTATTCGGAGGCCGCCCGAAAGGCGTTCCGGGTCTGGCTGAAGGGGCGCTACGGCTCCATCGAGGCGCTCAACCGCGCCTGGGGCAATGTCTTCTGGTCGATGGAATATCTCTCATTTGACGAGATCGACCTGCCGAACCTGACCGTGACCGAACCGAACCCTTCGCACACGCTCGCCTTCCGGCGGTTCTCGTCCGATCAGGTGGTGACCTTCAACAAGCGTCAGGTCGATATCATCCGGGCGCATTCCAGTGCGCCGATCAGCCACAACTACATGGGCCGAGTGACTGATTTCGACCACTTCAAGGTTGGCGACGATCTGGAAATTGCCACCTGGGACAGCTATCCGCTCGGCTTTCTGGAAGACCGCGTCGGCGCGGATGATGCCCATCAGCGGGCCTTCATGCGCCAGGGCGATCCGGACTTCCAGGCCTTCCACCACGATCTTTACCGCGCTGTCGGCAAGGGCCGCTGGTGGGTGATGGAACAGCAGCCGGGACCGGTGAACTGGGCTCCCCATAACCCGGCCCCGCTGCCGGGCATGATGCGGCTTTGGGCCTGGGAAGCCTATGCCCATGGCGCGGAAGCCGTGTGCTATTTCCGCTGGCGCCAGGCACCCTTTGCCCAGGAACAGATGCATGCCGGCATGCTGCGCCCGGACAATGCCGATGCACCTGCCCTTCTGGAAGCCCGCAAGGTCGCTGACGAATTGCGCGATGCACCTGACGTCTCGTCCCCACAAGCACCTGTTGCGCTGATCTTCGACTATGATGCGGATTTCGCCTGGACCACCCAGCCGCACGGCAAGGAGCTATCCTACTTTCAGCTGGTGTTCGACACCTACAAGGCCCTGCGCAAGCTCGGGCTTTCGGTCGATATCCTGCGCGGCGAAACCCGTGACTTTTCCGGCTACAAGATCGTTGCCCTGCCCGGCCTGATCTACGTGCCGCAGGACCTGAAACAGGCGCTTGCCGAAACCGAAGCGCTGGTGGTTATGGGCCCGCGCACAGCCGCCCGCAACGCCGACATGGTCATTCCTGTGCCATTGCCACCAGACATGCCCGGGCTCGACCTTGCGGTCTCGCGGGTCGAAAGCTTGCGCCCGGATATGCCGATGCCGCTCAAAGGCGGTGGCGCTTTCACCGGTTACCGCGAGGAACTGGAAGGCGCTGGCGAAGTCATTCTCGAACTGGAAGACGGCCAACCCGCCGCCTACCGCCAGGAGCATCTTGTCTATCTCGGCGGCTGGGGAGACGAAACCGTGCTGAAGCGCCTCTACACCATGCTGTGCGAGGAAGCCGGGATCGACACACTCGACCTTGCCGGTGGCGTCCGCTGCCGCATGACAGACGGCGTCAGGATCTGGACCAACTACGGTGCAGAACCTGCCGACACGCCGGCCGGCCGGATCGAAGCTGCAGGCGTGTTGTTCGAAAAGCTCTGAGGAAACAGTGGCTACACCCTGGGAAGGGTTAGAGAACCCAGCTCTTCCTTCTCCCCTTCATTGCAGGATTTGATCCTGCAATCCATGCTGCGACAGCACCTCAAACTGAGGCCTGTCGAGCAGAACCGGAACGGCATGGATGCCATGGTCGAGCCATGGCATGACGAAAAAAGTGGACGATCTACTGGGTATCTTTAAGGCTATGCCGTCAGGCCGCCTTGCCCTTTGTCAGTTCGGTGATGATGGCCGCGAAATTGTCGACGCCCTGAGCGCCTGAAACCAGGTGCTGACGTTCGAAGATGACCGCCGGAACGCCGTGGATACCGTTGCCGGTCCAGAAGGCTTCTTCCGCGCGCACGATTTCGGCATACCGGCCATCTTTCAGTACGGCGAGGGCTTCGACGCGGTCCAGGCCGACGCTCTCGGCCACATCCGCCAGCACCTGATCGTCGTGAACGTCCTTCCGGTCGTGGAAATAGGCCTGGAACAAGGCCATCTTCAATGCATGCTCCTTGCCGCTCTCGCCAGCCCAATGGATCAGCTGGTGCGCCTTGAATGTGTTCACCATGCGCATGTCGTCGGTGAACCTGAAGTCGAAATCGAGGCTTGCTCCGAGCTCCGTCAGCCGTTCCCGCGCTGCCTGGGATTGCTCCGCGCTGGAGCCGTATTTGCGCATGATGTGCTCGCGCAGGTTCTCGCCCTCGGCAACCATGTCTGGATTGAGTTCGAACGGATGCCACTTGATGGCGGCAGAAACGCCGGTCCGGGCGATGGCCTGTTCAAGCTGCTTGAAGCCGACGATGCACCACGGGCAGACCACGTCTGACACGATATCGATCTGAAGAACATCGTCGAGGCCGGTCGTGTCGGTGTCTTGTGAAGTCATGATGTTTCCTTTGCCGGCGCTGTCAGCCGATCCCCGGCAAGCGCCATTGTCTGTCTTTCGCTGCATATAGGAGCCGCAGCCGGACGGGAAAAGGCGACGGTTACCGGCGGGTAACCGCATTTTCCGGTCAATCGGCTGCATTCCGTCTCACCTTCAGAGGTTCTGATCGCCTTTCGGCGGGGGTGTCCAGCCGCGCTCCATGCCTTCCGCACGGTCCCCGCCCCGGTCAACCTGCATGATTTCGAACAGGGTTTCGGAATGAGCCCGCATCGCATCGATATAGGAGGTATCGACACCGCCATCGTTGAAGTTCTCGCGAAGGTCATCAAGCATCGCAATGTCGTGATGCCGGAACTCCCGTGTCTTGGTGCGGGCGCGGAACGGATGGAAGCCCAGTTCAATCAATGCCTGGCGGCTTAGCGCGAGCGCCCCTTCGAAGACTTCCCGTTCGGCAAAATGGGCGCCGGCATTTTCCAGTTCATAGACGTGATGCCGGTCGCGGGCTCGGGCAAGAATCCGAACCTTCGGATAGGTCTTGGCGACATGTTCCACCAGCTTCGTCTGCTTGTCGCGATCATCCAGAGCGGCAATGAAGAGATCTGCATCATCCAGCCCGGCACCGTGCAGAAGATCCGGCCGGGTTGCATCCCCATAAAAGGTCTGAATGCCGATCCTGCGCAGGTTCTCGATCGTCTGCGGATCATGATCGAGAATGATCACGTCATAGCCGCTGGTCAGCAGTAGCCGCGAGACGATCTGCCCGAAGCGGCCCATGCCTGCGACAACAACACGGCCCCGCCGGTCGATGACATCGGGCTCCCGGTCCGCTTTCGCAAAGGCACGTGGAGCGACGATTTTTTCGTAGAAGATGAACAAGGCAGGCGTCAGCAGCATGGAAACCGCCACGACCAGGGTCATGGTCTGGATCAGGGACGGTTCCAGAACGCCGCTGCCGGAGGCAAAGCCGAAGAGAACGAAGGCAAACTCCCCGGCCTGGGCAAGACCGAGCGCAAACAGCCAAAGGTCAGGCCCCTGGAGACGGAACAAGGCCCCCAGCAGGAAGAGCACCGCAAACTTGACCGCAATCAACCCGAGCGCAAGGCCGAGGATCGTCAGGGGTGCGCCGAACAGGAGACCGAAATCGATCCCCGCGCCCACCGTCAGAAAGAACAGACCAAGCAACAGGCCCTTGAACGGTTCGATGTCGCTTTCCAGCTCGTGACGATAATCGCTGTCGGACAGGACCACCCCGGCAAGGAAGGTTCCAAGCGCCGGCGACAGACCGACAAAATCCATGACCAGGGCGATGCCGATAACCAGCAGCAACGCCGTTGCCGTGAAGATTTCCCGCAGGCGCGCTTCGGCAATGAACCGGAAGACGGGCCGAAGCAGATGGCGGCCGGTCAGAATGATCGCCGCAATTACCGCCAGAATGATCAGCGCCTGCGCCCAGCCCGGCAGGGCAGCCAGAGCTTCGCCGCCGTGACCGGCGCTCTGGCCGTGATCCTTCGCAGCGGAGCCCCCGCCGTGGCCGCCGAGGGCAAGAAGAGGCAACACGACCAGCATCGGAATGACCGCGATATCCTGGGTCAGCAACACCGAGAAGGAACTCTGCCCGCCCTGTGTTTTCAGCCAGCCCTTTTCATTGAGGGTCTGCAGCACGATGGCGGTGGAAGAGAGCGACAGGATCATGCCGAGCGCCAGGGCGTTCTGCCAGTGAAGACCGAACGCCAGACCTGCCCCGGCGAAGACGAGGGCAGTTCCGACGACTTGCAGACCGCCGAGGCCGATCAGTTGCTGGCGCATTTTCCAGAGCATGGCGGGCCGCAATTCCAGCCCGACGAGAAACAGCATCATCACCACGCCGAATTCGGCAAAATGCTGCACGTCAGCCGCTTCCGACCCCACGATGCCGATCACCGGTCCGATCACCACACCGGCGATCAGATAACCGAGTACGGACCCGAGACCGAGACGGTTTGCAATCGGCACCGCAATGACGGCCGCACACAGGTAGACGAAGGCTTCGCTGAGCAGTGCCATCAGACCGCCTCCCCTGCCAACAAAAAGCTCTCCAGTTCGCCGGACAGCACAGGCGCTGCGGCTGCCTTTTGAAGATCCAGCCGGCTGCTGACGAGCGCCTTCAAGAGCTTTTCATAACCAAGCCGATGGTTTTCCAGCCGGCTTTCCTCCAGGGCCCGGCCAGCTCCGAACAGCGCAAAAGGGGCGAGATAACGCATGCCGCAGAGGTCCGCCGTCTTTTCGAAAGGCCCCAGCAGACTGCGCAATTCGGCATGGTTCATGCCTGTCTGCGAGTAGGCATCCTGCTTGGCGCCAGTCGTCACCGCATTCAGGAAGATCTTGCCATGCAGCGCCTTGCCCTCGTGGCCATAGGCAAAGCCATGTTCCAGCACCAGGTCCAGCCACTCTTTCATGAGGGCCGGGGCCGAATACCAGTAGAGCGGATGCTGGAAGACAATCACCTCATGCGCCCGCAGGCGATCCTGCTCCCGGTCGATGTCGATGCTGAAATCCGGATAATCCGCATAAAGATCGACGGCCGTGACACCATCGATCGATCGCGCGGTTTCAAACAGTGGCAGGTTGATTTCCGACCTGTGCGGACGCGGATGCGCAAAGAAAACGATTACCTTGGGCAAGAAAATCTCCTGGATCTGAGCAAGCCCGCAGAGCCGGCAATGCCTTCCAGGCGAGGCTGACCAACGGTCTGTATTCCGCAAAGTTTATAGGGATCATTGCCGACAGATAAAGGGCGCGAACAGGAACCAGCCTGTTCGCGCCCATCGAACAATAAACCCACAAGGCAATATGGAAGTACCGCCTGCGGCGTCAGTCCACCTTCGAGACCTGCACGCGGCCACCCGTCTGACCGGCTTCGGCGATTGCATGGATCACCGCCTCGAAATGAAGCGCTTCGCGGAACGATGGCACCGCGGTGCGGCCTTCGGCAATTGCCGTCAGGAATTCATGAACCTCGATCACCTTCAGATCATTGAAGCCAAGCTGGTGGCCAGCGGCCGGAACGAACTGACCATACGGCGGATGGGCCGGTCCGGTGAGCAGTGTCTTGAAGCCCTGTTCGGCAGCTTCACCCCGGTTCTGGTAAAGCCGGAGTTCGTTCATGCGCTCCTGATCGAAGGTAATCATGCCTTCGGTTCCATGCACCTCGAAGGCGATGTAGCTCTTGCGGCCCCAGGCGCTGCGCGAGGTCGAGACGACGCCATGGACACCATTTTCAAAAGTCAGCAGCGCGGAGGCGATGTCTTCGTTTTCAACCGCCCGGCGCTCGCTTGAGCCATCGCCCAATGGCCGTGTTTCGTGAACGGTTCTTGTCTCCGCGATCAGGCTCTCGACCGGGCCCACAAGGGCCGTTGCCAGTGAGATCAGGTGGCAGCCAAGATCGCCCAGCGTGCCGAGGCCGGCGTCGGCCTTGGTGGCCCGCCAGGTCCAGGCGAGGTCCGGGTCGGCCTGATAGTCTTCATCGACCATCCCCCGGAAATGCACGATCCGGCCGATGGCCCCATCCACGATGAGTTTGCGCGCATGCGAAATCGCCGGATTGTGCAGGTAGTTGTAGCCGACGATGGTTTTTGCCCCCGTCTTTTCGGCAACGGCCAGCATCTGCCTGGCGTCCTCCAGGCTGAGCGCCATCGGCTTTTCCAGGTGCACATGCTTGCCGGCCTCAAGCGCGGCAAGCGCCATCTCCTTGTGCACCTTGTTGGGGGTGGTGATGCAGACGATATCGACCTTCGGATCCGCGATCAGATCTTTCCAGTCGCTGGTTGCCCTGGCAAAGCCGAACTGGTCGGCAAAGGCTTCGGCCTTGTCCGCCGGAACGTCACACAGTACTTCCAGGCGGGTCGCCGGCACATCGCCGAACACCGCCTTCACCGAACCATAGGCAAGCGCATGACACTTGCCCATGAAACCGGTGCCGATCAATCCGATACCGAGACTTGTCATGTAATCCGATCCTCCCGGAGGTGACGAAGCAGACCGCTCCGCCTTTAACCTCATCCTGAGGAAGCGCCTTGGCGCTGTCTCGAAGGATGGGCCGCGTGCTCAAGAGTGTGCCGCCCATCCTTCGAGACGGACCAGACGGCCCTCCTCAGGATGAGGTCACAGTGGTTCTGACGCTCAGACTTCGTCCATGCCGACGGCGCGGCGTTCGGCGATGGACTTGAGGGCAGCTTCAGCAAGGGCGAGTGCCTTCAGGCCGTCCTCGCCACTCGGTGACGGCGCAGTACCGGTTTCGATGGCCTCGACGAAAGCGGTGATTTCCGCCGCATAGGCTTCCGTGTAGCGGGTCATGAAGAAATCATGCAGCGGCGGGCGGGTGTACCCGGCCTCGGTCGCCACTTCGATGGAGACCGGACGCTGGTTTTCAGCACTCACCACACCCTTGGAGCCATGGACCTCGATCCGCTGGTCGTAGCCATAGGTTGCCCGGCGCGAGTTGGAGATCGAGCATTGCTTGCCGGACGCCGTCGTCAGCACCACGGTGGCGCTGTCGTAGTCGCCCAGTTTGCCGATTTCCGGATCGACCAGGACCGAAGCGGTGGCATAAACGGTGGTGACCTCTTCGCCCAAAAGGAAGCGGGCCATGTCGAAATCGTGGATCGTCATGTCGCGGAAGATGCCGCCGGAGGACGTGATGTAGGACGGCGGTGGCGCACCCGGATCACGCGAGGTGATCTGCACCATTTCCACGTCCCCGATCCGGCCTTCGTCAATGGCGGCACGTACGGCGCGGAAATGCGGATCGAAGCGGCGGTTGAAACCGAGCATCAGGGTTGCGCCGAGGTCTTCGACCGTCTTCAGGCAGGCCTTCACCCGGTCCAGTGACAGATCGACCGGCTTTTCGCAGAAGATCGCCTTGCCTGCCCGTGCGAATTTCTCGATCAGATCCGCATGGGTGTCGGTCGGCGTGCAGATGACAACCGCATCGACATCCCCGGCGGCGGCGATCTCATCGATGGTGCTGACGCGCGCGCCATAGGTCGCCGCAAGCGTTTCGGCAGCTTCCGGGAAAGCGTCCGCAACCGCGACAAGCGTCGCACCGGCGGCCGCGCCAATGGCCTTTGCATGCACTTTACCGATACGTCCGGCCCCTAGCAGGGCGACATTGACGGCCATGATACTTCCTCCCGGATGACATGTGGCAGAGCGGGTTGAACCAGCGCTTGCCAATTTAGAATAAAAATTCCAAAATCATTTTCGACGGAATGTGTCAAGCCGGAAAAGAAGAAGACAATGAATGACGCCTCGCCCGATCCTGACAAGGACCCCAACCTCGCTTCCGCCGAAATCGTTGCCCCGCCTCAGTCCATCGACGCGTTTTTCACCCGTCTCGGCAGCACTGCGGACAGACTGCCCAAACGCTTGAAACAATTCGCGAACTACATTGCGGCCAATCCGGACAAGGTGGCGGTTTCCACGGTTGCCGAACTTGCCGAGGGCGCTGATGTGCAACCCTCCGCGGTGATGCGTTTCTGCCAGGAAATGGGTTTTTCCGGGTTCTCGCAAATGCAGAAGCTGTTCCGCTCCGATTATTCGCAGAAGTGGCCGGACTATGCCACCCGCCTCGCCAAATTGCGCGAACATGGCACCGAGTCCCCCTCCGCCCTTCTGGCTGAATTCGTCGAAGTTGGCCGTGCGTCCCTGGAAAACCTGCTGACAACCGTTGACCCCATCGCCCTTCAACAGGCGGTCGACGTGCTGGCCCGCGCAGAGACAATTCACATGATCGGCTTCCGAAGGGCCTTCCCCGTGACCTCGTATCTCGCATATGCCTTTGAAAAGATGGATGTTCCTGCCGTTCTTCACTCCGGCATCGCCAACATCAACATGGAACATCTGATCCGGCCGAACGACGCCGTGATCGCGGTAACCTTCGCGCCTTACACCGAAATGACCATCGACATGGCCACCAAGGCCCGTGCCAGCGGCGCCGATATTGTCGCCATCACGGATGTGGTCACCAGCCCGCTCGCGCGCCTCAAGGCAATCCAGCTTCTGGTCTCGGAACTGGACGTCGGCGCCTTCCGGGCTCTGTCCGCAAGTCTCTCTCTGGCCATCGCTCTGGCGGTTTCCGTCGGGGCGCAGAGGAACCGGATGTGAGATTTATGGAAAAAATCTGTTGCGCTCAGATAAAAATGGAATTTATATTCCAAACGCGGCACCGGACAGCCGGAGCCGCCACAGACTTCTGATGACGCGGGTGGGATTGTTTGAGGCCCGCGGTCCACGTTCTGGGAGGAACACCATGAAGAAGACACTTATCGCGATGGCGGCTGCCGCCGTTGCCTTCACCGGACTTGCCGCTCCGGCTTCCGCTGACGGAGAACGTTTCGTTCTGGTCAGCCACGCACCGGACAGCGACAGCTGGTGGAACACGATCAAGAACGCCATTGCCGTTGCCGGCGACCAGATGGACGTTGAAGTGGAATACCGCAACCCGCCGACGGGTGACCTTGCCGACATGGCCCGCATCATCGAGCAGGCGGCTGCGTCCAACCCGAACGGCATCATCGCGACGATCGCCGACTACGACGTGCTGAGCGGCCCGCTGTCCAACGCGGTTGCCAAGGGCATTCCGGTCATCACCATCAACTCCGGCACCGAAGAGCAGTCCAAGAAAATCGGCGCTCTGATGCATGTCGGCCAGCCGGAATACGATGCCGGCAAGGGTGCAGGCGAAAAGGCCAAGGCGGCCGGCGTCACCAGCTTCCTTTGCGTGAACCACTACATCACCAACCCGGCGTCGGTTGAACGTTGCCAGGGCTATGCCGACGCACTGGGCGTCGAACTCGGCAACCAGATGATCGACAGCGGCCAGGACCCGGCTGAAATCAAGTCCAAGGTCATGGCCTATCTGCAGGGTAACCCGGACACCAACGGCATCCTGACCCTCGGGCCGACCTCCGCACATCCGACGCTGGCAGCGCTGGAAGAAATGGGCAAATCCGGCACCATCCACTTCGGCACTTTCGACATTTCCGGCGAAATCGCTGAAGCCATCAAGGGTGACGTGATTGCCTTTGCCATCGACCAGCAGCCTTACCTGCAGGGCTACCTGCCGGTCGTCATCCTGACGAACCTGGCGCGTTACGGTGTGGTTCCGGGCAACTCCATCAACTCCGGTCCGGGTTTCGTGACCAAGGGCAACATTGCCCTGGTGGAAAAATACGCCGGCGAATACCGGTAAGCGAACGTGAAGGGCCGCAAGGTGCGGCCTTGCGGAGAGGCGGTGTCCGCCTCTCCCTTTCAACAGAAACACCCGCACGCCCTGACGGGCATGCACTGAATTCCAGAACACTGTTCTGCGGCCGGGCCGCATACTGGACGCGGCCGGCCACCCCGGCACGCAGGAGGAGACCTATGGCTGAGACACAATCGGCAGCCGCCCCTCAGAAAGACGAGCGCATCCGCGAAATGTCGCCCATGCGCAAAGCCCTGATCCGCCCGGAACTGGGCGCGATCTGCGGCACCATCCTCGTTTTCATGTTCTTTCTCGGCATCGCCAGCGACAGCGGCATGTTCGCCCCCGAAGGCATCATCAACTGGGGCACAGTCTCTGCCCAGTTCGCCATCATCGCCGTCGGCGCCTGCCTCCTGATGATCGCAGGTGAGTTCGACCTCTCCGTCGGCTCGATGATCGGCTTTTCCGGCATCATCATCGCTCTCATCACCGTGCAATGGGGATTTCCGGCCTGGTTCGGCATCCTGGTCGCTTTCGCCATGGCGCTGGCCATCGGCGCGCTCAACGGTTACCTCGTCATCAAGACCGGCCTGCCCTCCTTCATCGTCACCCTCGCCTTTCTCTACATCCTCCGCGGCCTGACGATCTTCATTTCCATCGCCACCACCCGCAAGACGATTATCGGCGGCGTGCGTGAAGCGGCAGAAGGCGATCCGATTGCCTGGATCTTCGGCGGCAAGGTCTTTTCCGGCCTGTTTGTCTGGCTTGCCGATCTCGGCATCGTCGGCAAATTCGTTGCCGGCCCGAAAGCCGGCCAGCCGGTGGTCGAAGGCATTCCGATGCTGATGATCTGGGCACTCATCCTGATCGTGTTCGGCCACATCCTTCTCACCCGCACCCGCTTCGGCAACTGGATCTTCGCCGCCGGTGGCGACACCCAGGCCGCGCGCTACGTGGGCGTGCCGGTGAACCGGGTCAAGATCCTGATGTTCATGTTCTCAGCCTTCTGCGCCACCATTTTCGCCACTTGCCAGGTGATGGAATTTGGCTCGGCCGCAGCCGACCGCGGCCTGTTGAAGGAATTCGAAGCCATCATTTCGGTGGTCATCGGCGGTGCGCTTCTCACCGGAGGCTACGGCTCGGTGGTTGGCGCGGCACTTGGCGCCCTGATCTTCGGCGTCGTCCAGCAGGGCCTTTTCTTCGCCGGGGTCGAAAGCTCTCTCTTCCGGGTTTTCCTCGGTGTCATCCTGCTGCTCGCGGTGATCCTCAACACCTACATCCGCCGCATGATCACGGGGGAAAGATAAAATGTCCGACAATCTGATCGAACTCGTCGATATCGAGAAACACTTCGGCCCGGTGATCGCCCTGAACGGTGTCTCCGTTTCCGTGAAGGCCGGTGAATGCCACTGCCTTCTGGGCGACAACGGCGCGGGTAAGTCCACCTTCATCAAGACCATGTCCGGCGTCCACAAGCCGACCAGGGGCAAGATCCTGATGGAAGGCAAGGAAGTCAGCTTCGACAGCCCGCGTGATGCCATGGAAGCCGGCATCGCGACGGTCTATCAGGATCTGGCGATGATCCCGCTGATGTCGGTGACCCGGAACTTCTGGATGGGCCGCGAACCGCAGAAGCGCTTCGGCCCGTTCAAGTTCTTTGACTTTGCCCAGGCCAATGAGGTCACCATGACCGAAATGGCCAAGATGGGCATTCATCTGCGCTCGCCGGACCAGGCGGTCGGCACCTTGTCGGGCGGCGAACGCCAGACGGTGGCAATTTCCCGTGCGGTCTTCTTCGGCGCCAAGGTGCTGATCCTGGACGAGCCGACATCGGCCCTTGGCGTGCGCCAGACCTCCAACGTTCTGGCGACAATCGACAAGGTCCGACAGAAAGGCATCGGCGTTGTCTTCATCACCCACAACGTGCGCCATGCCATGGCCGTGGGCGACAGGTTCACCGTGCTCAACCGCGGCAAGACGCTTGGCACCGCAGAGCGCGGGGACATAAAAGCGGAAGAACTTCAGGACCTGATGGCCGGTGGCCAGGAACTGGCGGAACTGGAAGGTTCGCTCGGCGGCACCATCTGACGGGCTGAATGAAAAACGGAATGTGCACGTGAAGAAACTCGATGTCATCACGATAGGCCGTTCATCGGTCGACCTTTACGGAGCCCAGGCGGGCGGCCGTCTGGAGGACATGGCGTCCTTCAACAAGTATATCGGCGGCTCGCCCACCAACATGGCCTGCGGCACGGCTCGGCTCGGCCTGAAGTCCGCGCTGATCACCCGTGTCGGCGATGAACACATGGGCCGTTTCATCCGCGAGGAACTGGAACGGCACGGCGTCGACACACAAGGCGTGATCACCGACAAGGAGCGGCTGACCGCTCTCGTCCTGCTCGGCATCCGTGACCAGGAACAGTTCCCGCTGATCTTCTACCGCGAGAATTGTGCCGACATGGCACTTGTCGAAGATGACATCGACCCCGCGTTCATCGCCTCGGCCAGGGCCGTTGTCGCCACAGGCACACACCTCAGCCACCCGCAGACAGAAGCCGCCGTTCTTAAAGCCTTGAGGCTTGCCCGCGAAAGCGGCAGCCGCACCGCGCTCGACATCGACTACCGCCCCAACCTGTGGGGCCTGTCCGGTCACGGCGACGGCGAGAACCGCTTCATCGCCTCCGACAAGGTCACCGAAAAGCTGCAATCGACCTTGCATCTGTTTGATCTGATCGTCGGCACGGAAGAAGAGTTCCACATTGCCGGCGGCACCACGGATACGCTCGAGGCGCTGCGCAATGTGCGCAAGGTCTCCGGTGCGACGCTCGTCTGCAAGCGCGGGCCGATGGGCGCGACCGCCTTTGAAGGCGCTATTCCCGACAGCCTCGACGACGGCATTTCCGGCCCGGGCTTCCCGATTGAGGTGTTCAACGTTCTTGGCGCCGGCGACGGCTTCATGTCCGGCCTGCTGAAAGGCTGGATCACAGGTGAAGACTGGGTCACGGCCCTGACCTATGCCAACGCCTGCGGTGCCTTCGCGGTGTCCCGGCACGGCTGCACGCCGGCCTATCCGAGTTGGGAGGAACTGCAGTTCTTCCTGAAACGGGGCGTGAACGACAAGGCACTGCGCAAGGACCCGGAACTGGAGCAGATCCACTGGTCCACCAACCGGCACCGGCTGCACGGTGGCGACTGGTCGACCATGCGTGTCTTTGCCTTCGACCACCGCATCCAGCTGGAACAGATGGCCGATGCGGCCAATGCCGGTCACGAGCGGATCGGATCGTTCAAGAAACTCTGCCTCGACGCAGCCCTTGCGGTTGCGGACGGTCAGCCGGGCTATGGCATCCTGTGCGACAGCCGGCATGGCCGCGAGGCGCTTTATCGGGCCGCCGGAACCGGACTTTGGATCGGTCATCCGGTGGAGTGGCCTGCCTCCCGGCCACTGACCCTGGAACCGGAAATCGGTCCGGATTTCGGCGGCCTGGCCGAATGGCCGGCAGAGCATGTCGTCAAGGTGCTCTGCTTCTATCATCCGCACGACACCGACGCGATGAAGGCCGAGCAGGAAGATGTCCTGAAGCGACTGTTTGCCGCTTGCCGCCGCAACCGTCTGGAAATGCTGCTGGAGGTCATCCCCTCCAAGGTCGGCCCGGTGGATGCGGATACGACCGCGGACATCATCCGCCGCATCTACGACATCGGCATCTACCCGGACTGGTGGAAACTGGAACCGATGACGTCGTCAGAAGCCTGGTCAAAAGCCTGCGCGGCAATATCCGACAACGACCCTCACACCCGCGGCATCGTGGTGCTGGGCCTTGATGCGCCTGAAGAAGAACTCGCCGCCAGCTTTGCCGAGGCAGCCCGCTTCCCGCTGGTCAAGGGTTTTGCCGTCGGCCGGACGATTTTTGCCGAAGCCGCCCGGAAATGGCTCGCGGGTGAATTGACAGACGAAGCGGCCATCGCCGACATGGTGAGCCGCTTCGACCGCCTGTGCCACATCTGGGACACCGCCCGCGCAGAAGCCGGACTTGAGGCGAACGAAAACGAACTTCGAGGAATTTCCGCATGAGCACGATCCGTCTGACAGCCGCCCAGGCGATGGTCCGATATCTTTCGGCGCAAATGACCGAGGACGGCGAGCGTTTCATCGATGGCGTCTGGGCGATCTTCGGCCACGGCAATGTCGCCGGTTTGGGCGAGGCGCTGGAGCAGGCCGGCAACGCCCTGCCGACCTGGCGCGGCCAGAACGAACAGACGATGGCGCACACCGCCATCGCCTATGCCAAGGCCAAGAAGCGGACACGCGCAATGGCCGTAACCTCTTCCATCGGTCCCGGCGCCACCAACATGGTGACCGCCGCCGCCCTTGCCCATGTCAACCGCCTGCCGGTGCTGCTGATCCCGGGCGATGTCTTCGCCAATCGCGCACCGGACCCGGTGCTGCAGCAGGTGGAGGACTTCGACGACGGCACGGTTTCGGCCAATGACTGCTTCCGTCCCGTCTCACGCTATTTCGACCGGATCAGCCGCCCCGAACATCTGCTGACGGCACTGCCCCGGGCCTTCCGGGTGATGACGGACCCGGCCAACTGCGGCCCTGTCACCCTCGCCTTTTGCCAGGACACCCAGGCAGAAGCGTTCGACTATCCGGCAAGCTTCTTCGAACCCAAGGTCTGGCGCATTCGCAGGCCGGAACCGGACAGCCGGGATGTTGCCGATGTCACCGCACTCATCAAGGCTGCGAAAAACCCTGTCCTCGTCTGCGGCGGCGGTGTGATCTATTCGCAGGCCGAACAGAGCCTTGGCGAGTTTGCGACGAAACACGGCATTCCGGTGATCGAGACCCAGGCCGGCAAATCGGCACTGGCCCAGTCGCACCCGATGAACTTCGGCACTGCCGGTGTCGATGGCTCGGCCTGTGCCAACGAGATTGCGGAAACCGCCGATCTCGTCATCGGTGTCGGCACCCGTTTTCAGGACTTCACCACCGGTTCCTGGGCTCTCTTCAAGGAGCCCGGCCGCAAGCTGGTGTCGATCAACGTTCAAAGCTACGACGCGCTGAAGCACGGTGCCATGGGCCTGGTCGGCGATGCCAAAGTGGCCCTGGAGAAGATCTCCGCCGCGCTCGGCGACGAGAAGAAGTCTGCTTTCGATCCGCAGTCCCGTCTCGACTGGCTGTCCAGGGTCGACGCCCATTGCAGCGCCCGCACCAACGTGCCCGCAGACTACCTGCCGCTGGATGCGGAGGTGATCGGCGCGGTTCAGCGGACCTCATCGGAAAAGACCATCGCCATGTGCGCTGCCGGCACCATGCCCGGTGCGCTGAAGCTCCTATGGCAGGCGCCGCAGGGCGGCTATCACATGGAATACGGCTATTCCTGCATGGGCTACGAGATTGCAGGCGCCATGGGCGTCAAACTGGCCCAGCCGGAGCGGGATGTTGTCTGTTTCCTCGGCGACGGCTCCTACATGATGGCCAATTCGGAGCTCGCGACCGCCGTCATGCGGCGGGTGCCGTTCACCGTGGTCCTGACCGACAACCGCGGTTACGGCTGCATCAACCGGCTGCAGATGGGCACCGGCGGCAACCAGTTCAACAACCTCTATCAGTACTGCAACGTCGAAGCCCAGCCGGACATCGACTTTGTCGCCCACGCAGCCGCCATGGGCGCCCATGCAGTGAAGGCAAAGGACATTGCCGACCTGGAAACACAGATCCTTGCCTCCAAGGACAGGGCCATTCCAACGGTGATCGTCATCGACACGGACCCGATGCACGGGCCGGGCGAAAACGGCGGCGGCCACTGGTGGGATGTTGCCGTTCCCGAAGTTTCGCAGCGCGCCGAAGTCAGGCAGGCCCGTGAAGGCTATGTCGACGCGCTGAAGCACCAGAACCTTGTCGATTGAGGGAGAGGCATCGCAGCACACCGACCTCCTTTCCCAAAGCCTCATCCTGAGGAGGACCGTCAGGTCCGTCTCGAAGGATGGGCGGCAAATTCCGAACAAGCGGCCCATCCTTCGAGACAGCGCCGAGGCGCTTCCTCAGGATGAGGTCGGAAAAAACAGATATCGAACCCAACACTCCGCCTCGGCGGACAAGGACAACAGCCATGATCCTTTACGGCACCAACCCGATTGCCTGGGCCAACGATGACGACCAGACCCTTGGCGCACATATTCCGACCGAACAGATCCTGACGGAAGCTTCCGAAATCGGCTTCGACGGCATCGAAAACGGCCATCGCTGGCCGAACGATCCGGAAGAGCTGAAACAGCTCCTCGGCAGCCATGGGCTCAAGTTCATTTCCGGCTGGTATTCGCTCAACCTGCTGGCCCAGTCGGTCGAGGACGAAAAGAAGGCAATCCAGCCGCATCTGGACAAGCTGAAGCACAATGGCTGCAAGGTCTGCATTGTCTGCGAAACCTCCAACACCATTCAGGGCTCCCAGACCGACATCAACACCAGCCCGGTTCTGACCGCCGACGAAATGAAAGCCTTCGGCACCAAGATCGAGGAACTTGCGACCTTCTGCGCAAGCCAGGGCATCGACCTTGTCTACCACCACCACATGGGCACCGTTGTCGAGACGCCGGAAGAAATCGACGCCTTCATGGACGCCACCGGCCCGGCAACCAAACTGCTGTTCGATGCCGGCCACTGCTATTTCGGCAGCAACGGCCAGGATCCAGCCCCGGTGCTGGAAAAACACGCCGCCCGCGTGAAGCATTTCCACGCCAAGAACGTGCGTCCGGCCGTGATGAAGGAAATCCGTGAGAACAAGAAGTCCTTCATGGACGGCGTGCGCGCAGGTGTCTTCACCGTGCCGGGCGACGAGGAAGGCGGCGTTGATTTCAAGCCTCTTCTCAAGATCCTGAAGGACACCGGCTATAAAGGCTGGATCGTGATCGAGGCAGAACAGGACCCGGATGTGCGCAATCCGTTCCAGTATCAGAGCCTCGGCCTGAAGACCCTCAAGCAACTCGCAAAGGAAGTGGATTTGACATGAGCCATCTTCTCGTCAAGCCGTCCGGCACCTCCGGCAAGGTGCACGACATCACGCCGGAAAGCGCCAGGTGGGGCTATGTCGGCTTCGGTCTCTACCATCTGGAAGCGGGGCAATCGGCATCTGAAGACACCGGCGACAAGGAAGTCATCCTCGTCCTCGTGGAAGGCAAGGCCTCGATTTCCGCCGGCGATGAAGACTTTGGTGAACTCGGCGACCGGATGAGCGTGTTCGAGCGCAAGAAGCCTCATTGCGTCTATGTGCCCAACGGCAGCAACTGGTCCGCAAAGGCGACAACGGACTGCGTCCTGGCGGTCTGCACCGCCCCCGGCAAGGGCAACTACAAGGCCCGTGTCATCACCGATATCGGCCAGGTGGAGCGCGGCAAGGGCGCCAACACCCGCTACATCCATCCGATCGCGATGGAAGAAAGCGATATCGCCGACAGCCTGCTGGTGACGGAAGTCTATACGCCCCAGGGCAACTGGTCGTCCTATCCCCCACACCGGCACGACGAAGACAATTTTCCGGACATGACCTATCTGGAAGAGACCTACTACCACCGCCTCAACCCGAAACAGGGTTTCGGCTTCCAGCGCGTCTTCACCGAAGACGGCGAACTGGACGAGACGATGGCTGTTTCCGATGGCGACGTGGTGCTGGTTCCCAAGGGCCACCACCCCTGCGGCGCGCCCTATGGCTACGAGATGTATTATCTCAACGTCATGGCCGGCCCCTTGCGCAAGTGGCGCTTCCAGAACCATCCGGACCATGACTGGATCGCCCAGCGGGACGCAGGATAGGGTCAAGTCGCAGGCATTGAGCAAGCGGCTGATCCTTCAAGACGGGCCCATGCCCCTCCTCAGGAGGAGGATTGCACGCAGTGAAGACAGCACAGATCGACGCCACCCGGCGCCCTTTTTTTCGCTCACAACCGTCATCCCGGACGCAGCGAAGCGGAGACCCGGGATCGGAGAGCCGCGGAACGTCGTCAACAAAAAGGGCGCCATGACAGGCGCCCTTTCTCGTCTTTTGAGACTTCCGTCTTATGCGGCGACGAGGATGTGATTGTCCGAGAGCTTCTCAGCGAACTCGACGCCGCATCCTGCTCCGGTCTGCCGCACGACCTTGGCTTGCAGCACCGTGCCATCCAGGAACTCCAGCGTCAGCCGTTCGCCCTTCGGCAGATCGGTGACATTCAGGATCTGGGCACCCGTGATGCTGACATCGACCAGTTGAGCGGTGCGCTTGTGGCCGTTGGTGAGGGTAAGGGTGACATCTTCGGAGATCGCCTTGCGTGTTGCTCGCCTGCGGTCCTCAACGTCCCTGGTGACATCGGCAAGAAATTTCTCGACTTCCCGCGCCAGGCTGGAGCTCGCTTCCGAAACCAGATCAGACGCCGTGCTGACAGATCCGGCTTCCGTGGACGTCTGTTCAACGGCACCGGAAACCGAAGACATGCTGCTGGCGGCGTTGCCGGTGCTGTCGCTGGCCGAGCGCGCTGAGCGCGCGATTTCCTGGTTTGCCGCCCGCTGTTCCTCAATGGCCCCGGCCACGGAACTGGTCAGGTTCCTGATGTCGGACACTTTGTCGGCGATATGCTCGATAGCCCCGGCTGCATCGCGGACCGAAGTCTGGATACCTGAAATCCGGCCGGAAATTTCGTCCGTTGCCTTGGAAGTCTGTTCCGCAAGCTGCTTGACTTCCGACGCCACGACCGCAAACCCGCGACCGGCTTCACCTGCACGGGCCGCTTCAATGGTGGCGTTCAGCGCCAGGAGGTTGGTCTGTTCCGCAATGTCGCGAATGAGATTGACCACACTGCCGATATGTTCGGCGGCTTCCGAAAGCGTCTGCACATTCCGGTTCGTCTCTTCCGCCGCAGTCACGGTTTCCAGAACGATACGGGTTGTGGCTTCGGTCTGGTTGGCGATTTCCTGAACGGTGGCCGTCATTTCTTCCGTGGCGGCTGCAACGGCAGCAACGTTTTCAGATGCGCTGACGGAGGCCTGTCCTGCGTGGTCAGACTCAGTTTTGGCATTGATCGCGAGATCTTCCAGCGTTGAGGCAGCTCCGCGCATGCGTTCCATCTGCTCTGATACGGTTGTCAGACGGCTGGACATGATCGACTTGAAATCATTGATCACCCCTTCCAGAAAGGCCTGACGCTGACGTTCCTTGTCGCGCTCGTTTCGGGCCTGTTCTTCAAGATGCCGCCGCTGAATGGCGTTTTCCTTGAACACTGCGACGGCCTTGAACATGTCGCCGATCTCGTCGCCACGCTTGGCGTCATCGGTCTCGACACGCGTATCGCCACCGGCAAGCCGGTTCATGGCGTCGACAACCTTGCCGATGGGTTTCGTGATGGTGCGTGCCGCGAAGAAAGCGACTGCGCCGGCAACGACGATCAGAACGAGCCCTGTCACCAGCATGCGGTTTCGCATGGTCGTTACCGGTGCAACGGCCTCTTCGTATGTCTCCATGGCAACGATCACGAAGTTCTTGTCATGGAACGCAAATCTGATCGCATCGGCTTCCATGGGAGCGTCGCTGAAAAACGAGCCTATCCCGAAGGCTTCCCCGGAAGCGAAGGCCTCGTCGACAATGGAGTTGTCGACCTTGGTGACAAGAATATCGTTATCTTCAGACGTAAATTCGGAATTGTTCCGCATCAACCGGTCTTCGCCGATCAGGACAAGGTCCCCTGTCTGACCAAGGCCGAGCTTGTGGCTCAGGAGCGCATCGATTTTTCCGACCGGCATTTGATACGCAAGCACGCCTACCGTCTCACCGTCAACGCGAACAGGGCGTGCGATAAAACTGGCGGGCGCATCAAGACTGGGCGCGTAAGGCGCAAAATCCTCGAAAGCGACTTGCTCGTGCTCCGTGATCGTCATCGCCTTGCGATAGACTTCACCAAGGTCGGTACCGGCCCACTTGCCTCCGCCGGTATTGAAGTTGGTCGCGAAGTCCAGTTCCTTGAACACCGAATAAACAAGGTTGCCCTCGTTATCGAACAGGAAGACATCGTAATATTCGTTATCCTCTTGAAGTTGCCGGAACCAGGGGTGGTATCTTGCATGCACCTCATCGTAATCGGTGCCGTTTTCAGCCTTTTCGAGGAGATGTTTTTCACCATTCGGGTGCGGGTTGTCGGTAATATAGGCTTTCTGCAGAACCGGTCCCGGCTCGGTGCCGGACTGCTCTAGATTACCCCAGGCCAACGAAAATTCCCGAACGGCTTTTGCGGTTCCAGGATGCTCAGCAACGAGCCTGAGATCCCGCTCGATCACCTCCAGATAATCGAGCGTTTCCTGCTTCGATATCTCGGCAGCCGCCATGAGACGTTCTCTCGTCAGCTTTTTGACACTTGCTGCAGACGTCACGTAGCTGGAAACACCGATACCGATGCCGACCACCGCAGCAGCGCCCAATACAAGCGCCGGGATCTTTTTCGACAAACGCATGCCTGAGAACATTCGTCCCCCTCTGATGGCCATTTCGCCAACAACCAAAATCAGACGCAGGGTAAGAACGAGGAACGAACGATTTACTAACTTCACCGCCCGAAGTTATCTTCCGACAAATAAAGCAGCAAGAATTCGGAAAAGAAGTCAGGAGGTACTGTCAATAATCACAATACCTCTATTTTGGATAGAGAGTTTGTTCTTGAAACACTCAGTCTTCAGCCGAATCACTTCACCCTATCCGTAAGGCATGACGCCATAAATGAAGACCGAAAGGACATCAGGACGGGTCTTCAGAGCGGGTTTTATGCCCGCTCAAGCATGCAGACGACAGGCTGTTAAACCATTTTCATGTGCTAGGCGGGTTCAAGACACGCAACCAGAGCACCACGGTGCTGGATCACGTTGCCTGCGAGATTCGCGCCTGCATCAACGCTTTCCGCAAGGCTGCCACCGCAAAGATATTTCGCCAGAAAGGCAGCATTGAAACTGTCGCCGGCGGCTGTCGTGTCAACGATGTTCGAAACCGGCGCGGGCTGAAAAGCCTGCCGCGACCCCGCGTCCGCGCAGATCACCTGTTCAGGGCCGTTCTTGACCACGACCATGCCGGCGCCGGCAGCCAGATAACGGTCGGCGCTGACGTCCGGTGTCGCGTCGCCGAAATGGGACAACTCGTCCTCGAAGGACGGCATCAGGAAATCGCAACAGCCGGCAGCTTCCGTGACGCTTGCCCGCATCGTGTCCGCGTCCTCCCAAAGCCGAGGGCGCAGGTTCGGGTCGAACGCTGTCTTGGCACCGGCCTTGCGGGCGGCCCTCAGCCCTTCCAGGAAAGCCCTGCGGTCGTCCGGCGGCAGAATGGCAAGGGTAATGCCGCTGAAATAGATCAGCCCCGCCCCGGCAAACGCCGACGCCAGGTGGTCCTTGTCGGTTGCCAGGCATCGGGCCGCTGACTGGGAACGCCAGTAGGCAAAGCTGCGTTCGCCATCTTTCAACTGGATCATGTAGAGACCGACAGTCCGGTCGCCCCGCTTCTGGATGGCGGATGTCTCCAGATCGGATGCCTTCAGGAAAGACAGCATCTCTTCCGACACCTGATCGCGGCCGACCGCGGTGTAGTAACCGACAGTCCAGTCGGCGGGCAGGCATTTGCGCGCATACCAGGCGGTGTTCAGAGTATCGCCAGCAAACCCCATGGCGTAAGTGCCCTCGCCCGTTGGCGCCATCTCGACCATACATTCGCCAACGGCAAGGAATTTGAGTGACACGGCGGGCTCCTGGGGCTTTGGGAATCGGAAAAACTAAAGATGAAAATCCCGCAGAAATCCGGGATTTAAATGCATTAGCATAAAAGCCCCTGCCAGAAAAAGTGCCTAACGGCCAATGACTTGAGCCAAAGCGGTTTGGCCATCCGGGCGAAGGTCATCCATCCCCCGCTTTCCGCCGTTTCCCAAATTTAATTTATTTGATGCCCGCACGCATGAAGCTCTGGACAAACTGACGCTGGAACAGAAGAAAGGCGATCAGCAGCGGGCCGGAAGTCATCAGCGTGGCAGCATTGATGACCGACCATTCCACCCCGCTGTCAATCGCCGAGAAGATGCTGAGACCGACAGTGACCGGGCGGGTGTCCACCGAGTTGGTCACGATCAGCGGCCACAGGAAATTGTTCCAGTGGTGGCTGACGGAGACGAGCCCATAGGCAAGATAGGTCGGCTTTGCCAGCGGAATATAGACCCGCCACAACACACCCAGAACCGACGCGCCCTCTATGCGGGCTGCCTCGTCCAGTTCCTTCGGTATCGTCATGAAGGTTTGCCGCAGCAGGAAGATGCCGAAGCCGGACGCGACATAGGGCAGCGCGATCGCAGGGATGGTATCCACCAGATTGAGCAGGCGCATGGTCTGATAGTTTTCCACCATCAGGATGTCGGGCATCACCAGAAGCTGCAGCAGAACCAGGGTGAAGAGGAGATTGCGCCCGGGAAACTGGAACCGGGCGAAGGCAAAGGCGGCCAGTGTGCCGAGGAAAAACTGCCCGGCAAGGATCAGCGACACCAGCAGGAAGGTGTTCAGGAAATAACGCGCGAAAGGGGCCGCATCCCAGGCCTTGGCGAAATTGTCCAGCGTCAGAGGAGCCAGAAGCTCGAACCGGGCCTCGTAGGTTGCCGGATGAAAGGCGGTCCACACGGCATAGGCCAGCGGCAACACCCAAAGCAGCGCCAATGCCCAGGCAGCAAAAGTGTTGAGTAACCTGTCGAGGGAGTAGCCGGTGCCGTTCATTTGTAATGCACCTTGCGGTCGAAGAAGAAGAACTGGCCGATGGCGAGCAGCGACAGAAGCACCAGCAGAGCAACGGTCAGCGTCGCGCCATAGGCGGTTTCCCAGAAGCGGAACGCGACCTCGTAGATGTAGAACAGCAGCAGCGCCGACGCGTTGTCGGGCCCGCCGTCCGTCAGAATGAAGATATGGTCGACCAGGCGGAAGGAATTGATGACTGCATTGACGCAGACGAACAGCGTCGTCGGCATCAGAAGCGGAAAGGTGATGCGCCAGAATACAGTCCAGCGCCCGGCGCCCTCGATCTGCGCGGCTTCCTTCAGCGTGACCGGGATCGCCTGTAATGCTGCCAGATAGAAGATCATGAAGAACCCGGCTTCCTTCCAGACCGTCACCACGATGATGGCGTTGAGCGCGGTGTCCGGGTTGCCGAGATAATTGCTGGCCGGCCAGCCGAACAGGGTACCGGTGATCTGGTCGACCAGACCGAACCCGGGCGTATAGAAGAACAGCCAGATGTTGGCGACGGCGATCAGCGGCAGAACGGTCGGCGTGAAATAGGCCATGCGCACGAAGCTTCTGCCTGCCAGCTTGTCGTTGACCCAGAGCGCCATGACGATGGCCAGTCCCACGGACGCGGGAATGGTGCCGAAGGCAAACCAGACGTTGTTCCACAGCACTTTCCAGAACACGGGGTCATCCAACATGCGCTCATAGTTGGAAAGGCCGATGAACTTGGCCGGGCGGCGTCCGCGCGGCGTGGAAAAGAAGCTGTTAAGGAACGTCGTCACGGCGGGGATGTGGGTAAAGGCGAACAGGAACACCATTGCCGGCAGCAACAGCAGCCAGCCGTGTATCCAGTCGCGTTTCAAGGCAAAGCCCCGCTTCATGATCTAGGCTCCGATAAGGACAAAAAGACCGGCCTGAGACACCTTTCGGTGAGGACGGTGAAAGGTCTGGGGAACGGGACGGAACACCGGAGTGGGACCCGGTGCTCCGCCCCGAATGGCGTTAGCGGTATTCGCTCAGGATCTCGTCGGCCTGCGCCTGAGCTTCCTTAAGCGCCGTTTCGGCGTCCTTCTGGCCGGTGATGGCAGCCGCAAGCGCATCGTTGAAGATGCCCGTCACGCGCTGGTTCTGGTATGTCGCCAGCTCAGCCTTGGCGAATTCAAGCTGGTCGCGCGCAACCAGAACAGCCGGGAAGTCGGCCGCATAGGCCTTCATCGTATCGGTTTCCCAGGTTTCGGCGCGCGGAGCGACGTAACCGGTTGCAATGGTCCATTTCGCGGACTGTTCCGGAGCTGTGATCCACTGCACGAATTTGACGGCGGCCTTGTTCTGTTCATCGGAAGCTCCCTTGAACAGGTAGAAGTTGCCACCGCCTGTCGGTGCACCGCGCTGCACCTTTTCCGGCAGCATGGCAACACCGAACTTGAACGGAGCATTGTCACGCACGTTGGTCAGGTTGCCGGTGGAGGTCCACATCATGGCCGTCTGGCCTTCGAAGAAGGCTTTCGGCGTCGCACCCCATTCGATGATGCCCGGAGCCATCACTTCGTATTTGGTGCTCAGATCGACCATGTACTGAAGGGCCTCAACCACTTTCGGATCGTCGAAATTGGTCTGGTTGCCCTCCGCATTGGCCAGGGTTGCGCCGTTTTCGATGGCAAGGCCCTGGAACAGCCAATACGGGAAACCGGAAGACGGAATACGCACACCCCACTGGGTGACATTACCGCTGTCGTCTTTCCTGGTCAGCTTCTTGCCGAACTCGACCATTTTGTCCCAGGTTGCCGGAGCGACTTCCGGATCGAGACCGGCCGCCTCGAAGGCTTCCTTGTTCCAGTAGAGCACCGGCGTGGAGCGCTGGAAGGGGATGCCGTAGGTCTTGCCGCCGGTCTGGCTGTTTTCCATGAACGCCGGATAGAAGCCCTCGAGCCATTTCTTGTCTTCGTCGCTGGTCAGATAGTCGTCGAAGGGTTGGATCAGGTCTTCATCGATCAGGGTGAACATGTCGGCAGACAGGATCACCGAAAGCTGGGGCGGGTTGCCGCCGCGCGAAGCGGTGATGGCCTTGGCGACGGTGTCCTGATAGGAACCGGCATAAACGGCATCGATGGTCACATCCGGGTTCTGCGCAACATAGGCGTCAGTCAGTTCCTGGATGGTTTCAGCAGCCTTTCCGCCAACAGCGACCGGAAAATAGAATTGCAAGTCAACAGCATGAGCAGAGGCCCAGGTGCTGAAGGTAAGCGCCGTTGCGGCAACGGCTTTCAGGAAAGTGGACTTCAACATCAGTTTACTTCCTAAGGTTTGATAATCCGCAGGTCTGCGGTCGGTCTACGCGGGCGCGCAGCAGGTCAGGAGCGCAACAGGGCTCCAAACTCGGAGGTGAGATCGTCCCGGCGGCGGCCGGTATCAGCGTCGAAAACATGCAGCGCATCCGGCGAAAAGCCGAGCTGCACGGATTGACCGGGCGTGAAGGCCCGGTTCGCCGGAAGGCGCACCTGAAAACCGGTACCTGCAACCTCGCAATCGGCCAGCACGTCCGCGCCCAGATATTCGACGGCACGAACAGAAGCGTTCACCGGGCCACCGTCTTCCAGGTGCATGGCTTCCGGACGCAGGCCCAGCTTGAAGTCCGGTGCGGTGCACAGCTTGCGAAAAGCGTTGGCGGGAAAAAGGTTCATTGGCGGCGTACCGATGAAGCGGGCCGCAAAGGGCGTCGCCGGTTTTTCATAAAGATCCCGCGGGCTCGCAACCTGCTCCAGCCGGCCACCGTTCAAGAGCACAACCTGGTCGGCCATGGTGATGGCCTCGACCTGGTCATGGGTGACATAGACCATGGTGAAGCCGAGCTGCTGCTGCAGTGCGCGGATCTCCACGCGCATTTCATGGCGCAGCTTGGCATCGAGATTGGACAGCGGCTCGTCCATCAGGCAGATCGGCTTTTCACCGATGATTGCCCGCCCGAGCGCGACACGCTGCTGCTGCCCACCCGAAAGCTGCCCCGGCTTGCGCTCCAGCAACTGGCCAAGTCCCAGAAGATCGGCCACCCGTGCAAGACGCCGGTCCCGCTCGGCTCTCCCGACCCGGCGGACCTTGAGGCCGAAAATGATATTCTCGCCGACGTTCAGATGCGGAAACAGCGCATAGGACTGAAACACCATGGCGAGGTCGCGCTTGGCCGACGGGTGGCCGGTGACATCCTCTCCGCCGATCAGAATGCGTCCGCTGCTGACAGTCTCCAGCCCTGCGATCATCCGCAGCGTCGTCGACTTGCCGCAGCCCGACGGCCCCAGAAGCGCCGTAAACGAGCCTGCCGGAATATCGATCGACAGGCCATCGACGGCCACCGTCTCCCCCCAGGTACGCGACACCGTCTCAAGGACGATCGGCTTGCCGGCGCCAGAGGGTTTCGCACCCGGGATACGCGGATCTGATGTCACGCCTCATCCCCGTCGTCGGCCACGAACACTTCCGTTTTTGTGCCGTCCAGCGACGACAGGAAGACATCCGGCACCGGACAATCGGTAAAGACCGCATCCACTTCGCTGAGCTGGCCGCCACGCACATGGGCGTTCCGGCCGAACTTGCTGTGGTCCAGCACCAGAAAGGACTTGCGGCAATTGGCCAGGATGGACTGGCGCGCGGCCACTTCATCCTCATGGAAATCCAGCAACGTGCCGTCTTCATCTACCCCGGCGACACCGAAAATGCCGATATCGACCTTGTAGTTGGAGAAGAACGCCTGCGCTGCTGACCCCAGCACGTCGCGGTCACCATGGCGCAGACGGCCACCCGTGATCGTCACCTGAAACGACGGATTGACTGAAGCGGTGAAGGCAACGTTCAGATTGTTGGTGAAGACCGCCAGCTTCTCGTGCCCGACGAGCGCCTGCATCACGATCTCCGGCGTGGTGCCGATGGAAAAGGCGATCGACTGGTTGTTGCCCACATGTCCGGCGACCAGCTTCGCAATGAGCTGCTTTTCCGGAAGGTTCAGAATCTGCCGGGTGGAATAGTGGATGTTGGACGCCGGCGCGGGCGGCTCGACGCCGCCGTGGGTCCGGCGCAATATGCCAAGTTCGCAAAGACCGTTGACGTCCCGGCGGATCGTCTGCGTGGTTACCTCGAACCGGTCTGCCAATTCTTCGACGGACGCAAATCCCGCCTTTTGTACCAGATCCGCAATTTCGGCCTGACGCTTTGAAATATCTATTTGCCCAAGCATGTTCTTCTGATCCGCCATCGTCCCCTTTCCTTCCGCAGGCGCGGAAGGCCAGTATCTCCAAAGGCATCATGTTGACTCGAAAAAGTCTGACTTCGAAGCCCGTTAAAACATTTTCATATGAACCTTATTCGACGCTCATATGAAAATGATGTGACAGTAGGGGATCAGGTAGCGGGAGGAAACACGAGCAATGCCCAGCAACCGGGGGATGGTGCTCATATCCGCCGGATCGCGAAATATTCTTTTTCCGGGGTATTTGCCGCAACCGGTTCAGCGCCCCGTTAAACCGGTTATCCGGCAAAGGCCTGAACCATACAAACTTCAGTAAACACACCGCCGGACGAAAGATTAGACGGCTCTGGAGGAAGAGATCTGCTCGCACCGCGCAAGGTTATGTAATAAAATTACAAATCCATTTCGTCATCTAACTGTCAATCAAATGTCACGCAGCATTTTTATGTAGCTCACGGGAAAGATCCTCACCTCCGGGAGATAACATGAAAACCATCGTTTGCACTTCTCTGGCACTGGCCCTCACGGGTTCGGTTGCCTTTGCTCAGGACACCGTGCCGCAAGCCTCCAGCCAGTGGTACAAGGATGGCGAAGCCGCCATTCAGGCAATCCTGGACCGTCAGCCGAACACCAACCGCGCCAAGAACGTGATCCTGCTGATCGCGGACGGCAACGGCGTCGGCACCAACTACGCCACCCGCCTGTTCGACGGCCAGCAGAAGGGCATGCTGGGTGAGGAAAACGTTCTTCCTTACGAAACCCCAGAGTTCTACAGCGCTCTGGTCAAGACCTACAACATCAATGCCCAGACGCCGGATTCCGCTCCGACCGCCGGTTCGATGAACACAGGCGTGAAGCAGCGTTTCAACCTGATCAACCTCGGCGAAGAAGCAATCCATGACGATTGCTCCACGGTTGAAGGCAACGAACTTGCCCTGTTCTCCGAACTGATGACCGAAGCCGGCAAGTCTGTTGGCGTCGTCTCCACTGCCCGCCTGACCCACGCGACCCCGGCTGCAGTTTACGCCAAGACCGCGAACCGCAACTGGGAAGACGCCGTGCCGGAAGGCTGCACCGCGCAGAAGGACATCGCGACCCAGCTGATCGACGCCATGGAAGCCGGCACCATCGACTTCGCAATGGGCGGCGGCGGCCGTTACTTCCTGCCGAAGGACAAGGAAATGGGTGGTCTGGAGGGCCGCCGCGAAGACAATGTCGACCTGGTTGAGCGTGCCACCGGGCTGGGTGCCCAGTTCGCCACCGACACTGCCGGCTTCAAGTCGCTGAAGCTTGACGGCTCCAGCCCTGTGCTCGCGCTCTTCAACAGCAGCCACATGGAATATGAAGCCGATCGCGCCGAAGATGACGAGCCGTCCCTGGCCGAAATGACCAAGGCCGCCATCGAGTATCTGTCCAAGAACGAAGACGGCTACTACCTGGAAATCGAAGCCGGCCGCGTCGACCACGCCAACCATGACGGCAATGCAGCCCGTGCCATGCGCGACGGTGTTGCCTTTGCAGAAGCCGTTGCCATGGCTGACGAACTGACAAATGATGAAGACACGCTGATCATCGTCACCGCCGACCACGAACACGCGATCGCCTTCAACGGCTATTGCGGCCGCGGCTCTGCCATCCTCGGCCTTTGCTACGACGTTGCCCAGAAAGGCATCAAGCATTCCGACAAGGTGCTGACCGCAGACGACGGCAAGCCCTACACCGTGATTGGCTACCTGAACGGCACCGGTTCGGTTCTGAAGAAGGGCGAAGGCGAGAACGACTACACCGGCTCGCGCCCTGAACTGGACCAGGAAACCGCTACCGATCTGGACTATGTCCAGCAGGCCCTGATCCCGAAATCCTCCGAAACCCACTCGGGTGAAGATGTCGCGGTCTACGCAAAAGGCCCGTGGGCGCATCTGGTCGACGGCACCATCGAGCAGAACGTGATCTTCCACGTCATGAACCACGCCGTAAACGCCCAGTAAGCGAACGGCAGGTTTGCCGCCGGGCAATCGGCCACAGATCTGAAAGGCCTGCCTCGTTGCAGGCCTTTCGCCTGTTTGTCACAATTGCCGGATAGATGAGGAAAGTGTGTTGACCAGACCCGAGGATGCCATGAACCGCAGACAGCTCGTAGCCGGGCTCGGCCTTGCCCCGCTTGCCTGGTATCTGCTGCCGGAAACGGCCCACGCCGCAGACGGCCCTCTCAAGCTGCGCACGCTCTACAACAAGGACCGGAGTTTTTCCGATCTCGCCCATTCGCTGGAAGGCACCAGAGTGTCGGTCGGCGGCTACATGGCCCCGCCGCTGAAAGCCGACAGCCAGTTTTTCGTGCTCACCAAAATTCCGATGGCGGTCTGCCCCTTCTGTGAAACCGAAGCAGAGTGGCCGCGCGATATTCTTGCCATCTACACCAAGCGCATTGTCGATGTCGTCGCGTTCAACAGCAAGATCGTGACACGGGGTATTCTGGAACTCGGCACCTTCAAGGATCCCGAGACCGGTTTCGTCAGCCGGGCACGATTGTCCGATGCTGTTTATGAACGCGCCTGACGCCGCCTTATGAGCCTCCCCCTTCATGTCAGCGACCTTCAGGTCAGCACGCCCGGGGGACGGGTGTTGCTCACCTGCACCCAGTTTCAAGCCGCCCCGGGCGAGGTCATTGGTCTGCGCGGACCGTCAGGCGCTGGAAAATCAACCTTTCTTTTTGCCCTGGCAGGCCTGCATGCGGCCATGACAGGCCATATCCGCTGGGGAGACACCGATCTGGCGCAACTGAGCGATGGCGCCCGCGCCGCGTTCCGCCGGAACCACATCGGCCTGATCTTCCAGGATTTTCTGTTGTTTGAAGAACTGAGCGCGCTCGGCAACGCCTCCCTTGCAACAAGCTTCAACCCCGCCTCCAAGCGCCGGTCAATCATCAACACGGCAGAGCGGTTTTTGAAAAGCCTCAACGTTCCGGCAGAAGCGCGAACCGTAGACAGTTTTTCAGGCGGCGAGCGGCAACGCACTGCGATTGCCCGCGCGCTGGCGCACGACCCGGCCATCATACTGGCGGACGAACCGACTGCCAGCCTCGACCGCAAGACGGCTGATGGGCTGATCGAAGACCTGATCGGCCTCACCCGTGCACAGAAAAAGACCCTCGTTGCCGTCAGTCACGATCCGCATCTGCTGGAGCGGATGGACCGGGTGATTGACGTCGAGGACGGACGCTTGCAAATGGAGGCCGCAGGTGTCTGAAGCTCTTACAGACCTCTGGCAGAGCCTTTCGCCGCTGGCGCAGGACATCCTGTGGCTTGCGCTGCTTCTGCTGCCTGCCTTGGCAACCGGGCTGATCGTGACCTGGGGGTTCCGCCCCGGAGCGCTCGCCGGAGCCCTGCTCTGGCGCTTCCGCTGGACCAACCTCACCTTCATTGCCCTGATCGCCATATCCATCGGCATCGGCGTCGGCCTGATTGCCCAGGAACGCGGCCTTCGAAAAGGCACCGCGCGGGCCGCGGAAAAATTCGATCTGATCGTCGCAGCCCCCGGCAGCGAAATCACCATGATGTTCGCCGCCGTCTATCTGCAGCCAAGCGACGTTCCGCTTCTGGGCGGTGACATCTACAATGAGATTGCCACCCACGCCGACGTCGACCTTGCCGCCCCGATTGCCTTCGGCGACAGCTACCTGTCCTCTCCCGTTGTTGGCACCACACCGCAGTTCGTCACCCATCTGGCCGGAGAACTCGCAGAGGGAAGGATGTTTACCGCCAGCGGCGAAGCGGTTGCCGGATCGCGGGTCGAATTGCAAATCGGCGAAACGTTCGAACCCGCCCACGGGATGGGCGATAGCGCGGAAGAAGACGCCCATGCCGGCCATGCGTTAAAGATCGTCGGGCGCATGCCACCAACCGGCAGCCCGTGGGACCGTGCCATCCTTGTGCCTGTCGAAAGCGTCTGGGAAGTCCACGGCCTGACCAATGGCCACAGCCCGGACCACAAGACCAGGATCGGCCCGCCCTTCGACGCCGATTATTTTCCCGGCACGCCCGCGATACTTGTTCACGCCAATGAGCTTTGGGCAAATTACGCCCTGCGCTCCGAATTCACCCGCGACGACACCATGGCGTTCTTCCCCGGCGCGGTCCTGGCGCAGCTTCATTCGCTCATGGGGGATATCCGCCAGATCATGTCGGTGATGGCCGTGCTGACCCAGGTGCTGGTGACCGCAGGTGTGCTGACGGGCCTGATTGCCCTCGCCCGTCTGTTCGCCAGACGGCTGGCACTCTTGCGAGCGCTTGGCGCACCGGGACGGTTCGTCTTCGCCGTTGTCTGGACCTATGCGGCCACACTGATTGTCCTGGGCGCTGCCGCAGGACTCGGCGCCGGCTGGATAGCGGTCGATGTCATCTCGTCAATCGTCACCTCGCGAACGGACATCCTGGTGACCGCCACACTCGACTGGCCCGAGTTTCATCTCATCGCCGGCTTCGTCAGCCTGACGATGCTGCTCGCCCTTTTGCCGGCCTTCATGGCAATGTCACGTAATATCATTACTGATTTGCGGGCCTGACCTGAAGCCCGAAGGATCTTCCCGATATGCGCGCTCTTGCCGTCCTCTTGTCGCTGCTGTTCTGTCTGTCTCAATCTGCCCTGGCATCCGAAACACATAGCGGCACGGGCCAAAGCCACAGTGACGCAGACCAGCACCACACGCATGAAGAAGAAGACCACCATCACACTGAAGACGACGGCAGCCACGAGGGCATGTCTGAAGGGGTGCGCGCGCTCCACGCGTGGATCCGGGAAACCTCCGAAAACACCGCGCTGCTCTTCGTCAACATCGAGAACAGGTCCGATCGTCCGGTAAAGCTGGTCGGCGGACATACCGGCGTTTCCTCAAAGGCCGAACTGGTCGGCTTTGCCCTGAAGGACGGTGAAACAGGCTACGACGCCCTTCCGCCCGTTCCGATCCAGCCGGGCAAGAGCCTGGTCCTGGCCCCAACCGGCCTTGCCCTGCGCCTTACGGGCCTCACCCGGTCCTTCCACCAAGGGGACACATTCGACATCGAGATCGAATTCGATTTCGGCCATATCGAGATGCAGGCCCAGGTGGAGTCGGCCAACGCGACCCGTCACAGCCACGCTGGGCATCAGCACTAGATCTGGCGGGATTTGAGGCGGGGATTAAGTGGGGTTGGTATCCCAAGACTTCAGTCTTTGAATACCCCCACCCCTAACCCCTCCCCACAAGGGGGAGGGGGATCAGGCCGTGCCGACTGAAGATGACACGCCTGTCTGCCGAAGTGCCTGTAAAGGGATAGCGGGGTTCTGCACACAAACGGAGTAGCGCGGTAAAGCGTTAGTCCCCCTCCCCCTTGTGGGGAGGGGTTAGGGGTGGGGGTCAACAGCATTATGGGGGTCAACAGCATCACCGAAAGCCCCAACCCTGCCGCGACTATCACCTGTAAAGGAACGACCGCCCCTCGCCATCGAACAGATGCAGTTTTTCCGGTGCAGCCGTCAGCCGAATGGACGTTCCCTTGGCGATCTTGTGGATGCCGGGCAGCTTTGCGATCAAGGCCGGGGCATCGTCTTTCGGACGGAAATAAAGCACCGTCGTCTCGCCAAGCGCTTCCACGATTTCGACCTCGGCGGAAACCAGGAAATCGTCGCTGTCCGTCACCGTCAGATCTTCCGGCCGGACGCCAAGCTTCACCGTTGCACCCTTGTCGCTGTCGAGGGATGCAATCGGCACGTCCGCGTGCCCGCCGTCGGACATGACAACAGAAGTCTGACCGCCGGTTGCCGTTACCTTGGCATCGATCAGGTTCATGGCCGGCGAGCCGATGAACTGGGCGACAAACGTGTTGGCCGGACGTTCGTAAAGGTCCAGCGGCGCGCCGAATTGTTCGATGTTGCCGCCATGAAGCACGACGATGCGCGTTGCCAGCGTCATCGCCTCCACCTGATCGTGGGTCACGTAGATCATGGTGCTTTCCGGCATGCTCTCCTTCAACTGCGCGATCTCGATCCTTGTCGCAACGCGCAGGGCGGCATCGAGGTTCGAGAGCGGTTCATCGAACAGGAACACCTTGGGGTCCCGCACGATCGAGCGGCCGATGGCAACGCGCTGGCGCTGCCCGCCGGAAAGCGCTTTCGGCAGGCGGTCCAGATAGGCGGTGAGCTGCAGCCTGTCGGCCGCAGCCCGAACCGCCCTGTCGATCTCGTCGCGCGACTTGCCGGCCAGCTTCAGGGCGAAGGCCATGTTGTCGTAGACCGTCATATGCGGATAAAGCGCATAGGACTGGAACACCATGGCAATGCCGCGCTGTGCCGGCGGCACGTCGTTGACGACAACCCCATCGATCTCCAGCTCTCCGCCGGTGATCTTTTCAAGCCCTGCGATCATGCGCAGCAATGTCGACTTTCCGCAGCCCGATGGACCGACAAAAACGATCAGCTCGCCTGCGTTGATCTCCATGTTGATGTCGCGCAGAACTTCGACGGTTCCGTAGGACTTGCTGACATTCTTCAAGGACAACGATGTCATGCCGGCTGCTCCCGATTGTTGATTTTGTTCATGTTATTTCACCGATCCGGCCAGCAGGCCGCGCACGAGGTAGCGTTGCATCGCGAAGAACACGAAGAGCGGTACGGCGATGGATACAAAGGCCGCGGTCGCGAGAATTTCCCAGTTGCCGCCGCGCGTTCCCAGAAGTTCGACGATCTGGTTGGTCATCACCGTGGTCGAGCCCGTGGCGTCGATCAGGAACACCTTGGCCACCAGAAGATCGTTCCAGGTCCACAGGAACTGGAAGATGGCGAAAGACGCCAGCGCCGGAAAGCTGAGCGGGAGGATGATGCGGGTGAAGATCTGGAAATCCGTCGCCCCGTCCACCTTGGCATTCTCGATGATGTCCCGCGGCAATCCGACCATGTAGTTCCGGAGCAGATAGACCGCGAGTGGCATGCCGAAGGCCGTGTGGGCCAGCCAGACCCCCATGTAGCCCTTGCCGATACCGATGGCCAGATGCAGCCGCAGCAGCGGAATGAGCGCCAATTGCAGCGGCACGACGAGCAGCGCCACGACGGCCGCGATCAAGAGGGCACGGCCGGGAAACTCCATCCAGGCAAGGGCATAGGCTGCGAACGCCGCAATGACGATCGGGATGATCGTCGCCGGAATGGTGACCGTCAGCGTATTGAAGAACGCCTTGCCCATATTGTCCTGTCCGGTGCCGGAAAAGAGAATGGTGGCGTAATTCTCCAGCGTGAATTCCGGCGGCACTGTCGCCGTCACGAAGACACGCTGGCCGCGTCCGGAAATCTGCTTGTCGTTGCCTTTCCAGACATAGGACCCGTCGGCCTGAAGCGTCAGGCTTTCGCCGTCGCCCATATCCGCCGTTTCACCGGGTTGATAGGCGGAAACATCGCGTGAGGACACGCCCCAAGAGCGGATATCGCGCGGCTCGCCCTCGAAGATATTTCCCGTGACGGTGAACTGATTACCGTCGGCCACACGGGTCCCGTCCGGATCGGACGTCCGGTAGACCTCGTTCTGCTCGGCCGGAAACAGCGCCGCCCACCAGCCGGAGCTGGAGATCTGGTCGGCGGTCCGGAAGGACGAGACGAACAGCCCGACGGTGGGGAAAAGCCACAGAAGCACAAGCGCTGCGACGGAGATGTGCACGGCCCAGGTCAGGCCGGATTTTTTCCCAGCAATACTGGCCATCACTTCATCTCCTTCCGGGCATTGTAGACGTTCCAGACAAGGATCGGCGTAACAAGCAGCATGATGATGATGGCACTTGCCGACCCCACGCCCCAGTCATTGGCGCGGAAAAGCTTGTCATACATGTAGTTGGCCAGAACCTGAGTTTCCCACTGGCCGTTGGTCATGGCGAAGACGATGTCGAACACCTTGAGCACGGTCAGCGTGATCGTGGTCCACACCACCACGATGGTCCCCATGATCTGCGGCACCTTGATCTTGAAGAAGATCTGGAACGGGTTGGCACCGTCAACAATGGCGGCTTCCACGGTTTCCTCGGGAATGCCGCGAAGGGCCGCCGACAGGATCACCATGGCAAAGCCGGTCTGGATCCAGATCAGCACCACCATCAGGAAGAAGTTGTTCCACAGCGGCAGCGTCAGCCAGGTTTGCGGCTCGCCGTAGGGCACGTCCGTGATCCAGACGCCGAGCGCGGAATTCAGCGAAATCCAGATCAGCCAGACCCCGCCGACGGCGACAAGAAGGCGCAGCGGCAGAAGCCAGATCGACTTGTCCTCGCCCCGGGCAACGATCCCGCGCACGAAAGTCCAGGCCACATAGGCAACGACAACGGCGAACGCCAGCAGAAGAACGGTCGGCAGGAGCTGGAGAAAGATGACGGAGCCGATGCCGCCGTCGAACTTCAGCCAGATCGCATTCAGAACGCCGATCTGGTTCTGGTCGGCCGCGCGCGTGTCATAGATCAGCTTGAAGATGACCGACGCCCCAACGAAGGAGATCGCCATCGGCATGAAGATCAGCGACTTGGCGAAGTTGCCCCATCTGATCCGGTCCGTAAGCTGGGCGACCAGCAGACCGAAGGCCGTGGAGGCGGCAGGAACCACGATGAGCCACAGCATGTTGTTGCGCACCGCTTCCCAGAACTTCGCCTCGTTCATCATCTGGCGATAGTTGGCAAGGCCGACGAAAGCGCCCCCTTGCGAACGGTCCGTCAGCGACAGGCGCAAGGTCTCGAACACCGGATAGGCAAGGTACAGCGTCAGCGCGAACAAGGCGGGAAACAGGAACAGCCATGGCCGGATCATGTTCGCCCGGTTGATGTTCCTGCCTGCATTGGGGCCACGGGCCGGAAACAGAACCTTGTCGATGAAGACATTCGAAAAGAAGAAGTAGGCAAGGCAGGCTCCAACGCCGATGACGATGGTAAAGAGCCCTAACAGTGCCGGATTATCCGATAGCATGGCCGTTCCCTCCCATTATTGATTATGGGGAAGCACCCGGACGACCGGAGGCCTCCTGCGTTTAGGAACTGTGTTTCTTGAACGTTACGCCAATCCGTCAGAAAAACGGCCAGTCTCCCTGGAGAGACCGGCCGCCTGGAGGATCACTTGAGGGCGTCCCAGCTTTTCTGGATTTCCTCGGCGACGGCTTTTGCATCCCTGCCGCCGGTATAGTCGACCATTCCGGTCCAGAACGTGCCCGCACCGACTGCACCCGGCATCAGGTCGGAACCATCGAAGCGGAAGGTGCTGGCATTGACCAGGATTTCACCTTGTCCGCGCAACGTGTCGTCCTTGTAGGCCGCAGGGTTGGCACCCTTGTGCGGTGTGAGGAAGCCGGTCTGGGCCATCATCACTTCATGCGCGAGCGGCAGTTCGAAGAACTTCATCAGCTCGTTGGTCGCGTCGGACGGATTGGTGATCGCCATCAGCGTGCCACCGCCGAGGACCGGGTTGCCGAGGTCTTTTTCCGCGTAGGCCGGGAAGTAGAAGAAGTCGACATCGGTACCGAATTCCACGCCCTCCGGGAAGAAGGCCGGCACGAAGGACGCCTGACGGTGCAGGTAGCACTGCGGCGGCGAGGCGAAGAGGCCCTTCGGGCTGTCGCGGAAATCGGTGGAGGCAACAGCGCCAGCACCGCCGGCAACCTTGGCGTCGTCGCGTGCAAACCAGCCGAACTCCTCGATAGCGGCAACGACGCGGTCATCGTCGAAGGGAATCTCGTTGGTGGTCCACTGGTCGTAGACTTCGGGCGGCTGCGTGCGCAGCATCAGGTCCTCGACCCAGTCGGTCGCCGGCCAGCCGGTGGCTGCGCCCGATCCCAGACCGATACACCATGGGGTTTCGCCATCGGCGACGATCTGCTCGGTCAGCGCCTTCAGCTCTTCCATGGTGGTCGGCACTTCATAGCCGGCGTCCTCGAAGTTTTCAGGCACGTACCAGACAAGGCTCTTGACGTTGACGTTGTAGAAGAACCCGAACAGTTGATCCTTGCCGTCCGCATCCTTGTAGGTGCCGAGATCCACCCAGCTTTCGCCAGCCCCGTAATTGTTGGCGACCCAGTCGGCCATGCCTTCCGGCAGCGGTTTCAGCAGACCGCGTGCGGCCATATCGGCGGCAAGACCAGGCTGCGGGAAAACGGCAATGTTCGGAGCAGCGCCGGCTTCGGCGTCGATCACGATCTGCTGCTCGAAGGAATCGGAACCCGTGTAGATGACTTCAGCACCGGTGGCTTCGGTGAAATAGGCAAGCACATTGCGGAAAAAACCGTCTTCCGGCTGCAGCCAGGGACCTGCGATCGTCACCGTCTGGCCCTTCAGGTCAGGCGCGCTCTTTGCCCACTCGTTGTAGCTGTCCCAGTTGAAGGGACCTTCGCCCGGAGCGAATTTCAGATCAGCCGCGGACGCGGCGCCCGCGCAAAGGCCAATAGCCAGCGCAAGACCAGCCGTGCAGGCTTTCAAACGTAATTTCATATCTGTCCTCCCAGATTGTCCCTATTCCGGAACACTCCACTCAAGGTGGCACACCTTACCACCTTGCAGCAATACCCACCCGTCTCACCGGGTCGGCAATTCTACCAGAACCCCTTATCCAAACCGCTTTGGATTTGGCCCTAACCATGTCTTCAGGCTTCGGTCTTGTCAAGCGTGCAGCTCGCGAATTAATGTTGCATTTCAATAACAGCCTGTTGGGAGGGCGCTTTCAAAGCGTTTTGGGCCTGAATGAGCAATGGCGTAAACCTGAAAGAACTGTCGCAACGGCTGAACCTGTCTCAGACCACAGTCAGCCGCGCGCTTAACGGCTATCCCGAAGTCAGCGAGGAAACCCGCAAACGGGTGAGCGAAATGGCCGCAAAGCTCGGCTATGCGCCCAATAGCCAGGCACGGCGGCTTGCGACCGGCCGCGCAATGGCGATTGGCCACGTCATACCCCGCTCAATTCACGAGATGATGAACCCCATCTTCCTGGAGTTCATCGCAGGCGCCGGGGAGACCTATTCCCGTCACGGCTACGACATGATCATTTCCGTCGTCGATGACGAGAAGGAAGAAGACGCTTACCGGCAGATCGCCTCGCGCAAGAAAGCGGACGGCGTGATCATTCACGGTCCTGCAAATAACGAGCACCGGCACAAGCTTCTGAAAGAGCTCAACCTTCCCTTCGTCGTTCACGGCCGCATTCCCGGCGCCGAGCAGGAGACCTCGTGGATCGACATGAACAACAGGCGCGCATTCGAACGCGCCACCAACCTGCTTCTGGACCTCGGCCACACCCGGATCGCGCTGCTGAACGGCCTGGAACACATGGATTTTGCCAGTCGCCGCCGGCGCGGCTTCGAGGAAGCATTGGCGGCACGGGGACTGACGCCGGACCCTGACCTAATGCGCAGCGCCGACATGACCGAACCTTACGGCTGCGACAATGCGATGGAGATGCTGAAGAGCGACAATCCGCCGACCGCTTTTCTGATTTCATCCATGATATCGGCGATCGGCGTCGCACGCGCAGCCGGTCAATGCGGGCTGAAGACAGGCAAGGACGTCTCCATCATCACGCATGACGATGCCCTGTCCTTCCTGCCCAACAGCGGCGAAGTGCCTATTTTCACCTGCACACGCTCATCGGTCCGTTATGCCGGAGAAAAGGCCGCCGAACTGCTTTTGAACATGATTTCCAACCCGGCCGCCAAACCGGTTTCCCTGCATCTGGACGCCGAATTGATCATTGGCCAGTCCACGGGCCCGGCCCCCGCAGCATCGCGTTAATCAGACGTGGTTGAGACCGCAGTGCTGAAGCAGATCTTTCATCCGGGCCAATCCGTTGAGACGGTGCGCCCGGGCCACTTCCGCAGCGACGTCCGACTTGCCTTCCCGGATCGCCTCGACAATCACGCGATGGTCGTCCGCGTTTGAGGCCGGAGCCTTGTTCAGACGCAGCAACACGAGGTTTGCTCGGTAGACCTGATCGAGAAAACCCTCGATCTCGGCTCTCAGACGCAAATTGCCGCTCGCCCTGGCAACCAGCCTGTGGAACCTGTCGTCGCAAATCGCCCAGGCCTCGATATCCTGATCTTCGAGCGCGTCGTCAGCGCCGTCGAGCACACAGTTGAGTTCGGCAAGAGCCTCATCGCCTGCCTTGCCGCACGCAGTATCGGCCGCAAGCGCCTCGAGCACGGCAAGGATCTGATAGATCTCGCAGATATCCTGCCGTGAAATCGGCAGGACCTTCGCCCCACGGCGCGGCACGAGATCGACCAGCCCATCTGCCTCCAGACGGATCAGCGCTTCGCGAACCGGCGTCCGGCTCATGCCCAGCCGGGTCGCGATGTCGGGTTCCGGCGCTTGAAAACCGGGCGGCAATTGCCCGCTAAGGATCTCCGTTTTCAGCCGCTCATAGGCGTTGTCGACGCGGGTGGATCTGGCTTTCGTTGACATTGCGGGATGCACCCGTTCTCCTGACGTGTCTTAAAATGTTTGCATTGTGCCGCGCCTCTTCATCGAGACAAGCGCGGCTCATAGGAGCGCCGAAAGCAATTCACATCGGCGCGGCCGGCCTTTTTTGAAAGCAATTCAATGCCGTATTGATAATAAAATCGGTAGAATTTTAGGCATCCACCTGCCGTGAGGGCACCTGGTAAACACACAGCCCCGGCCGGACAGCGCATTTCCTAGATTTTCTGCGAATTTACGGCTTTCTCCCGGCTGAAAAAATACTGACAAAAATTACAGGAATAACTGAACCTGTCCTCACGCCCTCACGTCAAATCAGCTCTGTCCGGGCCGTTCCCCCCCGGGAACAGCGATAAAGTCACCTCAATCGTTTACGAATTCCCCAGCCAGACCGCCCGAAGAGAATCGCGTCCACGACGACGGTTCAGCTGGCGCTCCTTTTCCATCAAAGTTTCAGCACTTCAGTAGTTGCCAAAGGTGTCAAAACGAAGCAACAAATACACACCCTTCATCAGGCCAAATGTCTGCAAGAAGAGGGCTCTCCACCCGGAAAAAACACGCCTCTGTGACAGTTAAAAAAATTTCATTCAAGATTACATCACGCCAGGTGTCGATATTCGATTATGTCAGGCATGAATTCAGCAACGATAGACTTGAGACGGTGAGAGTCATAAAAAAATGTAAGTCGTCTTTAAATATTACCTTAGGTCACTACTGAAAAGTATGACTAATGATCTCTACTCTCAACTTACCTTTGATTAACTATAAAATTTTACCTTGAGCGCAGACAACAATCGTGGTGCCACTGTGACGACTTTCCCTGCCCCTGCCAAACTGATGCACGGATTGAAAACCCGTCTTGCCAGTCTTCTGGCGGGCGCGTCGCTCGTCAGCCTGTTTTTCGCCGGCGCCCCGGTATCCGCGCAGTCGCTTGAGGAGGCCATGGGGGCCGCCTATGCCACCAATCCGGGCCTGAAGGCGGAACGCTCGCGGTATGAAGCAATCAACCAAGATGTCTGGACGGCGAGGTCGGAATTTCTCCCCACCGTTACCGGCACGTATCTCGGCGAACAGAATGCCTTCCGCAGTGAGCGCAGCGGCAACAGCGACAGATCGTTCTTTCACGAGCTGGGTGTGTCCATGTCCCAGACCGTGTTTCAGGGCTTTGCCGGCGTCAACCGGTTGAACCAGGCACATGAAGAAGCAAATTCGGGCCGCAACCAACTGATCGGCGCCGAGCAAACGCTGCTTTTCAACACCGCCGATGCTTATCTGCGCGTCGTTCGCGACCGGGCCATCCTGTCCCAACTGCGGGCCTACACCAATGTGGTGCAGCGGGAAGTGAATGCCGCCAGGGCCCGCTACAAGTCCGGCGACGCCACCCGCACCGATATCGAACAGGCCCTTGCCCGCCTTGGCGAGGCACAGGGGAATTCCGACCAGGCAGCCGGCGATCTGGAAGCCTCCGAGGCAGCCTATGAGCGCCTGACCGGACAGAAACCCGGCAAGCTCGGCTGGCCCGGCATTCCCTCCTCAATAGAGCCCGCCGGACTGGATGATGCGATCAACGTCGCATTGCAGAACAACCCCTCGATCCGGGCCGCAACAGCGGATGCAAGGGCAGCACGCTATGCCGCGCGCGCGGCAGTCGGCGACATGCTGCCGCGCGTCTCGCTGGAAAGCGAGTGGCAGAGCGGTTACCGGGGCAACCTCGGCAATGAGGACGAAGAAGACTTCCGCTTTGGCGTGCGCGTTACCGCCCCCCTGTTCACCGGCGGCCGCAACATTGCCGCCGTCAAGCGCGCGAACTACACCGCCGCCCAGCAGGAATACGAACTGGACGACACCCAGCAGATCATCCGCGAAAACGTTGTCCGCGCCATGAAGCAGCGGGCAGCATCAAGGCTCAAGGTCAAGGCGGTCAAGCGCGCGATTGATGCCAACCAGCGCGCGGTAAAGGGCCTGCAGGTGGAATTCGACAGCGGCCAGCGATCCCTGCTCGATGTTCTCAACGGCGAAAGGGAACTGCTGCTCAGCAAGGTCGACCACGTGCGCGCACGCTACGACAGCCGCATCGCGGACTTCTTTCTGCTGGCCAACATCGGCCGCCTGGCCCCACAGCATTTCGGGATCATCGAGGAACGCCCGGCGCCGATCCCGCGCATCATGCCCGAATTCAACACCTGGGACCTGCGCCTCGGACCGTCGGAAAACGACATCTTTCAGTCGGCCGTCGTCGAGGTTGCGACCAGCGAGACCATTGTGATCGAAGCCCAGCCGCTGCCTCCGGTCAAATAAAAGCAGCCCATGCTTCGAGACGGACCTGGCAGCTCTCCTCAGCATGAGACTGAAGCTTGCAGCCTGCGTAATGAAAAACACCGAAGCAAGCTTCGGAGTTTTTCATTGTTTTCAGGGGCTTGCAACTCAGTGGGTTGCGGGTGTCACCATGGCGTAGATCGTGTCATGCACGTTCAGCACACCGATCGGACGGCCATCTTCGTTGACGATGTTTGCCTCGCCCTCGCCCGTGTCGGCAAAGGTCCGGGCGGCTTCTTCCAGCAGGATGCCGCTTGAGATTGTAGGTCCGTTTTCCAGCGTCCGGGACGTATCCATGACCGTATCGACCAGGATCACCCGGCCACGGTTCACTTCCTTGACGAAGTCGGCGATGTACCCATCCGCAGGCTTCAGCACGATGTCCTGGCCGGTTCCCTGCTGGATCACCGCCCCGTCGCGCAGCACCGCGATCCTGTCGCCGAGACGCAGGGCCTCGTCCAGGTCGTGGGTGATGAAGACGATGGTCTTCTGCAGCTCTTCCTGAAGATCCAGAAGCACGGTCTGCATGTCCATGCGGATCAGCGGATCGAGTGCTGAGAACGCCTCGTCCATCAGCAGGATGTCGGCATCATTTGTCAGCGCGCGGGCAAGGCCCACACGCTGCTGCATGCCACCGGAAAGCTGGTTCGGATAATGATCCTCGAAGCCTTCTAGTCCCACCCGCGCGATCCAGCGGGCTGCACGCTCCTCGGCTTCCTTGGCCGGCACGCCCTGGATCTCCAGGCCGTAGACGGCATTCTTCATGACGGTGCGATGCGGCAGGAGAGCGAACTTCTGGAACACCATCGCGGTCTTGTGCCGGCGGAATTCCCGAAGTTCCTTCTGCGACATCTTGCAGACGTCTTCACTGCCGTAGAGCACTTCACCCGCCGTTGGATCGATCAGCCGGTTGATGTGCCGGATCAGCGTGGACTTACCGGATCCCGATAGCCCCATCACCACCTGGATCTTGCCACCCGGCATGGAGATGTTGATGTCGTTCAGACCAAGCACATGGTTGAACTTCTCGTTCAGCTCGGTCTTGGACATACCGTCCTTGACCTTCTGCACCATCTCCTCTCCGCTCGGGCCGAAGATCTTGTAGAGGTTCTTGACCTCGATACCTGTTGCCTCAGCCATGGAGCACCTCCGAATGCTTCTGAAGGCGTTTTCCATATGCCTGTGTCGCCCGGTCGAAAATGATTGCGATGGCCACAATCGCCAGACCGTTCTGAACCCCCATGAAGAAATACTGGTTTGCAATAGCGTTCAGCACAGGTTGCCCAAGCCCTTTCACGCCGATCAGAGCCGCGACAACAACCATGGCCAGCGCCATCATGATGGTCTGGTTGATCCCCGCCATGATGGTTGGCAGAGCCAGGGGCAACTGAACATTGACCAGTTTTTGCCATGGGCTGGAGCCAAACGCATCGGCGGCCTCCAGGACATCCTGATCGACAAGCCGGATTCCAAGGTTGGTCAACCGTATGGTCGGTGGGATAGCATAGACAACGATCGCGATCAGGCCGGCAACTTTACCAATGCCGAATATCATCACGACCGGAATGAGATAGACGAAGCTCGGCATTGTCTGCATCAGGTCCAGAATGGGATTGATCCAGCGTTGGACCCGTTCCGAGCGCGACATCAAGATGCCGAGCGGGATGCCCAAAAGAATAGCCAGCATGGTACAGACCGTAACCATGGCAATCGTTCTCATAGTGTCTTCCCACATGCCGAAGACGCCGATGAGAATGAGCGAAAATAGCGATCCGGCGACGATCTTGTAGCTGCGGCTCAACAGGAAAACGATTCCCAGAAGAACAGCCAGCACAATTGGCCAGGGCGACGATATCAGCAGGTCTTCCAGCCAGATGAGAAAATCTTTCAGGGGATCGAACGCGTGTTCGATCGCTTCGCCATAAGCGCCCAGGAAAGTATCAACGGTGCCGTCGACCGTCACGCGAATGTCTCGCAACGTGCCCCTGCTCAACGAGGGAAATTCAATCCAATCCATCTAACCAATCCTGATGGTATTCTTTTTGCCCCATATGAGAAGGGCCGCACCTGCTGGAGCGGCCCTTCAACTTATTAACCGGCTCAGAGTGCCGATTTGACCTTTTCAGCCGTTTCCGGGCTAACCCACTTGGTCCATACATCCTCGAAGTTTTCGAGGAAGTAGTAGGCACCGTCTTCGTTAGTCGCCTGGTTGTCGGTCATCCAGGCAAGAACCTTGCCTGCCGTCCGGTTGTCCCAGGTGCGGCCCTTGATGTAATCCATGGCCGGCCCAGCCTTCTTCGCGAAGTCGTCGGTAACAACGGTAAAGACTTCAGACTTCACCCAGGAGTTCGGCTTCGGATCCGGGCAGTCCTCGATCACGGTGCACTTGTCCCACTCTTCCTTGTCGTGCGGGACTTCGAAGTCGAGCAGGGTCATGTCGTACTTACCGAGGATTGCGGTCGGCGCCCAATAGTAACCGAGCCAGCCTTGCTTGCGCTCATTGGCCTTGGCGAGTGAGCCATCGAGACCGGCAGCGGAACCCGGATCGACCAGCTCGAAACCACCTTTGTCGAAGCCATACGCGCGGAACAGGTTTCCAGTGGTAATGCGGCAGTTCCAGCCGGTTGGGCAGGTGAAGAAGGCACCCTTGCTGTCGTCTTCTGCGCCAGGAAACAGTTCGGGATGCGCAAGGGCGTCCTTCACTGTGTAGATGTCATGCTCTTCGGCGATATAGGTCGGAACCCAGAAGCCTTCGACGCCGCCTTCGTTCAGGATCTCGCCACCGATGATCAGGGATCCTTCCGCGACGGCCTTGTCGAGCGGTTCACGCACGGCGTTGATCCAGAGTTCCGGCGCCATATCCGGCTTTCCTTTGGAACTCATGGACGTGAAGGTCGGCATGGTGTCGCCGGTGACCAGTTCGACGTCGCAGCCATAGCCATTTTCAAGAATGATCTTGTCGATCTGCGCGATAGCGCCGGCCGACGCCCAGTTCATTTCCGCAACGGTGACCGTGCCGCACTCTTCTGCCATGGCAGACGAGGCCATGCCGATAAGGGCGGTCGCGGCGACCGAGACAAACAACTTCTTCATGAGGGTGCTCCTGTGCAGTCTGTTTGCTTGAGATCGAATTGGACGCGGCGCGCGAAAGCTTCCGTGAAAGCAATCACCGTCCTGCGTACCCAATGGAAAAGAATAACGAGCTGAGAACAGAAGTTAGCCGAGAAGGCTTTTAGATTAACTATTATTAGTTCTGCCTTCATTTGACGCATATACGATGTTCTTGCTCGAAATAAGCCTGACCACCCTCTCAGGTCGAGAAGAAGGTCATACCCGGTATTTGTACCGAGTTCAGGCCCAACCGCCAATACAATTGCATTAAGAAGCCACTAGCACAACAGTATAGTCTCAACTCTTGCACCAATCATACGTCAAATTTCGTAGCCACGCCTGCAAACGACATTTTAGTGCCGGTATTCGTCATGTTGAATAATTTTCTTACTGACGAAACGAATCCACTCACGCCTAAAAAGTGTTTAAATGCAAATATATCAACTATAAGGTGCTTTATTTCAGCAGATCACTTGACGACCTGCTCACGCAACACCTCGTGCACGAGGTCCGCAAGTACCGGAGCGGCACAAGCGTATTTTCGCAAGAAAACCATTTCGCGCCCCATGCCACCCGGAAGATCTTTCAAGGTCATCGCCGGCCCATGCGTCCGCAAACCCTGCCAGACAGGCAGGATCGCCTGCCCAGCTCCGTGAGACACCATCTGTGCAATCGTTTCAGGGGCATCGAGCTCGCACAGAATGTGCTCCTCGCCAACCAGGCCGCCGAACGCCGCCCATAACTTGCGGCCACCCCACGACTGTCTGTCGTAGACGATCCAGGGAAGGTCTTCCGCACTGACAGATGTGTCACGGTCCGGCGGCAAGGCATGAACGACAGCTTGAACCTCCAGCGTTCGGCTGATGATGTCCTTGGGCAAATCAAAGGGAGCGACAACCGTGATGGCCGCGTCCAGTCCCCCGCTGCGCAGACCTTCGTAAAGATCGGCCGACGTCCCGGGCCGGACTGTCAGCACGGCCTGAGGCGCCTTGACCCGGAAGTGTTGAATGACGGCAGGCACCGTGTCCGATAGCGCCGTCGACACAGCCCCCAGCCGGAACGGTCCACTCAGCCCGGAGGCATCTATGCCGCTGATCAACTGTTCCGCGTCGCGCACCAGACGGCGCGCCGCGGGCAAGAGCCGGAAGCAGGTTTCGGTCGGCAAGGCCGCGTGCGCTGTCCGGTTCAACAGCGCTGCTCCGAATTCGGCTTCCAGCACACGGATACGCTGGCTGACCGCAGCGGCCGTTAGCCCCTGCTGACGGGCCGCAGCCGCGATGGAGCCGGTTTCGGCAACCGCCAGCAGGCTTTCGAGAAAACGGGTATCCAAAATATTTTCCTTCGCTCAGAAGCAGAAAAACATCTTAAATGTTTTGGATCGGATCTGCTACTCAACACCCGTTTTCAAAGGAGCTGAGCGATGCAACCCTGTTTCCATCTTGCCTACCACGTCACCGATCTGGACGAAGCCCGTGCGTTCTACGGCGGCCTGCTTGGCTGCAAGGAAGGCCGCAGCACGGATACCTGGGTCGACTTCAACTTCTTCGGCCATCAGGTGTCCCTCCATCTCGGCAAGCCTTTTGCAACGACCAACACAGGCAAGGTTGGGGATCACATGGTGCCGATGCCGCATCTGGGCGTGGTCCTGGACATGGAGACCTGGAAGGTGCTTGCACAAAAATTGACAGACGCTAACCTCGCCTTCGTCATCGCCCCGACCGTCCGGTTCGAGGGCCAACCCGGCGAGCAGAGCACCATGTTTTTCAAGGACCCTTCCGGCAACCCCATCGAAATCAAAGGCTTTGCGGATGAAGCCGGGGTTTTTGCCGCATGAGGCCAGTTGTCCCCTTCGTATCTTCCGCCAGCCCCGATGAGCGCCAGACCTGGAGGACGGCCCTGCCGCAGGCTCTCGACGGTATCGCCGCCGTCAAGCCGTTTGAGGACCTGACGGAAGAGGAGCGCACCGCAGCGCGCGTTGCCATTGTCGCCAATCCCGATCCGGCCAATGTAGCAGCTCTTCCCAATCTGGTCTGGGTGCAAAGCCTGTGGGCCGGCGTGGAGCGCCTGATGAGCGAACTTCCTGCGGACGGCCCGCAGATCGTCCGCCTCACGGATCCGCAAATGGCTGAAACCATGTCGGAAGCCGTTCTCGCCTGGACGCTTTACCTGCACAGGGGCATGCCCCGGTACATGGCCCAGCAGCGCCAGAAGATCTGGCAGGATCATGAACTCAAAAGCCCTCAGGAACGCACGGTCGGCGTCCTGGGCCTGGGCAAGCTCGGCGCAGCGTCTGCCTTGCGGATGAAAGCCAACGGCTTCAACGTGCTTGGCTGGAGTCGGTCCGAAAAAGCAATCGAGGGGATTGTCTGCCGGCATGGCCGCGACGGCCTTCTGGAGGTGCTCGGCCAGTCGGATTTCATCGTCCTGCTGATGCCGTTGACGGAGGAAACACGCGGGCTGATCGGCCAGGAGGAACTGAGCGCCTGCAAGAAAAGCGCCTCGATCATCAACTTCGCCCGGGGCCCTATTATCGACATCGCCGCTCTCATCAACGCACTCGACAACGGCCCACTCGACCACGCCGTTCTCGATGTCTTCGATGAAGAGCCGCTGCCGCCATCAAGTCCGCTTTGGGATCATGACAAGGTCACGGTCCTGCCGCACATCACCGCTCCAACCGGCATCAGCTCTACCTCCAGGATCGTTGCCGACAACATCGGCCGGTATTTTGAAGACGGCACGGTTCCACAGGCAGTCGACCGGCAACGTGGATACTGACATTTGATCTGCCGGCCGTCGCAATAGTGTCAAGGATCAGCCTCTAATCAGGCGGCAACCGTTTCGTCTTTTTCAAAGGTGTTTCATGACCGACCTACCCATTCTCGGCGCTGCGCTGACAGTCTCTTCGCTGGAAACCCATCGCCAGCTGATGCTGGACAAACCGCGGGATCTGGAGCTGCAGGACTTCTGGCCGGCGGAAGTTCTCAACGGCGACTGGAAGCCGATTGTCGAAAAGGCCAAAAAACTGCTCGACGGCCATCAGGGCCGCGTCGGCATCCACGGCCCTTTCTTCGGCTTTACCGTGGACAGCATGGATGTCGACGTGCGCGAGATCGTGCGCAAGCGCCTCCTACAGGGGCTAGAGGTCTGCGAGGCCCTGGGCGGCACCCACATGGTGGTGCACAGCCCCTTCACGACGTGGGACTACAACAACCTCGACAATTACGAAAATGGCCGCCGGCGCAAGATAGAACTCTGCCACCTGACCATGACGGACGCGGTCAAGCGCGCCGAAGACATCGGCTGCGAACTTGTCATCGAGAATATCGAAGACAAGGACCCCTCTGCCCGGATCGAACTGGCCGAGAGCTTCGGTTCGGATGCGGTGAAAATCTCGATCGACACCGGCCATGCGCATTATGCCCACGGCACGACCGGCGCTCCGCCGGTTGATTATTACGTCAAGGTCGCCGGCAACCGCCTGCGCCACATCCACCTGCAGGACGCTGACGGCTACGCCGACCGCCACTGGACGCTTGGGCAGGGCACCATCAACTGGCACTCCGTGTTCGATGCGCTGTCCAAGCTTGACAGTGACCCGCGCCTGATCATCGAACTGCGCGACCACGCCGGCCTGCCGGCATCGATCGCCAACATGGCAGCGCTGGGGCTGGCGCAGTAACAGAAGAATCGTCAAAAAGCCTGCATGGAGAACATGTTGGCAATGCGGGGCCTGATCGGATGAACGTTCCCAAAACAGTCTATTGTCTTGTCTGCTTCACAGTCGGCGGGACATTTCTGGCGCTTGCGGTGAACGACGTGCTCATCAGAGAAGTCGCCTCCAGCGCGTTCATTCTGATCATTGCGGCTTTGACTTTCCCGCTTGGTTTTCTCGGAACCGTTGCAGGACTGACGGCCGTCATTTTTGGCCTGATAACACCCGTTGAGTTTATCGCCCCCGTGACCCTGCTCTGCACCGCTCTCGGCTATTACCAGTGGTTCCACCTGCTGCCGCGGCTCTTTCGCAGAAGAGACAGAAAAGAAGTGCTGGAAGAGGTCTTCAAGTAGAAGCGCGCCCAATCTTCCAGATTGAGCGCTTGAAAGTCCTGGCGCCTAAACGCTTGGACAGTGTGAAAACTTCAACGCCGACGCCGTCATTCCGGACAAGTACGATGCAAGTCGCTTCTCCGGAATGACTCCCAGTCAAATAAAGCGGGCGTCCGCCACTTTCAGAAACTCACCCCATCGCCCAGGGGCCATGGTATCCACCACCGGCCTTGTCGGTGCGCTCAAACCCATGGGCGCCGAAGAAATCGCGCTGGCCCTGAAGCATATTCGCGGTGGACCGGCCGGTGCGCATGATGTCGAAATAGGACAGCGCTGCCGAAAGCGCCGGCACCGGCAAGCCGTGCAACGCGGACTGGGCAACGACCTGGCGAAGCATTGCTTCGGTTTGCTTCAGCTTTGATGAGAAGAACGGCGCCAGCATCAGGTTGCGTTCGGCATTGTCGGAAAGTGCAGACGCCATGTCGTTCAGCATGGACGAGCGGATGATGCAGCCGTTGCGCCAGATCCTGGCGATTTCCGGTAGAGGCATTGCCCAGCCGTATTGCTTGGCCGCTTCCAGGATCAGACCGAAGCCCTGCGCGTAACAGATGATCTTGCCGGCAACGAGCGCCGCTTCCAGCGCATCGATCGTCACCGCTTCGCGGTCCATGCCGGTCGGGGCCGCGCCGAATTCGGCTTCGCCTTCCTTGCGTTCCTCATACCGCGCCGACATGTTGCGCACGGCAACCGCCGCCTCGATGGCGCTCGCCGGCATGCCCAGCATCAAGGCTTCGATGGCGGTCCAGCGGCCGGTGCCTTTCTGGCCGGCCTTGTCCAGGATGATGTCGAGCATCGGCTTGCCGGTGTCCGGATCCGCCGTCTTGGCAACCTTGCCGGAAATCTCGATCAGGTAGGACTGCAGGATGCCGCCGTTCCACTTCTCGAAGACATCGCCGATATCGGACGCCGACATGCCGAAACCGTCACGCATGACGCCGTAGACTTCGGCAATCATCTGCATGTCGGCATATTCGATGCCGTTGTGGACGGTCTTGACCAGATGACCTGCACCCGCTTCACCGAGATAAGCCGCACAGGGCGTTTCTTCGTGCTTGGCGGAGATAGCTTCCAGAATATGTCCGACCTGATCCCAGGCATCTTTCGCGCCGCCGCCCATGATGGACGGACCAAAGCGCGCGCCTTCCTCGCCGCCGGATACGCCGATGCCCATGAAGCGTGGGCCTTTCTCGGCAGCATCCGCCGCACGGCGGTTGGTGTCGTGGTAATTGGCATTGCCCGCATCGATGATGAGATCGCCGGCATCGAGCAGCGGCCGCAAGGCCTCGATCTGCGCATCGACCGCGTCACCGGCCGGAACCATCAGGATGACCGCGCGCGGGCTCTTGATGGAGGCAACGAACTCTTCCAGCGTCTTGGTCGGCACGAGTTTCGGCGCAAGTTCCCCGGCCTTTGCCATGAACTGGTCGGTCTTTTCCGTGGTCCGGTTGAAGACCGCGATCTGAAAGCCATGTTCGGCAATATTGAGCGCAAGGTTGCCGCCCATGGTACCGAGACCGATCAGGCCGATTTCCGCGGCCGCGCCGTTTGAGCTCATGAACATGCCTTTCATAAATCGATTAATGTCTGGTGGGGCGGTGATAGCCGACAAGCTGCTGAACGGCAATGTCTGGATGGGGCAAGATCGCGTAAAATCCGATCAGCCGAAAGCACTTGCCAGATGATCCACCAGCAGTCGAACGCGCTTGGGGATGAACCGTCGTGACGGCAGGACCGCAAAGAGCGGCAGCTCCGGCAGATCGACCGGACACGGAGCCTTCCTGATATGCCCATCCGCCAGGGATTCGACACACATCGATTTCGGCAAGATACCCGCCACACTGCCTTTCAATACAAGGGCTCGCGCAAGCTGCAGGTTTCGCGTCCTGTAAAGAGGCACGCCCCCCTCTTTGCCTGCCTGCATCAGAATTTCTGCAGGATCGATCACCCGTCCTGACGTCAGCAAGTCGTCGAACGTCGCCCCTTCCAACAGATCCGGACAGGCGACAAGGACCATGGGACTGGACGCAATCTTTCGGACGATGACACTCTCCAATGCAACCCGGTTTCCGCGAAGGGCGAAGTCGAACCGCTCTGCGGTCAGATCCACAGGGCGATCACTGACATGCACGTCAATCTGAACGTCCGGAAACCGTTCGTTGAAGCTGGCCATCGCCTCTGCCAGAACATCCAGCGGCAGGTCGACCGGCACGGACACACGCACGATCCCTTGCGGTGCCTGCGCCGATTTCAGCTGTTCGCCAGCCTCCTCCAGAGCCCGCAAAGCCGGCTGAACCTTTTCCCGGTAGGCCTCGCCCTCCACCGTCAGCCGCACCTGCCTGGTCGTGCGCCGGAACAAGGCAACACCCAGCTCCTCCTCCAATGTCTTGATACGAGCCGTGACCGTCGACCTCGGCAGATCAAGCTGACGCGCGGCAGCGGCAAAACTGCCAAGACTGGCGACTTCGACAAAGGTTTCCAGATGTGCAAGCGTTGTCATTGAGCGATAATTTCAGCCAGAGTGTTCACGTTTAAACAGCTACACTGAATAATAGTATCGGTCTACCTCCTGTGCACCATCAACGGCACCAAGAGGCAATCCCATGAAACGGCGCAGTTTTCTGAAATCAGCTTGCACCATGACGCTGGCTGCTCCGGCAATCTTTACCGGAGTTTCGGCCGCCCCCGCACAGACCACAAAGTCTCCCCGGCTCGACATCACCTGGCTTGGCGGCGCAACCATGCTGATCGAATGCGGTGACCTCACCCTCCTGACCGACCCGGCCTTTGGCGAAGGTAAGCAGGCGTTCCGCATGGGAGATCCCAACAAGATGTTCGACCTCGCCAAGGGACCCGATGTGGTGCCGCACGAACGGCTGACCCCGTTTCGCGGTGTCGATCTTTCCAGAGTGGATCAAGTTGTCCTGTCCCACTTGCACGAAGATCATTTCGACCAGAAGGCGGAAAGCGCAATTGCCCCGGACATGCCGTTTCTCGTTCCCTCTCATGACCGGGAACGCCTTGCCGCAAAAGGCTTCACGCAGGTTCAGGTGGCCGACTGGATGAAACCTCACGTGATCACCAGGGGTGACGTCACTCTCACACTGACCGCTCTGCCTGCCGAACATTCGGAAAACCCGGAGATTGCGGCCCTGCTTGGTCCCGGCAACGGTTATTGGCTGGAGATACGTCAGGGCGACTGGACAAAGTCGGTCTATTGGACCGGCGACACTTTCCCGACGCCGAATGTGCTCGACGCGCTCGAAGGCTTCGGGTCGCCGGACGTGTTCATTCCCCATCTTGGCGGCGTCGGCACTTCAGGACCTCTTGGGCAGATCAGCATGGGCGCAGGTCATGCCGCCATCTTCGTGGATCGGCTCCGGCCGGGCAAGGTGCTGCCGGTTCATCATTCCACCTACGCGCTTTATCTCGAACCTGTCACCAGCCTGCCGGCAGCGCTTGCCGGCAAGACCCAGGGGCTGGAACTTGTTTCGGAAGGCACTTGCGCGAGCTACGCCTGACCTTAAAAGCAACCGGCTACCGGCCTCATCAACGGAGCGCCGGTAGCCACAACAATACTCTGCGCATTCAATTTAGCCGGCTAAATTACCCGTAAAAATACCGGCTACCCGAATAAAACTGTCATGTAGAGCTGATAGGCGATCTTCATCCGCAACCCTTTTGCTGCTCTGTGCAAAGGATCTGTCACATGAAAAAGCTTCTGTTTGCAGCCGGTCTTCTGGCCGCGGCATCCGCCTCCGCCTACGCCGAAGATGTTACCGGCAAGCTCGTGCTCTACACCTCGCAGCCGAACGCCGACGCCCAGGCAACCGTCGACGCCTTCACCGCCGCCCATCCCGGTGTTGAAGTCGAATGGGTGCGCGATGGCACCACCAAGATCATGGCGAAGCTGCTGGCCGAATTCGAAGCCGGTGCACCGAAGCCGGACGTGCTGCTGATCGCCGACATGGTGACCATGGAAAGCCTGAAGCAGGAAGGCCGCCTGATGGCCCATGAGGCGGCCGATATTTCCGCCTACGATCCGGCGATCATGGACAAGGACAAGACCTACTTCTCCACCAAGCTGATCACCACCGGCATCATGTACAACACCAATGCACCGATGAAGCCGACGTCCTACAAGGATCTGTTGAAGCCGGAAGCCAAGGACAAGCTGGCCATGCCGTCGCCGCTGACCTCCGGTGCCGCCACCATCCACATGACCGCGCTGACCTCTAACCCGGATCTCGGCTGGGCCTATTACGAAGGCCTCGCAGACCAGGGCGCCAACCCGCAGGGTGGCAATGGCGGTGTCTACAAGGCGATTGCCGGTGGCGAGAAACTCTACGGCTTCGTCGTCGACTTCCTGCCGATCCGCGAAAAGCTGAAAGGCGCTCCGGTCGAGTTCGTCTTCCCGGAAGAAGGCGTTTCCGCCGTCACCGAGCCGGTCGCAATCCTCTCTACCGCCCAGAACCCGGATGCGGCCAAGGCATTTGTCGACTTCCTGATTTCCGAAGACGGTCAGAAGCTCGCCGCTTCCCAGGGCTATCTGCCGGCTCACCCGGGCGTGCCCGCCCCGGAAGGCTTCCCGGCCCGCGACCAGATCAAGCTCATGAAGTTCGATCCGGCCGAAGCCCTGAAACAGGACCAGGCCAACAAGATGAAATTCTCCGAGATCTTCGGCGGTTAAGGCTGTCTACGCAAAACAAGTTCGGCTGCGCGGTACTCGTTTCCCGCGCGGCCTTCCATTCTTTTCACGTCATTCCGGACAAATGCAGCAAGGCTGCATGCTGATTCGGAATCCAGACATCAGCATGAGCAAAGCGAATACTTTTCCGTTTGGAATTTGGCCGCGCCTCCGGCGCGAAACATGTCTGGATTCCGGATCATCGCTCGGCTGCGCCGCACTTGTCCGGAATGACGGCGGGAAGCAACGGTAAATCCCTGTGCAGCTATCAAAGCTTTCCGAAAAGACCACCCTCCTCGCACTCGTTCTCGGCGCAACGCTGATCTGTGGCCTGCCGTTGCTGCTCTTGTTCAAGACCGGACTGACAGGCGAGCACGGACTGAACGTCGGCCCGCTTCTGGAGGCGTTGCAAAGCCGGTCAGTCTTGCGCGCCTTGTGGCACTCAATCGAGAGCAGCTTCTGGTCTGCAGTTGCCGCAACCGCGCTCGGCACCCTCCTCGCACTCCTGATCGGCCTCACCGATATTCGCGCCAAGGGCCTGCTGGTCTTTCTGATCCTGCTGCCGATGATGATCCCGCCGCATGTCACGGCAATTGCCTGGATCCAGGCACTTGGCCCGGGCAGCCCGGTGCTGCGCTGGCTTGGGCTGGCACCGGAACTCGGCTCCACGCATCCGCTTTATTCCCGCGAAGGCCTTGTCCTGCTGCTGACCCTGCAGCACAGCCCGCTGGTGTTCCTGCTGGTGCGCGCCGCGCTCAGGTCATTCCCACGCGAACTGTCGGACGCAGCTCGTGTTTCCGGCGCCGGGAGCCTGTTGATGCTGCGCCGGATCATCCTGCCGCTTCTGGCCCCCTCGCTGCTGGCCGGGTTCGCTCTGGCCTTTGTGGCAGCGCTTGGCAACTTCGGCATCAACGCGCTGATCGGCATTCCGGCGCGTTACACCACATTGCCCGTTCTGGTCTGGCGCAGGCTGGCAAGCTTCGGGCCGGATGTGCTGCCTAATGTGGCGGTGATTTCGGTCATTCTGTCCGCCGTTGCCCTTGCAGCCATTCTGTTGCAAGGCGTCCTGCAGCGGCGCATGCGCACCAGCCTCATCGGCCTGCCGCAGGACCCGCTGGCGATTTCGCTTGGCGGCAAGCGTCCCTTCATCGAAGCGGCGCTCTGGCTTTTCGTCGCCTTCGTACTGCTGTTGCCGACCGCCTCTCTGCTGGCAACCTCGCTGGTCCGCACCTACGGCCTGCCCCTTTCGGCTGAAACCATGACCTTCGAAAACTTCACCGAGATACTCTGGCGCCAGTCCGTTACACTGCGCGCCTTCGCCAATTCCACGATCATCGCAGGATCGGCCGCACTTGCCATCGCCTTCGTCAGCCTGTTCCTGGCCTATTTCCTCGCTCACCGGAAACGGGCCCATCGGAACTGGGCAAACCTTGCGCTGACACAGTCGGAAATCGCCTTTGCTGTTCCCGGCCTGGTGATGTCGATTGCCTTTATCCTGGCCTTCATCCGGCCCCTGCCGCTTTTGAACATCTCGCTCTACGGCACGCTCTGGATCATCCTGATTGCCTATGTCTCCGTCTTCCTGGCCGTTGGCCTGAAACCGGTTGCCGCCGCCTTCCTGCAGATGGACAGCTCGCTGGAGGATGCCGCTCGGGTAGCCGGCGCCGGTTTCTTCCGGCGCATGACGCGGATCTTCACCCCGCTCGCAGCCCCGGCGGCTGCCTCCGGGGCAATCCTGGTGTTCCTGACTGCTTACAATGAAGTCACGGTCTCCGCCTTGCTCTGGTCGACCGGAAACGAGACCATCGGCACCACGATCTTCAACTACGAAGACGGCGGATACACTACCCTTGCCGCTGCCATGTCGGTTGTTGTGGTGGCCGCAACGGTTTTCATCATGCTGGCAATGAACGCGCTTGCGAAGCGGGTACCGGCCGGGACTATCCCGTGGAAAGATTGAAGGATAGTCGAAGCTCTTGTCATCCTGCTCTGGCATAGCCAGGACCGCGATCCACTACGCCGCAGCAGATATGGCGCTTTCCCGGTGCCTATGGCTACTGGATCCCGGGTCTGCAATGCGCTTTGCCCGGAATGGCAGCAAGGAGCAAGACTCACTTCGGCAGCACCCAGCCCCGCTGAACAGTCAGCTGCAGGATCTCCCCCGGTTCTGCCTTGCGGTCAAGCATCATCAGAAGCGGCTGCGAAAGGCCGTCGAGACGGACAAGGACGTCCCAATAACCCCCTCGATAAATCGTTCGCTCGACCGTGGCCTTGAAACCGGATGCTCCTGTTGCCAGCACCAGATGCTCCGGCCGAAGCAGCAATGTTGCGGCACCCGGAACAGTTTGTTCCGGACAATCGACGACCGCGGCAATCTCGCCGAAACGCACCTGTGCCACGCCGTTTTCAACCCGCAACACATTCACCGGAACCAGAGTGCTTCTGCCGATGAAACCGGCAACCTTGTTCGAGTTCGGCCGGCGATAAAGCGTGTCGGGATCCGCCACCTGCAAGATGCTGCCGTCCCACATCACCGCCACCTTGTCGGCAAGCGCCATCGCCTCGCGCTGGTCATGGGTGATGAACAGGGTCGTTGCGCCGCTAGCCCTGTGAAACGCCGCCAGCTCCTCTTCCATCGCGCTGCGCAGATGCGGGTCGAGATTGGCAAGCGGTTCGTCCATCAAGACGGTGCGGGCTCCCTGCGCCAGGCACCGCGCCAGCGCCACCCGCTGGCGTTGACCGCCCGAAAGTTCTGCCGGTTTGCGCTGGCTGTAAGGTGTCAGGGCAACCGTTTCCAGACACTCCGCCACACGCGCAGCCACCTTGCCCCGCTTCTCTCCTGCCGTTTCCAGCGGAAAGGCGACATTGGCGGCAACATTCATGTGTGGCCACAGCGCATAGGACTGAAACACCACGCCGACCTGGCGCTGCTCGGGCGGCAGGTGCAGGCCTTTGCGCGCAACGGCCTGCCCGCCAAGCGTGATCTCGCCTGCATCGACAGGCTCCAGTCCGGCAATGGCACGCAGCAAGGTCGACTTGCCGCAGCCGGAGGGGCCGAGCACCACGAAAAACGTTCCGTCCTCGATGGAAAGCGACACATTGTTCAGCGCCTTATGGGCATCGAAGGACTTGGTAACGGAAGCAAGCTGGATGGACATGCCTCCCGTTAGCGCTCTCCCATGACAGATTGATTACAAGCGCTGCGAACGCCCCTCATCGGCCGCGCAAACGCAGCAGCAGGTCGACTTCCTCTTCCAGCGCACGGCCATAGGCCCGCGCTGCCGGGGCATTGGAATGCATCAGGGTTTCATGCCGGAACAGGCAATAGGCTGCCAGGCACCAGTGATAGGCGCCGCGCTCCTTCAGGAAATGCTCGACCGTTTCCTGAACCGGATAGCGGGTCAAGAACACCTCCTCCGCATGGGCGACCAGCGGGTGAAGGCCATAGAGTGTTGCAAGACCCGGCGAGACAAAACAGGCGATATCCTCCACCGGATCGCCAAGCCCGGCGAATTGCCAGTCGATCAGCCGGGCGCCGTCGCCGGTTGCCTGGATCGTACCGAGACAGAAACTGCGGTGAACGAGCGACCGCTTGATCTCGCGTTGCTCAACGGCCTTGTCGTCAGGGCGCAGGCGTTTGAGGTTGGCTGCCTTGCGGCTCATTGGAATGAGCCCCAGCATGGCATCGCCCCGCGCCAACACCTCATGATATCCGGCCGGAACGGTCTGGTGCCCCGGCACCGGTTCGCTCAAGGCAGCAAAGCGCCCGATCAGCTCCGCGGCCTCACCGACATCAATCTCATTGTCGACAGGGGTCGGATAGCCATAGATCAAAAGCGGCGTTTTCACCGGGCTGTAGGTGAAAGCTTCCAGCTCCGGCGACAGGCCATGGCGGGAAAGCACGGCAAGGGCATCGGCTTCCTGACGTGGCAAGGTCGGATAAAGCGGGTTGTCCTCGTTTTCGGGAAAGAACTCCTTGATGACATAGCTTCGCCCGGGCGTGTCGAGGCGCCAGAATCGTGAGGTATAGGCAACCGGCAACGGCCGCAGGCGCGCCGTCCCCCAGGCCTTCACCGGCAGCAGCGTTTTCAAATAGGCCAGAAGGTCTGTATCCGACAGCGACAGGCGCAAGAAGGGTCCCCATAAAAAGTCTCTGTGTTCTGATCGCTTTGAAGGACCTTGCCGTCAAGCCCCGATTGGTCCGCAAGGCCTGATGAGCCAGACACCGATCGCCGATGTCGGAGTTGTAGCACTGGCCGTCGTTCTGAGACTGCCCGCCGAAAGCGCCGTCTCAAGTAACGTCGAATGAAATGGCACCGGACCGCATTCCGGCTTTCTGCAACAGTGGCGGACGACATGACCCATGACATCGAAACGGCCGCGCTTGCCGAGACGGCTCCGGCACGGCGCGGACGGCGGCGCAGGGGCGGCGAAAAGGCCGGACCGGATCTCTTTCCGCAAAAGCCGTTCAAGCAGCCCCGGCATATCTTCAAGCCGCTGGAAGCCGTTTCCGCTGACGAACTGGAAGCGATCCACGACGCATCCATGCGCGTTCTGGAAGAGATCGGGATCGACTTCCTGCACGAGGAGGCGAGGCAAATCCTGAAAGACGCCGGGGCCGACATCACGCCAGGGACGGATCGTGTGCGCATGGACCGGGCCATGGTGGAAGAGCTTGTCGCCAAGGCTCCCTCCGAGTTCACGATCCGAGCCCGCAACCGGGCACATGACTTGCAGGTGGGCGGCAATGCCCTTGCCTTTTCCTGCGTGGCCAGTGCGCCCAACGCCGTCGACCGCGACCACGGCCGTCGCCCCGGCAACCAGGAGGACTATCGCAACTTCCTGAAGCTTGCCCAGTTCTTCAACATCATTCACTGCGTCATGGGCTATCCGGTCGAACCGGTCGATATCCACGCTTCCGTGCGCCACCTCGACTGCGTTGCCGACATGCTTCGGCTGACCGACAAGGTCTTTCACATCTATTCACTCGGCAAAGAGCGCAACCTCGACGGACTGGAACTGACCCGGATCGGCTACGGCCTCACGCGGGAGGAATTCATCGAGACCCCCTGCGTGGCAACGGTCATCAACACCTCCTCGCCGCTGAGGCTCGACACGCCGATGCTGCAGGGCCTGATCGAAATGGCCAAGGCCGGTCAGGTCTCCATCGTCACGCCCTTCACCCTTGCCGGGGCCATGGCCCCCGTCACGGTGTCAGGTGCACTGACCCTGCAGAACGCGGAAGCCCTCGCAGGGATCGCCTTCTCCCAGCTTGTGCGGCCCGGCGCGCCGGTGGTCTATGGCGGCTTTACCTCCAACGTCGATATGAAATCCGGCGCGCCTGCCTTCGGCACGCCGGAATACATGAAGGCGGCAATCGTCGGCGGCCAGCTCGCCCGGCGCTATCATCTTCCCTATCGCTCGTCCGGCGTATGCGCGGCCAACACCGTCGACTATCAGGCGGCGCTGGAAACCACGCTGTCGGAATGGGGCGCGATCAACGGCGGCGCACATATCATCAAACATGCCGCCGGCTGGCTGGAAGGCGGATTGAGCGCCGGTTTCGAGAAATTCATCACCGACATCGACCTGCTGCAGAAGATCGCCGAATACCTGACGCCGCTCGACGTCTCTGAAGCAGCCCTTGCCGTCGATGCGATCCGCGAAGTCGGGCCAGCCGGCCACTTCTTCGGCACCCAGCACACCCAGGACCGCTACAAGGACGCTTTCTACGCCCCCATCGTTTCCGACTGGCGCAATTACGAGACCTGGGCAGAGGCCGGCAGCCCGACCGCTTACGACAAGGCGAACAGTCTCTACAAGAAGGCACTGGAAGCCTATGAGCAGCCCCCGCTTGATCCGGCTATCGACGAGGAAATCACCGCCTTTGTCGAGAGGCGAAAGGCCGAGGGCGGCGCCCCCACCGACTTCTGATCATTTCATGTCCAACGATTGAACACGGCCTGCCGTGCAAGAGCAGGCGCTTCCGGAGCAGATTGCATGAATACCCACACTCAGGTTGTTGTCATTGGCGGTGGCGTTGTCGGCTGCAGCGTTCTGTATCACCTGACCAAGCTCGGCTGGAAAGACGTGACGCTGATCGAACGTGACGAACTGACCTCAGGCTCCTCCTGGCACGCGGCCGGCGGTTTCCACACCCTCAACGGGGATCCGAACGTCGCCCAGCTGCAAAGCTACACCGTCGATCTCTACAAGGAGCTGGAGGAAATTTCCGGCCAGTCCTGCAGCCTGCACCTCACCGGCGGCGTGATGCTGGCCGACACGCCCGAGCGCATGGACTTCCTGCGTCTGGCCCAGGCCAAAGGCCGCTATCTCGGCATGGATCTGGAGCTGATTTCCGTTTCCGAAGCCAAGAAGATGTTCCCGCTTCTGGACGAGAAACATTTCATCGGCGCGCTCTGGGACCCGATTGAAGGCCATCTTGACCCCTCCGGTACCACCCATGCCTATGCCAAGGCCGCCCGCGTCAACGGCGCGACCGTGCTGCGCCACACCAAGGTGGAAGACCTGGTTCAAACGCCGGATGGCACCTGGGATGTCATCACCAACAAGGGCACGATCCACGCCGAGCACGTGGTCAACGCCGGAGGTCTGTGGGCGCGCGAATGCGGGCGTATGGTCGGTTTGGAGTTACCGGTGCTCGCCATGGAGCACATGTACCTCCTGACCGACGAGATGGAGGAAGTGACCTCACACAACGAAGCCACCGGCAAGGAACTGATCGGCGTGCTGGATTTCGGCGGCGAGATCTACACCCGCCAGGAAGGCAAGGGCGTGCTGCTCGGCACCTACGAGCAGAACTGCCGACCGTGGAGCCCGCGCCAGACCCCCTGGGACTTCGGACATGAACTGCTGGCACCTGATCTCGACCGGATCGCACCTGAACTGGAAGTCGGCTTCGAGCATTTCCCGGCGCTCCAGAATGCCGGTATCAAGCAGATCATCAACGGGCCCTTCACCTTCGCCCCGGACGGCAACCCGCTGGTCGGTCCGGTGCGCGGGCTTCGGAACTACTGGGTCGCCTGCGGTGTCATGGCCGGGTTCAGCCAGGGCGGCGGCGTCGGCCTGACGCTGGCCAACTGGATGATCAACGGCGACCCCGGCTACGACATCTGGGGCATGGATGTTGCCCGCTACGGCACCTGGGCAACCCTCTCCTACACCAATGCCAAGGTTCAGGAAAACTATCGCCGCCGCTTCCGGATCCGGTTCCCGAACGAGGAACTGCCGGCAGGCCGACCGCATCAGACCACACCGCTTTACGACCGCATGCTGGCGCAAGGCGCCGTCATGGGCGACAGCTGGGGCCTGGAAACACCGCTGTGGTTCGCTCCGGACGGCGTGGAAGCCAGGGACATCGTCTCCTACCACCGCTCCAACGATTTTGAGCACATCGGCGCCGAGTGCCGGGCCGTGCGCGAGAGCGTGGGCGTGACGGAAACCGCCAACTTCGCCAAATACGAGATTACCGGGCCAGGCGCGGAAAGCTTCCTGTCGCTTTTGATGACCAACACCATGCCGAAGATCGGCCGCATCGTTCTGACGCCGATGCTGAACGAGAACGGCAAGCTGATCGGCGATTTCACCATCGCCCGCGCCACCGAGCAGACGTTCTACATGTGGGGCTCGTCCCAGGCAGAGATCTATCACATGCGCTGGTTCGAAAAGCACCTGCCAGAAGATGGCTCGGTAACGATCCGTGCGATCAATCTCGGCTGGGTTGGTCTGTCCATCGCCGGCCCGAATTCACGCAAGGTTCTGGAGAAGATCACCGGCGAGGATGTCTCGGGCGAAGCCTTCCGCTTCATGGACTTCCGCGAAATGGATGTTGCCAATGCACCCTGCAAGGTCAACCGCATCACCTACACGGGCGACCTCGGCTACGAGATCTGGATGGCACCGGAGTATCAGCGCCAGGTCTATGATGCCCTGATGGCAGCCGGGGCCGAGTTCAACATCGTCAACTTCGGCATGCGCGCCCTGCTCTGCCTCAGGCTGGAAAAGAACTTCGGCACCTGGTTCCGCGAATTCCGCCCGATCTACGGTCCATTCGAAGCCGATCTCGGCCGTTTCGTGAAACTGTCCAAGGACGCCTTCATCGGCAAGGACGCAGCCCAGAAAGAATTCGATGAAGGGCCGAAGCGCCTGCGTGTCAGCTTCGTGGTCGACGCTTCGGACGCCGACGTCATGGGCGACGAACCCGTCTGGCACGACGGCAAGGTGATCGGCTGGGTGACCTCCGGCGGCTATGCCCACTACCTGCGCAAATCCCTTGCCCAAGGCTACATTCCGGCAAACCTGGCAACAAACACGCAGGAAGGCGCTTTCGAGATCGAGATCCTCGGCGAGCGCCGCAAGGCCACCATCATCAGCGAGCCGCTGTTCGACCCGAAAGCCGAACGCATGCGCATGTGAGGGTTTGGTCTGGCCGGGCAACCCCACCCTGCCTCACTCCGCCCCGGGGTACATCCTGCCGGAACACAGGCTGAAGTCTGTCAATGATCTACGTGCTTGGGACAATCCAACATTGCCCGAGACGTCCCGAACCTCGTCCTCACGATCTCCTTCTGAGGAGACGCCTTGGCGGCGTCTCGAAGCCAATCTCAACAGATAAGGATGGGTGGCGACCTCCGGAGCAAGCGGCCCATCCTTCGAGACGCGCGCAAGCGCGCTCCTCAGGATGAAGCGGTGGTCTTGGATGGGCACTATCGAGTGTCGAAAGATGGATGCGGGCGGGAACGTTCGGATAAACCGGTCCTTCGCCCGCTCAAGACCTGCGTGGCGCAAGCCTAACGGCTCAACAGCTTAAAACCGGGAACACGCTCACCCGACCAGGATGCGCGCCGTCCTGTCCTCATCTCAATCTGAACTCCGCTCCCCACGGCCTCATCCTGAGGAGGTGCCAAGCGCCGTCTCGAAGGATGGGCGGCAAACGCCAGCGCAATTTGCCCATCTTTCGAGATGGGCTTTCAGCCCTCCTCAGGATGAGCAGTTTGGTGGGGACTGGCAGATTATCATGCCACCTAAGCAAACCGATGGCAGAAGCCAGTCGGCTTATCAGAACACACCAGCAGACCGGCTCTCGGCCTTTACTTCAACCGGATGATCTTCGGCCCGAGGGCACGCACGTAATCGCTCTGATCGGCAAAAACCATCACGTTGGTTTCGGTCACTTCGGTCTGTTTCAGTTCCAGTGGCGTCTTGCCGTCCGGATTGACGATCACCTTACGAGTCGGCGGCAGGCCGCGGAAGACCAGAACACCGGCTTCCTTGGTGACGATGGCGCCATAGGGCTCGTTGTGGACGATGCGCGTCGTGCCGCTTTCGGCCTGTGCTGCGGCTCCAAGGGTGATGCTCAGGCCGGCTGCGGCCAACAGGGTTTTGCAGAACGAATTCATGACACGTCTCGCTGTTAACGCTTCATTTACCATGAATCGTAACCGCTCGTTAACTTTTGCGCCAGAGCCTCTGCGGGTTTCTCCCGTGAAACGGTATTTATGGTTAATGCGGCAAGGCTGCTGTCAGGCCAGCACGGGATAATCGTGGCCGGCAGCCTCGGCTTCCATTTTCAAGATCACCGCGTAATCGTCAGAAGACAGGTTCGAGAAGCCCTTGATACCAAGACGGCAGCGGCTTGGTTGCGTTTCAGGGGCGGTAAACACCTCGGCGACGGCCTCGGTTATAAGCGCGTGTTGCGTATCGCTGAACCGGCGAGAGGTGATCAGGGGCAACCCGGGCGCAGATGCAGTGCGGGCAAGCGGCCGAAGTTGCTGCGCCAGGTCGGGAACCTCCCGGCAGACCAAGGCCCAGCAGACCGCGTCGATCGAAGCGATGTCGGCCTTGCCGTCAGCGACGGCCCTCAACGACGCCAGATGACTGCCGCTCTCACCCACCTCTGAAAAGAAACTTCCGCCGGTTTCAAGCTGCGCCACCGCGTGCCGAAAGGCATTCATGCCCGACTGGCTGTCCGGACCGTTGAAGACGGCTCGCTTCCCGCGCAGGTCTGCCAGGGTCTGATGGGCACTGTCCCGCTGTACGATCAGCTGGCTGCAATAGCGTGGACCATCACACCCTTCGGCATCGTAATGAGGTGTCCCCACCAGCCTGACCTTGCCTGCGAGTGCATGGGTCAGCGGATAACCGCAGGTTTGCGACAGGAGAAGACCCGGATCCGTCCAGGTGTCAGCAAGGTCGCGTCCCGCCGGCCACGGCCGGATGTCACCATCGGTCAGGTTCAGAGTCTGGCAAAGTGCGGCCTGAAGCGCGCTTTCAAGATCTCGGGTCGCAGCACGCACTTCCGGCCAGTCATACATCGGCAGCCGAACGGCGAGAAAAGATCTCCCGGTCAAGACACCGCCTTTTCCGCGGCGGAAAACCCACTTGTTTGATTGTGTTTGATCGGGTGCACAACGGGCTCCTTGACCTTGAACAGGTAATGTCTGGCCAACTGGAAATAGCTGGAAAAGACATAACCGCCGTTCCGCTCGTGCCATTGCGTTCGGGCGGCGCGGTAGAGATGCGGCAGACGATACCAGGGCGCACGCGGATTGGCATGATGAACGACATGGAGATTATTGTTCAAGAACAGAAGCGAGAACACCGGGCAAAACTCGACGATGATGGATCGGGCTTCCGCCTGTTCATGTGCGCGGTGTTCCGCATAGGTGCGCAGCATCAAGAGGCTCATCCCCGGATAGGCAACAGCGACGATGTAAAGCCAGAACGGCATGCCGCCAACCAGCGTGACATAGAGAACCACCGGCACCAAACCGGCGGCATGATGCGCCCAGGCCCGCATGACCACCCTGTCCCCGGCCATCATCATCCGGATTTCAGCCCCGACGAAACCGGCCACGGAAACCGCCGGGCCGATCAGCAACCTGCCGATGAGCGTGTTGTTGATCGTCAGCACCAGTTGGATCGCACGCGGCAGCTTCTGCCAGTCTGCCCAGGCCAGATAGAAGCTCTCCGGATCGTCATAGGGGTCCGTCAGGCGATCATTGTTGTGATGGCGCAGGTGAAGTGACTTGAAACGGCGATACGGCACACACAGGCCGAACGAGCAATAAACCAGCGCTTCGTTGAGCGCGGGACTGCGCGTCGGGTGCCCGTGCAGCACTTCATGCTGCAGGGAGGATTGCAGCGTCACCAGGATCGCCGCCAACGGACAGACCACCAATGGCCCAAGCTCGGAATAAAGTCCAATCACCAGAATCCATGCCGACGAGCTGGCCAGAATAAGGGCCAGCGTCGGCCACTCGCAGAATGTCACTCGCGGCAAGGAAGTCTCCAAATGTTTGAAAAATCGGCGCAAACCGAAGGAACGGGTCAACTATGCGAGCAGGCCGAGTTCAGAACAATTTGAGACTTGAGAACAAATTCTGCGATATTTCGCAAATTCATCAGCATGTTAAATTTTATAACCATATGATGATTTTTATTCGCAAATGTAGCCTTTTCGATAAGGCGGATGACCGGATCGGAACATCAAGTGGCGGTTTTGCCGCTAGACAAAAATGGGGCTGTCCCCTGTTGTTGGCCGAATGCCGGAAAGAAGGACAGCCATGCCAGAATCGCACCATACGCCGCACCGTTACGACGTCATTATCATCGGCGCCGGCATCATCGGCTGCGCCATCGCACTCTCGCTGACCCGCAAGGGTTACAAAACATTGAACGTCGACGCCTTGCCGGCCGCTGGCTATGGTTCTACCTCCAGTTCGGCCGCGGTGATCCGCACTTACTATTCCACCCGCGATGGCACGGCCATGGCGCTGGAGGGCTATCACGACTGGAAGAACTGGCAGGCCTATCTGGACACGGAGGAAACGGACGGTCTGGCCCGTTTCATCGAGACCGGAACCCTGGTGATGAAAACGGCGTCCGATAATTATCAGAAGCATGTTCTGGAACATGCCGACGCGCTCGGCATTCCCTATGAACACTGGTCGGCCGACCGCATTACGCGGGAACTTCCGGGCTACAATCTGGACTGCTTCGCTCCGGCGAAAACCATGGATAACGACGACTTCGGTATGCCGACCGGCGGTTCGCTTCAGGGCGGTGTCTTTTTTCCAGCAGGTGGATATGTGGACGACCCGCAGATAGCCGCGCGCAATCTAAAGGACGCGGCTGCGAAGCTTGGGGCCGAGTTTCGTTTCAAGACCAAGGTCGTCAAGATCCCGGTGGAGAACAACCGTGTCACTGGTGTGGCCTGCGATAGCGGTGAACACATTCCCGCAGGAATCGTCATCAATGTGGCCGGTCCGCATTCCGGCAAGGTGAATGGCCTTCTGGAAGGGGAGACAGGGCTGAAGATCGGCCACCGTCCATTGCGGCAGGAGGTGGTCCAGATCGCGCCGCCGGAAAGCCTCAACTATTCCCGCGAAGGCCTTGTGGTTTCCGACAATGACATCTCGGTCTACGTCAAGCCTGGCGGTGGCGGCCAGTTGATGATCGGCAGCCAGAATCCGGCCTGTGATCCGCATCTTGAAGAAGATCCCGACGATTTCGCGATGGACCTCACCGACCGCGGCCTCACCTATGCCTACCGTTACTCCCAGCGTGTGCCGGAACTTGGCGTCTCGCAGCACCCGGTTGGTGTGGCAGCGCTTTATGATGCCACGGACGACTGGTTGCCAATCTACGACCGGACCAATGTGGATGGCTATTACCTGGCCATCGGCACCAGCGGCAACCAGTTCAAGAACGCAACGGTCGCCGGACGCCTGATGGCCGACCTGATCGGCTACTGCGAAGCCGGCAACGACCACGACGCCCATCCGCTGCAATTCAAGCTGCAGCATGTTGCCCACACGCTCAACACGGCCACATTCTCCCGCAAGCGCGCGCTGACGAAGGAAAGTTCATTCTCGGTGCTGGGGTAGGAACCTCACTCGCGCCCTTCAACCACGTACACCTCATCCTGAGGAGCGTACGAAAGTACGCGTCTCGAAGGATGAGGCTGAGATTGAGGCTTGGGCCGACAATAGATTGCCGCCCAAGATGGCACTTCTCGGTCAGCGCTTGACGACCTTGCCATTCGGCAACCACGAGCAAATCCACCAGGAGACAGACCTGTCGATTTCCGCCGTGGTCGAATCGCCCGTTTCGGGGTAAGCAACCGAGTCTAATCCTGAAGGAGCATTTTCGTGGCCTGGTCCCCGCAACAAGACGAAGCCCTGAAAGAAGCCGCTGCCTGGCTGAAGCGCGGCGACCGGCAGGTGTTCCGCCTGTTTGGCTTTGCCGGCACGGGCAAGACCACCTTGGCCCGGCATCTGGCGGAAGGCATCGACGGCGATGTCTGTTTCGGCGCCTTCACCGGCAAGGCAGCGCATGTGCTGCGCCAGAAAGGCTGCGAGGATGCAGGCACGATCCATTCGCTGATCTACCGCCCGCGCTCGGCCAAGGAAGAAGAAGATCTCGACGACGATGAGGACGACAATGGTCCGCAGTTCGCCATCAAGCGGGACAGCCAGGCCGCAACGGCGAGCCTGATCGTCATCGACGAATGCTCCATGGTGGACGAAGACCTGGGCAAGGACCTCCTGTCTTTCGGCACGCCCGTTCTTGTGCTCGGCGACCCGGCTCAGTTGCCTCCGGTCAAGGGCGGCGGCTTTTTCACCGAAGCAGAGCCCGACGTGTTGCTGACAGAGGTTCACCGGCAGGCGCAGGACAATCCGATCGTGCGCATGTCGATGACGATTCGCGACGGCGGCCAGCTCGATTACGGTACCTTCGGCGAGAGCCGGGTGATTCATCGGCGCGACATCGACAAGGACCAGATCCTTGCCGCCGATCAGGTGCTGGTCGGCACCAACAAGACGCGCCGGCTCTATAACGCCCGCATTCGCGAGCTGAAGGATTTCTCCACCCCCATGCCCGCTGTCGGTGACAAGCTGGTGTGCCTCAGGAACGACAAGACCAAGGGGCTATTGAACGGCGGCCTGTGGACGGTGAAACGCCTGCGGCCACCGCGCGGCAACACATTGCGCTTCGACGTCGTGTCCGAAGACGAGCTATCGAGAAACGCCGTCAAGGTGAAGGTATTGCCGGCGATGTTCGAAGATGGTGCGGAAAGCATTCCCTACGCCATCCGGCGCAAGGCGGACGAATTCGACTACGGCTACGCCCTGACCGTGCACAAGGCTCAGGGCTCGCAGTGGGACAATGTGGTGCTCTTCGATGAAAGCTGGGCCTTCCGCGAGCACAAGGGCCGCTGGCTCTATACCGCGGTCACCCGTGCTGCCGAGCAGATCACTGTCGTAAGATAGGCGCGTTCGCTGGAACGCCGGAATACTCCTGCACGCCGTCGTTTCCCGGAAGAGCCTGAAGACCTGTTTCGACAAAGGTCTTCAGATCGTTTTCGGTGCTGCCGCTGCGCCCGAGCAGGGCAATCGCTGAAAACTGTCCGTCGATGAAGGTCGCCGTGCGATCGATATCCGTGTCTTCGGGTATCTCGCCGGCTGCAAGCGCCTTCAGGAGCCGGTCCCTGATGGCCTTGAACCGGGCCGCCCGCAGGTTCAGGACAACCTCCTGATGCCGCTGTGCGCCATAGGTGCAGTCGACAAGGGCATTGACCAGGAAGCATCCTGCAGGCGTTTCCTTGTCCAGCGTCAGGTCCGCGACCGCGCCGAGGAAATCCCGAAAGTCCTCGACCACGTGTTTTTCGGCCCGTTTCAACTTGTCGAAAACCGGCCCGCCATAGGTCTCGAAATAGTGCATCAGCGCTTTTTCAAACAGTGCTTCCTTGTCGCCGAATGCAGCGTAAAGGCCCGGTTTGGCCATGCCCGACGCTTCGGCGAGGTCGGTCATCGAGGTCCCGGTATAGCCGTTCTGCCAAAAAGCGATCATCACGGAATGAAGAGCGTCTTTGGTATTTACTTTTCTTGGCCGTCCGCGTGCCATCGGTCTGCACTCCTCATAACAAACCGTGTTATCTGGTTATTAAAGCTCGAGAAACCCGAGCTCCGGCAGGTCATGCATTTTTGTAAAAACATGCACACTGCCAACCAACCACGATATCGTGTTCAAAGAATACCTGCTCGTTTCGAACGTAGAATACGCAATTTATTGCTATCCGTACAGCAACCACCCTACACTCAACCTAAGAGTGTATCTCAAATCCGTCTCTTTTCAATACCTGCCCTGAAGCCGGGAAATCCCGGGGCGTGAGAAGGGTTGATCCCGTGCTTGCCGAATGGCGCGAAGCGGGCATTTCACAGTGGACGGAGCCCTCTTGTCCCTTTTCCGCCCGATTGTGGAGGCTTATCGTCTGCGGCTCAGTTTTTTCGACGGAAAGTACCTTTCGCAAATGGCAAGCGTAACGATGACCGACCCGGCCGCCTCCACTTCCAAGGGGGCCCAGAGCGCCCTGTCCGCCCAGACTGCCCTGCGCATCGCGCAGAGGATCGCGGATGAAATCGGCTGCAAGGCCGGACAGGTGAATGCGGCCGTCCAGATGCTGGACGAAGGCTCCACGGTGCCTTTCATCGCCCGTTACCGGAAGGAAGCCACCGGCGGGCTGGATGACACCCAGCTTCGCAAGCTGGAAGAGCGGCTGATCTATCTGCGCGAAATGGAAGATCGCCGCGCAGCCATCACCAAATCCATCGAGGAGCAGGGCAAGCTCACAGACGATCTTGTTGCCAGCATCCAGGCGGCCGATACCAAGTCCCAGCTTGAGGACATCTATCTGCCGTTCAAGAAAAAGCGCCGCACCAAGGCGCAGATTGCCCGCGAAGCCGGTCTGGAACCGTTGGCGGACACGCTTCTGGACGACCCGTCCCGGGATCCCGAAGCTGAAGCTGCTGCCTTCGTCGATGAAGGCAAGGGCGTTGCCGACACCAAGGCGGCGCTGGACGGGGCCCGCCAGATCCTGATGGAGCGATTTGCCGAAAATGCCGATCTGGTCGGCCGCTTGCGCCGCCATGTCGAGGAACGCGGGGTCGTTCAATCGAAACTCATCGACGGCATGGCGGAAAAGGGGGCGAAATTCGCCGACTACTTCGACTATTCCGAACAATGGTCCAAGATCCCCAGCCACCGTGCGCTCGCGCTGTTCCGCGGCCGCAACGAAGGCATCCTGTCCGTCGACCTGACGGTCGATGCGGACGATGTCTCTCCCGTGCTGCCCGCCGTGAAGATGGTTGCCGACACCTATGGCATCGCCGACCGGGGCAGGGCCGCCGACAAGTGGCTGATGGAAGCCGCCCGCTTTGCCTGGAAGGTGAAGCTCGCCCTGCACCTTGAACTCGACCTGATGGGCGTTCTGCGCGACAAGGCGGAAGAAGAAGCCATCCAGGTGTTTGCCCGCAACCTCAAGGATCTGCTGTTGGCAGCCCCCGCCGGCTCCAGAACGACGCTTGGTCTCGATCCGGGTATCCGGACCGGCGTGAAGGTTGCCGTTGTCGATGCGACGGGCAAGCTGGTCGACACGGCTACCATCTACCCCTTCCAGCCGCGCAATGATGTTTCCGGCTCCCGCGCCGCCCTGCTTGCCCTGATCGCGAAACACAAGGTCGGTCTGATCGCCATCGGCAATGGTACCGCAAGCCGTGAAACCGACAAGCTGGCAGGCGATGTTCTTGCGGACATCCCGGCCGCCCAGCGCCCGGTCAAGGTCATCGTCAACGAAGCTGGCGCCTCGGTCTATTCAGCCTCGGAACTGGCGGCGAAGGAAATGCCTGACGTCGACGTTTCGCTGCGCGGTGCAGCCTCCATCGCCCGCCGTCTGCAAGACCCTCTTGCCGAACTGGTGAAGATCGAACCGAAATCCATCGGCGTCGGTCAGTATCAGCATGACGTCAACCAGACCAAGCTGGCCCGTGCGCTGGATGCGGTTGTCGAAGATGCGGTGAATGCTGTCGGCGTTGATCTCAACACCGCCTCGCCTGCCCTGCTGTCACGCATTTCCGGCCTTTCGGACAGTCTGGCGAAGGCCGTGGTCGAACACCGTGAAGCCATCGGCCGGTTCGACAGCCGGACCCAGCTCAAGGACGTGCCGCGCCTTGGTGCAAAGGCGTTTGAACTTTGTGCCGGTTTCCTGCGCATCAACGAAGGCAAGGAGCCGCTGGACGCCTCCTCCGTCCACCCGGAAGCCTATCCGCTGGCCAAACGGATCGTGAAGGCCTGCGGCCGCGACGTGCGCCAGATCATGGGCGATGCATCACTTCTGAAAGGCCTCGAACCGTCCGAATTCACCGACGAGAAGTTCGGCCTGCCGACAGTGAAGGACATCCTGTCGGAACTGGAAAAGCCCGGCCGCGACCCGCGCCCCGAATTCAAGACCGCCACCCTTCAGGACGGCATTGAGGAAATTTCCGACCTGAAGCCGGGCATGAAACTGGAAGGTACGGTGACCAACGTTACCAACTTCGGTGCCTTCGTCGATGTCGGGGTCCATCAGGACGGACTGGTGCATGTCTCCCAATTGGCCGACCGTTTCGTTGATGATCCCCACAAGGTCGTCAAGGCCGGCGATATCGTGAAGGTGACGATCCTGGAGGTGGATGTTCCGCGCAAGCGCATCTCCATGACCATGAAGTCCCAGGCCGACTATCAGGGCCAGCGCGAACGCGGCAGCCAGGACAGGGGTAGCCAGGATCGCGGCGGTCAGCTCCGGGGTGCCCCGGCAGGCCGAGGCCCCGGCGGAAAAGGCCCCGGCGGTGGCAACGGCCCGCGCGGAAACGGCCCGCGCGGCGGCAGTGGCCCGAAATCCTCTGGCGGAGACAGCGGCAATAACGCACTGGCCGCGGCCCTCGCCGCAGCCATGAACAAGAAGAAATAATCTCCTGATCCAGAGGTGTTTCCGGGCGCCGCTGGATCAGTGCGCTACTGGTTTTCGGAACAGCTATCGGTCTCCGAAGGCGTCTGGAGAAGGAGGTCCCGCCCCTTTCTTTGGACCGTGACTGCATGTCGGCAGATCCCGCTCTCAGGCCAATATGACCCGTTCCCTGCCTCAGGTTTCACCTGGTCAATTTTGCCCCTCTGGCATTACCGGGAAACTGCATTACTCTGTTCGCTAGGAACTCCTTCGAGGAACGGATAATGCCGGAGAAGGATCAGGAACAGGTTTGGCCCAAGCAGGACATGGAGTCCGGCACGCTCACCGCGCTTGCTCACCTTTACCGCGCCGAGGTGTTTCGCAGCACCCATTGGCGTACCCGCCTCGACAACACCACCAACTGGGCCGTGGTCACCACTGGCATCGCCCTGTCGGCGACATTTTCCAACAAGGATGCCTCGCCCCTGCCCATGGTGCTGGTCGGTTTGCTGGTGACGGTTTTTCTGATCTTCGAAGCCCGGCGCTATCGCTATTACAATATGTTCCGGGCCCGCGCCCGGCTGATAGAAACAGATTTTTTTGCGCCAATTCTCGCCGGACGAAAGGTTCCCATGCAGGGGAGCTGGGCAACCATGCTCGCCGACGACTATGAGATGCCGCATTATCACATCTCTCTCGTCAGGGCGGCAGGGCGGCGGCTGCGCAGCAACTATTCCTGGATTCTGGCGATCCAGGCAGTCGCCTACTACGGCAAACTGGCCATTCATCCCGTTCCGCTGAGCAGCCTTGCCTATGTGTTCCACCGGGCCGCCATCGGCCCGATCCCCGGATGGACCGTAATGCTTGCAGGTCTCGTGTTTCACACAAGCTGGGTGGTGTTTGCCATCGTGACCTTGCGGCTGGACAAGCTCTACCGGGAAAAACGCCAATCGCCGATGCAGGCGATCTGAGCCGGAACAGGTCAGCCTCAACAGTGCGCCGCTCTTTTCCTTCATTTGCGGGCTGTGGTATGGGGAGGTACAGTCCACTTCGGAGATTTTATGTCCTGACCTTCCGGGCACCCCTTTGGTGCCCATCCGCAAATCGCCCCCGGCCCTACCGGGCAGCGTTTGCCGAACATAATCACAGACATTACCCGGTCATGTCGCCATGATGGGATCAGGACAATGTTATCCAAATGATCAGACCCTATGTCAGCCAGGACGCTGAGCGGATTATCCATATCTGGCGCAAGGCCAGCGAATACGCGCATCCGTTTTTGAGCGACGAGTTTCACGATACGGCAGCTATCCTCATTCGAGATGTTTATCTGCCGCAGGCGGAAACCCACGTCATGGAAGTCGACGGCAATGCCGTTGGTTTCATATCACTGCTGGACACCTATATAGGCGGCTTGTTTCTCGACCCGCGTTTCCACGGACAGGGCCTTGGAAGGGCCCTTGTGGAACATGCGGTGAAACGAAAAGGACCGCTCACGGTTGAAGTCTTCAAGGAAAACATGAGCGCCCGGCTCTTTTATGCCGCCTGCGGTTTTGAGCCGAGCGGAGAATACTTCCACGAGATGGCGCAGCATATCAGCGTGAAGATGGCCATGAGGCCCTGAGGATCTGAAGCTCAGAGACGACAGCGGCGGCCCCCGGGCCGCCGCAACTGTTCCGCAAAAAGCAAAACCCGCTTTTGGCTCAGAACCGGCTTGCCGCAAAGGGTGCTGGATCAATGCCCGGCCGCGCACCCTCGATCATATCCGCAATCATCTCGCCGGTAACGGCGGATTGGGTCAGACCGTGGTGGGCATGGCCGAAGGCATAGAAGACACGGTCGTGCCGTGTTGACGGCGAAATCACCGGCAGGCTGTCCGGAATGGACGGGCGGAAGCCCATCCAGCGTTTTCCGCCCTCCGACTTGAGCCCAGGAAAGAACAGTTTTGCCTTGGCCAGCATGGCATCTACCCGGCGCCAGTTCGGTGGCAGATCCAGACCGCCGAATTCCACGGCTCCTCCCACCCGCAAGCCGCTGGACAAACGCGACAGCACGAACCCGTGGCCGGACAGCATGATCATGCGCTTCACGGTAACGCCGGGTTCCGGAATGGTGATGTTGTACCCACGCTCCGTATCGAGCGGAATCCGGTCACCCATTTGCGCGGCAAGGGTTTTCGACCATGCACCGCAGGCAATCACCAGCCGTTCGGCTTCAATCTTGCGACCATCTTTCAGAACCACATCACAGCCGGTGTCATTGGGCTGCAAGCGGCTGACCTCACCCACCTCGAATTTGACACCCTGCGAGGAAAGCCACTCGGCAACGGACAGGCAGAGCACCTTGGGTTCATCCATCTGAACCCAGTCCGGCACCAGCGCGCCGCCGACGACACGGTCAGAGAGGTCCGGCTCCAGATCGCGGATCGAAGAGGCGTCGAGTTCCTCCACCTTGATGCCGTAGTCGCGCTGCTCGGCCCAACCCGCGCGCGAGGCTTCAAGTGATTGTACCGTGTCGAACAGTTCCAGGCAGCCGTCCCGGCGCACCTGGTTGTGGGTTCCCGTCACGCGCCAGAGCGCCTCCCAGGCCGGGAGTGCACCGCCGTTCAGGTCTGCCAGCGCCTTCGTGCTTTGCTCCACTTTTGCGGGATTGGAGGCCGCCATGAACCGCAACATCCACGGCAGGATCTTGAGCGCGTAGGCCGGACGCACCGACAAGGGGCCCAGAGGATCCAGCATCCATTTGAAGGCCTGCTTCCAAAGACCGGGCGATGCCAGCGGGGCAACATCCGTCCAGGCGATAGCGGCCGCATTGCCCTGGCTTGCCCCTGCCGCCGGGCCTTCGCGGTCCAGCACCGTGATGCTGTAGCCACGCTGCACCAGGGCAGCTGCGGTTGCCAGGCCGACAATGCCGGCGCCGATCACATGGACATGTCCCTTGCTCATTCGGTCAGTCTTTTCTCGTATGTCATCGCTTGTTCGTACCGCCGGATCAGGCGGCGAACACCTGCGGCAGCCGACAAGGACCGGTCATCGTTTTCTGGTTCCACGTCCTGCCAGAACCGGCAAGGCTCGTCTACAGCTTCATTTTGTGATATATCACAAGTACACCTGAAACATACAAAGGTCTTCTCTTCCATGTCTGCAGAACCCAGCCGATCCGCGCAGGCTTATCGCCTGCTGGAAGAAGAGATCGTCACCCTGAAGCTGAAACCAGGCGGCACGATAACCGAAATTGCCCTCACCGAACGGCTGGGGCTTGGCCGAACGCCGATACGAGAGGCCATTCAACGGCTGTCATGGGAAGGCCTTCTCAACATTCGGCCGCGTCTTGGCATCGTCGTTGCCGAAATGAACCCGTCCGATTTTCTGAAGGTCCTGGAGGCGCGCCATGCGCTGGAACGCCTCGTTGCCGGACTTGCTGCACGCCTTGCCGGCAAGGATGAGCGAAGAACCCTTGAAGCGATTGCCGAAGACATGCGCGAGGCCGCTGCCAAACCGGATGTGGAGGACTATCTGCGCCTCGACAAGGCCTTTGACGAGGTCGTTGCGGCGGCGGCCTGCAATCCATTCGCCGCGAAGGCTCTTGCTCCCTTGCAGACGCAAAGCCGCCGGTTCTGGTACCGCCATTTCGGCGAGGCAGATCTCATCCCGGCGGCCTGGAGCCATATGGAGGTTATGCGTGCCATTGCAGCAGGAGATGAAGACGCGGCAATGGATCACGCAGAGAACCTGATGCTATACCTGCGCCGCCAGGCAACGACGCTGGTCAGCGGCGCCGGTTAGGCCGCCGCCGGAAAATGCGACCGCGTCCTGTTTGCAAAGGCAACCAGCGACAGCATCACCGGCACTTCCACAAGAACACCGACAACCGTCGCAAGAGCCGCCCCTGAATTCAGGCCGAACAGGCTGATGGCAACAGCGACGGCCAGCTCGAAGAAATTGGACGTTCCGATCAGCGCAGCCGGTGCGGCTGTGTTGAACGGCACGCGCCAGAAATAGCCCCAGGCATAAGCCACCAGGAAGATGCCGTAGCTCTGGATCAACAGAGGGACCGCGATCAAAACGATCACCAGGGGCTTCTCCAGAATGGTCTGCGCCTGAAAACCGAACAGCAGCACGACGGTCGCCAGAAGCCCCATCACGGAAAAGGGTTTGACCTTTGCCGTAAATTCGGAGATGCGCGCGTCATTGCCCGATCCATCCAGCGCCTTGCGGGTGAAATAGCCGGCCACCAGCGGAATGATCACATAGAGGATCACGGAAAGAAGCAGGGTCTGCCACGGCACCACAATGTCGGTCACGCCAAGCAGCAGCGCCGCAATGGGCGCGAAGGCGAACACCATGATGATGTCGTTGATGGAGACCTGCACGAGCGTGTAGTTGGCATCTCCGCGAACCAACTGGCTCCATACGAAGACCATGGCCGTACACGGTGCGACCCCGAGCAGGATCATGCCGGCGATATATTCCTTGGCGGTCTGCGGATCCACCAGCCCGGCAAACACATGCTCGAAGAACAGAATACCGAGCGCCGCCATCGTGAAAGGCTTGATCAGCCAGTTGACCACGATCGTGATGCAGAGGCCCTTGGGCTTGCGACCGACATCTTTCAGCGAGGCGAAATCGACGTTGACCATCATGGGGTAGATCATCACCCAGATGAGCACGGCAACAACCAGGTTGACGCTGGCATATTCCAGAGACGCGATTGCCTCGAAGATCCCGGGAAAGAGCGCACCGAGACCTACCCCGGCAGCAATGCACAATGCGACCCAGAGCGACAAGAAGCGCTCGAAGATCCCCATGGGTGACGTTTCCTGTGTCATTCCAACTCTTTCTCAACTCGGATTTTCAGCAAAACAAAGACGCGCATGCCACGGTTCGTCAGCAGGTTCCACCCGGTTCACAACCGCCACCGGCCACAAGGGAAGCAATCGGCGCGCAGAGCTCCGGATTGCCGCCGCAACAGTCCTGCAACAGATAGGTCACGAGGCCCTGCATCGTCTCAAGGCTCGCGCGATAACAGATCGAGCGCCCGTCCCGTTCGGCGTGCACAAGGCCGGAGCGGGACAAGGCGCCCAGGTGGGTCGACAGGGTATTCGGACGCACATTGAGCACATCTGAAATGGCACCGGCGGACATGCCTTCTTTTCCGGCTTTCACCAAAAGGCGAAAGACGTCGAGGCGGGTTTCCTGACCAAGCGCGGCCAATGCATTCAGGGCGTCTTCTTTTTCCATATTTCGAGAATACTCGAAATAACGAAGTTTACAACCCCAAAACCAATCCAGAACGAAGAAGAAGCAGAACCGAAGCCGACCGCAGGCCGATGCATGAAGCAAAATCAAGCCTCGGCAGGTCTCCGGGCTAAAAGCAAAAGACCCCCGCTCTATCGGGAGCGAGGGTCCTGTTCCATGCGCCTTGCAAGGCAGTCCGGCTCAGGCCGCTTTTGCTGCCAGGCGTTTCCTGATGCTGGCCACATCCGCCCGGGGCGTCGCGGCAAACAGCGTCTTGGTGTAGTCGTGCTGCGGATTTTCGAACACCTCGTCCCGGGTGCCGTATTCCACCACCTCACCGAAGTACATCACCATCACCTTGTCGGCGATGTAGCGCACCACAGAAAGGTCGTGGGAGATGAACACATAGGTGAGGCCCATTTCTTCCTGAAGATCGGCAAGCAGGTTCAGGATCTGCGCCTGAACCGACAGATCCAGCGCGGAGACCGGCTCGTCGAGCACCAGCAGTTTCGGCTTCATCATGATCGCCCGGGCGATCGCGATGCGCTGGCGCTGACCGCCGGAGAACATATGCGGGTAGCGGCCGTAATGTTCCGGCTGCAGCCCGACCTTCTCCAGCATCTGAAGGGCCAGATCGCGGCGCTCTGCCGACGGCATGTCGGTGTTGAGCAGCAGCGGCTCTTCCAGCACGTGGCCGATCTTCTGGCGCGGATTGAGCGAACCATAGGGGTTCTGGAACACGATCTGCACCTTCTGGCGCATTTCCTTTGAGATACCGGTCTTCGAGATATCGATCGACAGACCGTCGATCTCGATCAGGCCGGAGGTCTGCGCGTCGATCATGGTGAGCATCCGGGCAAGGGTTGACTTGCCACAGCCACTTTCACCAACCACCGCCAGGGTGGTGCCGCGTTCCACATCCAGGTTCACGCCCTTGACGGCCGTCAGGGTCGACGCCTTCTTGAACATGCCGCCCTTGATGTCATAGGTCCGGTAGAGATCGCGAACCTTGAGAATTACATCGTCAGCCATCTCAGAAACCTCCCGCTTCGGCAAAGTCGCTCACCGTCGGCAAACGCTTGCCGGTGGCATTTTCCGGCAAAGCCGAAAGCAGCGCCTTGGTGTAGGGGCTCTTGGGGTTTTCGAAGAGGGACAGCACGTCGGCCTCCTCCATCTTGCGGCCCTTGTACTGCACGATGACCCGGTCGGCGGTTTCGGCCACCACACCCATGTCATGGGTGATCATGATCAGCCCCATGCCGCTGTCCTGCTGAAGCTGGACCAGGAGATCGAGGATCTGTTTCTGGATCGTCACATCAAGGGCGGTCGTCGGTTCATCGGCAATCAGCAGCTTCGGCGCGCAGGAAATTGCCATGGCGATCATCACGCGCTGGCACTGGCCCCCGGACATCTGGTGTGGGAAGGCCGACAGACGTTCGGCCGGGTTCGGAATACCGACGGAGGTCAGGATCTCGACCACCCGGTCGCGGGCCTGACGGCCCTTCATCCCCATATGGGTCTTCAGCGTTTCACTGAGCTGGAAGCCGATCGTGAAACATGGATTGAGGCTGGCAATCGGCTCCTGGAAGATCATCGAGATGTCTTTGCCAATCACCCGGCGCCGTTCCTTGGCCGACAGGGTGCGCAGGTCCAGCCCCTCGAATTCCATCTTGTCTGCAGTGATCGTTGCCGTGTTCGGCAGCAGGCCCATGGTTGCCAGCATGGCAACCGATTTGCCGGACCCGGACTCGCCGACGATGGCCAGAACCTCGCCCGCGTCGACCGTGTAATCAACCCCGTCCAGGGCCTTGAACGGGCCCTTGGCGGTGTCGAACTCGACCTTCAGGTTTCTGATTTCAAGAAGAGACATCGCTTAGCTCCTCTTCAGTTTCGGATCGAGCGCATCGCGCAGGCCGTCGCCAACCAGGTTGATGGCAAGAACAGTGATCAGGATCGCAAGGCCCGGGAAGGTGACCACCCACCAGGCGCGCAGGATGAACTCGCGCGCTTCGGCCAGCATGGTGCCCCATTCCGGGGTTGGCGGCTGTGCGCCCATGCCCAGGAAGCCGAGGGCGGCCGCATCCAGGATCGCGTTGGAGAAGGACAGCGTTGCCTGAACGATCAGCGGCGCTAGACAGTTCGGCAGGATCGTCTTGAACATCAGCCGCATGTGCCCGGACCCTGCCACCTTCGCCGCGACGACATAGTCACGCGTGCGTTCGGACAGCACAGCCGCGCGGGTGAGCCGCACGAAGTGCGGCTGCAGCACGATGGCGATTGCGATCATGGCGTTGATAAGCCCCGGCCCCAGGATGGCGACGAGCACCAGAGCCAGCAGGAGCGAGGGGAACGCCAGGATGATGTCCATCACGCGCATGATCAGCGTGTCGGTCATGCCGCGCATGTAGCCTGCGACAAGTCCGATCACGACACCGCCGACAAGGGCGATGGTGACCACGACGACGCCGATGAACAGCGAGAAGCGGGCACCGTAGATGAGGCGCGACAGGATATCACGGCCGACAGCATCCGTGCCCAGCAGGAACGCGGCCTTGCCGCCCTCCTCCCAGAACGGAGGCACCAGGAAACTGTCGCGGTACTGGAAGTCGGGGCTGTGCGGCGCGATCAACGGCGCGAAAAGGGCCATGAGGACCAGAAGCGAAAAGATCACGAGGCCGATCACGGCGCCCTTGTTCTGCGAGAAGTAGTACCAGAATTCCAGAAACTGCGCCTTGGTGGCGTTGCGGCTTTCGGCCTGGAGCTTGGTCTGGTCGGCTTTCACAGCCGGCGAGGTATTTGTCATTTTCCTTGTCCCCGGCTCAGTTGTGGCGAATACGCGGATTGATCAGCCCGTAGAGTACGTCCACGATCAGGTTGACCATCATGATGATCCCGGCGATCAGCAGCAGACCGCCCTGAACCACGAAGTAGTCGCGGCGGGAGATACTGTCGACGAGCCATTTGCCGATGCCCGGCCAGGAGAAGATGGTCTCCGTCAGGATGGCGCCAGCAAGCAGCACCCCGACCTGCAGGCCGATGGTGGTCACCACCGGGATCAGGGCGTTTCTGAGCGCATGCAGACCGACGATCGCACGTGGCGGCAACCCTTTTGCCCGCGCCGTGCGCACATAGTCTTCCCCCAGAACCTCCAGCATGGCGGAGCGGGTCTGGCGGGCGATGACAGCCATCGGAATCGTCGCCAGCACAATGGACGGCAGGATCAGATGCCGGACAGCAGAGAGGAACGCCCCCTTCTCGCCGGACAAAAGACTGTCGATCAGCATGAAGCCGGTGACCTGCGGGAAGAAGAACATCAGCGAGATGCGCCCGGAAACCGGTGTCCAGCCGAGGGTTCCCGAGAACAGGATGATCAGCAGCAGGCCCCACCAGAAGATCGGCATCGAGTAGCCGACCAGAGCTGTTCCCATGATGGCCTGATCGGCGATCGATCCGCGCTTCACGGCCGCGAAGATGCCGGCGGGAATGCCAAGGCAGACAGCGATGATGATAGCGCAAAGAGCCAGTTCGGCGGTTGCGGGAAACAGCGTCAGAAATTCATCGAGCACAGGTTTCTTGGACACGAAGGAGGTGCCCAGATCACCCTGGAAGATACCGGCGATGTAATCGAGATACTGATGCCAAAGCGGTTTGTCGAAGCCAAGTTGGCTCAGGACCTGAGCCCTCCGTTCATCAGATATACCGCGCTCGCCGGCGAGCAGCTCGGCGGGATCGCCCGGCAGCATGCGGATAAACGAGAAGGCGACGAGGGTGACGCCAAAGAATGTCGGTATCAACAGGCCGAGTCGACCTAGAAGAAAGCGAAGCATGTCAGGATCCAGATACAAAGAGCCAGCGGACACGACCTGATGTCAGGAAGGCATCCGCCGGCCAGAATGTCCGAAGGCGCCGGCATTGCTGCCAGCGCCTCCTTCGAGTTAGGCGGATTTACTCCGCAATGTCCACGCCGTCAAACCAGTGACCGCCGAGCGGGTCCATGATGTAACCGGTGACCTTGGAGGACATCGGCATGAAGACGACGGAGTGAGCGATGGTTGCCCACGGAGCCTGCTCCTTGAACACGACCTGCGCTTCTTCGTAGAGCTTGGTGCGCTCTTCCTTGCTGGTCACGGTCTTTGCCTTCATGATCAGCGCGTCGAACTCTTCGTTGCACCACTGGGCGCGGTTGGAGCCGCCGACACCGTCACAGCCGAGCAGAACGGCCAGGAAGTTGTCCGGATCGCCGTTGTCACCGGTCCAGCCGAGAAGCACGGCACCGTCACGGTTTTCGTCCTTGGAACGGGACAGGTATTCACCCCACTCGTAGGAAACGATTTCGACGTTCACACCGATGTTGGCGTAATCGGCCTGAATGACTTCAGCCATACGGCGGGCGTTCGGGTTATACGGGCGCTGCACCGGCATTGCCCAGATCTTCATGGAAAGATCTTTCACGCCAGCGGCTTCCAGCATTTCCTTTGCCAGTTCCGGGTTGTAGTCGTCGTCTTCAACAGCGTCGTTGTAGGACCACATGGTCGGCGGGATCGGGTTCTTCGCAGCCTGGCCGGAGCCCTGGAAAACTGCGTCGAGGATCGCCTGCTTGTTGATCGCGTGGTTCAGCGCCTTGCGGACTTCCGGCTTGTCGAACGGTGCCTGCTTGGTGTTGTAAGCAAGGTAACCGACGTTCAGGCCCTGCTGTTCCATCAGGGTTAGAGTGTCGTCAGACTGGATGTCTGCGATGTCGGCCGGTGCCGGGTACGGCATGATGTGACATTCGCCAGCCTTCAGCTTCTGAAGGCGCACGGCTGCATCCGGAGTGATCGCGAATATCAGGTTGTCGACCGGCTGCTTGCCACCCCAATAGTCCGCGTTGGCGGCATAGCGGATCACGGCGTCTTTCTGGTAACCCACGAAAGTGAACGGACCGGTGCCGACCGGCTGCTGGTTGAGCTGGTCCTTGGTGCCTGCAGCTTCGAGCTGGGCTGCATATTCGGCAGACACGATGGAAGCGAAGTCCATCGCCAGGTTGGCGATCATCGGAGCTTCCGGACGGTTCAGCACGAACTTGACCGTGTAATCGTCAACCTTGACGATTTCCTTGATCAGGTCCGGCATGGACATGCCTTCGAAATATTCCCAGGCGGTGCCGGCGGTGTATTCGTGCCACGGATGATCCTTCTTGAGCTGACGCTCGAAGGTGAAGAGCACGTCGTCGGCATTGAATTCACGGGTCGGCGTGAAGAAGCTGGTGGTGTGGAACTTCACACCCTGACGCAGCTTGAAGGTGTATTCCAGGCCGTCTTCGGAAACTTCCCAGCTTTCAGCCAGGCCCGGCAGCACTTCCGTCGTGCCGCGCTTGAACTCGACAAGCCGGTTGTAGATCGGCTTGGAGGAAGCGTCGAACGTCGTACCAGCTGTGTAGAGTGCAGCATCGAAGCCTTCAGGCGAACCTTCAGAGCAGTAAACCAGGTTTTTTGCAGAAGCGCCGGTTGCTGCAATCACAGCAAGGCTTACGCCAAGAAGGGATGCCTTCAAGGTTTTTTGGAAATTCATCAAACTGTTCTCCCCTTGATGAAGAGCAAGGGCCTTGCATCGTTGAATCGCGCAAAGGAGTTAAGCCCAAGCCAGCGCAAACTAAGGCGTTTTTTTGTCAGAAAATCAACTGCCAACATATTTCTAATTTGACGACGATATTGAAATTTTTTTGCTAGGTAAGAGTTGCTGCCGTAAATATTTAACACGCCAAGGCAGCCACAGGAAAAACAAATACCGCTGAGGCAGCTTTTTCATATATCGGCTAACCGACTGAAAATTATGGGCTCCCGCAAAACCGGGAGCCCATGTGATTGTCAGTCCTGCGTGGAGCGCGTGCGTTTAACGGCATCCTGCCAACCGGCAAGCAATCTTGTCCGCTCACTTTCCTGTAAACGCGGCTCAAAACGCTTTTCCAGCTTCCATTCCGCTGAGAAAGCCTCGGCGCCGGGCCAGATACCAGCCTTTGAACCGGCGAGCCACGCCGCACCGAGCGCAGTCGTTTCGGGCACGGTCGGCCGGTCGACAGGCGCGCCGAGAATGTCGGCCAGGAATTGCATCGTCCAGTCGGACGCCGTCATGCCGCCATCGACACGCAGAACCGGCTGCTCGGCTTCCGGCCAGTCGGCCCGCATGGCTTCAACAAGATCGCTCGTCTGGAAGCCGACGCTTTGCAGCACGGCACGGGCAATTTCCTTCGGTCCCGTGTTGCGCGTCAGGCCGAACAGCGCACCGCGGGCATCCGCATCCCAGTAAGGCGCCCCCAGCCCGACGAAGGCTGGCACAAGATAGACGTCCTGGTTGGGGTCCGCCTGCTCGGCTAGCGCCTGGGTGTCACCGGCGTTTTCGATGAGACCCAGACCGTCCCGCAGCCACTGGACGGCGGCTCCGGCAACGAAGATGGATCCTTCGAGCGCATAGGTGGTCTCGCCGTTCAGCCTGTAGGCGATGGTCGTCAGCATGCGGTTGTTGGACCGGACCGGCTTGGAACCGGTGTTCATCAACGCAAAACAGCCGGTGCCATAGGTGGACTTGACCATGCCGGGTTCAAAACAGGCCTGCCCGACCGTCGCCGCCTGCTGGTCGCCGGCAACACCGAGGATCGGGATCGCCCGGCCGAACAGCTCGGTGTCTGAAACGCCGAATTCATCGGCGCTGTCCTTGACCTCGGGCAGCAGGCTTTGCGGAATGTTGAGGAGCTCGCAGAGTTCCTCGTCCCACTTGTTGTCATGAATATTGTAGATCAGCGTCCGGGAGGCGTTGGTGGCATCCGTTGCATGCACCTTGCCGCCCGTGAGCTGCCAGATCAGCCAGGTGTCGACGGTTCCGAACGCGAGCTCTCCGCGCTCTGCGCGCTCACGCGCACCCTCGACATTGTCGAGGATCCAGGCAATCTTGGTTCCGGAAAAATACGGATCGAGCAGCAGACCCGTCTTGGCCGCAAAGGTGCCTTCCCGGCCTTCGGCGCGCAATTTTGCGCAGAACTCCGCCGTGCGCCGGTCCTGCCAGACAATGGCGTTGTAGACGGGCTCGCCTGTCGACCGATCCCAGACAAGCGTGGTTTCACGCTGGTTGGTAATCCCGATCGCGGCAACATCCGCCCCGCCGGAGGGAGCCTTTTCCAGTGCCTCACGGCACACGCGCAACGTGCTCGCCCAGATGTCGGCAGGTGAATGCTCCACCCATCCCGACTTCGGGAAATGTTGCGGAAATTCCTGCTGCCCCACACTGATTGGATGGAAATCGTCGCCGAAGACAATTGCCCGGCTCGACGTCGTGCCCTGGTCTATTGCCAAAACACATCCGGCCATGGCGCACCTCCCGTTTTCTTCTTGTCATGAAAACTGCCGGCAAGGCCGGCAGGTCGTCTGGTTCCGTTTGACGAAACTATGCCGCAGCGCCCGCCTGCTCTGCAAGATAGGCCGACAGATAGGTGTCCAGCTCGGCAGCTTCCTCCCGGCTGAGCCGCAACCCCAGCTTCGTCCGCCGCCACAGAATGTCCTGCGCGGTGCGCGCCCATTCGCGGCGGACCAGCCACTTCACTTCCGCTTCATGGAGATTGTAGCCAAAGCAGCGGCCGAGATCTTCGAGCGTCTTCGCCTCTCCCAGGATGTAGCGCGCATCCGTGCCGTAATGCCGGATCAGACGGGTGGCGAACACCTTGTCCAGGAACGGAAAATCAGCCTCGAGCCGGGAAACCTGCGCGTCGAATTCGCTCACCTTGAAATCCCCGCCCGGCAGCGGTGCATAGGCGGTCCACACCCCGCGCTTCAGCGGCAGATAAGGCTCCAGCTTGTCCAGGACATGCTCGGCCAGCTTGCGGTAGGTCGTGATCTTGCCACCGAAGACGGACAGGATCGCGGGCTTCTTGTCGCCGACGTCGAGTTCCAGCACATAGTCGCGCGTCGCCGCCTTGGCATCCTTCGCGCCATCGTCGTAAAGCGGGCGAACGCCGGAATAGGTGTGAACCACGTCTTCGGGTGTGATCGGATTTTCCAGGTACTCGCTCGCAGCCTTGCACAGATAGGCGATCTCGTCCTTCGAGATCTCGACCTTGCTCAGGTCGTCCTGGAAATCGACATCGGTCGTGCCGATCAGCGTAAAGTCGTTTTCATAAGGGATGGCGAACACGATCCGGCCATCGCCGTTCTGGAAGATAAAGCAGCGGTCATGCTCGAGCTGACGCTTGACGATGATGTGACTGCCCTTCACCAGGCGGACACTGGAACTGTTGTTCGCGCCCGCCACACCATTCAACATGTCGGCAACCCAGGGTCCCGCCGCGTTGACCAGCACATTGGCGGTCACGGTCTTTTCCTCGCCGCTCGCCAGATCCTTCAGAACGACCTGCCAGTGATCTCCGTCCCGCCGCGCGCTGGTGCATTTGGTCCGGGTCAGGATATCCGCCCCGCGATCGGCCGCGTCGCGTGCATTGAGAACGACAAGGCGGGCATCGTCCACCCAGCAGTCCGAATACTCGAACCCCTTCTTGAAAAGCTTCTTCAGCCCCTGTGAGAACGGTGCCTGGTCCAGACGAACGGTCTTGGTGGCCGGCAGCAGCTCGCGGCCGCCCAGATGGTCATACATGAACAGACCGAGCCGCAGGAGCCATGCCGGGCGCAAGTCCTTGTGGTGCGGCAGGATGAACCGCAGCGGCCAGGCGATGTGGGGCGCGGCCCGCCACAGAACTTCACGCTCCTTCAGTGCTTTGCGCACCAGGCCAAACTCGTAATACTCCAGATAGCGCAGGCCACCGTGGATGAGCTTGGTGGAGGCCGATGACGTGGCGCCGGCAAGGTCACCCATCTCGACCAGAAGAACCGAAGCCCCCCGACCGACCGCGTCGCGGGCGATCCCCGTTCCGTTGATGCCCCCACCGATGATCAAAAGATCGTAATCCGCAGCCATAACTGTCCCCGGCCTGTGTTTTTGCGTCTCAGGATTAGAAATGAAAATAAAACGAAACATCTCGAAATTCAATCAACAATTTCGCAGATAAAGACGAAAGACCCCGGCAAGAGGCTCGCGTCTCTGCCGGGGTCAAACAATCAACCTGATATGCGCAAGGCATTGATCTGACTTTTATTTTCAGTCTTCAGCCGGCGCATCGTCCTCAAGCTGGTCTGCGGAGACGTCAACCTTCTTGCGCTGTTTCGGTTTGCTGTCGTCCTCGACGAAAGGCGGCGTCGCCGAATGATAGGTAACCTGCGGGAACGGGATTTCGATATCCCGCTCGTCGAAGACCTGTTTGACGAATTCGTTATATGCGCGGCCAACGCCCCACTGCTCGCCCGGGATCGTCTTGATACGGCCACGGATATCGATGGAGCTGGCACCGAAGTTGGTGACGCCGTGCATCTCGAAATCGCCAATGATCTTGGGTCCGAAATCCGTTTCCTGCAGCCTGCGGAACGCTTCCAGCATGGCGTCCTTGGCGTCGGATATATTCGTGTCGTAGGAAACCCCGATCAGCGCGACATGATAGGAGAAGCCGCGCATGAAGTTGGACACCATGTCGACGGAAGAAAACGGAATGATATGGGTCGTTCCATCAAGGTCGCGCATGCGCACGGACCGAACGGTGATCCCCTCGACTGTTCCCGTCACCCCGGCGACGGTGACGACGTCGCCTTCGTTGATGGCATTCTCGATCTGGATGAAGGCACCGGTGATGATGTCCTTGACCAAGGTCTGCGCACCGAAGGAAATCGCCAGACCGACGACACCGGCACCGGCGATCAGCGGGCCGATGTCAATGCCGACTTCCGACAGGGACAACAGCAGCGCCATCACCACGATGACGACCGTCGACGCGTTCCGGAACAACTGAAACAGCGTGCGCTCGCGGGCGGTCACGATGTAGCCGGAGCGCGATTGCAGCCTGAGATCCACCCAGGACATGACGGCCAGCCAGATGAGGAAGGCGACGAGCAGGACCAGGAAGGCGGATCCATAGCTGCTGAGAAGCTGCACCCCGGCTTCGCTTGCCAGCCACTCTGCTATCGTCAACAGCCCCCAGATCTCCAGAAGCAACAGCACGGTTGCCAGGAACACGGCGAACCGGATGAACTTCAAGAGGCGCGGCACAAACGCATTCAGCCGGCCCTGAAGCGCCGGAAGGGTCCGGTTCAGGTCATCCGGCAGGCGGATCCCGCCCTTGATCGCTTTGGTGACAACCAGCGAAATGGCCATACCGGCCATGATGGTCAGGATCGACAGCCCCGTCGCTCTCAGGATGATGGTCGTGGCGTCAAACGGCCGGGTGACCCAGATGATGAACACCGCCGCAATGTAACCGAAGGCAGCAAGATGCCAGAGCTGACCGACCAGAATGAGCGCGCGCTTGGCAAGAGCGCTCTGCAGGTGTTCGGCGTAATCCTTGGCGCCAGCGTTCACACGCTGTCTGTTCGTGTGCACCAGAATCAGCAGATAGACCATACCAAGCAGCACGACAATGAACCGCAGGGCGTTACCAAGAACGAAGGAGACGGCAACATTGGCGATCGGCACCGCCAGAAACACACCGAAGATCATCCAGTACATGAACAGCCGCAAACGCCTGTACCAATAGAGCGAACTCTGATCGGTGAACGGCAGAAGCCGCAGCTCCGGCCGCCCGGGCGCAAAGATGAAGCGCAGCGAGACGTTGGCCATTCCGAGGATGAAAAACGCATTCAGCGCCAGGCTTTCCTGCAACGTGACGCCCGCTTTTATACCTCCGAAACTCGCCAGCGCGGCCGCGTTCCCCACGGCCCAGCCGATCCCGACCGTAACCGCATCGACGACTGATGTCAGAACGAGAACGAAGGTCCTGGTCAGCCCGCCACCGTAGCGCGCGTAGAGCGACATGCGCGGGTAAAGCATCTTGGCGACAAACTGGCTGAGCAGAAAGCCGGCATAGGCGGCAATCAGGACGATCACGACCTGACCCGCGATATCCTTCACCCGCTCCCATTTGACCGGGATATCACCCCGCGCGACAAGAACCAGACCGTTCAACGAGCGCATGGCCTGTTGCAGCAGATAGCCGGCATCATCCACCAGTGCGCGCGTGTATTCACCGATCCGCAAGGCGAAATTTTCCTGCTGCAAAGGCGGTGAAGCCTCGTCTACCGGGGTTACCGCTTCGCTCCCGGGAACCTGCCTGTCCCCCTCGGCGGGCTGGCCGCTGCCGGCGTTCTTTTTCAAGAGATCGATCAGTTCTGCCCGGCTTTTCGGATCGTTCAGGACCTTGATCAGCGCCTGGTTCGCCTGCTCGACATCGGTCGACGGCGCCTGTTCCTGCGCTGTGGACGCCCCCCCGCTTTCCTGAGCCAGAACCGGAACCGTTCCGGCGAAGATGATCATCAGAGAAAAGAGGCAACAGCGCAAAATCGTCATTTCAAACCCTTGTTCGTTCCGGAAAGCCAACAGGCGTCCGGCCATGGCAGGGACAATATGGAGGAACGATCCGCGATGAAAAGGCTCAGTCTGCCGTGTTCGGACATTTTTAAGTAATATTGTGAAATGCACGTCGCCTAACTAGTAAGCAGACAGGCATTTCCAGCAGAAGTAGAGTTTCCTTGGAAATCGGAAAAAGTTTTCGCACCAACGCAAGGTAATATGCCACCCTTTGCCTATCGGGTAACGCAAAAATAACAATGTGGGCGCCAATCTGGCCCGATGCGGAGGAAGGGATGCCCAGGTCCTTGATCAAACTCGCCCTGGAAGGCACAGACGAAGCGCGACGGAGACTGTTCGCGCAGGTGAGCGAACTTGTGATCTCGGACCTGGAAGAACGGACCGACCGGGAACTTGCCATCTTCTCCGAAGTGATCATCAAGCTTTACAGCGTCGGCACGCCGAGGGACCGCGCCCGGCTGGCGCACAAGCTGGCGACACATGTGAACACGCCGCCGGAACTTGCCCGCAAGATTGCCCAGGACGATGTCAACGTCGCCATGCCGCTGCTTGCGCAGAGCCCGGCACTGACCCAGGAAGACCTGATCGATTTCGTTGAACGTCTGAGCAACGCTCACCTCCAGGTCATCGCCCGCCGCACGGACCTCTCCACTGAAGTGTCCGATGCCATTGCCGAAAAGGGTGACCGCCCGGTGCATCGTATCCTGGTCGGCAACCGCGAGATCAAGCTGTCGCGCGAGACGATGCTGTCTTTCGTCAAATACGCGACGGAAGACGTGGTCCTGCGTGAAGACCTTTGCCTGCGCTCCGACCTTTCTCCGGCGGTTTGCCGGGCGCTGCTGCCCATGGTGGACGACGAGACCAAGAAGCGGCTGCGCAGCATCATCGAAGGTTCCCTGTCGCAGGAACAGCTCGACCAGATCGCAAGGCTCAAGGTGCTGCGCCGGGAATTCGGCGATGCGCTGAACAATCCCGATATGGCGTTGCTGTGGCGGGAGGCCGAGCGCGCGGACATCACCGTCAACGAACTGATGATCCTGCTGTTGCAGGATGGCCGCTTCAATCACGCGATCGAACTGCTCAGCGCACGCGGGCGGACAGCGCAAAAAGCGCTCAAGGATGCGGTCTTCAACGGCAAGAAGGATGTGGTCCTGAGAACGGCAGCGAAGGCCGGCCTCGACACACCGACCTTTGCCCTGTTTGCCAAGGTGCGCTGCGACCACATGAAGATCCCCGCGGCACAGGGGTCCGAATGGACCGCGACCTACAAGAAATTTCTCGACGGTTCGGCGCAATCCAAACAGCCGCGCTGCGGTGACTTCCAGGCAAACCGGCGAGAAAAAAAAACAAGGATCGCCGCTGACAGGGCCGCACGCGCCGCGGCGATGTAACCCCGGCACGTCCGACGATTGCCGGCCGACCAGATCGGAGCCAGCGCTTCCCTTACCGGCATTTCGGCCATCAAGCCGAAAGGCGCGAACACACAGCTTCCTTCATCAGCCGGACTTCTCGGGACTTCAGTTTCTTGAGCAAAGCGTTGCGGCGATGGCAGTCGACAGGGTAGCGACCGCGTAGAACCACAGCCCCGGCAAAATGGCGGCAGCGGCCAAACCACTGGTCTTGGCGGCAAAAAGCACCAGCGCCACCAGCATGACATCCAGCATCGACCACTTGCTGACCATCGAAAGAAGGGCCAGCGACCGGGTCTTTGCGCCGCTGAGCACAGCCACATGGATCAACAGGATCTTCAGTGCGGGAAATCCGATCGAGAAAAGCGCCACGATCGCGGCAAGAACGGCATCGCCCTCCTGATAGAGGCTCGTCACCATTTCGATCAGCGTGGGACGGTCTTCCAGAAAATAGAGACGTTCGAACCGCATCAGCGGCTGCGTCAACCCAAGGGCAAAGGAAAACGTGGAAACCGGAAGCAGGAAAGCCAGAAATAATCGCATTGAAACTGCCGTACCCTGGCTATCGTCTTAAATTATCGCTGCCCGGTGTCCCTTGAAGGCGCGCCAGACAGCCGTTTCCATATCACCCGGACCGGAAAGCACAAAACCTGACCGCCGCAAGCAACGATCAGGAATATAAGAACATGCATCCAACGCCGCCAGCCCCCTGACGGAGACCGGGCGTTGCAGGGGAAGGTCTGACGGCCTTAGCGTCCGCGTGCCCGCGCGGCGACCTCATCGAGCAGATCCTGCTCCGCCATTTCCTGGGCGGTGCGTTCGCGCTGCTGGTCGCGCTCTTCGAGCTGCTCGAACTTCTTCAGCTCTTCAATCGCCTCGCTGAGCTCATCCCGGGCGCGTTGAAGCTGATCATCCAGTTCATGCGCGGAATTGCGCAGGTTGTCACGCCGGTCCGCAGCGGCCTTGGCGAACGTCGGATAGGCAAAATGTGTGACATCCGTGATACCGACCCGCTCCTGCTCCGACCGGATCTGGTCGTCGAGCTCATCGGCCATACGGTTGAACTCGGCGATCATGCTCTCGATCTGAGCAAGCTGTCGCCGTTTTTCGTCAACCTGAAACCGCTTCAAACGGATCAAACTGTCTCGGGTTTTCATTACTCAATACTCCCCTAACACGGGCAGTCTACCCCTGAGTCATTTCCAAAAGGTTGGCAAGTTGCGCATACCCGTCAGAAAGTGATGTCGCTTCGTCTTTTCCCTGATTGAGAAAATCGTCGATCATGTCGAACCTGTAAATGGCTTCGTCCACGGTCGGGTCGGATCCCTTCCGGTAGGCACCCAGCCGGATCAGCTCTTCCATGTCCGTATAGGTCGACAGAAGCTGGCGCGCGCGGCGCAAAACCGGAAGTTGCTCCGGCGGCACGCAGCGCGGCATCGTTCGCGAAACGGACTTCAGCACATTGATCGCCGGATAGCGGCCCCTCTCGGCAATGCCGCGCTCCATAACCACGTGACCATCGAGAATACCGCGAACCGCATCGGCCACAGGCTCGTTGTGATTGTCCCCTTCCACCAGCACGGTGAAAAGCCCTGTGATCGATCCGCTGTTCTCCTTGCCGGGGCCGGCCCGCTCCAGAAGACGCGGCAATTCTGTGAAAACCGTCGGCGTGTAGCCCTTGGAAGTCGGCGGCTCGCCAATCGACAGGCCGATCTCGCGCTGCGCCATCGCGAATCGGGTCACCGAATCCATCATGCACAGGACATTTTTGCCTTCGTCGCGGAAATGCTCGGCAACCGTCATGGTCAGATAGGCAGCCTGCCGGCGCATCAGCACGCTTTCGTCGGAGGTCGCGACCACCACCACGGAGCGTTCCAGACCCGCTTCGCCGAGGTCGTCCTCGATGAATTCCTGAACCTCGCGACCACGCTCGCCGATGAGGCCGATCACCGCGACATCACATTTGGTATTTCGCGCCAGCATGGACATCAGCACGGACTTGCCGACACCCGACCCGGCGAAAATGCCCATCCGCTGCCCCTCGCAACAGGTTACGAACGTGTTAAGCGCGCGCACACCGAGGTCGAGAGGCGGTCCAACTCGTTTACGTTCGGAGGCCGGTGGAGGTGAACTTCGCAATTTGCGAGGCACTCCGCCATGAACAAGGTCTCCTTTACCATCAATCGGTTCACCAAGTGCGTTAATGACTCGGCCAAGCCAGGCATTGGCCGGATGCACCACGCTGTCGCGCGACTGAATCACCGCTTTGCAGCCCATTCGCACGCCTTCCAGCCCGGAAAACGGCATGCAGAGCGCGTGTCCTTCGCGAAAACCGACCACTTCTGCGGGTACTTTTGGGTTATCCTCACCGTTGTCGATCAATAATCTCGATCCGACACTCATTTCGTGAATAGGCCCCGCGATCTCGACGAGAAGTCCCTGAACCGCAGTCACCCGGCCATAAATTTCGGTCGGCATAAGCGAATCAATCTCGGCGAAAAGCGCCTTCACGTAAATTTCCTTCCCTCGTTAACGGTTTTGGTAACCGATCGTTTACGACTCTGGTTAATCTTAACCTTTGGAAGGCTGACAAGCGAGAGCCATTTCGGAGTCAAAACGGCTTTGTTGAAAGGAATCTGAACGGAATCGGTTAGCGCCGGTTCTTAAAGTTCAACATTAAGATTTGTGAATCCGGATTTTTTTTGGGGATTCAATAAGTTGACTGTTGTTCACAGTTTCCTCTCTCCAGAGCTTGCCGTTACGAATCATATTTTGTTAACCATTAACCGGTAGCTTTGAGTCGGGGTTAACATCAGTCCTTCGTAGCAGGCACCGACAGAGCCGTTGCGACTTGCCCAGGAAAGGCAGAACAAGGGGATTGGCATGCGTGTATTGTTGATTGAGGATGATAGCGCCACGGCGCAGAGCATCGAGCTGATGCTGAAGTCCGAGAACTTCAACGTCTACACGACAGATCTTGGCGAGGAAGGTATCGACCTCGGCAAACTGTACGATTATGACATCATTATGTTGGATTTGAACCTGCCGGACATGTCTGGCTACGAGGTTCTCCGGACGCTTCGCGTTTCAAAGGTCAAGACACCGATCCTGATCCTTTCCGGCAACGCGGGCATTGAAGACAAGGTTCGTGGCCTCGGCTTCGGCGCAGACGATTACATGACCAAGCCGTTCCACAAGGATGAGCTTGTCGCACGTATCCACGCCATCGTTCGCCGCTCCAAGGGCCATGCGCAATCGGTGATTGTCACCGGCGACCTGAAGGTCAACCTGGACACCAAGACCGTCGAAGTCGGCGGCCAGCGCGTCCATCTGACCGGCAAGGAATATCAGATGCTCGAGCTTCTCTCCCTGCGCAAGGGAACGACGCTCACCAAGGAGATGTTCCTGAACCATCTCTACGGCGGCATGGACGAGCCGGAACTGAAGATCATCGACGTGTTCATCTGTAAGCTTCGCAAGAAGCTGGCAGCTGCAACTTCCGGCAAGAACTACATCGAAACGGTGTGGGGCCGCGGCTATGTGCTGCGCGAGCCGGACGTCGAAGCAGCCGCCTGATTCGGCACAAGACGTAGACGTTTTAAAGCCCCGACCTTGTGCCGGGGCTTTTGTTTTGGTCGATGGACAGTTCTAAGCCCGAGTTTCGGCAGGTTCTTGCTGTCACAAAGACGGGATCAGAGCTTCAACTGATAGGATGCCGGTACATAGCGGAATCCGCTGTCGTTCGTGTCCACGTAGCCGACCGCCGGAAACGGCATGTGGTACCCGACGAAGGGGATCTTGTCGGCGGCCAGCATTCCGAAAACATCCTTGCGGGTGGCGGCTGCGCCTTCCTTGTCCATGTCGAAGCGAACTTCCCATTCCGGATGCGCCAGAGACCAGACATAGTGGTTCGCCGTATCCGCTGTTATCGCAAGCTGTTTGCCGTCGCTCTCCAGCATGTAGATCATGTGACCGGGCGTATGTCCTGGCGCGGCCATGGCGGTGACACCACTTGCCACGCTGCCACCGTCGTCCAGGAAAGTCATCTTTTCCGCCAGCGGCTTGACATGACTTGCCATCAGTTTGGTAACCCCATTGGCTTCGGCATCCATCGCTGCCCAGAAGTCATATTCCTTCTGCCCGGTGACGTAGCGCGCATTGGAAAAGGCAGGTGAACCGCCTTCCATCAGACCGCTGATATGATCGGGATGCATATGCGTCAGCACCACCACATCGACCTGCTCCGGTGTGTATCCCGCATTTTCCAGCGCAGCGCGCATGTTGCCCCTGCCCGGCCTCGCACCCTCGCCATTGCCGGTGTCGAACAGAATCAATTCTTTGCCCGTGTTGACGAGCGTCGGCGTGAAACTGATCTGGAAACTGTCGTCAGGCAGGAAATTTTTAGCGTTGGTCGCAGAAAAAGTATCCGCATCAACATTCATGGCGAATGTCTTCTGCGGCTCGTTCAAAGTGACCGCCCCGTCGTGCAATGTCGTGACTTCAAAACCACCCACGGAATAACGGGCAACAGACGCCGGCAGAGCAGACTGCTTTTCGGCCGCCGCATGCACCACAGTGGTTCCGGCGAGGCTTGCTCCGGCAAGCACACCGCCGGCCCCCAGCAGCGCTGCGCGGCGCGTGAGTTCAACTTTAATCTCGGTCATATGTCCACTCCCTGCAATTCCGATGCATCAAGACCGTCCCGCAATCGGACACCGTGTCTCCGGCAGGACGTAAAGCTTACGTCGAAGAAGATGGAATGGTTTCAGGCCCAGACAAGTACCGGCCAGCGTCGCTCGGACACTCGCGAGCAACGCGAATTAAACTGAATTATTTCAACAACTTGACTGAAAGAAACAGGCGGTTCGCATACTCATTCCCCTTCACGATGCCGTGAATGGAAAAGGCGGCCGAGGCCGCCTTTTTAAATCGAACTGTTTTGCTGCACCGGTGGTGCCGGGCAGGCAAGCCTTTAGCGCTGGAGCCCCAGGCCGCCACCGACGGCCAGGCGAGGCGTTGCGGCCGAACCGGTCGATGCCTGGACCGCCTGCTTCTTCTGGAACAGGCCACGCTTACCGGCAACGGGCTTGAAGGCGTCCGTCAGGCCAACCACGGTCTCCGCGGCGCCAAGAACAAGATAGCCGTCGTCCGGCAGGGATTTTGCCAGTCTTCCGAGGATTTCCGTCTTGGTGGCCTGATCGAAGTAGATCAGCACGTTGCGGCAGAAGATGATGTCGAACTCGCCCAGATGGGTGAAGCTTTCCAGAAGGTTCAGCTTCTTCCATTCGATCATGGCGCGCATGCCGGCATTGATCTGCCACATCTCGCCCTTCTGCTCGAAATACTTCAGCAGCATCTGGATCGGCAAACCGCGCTGCACCTCGAACTGGCTGTAGAGGCCGGTCTTGGCCTTTTCCAGCACTTCGTTCGACAGGTCAGTACCCAGAATCCGGGTCCGCCAGCCGGCCATTTTCGCAGCGTCTTCCTTCAGGCAGATCGCCAGGGAATAAGGCTCCTGACCGGTCGAGGCCGCCGCGCACCAGATCTTGATCTGCTTGCGCGTCGCGCGGCTTTCCAGAAGCGCCGGCAGCATCGTGTCCTTGAAGTGGTCGAACGGGGTCTTGTCCCGGAAGAAAAACGACTCGTTGGTCGTCATTGCTTCAACCACATCCGTTTCCAGTGCCCGGTTGGTACCGCGCTGAAGCTGCTGGATGACGGCGCTGAGTGTTTCCAGCTTGGAACTGCGTGCGACCGGCAGAAGACGGCTTTCGACCAGATATTGCTTGTCGTTGGACAGAACCAGGCCGGAGCGGGTCTTCAGAAAGTTTTTCAGAAACTCGAACTCGCTCGGGGTCATCTCGTGTTCCCCTTCAGAACGCGCGAGATCTTCGGGCCGATCTCCTTCAAGGGTAGAATTTCGCTGCAAACGCCCGTTTGTGCAGCTGCGCCAGGCATGCCCCAGACCACGCTTGTGGCTTCGTCCTGCGTGATCACGCTGCCGCCACCTGCCGCAATGGTTTTGACGCCTTCAGCACCGTCGTGTCCCATCCCGGTCAGGATGACGGCAAGACTTGCCGAACCGAACACCTTGGCGACACTGTCGAACAGGGGATCGACGGCAGGCTTGCAGAAATTCACGGGAGGACCATCCGTCAGCCGGATCTTTGCGGCACCGCCGTCCTTCTCGATGATCATGTGCTTGCCGCCAGGCGCGACATAGATATTGCCGGGCTTCAGCACTTCGCCATCCTCGCCTTCCTTGGACGGACGCAGGGCAGCCTTGCCCATGTGTTCGGCCAGAATGGCGGTAAAGGTTGGCGGCATATGCTGGGTGATGACCACCGGCACATCGTTCATGGCCGTCCCGACTTCGCGCATGACTTCCTGCAGAGCCTGCGGACCGCCCGTGGAGGAGCCGATCGCCAGGATGCGCGGACGCGCGGATGAATAAGGACGGGTCTGGTATTTGACCGCTCCGGCAGCAGCTCCCGCCGGTTGAGCAGCACCGCGAAAGGTCGCCCGCGTGTCGGTTGCAGGGCGCGCCGAGACCGGCCTGACCGGCTGCGCGGTGCGGCCTGCGCTGGTTTCCGCACGCATGGTTCGTGCCGGCCCGCGCATGCGGATGGCGCGCGCGCCAAGTGCCTTGACCTTCTCGATCAGTTCGCGGCGAAAATCGATTGACGTCGTGACCTCGGATGTCGACTCCGGCTTCGGCACATAGTCTGCTGCGCCGAGCGACAGGGCCTTCAAGCTGATCTCCGCGTTCCGGCGGGTCAGTGTCGACGCCATGATCACGACGAGGTCGCGCTTCTTTGCCAGCATGAGCGGCAAGGCCGTCATGCCATCCATTTCCGGCATCTCGATGTCGAGAACAACGACGTCCGGATTGCTTTTTTCGATATCTTCTACAGCAAGCTTGCCGTTGCGGTGCGAGCTGACGACTTTCAGACTTTTGTCTTCACCGAGCCAGCGTGTCAGAAGTCCGCGGATGACGACGGCGTCATCTACGACCATGACCTTGATGGGATCGCTGCCCGGACTCGTGCCCGCAGTTATGCTTCTTTGCGCAAACGCCATTTAGATTGCCCAACTCGAAACTAGATAAGACCGACTTCCTGAAACTTGGCTTCCACGATTTCGCGGTCGAACGGTTTCATGATGTACTCGTTTGCGCCGGCGCGAATGGCACGGGCGATGTGCGCAACGTCGTTTTCAGTGGTACAGAATACGACGATCGGGTTTTCACCACCCTCTTCCGCCCGCAGGCTGGTCAGGAATTCAAGTCCGTCCATGACGGGCATGTTCCAGTCCAGCAGAATTGCGTCCGGCATGGTCTTGCGGCATTCGTCAAGCGCCTGCTGGCCGTCTTCCGCTTCGGTGATCTCGAAATTCATATCCTCGAGAATGCGGCGAGCCACCTTCCGGATGACACTTGAGTCATCGACTACGAGGCACTGTTTCATCAGGCTTAACTCCACTCAATAGCCATTATGGCCTTACTACGCTGCAGCCATGGGTTCGGTGAACATCGAGCCGAGCAGTCGATCGACATCCAGAATGACCATCAGGCGGCCATCCAGGCGATGCACGCCTCCGGATATCTCTGCCCAGCGACGATCCAGGTTCGACGGGTTGGGTTCCGCCGATGCGGACGAAAGCGTCAGCACTTCGCCAACCGTATCGATGACAAGGCCGTAGCTTTCCTGCTTGTACTCGATACCGACAGCCATCATCTGGCCTTCCTTCAAGGGCGGCAAATGCAGGCGGCGACGCATGTTGATCGCGGTGACGATGCGTCCGCGGAGGTTCAGGACACCCTGAACCTCGGGAGCGGACATAGGCACGCGTGTAACGCTTTCCGGCACGAACACATCATGTACCTGGGAAATGGGCAGGCCGAACAACTGGCCGCCGATGACCACGGTTACATACTGGATCATGTCACTTGCGGATTTCTGCTCCGCGTTGAGTTTGTGTTCCAGCACACTCATGCTGCAGCTCCCATTTCACCGGAGAAGACGTCTTTCAGGGCGGCAATCAGGCCCGGACGGTCGAACTTGGCGACATAATCGTCGAAGCCCGCCTGGCGGCCGCGTTCGATCGAAGCCGGCGTCACCATGGACGACAGGGCCAGGATCGGAATGTTGCGGAACCGGGGATCACGACGCAGCGATTCACAGAACTCGAAGCCGTTGATTTCCGGCATTTCGATGTCGCTGACGATCGCATGGAACTTGTCGCCGTTTTCCAGAAGGTCGAACGCCTGATGCGGACCGGTACAGGTGGTCACATCATAGCCGGCGGCTTTCAGAACCGGTGTCAGCATGTTGCGGAAGAAGGACGAGTCATCCACGAAGAGAACCTTCTTGGTGAGCGCCTCGATGTCCATTTCCTTGCGCATGAACCAGTCTTCGAAGGCCTGCGGCAGGTAGTAGCCGAGGTCGATGATCTCGGTCGCACGTTCCTTGACCACGGCGGAGCCGAGGATGCCGGGACGTTCCGAACCGACTTCGATGTTCATGCGGTCCTCGACGATGTCGACGATCTCGTCGACCACGAGGCCCATGGAGCGGCCCGCATCGGAGAACACCAGCATCGGCTGGGTGCCTTCCGACTTGTGGCTGTCGCCATCGTTCAGATAGACGAGCGGCATGAGCGCACCGCGGTACTGGACCAGATCGCGGCCGTTCGACCGTTCGATCTTGGAGACCTCGAACTCTTCCAGACGCGTGACCAGCGACAGCGGCACGGCCTTCGGTTCCGGCGCACCGGCACGGAAAAGCAGAAGAGAGATCGAGCTCTGGCCCGAAACGGCACGGCTCTGCAGGTCTTCGTGTTCGTCTTCCTGGTTCTCGGTAACCGCGCTCGACGCATGGCTTGCCATGGCACCGGCGATCCCGTTCGGATCGATGATCATGATCACCGAGCCGTCGCCCAGGATGGTGTTGCCGGAGAACATGCCGAGGTTGCGCAGCATGGTCGACATCGGCTTGACCACGATTTCCTCCGTATGGAAGACACCGTCGACGACCACGCCGAATGTCTGACTGCCGACCTGCATGACAACGATGAAGCCGTTGTCCGCATCGATGGCCTCGTCAGCGTTTTCACCCTCGTAGATGCCCAGGAGCTGGGAAAGGTGCACCAGCGGCAGCAGCTTGTTACGCAAGCGCAGAACCGGGGTGTCCTTGATCCGCTCTATACGGTGTTCCGAATTGGTCTGCACGCGGACCAGTTCGACAACGGAGAGCTGCGGGATCGCGAACCGGTCGCCGCCGGCTTCGACGATCAGCGTCGAAACGATGGCAAGCGTCAGCGGGATCTTGATGATGAAGCTCGAGCCCTTGCCCTGTGTAGAGCGCAGGTCGACCGTACCGCCGATCAGTTCGATGTTGTTGCGCACCACGTCCATGCCGACGCCGCGGCCCGAAACGCTGGTGACCTTTGCAGCCGTGGAGAACCCGGCGGCGAAGATGAACTTGTGGATCTGGGCGTCCGTCATCTTGTCGACTTCGGCTTCCGACGCCAGGCCGCGTTCAACGACCTTCGCCTTCACCCTCTCGACGTCGATGCCCTTACCGTCATCACGAACTTCGATGATGATGTGGCCGCCTTCATGATAGGCCGCCAGGGTAATGGTACCCTTTTCCTGCTTGCCTGCCGCGCGGCGATCCTCCGGACGCTCAAGACCATGGTCGGCCGAGTTGCGGACCATATGTGTCAGGGGGTCCTTGATCATCTCCAGAACCTGGCGGTCCAGTTCGGTATCCGCGCCGATCATTTCCAGTTCGATCGGTTTTTCAAGTTCCTGGCTGAGATCGCGAACGATACGCGGCAGTTTCTGCCATGCATTGCCGATGGGCTGCATGCGCGTCGCCATGACGCCTTCCTGCAGTTCGGCGGTAACGTTCGACAGGCGCTGCAACGGCACCTTGAATTCACTGTCCTCGTGACGGCGCACGATTTCCAGAAGCTGGTTCCGGGTCAGCACCAGTTCGGACACCATGGTCATCAGGTGTTCGAGGGTGTCGACCGCAACGCGGATGCTCTGGTTGGAAACACCGCCGCCGGAAGACTTCTTCTCGCCGCCTTCGCCGCCAGACGCCTTTGCGGGGGGCTTGCCCGCCGCCTTGGCTTCAGCCTTGACCGCAACGGGAGCGGGCTCGGGCTCTTCGACTTCTTCGACGATTTCTTCAGCTTCCTGAACCACCGGTTCAGCAACTTCAACTTCAACCTCGGTTTCGCGGAAGGCGCGCTCGAGTTCGTCCAGCGACACTTCGCCAGGACGAAGCGGACGCTCCAGCGATTGATCGGCTGAAGGTTCCTCTACGGATGCTTCCGGCTCGGCCTCGGCTGTTTCCGCCACAGGCTCGGGCGCCGGAGCTTCCGCGGCAGCCGCACCACCCTTCATGGCGGCGTCAGCTTTCGCGGACATTTCTTCCAGCTGGCCGATCAGCTCACTGTCGTCGCCTTGCGGCTCTTCGCCTTCAGCGGCTTCCAGATCTCCCAGTATGTCCTTGATCTGATCGATCGAGGTCAAAATGAGGGAAACGGCTTCTTGCGTGACAGGAGCGCCGTCGCGGAATTTCCCCATGAGGGTTTCTGCCGCATGCGCGATACCTTCAAGACGGGGAAGGCCAAGGAAGCCACAGGTGCCCTTGATCGTGTGCACCAGGCGGAAAATGTTATCTAGGATAGTGGCGTTGTTCGGTTCCTGCTCGAACTTTACGAGCTCAACGTCAACAACATCGAGACTCTCATTGGTCTCTGTAATGAATTCCCTGAGGAGGTCGTCCATGGCCTGCTCTCACCCGACTTGTTACTGGTTCCGCACCCCAAAAGGGATGTCTGGACCGAGAAGTCCATGAGAGCTAGGTTGACGGCAAACAGTTAAGATACGCTGAAGCGGATGGAGTCTTTTGAAGGCCTTGATTATTCTGCCAAAAGGGCCGTTATTTTTACCAACTCTTCTTGTTTATCTATCGTTAATACCATGCCGCATTCGCGGGCCAGCAGCAACGTGTAGATCGGCTGCACGGAATGCGCATCGACCCGTTCCGGCTCTTCTCCGCCAAGGGTTTCCTTCATTCCGAGCGGAATGCGCGGGTTGAGACCGCTGGCCTGGAGCGTAAAAGTGGGCGATTGTGGCTCGCCTTCCATTTCAACCTTGATTTCGCCACCGCGTGGAACGCACTGGTTGGCAATAAGGATCAAATTCAGGAGTAGTTTTACGTAGTTCTTCGGCATCAGGTGCCGGGACAGTTGCCAATTTAAGTTGGATTTTTCGTTTTCCATGAACCCGGTCGCAACGACCTGAGCATCCCCAAGGTCAATTTCGGCCCCCGCGGAGCCGGCTGCCCCAAAGGCAAGACGGGCAAATTGAAGTTTTGCCGAAGCCTGTCGTGCGCTCTTGCGGATGAGATCCATGGCGAATTCGCGCATGTCCTCCGACCCTTCCTCGTCCAGCACTTCCAGACCGTTGGTTATCGCACCGACCGGAGAAATGATGTCATGGCAGACGCGACTGGCCACCAGGGCGGCAAGATCAAGAGAGGAAAGCTCTTTAAGTGCAGACATGGCGTTTTGAGGCTCTTCTTGAGGAGGCTGCGGAAACTGATTCGACATAGTGGTTGCAAGCGTTACACATCCTCGCAGCGGCTGCCAAGGCAGCCAGGGACTGCAATCCATGTCATCCAGATGAAAGTTTGCGCCGAAATCCGCCTTTTCCGGCACCCGCCTGCTGTTGAACCGCGCGCCTGTCTACCGCTGGGGCACGCAGCCGACCCGTTCGGCGTTATCGTGAGCGGCCGTCATCAACACACTGCCGTTGACGACGAACAGGAACCGGTTGACCACCGAATGAAAGAAAACCAGATGGCCATCGACAACAGCATAGATGAACGGATTGCCCGCCGTCGCAAAGCCTTCGGACAGCGCATGCGCGCCGCAACCGGCAAACAGCGGCGCGTAAGCTTCAGGATCGCGCTTGAAGGCGGCAAGATTGCCTTCATTGACGAAGATCCATTCGGTACCGCCCCATGCGAGCGTGTGCTCCCGTTTGCCCTTGCGCGGATAGCCGTCGACGAAATAACTCACCGGGTCATGTCCGCCCAAAGCGTATCCGGTGATCGGATCTGGAACGAAAACCTGGGGACGCGCCAAGGCTTTCCCCGCAAATTGAAAGGAGAGCAGGATCAATACAGCGCAAAGACATAACCTTGTCTTTTTTTGGGGCCAGCTTTCCATTGATTCGGCTTATGTAAGGTGCACCATCTCATGCGAATCAGCATGATATTGCATCAGTTTAACATTGCGGCCTGACCGGACGGCAACAATCGGCGCGGCCAAGAAACTTTGGGAGAATATCGAATGGCACAAAGTTCCCGGCGAGTTGTATCCCTGATATCGGCTGCGTTCCTGGCCTTGTGTGCATTTGCGTTTTCCAACCCGGCCCTGTCCCAGACGTCCGGAAACGAGCCCATTGCATCGGGCCAGACCTACGACCAGGACGAAATCCTGCAGGCCGGCCACCAGTTCTTCGGTTCCGTATCTGGCGGCCTTGCGTCCGTTGTCGAAAAGGCCTTCTCCAGCTACGGCGAACCCAACGGATATGTGCTGGGTGAAGAAGGCTCGGGCGCACTCATTGCAGGTGCGCGCTATGGCGAAGGCAATCTCTACACGCGCAACGCCGGAACTCACAAACTGTTCTGGCAAGGCCCGTCCGTCGGCTGGGACTTTGGCGCCGACGGTGCCCGGGTCATGATGCTTGTCTATAATCTGCCCACAGTGAACTCGATCTACACCCGCTTTGCCGGCGTCAACGGATCCGCTTACCTGGTCGGCGGCGTCGGCATGACCGTGCTGTTGAACAATGAGATCGTGCTTGTGCCGGTTCGCGCGGGCGTCGGTGCCCGGCTCGGTCTGAACATGGGCTACCTGAAGTTCACCGACAAGCCGACCTGGAACCCCTTCTGAGCCGGCTGGAAGAGCGACCATGGCAACCTGGCGACGAAGCCGGGTTGCATTCGTTCCACGTAGAACACTTGGCGGCAGTGCGACTGTCGTTTATTGATGGAGTTGTGGGCGTTTTTCAAGACGTAACCGGGAGCCGGACTTGATTGAAGCAGCGATGTATGTGGCACTGGGATTTTGCACCGCCGGCCTGATCGGACTGGCAATCCTGCCCGCATTCTATCGCAGGGCGGCCCGCCTGACCGAAGAAGCCCTGCGCGCCGTCAATCCCACCAGCTATGCCGAAGTCCGCGCCGCCCAGGATCAGGAACGCGCGCGCCATGCCGTCGAATTGCGCCGGGTCGAGAAGCGTCTCGACAGTGAGCGCGAGAAAGCTGCCAGATTTCAGCTCGAAACCACGCGGATGCGGGCTGAAGTCGAAGCGCTGAAAAAATCTCACCAGGACACAGTGTCCAACCTGGAAGCCAAGCTTGCCGCCCAGGTGAGCGACCAGCACGCCGTCGACATGCTGTCGTCTGAAGTGACCAACCTGAAAAAGAAGCTGTCGGAAGCCGAACAGGCTCTTGCGGAAAGCTGGACAAAGTCTTCCGAAGACAAGCCGGACACCAAACCCGCCGACACCGAAGAAGATGACGGCGGCTGGCTGCCTGCCTCCGGCACCATGGCGCTTGCCACCATCACCGGGCTTGAGGCGGAAGTGGCCACGCTCAAGGCCAAACTGGCGCGCTATGAGCCCACAGTCGCGGGCCAGATGGATGCAGCCCGCAGCGAAACCGCCAAGACCAGGCTTGCCGAACTGGAAGCCCAACTGGTCGATACGGAATCCAATTATGTATCCGCCCAGGCGGAAGTCACCCGCCTGTCGCTGATGCTGGATGCCGCCAGGTTCCCTGAAAGCGAGCGTCAGAAGCATCTTGATGCCAAGCTGGAGAAGCTTTCCGGCGATGCTACCCGCTATCAGGCGGACGCCGCCGAAAAGGATCGTGCCCTACGGCGTATCACCGCGCAGATGGCGAAACTGCAAAAAGACCTGGCGTCGGTTCCTGCCCTTATGGATCTGCGCCGCGACTTCCGAGCGCTCGCAGAAAAGCTGACCGGTCAGGAGACCCCGGATCTGACGCCTTCCGGAACAACCGCTTCTGCAATGCCGAAAGCGCCCCTCGCCCCGCGCAGCGCATCTGTTGCTGCGGAGGCCGTTGTGTCCGGTTCGGCCGACACTGCTCCGTCAGGCGGAAACAGGCCAAAGGCTTCGTCCGCAGAAGCTCCTGCGTCGAAAGAGGCAAGGGATGAAGAGCAGGCTCCGGGTCAGGCCCAGTCCAAGTCCGCAAATATCGCCAACGCCGCCGAGGCTCTGGTGAGCAGGATCGTCGCCTCCAACCGGATCAAGTCCAAACCGGAAGAGGAAACCAGGTCGGCAGGCGCCGGAGCCGCACAAGACAGCGACCGGAAAACGAAAGCCGCGAAACAAAAAAAGAAAGATGTGGCTTGATCTGACCGGTCCGCTCCGGTCATCTAGTCTTATGGACACTCATCTGAAAATCCAGTGAAGCTGACCTGCTGATCCCCCTTTCCTGCGTTTGCAGCCTGCTGACGCAGGGTGGCCCAGCCGTTTTTCACTCAATCGAGCCTGCGGTACATGTTGATCGAACGCCACAACGCCATTCTGGAACTCGCCCGGCAAATGGGCCGCGTCAGCGTCGACGATCTCGCCCGACGCTTCGACGTCAGTCCGCAGACCATCCGCAAGGACCTGAACGAGCTGTGCGACCGGCGCCTGCTGGCACGCACACATGGCGGAGCCCTGCTGTCGTCCGGCATCGAGAACGTCGGCTATGAGGCGCGCAGGATCATCTCCAGCCGGGAAAAAGCGGACATTGGCGAGAAGGTCGCCTCCCTCATCCCCGACAACGCGTCGATCTTCATCAACATCGGCACCACCACTGAAGCCGTTGCGCAGGCGCTGCTGCAGCATCGCGGCCTGATGGTGATCACTAACAACATCAACGTTGCCAGCCTGATGCGCGGCTATTCGCAGATCGAGGTGGTTATCGCCGGCGGAGTGCTGCGCCACTCCGACGGTGGCATCGTCGGCGAGGCGGCGGTCGATTTCATGCGTCAGTTCAAGGTGGATTTCGCGGTCATCGGTGCTTCTGCAATCGACCCGGACGGCTCGCTTCTCGACTATGACTATCGGGAAGTGAAGGTCACCAAGACCATCATGGACAATGCCCGGCACGTCATTCTGGCGGCCGACAGCACCAAGTTCGAGCGCACCGCCCCGGTTCGTGTCGGGCATCTGCGCCAGGTCAGCACCTTTGTGACCGATTATTGCCCCTCACCGGACTTCGCACAGATTGCGCAGGAGGCCGAGGTCGAACTGATCGAGACCGGACAACAGGAAGACACCACCAGCAGCTGATCAGCCTTCGGGGCGTGCAAAACCTGTGCACAAATGGGTGGAGAACCCTGTGTGCAAGGTGTGAATATGCTGTTCGTGCCTTGGGGAAAAATGGCACGCCCAACGGGACTCGAACCCGTGTTTCCGCCGTGAAAGGGCGGCGTCCTAGACCGCTAGACGATGGGCGCGCGGGGCTTGAGAAGCTCACTGCCTCAAGCCGAGGACCGTGCGTATAAGGCTGCATTGGAAAAGACGCAAGCCCTAATTTTCATTTTTTTGTCACATGCCTGTTCATAACCCGGCCGCTCAGGCTCGACGCTGCGTCAGCGCGCGACAAAATCCGTACGGCCCAATTGTTTTCCCGTGACAGGATCGAAGCGCAGCAAGGCGGTCTTGCTGCCTTCGCGCACCAGAACCATCAGCAGACCATCGGAGATGTTTGCCTGCAGTATCTCCGCGTCAGCACCAACTGCCACCGTCGCGGCATATTGATCGGCGGAAACATCGGTCGTATTGGAGTTGATCTTGTAGAGAATTGCTGCAAAGACAGCGATAAAGCCGGCGATCATGACGAGGGACGAGCCGAGCAGCAGACGCTTCAGCTTGGCCTGGATGCGTTCGGCCGCAGGATCAAGCGGCTTTTCACCCGGCCCCTCATCCCGATAATCAGGTTGTGACATGACAGACAATTCCCTCGAGTATCCGGCCGGTCTGGACCAGGATTTCAGTTTAACAGTTGATGCAGCCGATGCCGGGAAACGGCTGGATGCGGTGCTGGCGGCTCATCTGGAAGCCCTTAGCCGCAACAGGATCCAGTCCCTGATCAAGTCCGGGGACGTCACCGTCGGCGGCGCGAAAATAGTGGAGCCGAAATACCGGGTCAATGAAGGCGATGCCCTGACCCTCACTTTGCCGCAGGCCGAGGACCCCGAGCCCAAGGGTGAGGATATCCCCGTCACGGTCGTCTTTGAGGACGAACACCTCATCGTCGTGGACAAACCGGCCGGTCTTGTCGTGCATCCGGGTGCAGGCAACTGGACAGGCACACTCGTCAATGCGTTGATCCACCACTGTGGCGACAGCCTTTCGGGCATCGGCGGCGTCAAACGTCCGGGCATCGTCCACCGGATCGACAAGGATACGTCCGGATTGCTGGTCGTCGCCAAAACCGACCAGGCGCACAAGGGCCTGGCCGCCCAGTTCGCCGACCACGGCCGCACAGGTCCGCTGGAACGCGCCTATTCCGCTCTGGTCTGGGGCGCACCCTCCGGCCTGAAGGGCACGATCAATGCCAATCTGGCCCGGTCGCAGGCCAACCGGCAGAAGATCGCGGTCGTCAAGACCTCTGGCCGCCACGCCATTACCCACTGGCAGGTGAAGGAGCGCTTCGGCAATGCCGAGCAGCCCGCCCTCGCCTCGTTGCTGGAGTGCCGCCTTGAAACCGGCCGTACCCACCAGATCCGCGTTCACATGGCCCACATCGGCCACCCGCTGATCGGAGACGACGATTACGGGTCGGGTTTCAAGACCAAGGCCAACCGTCTGGAAGAGCCGCTCAAGAGCCTCGTGAACGGTTTTCACCGCCAGGCGCTGCATGCCGGCCTGTTGGCTTTCGAGCACCCCGTAAACGGTAAAACCTTGCGCTTTGAGAGCCCTTACCCGGCCGATTTCGCAAAACTTTTGTCCGGATTACAAAAATTTTAGGATTCGTTTTCGTTTTCTGACCATGCATTCGCCGAATTTCGACCTATATTAGGCTATCTTGTGTGCCTGTACGGACACGATTGTGCGTCCGACTTCCCTCCCAAATGGCTTGCTTGCGTATCACTGCGGGGCAGCGGGAGGAAGGCGACGCAAACTTGACGAAAGGGGGTGCATGATATGGCCCAAAACGTTCCGACGCTTACAGCAGGGGAAGGCGGCCTCAGCCGATACCTGGACGAGATCCGCAAGTTTCCGATGCTTCAGCCGCAGGAAGAGTACATGCTCGCCAAGCGCTACAAAGAGCATGAGGATCCTGAAGCAGCCGAACGCCTGGTCAATTCCCATCTACGCCTCGTCGCCAAGATTGCCATGGGTTACCGCGGCTATGGCCTGCCGATCGGAGAAGTCGTCTCCGAAGGCAATGTCGGCCTGATGCAAGCGGTCAAGCGCTTTGAACCGGACAAGGGTTTCCGGCTCGCGACCTATGCCATGTGGTGGATCAAGGCAGCTATTCAGGAATACATCCTGCGCTCATGGTCTCTCGTTAAAATGGGGACCACGGCCAACCAGAAACGCCTGTTCTTCAACCTGCGTCGCCTCAAGGGCAAGATCCAGGCGCTGGACGAAGGCGATCTGAAGCCGCACCAGGTATCGGAAATCGCTACCAAACTCGGAGTGTCCGAGGAGGAAGTGGTATCCATGAACCGCCGTCTGGGTGGTGATGCCAGCCTGAACGCGCCTGTGCGCGCGGAAGCAGACGCGGGCGAGTGGCAGGACTGGCTTGTTGATGAAAGCGAGAGCCAGGAAACCCTGCTTGCCAACCAGGAAGAGCTGGACATGCGTCGCAAGATGCTGAACGACGCCATGGACGTGCTCAACGAACGCGAGCGGCGCATCTTCGAAGCGCGCCGCCTGTCGGAAGATCCGATGACGCTGGAAGACCTTTCCGGTGAATTTGGTGTCAGCCGTGAACGCGTTCGCCAGATCGAGGTCCGCGCCTTCGAGAAGGTTCAGAAGGCCGTGCGCAACAGCGCCCGCACCATGGACCAGCCTGCCGCCTGAGCCAGGTAACCTAGAAAACAAACAAGCGCCGGAGCCAACCTCCGGCGCTTTTCTTTTACGTGAACTGATTGGATTAGCGGATCTCGGCTGTATAGCTTTCCACCGGCACGACTTTGCTGATCAGGCCAGCTTCGGCCATGAACTCGGCAAAACGCTGATAGCGGCCTGCGTCGAGTGCCGCCGGGCGCTTGGCGAAGCGCGGCAGCGTGTCGAACCAGGCCCGTCTGTTCAGCTCGTCGTTGAGGTTCGGATATGCCTCTATGAACGCATTCCAGGATTCTTCCGGATGATTGCTCAGATAGATCGTGGCCGCTTCCACAGCCGCGAGGAACTTCGCGAAGCGCGGATCGTCGGTCTCGTCCTTGTTCACGACATAGATCAGCTCATCAAAGATCGGCACGCCGTTTTCTTCCGGAAAGAAGGCCTTGCCCGGTTTGCCTTCGATTTCGAGCTGGGTCAGCTCGAAATTGCGATAGCCGCCGATCACCGCATCCACCTGGCCGGCAAGCAAAGAACCCGACAGCGCGAAATTGACGTTGACCAGTTCCACGTCATCAATGGTCAATCCCGCCGATTGCAGCATCTGGCCCAGCATCGCATCCTCGAACCCGGACACGGAAAAACCGATGCTCTTGCCCTTCAGGTCCTTCAGCTCCTGAATTGGACCATCCTTGAGCACGATGAGCGAATTGAGCGGCGTTTCCACCAGTGTCCCGATCCATTTCAGCGGCAGCTCCTCGTCTATCTGCGCGTGAAGCGTCGGTTGATAGGAGACCGCAATATCGCCCTGCCCGGCAGCGACCAGCTTCGGCGGCATTGCAGGATCTGCAGGCTCGATGATCTCAACGTCCAGACCTTCCGCTTCGAAGAAGCCTTTTGTCTGAGCGGTAACCAGCGGCGCGTGATCCGGATTTACGAACCAGTCGAGCAGCAAGGTCAGTTTTTCACCGGCCTGCGCCGGGCCCGACGCCAGCAAGCCGGCCGCGAGAACAAGAGACAGGAATTGTTTTTTCATGAGGTCCTCCGTTGAGCGGCAGCTAGCTGAGCGTCTGCCAGGGAACAAGAAGTCGGGTGAGATGGTTCACGGCAAAACGCATGATCAGCACCATGGCTGCCAGAAGGATCAGGGCAGCGAACATCATGTCCGCCTGCATCCGGTTGCTGCTTTGAAGCATTATGAAGGCAAGGCCGCCCTTCGCCCCGGCCCACTCACCGATGATCGCCCCCATGGGCGCGAACACAGCAGCAACCCGCAAACCGGAGGCAAATGCCGGCAAGCCCGACGGCAGACGGAAGAACCAGAGTTCCTTCAAACGAGACAGCCGATAAAGCCGGGCAAGGTCGTGCAGACCCGGATCCAGCCGCTGCAGGCCGTCGAAAAATGTCGACGTGACCGTGAAGAAGATGACCAGGATGACAACGACGATCTTGGACGCCAGCCCGAACCCCAGCCAGAGCACGAGGATCGGCGCGATGGCAAAGACAGGCAGGGCCTGCGTGACCAGAATGGGGGGCATGGCCAGCCTTGCAGCAACCGGAAACAGCCACAAGAGAATGGAAAGCAGCGCCCCGGCTGCAGCTCCAAGCACAAAACCGAGCACCGTCTCATAGGCGGTGATACCGGCATGATGCAGCAGAAAGCCGGCGTGTTTGGCGAAAGCTGCAAACACCCGGTCCGGACCCGGCAGAATGTAGTGCTGGGTGTCGAAGATATGGACAATGGCCGCCCAGATCGCGACGGTCAGCAGCAGGCCGAACACCGTCCGGCCGACAGCTTTCAGGAAAACCATCATCCGGCCACCTTGGTCACCACAGGCTGACAGGCCGGTTCAAGCGCCGATACCGGCAGTCGGATGTGCAGCCAGGGCTGCGGTCGCAGACAGATACGCATAGGATCTCCCGTCTTCGGACAAGCCGAAAATGACAATGGAGATCCGGGAATAGGCTAAGGATTCCGTCCCTTCGCCGGCATGACCCGGATCAGGTTCTAAGGGTTCGGCATCACGCCATCTCAGCTCCGGTAACCGGAACACCCCTCGGACCAAGTCGGAACATGCCTTGTGTCAGGAAAAAAGGCAAGCGGCTGCGGAACGGTTTTTAGGCAGGTTCCAAGGGCTTACCTCGCCCAGCCGGACACACCTCAACGTGCACCCAAGACCAGAACCACCAGATCATCGCCCTTGCACGCAGAGATAAGCTTATGAAAAAATTGAGATTTTCAGAACCAGATCCCAGCTCGCAGGTCACCCCGCGCGGATGACGTTGGAACGGGCATCCACGGAAAAAAGCCAGAAGCCGCTGTGAAGCGGCTTCTTCCAATTCTCAAAGCAGGAGACGATTGCTTAGCCGGCTTGCCAGGAGGTAATTGCCTTTTCAACAGCATCCGCACCGGCCGTTCCCTTCTCAAGGGTCAGGATGCCGCGCTTGCCGTTTTCATACAGCATCGGAATGTCGATCCAGCCGCGTTCACGCAGCAGGGCCAGATTGCGTTGCTGCTCGTTCGGCAGGCTGGACAGGGCGATCCAGAAAAAGCCTGGAGACACCTTCACCGAAGCGCCGATCAGCGCATCGCCGCGGGCCTCTTCAGTCGGCTTCATGACGAGACCCGGAACATTGACGACATCGCCCGGAGCGAAGTTTTCCGGAAACTCGTATTTGATCTCGACAAGATGGCTGGCTGGCAGGGAGGTGTCGTCATTCGGCTTGATGCGAATGTCGACTTTCACATCCCGCTCGGGGATTTCGACCGATGCACTCAGAACCGCCAGAGCCTTGCCATCGAGATTGGTTTCTTCCTCGACGCTCCAGACAACGGCACCTTGTGCCGCAGTGCCGGCGCCACCGGACTCTTCACCCTCTTCATAAAGAATCGAGCGCTGCACGGAAGAATCAGCCGCCGAAGCAGACGGAGCAGGCGCACTGTCATCCGGCGAGATAGCCGACAGGTTGTCTTCCGGCACCGCGACCGGGTTTTCTGTTATCGCAGGCGCCTGATCGTTGTCGGTGCTCGTCACGATGGAAGGCTGTGAAGGCTCGGGCGCAGTGTCTGCCGGGGTATCGGCCTCAGAGCTATCGGCCTGCCCGGTAATGGTTGTTGTGGTCACCGTACGAGCATCAGGCGCAACCACATCCGTTTCGCCTTCATTCAGCAAACGGTCGGTGTTCTTCGACGGTTCATCGCCTTCTCCGGCAGCAGTCGAAACCGGCGGCTCCGTGTTGGTGACAGGTTCGCTGTCCGAAACTGTTGGGGAAGACGATGTGGCAGGTACGTTGCCATTATCGGCGCTCTGATCACCTGCGGGCATCAGGAAATAGGCCCCTGCTCCCAGAAGGACCAGCACCAGCAATGCGGCGGCAATCGCAATAGGAACGGTGCGGCTGCCGGACGTATCCCCACGCAGCGCATCCGACGCCTTCGGCTTCGACCGTTTGTCGCGGTTTTTCTTCGGCGCCGGCTCTTCCTTGGGCTTGCGTGCCTCATCGCCGTGATACGGCTGATCGACGGAAACGGATGCAGCGGCACCGTTCGTCGGTTCGAACAGGCTGTCATCCGCCGGTTCTGCCTGTGCCGGCCCACCGAACGAGGGTTCCTGACGCACAGGTGCCGCGCTCGGATCGGAAGCTTCCTTGGCGTTGTGGACAGCCTGGCTGGCCGCCGTGCCAAGTGCTTCGGCCTGCGACAGGGTTTCTTTCAGCGGCGAAGGATCAGGTGTTTCCACTGCTGGAGTGGGAGCTGCTTCCGGCTCCTGCGGGGCAGGCACATCCGGCGCCGCCTCCGCGACCGGCTCAGCCTGCGGCGGCGTCACGGGTGGCGCGGAAACCTGCGGCGCGGGGGCTGGCGCCTCAACCTTCGGAACCGTCGGGCTCAGGCCCAGGCTCTCGCGCGCGGCCTCAGCTTCCACCTTGCGGATGGCTTCTTCAAGACGCAACTGCTCAGCCGTGATTTCGGACGGCGCTAACGGCGGTTCATAGGCTTTGAGCTGATTGACGATGGCATTGCGCGCACGGCTGTAAACGCTTCTGCGTGCGGCACCATTGTTTTCAGGTAAAGACGCGATCGTTTTCTTCAGAATCGAATAGTAATCAGCCATCTTCCTGCCTACCGGCCGACTGCAAGGATCTGTTGTGCGGGCCCGAGATTTCGTATCATTCTCAGGCTTATAGCAAGTTTTTCGAAAACAGGTGCTATTTCTTCAATATCTCGCCGCGACAGAAACCCTCGCAGTACCCTTTTTCCTAACACAGATTTGTCTCTTCGGCACACACATGGAACGCCGAAAACGAAGGGCGGTTGCATGCAGTGATTCGCAGCACGCAACCTAAGTCCTTAATAATGTGCTTTTAACGTCACATATCTCAATCCTGGAAGGGATTCTGCACAAGAATTGTGTCGTCCCGTTCCGGACTTGTCGACAGAAGAGCCACCGGAGCACCGATCAGTTCTTCGACATGACGCACATATTTGATCGCCTGAGCCGGCAGCTCGGCCCACGTCCGGGCCCCTTCGGTCGATTCTTTCCAGCCCGGCAGGCTTTCGTAAATCGGCTTCACCCGCTCCTGCGCCCCCTGCGAGGCCGGCAGATAGTCGATCCGCTCGCCATCCAGCTCATAGCCGATACAGATCTTGATTTCGTCGAGGCCGTCCAGCACGTCCAGCTTGGTCAGCGCGATCCCGGTGATACCGGATGTGCACACGGTCTGGCGCACCAGAACCGCATCAAACCAGCCGCAGCGGCGGCGGCGGCCGGTCACGGTACCGAATTCATGACCGCGCGTGCCCAGGAACTCGCCGACCTCATCCTTAAGTTCGGTCGGGAACGGACCTTCGCCCACACGGGTGGTGTAGGCCTTGGTGATGCCGAGCACGTAATTGATCGAATTCGGGCCGAGGCCGCTGCCTGCCGCGGCCTGGCCGGCGACGGTGTTGGACGAGGTCACGAATGGATAGGTGCCGTGGTCGATATCCAGAAGCGCACCCTGAGCGCCCTCGAACAGGATCCGCTTGCCCTGGCGGCGCTGCTCGTCCAGCAGATACCAGACCTTATCCATGTAAGGCAGCACCTTGTCGGCGATGCTCGCAAGTTCGTCGTAGATCGCCTGAGCGGAAATCTCGTCCTGACCAAGACCCCGGCGCAGCGCATTGTGGTGCGTCAGCAAGCGGTCGATCTTGGCAGGAAGGGTCGCAAGGTTCTTCAGGTCCATCAGGCGGATGGCGCGGCGGCCAACCTTGTCTTCATAGGCCGGGCCGATACCGCGCTTGGTGGTGCCGATGCGCGTACCGGTGTTGGAATTCTCGCGCAGGGCATCGAGTTCGCGGTGGAGCGACAGAATCAGCGTCACGTTTTCGGCAACGCGCAGAGATTCGGGTGTCACGACGACACCCTGATTGCTTAGGCGCTCGACTTCCTCAGCAAGGGCGTGCGGATCCAGCACGACGCCGTTACCGATCACCGAAAGCTTCCCTTCACGTGCAACCCCGGACGGCAGGAGAGACAGCTTGTAGCTGACACCATCGATGACAAGGGTATGACCGGCATTGTGCCCGCCCTGGAACCTTACGATGACATCGGCCTGTTCCGACAACCAGTCGACAATCTTGCCTTTGCCTTCGTCACCCCATTGCGAACCGACAACAACCACATTCGCCATCTAGACTTTGCTCTCCTGAAGCAGCTTCCGCACTCTCCGAAACATGTCCGGGATGCCAACACGACAAGCCCCGGCAACCGGACCGGGGCAAACGGCGCGGACTATAGACAGGTTTCCCTGCTCATGCGAGTCTCCGCACGGAGATTGCGAGCCAAAAGCAAGTTTTTTTGCCAGCTCTCCTGAACGGCCTGCTCACCCTTGTGACAATTGACCGCTCACATCGCACCCATATCGGACATTTCCCGGATTAGATCGCATTTGCGGCAATGTCGCGACGGCAGTTTATTTTGCCGGCGGCTCGCCTGCTTCCCGTTTGTCGTGACGGGCAAGCCTGAAGATCATCGGCGACGTGCGCAGCAGCCAGACGAAGCGATGGCGCCTGTTTGCCGGGACAGCATCCCGGCTCATGATACGCGCGAAGACGAACACGACCAGCGACAGGTGCAATGTGGCGGTATAGAGGAAAAAGGCCGAGGCGCCGAATTGCTCCATCACCAGAGACGCGATGAACGGCCCGACCATCGCGCCCACGCCATAGGCTAGCGTAAGTCCCGCCACCACGTCGATAAACTGCCCAGACTCTGCGTTGTCATTGGCATGGGCCGCACACAGGGAATAAAGCGGCAGGGCAAATCCGCCAAACAGAAAGACACCGGCGAAAAGCTCCAGACGGGTCGACGATCCGGAAATGAAAAGACAGGCCAGCCCGGCGCCAACCGTGAAGACCCCGAGCACGATACGCCGATCCAGTCGGTCGGACAGCCAGCCGGCCGGATACTGGAAGATGGCTCCGGCAAAGACCCAGATCGCGACAAATGCGGCAACCGTTTCCAGCCCCAGCCCCACACCTTCCGCGTAAACGGGGCCAACCATTCGGAAGGCGCCGTTGGTAAGGCCGATGGTGAAAACGGCAACAAGGGCAACCGGCGACACCCGCCACAACATCAGCGGATCGAAGAAACGCGCTGGCGGTGCCGCGGGATTCTGCTCGCTTGTCAGGGAAATCGGCACCAGAGCAAAGCAGAACAGGATGGCCAGCACGATCAGAATATCCGGTCCCAGCGGCCCGAAGGCCGGCAACATGAACTGGCTGCCCATCACTGCGATCATGTCGACAATCCGGTAGACGGAGAGGATCCGCCCCCGGGAGGCATTGGTGGCAATGGAATTGAGCCAGCTTTCCAGAACCATGGTGGTACCGCAGAACGCCGCCCCGCTGACCAGGCGTACCACCATCCACAGCCATCCGGCCGGAGTGAAGGCTATCGCCAGAATGGCTATGGCACTGATGGCCGCCAGTGTGGAAAAGACCCGAATGTGCCCTGCCCGGGCGATCAGAAACGGCGTCAGCAGCACGCCGACAATCATGCCGCCGAAATAACACGAGCCGAGCAGCCCGATCAGTGCATCGGACATGCCTTCCGACTTGGCCCGAACGGAGATCATGGTGACGGAAAGCCCGTTCGCGCCCAGAAGGCAGGCGGCAGCAACCAGCAACGGTGTCAATCGTCCGGCAAGCGATCTCGTGCCTGCCGCGGCAACCTGGGTCATGAATGAAGAACTCTTGCGAGCAGCCGAAGAAAACGCGGCTGGAACACTGTTGCCGGACTGGAACAGCGGCGCAAGTCCGGGACGGACGCTTTTGCAGACAAAACAGACAGTTCGGCCTGAATTGTTTGTCGGGCGATCCAAAACGGGGCCCTGTTCCGAGAGACCTGCCTCCGGTCAGGCAAACGGACCAACCCGCAAGGCACGTTTCGACGAGCCTCGGTCCTTGAAGCAAGGCAGCAATCCGGGCGCTCGCGTTTCGGGTGTTCTTCAGACCGGCGAACTGGTACCTGAAAAACATCTCTCAAACGGAGGCTGTAAATTGCCCCTTCGAAACTGGATCATGCTGACCGTGCTTGGCGCCATCTGGGGCGGCTCCTTTTTGTTTGCAAAGGTGGCCGTTGCGGAAATCCCGCCCTTCGTTCTTGTCTTCCTGCGGGTTTCCATCGCCTGTGCCGTCCTGCTGATCATCCTCTGGCATCGTGGCATGTTGAGCCGGCTGGAGAAAAAATACGCCTTGTCGTTTCTGGTCATGGGCCTGTTGAACAACGCCATCCCCTTCTCGCTCCTGTTTCTTGGTCAGACCGCAATCGGTGCCGGTCTCGCGTCGATCCTGAATGCAACGACACCCGTCTTCACCGTTGTCGTTGCCAGCCTGCTGACCAAACAGGAAACATTACAGGGCAACAGGATTGCCGGCGTGGTGCTGGGTGTGGCGGGTGTTGCCCTCATGTTGTGGAGCAGCCTGTCGGGCCTTGCCAGCGACCCCTTGTGGGCACAGCTCTGTTGCCTGGGTGCGGCCATCTCCTACGCCTGCGCGGCAACCTTCGCCCGCCGGTTCAAATCATTGCCGCCGCAAGTCTCGGCAACGGGACAGTTGATCGGCTCCAGCACGCTCATGCTGCCGGTTGCGCTTCTGACGGCGGGGGACTGGTCCATCGCCGATCCCGGCCTGACTGCCTGGTTCAACGTGCTCGCGCTCGGCGTCCTGGCGACCGCCCTTGCCTATCTGATCTACTTCCAGATTCTGGCTGAAGCCGGGGCAACAAATGCGTCGCTGGTCACGCTTCTCGTGCCGGCAAGCGCGCTGTTCTTCGGCTGGCTGATCCTGGGAGAAAATCTCGGGGTAACGCAGCTCGGCGGCTTTGCCGTGTTGCTGGCAGGTCTTGTCGTCCTGGACGGACGCATTCTGAAACGGCTCCGCGCACCGGCAGTGTGACCAATCGCGAAAAAAGGAGCCTTCTGCAAAAGGCAGAAGGCTCAAGCGCCAGGAACTTGGGCTGCACCTGACGAATATCCGGGAGGCATGATTAGGGGCACGCCCCTTTAGACCGGACAGCGGGTTGGCGGGCGCTTGAATAAACGCCCGCCGTTTTCAGAATTTCAGGGCCTTGACCTGTTTGACGTGAGAAACCGCTTCCAGCCGCGCCAGAACGTCAGGCGACACATCCCCATCCACCTCAACAAGGCAGATCGCATCATCACCTGGGGCCAGACGGCCGAGATGGAAAGTCGCGATGTTGACGCCGCTGTTGCCCAGTTCCATGCCGAGCTGCCCGATGAAACCGGGCTTGTCCTCGTTTGTGATGTAAAGCATCTGCGGCCCGAGTTCGGCCTCCATGTTGATGCCCTTCACTTGGATGATCCGTGGCTTGCCGTCGGCAAACACCGTGCCTGCGACCGACCTTTCCTGCCGCTGAGTGATCACGGTCAGGCGCATGTAGGTCTCGTAGGCACCGTCTTTCTCGCGGCGGATTTCCTCGATCTTCATACCGCGTTCCTTGGCAAGAATGGGCGCGGAGACCATGTTGACCGTCTGCAGGAGCGGCGTCAGCAGCCCTGTCAGCGCAGCAGCCGTCAGGGCCTGCACGTTCATTTCAGCCACCGCACCGGCATATTCCAGGCGAACCCCCTCGATGCCGGTTTCCGTCAGTTGGCCTGCGAAGGAGCCCAACTGTTCCGCCAATCGCACGAACGGCACCAGCTTGGGGGCTTCCTCGGCAGTGATGGACGGCATGTTGAGCGCGTTGCGCACAGCACCCTGGAGCAGGTAGTCGCACATCTGTTCGGCCACCTGCAGCGCGACGTTTTCCTGCGCTTCCGTGGTGGACGCACCCAGATGCGGCGTCGAAACGAAGTTCGGCGCGCCGAACAGCACGTTTTCCTTGGCCGGTTCCTCGACAAAGACGTCAAATGCCGCCCCGCCAAGCTTGCCCTCGTCCAATGCCGCGCGCACGGCCGCTTCATCGGCAAGCCCGCCCCGGGCACAGTTGATCAGATAGGCGCCCTTGCGCATTTTCTCGATCGCCTTGGCGTCGATGATGTTGCGCGTCTTGTCGGTGAGCGGCGTGTGCAGGGTAACGAAGTCGGACCGGCACAAGAGGCCATCAAGCTCGACCTTCTCGACACCGAGCGCAACCGCCCGTTCCGGCGTCAGGAAGGGATCGAAGGCGATCACCTTCATTTTCAGGCCGATGGCCCGGTCCGCCACGATCGAGCCAATGTTGCCGCAACCGATCAGACCGAGTGTCTTGCCGGTGAGTTCGCGGCCCATGAAGCGGGATTTCTCCCACTTGCCGGCCTGGGTCGAAGCGTCGGCAGCCGGTATCTGGCGTGCGACCGCCATCATCATCGAGATGGCATGTTCGGCGGTGGTGATCGCGTTGCCGAAAGGCGTGTTCATGACGATGATACCGCGCGCCGTTGCCTTCGGAATATCGACGTTGTCGACGCCGATCCCGGCCCGGCCGATCACCTTCAGATTTTCAGCGGCGGCAATGATCTTTTCCGTGACCTTGGTGGCCGAACGGATCGCCAGACCATCATAGTTGCCGATGATCTCCAGCAGTTTTTCCTTGTCCTTGCCAACCTCCGGCAGGAAGTCCACATCGATGCCGCGATCCTTGAATATCTGCACGGCAGCATCCGACAGCTTGTCGGAAATCAGTACCTTGGGAGCCATTGGAGCCTCTCCTTGAATACGAGAAACGATCCGGGCAGCGCACCGCCCGGGACTGTTGTCGTTGAAGGATTGAACAGGCTCAGGCAGCCTGAGGAAGCTTCGCTTTTTCTGACTGGAATGCCCAGTCAAGCCAATGGGTCAAGGCCTGAAGATCGCTCGTCTCCACGGTCGCACCTGCCCAGATCCGAAGACCGGAAGGTGCATCACGGTAGGCGCCGATGTCGTAGGCGATGCCTTCGGCGTCGAGCGTACCCGCAAGCGCCTTGGCAAAGGCGGCCTGCTGGTCGGCGCTGAGCGCCAGAATGCCCGGATCGGTCACTTTGAGGCAGACGGACGTATTGGACCGCGTTGCCGGATCGACCGCCAGGAAATCCACCCAGGAGGTTTTCTCCACCCAGTCGGCGAGCACCTTGAGATTGGCATCGGCACGCGCCCGCAAGCCGGAAAGACCGCCGATGCCGTCAGCCCATTTCAGCGCATCGATATAATCCTCGACGCAGAGCATGGACGGCGTGTTGATGGTTTCGCCCTTGAAGATGCCCTCGATCAGCTTGCCGCCTTTGGTCATGCGGAAGATCTTCGGCATCGGCCAGGCCGGCGTATAGCTTTCCAGGCGCTGGACGGCACGCGGGCTGAGGATGAGCATGCCGTGCGCAGCTTCCCCGCCCAGCACTTTCTGCCAGGAGAAGGTCACGACATCCAGCTTGTCGAAAGCAAGGTCCTGCGCGAAGGCGGCGGAGGTCGCATCGCAGATGGTCAGGCCTTCGCGGTCTGCCGGGATCCAGTCGCCGTTGGGAACACGGACGCCGGAGGTGGTGCCGTTCCAGGTGAAGACCACGTCTTTGGTGAAATCGACGGAGCCAAGGTCCGGCAGTTCACCGTATGGCGCTTCCAGAACCCGGGCATCATCAAGCTTGAGCTGTTTGATCACGTCGGTGACCCAGCCGGAGCCGAAACTTTCCCAGGCGAGCATTTCAACGCCACGGGCACCGAGCAGCGACCAGAGCGCCATCTCGACCGCGCCGGTATCGGACGCGGGAACGATGCCGATCCGGTACCCGTCCGGGACGTTCAGCACCTTGCGAGTCAGCTCAATAGCCTCGGCAAGCTTGGCCTTGCCGGGCTTGGCGCGATGGGAACGGCCGAGCGGCGCATCGCCCAAAGCTTCAAGCGACCAGCCGGGACGCTTGGCACAGGGACCAGAAGAAAAGTTGGGATTGGCCGGACGCACGTCCGGCTTGGCGGTGAGGTCTGTCATATCTGTCTACCCTCGCAGATAGTTGCCTCTCGTTGGGGAGAGGTGGCCCACCTATGGGGATAGGACCATCCCGGCCTCCGGTCAATTCAAATTGCGGGTGACCGAATAATTTCTCTCAGGCGCCTCCTTTTCAAATCGGCGCTCTCAGCACCGCCTTACGGGCCTTGAGCGGTGATCAAACTCAGCTTGCTCAAGTAAGCGCGCAAGAAATTACAGAAGCAAAACAGGAAAAGGCCGGTCAACTGACCGGCCTTTCAAAATCGCTGATCGGATGATCAGAAGTTGCTGGTGATCGGACCCTGCGGCTCGTAGTAGACCGGGCCGGCTGGGGCTGCCATCGTGTTGAAAGTGTAGCGAGCACCAAGGCGGAATTCGTGCGCCTGGAGATCTTCGTATTCGATGCGGGTGTTCTGACCAGCCGTCGAGAACTTGGCGGAATGAGCATCACCAATGTTCAGGTAGCGGTAGCCTGCATCCAGAGCCAGGTTCGGCGTGATGTCATAGGCAGCACCTGCCATCAGCGCCCAGGCGAAGTTCCACTTGCTGTCACCTTCGTAGGTCCCTGCCACGCCGTTCGGGTTAACAAAGTTGATGTTGCTGGTGGTCACATAGGACGCACCGACACCTGCACCGACATAGGGTGTGATCCGGTTCCAGGTCCCAATGTCGACGTAACCGTTCAGCATGAACGTCCAGACATCGATATCCGCTTTTTCAACGGAATATCCAGGAGATCCGCAGAGGTTACAGGGACCTTTGGACTTCGCTTCAGCCGGGAACTCATAGTCAATCGTGAAGTCAGTACGGAAATGATCACTGAACTTGTAACCAACACCGGCACCCATCATGAAGGTGCCTTCCATCTCTTCGTCATAGAAATCCAAGGTGCCGTATTTGATATCCGGCGCCTGATAGATTTTGTAGCCGATATCACCACGCAGGTACCAACCGCCAACGGCAGGAACTTCCGGAATGTGTTCGATAACCGGGGTTGGCAAATCCGCGGCATAGGCTGCAGTGGAAAGCGCAACAGCAAATCCGGTCAAAGACAAACGCTTAAAGAAATTGTCCATGTCCTCGTCCTTTTCCAGTGAGCGTCCGCTTTAACCAATGCCGGACACATCAAACTTGGAAGCATACTGACGGGAATTCATTAATTGTGACTTAACTCTGTTCTTTAACCGTGTTTTTTTACCTTAAGGAAACCTTAACAACCCAAAAGACATCGACAGAACGGACATTCACTCCGGAAAGAACGGGAATGACAGGAGACATTACTGACAGCTCTAAAAAGGGGGCTGCCAAATGAAACACAGCGGCGAAGCGGATGCAAAGTGCTGCTGACCGCCGTAGCTTCCTCAGAACAGAGACTGCCGGGCAATGCACTCCTGAACTCGGCGCGGGCTTCGTAGCGCCATATTGGCAGCAGCGAAACAGAGATGTGTCGCCCAACAAAAAGCCGCCTCGAATGGGCGGCTTTTCTCGTCGTCTGTTGTCTTGCCGATCAAGCAGCGGTCGTTGCCACCACACCGGCGATATCGTTGACGACCTGCTTGACCAGGTCCGCATCGTCGCCTTCCGCCATCACCCGGATCAAAGGTTCGGTGCCGGATGCTCGAATCACGAGACGGCCGGAATTGCCGAGGCGGGCTTCGCCATCCTCGATGGCGGACTTGACCAGATCCTGCTCGAGCGGCTTGCCGCCCTTGTAGCGCACGTTCTTGAGGATTTGCGGTACCGGCTCGAACCGGCGGCAGACTTCCGAAACGGGCTTGTCCTGATCCTTGACGCAGGCAAGAACCTGCAGGCCTGCAATGAGGCCGTCACCGGTCGTGGCAAAGTCGGACAGAACGATGTGGCCGGACTGCTCGCCGCCGACATTGTAGCCGTTGGCACGCATGTGCTCGACCACATAGCGGTCACCGACCTTGGTGCGAGCAAGGCCGAGCCCGAGGCTCTGAAGATACCGTTCCAGCCCGAGATTGGACATTACCGTCGCGACGATGCCGGGAGCGGACAGGCGGTTGCTGGCTTGCCAGGACTGCGCCACCACGGCCATCAACTGATCGCCGTCAACAACGGAGCCGTTTTCATCGACGATAATGACCCGGTCGGCATCGCCGTCGAGGGCAATACCGATATCGGCGCGCACTTCATGCACCTTACGCGACAGGGCGTCGGTCGACGTGGAGCCGCATTCCTTGTTGATGTTGAAGCCATCGGGCGTGACGCCCATGGTGATGACATCTGCACCAAGCTCCCACAGTGCCTCGGGGGCAACCTTGTAGGCGGCACCATTGGCGCAATCGATGACAACGCGCAGGCCTTCCAGGCTCATTTCCCGTGGCAGGGTACGCTTGGCCGTTTCGATGTAGCGCTGCTGCGCACCGTCAATCCGCTTGGCCCGGCCAAGCTCACTTGCGCTCGGCAGGCGGGAGGTCAGGTCGCTTTCCATCAGCTCTTCGATGGTCTTTTCGATCTGGTCGCTGAGCTTGAACCCGTCAGGCCCGAAGAACTTGATACCGTTGTCCTGAAAAGGATTGTGGGACGCAGAGATCATCACGCCGAGATCGCTTCGCAGCGAGCGCGTCAGCATGGCGACCGCGGGTGTCGGCATCGGCCCCAGCAGGAACACATCCATGCCGACAGAGGTAAAGCCCGCGACGAGGGCGTTTTCCAGCATATATCCGGAAAGCCTTGTATCCTTGCCGATCACCACCCGGTGGCGGTGTCCGCCGTTCTTGAAAGCCAACCCCGCGGCCATGCCGACCTTCAGTGCCATTTCGGCAGTCATGGGATAGCTGTTCGCCTGACCGCGGATGCCGTCGGTGCCGAAAAACTTGCGCATCTAATATGCCTTGTCGATCTAACTGTCTTGGTTGCGCCCTTTGTAACGCAATCAGGCGCACGCACGATTCAAAATATGTGAGCAATTGTTACCATTAACCGGCGTCTGTGGAACCCGGTAAATGCTCGAAACGAAGATGCCCGGCACGTAGCCGGGCATCTGAACATGTCATTGGATCGGGATCGATCAGGACTGTGGCTGCGGCTCCATGCCGCCGCTGGCCTCGTCGCCGCCACGCTTGGCACCGGCAGTCGGGACCGCGGACGACCGGCCCACCGGCTGATCGTCATCCGTGTCGCGCACCGGCGGCTTGCCGTCGAGCAGACCCTTGATCTCGTCACCGGACAGGGTTTCGTATTCCAGAAGGCCCTTGGCGATCGTGTGAAGCTGGTCTTCGTGGTCGCCCAGGATCTTCTTCGCGGTTTCATAGCCCTGATTGACGAAGGACTTGATTTCCGCATCGACGATCTTCTGGGTTTCGTCGGAGACATGCTGGTTCTTTGCGACGGAATGCCCCAGGAACACTTCTTCCTGGTTTTCGCCGTAAAGCAGCGGACCGAGCTTGTCGGACATGCCGAACTGAGTCGCCATCGCACGGGCCAGCTTGGTGGCCATCTGAATGTCGCCAGACGCACCGGACGTCACCTTCTCGTAGCCGAAGATCATTTCCTCGGCGACGCGGCCACCCATGGCCACGGCAAGGTCTGCCTTGCACTTGGCACGGGTGAGAGACACCTGATCCTTTTCCGGCAGACGCATGACCATGCCGAGCGCACGTCCGCGCGGAATGATGGTCGCCTTGTGGATCGGATCGGAAGCTTCCTGATGCAGAGCCACCAGCGCGTGACCGGCCTCGTGATAGGCGGTCAGCTTCTTTTCTTCCTCGGTCATCACCAGCGTGCGGCGTTCCGCACCCATCATGACCTTGTCCTTGGCGTCCTCGAACTCGGCCATGGTCACCAGTCGCTTGGAACGGCGGGCAGCCAGAAGCGCGGCTTCGTTGACGAGGTTCATCAGATCCGCACCGGAGAAGCCCGGTGTGCCGCGTGCCAGCGTCTTGACGTCGACATCCGGAGCCAGAGGAACCTTGCGCATGTGCACTTTCAGGATCTTCTCGCGGCCGGTGATATCCGGGTTCGGAACCACGATCTGCCGGTCGAAGCGGCCCGGACGCAGCAGCGCCGGGTCGAGAACGTCCGGCCGGTTGGTCGCGGCGATGATGATGATGCCTTCGTTCGGTTCGAAACCGTCCATCTCGACCAGCAACTGGTTGAGCGTCTGTTCGCGCTCGTCGTTACCGCCGCCGAGACCGGCGCCACGATGACGGCCGACCGCGTCGATTTCATCGATGAAGATGATGCACGGTGCATTCTTCTTGGCCTGCTCGAACATGTCGCGGACACGGGATGCACCCACACCGACGAACATTTCCACGAAATCCGAACCGGAAATGGTGAAGAACGGCACGTTCGCTTCACCGGCAACCGCACGCGCGGTCAGCGTCTTACCGGTACCTGGAGGGCCGACCAGCAGGACACCACGCGGGATACGGCCGCCAAGACGCTGGAACTTCTGCGGGTCGCGCAGGAATTCAACGATTTCCTGAAGGTCTTCCTTGGCTTCATCAATGCCGGCAACGTCTTCAAAGGTTACCCGGCCATGTGCCTCGGTCAGCAGCTTTGCCTTGGACTTGCCGAAGCCCATGGCCTTGCCGCCGGACCCCTGCATCTGGCGCATGACGAATATCCAGATGCCGAGAATGATCAGCATCGGCAGCCAGGAGAACAATGCGCTGAGCAGCGGAGAGCTTTCCGCCGGCGGACGGGCATTGATCAGCACGCCCTTGCGGCGCAGCTCATCGACATATTGCGCACCGTCGGGAGCGTAGGTCTGGAAGGCGCTACCGCTGCTATAGGTACCGGTAATCTTCTGTTCCTGAATGACGACCGATCGGATCTCGCCATTGTCGACCTGCTTCATGAAGTCCGAATAAGCAATGTCATTCGTTGCGCCATGCTGCGCGGGACTTTGAAAAAGCTGGAACAATGCGATCAATAGCAGGGCAATGATCACCCACAGAGCGAAGTTGCGAAAATGTGCGTTCATTTCGTTTCCTTAACCGCCCAACGCGACTAACTGCACGCGGTTACGTTTCTTTAGAGCGAAGATAGGTCGCCCAAAGCCCGCTGCCAAGGCGGTGCGCCATAGTTGCGCAGATGCGCTGACTATTTTCTTAAGCACGGACCTCTAACAGAAGTTCCAGATGGGGAAAACCTCAGATTTCCTCGTCCGCGTCCCCATTGTCCATAAAGTTATCCGGCAATTTACCTTGGATCGGCATTCGCTCCAATTCCAAATCTTCATGCCTGCAGGAATTGCCAATGGTCAAAGTGGCCGTTGCGGAAGCCGGCATCAGGATCTCCCCTGCCCGCCACAGAACTGGTGCGCAGTCGAAGGCGGCCTTCGGCCAGTCCTCCGGCCAGTCGATTTCCTGGCGGGATACAGGCGCGCTCATCAGAGGCCCCAGGCAAAGTGGCGCATCGTCCTGCCCGGTCACACGCTCGGGTGCCCGGTAAAGATAGCGGCCGTCCCATGTTCCGGTCCCTGCCAGGCCTGTAAGGACATTCGGAGGCCTCCGCCCGGCCTCTTTCCACACCCTGATTGTGTCTGCATCCGCATCATAGACCGTTCCTTGAAGCGTCTGACGGTTTTGACCGCCGGAGATCAGCACCCGGTCCAGGGCCTCAAGCTTGGCAAGTCTCGGACGGGAGACCTTTCCCGACACGCGCGCCATCAGATAGACGAGCAACCGCAGCCGAAATTCTTCGGCAAGCGTCCTGTAGGCCTGCCTGTCCAGACGCACCGGCCCGGCCGCGTGTTCGGTGATCAGGCGCGCTGCCAGATCCTCCACGGTCAGTTCCAGGGCTTCCCGCGCCCGCCGGATGTTGGCAGCGGTCTGCGCCAGCCGCTCGGCACTCAAGCCTTCCTCGGCCAACAGCGACAAGATGGCGCGGAGCCGGCTGCGCTTGTATTTCGGGTTCCGGTTCGAGGGATCAGTGCACCAGGTGTGACCTCGTCGTTCAAGCGCGGCTTCGAGATCGGATTTCGAAACGCTGAGAAGCGGCCGCAGCAGGCGCAGGCCCTCCGGCCCATTGCCTTCGTCGGCCGCCATGCCGCTGAGACCTGAAACGCCGCTGCCCCGGGTCAACCGGTCGAGAAAGGTTTCCGCCTGATCGTCAAGATGATGGCCGAGGACAAGCGCCTCAGCCCCGGTATCCCGCATGCGGCCAGCCATCAGCCGGTAGCGGGCAAGGCGTGCTTCTTCCTGAAGATTGGCGGGCGGCTTGTCGCCCGACCAGCGCAGCACCGTGCAGTCAAGGCCGCATGCGCGCGCATTTATCGCAACGAATTCCGCTTCCTGGCCGCTTTCGGGCCGAAGCTGATGATCGACACACAGCACTTCGGCGGCACCCTGCCAGCCGGTGCGTTTGCGCCACTCATCGAAAAGAACGAGAAGACAAAGGGAATCCGAGCCCCCGGACACGGCCAGGGCCAGATTGGAAAAAGAGCTTAGCGGTGAAAAAAGAGTATCGACGCGATTGGCCGGGAGCCTGTCTGGCTCAACCGGCCGGTCAGGAACACTGGGCACGGCGGCGTTCATCCCGCGCCTGGGACAAGACAGCAGGAGCTGCGTTCGGATATTTGCTCAAGAGTTCGGAAAAGGTTGCACAAGCCGCATCGGCTTCACCGAGCCCCCGCAGCGAAACACCCAGCTTGAGCAGGCTGTCCGGACTTTTGGCGTTGCCGGGATGGTCCGTGTAGGTTTTCAGGAAGGCATCGGCAGCCTCCCGGTAGTTCTGCTGCGCCAGCAAGCTTTCACCCAGCCAGTATTGGGCATTCGCGGCATGCGCATCATCCGGGTAGGTTTCCAGAAAGTTGCGAAACCCGCGTTCGGCGGCGGCATAATCGCCATTGACCGCAAAGGAATAGGCCTGATTATAGTCGGAGCTCGGATCTCCGCTGCCGATGACATTCGCAATCTGATCGTCGTCGGTGGCAAGGCCGGGATCGGGTGCGATCTCCTGACCGGTGCCCGGCAGGTTTTCAAGACCATTGGCAAGCCGCGACAGATCGATCGGGCCGTCGCTCGGCAGGCCGCTGTCATAGCCGCCTGACTGGTCCCAGTTGCCGTCTCCAGAGCCGTCAGCAGGCAGCGTCGCAAAACCGCCGCCCGGTGCAATCAGGCTGCCGGACTGCGGAGTACCGTCCGGGCCTAGGCCCGGAGCGGTCGATCCTGGAGCGGCGTCCGAGCGTTTGCCCGGCGTGCCGCCTTCCAGCTGCTGGAAGCGGTATTCATTGTCTTCCTGCATGCGGCGCATCTGATCCTGCAGTTCCCGCATCTGGTAGGACAACTGTTCGATCTGGCCGGTCAAAACCCGGATCCGTTCTTCAAGCTGACCGATCCGCACGCTGGAATCATCGTTCTTGCGTCCGAACAGCTGCGCTTGCGACGGTGTGGCAGCGGCGAAGGTGATGACCAACGCCATGACGAGACCTGCCAGTCCCTTTAGTTTCAGCATTCGCTCCTCCGGTTGGATGTGCTGTACCAGTGTCTGGCCGTGGTCCGACAAACGCCAATACTCAAGCAGATCCACGCGCATGATGTCTTACCATGCCCGGCTTCTTACTCAAGTGCACAGAGCGCTCCGACTTCGGCCAAATTTTGACGTTTCGGGCTGACAATGAAGTGATTTCGCCATTTCACCCGCACCAACAAAAAAAGGCCGGGCAAGCTGCCCGGCCTTTTTGTTCGGCTTTAGCCCGATCAGTTGGTCGCGTTGTTCAGCACCGTCACGGCACGGCGGTTCTGCGACCAGCAGCTGTTGTCGTTACACACAGCCACCGGCCGTTCCTTGCCGTAGGAAATCGTGCGGACGCGCGAGGCGTTCACGCCCTGCGCCACCAGATAGTCCCGCGCGGCCTGGGCGCGGCGGGCCCCCAGCGCGATGTTGTACTGGCGCGTGCCGCGTTCATCCGCATGACCTTCCACGGTGATCGTGTACTTGGAATAGCGGTTCAGCCACTTGGCCTGATTGGCAAGGGTTGCCTGGCCCTGCGCGTTCAGGACAGACTGATCTTCTTCGAAGAACACGCGGTCACCCACGTTGACGACGAAGTCCTGGCCGGTGCCTGGCTTCACGTTGCTGGACAGCCCGTCCGGCTTGTTCTGGGCACATGCTGCTACGAACAGAACCGCGAAGCAGACCGCAATCCAGCGCGCGCTCCGTCCTGCGTTAAAACTCTTGAACATTCCTGTCTCCTACACCCCAGCCCGCCAACCTGACATTCCATGCGTCCGGTTCTTGGTAAACGCTTTCTAGCCAAAACCGGTAAAAAACGTCTTTTCAAACATGGTTAGCGAAAGTTTAACACGGCCTGCCCTCACAGGCCGCTCATCTTCATCAGTCGATCAGCGGCGACCAGGAGGGGTCCGACGCGAAGGCCGGGGTCTCCACCCGCTGCTCGTTGTAACCGGTCAGGTCCACGGTCCAGACCTGAGGTCCGCCGTTGGCACCCGGCGTGTCGCGGAAGAACACCAGCACACGGCCGTTCGGCGACCAGGCCGGACCTTCGTTGTGATAGCCTTCGGTCAGGATACGCTCGCCCTTGCCGTCCGGCCGCATGACGCCGATCATGAAGCGGCCCTGATGCTGCTTGGTAAAGGCGATCAGATCTCCGCGCGGCGACCACACCGGCGTGGAATACCTGCCCAGCCCGAAGGAGATACGCTGCGCCCCACCGCCACCGGCACTCATCACATAAAGTTGCTGCGTGCCGCCGCGGTCGGATTCGAACACAATCTGGCGACCGTCCGGCGAGAACGACGGGCTGGTGTCGATTGCCGCGTCATTGGTCAGCCGGGTCGTCTGACGCGAACGCAGGTCCATCTTGAAGATGTTGGCGTTGCCGCCCTGCTGCAGGCTCATCACCACGCTCTGGCCGTCGGGCGAGAAGCGCGGAGCAAAGGTCATGCCCGGGAAGTTGCCGACGATTTCGCGCTGTCCCGTCTCGATGTTCAAGAGGTAGACGCTCGGGTCCGCTCCGCCATAGGACATGTAGGTGATTTCCTGGCTTGTCGGCGAGAACCGTGGTGTCAGCACCAGATCGTCACCCCGTGTCAGGTAGCGCACGTTCGCGCCGTCCTGGTCCATGATCGCCAGACGTTTGACGCGCTTGTCCTTCGGGCCCGTCTCGTCGACAAAGACGATGCGGGTATCGAAATAGCCCTTTTCGCCGGTCAGGCGCTCATAGATCGCATCGGCGATGATATGCGCCAGCCGGCGCCAGTTGTCCGGCGTGGTGTAGAACTGCTGGCCAAGCATCTGCTCGGAGGCGAACACGTCCCACAGGCGGAACTCCGCTCTCAGGCGCCCGTCTGGCTGCTTGGTCACGGTTCCGGTGACAAGCGCCTGGGCGCTGATCTGGCGCCAGTCGCCAAAACGCGGCGTGGAATTCACGCTCATGTTCTTCTGAATGAAGCTCGCAGGATCGAGTGGCCGAAACAGGCCGGACCGCTTCAGGTCGGCCGCAATGACGTTGGTCATGTCGGCTGCCAGCTTTCCGTCTCCCCCCTCGGCGGAAAACGATGGCAGCGCAATCGGCAACGGTTCGATGTTGCCCTGCGTAATATCGATTTCGACAAGCGCTGCGGCCGGCAGCGGTGCAATCACGACAAAAGAAGCGAGAACAAATGCGAGCCCTCTGGCTTTCCGGCTTGTGAAAACAGAAAGTTTTTTCAGTATTCCGCGCATGAGCACAACAGCTCCCTTATGGACGTTTGAACTGGCCGGGCCAGCCTACCCCCCGAGCATCTCTCTGGGGTCGAAATTGATGATGACTTCCTGCCAAGCTTCATACTTGGAAATTGGCAGATTGTATGGCTGGCAGCGCATGATCGCACGAACGGCACTGCTGGAAGCTGCGCCGAAGGCCGGGTTGCCGCTGGAATTCATGACTTCCGGCTGGCCCGAAACCTGACCATTCTGGGAAAGGTTGAAACGGACACGAACCTTCAGGTCTTCCGCGCCGACGGCTCCCACCGGCGGGTTCCAGCATTGCGCCACCATTCCGCGCAGCGCATCCAGTTCGGACTGGCTCATGCGCACGTCCTGCTGACCTCTCCTGGAGCCCAGGGACGCTTCGTTCTGGCTGGTTTCACCCGTCTGTTTGGCGGGTTCGACCTTGTTCAGAAGCGCGGCGATATCCGTGCTGTTGAAATTTTCCTTCGGCGGTTCGGGCGCGTTCCTCGGCGGCGTCGGCTTGGAACGCGGCGAGACCTTGGTCACGATTGGCTGGGGCGCTGGCGCGGCTTCCTGTTGCTGCGGCACAGGTTCCTGCGCAGGAGCGGGGTCCGGCGCAGGCGCAGGCGCAGGTTCGGCCACCTGGGCTGGTTCGGGCGCAGGGGCCGGTGCCGGTTCCGGATCCGCGACAGGCTGCGGCTCAGGCGCAGGTGACGGCGCCGGCGGTGCGGGTGTCGGTGGTGTCGGGGTCGGCGGCGTCGGTTGTTCCACCCTGCTTTCGCCCGGCTTTTCCGCCGGTTTCGGTGGCTCCTCCGCCGGGGTCTCGCTCGGGTTCACCGCGGCCACATCGCGAACCTCGGCCGTTTTCTCGCCGATCCGAAGCCTGGTGATATCCTCGATGGGTACCAGTTCGACAGGCAGCGAATCCACCTGAGGAACCGCAAAGCTCTCAGCGTCCGGAAAGGCAATCAAGCCCCAGAGCAGTAAAGCCGAGTGACCGGCCAGAGACGCGATGAGACCTGCGCGCATGACGCGTTACGAGTCCCGTTCTTCCAGAGTGACCAGACCGAGGCGTTTAAACCCGGCCGCGCTGATGCGGCCCATCAGCTTCATCATGGTGCCGTAGTCGGCATCCTGATCTCCGCGCACGTAGATACGTTCCTCGTAGCCGTTGGCGGCAATGGCCTCGAGTTTCGGTACGATCTCGTCGATGGTGATCGGGGTGTCCTGAATGAAGATTTCACCAGCCGCGTTCACAGAGATGGTTATCGGCTCCGTGTCGCCTTCCAGGGCCTTGGCGCTGGTCTCCGGCAGGTCGATCGGCACACCGACCGTCAGAAGCGGAGCCGCCACCATGAAAATGATCAGGAGCACCAGCATCACGTCGACCATCGGGGTGACGTTGATTTCGCTCATGGGCGCATGGCGGCGCCTGCGCCGTCCGCGCCGACTGCCCCCTGCCTGACCTGAACCGACCTGCATGGCCATGAATCAGCCCCTCTCGTCGATCTGACGGGATAGGATGGCGGAGAATTCGTCCGCAAAGCCTTCCATCCGTGAAACCGCCTTGCCGACGTCCGCGGAGAACTTGTTGTAGGCGATAACCGCCGGGATGGCCGCCAGCAGGCCAAGCGCCGTTGCGAACAGCGCCTCGGCGATACCGGGCGCCACCACGGCCAGGTTGGTGCTTTCGGATGCCGCGATGGCCTGGAAGGCCGTCATGATGCCCCACACCGTTCCGAACAGACCGATGAATGGTGCGGCCGAACCCACGGTCGCCAGGATCAGCAGCCGGCTTTCCAGACGCTCGGCTTCACGCTGGATGGTGACATCCATCACCCTGTCGATACGCTGCTGCAGGCTGCCGATGGCAGGCCGAGCGCCCTCGTGGCTGCGCTTCCATTCGCGCATGGCCGCCACGAACAGCGCCGCCATGGAATGATTCACACGATTGTGAAGCGTATTATAGAGCTCTTCGAGAGACTGGCCGGACCAGAACACCGTTTCGAACCGGCTCATCTGGCGCCGTGTCCGGCCGACCAGCATGATCTTGTCGACGATGATCGCCCAGCACCACACCGAAGCGCCCAGCAGGCCGAGCATCACGAGCTTGACGACGATATGTGCCTGCCAGAACAGCGCAAAAAACGAGATGCCGCTCTCTGGCGCCAATGTCGATTGGACAAGTGTTTCCATAAATTCAATGACCTCTTGGCCGTCTGACGCTGTGTTGCATTCAAGGTTTCGAAAACGACAGCGAGGAACCGGAATCAGCCGGCCGGCTCTTGTAACCTGCCGCCTCTCTGACGTTTGATTTTGTCAAAACTGGGACTTTTCCTATCAAAGGCAGTCCCTCTCTAAAGGAATCAATTAAGGTTACTGCAAGATTAACGCAGTAATATGTTTTGAAAGTATTTTGCTGTCGGGAAGCTGCCGGGCCGCCCGGAAGGCAACCTGGCAGCGTCCGAACAGCGCCCAGAAGGCGCCAAGACGTTCAACCGCCAGCGTTTTCTGCAGGCACAAATCGGCGAAGCCGTTCCGCCAAGGCCGGAGGCAGCCGCGCCGGACGGCCCTGCGACGAGATGATCGCAACGGTCACGGCGGCCGAAACCAGCAACTGGTCTTCCCGGTAAATGAGCTGATCGAGCCGGATCCGGGCGCCCTTGTACTCCGCAATGCTGGTGTGCACCTGCAGAACGTCGTCGATCCGGGCCGGCTTCTGGAAGTCCAGCGTCATTGTCTTGACCGCAAAGGCCTGGGAGGCCCCATGCGTGCCCTCTGCCATCTCGTTATGATGGATGCCGATAAGACGCAGAAAGTCCGACCGGGCGCGCTCGAAAAAGCGCACATAGGCGCCGTGATAGACCACGCCCGAGAAATCCGTGTCCTCGTAATAGACCCGAATGGGAAGCACATGACCGCCGTCTTCCAGGCGGCCGGCGAGATCCGGCCAATCCGACACGCTTTATCCTCACAAGCTGAATGAAAAAGCCTCCCGGCAGGCCGGGAGGCTCCTGTGTCGACTGAAGGTAAGCCCTGTCTTATGCAGCGGCAACCTCGGAGAGGAATTTCTCGACGGACCGGCGCAGCTGTTCCGCCTGCTGTTTCATCTCGATGGTCGCGTTCAGCATGTCGCCCACCGCTTCGGAGTTTTCCGCAACCCCTTCGTTGAGTGAGGCCACCGTGTCCGCCACGCTGCGCGTGCCTTCCGCGGCTTCCGCGACGTTCCTGGATATTTCGCTGGTGGCAGCCCCCTGCTGCTGCACGGCGTCCGAAATCGTGGTCGTGTAGGAATTGACCTCCTCGACGGATTCCGACACCCGGGCGATCTCTTCCACCGCTTCGGTAGTCGATGCCTGGATCGCCGCGATCTGCGCCGAGATTTCTTCCGTTGCCTTAGCGGTCTGGCCCGCAAGCGACTTCACTTCCGACGCAACGACGGCAAAACCCTTTCCGGCGTCACCTGCACGCGCGGCCTCGATGGTCGCATTGAGCGCGAGCAGGTTGGTCTGCTCGGCGATCTCGGAAATCAGCGACACGACATCGCCAATCTTGTTGGCCGCTTCCGCAAGCCCGGAGATCTTGGTATTGGAGCTTTGCGCGGCCGTTGTTGTCTGGGCCACGATGTCTGCCGTGGTTTCGACCTGACGCGAGATTTCCGAAATCGACGCGTTGAGTTCCTCGGTCGCGGAGGCAACCGCCTGCACGTTGGAGGAGGCGTTTTCCGAAGTCGACACGGCGGCCTGGCCCTGACCCGATGCGGCAGCGGAGCGCTCGCTGAGCGCGGAGGACACTTCCTCCACCCGGGCGATGTTCGTTTCCACCAGCTCGAGAACAGCCTGGGATTCCGCCCGGAAGGCGGCAATCAGCGAGTCGATCGTCTTTTCTCGCTTTTCGCGGGCGATATGGCCAACCTTGCGCTCCGACGCCAGGCGCTCGCGTTCCAGAGAGTTGTCCTTGAAGACCTCGATGCAGCGTGCCATGCGGCCGATTTCGTCCTGACGCTCGGTGGCTTCGATAGCCACTTCCAGATCACCGTCGGCAATCTGGCGTGCAGCCGCAGAGAGACGCTCCAACGGAGCGAACATACGTCGTGTGACCCACCAGATCAGACCGACAATCGGCACCAGACACAGGAACCCGGAAATGATCGCCCCATAGGTGATGCGGTCGGCCGCCGCTGACAGTTCCGTCTGCTTGACGGCATCAACAACGCCAAAGGGGGAACCGACAAAGGTGTTGCTGGCTTCCGCAAAGCGATAGTCGCCATCGTCCAGGCGGATCAGCCGGTCATCCACCTTGATATCGGAAAGCTTGTGAACGGCGCTGGCATGGCCACGCTCGTCGAGTTGAACCAGCTTGCCGTCCGAATCGGCCAGAAAAATCCGCTCGCTGTCGCCAAGACCCGTCTTCTCGTTCAGCAGCTCGGCCAGATGCTCCATGTTGGCCGTGAACGCAATCGCGCCGAAAAACCGGTCGAGGTAGAACACCGGCACGGCAAGAACTTCCGAAACGGTACCGTCATCCGCCGTGACGAAGCCCGAAGAATAGATTTGCCCGGCAGCAAGCGTTTCGTTTTTCGACGCCTCGAACAGCTTGCTCATAGCGATCTGCACCGGATGCCCTTGGATTTCGGCATCCTCCACGTGGAAAGCGAATTCCGGTCCCTTGCGATAGGAATAGGTGATGAACCCTTCCGGATTGGCCAGCGCAGCATCGGAGAACAGGCCTTGATCAACAAGTTCCTGGTAGATCGGATGAACGACCTTGTGGTTGTTGACGTAGTAGTTGGACTCTTCCGGTTCCACCAGGAGGTGCCGCTCACCTTCAGGGTGCGGATTGTCGGTGACAAAGATCCTCCGGAGAAGCTCCTTCGGCCCCTCCTTCTGGCTCTCTTCGGCGTTTTTCTGCCCATCCTTCAGGTTCTTCCACCCGACCATGGTCTTCATCAGGCTGTCTTTGGCACCTTCCAGCGTGGAGAAGAACGCCGCGCTGTCCCGCACCTGCCCAAGAGACAGCTCGATTACCTTCTGCTTGGCGCGGGTCGCGCTTTGCAGACCGGCATCCGCCTGGCCGTTTGCGACGTCCCGTGAAATGGTCGACGTGACCGTGACAATTGCAACGCACATGGTCAGTGCGCCTGCCAGGAACATTAGAGCCAGTTTAGATGAAAGCCGTTTCCGCATGGATTCCCCCACATAGTTAACGGGAAGGTACGGCAGCATTCGCGAATAAATGCTTAATCGGTATGCAGATACAGATGAAAAAGACGGCGTTTTTCTTATAAATACTACGTAACCTACTCAGGTTCCGAGAAAAGCCCGAGCTGCGGCGCATCCGGCCTGGAGGGTGCGGCAAGACCCAGGTGTTCGAACGCCATCGGCGTCAGGATTCGGCCTCGCGGCGTCCGCTGCAAAAACCCGTTCTGGATGAGATAGGGTTCCACGATTTCCTCGATCGCATCACGAGGCTCGGAAAGCGCTGCTGCGATGGTCTCGATGCCGACAGGCCCGCCACCGAAGTTGACGGCGATCTGGCTGAGATACCGCCGGTCGAGACTGTCGAGCCCGGCGCCGTCGACTTCGAGCTGAAGCAGGGCCCTGTCGGCCAGCTCCCTGTCCACCCGCTCGACACCGGCCACGATGGCAAAATCGCGCACACGGCGCAGCAGTCGTCCGGCAATGCGCGGCGTTCCGCGGGAGCGCTTGGCAATCTCGCGTGCCCCCTCTTCAACCATGCCGATGCCGAGGATGGACGCGCCGCGCTTGACGATATGCTCCAGCTCAGGAACCGTATAGAACTGCAGCCGCACCGGGATACCGAAGCGGTCGCGCAGCGGGGTCGTCAGCAGGCCAAGACGCGTGGTTGCCGCAACGAGCGTGAACTTCGCCAGATCGATCTTGACCGAACGTGCCGCCGGACCCTCGCCGATGATCAGGTCGAGCTGGAAATCCTCCATCGCCGGATAAAGCACTTCCTCGACCGCCGGATTGAGACGGTGGATCTCGTCGATGAAGAGCACGTCGCGTTCCTCAAGATTGGTCAGAAGGGCCGCGAGATCACCCGCCTTGGCAATGACCGGTCCGGAGGTCGCCCGGAAATTGACGCCGAGCTCGCGTGCCATGATCTGGGCAAGTGTCGTTTTACCGAGGCCGGGAGGCCCGACGAACAACACATGGTCCAACGCTTCTCCACGGGCCTTCGCCGCACCGATGAACACCTTCAGATTGGCGCGCGCCTGGGCCTGGCCGACAAAATCGTCCAGCACCTGCGGGCGCATGGTTGAATCGATTTCGTCTCCCCGGATTTCCGGCGTCACGATGCGAGTGTCATCCGACATGGCTTACGACCACAAACAGCAGCACCAGAAGAGCCAGGGAATAGCCCACCCGGAGCGCATAGAATTTCTTGAACTGGCGCAGGACAAACGGATCGTCCGACTCCACACGGCGTCCGTTGACGGTAAACGGACGGTCTCCCACCGAAGCACTGAAACGGTGATCGAGATACATGTTACCGCCGATCCCCAGAACCACGAACACAACGGCAATGATGCCATAGGTCACGGCGATCATCCGGCCAATTCCTTCAGACCCAGACGGATCAGCGTTTCGGTTGTTGCGCCCTCGCCGGCGGACTGCAGGGCCTTGGCGACCGCCCCGCTTGCCTGCGCCTGCGCATAGCCCAGATTGGTCAGCGCCGACACCGCCTCTGCCACCGGCCGCGCGGCCACGTTGTCGGCAACGGTCTGCGACACCGCAATGGTGCCCTGGTCCACAGTGGCAAGGCCCGGCGCCTTCTCCTTGAGTTCGGAGATGATGCGTTCGGCAACGCGCTTGCCGACGCCCGGCGCCCGCGAGATCACCGCCTTGTCACCAAGCGCAATCGCGTTGGCGACTTCACTTGCCTTCAGGATACCCAGAATGCCGAGCGCCACCTTGGCCCCGACCCCCTGAACCGTCATCAGGATGCGGAACCATTCGCGCTCCGCCTCGATCCCGAAACCGTAAAGACGGATCATGTCTTCGCGGACGATCGTCTCGATAAACAGAACAGCCGCCTCCCCCGCCCGCGGCAGGCCCTGCAGAATGCGAGACGGACAGTGAACCTGATAGCCCACGCCATGCACATCCAGGATCACGTGATCCTCGCCATAGCTGTCGATGGTGCCCTTCAGCTTACCGATCATATTGCCCCCATGGCGGCAAGCCGCGCTGTGCTGTTGGAGCGATGCTGTGCGTGACAGATGGCAATGGCCAGCGCATCGGCAGCGTCGTCCGAATTGAAGGTCGCCCGCGGCATCAGGATCTTGACCATGGCCCGGATCTGTTCCTTTTCCGCGTGCCCGGTGCCAACTACGGTCTTCTTGACGAGGTTCGGCGCATATTCGGCGACTGGAAGCCCGGCGAGCGAAGGCACCAGCAGCGCGATCCCGCGTGCCTGCCCCAGTTTCAGCGTCGCACCCGCATCCTTGTTGACGAACGTATGCTCGACCGCGGCTTCCGCCGGATCGTGCCGGCGCACAACGTCACTAAGGCCGTCATGCAACTCCACCAGGCGCTCTGCCAGGCTCTTCTTGTTGTCGGAGGTCACCGTGCCGGAAGCGATGAAGGACAGGCGATTTCCCGTCGCCTCGATCATGCCCCAGCCGGTACGCCGCAGCCCCGGGTCGATGCCCAGCAAACGAATCGCGTGTGTCATGGAACAAATCGGTAACAAAACTTCCCCGTTGACGCCAGACAAAGCGCGGCTTACCACCGGAATGCCTGTCAAAAACACCTCTAAACGCGTGTCAGCAGGCCTAGCCGCCACCGGCAGGCCCCTCCCGCACAGGCCCGCCTGGTCCGGGCCTGACCGTTTCCGATCCCGTCCGTCCAGCGAGTACCCATGGCCGACATCTTCAATTCCTTTCCGCCTGGCCTACTGGTGTTTCTCGCTGCCGTCCTGTTCGTGGCCGGTTGCGTGCGCGGGTTTGCCGGGTTTGGCGCAGGAATGATCTTCATGCCGGTCGCGGCCAGCGTCATGCTGCCGTCGACCGCGGCCGCCACCTTTCTGTTCATCGACGGCATCGTCGCGCTGCCGCTGGTGGTCAGGGCACTAAGGCTGTGCAACTGGGCAACGGTGCTTCCAGCCGTCGTGGGCGCGGTGCTCTTCGTCCATGTTGGTGCCTGGCTGCTGGCCAATGCGGACGTGCTGGTTCTGCGCTGGACGATCTTCGCAATCGTCACCGGACTTCTTCTGCTGCTGGTCTCCGGCTGGCGCTATGAGCGCAAACCCTCCAGACCGGTCTCGCTCGGTGTCGGCGCGGTTGCCGGTGTGCTCGGCGGCATCTCGCAGGTCTCCGGCCCACCGGTGGTGGCCTTCTGGCTGTCGAGCGCCAGGGAACCCGCTGTCGTGCGCGCCAACCTGATTGTCTTTTTCGCGCTGGCGAGCATCGGCACCTTCATTGCCTACATCTTCAATGGCTTCTTCACGCTGGAAGTGTTCCAACTCCTGATAATGGCAATCCCCGTCTATGCCCTTGCCATCTACCTCGGTTCCAACGGCTTCAAGCGTGCCGACCCCGCCCTCTACCGCAAGCTCGCCTACGGCCTGATCGCCCTCGCCGCCCTTTCAAGCATGCCGCTGCTCGACCCGTTGTTCCGCTAGACCGCCCCGCCGTTGAAACGTTTCCGCGCCCCAGACAGCCTCATCCTGAGGAAGCGCGAAGCGCTGTCTCAGGAAGAGGTCTAAAATGACTAAACCCGTCCTGTTTCAGGTCATGAAGTTGGTAAAACAGTCGGCGAATCTCAGCGCAAGCCCTATTAACCCGCGGACTTTTCCTGAAGCTTCTCCTGCCACTTGCCGCATTTTGCCGCCATCAGCCGGTTGAGTTCTGCCTCGAACTGTTCCTTGCCTGAAGACGCCTGCGCAAGGACGCTGAGAGCCACAATGGCAGCATCGGCGGCTTCTTCGCGCACGTCTGCAAGTGTCTGCTTCTTGTATTCACTGCCTGGCGCGTTGGTGGCCGAAAGCACTGCCTGCGCCAGTTCCCCGGCCTCTTCCGCCAGCTTCAGCGCCCGTTCCTGCAAGGTTTTCGGGTCTTGCTGTGTCAGCTCGAAGATATTGAACATGCGATCGATTTCCTTTTTGAACGGCCCCTGCACCCCCGCCCTTGTCGAGAGGGCGGGGGTATGCTCGGCACGGACCAGACCATCACATTCCCGTTCTCAAAAACAAAAAACCCCGGCAAGACCGGGGTTTTCAAATTGCTGTCCTGAAGACCTCAGGATGCCAGCGAGGCCATGGTTTCTTCGTCGACATCGAAGTTGGAGTAGACGTTCTGAACGTCGTCGTCATCTTCCAGCATGTCGATCAGTTTCATCATGGTCTGAGCCTTGTCCGCATTGACCGGTGTCAGGTTCTGCGGCTTCCAGATGATCTTGGTCGAATCCGCTTCACCCAGCGCCTTCTCCAGAGCGGCGGAAACGTCGTTCAGATCCTCGAAGGCGGTGTAGATGGTGTGGCCGCTCTCGTCGGACTGGACGTCTTCCGCACCAGCTTCGATCGCAGCTTCCAGAACCGCGTCGGCTTCCCCGACTTCCGGCTTGTAGATGATCTCGCCAACCCGGTCGAACATGAAGGACACCGACCCCGTTTCCCCAAGCGAGCCGCCGCATTTGGTGAAATAGGAGCGGATGTTGGACGCGGAGCGGTTGCGGTTGTCGGTCAGGGCCTCGACGACCACGGCAACGCCCGCCGGGCCATAGCCTTCGTAACGGACTTCTTCGTAGTTGTCGTCGTCACCGGACTGGGACTTGTTGATCGCCCGCTGGATGTTTTCCTTCGGCATGGACTGGGCCTTGGCGTTCTGGACGGCAAGGCGAAGGCGCGGGTTGGAATCCGGATCCGGGTCGCCCATCTTCGCGGCAACGGTGATTTCCTTGGACAGCTTGGAGAACATCTTGGAGCGGGCCGCGTCCTGGCGTCCCTTGCGGTGCATGATGTTCTTGAATTTTGAATGGCCTGCCATGGCTCTTCTCGGTTCTTTACAGGTGATGTCAGTGAAAACTGCGCCGCTTATAGGCAACTTGCCCCGGAAAATCCAGCGCAGAGAAATTCTCGCTGCTGCTCAGCCCCCATTCGGCCAGAAGGACGGGATCACCGGTTCCAGTCGGCCGCCGATCCTGAGCGGTGCGATTTGCTCGGCAAGTCCGGTGCGATCGTCGGTCTCGATGGCAACGCCGCAAATCGTGGCATCGCCGGTTGCCGGCGTGAACCGGGAGCTTGGAATCTTGCGCTGGAACCTGTTGACCGGCTCTTCCTTGTCCATGCCCAGCACGCTGTCATATGCCCCGCACATGCCGGCGTCCGACATATAGGCCGTTCCGTTTTCCAGGATCTGATGATCGGCTGTCGGCACATGGGTGTGGGTGCCGACGACGAGGCTGACCCGCCCATCCAGAAAATGGCCCATGGCCTGTTTCTCGCTGGTGGCCTCGGCATGCATGTCAACGATGATCGCATCGGCCACATCGCCCAGCGGACACCCGTTGATGACATTGTCGATGGCGGCGAAGGGATCGTCCAGCGCGTCCATATAGACGCGCCCCATCACGTTGGCGACCATCACCCGCGCGCCGTTTCTGGCTGTGAACAGATGCGCGCCGCGCCCCGGCGTGCCGGAGGGATAATTCACCGGGCGAAGCAGCCTGTCCTGCCGTTCGATATAGACGAGCGTGTCGCGCTGGTCCCAGACGTGGTTGCCGGTTGTCACAACGTCGGCCCCGGCATCCAGAACATCCTGCAGGATCGTTTCTGTTATGCCGAACCCGGACGCGGCGTTCTCGCCGTTAACGATCACGAAATCGAGCCGGTTGCTTTCCACAAGCTCCGGCAATTGCTCAATGACGGCGGTCCGGCCCACGCGGCCAACGAGATCGCCCAGAAACAGAATACGCATATATCCTCACTGGGCGGCCTGCTTCCGGCTTACAAGTTCGCCGTCACCCGAACGCCCGGTACCCCTGCTCGGTCAGAATTCCATTCAACGGCTTGTCATGCGCTTCAGAAGGGACGTGGTCAACCTCCTGTACGGAAAACGCAAGCCCGATGCACAAAAGGGGGCCGGACTGTTGCAGCTTCGCAATTGTCGTGTCGTAAAAAGCCTTGCCGTAGCCGATGCGCGTGCCCCTGCCGTCAAAGCCGGCCAGCGGCATCAGAAGAACGTCCGGCCGCACCTCTTCGGACGAGGGACCCGGTTCCGACGTGCCGAACCCGGCAGAGACCAGCTCCGTATCCCGTTCCAGGCGTCGGAAGATAAGGCTCGGGCCGGTCATCACGGGCAGACACAAAGGATGCCCAAGCTGGCGTAGGCGATCCATCAGCGGGCGCGGATCAATTTCATCCCGGATCGGCCAGAACCCGGCCACCACAGCCCCTGCAGGCAAAGGCAGGTCCTCGGCATGATCGGAGAGCTGGAGGCTGAGTTCGATCCGCTCGACCACCGGCATCGCCTTGCGGCGGGCCAGCACATCCTTGCGGAGCTTGTCTTTTTCGGCAGCGATAGTGGAAAGGTCGGTCATAGGGCCTCGAACTGAAATAAATCGGCCCGCGTCCGAAAAACGAACGCGCAGCCGCCCGACCGTTGGATTTGCAATCCCGGGAAACCTACTATGTAGGTGGGCGCCGTATGCAACGGACCACGGCCCAGCGCAGGGACAGCTCCCAAGGGAATGCGTAAGGCCCCGGGGATAATGTTCCTGACGTATCGGGCAGCCGCAAGTACCGCATATAGTCCGGTGCAGCCGCAATTACCAGTGCGGCATGAATTTCATCACAAACGAAGTTTCTGAAACGCTCCGCCGTCACCCCGGGCGAACGTAGTGAGACCCGGGGCCTGCTCGCCGCACAACTTGCTGACGCAGCCAATGTGTCCTCGAGACGTCCCGCGCAATGTCGACGCTCTGAAAACGGGTAGCTACGGGATTTGCGACGCGCTTGTCCGGAGGTGCTGTGGCTGTGAATGTTTCGAGTAGCGATGAGAAAAGACGGATTGCCCGCCAGGACAATGCCGCCAGATCGGCAAATCGCTTCAGGCGTTGTCCTGGTTTCGCAAACTCTTGGACAGGCCGTCCGCAAGGCTTTCGATGCGTGCGGCAGCGGTGTTGACCGCCCGAGACAGCTCTTCTTCGTTCTGGCTCATGTTGTCGAGCGCGGCCACTTGCTGTTTCCTGGCGTCGGCCAGTTGCTCTTCAAGCCGGGCGACCTTGCGCTCCAGCTCCGAAAGCTGGTCGGCGGCCATGATGCCGGCCATCACCGTCAGGCGCTGGTCGCCGATTTCGCCAAAGGCACCTCGCAGGTCGTTGATCCAGCCGTCGAAGCGCGCAGCGAGACCCATCAGACGTTCTTCCTCACCGTCGTCGCAGGCCATGCGGAAGGATTTGCCGTTGATGGTAACAGTGATTTGAGCCATTTGCGCCTAGCCTCCGTGCGCGTCGAGCACGCTGCGAATGGTTTCCATCGCCGAGACGAGCCGCCGGGACACATCCCGGTTGGCTTCTTCCAGCCGCGAAGCCCGGGCTTCGCTTTCATCGAGTGAGGCTGCCAATTGGGAGCGGTCTTCACCGAGCCGCTGCAGATCGTCCTGCAAGGCATTCAGCGACCTGTCTGCGTCAAGGCGCCGCTGGACAGCCGCTTCGAGACTACCGACGGCTTTGTCCAGACGCTTTACCGCATCGGCCAGGCTGGTCTTTTCCATGCAGTCGACATCCGCCATTAATTACGTCGTCCCAATCGTTCTTCTGTGGCGGTCCGCCCATTCCTTCAAAGGTCAGACTGGAGATTTGGCGCTTTCGACCCTGGACTTGCTGCTCAAATTACGGGCATTTCAGTCAATGCGCGGCAAAGCACGTTTCACGGCGAAAAAGCAAATCTTTGTTAGAGCGCCGAGCTTAGGCACCGCAACTTCTCTCAGTCAATGCCAGCATTGGCAGAATCCTCAACTCTATAACGCGCGGTCGAAAAAATTCTTCCGCTGCAATGCCCGCCAAAGACCCAAAGCAGCTTTATTGACTCGGGTGCGGTTCCTGATATTTGTCTGGCGCTTGTTCGAGATTGACGAAAGTTAAAACTTGACCAACGCACCTCAGAACAACCTTGCCGGGCTCCCTGCTGCGGCCAAGGGGGGCTCCAAAGCAAGCAACGGGACGACGATGACCGATCTTGATAAACACCAGCGCATGGCAAATGCGATCCGCTTTCTTGCCATCGATGCCGTGGAAAAGGCTAATTCCGGTCACCCAGGCCTGCCGATGGGCGCTGCGGATATCGCGACAGTTCTTTTCACCGAATTCCTGAAATTCGATCCGACTGCCCCGAACTGGGCCGACCGCGACCGCTTCGTTCTGTCCGCCGGTCACGGCTCCATGCTGCTTTACAGCCTGCTGTATTTGCTCGGCTACGAAGATTTCTCTCTCGACGAGCTGAAGAATTTCCGCCAGCTCGGTGCGCGCACCGCCGGCCACCCGGAATACGGCCACGGCGCCGGCATCGAGACCACCACCGGCCCGCTGGGCCAGGGTCTGGGCAATGCTGTCGGCATGGCAATTGCCGAGCGCCTGCAGTCCACCCGCTTCGGTGAAGATCTTGTCGATCACTACACCTATGTGCTGGCCGGCGACGGCTGCCTCATGGAAGGCATCAGCCAGGAAGCCCTGACGCTTGCAGGCCACCTGAAGCTCAACAAGCTGATCGTCATCTGGGACAACAATGGCATTTCCATCGACGGCAAGGTCGACATCACCGATTCCACCGATCAGCAGGCCCGCTTCGCCGCTTCGGGCTGGAACACGCTCAGTGTTGACGGTCACGATCCGATCGCCATTTCCGCGGCCATCCGCCAGGCCCAGGCCAGCGACCGCCCGACTCTGATCGCAGCCAAGACCACCATCGGCTTCGGGGCACCGAACAAGTCCGGCACTGCAAAGGTTCACGGCTCGCCGCTTGGTGCCGAGGAGATTTCCCTCACCCGCGCAGCGCTCAACTGGCCGCATGCAGCCTTTGAAGTTCCGAGCGACATTCTGGACGCCTGGCGCATTGCCGGCCTGCGTTCCGCCCAGGCTCACAAGGACTGGCAGAAGCGTTTTGCCGAGGCAGATGCCGAGACCCGCGCCGAATTCGAGCGCCGCAACCGCGGCGATCTGCCGGCCGGCTTCAGCAAGGCCGTTCAGGACTACAAGAAAAAGCTCGCCGACGAACAGCCGACCATGGCAACCCGCAAGGCGTCTGAAGCTGTCCTGACCGTCATCAACGAAGTTGTGCCGGAAACCATCGGCGGCTCTGCCGACCTGACCGGTTCCAACAACACCAAGACCTCGCAGACCGTTCCGGTTACCCCGGACGATTTCTCCGGCCGTTACATTCACTACGGCATTCGCGAGCACGGTATGGCAGCGGCCATGAACGGTATGGCTCTGCATGGCGGCCTGATCCCCTATTCCGGCGGCTTCCTGATCTTCTCCGATTACTGCCGTCCGTCGATCCGCCTCGCAGCGCTCATGGGCCAGCGGGTCATTCATGTCATGACCCATGATTCCATTGGTCTTGGCGAAGATGGTCCGACCCACCAGCCGGTGGAACATTTCGCCGCCCTGCGCGCGATCCCGAACCTGACGTTCTTCCGTCCGGCCGACATCACCGAGACGCTCGAGTGCTGGCAGCTTTCGCTGGAAAATCGCGACGGACCGTCGGTCCTGGCCCTGACCCGTCAGAACCTGCCGTCGCTGCGCAAGAGCTATGAGGAAGACAACCTCTGCGCCAGGGGCGCCTATGTGCTCATCGACAGCGACGAGGACGCGGCCGTCACGATCTTTGCGACCGGCTCTGAAGTCGAGATCGCGGTTGATGCGCACAAGGACATGAGCGCGGCCGGGATCGCCGTGCGCGTGGTTTCCGTGCCGTCGTTCGAACTGTTCGAAGCTCAGTCCGACGACTACAAGGCCGCCGTCATCGGCAACAGCCCGGTCAAGATTGCGGTCGAAGCCGGCATCCGCATGGGCTGGGACCACTTTATCGGGTCCGATGGCATCTTTGTCGGCATGACCGGTTTCGGCGCCAGCGCTCCCTACAAGGAGCTCTATGAACATTTCGGTATCACGGCGGATGCCGTCGTCGCAGCTGCCAAGGCAAAGCTCGGCGCTTAATCGAAATCAATTCCCGGCACCAAGACTTCCTCCTATGGTGCCGGGACTTCGAGCACAACGTGCTCATCAAGCGACCACACTATGTGGTTTTTAAATCGGTTTAGCCCCTTGAGAGGCGCACCGAAGATTGCGGGAGTGGATTATGGTAACCAAGGTAGCAATCAATGGATTTGGGCGTATCGGCCGCAACGTGCTGCGCGCCATTGTCGAATCCGGCCGCACCGACATCGAAGTCGTTGCGATCAACGATCTCGGCCCGGTCGAGACCAATGCGCATCTGCTGCGCTACGACAGCGTGCACGGCAGATTCCCGGCAGAGGTCAAGGTCGACGGCGACACCATTTCCGTCGGTGGTGGCAAGCCGATCAAGGTAACCGCGATCCGCGACCCGAAAGAACTGCCCTGGGGCGAACTCGGCGTTGAAATCGCCATGGAATGCACCGGCATCTTTACCGCCAAGGAAAAGGCGTCCATGCATCTGGAAGCCGGCGCCAAGCGCGTTCTGGTTTCCGCTCCGGCCGACGGTGCCGACAAGACAATCGTCTACGGCGTCAACCACGATGCCCTGACCGCAGACGACCTGGTCGTTTCCAACGCGTCCTGCACCACCAACTGCCTGTCCCCGGTCGCCTATGTGCTGAACGAAGCCATCGGCATCGAGAAGGGCTTCATGACGACGATCCATTCGTACACCGGTGACCAGCCGACCCTGGACACCATGCACAAGGATCTCTACCGCGCTCGCGCTGCGGCCATGTCCATGATCCCGACCTCGACCGGCGCCGCAAAGGCCGTTGGCTTGGTGCTTCCGGACCTGGCCGGCAAGATGGATGGTGTCGCGATCCGCGTTCCGACCCCGAATGTTTCCGTGGTCGACCTGAACTTCATTGCAAAGCGCGACACCACCGTTGAGGAAATCAACGAAGCCATCAAGGCAGCCGCCAACGGCAAGCTGAAGGGCGTGCTCGGCTACACCGAAGACAAGCTGGTTTCCATGGACTTCAACCACGACAGCCACTCCTCGGTCTTCCATTGCGACCAGACCAAGGTCATGGACGGCACCTTCGTGCGTATCCTGTCCTGGTACGACAACGAGTGGGGCTTCTCCAACCGCATGGCCGACACGGCCGTGGCGATGGCAAAGCTCATCTGATTGTTCCCCGTAAAAGACGCCGGTTCATCCGGCGTCTTTTTTGTCGGCACGGGTGCCAGGTCCGGCAAGACCGCGACACGCTTTTCATTTCAGGCATAGCTCCAGGGCAAAGGTCATGTAGACTGGAACTGCAGACACGTGCAGTTCAATCCTGGAGGCGCCGTCATGACCGCCTTACTGGTCATTCTTGGGTCGTTGTTCGCGGTGGGTTGTCTGGTGGGTTTCGGCTTCTATTGGGTCGACATGAAGAAGGACAATGAAAGGTTCCCTTCAGATCGGGACTCGGAGCCCGGCCTTGGCACCACCGGCAACGACATCTTGCGAAAGCCGGATTTTCCGGCCAGAAATTCCTGACATCATTTCTGATACCAATTGAAGGATCTGAACCATGACCACTCTGGCCTTCTTGTTCGGATTTGTAGTGCTGATCGGCGTCGGCTTCTATTTCGTCGAACGGTCGAAAGAACGCTCGGCAAGAAACACCAAAGGGAGCTGGCAGCCGGAAGTGGATGGCAAAAAGTCCCAAACGATGGCCAACCTGCAAACACCGCCCGATCGATAGCTCTCCCGAGACTCCTCTTTTCCTTTCCGGAGTTCCCAGCTTGCTCGAACTGCTCACTGTCATTTCGCTGACCGTCGTGGTCGCAATCGTTCCCGGTCCCGACTTTGCCGTCGTCCTTCGCAACGCCCTCATTGGCGGACGTCTCGCCGGCATCATGACTGCGCTCGGCATTGCGCTGGCGCTCGGCGTCCATGTCACCTACGCACTGGCGGGCATCGGCCTGATCGTTTCCCAGTCGATCCTGCTCTTCAACGCGCTGAAGCTGATCGGCGCGGCCTACCTCGTTTTCCTGGGTGTTACCATGTACCGCACGGCCTCGAAGGAGATGCCGGCCGATGGCGCCCTGTCCGGAATGTCCCCCTTCCGCGCGCTCCGCTGGGGGTTTTTCACCAATGTGACCAATCCGAAGGCAACCATGTTCGCCCTGTCGGTTTTCCTTCAGGTGACATCGCCCGCAACGCCGCTCTGGACCCAGATCGGCTACGGCGTGATCATGGCCGGCGGCGTATTCCTGTGGTTCGTACTGGTAACCTTCTTCTTCACGCTGCCTGCCGTGCGCCTCAAGTTCATGCGCGCCAAGCTCTGGATGGAGCGCTCTTTCGGCATTCTGCTGACCTTGTTCGGCATCGGCATCGCCGTTTCCACAAACTCCACCCGTCCCTGACGACAGGCACTTCCCAACAGGTGAACCAATGGCTTTCAAAACTCTCGACGATCTGACCGACATTGCCGGCAAGCGCGTCCTGGTCCGTGTCGACCTCAACGTGCCGATGGACGGCGGCAAGGTGACGGATACCACCCGTATCGAACGCGTTCTTCCGACCATCCGCGAACTGTCCGACAAGAAGGCAAAGGTTATCCTGCTCGCCCATTTTGGCCGTCCGAAGGGCGAACGGGTTGCCAGCATGTCGCTCGGCCCGGTCGCGCCGGCTGTTGCCAGCCTGCTCGGCAGGCCTGTGGTCTTCGCGGATGATTGCATCGGCCAGGCGGCAAAGGATGCGGTCGACGTGATGGTCGACGGCGACGTGCTGCTTCTGGAAAACACCCGCTACCACGCGGGTGAGGAAAAGAACGACCCGGACTTCGCCAAGGCCCTCGCCGCCAATGGCGATGTCTACGTCAACGACGCCTTTTCAGCAGCCCACCGTGCCCACGGCTCCACCGAAGGTATTGCCCGGCTGCTGCCTGCCTACGCAGGACGCACCATGCAGGCGGAACTTGAAGCCCTCGGCTCCGCGCTCGGCAATCCGGTCCGTCCGGTTCTTGCCGTCGTTGGCGGTGCAAAGGTTTCATCCAAGATCGATCTCTTGGAAAACCTCGTTGAAAAGGTCGACATGCTGGTGATCGGTGGTGGCATGGCGAACACCTTTCTGGCTGCCAAGGGCACCGATGTCGGCAAGTCCCTGTGCGAACATGATCTGGCCGAAACCGCGAAACGCATCATGATCGCAGCCGAAAAGGCCGGTTGCGAAATCGTTCTTCCGGCCGATGCCGTTGTCGCGAAGGAATTCAAGGCCGGTGCGGAGAACGAAACCGTAGCGCTCGATGCCATCCCGTCGGACGGCATGATCCTTGATGTCGGCGCAGCGTCCATCGAAACGGTGAAGACCAAGATCGATGCAGCCAAGACCCTCGTCTGGAACGGGCCGCTGGGTGCGTTCGAGATCGCGCCCTTCGACACCGCAACCGTTGCGGCCGCCAAGCATGCCGCTGCCAATACCAAGGCAGGCAAGCTGAACTCCGTGGCCGGTGGCGGCGACACCGTCGCAGCGCTCAACCACGCGGACGCGGCAGACGATTTTTCCTACGTCTCCACCGCCGGCGGCGCTTTTCTGGAATGGCTGGAAGGCAAGGAACTGCCGGGCGTAAAGGCACTCGAAGCCTGAAGGGCGAAAAGGCTGGAACCGCGCTGCAACGCGGTTTCAGCACGCTCCTGACCCGGAAGCTCACCGGACGGTCGCCCTTTTCTCGGGAGCTTTCTGAACAGGAGCGCAAAGCGGGTCCGGCTGATTCGTCTGCTCGAGCGATCTGGACAACCCGGCTGCAGAACGCGGCATGAATGCTGTCGCAGTCCCTCAGGAAACAGACTTTGGCCAGATACGGGCGAGTGTCAGGGATCCGGCGGAAACGTTTGCCAATATCGGTTTGCCGGTTTAAAATTTCGCTGGTCGGTCATTGCGACCGCCTCAAATTAATTCGATCTACGAATTAAATCTGCCGGAACGATTTCCGGCAGGTCATTGTATTTTAATTGATTTAAGCGGCCCCGGCCCTCTTTCCATGGCCGGAAATCTTGCTAGAACCACCGGGACTTGACGCACCGCAAAACAGGTGTCGTGATTTTTCGCTAGCCTTGTTGGCTCATCGGAACCGCACCCTCGGGAGATTTTTGATGGCACGTATCACCCTCCGCCAGCTTCTTGATCATGCTGCTGAACACGACTACGGCGTTCCGGCATTCAATATCAACAACATGGAGCAGGCGCTGGCAATCATGGCAGCGGCGGACCAGACCGACGCGCCGGTCATCATCCAGGCTTCCCGTGGCGCAAGGTCCTACGCCCACGACGTGATGCTGAAGCACATGATGGACGCTGTCGTGGAAATCTATCCGCACATACCGGTCTGCGTGCATCTGGACCACGGCAATGCACCGCAGACCTGCATGACCGCCATCCAGGCGGGCTTCACCTCGGTGATGATGGACGGCTCCCTGGAAGTGGACGGCAAGACCCCGGCAAACTGGGACTACAACGTCGGTGTCACCAAGACCGTGACCGACATGTCCCATCTGGGCGGCATCTCCGTCGAAGGTGAACTCGGCGTTCTGGGCTCGCTGGAAACCGGCATGGGCGACAAGGAAGACGGCCACGGCGCGGAAGGCAAGCTCAGCCACGACCAGTTGCTGACCGACCCGGAAGAAGCCGTCAAATTCGTGCGCGAGACCAAGGTCGACGCACTTGCCATCGCCATGGGCACCAGCCACGGCGCCTACAAGTTCACCCGCAAGCCGGACGGCGAAATCCTTGCCATGCATGTGATCGAGGAAATTCACCGCCGTCTGCCGGAAACCCATCTTGTCATGCACGGGTCGTCTTCCGTGCCGCAGGACCTGCAGGACATCATCAACCAGTATGGTGGCCAGATGCCGCAGACCTGGGGTGTGCCGGTGGAAGAAATCCAGCGCGGCATCAAGAACGGCGTGCGCAAGGTCAACATCGACACCGACAACCGCATGGCGATGACCGGCCAGATCCGCAAGATCCTGAGCGAGAACCCAGGCGAGTTCGATCCGCGCAAATATCTGAAGCCGGCCCGCGATGCCATGCAGAAACTGTGCGTCGAGCGCCTGGAAGCCTTCAACACCGCCGGCAAGGCGTCCAAGATCAAGAAGATCATAACGCTTGCCGATATGGCCAAACGCTACCAGACTGGCGAACTGGATCCGAAGATCGCCTGATTTTCGGCCGGACCGGCAGAGAAATTCTTTCACTTTCTTGAAAGAGGGGCCTTGCGTCCCTCTTTCGCCGTCTTTAGGGACAAAATCCCGATCAGACATTAACCAGGACCGCACAAGTGAACCGTCCCCGCCTTTTTCTCGTGACGCCGCCGGAATTTGACACCGCCGACATGGCGGCCAAGCTCAAACAGGCCTTCACCGGTGGTGACATCGCCTGCGTGATGATCTACCGGCCCAGTGCCAGCACCAAGGATCTGCAGGCCGTCGCAAGCGAGCTTGTGCCGATTATTCAGGACGGCGGCGCGGCGGCAATCGTCTACCGCGACACGCAGGCAGCCGGTCGCAGCGGGGCGGATGGCGTGCATGTCGATACATCCCTGGAAGACCTGAAACTGGCGGTGGAGAGCTTCAAGCCCGACCGTATCGTCGGCACCGGCGGCACCAAGCTGAAACATGATTCCATGGAATGGGCTGAAACCGGGGTCGATTACATCCTGTTCGGCAAGCTGGATCTGCCAGAGAAGGCGGAGGCCCATGACAGGACCCTGGCCAGTGCGTCATGGTGGGCGGAACTGTTCGAAACACCCTGTGTCGCCCTTGCCGGCAACACGCTCGAGACACTGGCAGACGTTGCCGCGACTGGAGCGGATTTCGTCGCTGTGAAGGATGCTGTCTGGCAATCCGGCAGCGACATTGCAACTGTTATCGCCGAAGCAAACCGTATTCTGGACGCCCATCCCTTTCCCGAAGCCGAATAGCCCGAGCTGGATGCATGCCGACACCTGAAACGAGCCTACGCCGGAAACTTCGCACCCTATTTCTGCTGGCAGCAGGGCTGCTGACAGCCGGAGTGCTTTCCGCCGCGCCGTTGTCTCCGGCCCAGGCCCAGGAGAAGGCCGACACCAGCGAAACGACCGAAGATGGTGCAACTGCCCCGGAGGCGGAAACGCCCAAGGGTGCGGACGGCAAGCCTTTACCGGTCCTGATCGACGTCACGACCCAGAACAAGACGCTTCTGAGCATAGTCGACGCAGGGCCCCCAAAACTGGAAGAAGGGGAAGTCGCGACCGCCGAGACCGCCTATGCCGCCTTCCAGCGTGGCTGGTTCCTGACCGCGCTCGGCCTGGCGACGCCGCTTGCCGAAAACGGCGACAGGGCGGCTCAGGCGCTGCTCGGTGTGCTGCACGAAGCCGGGCTCGGCATTCACCAGGACAAGGCCAAGGCGGCCGACTGGTACGGCCTGGCCGCCGCCAAGGGCGATGCCGGCTCCGCCATGCAGTTGGCCCAGCTCTATCTGCTGGGCACCGGCGTCGAGGTCGACAAGAAGAAGGCGGCTGATCTTTTCGAAGAAGCAGCCGATGCCGGAAACGCCTCCGCACTCTACAATCTGGCCCTGCTCTACCAGGAAGGTGAAGGCCGTCCCTTCGATGAGAAGAAATCGCGCGAGCTTCTGGAACAAGCGGCCAAGCTCAACGATCCCGAGGCCCAATATGCGCTCGGCCTCTCCTATCTGGAAGCTCAGACCGGCCTGAACGATCCCGGGCTTGGCGCCTTCTGGCTGGGCCGCGCGGCCCGCCGCGGACACACCTCCGCACAGGTCTATTACGGCATCCTGAGGTTCCAGGGCAAAGGCGTCGACCCGAACGAGGCGGAAGCCGCGGACTGGTTCGAGCGTGCCGCGACCGCAGGCAACCCGGTGGCGATGAACCGGCTGGCGCGGGTCTATGCCTATGGCCGTGGACGGGAACAGGATTTCGCTGCCGCGGCCGGCTGGCACCTGATTGCCCGTACGCTCGGCGTTTCGGATTTCTCGCTCGACCGGATCATCGAGAGCCTGGACGAAACCACGATGGACGAAGCGCGCAAGCTTGCCGAACAATATTCGGCCACATTGATGGCTCCGTCACAGGACCCTACCAAGGAATCTCCGTAAACCGCGCGTCGGCGCCCGGAATCGTAAGGATGTTTGCCTTTTTTCCTTGAACTCCACCAGCTTTTGTGGTGGACAGGCGCGAGCAAATTTCAGGCGCACCGGCGTCCCGCCGGTCACCGCCCTGCTACAGGTTCTGTTGAGTTTCGGAGTTTTGTTGCGGTTTGGGTGGAAACCCCATCGAACGCGGCAGATTTCCAATGGTCACCAGACCCTGAGATCCAAACAAATCAAACAGTCGGTCGTTCCATGAAAATCAACGGAAACGAAATAAAGCCCGGTAACGTGCTTCAGCACCAGGACACGCTTTGGGCGGTTGTCAAAGTCCAACACGTCAAGCCAGGCAAAGGCGGCGCCTTCGCACAGGTTGAAATGAAAAACCTGCTCGACGGCCGCAAGCTCAACGAGCGTTTCCGCTCCGAAGACAAGGTCGAGCGCGTCCGCCTGGAACAGAAAGACTTCCAGTATCTGTTCACTCAGGAAGACATGCTGATCTTCATGGATACGGAAACCTACGAGCAGCTCGAACTTCAGGCAGATTTCGTCGGCGACCGCGCCGCTTTCCTGCAGGACGGCATGATGGTGACGGTGGAACTGCACGAAGAACGCCCGATCGGCATCACCCTGCCGCAGTTCGTGACCCTTGAAATCCGGGAAGCCGACGCGGTGGTGAAGGGCCAGACCCAGTCTTCGTCCTACAAGCCCGCGCTGATGGAAAACGGTGTGCGCGTCATGGTTCCGCCGTTCATCACGGCTGGCGAAAAGATCATCGTCGACACCGGTTCTCTGGAATACGTCCGCCGCGCGGACTGATTTCCGACTGGCAAGACTTCAAACTGGCGCGCCCGGATTTCGCCGGGCAGCGCCCAACAACAAGTGACGAACAATGGCCCGCACAGCTCTCCTCAACGTGATGGTTCAAGCCGCAACGAAAGCCGGACGCTCTCTGGTTCGCGATTTCGGTGAAGTTGAAAACCTTCAGGTATCCCGCAAGGGACCCGGCGACTTCGTCTCGGCAGCAGACCGCCGCGCCGAGGACATCGTACGTGCCGAGCTGACCAAGGCCCGCCCGACCTTCGGGCTGGTAATGGAAGAAAGTGGCGAAGTCGAAGGGACGGACGGCCAGCACCGCTGGCATGTCGACCCGCTCGACGGCACCACCAACTTCCTGCACGGGATTCCGATCTTCGCCACCTCCATCGCACTGGAGCGGGCTGGCGAAATCGTTGCCGGTGTCATCTACAACCCGGTGATGGACGAACTCTACACTGCAGAGCGCGGCCGCGGAGCCTTCCTCAACGACCGTCGTCTGCGCGTTGCAGGCCGCTCGGAATTGCATGAAATGGTGTTCGGCACCGGCCTTCCCTTCATCGGGTCGGGTGACCATGGCCGCACCCTGCGCGAGCTGCGCTATATCATGCCGGAAGTGGCAGGCGTACGCCGCTGCGGTGCTGCCGCTCTTGATCTTGCCTGGACCGCGTCCGGCCGCCTTGATGGCTTCTGGGAACGCAATCTCAACACCTGGGACATCGCGGCAGGCCTCCTGATGGTGCGCGAAGCCGGTGGCTTCGTCAGCGATCTTCAGGGCAAGAACAAGATGCTGGAAAGCGGCGATGTCGTCGCCGGCAACGAAGACGCTCACAAATACCTGCTGCAGCTTCTGAAAAAGGCGGCAACCCCGGCTCAGGGCTGATTGCTTCCGGACTTTCCGCCAAGAGCGGCGGCCCGTCTTTCGAGACGGGCCCTATGGGTCACCTGAAAATGGCAGTGCCCTTTGGATAAGCCGTCCGATTTCTGGCTTTCCAGACTTTATTCGGGCCTCTTCCGCAATTCGAGGTTTCCAAGCCGTTAAAAATCACGCTATCAATCAGTTACGTCCAATTCAGGTGATTGATAACGCAATATGGCCCGTGAATTCGACCCCTACAGCCTGTCCAGTCCGCGGGCCTATCTGACCTTCATGATCATCTTCCTGGTGATCGTTGCCTTCATCGCCTTCATCCTGTTCCCGCAGATATCGACGGCTTTCATGAGCAACCCGGGTCTGAATGGCCTGATCGTGCTTGTTGGCGTGTTCGGTGTGCTGCTGCTGTTCGGCCGCGTGATCCGCCTGTTCCCGGAAATCTCCTGGGTCAACAGTTTCCGGATCGGCGACCCGGGCCTCGACACGCGTTCGCCGGTCCTGCTGGCGCCGATGGCGGCCCTGCTCGGCAACAAGTCCGGCGACATGGCCCTGACGCCAACCACCGCCCGCTCGATCCTCGATTCCATCGGCATGCGCCTTGAGGAAAGCCGCGAGATGTCGCGCTACCTCACCGGCCTTCTAGTGTTCCTCGGCCTGCTCGGCACGTTCTGGGGCCTGCTCCAAACTGTCAGCTCTGTCGGCGCGACCATCCAGTCGCTCGACGTCGGCTCGGGCGATGCCAACGTCATCTTCGAAGACCTGAAAGCAGGCCTGGAAGCGCCGCTCTCGGGCATGGGCACGGCCTTCTCGTCCTCGCTGTTCGGTCTGACGGGCTCGCTGGTGCTGGGCTTCCTGGATCTGCAGGCCGGCCAGGCGCAGAACCGGTTCTACAACGAACTGGAAGACTGGCTCTCCACGGTCACCGACATCGATCCGGAAGAAAGCCTGTTCAACGCACCCGATTCTCCGGGTGTCGAACAGATACAGGCCTCGATCTCCGCCTTGCAGAAAAGCGTTGAGGACGGTGGCAGCAAGAATGCCAATCAGGCCATGGCCAATCTGGCCGAAGGCATCCAGGGCCTCGTCAAACACGTGCGCTCCGAACAGCAGATGATGCGCGACTGGGCCGAAGCCCAGGGCGAACAGCAAAAGCGCATCGAAGGGCTCCTGTCCTCCATCGCCGCGGCGTTCGACCGCGCGAAGGAGTAGACGATGGCCGGACTGGCAGGATTGCGTGCCCGCCGCAGGGCCCAGTCGACGGACTACTGGCCCGGCTTCGTCGACGCCATGGCGACGCTGCTGCTCGTCATCATCTTTCTGCTGTCCATTTTCATGATCGCCCAGTTCTTCCTGTCGCAGCAGCTTTCGGGGCGCGACACGGTGCTGAACCGGCTGAATGCCCAGATCAGCGAACTGACGGAGCTTCTTGCTCTGGAGCGCGCCAATTCCGGGGAACTGGAAGACACCATCCTCGGCCTGCAGGCCAGCCTCTCCGACGCACAGGCCGAACAGACACGCCTGCTCGGCCTTCTGGAAAACAGTTCCGGTGCGGCCGATGCCGCCGGCGGACGCGCCTCGCAGCTTGAAAACCTGCTCGATGACGAGCGCCAGATCAGCCAGGAGGCCCTTGCTCAGGTCGAGCTGCTCAATCAGCAGATCGCGGCACTCCGCCGCCAGATTGCGGCCGCCAACGCAGCCCTTGAAGCCTCGGAAGCAAAGGAAGCCGACAGCCAGGCCAAGATTGCAAGCCTCGGCAAAAGGCTGAACGCCGCGCTGGTACAACGCGTGCAGGAACTGTCGCGCTACCGCTCGGACTTCTTCGGCCGCCTGCGCGAGATCCTGTCCCAACGGTCCGACATCTCCGTCGTGGGTGACCGGTTCGTGTTCCAGTCCGAAGTGCTGTTCGACAGCGGCCAGGAAGACATCAATCCGGAAGGCCGACAGGAACTCGACAAGCTCGCAGACGCCATTCAGGAACTCAGCGCCCAGATCCCCGACGAGATCAACTGGGTCCTGCGCGTCGACGGCCATACCGATGCACGCCCGCTGTCGGGCTCCGGACGCCTGCGCAACAACTGGGAGCTTTCCGCCGCCCGTGCCATTTCCGTGGTCCGCTACCTGATCGAACGTGGCGTCGACCCCAAGCGGCTTGTCGCTGCCGGTTTCGGCGAATTCCAGCCGCTGGAAGAAGGCGAAACCCCGGATGCACTTGCGAAGAACCGCCGGATCGAGCTGAAGTTGACGGAACGCTGAGCCTCTCCTCTGTTCAGCGATACCCGGCCGGGACCAACGACGTCCCCGGCTCACGTGCCATGCTGCTTGACTTTTTCGCCCTCAGACGGACTTTTCAAACGCATGAAGATCCTCAAAGGTCATTGGCAACTCATTCTGATCACGGCGGTCATGTTCCTCTTCTGGAACACGATCTTTGTTGTGCCGCTGAAAATCCTGATCGTCTATCTGCATGAACTGTCCCATGCCCTGGCCGCGCTGCTGACCGGCGGTTCAGTAGAAGAGATCTCGCTCTCGCCCTGGCAAGGCGGTCATGCGATCACGCGTGGCGGCAGCCGTTTCCTGACACTGACCGCGGGCTATCTCGGCTCCCTTGCCATCGGCATGGCGCTGCTGATGATTGCGCTGAAGACTGATGCGGACCGCATTGTGCTCGGGCTGCTCGGCGCTTTTACCTTGCTGGTTGCCCTGCTTTATATCCGAGATCTCTTCGCCCTCGCTTTCTGCATTGGCACGGGCGTCGCCATGCTGGTGGCAGCACGGTATCTCAGTGTTACGGTCAACGACCTGATCCTGCGCGTCATCGGACTGACCAGCATCCTCTATGTGCCCTTCGACATCTTCGACGACACTATCCGCCGTTCGGGCACACGTTCAGACGCCTACATGCTGGCGGAAGAGTTCGGCGGCTCCACGATTTTCTGGGGTGGGCTGTGGCTGCTGGCAAGCCTTGCCATCATCTACCTGTGTCTGAGGCATGGCCTTGGCAAAAGCAGCAACGTGGATTTCGGAAAGCGCGCGCCAAAAAGCTAGGAGGCGATTGCCACTTGACCTAACGGGCAGCAAGGGCTGACCTATGGCAGACCATCCTTTCGGGAGACCGCCATGCTGGACCTGCGCCCCAACTGTGAATGCTGCAACAAGGATCTTCCGCCGCAATCGGAAGATGCCTTCATCTGTACATTCGAATGCACGTTTTGTGCGGACTGCGCCCGAAACGTACTGCAGGGCACCTGCCCCAACTGCGGCGGTAATTTTCAGCAACGCCCGATCCGGCCAGCCTCAGCCCTTTTACGCCATCCTGCGTCCAAAGAGCGGATCTTCAAACCGGAAGGCTGTGGTCAGAACGCCTAGAGCCTCGCTCTAGAGCAAGTTGCCCCCGACGAAGATCACCAGAAGGCCCGCGCCGCCAGCGGCCAGTTTCTGCAGAGGCTTCGTGAAGCCGATGACCCCGAAGGATACAAGGCCCAGGCCAAGGCCGATCTTGACTGCGGCTACCAGCGCCGGCAGCGGACGGGCGGCAAGATCCAGCACTGCCGGGTTGGCCACCATGGCCAGCGGAATGATGTAAAGACCGATGCCCAGCGCCATGGCGGACAGCGCGACCTTCAGCCAGTTTTCGCCGATCATGCCGGCGGCAATGAAGACCGCGCCGCAGACCGGCGGCGTGATGGTCGACAGCAGCGCGAACCAGAAGACAAACAGATGCGCCTGCAAGGGCTCCAGCCCCTGCTGCATCAAGGCTGGTCCGGCAACCGAAACGCAGATCACATAGGCAGCGGTCGTCGGCACTTCCATGCCCAGGATCAGACAGGCCAGCGCGGTCAGGAACAGAGACGGCCACAGATAGCCGCCGGATCCGGACAGGATCAGCGACGTGATCTTGACGCCGAGACCCGTGATCGCCAGCACGCCGACGATGATCGAGGCGCATACGATGATCGAGGCGATGACCGACACCTGGCGGGCGGAGTTCAGAACCGCGCTCTCCAGCCGGAGCAGAATTTCCTTGACCGAAAAGGTGCCACGGGCGTTGAAGAACAGCAGCGCGAACCCGGTCAGAATGGCAATGCAGGCGGCATATTGCGGTGTGTAGCGCGCAACGAACATGCCCCACAGAAGCACGGTAAACGGCACCAGGAAGAAGGCGGAGGTGATGATCACCTGACGCGCCTTCGGCTGGTCTTCCCGGTCGATTCCGGCTAGGTCGTAGCGCTTAGCATAGGCATTGATACCCACCCAGACCGCGAAGAAATAAAGCACTGCGGGCAGCAGCGCCGCGGCCATGATCTGGGTGTAGGGCACCCGTGTCAGCTCCACCATGACGAAGGCCCCCGCCCCCATCAAAGGCGGCATGATCTGGCCGCCGGAAGAGGCGACCGCCTCCACGGCTGCCGCAAGTTTCTTCGGGTAGCCGAGCCGCGTCATGGCCGGCAGGGTGATGGCCCCCGTAGAGGCCACATTGGCGGAAGCCGAGCCGGAAATGGAGCCGAACAGTGCTGAGGAGAGAACCGACACCTTGGCCGCCCCGCCCTTCAACCGTCCGGCTGCTGCTGCGGCGACATTCATGAACCCCTGTCCGGCTTCCCCTGCGTTCAGAACCGCGCCGAAAATCACGAAAATGGCGACCACGCCCACCGAGACACCGGTCAGGCTGCCCCAGACACCGCCTTCGGCAATCGTCAGCGTGCCGAGAAAGCTGGCAAGCGGTGTGCCGGAATGGCCGAATTCGCCCGGAATGTGCTGACCGAACATGCCGTAGGCCAGTGTCAGCGCGGCGACCACCGGCAGCGGCCAGCCGATTGCACGGCGCGCGCCTTCAAGCACGACCAGCAGCAGGATGCCGGCCAACCAGAACTGAAAGTCACCTTCAAGAAACCCGTATTGATCGGAGAGTGCGGACTGGTTTGCCGCGATCCACAGGCACACGGCCACGCCTGCAAGGCACAGAATTGCCCCGCTGGCACGCGTGACGAAGCCGCCTTTGGCAAAGATGAAGATCCACGGCAGAGCCAGCGCAAGATGAAGCGGGCGGCTGACGAGGTTGGGCACCAATCCTGAAAAGACCAGCCCGAGATGAAATACGACAAGCGCCGTTGCAAGAAGAAGCATGGCCATTCGCTGGAAAGGCGATGTCGCGGTTTCACCACTGATCATGGGCAGGTATTCTATCTGTTTCTGCAGCCGCTCGGCAGATGCATGGCGAGCCGCTTGCGCGGTTTCAAACTGTCAGAGGGGCACCTGCCCCGGGCCGGACTTTTGCAACGCGAACAACAAGGGGCGCCACTTTCCGGCAGATCCTGCCATGGCGCCCCACGTTCACTCTCGAAACTTATTTCTGGGCGTCGGTCAACTCGATGCCGGCTTCCTCATAGTAGCGCGCAGCGCCGGGATGGATCTTGCCGGTGATATTGGCCATCAGCGCCTGATCGACACCGTTCCACCACGGGGCTTCTTCCCCCATCTTGGCTTTTTCTTCCCAGAAGGTCTTGGTCAGCGCATAGGCGGTATCGTCGTCCATTGCGGTGGTCGAATAGGCGACAACCGGCAGAGACGTGGTGACGATGTCCTCGGCCTGGCCGGCATAGGTCCCTGCCGGAATAACGAGCTTGGAGCGCTTGGTTTCGGCAATCTGATCGTCGCTGAGCGAAATCACCGTCACGTCCGTGGAGGCAGCGGCCTCGATGACATTCGGCGCAGGCCAGGAACCGGCCGTCACGAACCCGTCGATCTGGCCGTTCTTCAGCGCGGCGACGGCGTTGGAAAGTTCGGCGTCAGCGATGTTCACCTTGCCTTCAAGACCGAACATCTTCAGATATTTTTCGCCTTCCGTCGCACCGAAAGACCCCTTGCCGAGCAGGATGGTCTTGCCTTCCATCCCGGCAAAGTCGGTCACACCGCTGTCAGCCGACATTACGAAATGCATGGTCAGCGAAGGGATCGGGAACAGAGCGCGAATTTCGTCGAATTTCGGATCGCCCTTGCCCTCGAACATGGCCTTGCCGCCCTGGGCGAGGGAAACGAGCGCTGGCGGCGTCGTGAACACATAGTCACCACCGCGGGCCTTGGCTTCCATCACGTTCTGTACGGAGCCCTGGCTTTCTTCCACGGTGACGATCATGTCGCCGTTGCTGCCGGCCTTGATGGCTTCCGCGATCTGAACGCCCATCTGGTAGTAGGAGGAACCGGTTTTGGCGGATTTATAAGTGATCCGCGTGTCGGCGTGGGCCTGGAACGTGCCAAGCGCAAGGGTCAGACCAAAGGCAAGTTTCAAAAATGTGTTTGTCATGAGCGTCTCCCGAATTTTTCAGGAAGACTATTGTGTGAACCTCAGCGTGGCAACGCGTTTTCATATGATCTGGGTACGCCTCACAACGAAAATTTGGCCCCGCCACACGCTGAACGGGCAAGCGCGAAACCTGCATGCCGATGGTCAAACAAAAACCGCCGACTGAGCCCAGCCGGCGGTTTGAAAGTCTGCTGAAAGCGAGAGGCGATCAGCGGTTTTCGTCGTCTTCCTCGTCTTCGTCCTGAGCTTCGCTCTTTAGCGAGTTCAGTTTGGCGAACACGGCGTCGGCGTCGATTTCCTCTTCTTCCTCACGCTGGATCGGCTTGGACGGATCGAGCGAGAAAGCAGCCGCGATGGCGTCTTCGCTGGTGCTGTCTTCGACAGACATCAGCGTCTCGTTCACTTCGCCTGCCGTCGGCAACGGAGCGTTCTTCGCCGCCTTTTCGACTTCCATGTCCAGCTCAAGCTGGCTGCACAGACCCAGGGTGACCGGATCGGAAGGCGTCAGGTTGGCAGAGTTCCAGTGAGTCCGGTCGCGGATGGCGGCAATCGTCGGCTTGGTGGTGCCGACAAGGCGCATGATCTGTGCGTCCTTCAATTCCGGATGGTTGCGCACCAGCCACAGGATCGCATTCGGACGGTCCTGACGGCGGGACACAGGCGTGTAACGCGGTCCCTTGCGCTTGGACTCAGGCACGACCACCTTCGAGCCCTGCAGCTTCAGCTGATAGTTCGGGTCGCGCTGAGCCTTCTCGACTTCTTCGCGGGAAAGCTGGCCGGTCAGGATCGGGTCAAGGCCCTTGATCCCCTGCGCGGCTTCGCCATCGGCAATGGCCTTCACTTCAAGCGGATGCAGTTTGCAGAAGGAGGCGATCTGAGTGAAACTCAGCGCGGTATTGTCCACGAGCCAGACGGCGGTTGCCTTCGGCATAAGCGGCGTGTTCGCCATCAGATAAATTCCTCTCGTCTGCTCCCTCGCCTGGCAGGGCGAAAAAGCGGTGTTCCTTGATCAGTTTCCTGGAAAGTGGCCGGAATATATGTCGAAACACTTTGAAACGCAAATACTCGCGTAACAATCGTGCGGACAAGGATATCCCTGCGGCATCAGACATCTACCGTCAGGACGATTTTACCAATATGACCAGAGCCTTCCATGCGCCGATGAGCCTCCGCAGCCTCGGCCAAAGGAAAGGTGGAATCCATTACCGGGGCGACCTTTCCCGATTCGAGAAGAGGCAGAACCTTCTCCTTGAGGCTTTCCGCAATAGCCGTCTTGAAGGCATCGCTGCGCGGACGCAGCGTCGATCCGGTGTGGGTCAGGCGTTTGACCATCAGGCGGGAGAAATTGACGTTCTCCGCAACGCCGTTCAGCGTCGCGATCTGGCAGATACGCCCTTCAACGGCCGCCGCCTTCCAGTTCCGCTCGACATAGTCTCCGCCGACCATGTCCAGGATGACGTTGACGCCTTCGCCGCCGGTGATCTCCAGGATCACCTTTTCAAACTCTTCCTCACGATAGTTGATGGCATGGTCCGCACCGAGCTTTCGCACCGCTTCAACCTTCTCAGCCGACCCGACGGTGGTGAAAACTTCCGCACCGAAAGCCTTGGCAAGCTGGATCGCCGTCGTGCCGATACCTGACGTCCCGCCATGCACCAGGAAACGCTCGCCGCTCTTCAGGCCGCAGCGGTCAAAGACATTCGTCCAGACGGTGAAGAAGGTTTCGGGAACGGCTGCGGCCTCGACCATGGAGAGCCCCTTGGGAACCGGCAGGGCATGGCCTTCGGGAGCCTTGCAGTAGGTGGCATAACCACCACCGGGCGTCAGCGCCATCACCTTGTCGCCGATCGTGTGACGCGTCGCGCCCTCGCCAAGAGCGACAACCTCACCCGAGACTTCGAGCCCCGGCAGGTCGGATGCCCCCTTGGGCGGCGGATAAGCGCCCTTGCGCTGCAGGACATCCGGCCGGTTGACGCCGGCGGCGGCCACCTTGATCAGGATCTCGCCCTGTCCCAATTCGGGAATGGAGCGCTCCTCAGCGCGCAGAACGTCCGGTTCCCCCGGCTCTGAAATGGCAACCGCGGTCATACGATCCGGCAGATTCTGCATGGGGACGTTTCCTTTTTGGTTCATATTGGGACTGGCTAGGCCAACTGTGCCTTACATATGGTAAACTGAGTGTCAGTCTATTTGCAGGAAAACCGCCCGGAGAGGCAACCCGCCCGGCCATGCTCGAAAACACGGCCGACTACGCAGACAGCCTCTTGCCTGGCACAGCAGTGGAGGAAACCGATGGGCCTGTTTGATGAAGATGTCCCCAAAAAATCAGCCCCCGGCACTGTTGCCGTGGGGGAAGATCTGTCGCGTCTTTCCGAGGCAGAGCTGGAAGAACGGATCGAAGCTCTGAGGGCCGAAATTAACCGTACCCAGAAGGAGCTTGAGCAACGCGGCACTATTCGCGATGCCGCCAACTCAATTTTCCAGAAGTGATCCTGTAAATTATCGCAATTATTGAGTTTTTGCACCTTTCCGGCGTGCAGTTACAGTAAAGCCGATAGGTAAAAATTTACTCGTTTACCTGTTATTAATCTTTCCAAATTATAAACAGAGGTATCCAGTCATCTGGATGTGAGTGGCTCCTGTCCACTCTGTTTGACGCCTCCCTGTTAAAGACTCAGAGCCGCAACCAAGCGGCTCTTTTTTTTGCCGCTGCCTCATAGTATCTTGTCGATGTTCTGGTTAATGGCCGTTTACTTGTCTGATTGGCACGCGCTTTGCTGGATATAGGCCATGAAGACCTGCATCGTTTCAAAAAGGAACATCTGAAACGGGATGTCATATCCCGGGACAGACCAGAAGAGATGCCAGGATAACCGGAAGAGTAATTGAGGCTTAGCAATCCTATGACGGACGACATCAAAAAAGCCGGTGAAACAGGCAGTGCAGTTCACATCGCGCATCATCTTGCCAGCTCCGACAGTTTCCAGAACCTGTTTCAGGAAGGCATGTCGCTGGTCGAGGAAACCGCGATGTATCTGGATGGCAACGGCCGTGAAGAAGCCAAGCAGCTTCCACGCCCCGCCTCCCTGGCCTATGCGACTGAATCCATGCGCCTGACCACCCGGCTCATGCAGCTCGCGTCCTGGCTGCTGTTGCAGCGCGCCGTCAACGAGGGCGAAATGTCCCGCGAGCAGGCCGGCAGCGAGAAGAACAAGGTTCGCCTCGACAAGCTGTCCACCGCCGCAGGCGGCCCGACCTGGAATGATCTGCCGGAGACACTGCGCGAACTGGTCGAGCGCTCTTCCCGCTTGCAGGAACGCGTCGTCCACCTCGACAAGATGCTGTACCGCAAGGACGCCGAGCAGGTCGAGGAAGCCACCAACGACAACCCGGTCGCATCCCAGATCGACAAGCTGCACGCAGCATTCGGCAAGTTCGGCTAAGACCGCTCAGCCGCTTTCGAATTCGAAAAGCCGCCGCAAGGCGGCTTTTTTGTTGCGGCCAGTTATGTTTGGCCCGAGCCTGCCCGGATGCCAATCCGGCTGCGCGATATCCCCACGGCGTCAACCCGGACCAGCGAAGCGCAGATCCCGGCCTACTCGCCGCTGCAGGGCTCCGGCCGGCGCTCTGGAAAAGGGGAGGCCCCGAATCTCGTATGGTCTCGCGATGCTCGCAAGAGGAGACGCAGTGCCTGCTGCGCGTCCTGTGACCGACCGTCACCAAAACACAAAAAACCCGGCCAGAGGCCGGGTTTTTCGTTTGAAGCTGTCGTGGCGGAGGCTTAGGAGCCCAGGAAGCCAGCGAACTTGTTCTTGAAGCGGGACACGCGGCCGCCACGGTCCATCAACTGACGGTCGCCACCGGTCCATGCCGGGTGGGACGTCGGATCGATGTCGAGCGTCAGGGTGTCGCCTTCCGCACCATAGGTGGAGCGGGTGGTGTATTCGGTGCCATCGGTCATGACGACCTTGATGGTGTGGTAGTCGGGATGAATATCCGCTTTCATGGCCGGTCCTTTCAAGCGCCCTGTGACAACCTTCCGGGAAAGCCGCCAAGCAAACGCAAAACGAAATGAGGGGCCGCCGATCCGGTTGCGGACGCCGCCCTCAGAAACATGAGGCGGGGATATACCTCATGGTGGAGGCCAAGACAAGGGGCAAAATCCCGCAATTTCCCGCTATGTCCAGCAAAGGTTTTCCACCCCTGGAGATCTTACCCTGCTTTCGCTCGGCAAAGCTCTTTCAAAGCTCTCGAACGGCTTTGTCCAAAGTCATTGTCCACCGTGCGGAACATGCTAAGACGGGGTGAAACAACAAGGAGACCCCAGTGGCCGACGCCCCTGCCAACGAAACCCAGTCCCCATCCGGAAAGTCCCGCAGATCGCTTCGCCCGCTCACCCGGCTGCTGCCCTATCTCTTCCGGCACAAGGGCATGGTCGCGGCAGCGGTTGCCGCTCTGTTTTCCGCAGCCGTCATCACGCTGATTCTGCCTGCGGCCGTCCGCCGGATGATCGACTTCGGTTTCGGCGCGGATGATCCCGCCCTGGTCAATTCCTATTTCGCCGTGCTGATCGGCGTGGTCTGCGCGCTCGCAACGGCCAGTTCCGTCCGCTATTTTCTGGTGATGTGGATTGGCGAACGCGTGGTTGCCGATGTGCGGTCCGACGTCTTTGCCCATATGACCCGGCTTAGCCCGGTGTTTTACGACAGCGCCAAGTCAGGTGAGATCCTCTCCCGGCTGACGGCCGACACCACCCAGATCAAGGCGGCCTTCGGCTCAAGCGCATCGCTCGCCATGCGCAACCTGATCATGTTCCTGGGCGCAGCCGTGATGATGGTGGTCACCAGTCCGCGACTGTCCGTCATCGTGCTGGCGGCAATCCCGGTCATTCTCATTCCAATCCTGGGCTTCGGCCGGCAGGTGCGCAAACGTTCCCGTTTCGCGCAGGATACGCTGGCCGAAGCCTCGGCCTATGCCAGCGAGATGCTGGGATCGGTCCGCACGCTTCAGGCCTTCACGCATGAAAGCCTCAGCGCAGGCCGCTACTCCGACGCCGTCAACGAAGCCTTCCAGGCTGCCCGGCAGGCAATCGTCGCCCGCGCGGCGCTCACCGGCTTTGCCATAATGGTGATCGGGGCCAGCATTGTCGCCGTTCTGTGGATCGGGGCCAGCGATGTCTTTGCCGGCAGGATTACCGGCGGTGAACTCAGCCAGTTCCTGCTCTATTCCATTCTGGCCGCCGGCTCCCTGGCCGCCCTCTCCGAGGTCTGGGGCGAACTTTCACAGGCAGCCGGGGCAGCCGAACGCCTGTCGGAGCTTCTGGAAATCCAGCCGGAAATTGCCGCGCCCGCAAACCCCGTCCGCCTGCCCGCAGCGCCCCGCGGCGAGATCGTCTTTGAGGACGTATCCTTTGCCTATCGCAATGCGGAAAAGATGCCCGTCGTGCGTGACCTCAGCCTCACCGTCTCACCGGGCGAGACCGTCGCAGTTGTCGGGCCGTCCGGCGCAGGCAAGTCGACCCTGTTCAGCCTGTTGATGCGGTTCTACGACCCGGTCTCGGGTGTCATCCGTCTCAACGGCGCCGCCTTGCCCGACCTCGACCCGGAAGACCTGCGCCGCCATATCGCACTGGTGCCTCAGGACACGGCGATCTTCGGGGCCAGCATTGCCGAAAACATCGCTTACGGCCGGCCGGAGGCCAGCCGCGACGAAGTGATCGCGGCAGCGGAAGCCGCCCTCGCAGCCCCCTTCATCGAAAAGATGTCGGATGGATATGACACGATCGTCGGCGAGCGCGGCATTACCCTGTCAGGTGGCCAGCGCCAGCGCATTGCCATCGCCCGCGCCGTCTTGAAACACGCTCCTGTGCTGCTGCTTGATGAGGCCACCAGCGCTTTGGACGCGGAAAGCGAAAACCTCGTCCAGCAAGCCCTCGACCGGCTGATGGAGAACCGGACCACGCTTGTGATTGCTCACCGGCTGGCAACCGTGCTCAAGGCCGACAGGATCGTGGTGATGGAAAACGGCCGGATCGTCGAAACGGGAACGCATGGCGAACTGACAGCCGCCGGTGGCCTTTATGCCAAACTCGCCCGGTTGCAGTTTGGTGCCGAGCAAGAAGCCGAAACGGCATAGAGCCTTAAACGCAAAAGGGCGGCACGATCGCCGCCCTTTCTTAGCAAGAAAAGCCTGTAACGATTATGCGTCGTCGGGAACGGCGACGGTGTAGTTAAGCGGCATCCGGCCGCCATCGGCAAAGATCGTCTGGCCGGTGACGTAGCTGGCATCGCTGGAGGCCAGGAAGGCCGCGACGCTGGCGATTTCGGATGGCTCACCGACACGCAGCATCGGCGTCCGCGACAGGATGCGGTTCTTCGCTGCCGGATCGCTGTTCACCGACGCCAGCATCTCGGTCATGATCGAGCCCGGCCCGATGGCGTTGACGCGGATGCCGTACTGGGCGAGCGCCAGGGCCGTCGTCTTGGTCAACTGCGACATGCCCCCCTTGGATACGCAGTAGGGGATCTGGTTCGGGATCGCGAGCACCGAGTTGACCGACGACATGTTGACGATACAGCCCGGCTCGCCGCCGTTCTGCACCTTTTCCACCATGTGGCGGGCAACGGCCTGCGAGCAGAGGAAAGCACCTTTCAGGTTGATCGAAAGAACGCGCTCGAAATCTTCTTCTTCCAGGTCGAGGAAATCCGCGCCGACCACGATGCCGGCGTTGTTGACCAGCACATCGATGTCGCCATAGGCATTCAGCGTTTCGGCAACCAGATTGCGGACATCCAGCCGTTCGGCGACGTTGCAATGGATATACATTGCCTCGCCCTGAGATTTAAGATCTTCTGCCGCAGCTTCACCGGCTTCGTCATCTACATCGGCAATCACGACCTTCGCACCATCGGCGACAAAACGCTTGGCGACTGCAAATCCGATCCCCCGGGCTGCCCCGGTGATGATGGCGACCTTATTTTCCAAAGACACGGAAACCTCACGGCTGCTTGAGTTTAAATCTGACACGCAAAAAAGCGGGCTGCTTCGCGGCGGCCCGACCTTAAGTGCCAAAAACGGCTATGTCGATGGCTGTTATTGCCCTCCAGCAACGTCACCTGGCCAATTCAGACGGAAATTCCATGCGTTTTGAGCGCTTCGGTGATCTCGTCCAGAATGGCCGGGTCATCGATCGTCGCCGGCATTTTCCAGGTTTCGCCATCGGCAATCTGGCGCATCGTGCCGCGCAGGATCTTGCCGGAGCGTGTCTTCGGCAGCCGGTCGACGGTGATTGCTATCTTGAAGGCCGCCACCGGGCCGATCTTGTCGCGCACCAGTTTGATGAGTTCCTTCTCTATCTCCTCGTGAGACCGGTCGACACCGGCCTTGAGCACCACGAAACCGCAGGGAAGCTGGCCTTTCAGCTTGTCGGCAATACCGATGACGGCGCATTCGGCAACATCGGGATGAGTTGCCAGCACCTCTTCCATCCCGCCTGTCGACAGGCGGTGGCCGGCAACGTTGATGATGTCATCCGTCCGCGCCATGATCGACAGATAGCCGTCATCATCGATAACGCCCGCGTCCGCGGTCTTGTAGTAACCGGGAAACTCGGCGAGGTAGGCGTCGAAGAACCGCTTGTCCGCGTTCCAGAGTGTCGGGAACGAGCCGGGAGGCAACGGCAATTGCACCACGATGTTGCCGAGCGTGTTCGCCCCCAGCGGATGGCCGGCATCGTCAAGCACCTGGACATCGTAACCGGGCATCGGCACGGTCGGCGACCCTGGCTTGACCGGCAACAGACCGAGACCCACCGGATTGCCGACGATGCACCAGCCTGTTTCCGTCTGCCACCAGTGGTCGATCACCGGCACCTGCAACTGATCGATGGCCCAGTTGACGGTTTCCGGGTCCGCCCGCTCACCCGCAAGAAACAGAGAGCGGAACTGCGACAGATCATATTGCTGAATGAAGGCGCCGGCCGGATCTTCCTTGCGAATCGCCCTGAAAGCGGTTGGTGCTGTAAACAGCGACACGACGTTGTGGTCGGAAATGACGCGCCAGAACGTGCCAGCGTCCGGCGTCCCCACCGGCTTGCCTTCAAATACGACGGTGGTGCAGCCGTGCAGCAGCGGCGCATAACAGATGTAGGAATGGCCAACGACCCAGCCCACGTCAGAGGCCGCCCAGAACACTTCGCCCGGCTGGATGTCGTAAAGGTACTTCATCGACCACTTCAGAGCCACCATATGGCCGCCGTTGTCACGAACGACACCCTTGGGCTGGCCGGTCGTGCCGGAGGTGTAGAGGATATAGAGCGGGTCGGTTGCCTTGACCGGCACCGGCGCAATCCTGCGCCCGGCAACGACAGCCTCGGCCTGAAGGGCGCCAAGATCGTGGTCCCTGCCCGGCTTCAGATCGGCTGCCAGTTCCTCACGCTGAAAAACGAGGCAGCTGTCCGGCTTGTGTCTGGCTATATCGATGGCCTGGTCGATCAGCGGTTTGTAAGCAATGACCCGGCCCGGCTCGAGGCCGCAGGAGGCCGCGATGATCGATTTCGGGGTCGCATCGTCGATTCGCGTTGCAAGCTCGTTGGCGGCAAATCCGCCGAAGACGACGGAATGGATGACACCAAGACGCGCGCAAGCCAGCATCGCCATCACCGCCTGCGGGATCATCGGCATATAGATGATGGCCCGGTCGCCCTTGACGAGCCCATGGTCGGCCAGCACGCAGGCCATGGCCTCCACTTCCTCAAGCAGCTCCGAATAGGTGTAGCTCGCCGTCCGACCGGTAATCGGGCTGTCATAGATGAGCGCCGGCTGGCCGGGACGACCGTGTTCTACATGACGGTCCAGGCAGTTGTAGCAGGTGTTGCACTCCCAGTCCGGATACCAGCGGCCGTATTGCCCCTGATCCGGATCGAACACCTTTTCCCCCGTCGAAACCCAGTCTATTTCCTCAGCGGCTGTCTTCCAGAACCCGAGCGGGTCGTGTTTCCAGCTCTGATAGACCTCGTGATACCGGCTTGCCATGACAATGTCCTCCCAAACAAAGGCCCGGAAACGCAGCTCCGGCTTTTGCGGCCTAGAGTGCTGTAAGGGAACCTGGAATTGCAAGCCTCCGCTTATAGGCAATTCGGCCTTCGGGACTTTACGTAAGCACTCTGGCATGATTGTCTGCCGGTCCAGTCCGTTCTATTCCTCGCGTTTCTCAGCACATGATTCCAATTTCAGATCCCTGGTTCTATGCGGCCGCCATTCCTTCGGTCTTTCTGGTCGGCCTGTCCAAGGGCGGCTTCGGCGGCACGTTTGCCATGCTCGGCGTGCCGATCATGGCGCTGGTCATTTCGCCGCTGCAGGCAGCCGGCATCATGTTGCCGATCCTGATCGTGATGGACATCGTCGCGCTGATCGCCTATCGCGGCCGTGCGGACTGGAAAAGCCTCAGCATTCTAATCCCCGCCGCCGTGATCGGCATCGGCATCGGCTGGGCCACTGCCGCTTATGTGAACGACGCTTTCGTGATCTTCCTGATCGGGATCATGTCGCTGGCCTTTGTCGCCGACTACCTCTTCAAGCAGCGCAAGGTCACCACCGCCAGCGGCCACAACCGGGCGAAGGGCACTTTCTGGGGGGCGATTGCCGGTTTCACCAGCTTCATCAGCCACACCGGCGGCCCGCCTTTTCAGATGTACATGCTGCCCCTGCGCATGGCGCCGCTGATGTTCGCCGGAACGGCGGTTATCTTTTTCGCCACCGTGAACGCGATCAAGCTGGTGCCCTATTTCCTGCTGGGACAATTCGACGCCACCAACCTGTCGACCTCCGTCATGCTGTTTCCCGTGGCGCTCGTGGCGACCCTTGTCGGGGTCTGGCTGGTGCGCGTCGTCAAGGCGGAAATGTTCTACGCCATCATCTATACCTTCATGGGCGTGATTGGCGCCAAGCTGACGTACGACGGATTGATGGGCCTGCTTGCCTGACCCAGGCGGTCGCGGCGGATCGTCAAAGGGGATACTCCCGCCAATGATCAATTGCACGGCAAACCGTTTCCGGTTTTGATACGGCCAAATTCAACCGGTCACCGACCCTCGCCCACACGGCAAAGGAGCGGCTGACCGGTCGCAGGACATTTTCGGCATCCCGCGCTCCATGTGCCGGCAGGATGCTTCAGGGAGGATGGTCATGGATGCCAGCGTCAACCCCTTCACCCAGGGTCTCGACAAGAACACCGCGAATTATGCGCCGCTCAGCCCGCTGAGTTTTCTGGCGCGGGCGGCAGATGTCTTTCCCGACACGATTGCGATCGTGCATGGCCGTCAGCGAACCGATTACCGGACGTTTTATCGGCGAGCGCGTCAGCTCGGCTCCGCGCTGACGCGGCTTGGCATCGGCAAGAACGACACGGTCAGCGTCATGCTGTCCAACGTACCGCCAATGCTGGAAGCTCATTACGGGGTGCCGATGGCAGGCGCCGTGCTGCATTCCATGAACACCCGTCTTGACGCTGCGATCATCGCCTTCCAGCTCGATCATGCCGATTGCAAGGTGCTGATCACCGACCGCGAATATGCGCCGGTCGTCAAGGAAGCCCTGTCGATGGCGACGGTGACCCCCACCGTGATCGACTTTTCCGACACGCAGTTCCCGCAGGACGGCGAACGGCTCGGCAGTCTTGATTACGAGGCGTTTCTGCAGTCAGGCGATCCGGAGTTCGCCTGGTCGCTTCCGGATGACGAGTGGGATGCGATCGCGCTCAACTACACCTCCGGCACAACGGGCAATCCCAAGGGCGTGGTCTACCATCACCGCGGCGCCTATCTGCTGGCCCAGGCGAATGTGATTACCGCCTCCATGGCCAAGCATCCGGTCTATCTGTGGACCTTGCCGATGTTCCACTGCAACGGCTGGTGCTTTCCCTGGTCGCTGTCGCTTGTCGCTGGCACCCATGTGTGCCTGCGCTGGGTCCGGCCACAAACCATGTGGGAACTGATAGCCGAGGAAGGCGTCACCCATCTGTGTGGCGCGCCGATCATCATGTCGACGCTCCTCAACGCCGCGCCCGAGCACAAGCGCGATCTGGACCGCGAAGTGGAATTCTTCACGGCCGCCGCCCCGCCACCGGAAAGCGTGCTGGCCGCCATGAAGACCGCCGGCTTCAACGTCACCCATCTTTATGGCCTCACCGAAGTCTACGGCCCGGCGGTCGTCAATGACTGGAAGCTTGAATGGAACGCTCTGCCGCTGGACGAGCAGGCGCAGAAGAAGGCGCGGCAAGGCGTGCGCTATGTCGCGCTGGAGGGCCTGACGGTGCTTGACCCGGAAACACTGGAGCCGGTGCCCGCCGATGGCGAGAGCCTTGGCGAAGTCATGTTCCGCGGCAATGTCGTCATGAAGGGTTACCTGAAAAACCCGGAAGCCACCGAAAAGGCCTTCAAGGGTGGCTGGTTCCATTCCGGAGACCTCGGCGTGCTGCACCCCGACGGCTACATCCAGCTGAAGGATCGCTCGAAGGACATCATCATTTCCGGCGGCGAAAACATCTCGTCCATTGAAGTGGAAGAAGTGCTCTACAAGCACGCCGACGTGCAGGCGGCAGCTGTGGTGGCCAAACCGGATGAAAAATGGGGCGAAACCCCTTGCGCCTTCGTTGAACTCAAGGACGGCTCAACGGTAAGCGAAGCCGATCTGATCGCCTTCTGCAGGCAGCACCTTGCCGGCTTCAAGGCACCAAAAACTCTCGTCTTCTGTGAACTGCCCAAGACTTCCACCGGCAAGATCCAGAAATTCGCGCTGCGGGAACAGGCAAAGGCGCTTTAAGAGGCACAAAACAAAAACGCCGCGCGGTGCGCGGCGTTTGAACTAAAGGTGACGCCCCCTAATGGAGCGTCTCATTTTCCCGTATTCGCGTAATCTCATCCTTGATCTTGAGCTTTTGACGCTTCATGTCAGCCAGTTGCAGGGAGTCTGTACTCGGATGTAACTGAGCGTCTTCAATCTTGCGTTCCATTTCCGCGTGACGGCGCTCAAGTTCTGCGAGATGCGACTGCATTGACATGGATATCCTCCTGTCTGTTGGCTCAACATTTTCATCGTGCCACAGGAATTCCGGCGTTGTCGATTGCTGATTCCGCATACCTTCAACGTTTCGCCGTCAAATTATGCATTCTCGCAGATATCCTTACGAAACCCTGAAGATCCGCACCCAAGTAAGCCCCCGAAAACTCACGAAAATTACCCTTGAAAAATTTGCCAGTTCACAAGTTTTCAACATACGAAATCGTGACGGGCTTAAGATGATAGCTTGCCCGTGATCGGCAAAATGGATTAGGACTTATCTCCTGTTTAGGGGACATAGATGGCGCAGATGGATAGTGATGCGTTGCGTATGCAACTGGCGCAGCTTCGCCAGGAACACAGAGATCTTGACGCGGCCGTCGAGGCACTTGCCTCAACTTCGAACCAAGATGCCTTGCAACTGCAGCGGCTGAAAAAAAAGAAACTGATGATCAAGGACCGGATCACGGCGCTTGAAGATCAACTCTTTCCGGACATCATCGCCTGAGCCTTTTCCGCCGCGAAAGCTCCCGTATCCGCGGCACGTCCCCTGAAAGTGATTTTCCGGCACGTTACCGGCGGATTCGCGCTTGCGATGCGCGGCTCGCTGCCTATACTCCGCGGCTCTTCTGAGCCTGCCGGAAACTGGAGCACTTTATGGCAAAAGCGGATGTCGCCATCATCATGGGCAGTCAGTCGGACTGGCCGACTATGAAACACGCCGCCGACACGCTGGACCAACTGGGCGTCAGCTACGAGGCACGCATCGTCTCCGCCCACCGCACGCCGGACAGGATGTACGACTTCGCCAAGGGTGCGAAGGCCGAAGGTTTCAAGATCATCATCGCAGGCGCAGGCGGGGCCGCCCATCTTCCCGGCATGACCGCCGCCCTCACACCGCTTCCCGTCTTCGGCGTTCCGGTCGAAAGCAAGGCGCTCTCGGGCGAGGACAGCCTTCTGTCCATCGTGCAGATGCCGGCAGGCGTTCCGGTGGGCACGCTGGCCATCGGCAAGGCCGGTGCGACCAACGCCGCGCTTCTGGCGGCCGCCGTCCTGGCCCTGCATGATCCGGCAATCGATGCCGCGCTCACCGCCTACCGCACCGAGCGCACGGCCGCCGTTGCCGATACGCCATCCAACGACTGACATAGCCCTTCTGACATAGCCCTTCTGGCAGGACCCTTATCATGAGCGCCAAAACCCGTTTGAGCCCAGGCGACACCATCGGCATCCTTGGTGGAGGCCAGCTCGGCCGGATGCTGGCGCAGTCGGCAGCCAGCCTCGGCCTCAAGACACATATCTTCTGCCCGGATCCGAACAGTCCCGCTTTCGACGTCAGCGCGGCCTATACGGTCGCCTCCTATGAGGATATCGACGCGTTAGACCTCTTCGCCTCGTCCGTTGCTGCAGTCACCTATGAATTCGAAAACGTGCCCGGCCCGACCGCGGCGCATCTGGACGCCAAGGTTCCGGTCCGCCCCGGTGTGCGCGCGCTGGAAGTTTCCCAGGACCGGCTGTTCGAAAAGCAGTTTCTGTCCGGCGCAGGTGTCGCCATTGCCGACTTTGCCGACATAACCTCGCAGCAGGATCTTGATGCGGCCGTTGCCCGTTTTGGTGGCCAGGGTGTTCTGAAGACGCGCCGGTTCGGCTATGACGGCAAGGGCCAGCAGATGATCCGCAGGCCCGAAGATGCCGAAGGTGCCTTCGAGAAGCTCGGCTCGGTGCCCATGGTGCTGGAAGCGCTGATCCCGTTCGAATGTGAAGTCTCGGTGATTGTCGCCCGCGACCTGGACGGCACAATTGCCTGCTATGACGTTGCCCGGAACCACCACGGGAACCACATCCTGAAAACCTCGACCGTTCCTGCCGGCATCTCACAGGAAACGATGGACACGGCCCGTGCCATGGCCGGGCAGATCGTCGCCGGCCTCGATTATGTCGGTGTCATGGGCGTTGAAATGTTCCTGGTCCGCGACGGTGCGAACGAAAGGCTGCTGGTCAACGAGATCGCGCCGCGCGTCCACAATTCCGGCCACTGGACGCAGGACGCCTGCCTGACCTCGCAGTTCGACCAGCACATCCGCGCCGTTGCCGGCTGGCCCCTGGGCTCCGCCGAGCGGCATTCGGATGCGGTCATGGAAAATCTGATCGGTTTTGACGCCGACGGCTGGCAGGAAGTTCTGAAAGAACCGGCCGCCCGACTGCATCTCTACGGCAAGGCGGAAACCCGGGAAGGCCGCAAGATGGGCCACGTCAACCGGATTTCCGGAAAGTCCTGACCCGGATCAGCCGTTAATTATTGCAAAAGCCCCGGTCTCAAGATCGGGGCTTTTGTGATGACGCCGAGCCGTCGCCAAAACGGAACGACTCAACCCGGCACGAGGCCCAGCTTCTCCCGCCGCGCAAAGCGGAGGTTCGCCAGTACGGCAACGGACGCAAGACCGCCTGCCAGACCGCACCAGACGCCGACCCCGCCCCACCCTGCGACGAAGCCAAGTCCCAGAGACAGGCTGATGCCGACAACCCAGTAGCCGAACAGGGCATAGAACAGCGGGATCGTGGTATCGCCCAGGCCGCGCAAATTGTTGACACCGATAATCTGGCCACCGTCCGCGAGCTGGAACAGCGCCGCCACCATCAGGAACGAAACGCCATAGGTCATCACTTCCCTGGCTTCCGGGTCGCTGAGGTCAAGATAGATGCCGACGAGCTGCTCCGGGATCGACCAGAACAAGATGGCGAAGAAGCCCATGAACAGCATGGTCACGACCAGCGCTGTCCAGCCGGCGCGGCCAACCCCCTTGTGATCGTCCCGTCCCGAAGCAAGGCTGACACGGGTCATGGCGGCCACGGACAGCCCGACAGGCACCATGAACGTGATCGACGCGATCTGCAGCGCAATGCCGTGTCCGGCCAGCGGCAAGGTGCCCAGCCAGCCGATCATCACCGATGAGGCGGTGAAAAGAGACCCTTCGGCAATGATGGTCAGCGCAATCGGCGTGCCCAGCCGGACGATCTGGAAAAAGACCGGCCAGTCCGACCGCCATATCCGGCCCAGAATGTTGTAGCGGCGCAGCTTGGGATGCAGCATGGCATAAGCCAGCAGGAACAGGAATGTCGTGGTCGCGCTCAGAACGGACGCGATCCCCGCGCCTACCAGCTCCAGGCGCGGAAAGCCGAACTCGCCGAAGATCAGCACGTAATCCAGGAACGCGTTTGCAATGGCACCGGCAATCGTCGCCCAGAGCACCACCTGCGTGCGCTCCATCACCGTCAGGAAGGCGCGAACGGCCATGATCAGCAGCGCCGGCAGCATCGTCCATTGCAGATACACCATATAGACGCCTGCAAGCCTGGCCAGTTCCGGCTCCTGCCCCAAAAGCAGAAGGATCGGCTCGATGAAGATCAGGATTCCCCAGACAGGGATGCAGAACAGGACCGAAATCCAGAAGCCCATGCGCACGGCACGGCGCAAATCACGGGGCTTTTTCTGGCCGCGGGCACGGGCGGCCAGCGGGATCACCGCCTGCAGCAGGCCCATGCCGAAAAACCACACCAGCATATAGAAATTGAAAGCCAGCACCGAGGCAGCGAGTTCCTGCGCGCCAAGACGCCCGATCATCAGAACGTCGGTGGTGTTGATGGCCATCTGCGCCAACTGGGCGCCTGCCAGCGGCAAGCCCAGAGAGAGAGTAGGCTGAATGTCGCTCCGCCAAAGGGACTGGCTCTTGTCCGAATCGGGAGCCCTTGACGCGTGCTGCGCCATTGTTTCCTCCAACAATGAGGGCATGGTCATGCCTTCTTGTACGAGGCTCGATTGACCGGGGTGAGACATCCACCTCTAGTCGTGATACACTGCCGTGTCCACACCTGTTCTGCGGGTTGGGGACACCCTCCGGCCTTGGCGCCGGAATCCGATTTTGGCGGGTTTCTTTGCGAATGCCTGTGGACACACGGGGTTTGCTCTGGTATTAAGCCCGCCAAAGTGAGCGACGCGTCAGCGGCGATAAGGTCTCTGTACACAAGTGGATGCTTGATTGATCGGTACGCCGATGGGCACACGCATGTGTTTTTGAAACCACCGTAAGGTTCGTTGGCGAAGCCTCGCTTCCATCATGGTTCTTCTGGCTGCAGATCCTCTGCAGCGCATCGAAAACGGGAAAAAACGCGTGCAGGTTCTGGTTCGCGACAACAATGTCGATCAAGCGCTGAAGGCGCTCAAGAAAAAGATGCAGCGCGAAGGCATCTTCCGTGAAATGAAACTTCGCGGTCATTTTGAAAAACCGTCTGAAAAGAAGGCGCGTGAAAAGGCTGAAGCAATTCGCCGTGCACGCAAGCTGGCTCGCAAGCGGGCACAGCGTGAAGGCCTGCTCCCGGGCAAGTCCGCTCGCCGCTAAGTTCGGCTTGAGCGTTTCTGGCGGGTTTGGCCGCCAATCTTCTCAAAATTGCCCTAAGGCCGACCGAAGTCCCGGTCGGCTTTTGGCGTTTTGCGGAGAACGCTTCGGGCTCGTCCCAAAGAGCCCTGTGCAGCCATACTCACGCCCTATTGGAGGCAGATGAACGGCATGTCTAATCGTTTGACCCTTAGAGATCGTCTGTGCCGCATGCGCAAATTTCTGCCTCATGCAACGCTGATCGGCCTGGCTTCCATGCTGGCGGCCTGTAACACGTCGGGCGTCTACGACGATGTGCCAACCAACGCTTCCGCCGGGTCTTCGACAAACATTGCCTCATTGACAGCGGTGATCGATGCCAATCCGAACGATGCCAGTGCCTACAGCACGCGCGGCATCGCCTACGGCCAGGCAGGCAAGCTGGACAAGGCCGTCGAGGACTTCAACAAGGCGCTGCAACTGAACCCGCAGTCCTATCAGACCTATGCAAACCGCGGTCTCGTCTACCGCCGCATGGGCCAGAACGAGCAGGCGGTTGCCGACTACACCCGCGCCATCAACATCAAGCCGGATTATGACGTGGCTTATGTTGGACGCGGCAACATCTATCGTCAGCAGGGCAACTACAACGCCGCCCTCGCCGACTTCAATTCCGTCATCACCCGAGACAGCAGCGATGCCCGTGCGTTCTACAATCGCGGCCTGATCTACCAGGCCCAGAACCAGCATCAGCGCGCGATCGAGGACTTTGCGACAGCCATCGGCCTCAACCCGAAGGCAAGCGCGCCCTATATCGCCCGCGGCATCTCCTACATTGCGGTGAACGACCCGAACGCCGCCTTCTCGGACCTGTCGATGGCCGTCAATCTCGACCGGGATTCCGCCATTGCCTGGGCAAACCGGGGCCTCGCCCAGGAAATGCTCAACAATCCGAAGGATGCCCGGCGTAGCTTTACGCGTGCGATTACGCTGGACAACTCCAACACGATCGCCCGCGAAGGTCTCCGCCGCGTCGGCAACGGCTAACCCGGCCCAAACGCAAGCTTTCCAAAAGACCTGAAGTCATCATGCGCGGTGGCTGCCCAGGCCTGTTTGCGGTGTCTCGCCCGGTAACGGCTGAAGCTGGCCGGTGGCACCACTCAGGCCGAAGGGCTATCTAGAACGGCACCTCGGACCGGAAACAGATCCGTCCGCCATGCGCCGGGTGGTGCAGCTCCAGGGTTTCCGCGTGGAGCGCCAGCCTGGGAGAGGCTACCAGCGCCTCACCTTCCGCATAGAACCTGTCTCCGGCAATCGGATGGCCCAAAGCCAGCATGTGGACGCGCAATTGATGCGAACGGCCGGTATGCGGGAACAGGCGGACCCGTGTCGTCATGGCTTTCCGCTCCAGAACCTGCCACCGCGTCAGCGCGGGCTTGCCGTGTTCGAAACTGACCATCTGCTTGGGCCTGTTCGGCCAGTCGCAAATGAGCGGGAGATCGATCTCCCCCTCATCTACCGGCGGACTTCCCCAGATATCGGCAATATAGGTCTTGAGCGTCTTGCGCCGTTCGAACTGAAGCCCCAGATGCCGGTGTGCCGCCGGGTTTCTTGCCAGAACCATGACACCTGAAGTGTCCATGTCGAGCCGGTGAACGATGCGCGCATCCGCATACCGCTCCTGCGCGCGGCTCTCGATGCAGTCAGCATGTTCGGCGGCCTTGCCCGGCACACTCAGCAGACCGCTCGGCTTGTCGACGACAAGAAGATCGTCATCTGCGTGCAGCACCGTCAGGAACGGCTCCAGCGGCGGGGCATAGACAAAGGATGCTGGCGCGGCCTGGCTCATCGCAGTTGGGGTCCAATGACAAAAGGCGCGGATCTGACCGCGCCTTTCCAAAAATATGTGTTCGTCTGTGCTCCTCGAACCTATGAGGTCCGGCAAAAGCCTCAGACGGTCAGGATCGCCAGGATGCCGCTCAGAACGAATACGGCTGCGGGCGGGATCCAGCCGGATGAACCCAGCGCCATGCCGACGGCAGTGGCGACGAGGGTTGCAATCAGCATCAGCCAGCCGAAGACGGTGGCAGCGGTGCCGCCGAAAGCGAACATGATCAGGCAGACAACAATGGTCAGGACTGCGATCGTGCCGATCTTGGAGAAGTTGATGAACCCCTCGTAGGTCTGCTCGTGAGAGTCATAGTCCATTGCGGGCGCAGTTTCGTCAGACATGAAGTCCCCCAGGAAAATTCGTTAGTCGGCAGCCTACATACAATAAAGCTTCCCGGTTCGGCAATGATGGGAAGTGCACAATTCGTCACTGGGGACGCGACTTTTTGACAGTCTGCGGTGCGGCACCCTTGCCGGCAGGACAAACGGGCGGACAATCAGGCGGCGTGCGAGGCTCCCGCAAGGCCTGCAGCAGTCAGGACATCGTCCTGGCGCTTGCGCACGATTGCCGCGTCAAATCCGTCGATCTGTTCGTTGAAGAGCTGGAAGAAATTGAGTTCCGCCCGCAGGTGCAGGAAGACACCCCCCAGTCCGATGGCAGCCCTGTCCATGAAGACGAACTCTTGCGGCACGGTGAGCGGGCCCAGCTCCTTCAAGGCAGAATGCACCCGGAACGCCTCCTTGCGCCCATATTCGGCGGCCGACACGCCATCTGCGATGGAGCGGACACGGTCGCTGAGCAGCGGACCGTAAATGAACCTTGCCCAGATATTCAGGATCTCGATGACTTCCTTCTTCAGATCCTTGAAACCCCAGCGCTCGTAGGCTGCAACGACCCGGTCGTTGTCTTCTTCCAGGAGACCGCGATAAAGCTCGACGACACCCTCGACAAAGGCTTCGGGGAAAATGCGAATACAGCCGTAATCGAGCAGATTGATTCCCGCCGGCTCACCCTCATGCTCGAACACCGTGTAGTTGCCCAAGTGCGGATCGCCGTGAATGACGCCGAAATGGCTGAACGGATGCCACCAGGCGTGGAACATGGTCCGGGCGAGCAGGTTGCGCTCGTCCTGGCTGCAGTCCTTGTAGTCGAGCAGCGGTTTGCCGGTGAGCCAGCCCATTGTGAGCAGGCGTTTCGTCGACAGGTCCTCGATCACTTCCGGTACGCGGATGCGGTCGAAGTCGCCCAGAATTTCCTGATAGACGGCGATATGCCCGGCCTCTCTGGCGTAATCCAGCTCCTCACGGACCCGGGCGCTGATTTCCTTGGCGATTTCCCGCGTATCGATGGCCGGGCTCATGCGACGGTGCAACGAGAACAGCATCTGCAACTGCTTGAGATCCGCCTCGACCGCAGAAGCCATGTCCGGATATTGCAGCTTGCAGGCCAGAACCCTGCCATCGTGGCCGGTAGCCCGGTGCACCTGCCCAAGGGAAGCAGCCGCAGCCGGTTCCTTGCCAAACTCAGCGAACCGCCCCTGCCAGTCCGCGCCGAGTTCAGCACGCATCCGGCGCTTGACGAAGGCCCAGCCCATGGGGGGAGCATTTGCCTGAAGCTTCGCCAGCTCGGTCGTGTATTCGGGTGGCAAGACGTCGGGGATCGTCGACAGAAGCTGCGCCACTTTCATCAAGGGGCCTTTCAGCCCGCCAAGGGCCGCGGCAAGTTCGGCTGCATTCTTGGCATTGTCCAGTTCCATGCCGAACAAACGTGCCCCGGCCACCTTTGCGGCAATCCCGCCCATGTTGGTGCCGACCTTGGCATAACGGCCCATGCGGGCACTGAGGCGATTGCTTTCGCGGTCTTTCGATTCGGCCATGCGGTGGCGGGCTCCCTTGGTGACACCATACGTTCCACGGACCGCCCGATGTGCCAATCGGGTGACTGCGGTCTCTGGAAACTACATATGACCTACCGCAGCAATATCCAGATCCGCCAGCCGCTATTCCGACGCAGGCCCGCAACGAGCACCCGAGGGACGGCTATTTTCAATAGCGTTGCCCGGGCCCCTTCGCAGACCATCCGCGGCGTTGCCGCTATCTGCCCACGCCGGAGCGAAGTCAGGGAACTGCCCGAAACAAGGTAATCTGCGCGGTAGTCACGGCTTTCCGGAGCTGATTTTTTCAAGCGCCCGGGCCAGATCGTCCCGCGTTGCCACAAGCCCCTTGTAGGTAAGCTGATCCGCATCAAGCGCAAGAAGCTGCGTCCGAAGCCCCGCCGCAAGCTCCGCGCACCCATCCTGCGCTTCGAGCGCAGCCAGAGGGTCGTGATGGATCTTGATGGTGAACAGGATGTCGCCGGACCCCGGCAAACGCCGCAAGGTCTGCCGTTCGACCCGGAGGAAAAGCTGAGCCAGCGCGCCGTCGTCAATCTTGACGCGGATCTGTTTCGGCAGGGGATGGTGCAGATCGCCGTCGGGATAGATCGACCAGTTGAAGCGCTCCAGAAACTGTCCGGCTTTCAGATTGTCGAAGATCCGCGCCACCATCATGCCCATTCGGCTTCCGTTGAAACCGGGGACATTGTCGTGAATGCCCGTCATGGACTGCCCGAATTTCTCCGCCAGTGACCAGGATGAGGGAAAACAGAGCGCAGCGGCCACAAGCCTGTAGCCGTCCGGACCGGGCCGCATCAAAACGAGGTCTTCCTGCACGAGACGCGCCGCGATCATCAGAGGCGGCGAGCCGGAAAGCACAACGCGCTCGCCGGTTTCGGCAATCTCGACCGCGTCATCGCCCACCCGGTGGGTCTCTTGATGGAACCTCGAAAGGTTTTCTTTCACGAGCTCCAGCACTTCCTGCTGCGCGGGTGTCGTATCCGCCTCCGCCCGGAACACCGTTTCAAGGTGTTCCGAGAACAGGCGGCTTTTCTCGCGGAGGTGCCTTGCCAGAAAGGGATCCGGCTCCAGCCAGGCCTCCTCACCGATCGGCTTCAGGCCGACAGTGAAGGGCTGGCTGGTGCCGTCGTAGGGCGTGTGGTGGAAGGGTGGCGACGGTTGCCGTGTCATTGGATACCGCGTCAGGCCTCTTCCAGCGCTTCCAGTTCGTCGATGATCCGTTCGATCACCGAGAGGCCCTTCTTCCAGAAATCCGGATCGACCGCGCTCAGTCCGAACGGTGCCAGAAGTTCGGAATGATGCTTGGTGCCGCCCGCCTTCAGAAGGTCGAAATACTTCTCCTGGAAGCCCGTTTCCGCTTCCTCGTAAACCGCATAGAGCGAATTCACCAGGCAGTCGCCGAATGCATAGGCATAGACATAGAACGGCGAATGGATGAAGTGCGGAATGTAGGTCCAGAAGGTTTCATAGCCTTCGCTCAACTTGATCGCGGGCCCTAGGCTTTCACCCTGCACGGACAGCCACAGTTCCCCGATCTTGTCCGACGTCAGCTCACCGTTGCGCCGTTCTGTGTGAACCTTGCGCTCGAAGGTGTAGAAGGCGATCTGGCGCACCACGGTGTTGATCATGTCCTCCGCCTTGGAGGCCAGCATCACCTTGCGGGTCTGCGGATTGTCCGCCTTGGCAAGCAGGGATTTGAACGTCAGCATCTCGCCGAAGACGCTGGCCGTTTCGGCCAGGGTCAGCGGTGTCGGCGCCATCAGCGGCCCGTTGGGCGCTGCCAGCACCTGGTGAACACCATGGCCAAGCTCATGCGCCAGGGTCATCACGTCGCGGATCTTGCCCTGGTAGTTGACCAGCACATAGGGGTGCGCGCTTGGCACGGTCGGATGGGCAAAGGCACCGGGGGCCTTGCCGGACCGGGCCGGTGCATCGATCCAGCGCCGGTCGAAGAACCGGCCCGCGATTTCCGCCATGTCGGGGGAAAACGCGCTGTAGGCGGACAGGACCGTGTCTTTCGCTTCGTCCCAGGGGATCACCCGCGTGTCGGCGTTCGGCAGGGGCGCGTTGCGGTCCCAGGTGTTGAGCTGGTCCATGCCCAGCCACTTTGCCTTCAGCTTGTAGTAGCGGTGCGACAGGCGCGGATAGGCATCGCGCACGGCGGCCACCAGCGCGTCGACCACTTCCCGCTCGACCCGGTTGGACAGATGGCGGCTGTCGGCAATATCCGTGAAATTCCGCCAGCGGTCGGAAATTTCCTTGTCCTTGGCCAGCGTATTGGTGATCAGCGTGAAGGTGCGCAGGTTTTCCTTGAACGTCTTCGTCAGGGCTTCCGACGCCTTGCGCCGGGTTTCGGACTTGGGGTCCACCAGCAGGTTGAGCGTCGGCTCGATGGACAGTTCCTGTCCGTCGACATCGAAGGTCAGCGAGGCCATCGTCTCGTCGAACAGCCTGTTCCAGGCACCAGCGCCGGTAACGGACTTCTCGTGGAACAGTTGCTCCACCCTGTCTTCAAGCTGATAGGGCTTGCCCTTGCGCAGATCCTCGATCCAGGGCCGGTAATGCGCGAACTGGCCATCCTCGAGCGCCTTGTCCATCACGGCGTCGTCGATCTTGTTCATTTCCAGCGTGAAGAACAGAAGATGCGAACTTGCCGTCGTTATCTGCTCCTGCACATCGCCGTAGAATTTCTGCGACGCCGGTTTGATCGTGTTTTCCGAATAGACGAGACCGGCGAAGGAAATCAGCCTGCCCATCAGGTCTTCAAGGTCCTCATAGGCGCGAATTGCCGTGACCAGCGCGGAAACGTTGCTCTGAGCCATTTCGGCCAGCCGGCCCTTGTAGGAGGTCTCGAAGGTTTTTGACCGGTCGAGGATCTCCTTCAGATCGGCAGCAACCTCCGGCGCGTCGACGGCAGGATATAGATCCGTGAGGTCCCATTCGGGAAGAGACCCGAGATCTGCGGAAGCGGCGGCCTGCGGGGCAAAGACGGGATGTGGAATGGGCAAGTTTTCTCTCCGGTGCGTCTGCGGACGAACGGGTCCGGCAATCATCTGTTGTTAGAATTAGTAGGCCGGGAAAAGGTTCGCCCGCAATCAGAGTGTGAAAACTTTTTTGCCGACGCTTGGACGATTTGTTTACCCAATTGCGACCAGAATGGTTCGAAACGAGACAATTCGGGACGAGCGAAACCGCAAATGCAAGCACTCAGCGGCAAAATTCTCATTGTTGACGACGACCCCATCCAGCGCAGGTTGCTGCAGGAAGCCGTGAAGAAATTCGGCTACCGGTCGAAAACCGCCGAGAATGGCGCCGAAGCGGTGCGCATCATGTCGAGCGCAGAAGCAAGCGAGATCGATCTGATCATCCTCGATATGGTAATGCCCGAGCTTGATGGCCTGGGTGTTCTGGAGCGGCTGCGGTCCGACAAGAACGCAACGCCGGTGATCGTCCAGACCGCTCATGGCGGCATCGATACCGTTGTCACCGTGATGAATGCCGGCGCTCAGGATTTCGTGGTCAAACCAGTGGCACCGGAGCGGCTGAATGTCTCGATCCGCAATCTCTTGAAGACATCCGCGCTGGAAGGCGAGATCACCCGGATCCGCAAGCAGGCCTCCGGCACGCTGACCTTTGCCGACATCATCACCCACTCGCCGGCGATGGAACGGGTGATCAATCTCGGCAAGCGGGCGGCCGCATCGAACATTCCGATCCTGATCGAAGGGGAAAGCGGCGTCGGCAAGGAAATGATCGCCAGCGCCATCCAGGGCTCAAGTGACCGCAAATCCAAACCTCTGGTCACCGTCAACTGCGGCGCGATCCCTGACAATCTGGTGGAATCGATTCTCTTCGGACACGAGAAAGGCGCCTTTACCGGCGCGGTCGACAAACACATCGGCAAGTTTCAGGAAGCGCACGGCGGAACCCTGTTCCTAGATGAAGTCGGCGAACTGCCGCAGGATGTCCAGGTCAAGCTGCTGCGCGCCTTGCAGGAAAACGAGATCGACCCGATTGGTGCACGACGTCCCGTGAAGGTGGATTTCCGGCTGATTTCTGCAACCAACCGACGGCTGATCGATCAGGTGAAGGAAGGCGTCTTCCGCGAAGATCTTTATTACCGTCTGAACGTTTTCCCGATCTGGATCCCCCCGCTTCGCGACAGGCGCGAGGATATTCCGGCGCTCACCCGCCATTTCCTGGCCCGGTTCGCAGCCGAGGAAGGCAAGCCCCAGGTGGCAGGTGTTACCGCAGACACGCTCGCCATGCTTCAGGAGTATCATTGGCCGGGCAACATCAGGCAGCTTGAAAACGCTGTTTTCCGGGCGGTCGTCCTGTGCGATGGCCCGCAACTGACGATCAACGATTTCCCGCAAGTTGCCGCCGCTACGGAGCAGACAACGGCTCCTGGCGCTCCGCACCATCCGCAGGCACCAACGTCTTATGCGGACAGGTCGTCCGGCGGCGATCTTGCTGCGGCTCCGGTTCGCCCGAGCGAACCCACGGCCACGCCGCATCATGCTCCTTCAGCCCCGCCCCCTCAGGCAGGCTTCGAGCAAGCAGCGCCATTCGGCTTCATGCGCAACCTTGATCAGGATGGTCATGTGCGCAAGCTGACCGATATCGAAGAGGAATTGATTCGTGCTGCGATCAATCATTACTCCGGGCGCATGACAGAGGTTGCCAAACGGCTCGGAATCGGCCGGTCCACACTCTATCGCAAGCTGAAGGAATACGGGCTCGACGAAAGCGGTAGCGACGCGGCAGCCTGAATTGAGGCAAATCATAGCGCAAGCCGTCGATTTCGACGATATTTTGACGCATTCTCCGAGTAACCACCACTACCGGGGTGTTTTTGCACTACGCGCTTGCGCCGTTGCAGTTCTGCAACGATTATCAGCTAAGCGAAAATAGGGTAAAAACTTCTTAACCTGCGGCAGCTAGGGTATGTGACCTGCTGGGGAGCACGGGATGGGTGAAAGCCCTCAAAAACGGCGAGATAGAGATTGCGTACACGGTTAGTTGATTTCGACGCCGTCGGTTGGCTGAAGCGTGCCGCGAAAGCGGCCGGCGCGTTTGCTGTTGTGTCTGTGTGTCTGGTCACTTTTGCCCAGGCGGAGACGCGCACCCTGAAGCTGTACAACACGCACACGAAAGAGCGTGTCTCCATTACCTTCAAGAAAAACGGTCGCTATTTGCCCGACGGTCTGCGCGAAGCCAACCGCTTTCTGCGCGACTGGCGCCGCAACGAGATGACCAAGATCGATCCGGAGCTTCTGGATCTGGTCTGGGAAGTGTACCAGCAGGTGGGCGCGAGCCAGCCGATCCACGTCGTTTCCAGCTATCGGTCTCCCGCGACCAACAACATGCTGCGCAAGCGGTCCTCGGGCGTAGCCAAGAACAGCCAGCACACGCTCGGCAAGGCCATGGACTATTTCATTCCCGGCGTAAAACTTGCGACCCTGCGCGCCACCGGCCTGCGCAAGGAAGTGGGCGGCGTCGGCTACTATCCAAGGTCCGGCTCTCCGTTCGTTCACATGGACACCGGCAGCGTCCGTCACTGGCCGCGCATGAGCCGCTCCGAGCTGGCGCGCGTGTTCCCGGACGGCAAGACCCTTCACATTCCTTCCGACGGTAAACCGATGAGCGGCTACAAGGTTGCTCTCGCAGAAAGCAAATCCGGCCGCTCGAGAAGCTCCAAGCCCACGATCGTTGCGTCCAACTCGCGCTCCAGCTCCTCCAATGGCCTGAGCACCCGCGACCAGAAACTGACGAGCCCGGGCAAGCCCATTCCGGTGGCCGCGCAGAATGACAAGCCGTCTTCTGGCGGCGGCAACCTCTTCGCCAGCCTCTTTGGTGGTGGCAACAACCGCGACGGCAATGCAGCCAAGCGTCCGGGAGCCGTCGGCAACAATACACCGCCCGCGCCGATTACGGCCGAAGCGCCCGCCGTCGTGATCGAAAATCCGCCGGTTCCCAGCCGGAAAATCCTGGGCGACGAACCGGAAGCACCGGCAGCAGCACCGATTGTCGTTGCCAGCAGCGCTCCCATCGTGAAACCGCCTGCGGATATTCCCGCCGTCGCAGCAAGCAAGGCGCCACCGCCTGCGCCGAACACGCTTGACGCACAGCGGTTTGCCATCGAAACCGGTCAGCCGGGTGCTCAAAGCCCCGCGACGGGCTCCGTTCCAGAGAAAACGATCGATTCGCGGTTCCAGGTTGCCACGCGCACGCCGTTGCACAAGCCGAGCAAGGGCCTCAGCGACGCAGCCAAGGTCGCTGCAGCAAATCTTGGCCTGAGTGGCGATGTCCCCGTTCCGGGGTCCGCACCGACCGACGATCCGGTCGCTGCAATCGCGGCAGCCACTGGCACGTCGGTGCCCTCTCCGGTGCCCGCTCCCCGGTCGGACACCACGCTTGCCTACGCATCAGCCTCGGCGACACCGCCCAGCCTGAGCCGCTCGCTGCGGCCGTCAGTGACCGAACCTGCACGGACACAGGCCAACCGGCCGGCAGCTCCCGCCGCAACAGCCAAGGCCGCCCCGGCCCGCCAGCCGTCGGTTTCGGGCCGGATCCCGCGTGACCAGATTGTCGATCCGCTTGCCGGCTTTGCGAGCTTGCCAGACAAGTCCGCACCGACGCTTCTGTCCGGAGCAGGCACCACGCGGCATCAGGCGTTCGCTTCGCTCAGCCACCCCAACCAGCGCCAGCTGAAGAATGTGATGATGCCCGGCAACCGCTTTGTTTCCGCCAGCTTTGAAAGCAATCCTTACGGCGGCCTGCGCACAGACCGGTTCGACGGTCCGGCCGTCGTCATCCTTCCGGTCCGCTTCGCGCGCTGACCGGTCAGACGGAAAATTCAGACAAAAAAAGAGCGGCATTTCTGCCGCTCTTTTCATTTCAGAGTGCGGATCTTGCCGCTGATCAGCCTTCAGCGCCGCCGGCGCCGCCAGCCATGCCAAGTGCGTGCAGGTAGAGATCGAGAACCGCCTCTTCTTCTTCACGCTCATGAGGCTGCTTCTTGCGCAGGGAAACCACCTTTCGCAGGATCTTCACGTCAAAGCCGTTGCCCTTGGCTTCCGCATAGACGTCCTTGATGTCATCGGAGATGACTTTCTTTTCTTCTTCAAGACGCTCGATACGCTCTACGAATGCGCGCAGCTGGTCGCCTGCCACTCCACCGGGATCGGACATGTTTACTGTTTCTCCTTCTCGTTCTTCCTTGTCGCGCTCAGCGCGGTCTTAATGGCTGCGGCTGGTCTTCAGCCGCCGTCAATCACCTGGGCCGTGCGTTGCCAGACTGCGCATCGCCCGTCAAGCAGCGATGCGCGTCCAGGCAGATGCGGGCTCAATGCTGGGGTTTGTTCTTTTCGAAAGCGGCCTGCTGATCCGCCGTTGCCTCGGTCTGGTATTTGGCCTTCCAGTCGTCATAGGGCATGCCGTAGACGATTTCGCGGGCTTCCGACTTTTCCAGGGGAACACCCTTTTCCTGCGCAGCGTCCTGATACCAGTTGGACAGGCAGTTGCGGCAGAAGCCGGCCAAGTTCATCATGTCGATGTTCTGCACGTCGGTGCGCCCGCGCAGATGGTCCACAAGGCGCCTGAATACGGCAGCTTCCAGTTCGAGTTTCGTCTGATCGTCCATAGCGAAGGTCTCCCTGTCCCGGACCGGTGGCCCGGCCTTAAGCGGCGTCGCTGCGCGACTTGAAATGCTGGATGCGCCGGCAGTCGGACATGCCGGCAATTTTTCTGATGACCGGCTCGAGGCGGTCCGCCCATTCAAGCGCTCCGGCATCGTCGGCAATCAGGTCCTGTCGCAATTCCAGAAGCGCATGCGCCAGCCCACGGCGCGTTGCGTGCCGATACATTGTGTCGTTTTTGAGAGCCCCGTCATAAGGCTCATTGTCGCCCACAATGATGTCGTTCTGCGCCCTCAACCCCTCCAGCAGTGGATCAACGGCCCGCGGGTCGCTGTCCCAAAGGACGGTGACATGCCAGGGCCGCGGCACACCGCGCCAGACCGGCGTGAAGCTATGAATGGAAAAGATCACCGGCGGATCGTTCACCTTGATCATCGCGTCCAGTGTCTGGTCGATGAGGTCGTGATAGGGTTTGTGAAACCGGTCGATCCTGTTCGCCCGCTCGGTCGTGTCGACCTTGGCATTGCCCGGCACGACAGCGCCGTCCGACAGGCGCATGATCAACGTCGGATCGTCATCGCCCCGGTTGGGATCGATCAACAGACGCGAATAAGTGGTCAGGCACGCCGGCGCATTCAGCCGCTTCGCCAATTCGAGCGTAACCGCGCGCGCGCCGATGTCATAACCGATGTGCCGCTCGAACTGTTCGGCCGGAACGCCGAGATCGCCATAGGGCTCCGGAACGGTATTGCGGGCATGGTCGCACAGGAGCAGCAATCCGGACGCTAAATCGCCATTGACATATTCGGTCGGCTGAAAGGCCCGGCCGGTTTCGGCAGCTGGTTCTATCATGTCTCGCTTCGTGGAAACTTCTGTGGCTCACTATCGTGCAGGCGGTCAGGTTTACGGCAAACCAGCGAAGGAACCAAGCCCGAAAACACCGCTTTCAGACGGCGTTTCTGCAGACCATCCACACCTTCCGCACGCCAGCGCCCGATCTGTACCCCTGCGATTTTGCCAAGGTCTTCACAACGCGGTATACGCTTTATTGACATCTATCGACGATCTGAGGCGGAGCGGTCATGTTCCCGCCCCATTTCTGACGGCATAGGGGGTGGGACTGTTCAATTGGACAAAAAATCCGGGCGGTTCGGGAAACAAGTCTGGGCGAAAGACTGCGTATCCCGTTAACGACGTTGACAAGGCCCCCTTGTCGACGCAAAAAGCGAATGTCTGTAAAGCAGCAAAGCGAACGACTGCATATGTTTAAGGTTGGGGAACGGAACCAGGGCGGGTCTCGGGCATGTGTCAGCGTGCCTGTGAAATTTGCCTTTGCTGCTTTCCTTGCCGTGCTGTTTTTCTCCGCATCCAGTGACGAAGCCAGAGCCGATCTGCGGCTTTGCAACAAGACCGACAGTCAGGTTGGTGTGGCCATCGGCTACAAGGACAAGACCGACTGGGTTACCGAAGGCTGGTGGAACCTTGCTTCCAACTCCTGCGAGACCCTGGTACCCGGGGCACTGGTGTCACGATACTATTACATCTACGCAGTTGATTATGACCAATTCGGCGAATGGGGTGGCCGGGCGTTCATGTGCACCCGGGAAAAGGAATTCACCATTCGCGGAATTGAAGACTGTGTGGCTCGCGGATTCGAGCGGACGGGCTTTTTTGAAATCGACACGGGCGAACAGAGCAGCTGGACGGTCCAGCTGACCGAACCCGTGCAACAGGGGACAGGTGGGCGATGAGGCGTAACCGGCGAGTCAAAATTCTTGCAACTCTCGGACCCTCTTCCTCAGAACAAGACATCATCGAAAAACTGTATCGCTCAGGTGCGGACGTCTTCCGCATCAACATGAGCCATACCGATCATGATCGTCTGAAGATGCTTGTCGAACGCATCCGTTCTGTTGAGGAGAAGGTTGGACGGCCGATCGGCATTCTGGCCGATCTGCAGGGGCCCAAGCTGCGCGTGGGAACCTTCGCCGACGGTCCGGTCATGCTGGAAAACGGCGCAACCTTCACACTGGACGCCGACAAGTCCAGCGGCAACGTGGACCGTGTGCATCTGCCGCATCCCGAAATTCTTCAGGCGCTCGAGCCGGGCCACCGCCTGCTGCTCGACGACGGCAAGATCCAGCTCAAGGTTCTGGAAGCCGACCGCACCAAGGCGGTGACGGAAGTCATCGTCGGCGGCAAGCTGTCCGACCGCAAGGGCGTCAGCGTTCCCGATTCGGAAATCGCGACCAGCGCCATGACCGAAAAAGACCATAAGGACCTGATCGCGGCGCTCGACCAGAATGTCGACTGGGTTGCCCTGTCCTTCGTGCAACGCCCGGACGATATCGCCGAAGTGCGCAAGATCACCCGTGGCCGCGCCGGCGTTCTGGCCAAGATCGAAAAGCCCCAGGCCATCGGCCGGCTGGACGAGATCATCGAGCTGTCCGACGCCATCATGGTTGCCCGTGGTGACCTGGGTGTTGAACTGCCGCTGGAACAGGTTCCCGGCCTTCAGAAGCGCATCACCCGCGCCTGCCGCCGTGCCGGCAAGCCGGTCGTGATCGCCACGCAGATGCTGGAATCCATGATCAACGCACCGGTGCCGACCCGCGCCGAGGTGTCCGACGTTGCCACCGCCGTCTTCGAAGGCGCAGATGCCGTCATGCTGTCGGCAGAATCCGCCGCCGGTGAATTCCCGATCGAGGCGGTCTCCACCATGGACAAGATCGCCCAGCAGGTGGAACAGGATCCCAACTACCGCACCATCATCTACGCTCAGCGGACCGAACCGGAAGCTACCGGCGCCGACGCGATTTCGGCAGCAGCCCGGCAGATCGCCGAAACGCTGAACCTGGCCGCTGTCGTCTGCTACACGACCTCCGGCGCGACGGGCCTGCGCGCCTCGCGTGAGCGTCCGTCCAGCCCGGTGATCGTTTTGTCGCCGGTGCTTGCGACCGCACGCCGCCTGTCGCTTGGCTGGGGCCTGCACTGCGTGGTCAGTGAAGACGCCGCCAACGAGGAAGACATGATCGACCGCGCCTGCCGCATCTCCTTCTCCGAGGAGTTTGCAAAACCGGGCCAGCGTATCATCGTGACCGCGGGCGTTCCCTTCGGCACGCCGGGCTCCACGAACATGCTGCGGATTGCCTTCGTCGGCAACGACGGCCAGGGCGGTATTTGACGATCTAATCGGTTAAACAGACCGGATCACGAGAAGGCGGCCTCCAGGCCGCCTTTTTCATTCCGCCGGCACGGCTTCGGTCTCTGCTTCAGCCGCCCTCGCCTTGCGACCGGACCCAGCGACCCGTTCCACCAGCCTGTCGATACCGGACACGATCTGAGCCGTGTGGGTATGCTGCGGCATGTGCCCCGCCGCGCCCAGCATCAGCAGTTCCGCGTCCGGAAGATCCTGCAACAAGCCTTCACAATGGATCGATGGCCAGACCACCGTATCTTTCGTTCCCGTGATGATCAGGGACGGTTGGCCAAGTTGCCCATATCGCCTCGACTGCTGCCGAACAGCCTGCTTCAGACTGCAGATGTCCGCCGCATTCGAGCGAAAGCTTTCGGGCCGGAACAGCAGCGGCAGACGGACCGACGCAGCATAGCCGGCAACCGGCGGATCGGGATGGAAGACATGCTTCAGCATTTGCGGCACCAGCCGCTCACCGACCGGGATCGTCAACGTTCTGGAAAACAGCCAGCCGACGACGGGCAGTGCCGCAACCGTGTAGTACCAGTTGACCCCACCGGGCCACACGTGGCTGACGGGTGCCAGGAAGACGAGCCCTTTTACCCGCTCCGGCGCGGCAAGGCCCACTGCCGCCGTTACGGCCCCTCCGAGCGAATGTCCCACCACAATGGCCGACTCGATGCCAAGGTGCGCAATCAGACCGGTGATCAGCTTTGCCTGGCTTTCCGGTGTGTTACGCCCTGATCTGGAGCGCTGCGAGAACCCAAGCCCAGGCCGGTCGATGAAGAGCAGCGGGTAACGGCCCTCAAAAGCCCCTTCAAACGCAAGCTTCATGTCATAGGCATTGCCGCTGGCTCCATGCAGGAACACCAGCACAGGCTGCCCACTGGCCGCCTGAGATGCAGGCACGAAGTGATAGTGCATTTGCGCTCCATCCACCTCTGCAAGACTGCCGTCGGGTACATAGACACGCGAAATCTGCCTTGCCCTGAAAAGAGAGTAGGCGACAAACAAAACGGCGGCGGCGAGGAGGACAGTCAGGAATGAAATCATAATGCGGACATAGCACTGCGCCATCTGCAATCAAGTCTGGCGGCAAACAAGTCTGCACCATTAAAGTCTGGCAGCACGCGAGGAAAAGGGAGAGCCGTCCTCAGGCGGGTTCGCCCTCGGCATCCTTTTCCAGGTCCTTCACGGCCTTGTTGGCATTTTCCAGGCTGGGGTTGATTTCAAGTGCTCGCTTGAAAGTCGTCAGCGCTTCGCTTTCAAAGCCCAGACGCCGCTGGATAATCGCAAGGCCCGACAAGGCACCCCAATGACGCGGTTCCAGCGCCAGCGTGCGCTCGATATCCACCAGGGACTTGCCGAAATCCTCTTGCATGTAGTGGACGGTCGCACGCCTGTTCCAGCCTTCCGCATAAGTCGGCTTCAGGATCACGACCGTGTCCAGCAGATCAAGCGCCAGGGCATGATCGTCGGCCTGGATGGCCTTGCCGGCGCGGGACATCAGCACGTCCACCGTATCGCTGCCCGAATCCATCCAGAGCATCTGAATTTCCCGCCCGATACGCGCGGCTTCCTTCGGATTGTCCGATTTGGCCAGGTTGGCAAAGAGTTCATCCAGACGGGATTGCTCGTCGTCGGGATCGCTCTCCTCGACAACCACCTGCCCACCTTCTTCCGGAAGTTCGTCGGGTAGCGCGTTGAAGTCTTCGGCAGACGGCGGCTCTGCCTCCGGACCAAGATCCGGAACAGGTTGGGCGCTCGCGATACTGGCGCCGGCGAAAAACAGAAAGGGAAACACAAAAATCCGCATCCGACGATTATGGATCGTTGGATGCGGCGGTCAATCCTGCAATTTGACACATCTTCGTGCGCCACGTTGGCGGGGACCCGTTCCACTCCCGCTACAGCAAGACAATGTCTTGTTCAGCAAGAGATTTCCTGGTCTTCCGCCACGCGATGCGCAGCAGCAAGATTAGCCCTGGCGCGCTTTGAAACGCGGGTTTTTCTTGTTGATGATGTAGACGCGGCCTTTGCGGCGAACCATGCGGTTGTCGCGGTGGCGGGTCATGAGCGCTTTGAGCGAGTTCTTGATCTTCATGTCACTGTCCCCACAAGGGTCCTGCTTCTTTAAACCAAATGAGCGCCAAAGGCGCTCACGTTTGACTGGATTGGCCTTGAAGCAGCGGCAGGTCCTGCGCCTATCTTCAGATCAACCCGCGCTTCTCGAAACCTCAATCAGCGCAATAATGGTGGGCGTGACAGGGATTGAACCTGTGACCCCTTCGATGTCAACGAAGTGCTCTCCCGCTGAGCTACACGCCCGAATTTCTCGGTAGTCCGGCGCCCCAGCGCCGTGGTGGAGTGCGATATAACGGGGATCGGCAAACTGTGCAACCCCCCTTTTTCACCGAACCGTCAAAATTTCCCCAGCCCGGTTGGCACTCCCAGTTTTCCGCGGCGTCAACGCCTTGTCAGGCCGCCAGCATGCGCTCCACTTCCTGCACGAGGTCTTTCAGATGGAACGGCTTTGAAAGGACTTTCGCGTCCTTCGGAGCATCCGATTCCGGGTTCAGCGCAACGGCGGCAAACCCCGTGATGAACATCACCTTTAGGTCCGGATCGAGTTCGGTCGCCCGGCGGGCCAGCTCAATCCCGTCCATTTCAGGCATCACGATGTCGGTCAGCAGCAGTGAGAACGGTTCTTCGCGCAGGCGCTCATAGGCGCTTCTGCCGTTATCGAACGAAACGACGTCGTGACCGGCATTTTCCAGCGCCTTCGCCAGAAAGCGGCGCATGTCATTGTCATCTTCGGCAAGCAGGATACGCGGCATCGTAATTGACCAGGTCCTTTGTTCGTGTGGGTTATGTTCCCTTTCTGCCGGTTATAGCTCGAATTCCACAGAATGATAGGGTGAATTGGATCACACAGCCACGGTGTGGATAGCCAGTTGTTGAGAACGCCGCCCCTTTGACGTTTCCGCACGGCAAGGCTTCTTACGCAAGGGAAAAGCGCCCGACCGTCTCCCTTGACTGCGCACGGTGGGTGCACGAAGCCCGCACGGACCGTCCGGCCCCGCCGTCAACCGAGGCATCATTGCCCACAAGCGCGCACGCTTTTGATGCTGTCGAGGTGGACGGCGCACCGATTCCTTGGCACCATAGGAAACGGCCTGCACCGGGCGCCAACCAGGACACAGCATTGACGGACGACAAGCAGCCTTCCTCCCCAGCCTCTTTCGAGGCGGATTTCAACGGCTTTCCCGCTTTCGAAGTTCTGTGCCCGGCAGACCAGAGGGTGCCGTTCGTTTTCAATTCGCCTCATTCCGGCCGGCAGTATTCCAAAGGCTTCCTTGCCTCCTCCCGTCTGGACGAAATAGCGATCCGGCGGTCGGAAGACGCTTTTGTCGATGATCTTTTCGCCCATGTCGTGCCGCTCGGCGCGCCGCTTCTGCGTGCGCACTTTCCCAGAGCCTACCTCGATGTGAACCGCGAACCCTACGAACTCGATCCGAAAATGTTCGACGGACGCCTGCCGACCTATGCGAACAGCCGCTCGATCCGGGTGGCAGGTGGTCTTGGAACCGTGGCCCGCATCGTCAGCGAGAACCACGAGATCTATCGGCACAAGCTGCCTGTTGCAGAAGCGCTCAGCCGGGTAGAGGAAATCTACAAGCCGTATCACACCACATTGCGACGCCTGCTGGCACAGACGCACGTAACCTTCGGCTACGCCGTTCTGATCGATTGCCACTCGATGCCGTCCAACGTGAAATGCCAGACAACCGACACAAGGCCGGACTTCATCCTTGGCGACCGCTACGGCACAAGCTGCAGCAGCGACCTGACGGAATTTGCCTGCTCGGTTCTGAAGGAAATGGGCTATACCGTCTCTCGCAACAAACCCTATGCAGGCGGCTTCATCACCGAACATTACGGTCGCCCCACAAGCGGCCTCCATGCCCTCCAGATCGAAATCAACCGCGGCCTCTACATGAACGAGGTCACGCACCAGCCAACTCCGGGCTTCGGCGACCTCTTTCATAACCTGCGCCAGTTCGCCCGCGAGCTGACCTCCATGCCGGACGCCGCCTTACCGGCGGACTCCATCGCAGCGGAATAAAATCTCAGGACAAAAAAAAAGGCCGCTCTCGAAAGAGGCGGCCCGAGTCTAGGGAGGAAACGCCCAAGGAGGGCGGTACGACACAACGTATCGCACCGCAATAAAATCGCATTGCACCGCACAAACGTCAAGACCGACAGCCCTCTCAAACTGATCAAAGTATGAGCAGTCATTCAGGTTTTGCAGATTCATTTTTTTGCAGAACAGGTTATACAAGCGGCAATTCGTAATAATTTCGGTTTCGCGCGGTTTCCGAAGCCAGGAGGTAATGATGTCGACAGGGCCTGTTTCCAGCTCAAATATGTTTGCCCCGTTCCTGGACAGGCTCGCGGAAGCAGCCAGTGGCGCGATCATGCCGCATTTCCGCCAGGGCTTTGCAATCGACAACAAGCGGGAAGCCGGTTTTGACCCTGTCACCATTGCCGACAGGAACGGCGAAACCGCAATGCGCGCCCTGATCAACGAAACCTATCCGGACCACGGAATCCTTGGCGAAGAACACGGTCCGGAAAATCTCGACGCGGAACATGTGTGGGTGCTCGACCCGATTGACGGCACGCGCGCCTTCATCACCGGCCTGCCCACCTGGGGAACGCTGATCGGCCTCAGGACCAGCGGCATTCCGAGCCTCGGAATGATGGTTCAACCCTATATCGGCGAGCGCTTCGGCGGCGATGGCAAGACGGCCTGGTACGATGGCCCCCTGGGCGGAAGACAGCTTCAGACACGCCCCTGCGCCAGCCTGGAAGATGCCACTATTTTCACCACCACTCCTGCGCTTTTTACCGAGGGGGAACGCCAGGCTTTCGACAAGATCGAAGATGCCGTGCAACTGTCCCGCTACGGGACCGACTGCTACGCCTATTGCATGGTCGCGGCCGGCCATGGCGACGCGGTAATCGAATCCGGTCTGCAAGCCTATGATATCGTTGCCCTTGTGCCGATCATTGAAGGCGCCGGCGGTGTTGTCACCACATGGACCGGCGGCTCACCGGCAGATGGTGGCCAGATCGTTGCGTCAGGCGATCCGCGTCTGCATGAAATTCTTCTGCGGGACCTGGCAAGAGCTGCCTGACGGCCCCCACGGCCTCATCAGGGTGCAGGATCAGCTTGTGGCGCGGTCCAGCGCCTGTTCGGCCTCAAGACCCGGAACAAAGGCATCGAACGCCGCCCAGAACTGATCGCGGAAGACATCACGCTCCATCATGAGTTCATGCTCGGCGCCTGCGATTTCCACATAGGCTGCCGCCTTCGCCCGTGCGACGAAATCCTCGATCATGGGCGTTGAGACGATCCGGTCGTTCCCTGCCGCAAGCACAAGGCAGGGCAACTTGATGTTCGGCCCGGCTGCCCGCCGGCGCAGCGCCAACATGGCCCGACCGGTCGCGGCCAGCCATCCGAGCGTCGGGGAGCCGACACCCAGTTCCGGTGCCTTTTCCAGAACCTTGTTGAATCGTTCGAAGCGAACCCTGTCGGTGGTTTGCCGGTTGACCTCATAGGCCACGGCAATCTCGGCGTTTCCTCCGGGCACAAACAGCCTGCCCAGGCCGAAAAGGGACAACACCCGCGCAGTTGGAATGGCAACCTTTTCGATCAGCCAGGATGTCTTGGGGGCGGTTGCCTTCAGTCCCGGACGCCCGAACAGACCGAACGTGAGCTTGCGCAAGATCCAGCGATAGCCGGTTACAAGGCCGGGTGACCATGTTCCCGTCGGCAGGCCCAGAAGCGGTGCGGTCAGCACCGCCCGGTCCAGCATGGTCCGCAGCCTGTCGGTATCGGACAGGACCACGAGCGCGCCGGTGGAATGGGCCAGCGCAAAATGCGGCCCGGGATAGGTCGCCAGCGAGACTTCCTTGAGCACCGTGCGCAGATCCAGCTTGTACTTGTTGAAGTTCGAAACGTGGCCGCGCCTGGGGTTGCGGGTCAATCGTTGAGAGCCGCCCTGCCCGCGCCAGTCGAACGCAATGACGGCAAAGCCCCGCTTGCGAAGATCCCCGATCACCTCGAAGTATTTTTCGATAAACTCCGCCCGCCCCTGAAGCAGGGTAACCGTGCCCTTGCGCCGGGCGCCCGCGGCCGGCCAGTGTGCATACCGGATCTTCTTGCCGTCCGGCGTCGTGACGAACCCGGATCGCGCGCCGTCTGGCACCGGATTGTCGGGATGATCGATCAGGGTCATGCGATGCGAATCACTCGGGTTCGTTGGGAGCTTATTTCTCAAACAGATAAAGGTTTTTCGTCAAGAACTCGTCACCCGTGCCGGCGCTGGTGGCTCCGTTCGGCGCACACGCGTACCCTACGTCATACCCGGCTCTCGCATCCGCCTCAACAAGGTTCAGGCCGGCTCCCTGGGAAGCCGGCCCTGAAAATGTCAGATAAGGTTGATCAGCCGATCAGTACCAGCGGCGCTGCCACTCACCGCGATGACCGATCGGCTGGCTGCGAACGATGTTGGCATTCCGGCTATCGACAACCAGCCGAACCGGCATACCGCGCCAGCCCTTTGCCCGCACGATGTACATCGGGCCGCGGCGGTCGAGGATGCGGATATGGTCAAAACCACGGTGGCGCAGGCTGCGGCGGATCTGGCGCGGGCCCATTTCGAAGTGGCGGCCACCATGACGGCCATCCCAGTTGCCACCACGCCCGTTCCCGCGGCGATGATCGACCTTGACCACCAGCTCGGCCTTGGCCGGTTCGATCTGGGTCTTGCCGGCCAGCGGCGCAGCAGACGCGGTGGAAATGAAACCGGCGGAAACCAGCAGAATGGCACCGGCGATCGGGGCGGACAATTTCGAAACATTGGCAAACATCTTCAAATCTCCAGTCTGTTCCGCCAGCGCCGTGCTGACGTTGGACTGAAGATGCACCGGGCCACTTGAACGCAAACGGAAGGCATCGTTCATGTGGCGTTCATGTTTCGGCGACAGCCGCTCTTGCCTGCCCTCTTGAAATGAAAATCCGAATTACCAAATCTCCTCATGCAAGCGCCAACATGGGTTTGCACCGCAGCCTGTCCCGCCATTCCGGGGGACGAAGGACTGCTCAACATCAGTGAAGTATCAGTTGCTCAAGAGAGGACAGACACATGCGTCACTTCGACTTTTCTCCGCTTTACCGCTCCACCGTCGGTTTCGACCGGCTTTTCTCGATGCTCGATGCCGCCGGCAACGAAGCCCCGAGCTATCCGCCCTATAACATCGAGCGCACGGGCGAAAACGCCTATCGCATCACGATGGCAGTGGCCGGTTTTTCCGACGACGAACTGAGCGTCGAAGCCAAGGAGCACACGCTCACGATCAAGGGTGAAAAAGCTGAAGAAGATGCCGGCCGGGAAATTCTCTACCGTGGCATTGCCTCGCGCACCTTTGAACGCCGCTTCCAGATTGCCGAACACGTTCGCGTGGAAGGCGCAAGCCTCGAAAACGGCTTGCTGCACGTCGATCTTGTCCGGGAAATTCCTGAAGCCATGAAGCCGCGCAAGATTGAAATCACCAGCGGTGAAACCAAGCAGATTGAAACCACGGCGCACTAAGCGTCGGGTTCAGCTTGCTGAAATCGCATCTTTGGGGCGCCTGGGTAACCAGGCGCCTTTTTTAATGGCTTGTGTGCGGAAGATCACTAACTGCAACCGGCTCTCAAACCGTCCCGGCAAGCACTTTCAAAAACGCGTCGACGTCTTCATCCGTCGTTGCGAAACTGGTGACCAGACGCATGCAGGCTTCGTCTGCGGCAGGAGCGTGACCTTTGGCAAGACCCTTGGCAGGCCACTCGTAGAGCCTGGCTCCGGCCGCCTGCAGCGCTTCCATCTGGCTGCGCTTGAGGATCGGAAACAGCTCGTTGGCCTCCACCGCCCAGGCAGTTCGCCCGCCGGCTTCCCGGATGCCTTCGGCAAGGCGCGTCGCCATGCCGTTGGCGTGGCTTGCGGTCGCCAGCCAGGTGTCGTCTTCGAAATAGCCTTCGAACTGGGCAGCCACAAACCGGCTCTTGGAAAACAGGTGACCACCGCGCTTGCGGAAATATTCGAAGGATTTTGCCGCTTCCAAGTCGAAAAACACCACCGCTTCGGCGCACCAGCAGCCGTTTTTGGTGGCTCCGAAGGACAATACGTCTACCCCGGCCTTCCAGGTCATGTCGGCAGCCGAACAGCCCAGTGTCACAAGGGCGTTGGCGAACCGTGCACCGTCCATGTGAAGCGGTACGGACCGCGAGCGGCAGACCTCCTTGATGGCGCTGATTTCATCCAGCGTGTAAACAGTGCCGCATTCGGTTGCCTGGCTGATGGAAACGGAGGCCACCTGACCGTGATGAACAACGCCGTCCGGCACCTGCGCCATCTTTTCACGAAGCGCATCAGCAGAGAACCGGCCATTTGCCCCTTCGACGCTGAGGAGTTTGTTGCCGCCGGTCATGAACTCGGGGCAATTGCACTCGTCAACCTGGATGTGTGCGGCGGAATGGCAGAAGATCGCCCCGCCCGGCTTGGCAAAGGCAGCCAGCGCCAGAGAATTCGCCGCCGAACCGGTCGCCACGAAAAACACGGCAACTTCCCGTTCGAAGATCTCGTTGAAGGTGGCGGAGACGGCCTCGGTCAAAGGGTCGGTGCCGTAGGCAGGCGAGAACCCTTCATTATGGCGGGCCAGCGCCGACATCACCGCCGGAGCCGCACCCGCCCAATTGTCGCTAGCAAAATTCATGTGCCGGTTTAATCACTTGGCATCACAACCGGCAACTGGTTTTTCAGTAGTACATCTCGCGTTTGCGATAAGACCGGCCAAGCAGCCAATCGAGCGAAACCACACCCGGCCCCTTGAGCACCGGCACCAGCAGCAGGAAGATCCAGAGCAACCGGTCGTCGGCAATGATCGCGTAAGGCTCGCCGTCGAACAGGGCTCCGATGGTCTTTGCATCGGCCCCATGCCCGTAAACATCGACATAGGTCATCACGCAGATGAAGACGATCATGCCGAGGCTGGCAAAGCGGGTGAAAAGACCGACAACCACCATGACCGGCAGAACGAATTCACCCCAGGTGCCCAGAAGCACCATGAGACCATAGGGAAAGAAGGCAATCTGGCTGGTGTCGTAGCTGACCTGCTCCATCATCTTCGGCAGCATCTGCGCATAGGCACCTGCGGTCGGCGTGAAGATGTTCATGATGCTGCCACCGATTTTCGTCATCGCCGAGTTCAGGAAGAACTGCAGCAGGATCGCGGCAAAAATGAACCGGGCGGCGAGCCCGATGAACCAGCCGTCCGTCAGCCTTTCCAGAGCTCCGAACACCATCGTGTAGAGCCTGACAAAAAATCCAATCAGCACACCCATTTAATCCCCCTTGATCAGGCAGCTTCCATTTGCTGCGTGATTGTTAGTCGTTCAGAAGCAGACCGGAAAAAGCGCCTGCTGCAAGACAGTCCGACAGGCAATCGGACAAGGAAAACGATCCGTCTTCTTCCTGTGCCCGGCCTGCCGCATCTGCAAGCGTTTGCCCTTGCAGGAGATCCATCGCGAATGCGGCCCCGCCCGCACGCAGCAGAAAGACATTCACATCCACGTCAGGCCGGGTGATCAGCACCGATTGCGGTTCTGCAAGATCGATAGCGCCGGCCTCATCGGGCTCGAACCTGTTGGCCCGTGCGATCGCCCACACCGGCCAGTTGGACGACACCACATGCGCCGCCGGATGCGGCGTGAAACGAACATCGCCCAACCGCTGCGGATCGATCTGCGCCAGTGTGGCCGGATCGAGAGGCGCAGCATCCGCTGCATGGTAGGCCTGCAGCCAGGCCCATTCCAGCCGGGCAACGTCGCCCAGATAAGGATACGCCTGCAGCGGCGGGAAGGCGTTCAGAAAGTCCGCGAATTCGGCGCCATACCAGATCAAGACCGGCGATAGAGGCGGATGGGCCGTCACGAAGGCCCGGGCAAGCGCCTTGAAATAGTCCTCTCCCAGCAGCGTCTTCACCGCGGGAAAGGTTTCGCCCAGCGCGTCGCTCAGGCTGACGATAACGTTGTTGCGGTAGACATTGAACCGCTTGGGCGCCGTCTGTCCGTCTGGGCCGGTCAGCCCATCGGGCGTTGCCAGTTGCGGGTCGAGCAGCGCGCGTCCGAAAGAGGCGGCGTCGACCTGCGGAAGGGACAGGGAGCTGCGCATCTCAGACCGCTTGCTTTCTTCCGGCCCTTGCAGGCTGTGCCAGGATCCGGTCCGCCGCTTGCGCTTCGGCAAGCAGAACCGGCCAGGCAGGAACATTGTTGTCCCACTCGATCAGGGTCGGCAACGGGCCATTTGCGCCAATGACGTCTTCAAAGAGCTGCCAGACCGCCTGGTCGACCTCCCGGTCGTGAGCGTCGATCAGAAGCGGCCGGCCGGCGTCGTCCCGGTCCGGCGCATGGCCTCCAAGGTGAATTTCGCCCACAGCGGCCATCGGGAAAGCCGCGAGATAGTCGGTGGCAGATCTCTCGTGGTTTGTGCAGGACACATGAACGTTGTTGATGTCGAGCAGCAGACCACAGCCGGTCCGGCGCACGATCTCGCCCAGGAAGTCCAGTTCGCTCATCGTGCTTTGCGCGAACGCGACATAGGTCGACGGATTTTCCAGTAGCATCCGCCGGCCGACGGTTTCCTGCACTTCGTCGATATGGTCGCACACCCGGTTCAGCGTTGCCTCATCGTAAGGCACCGGCAAAAGATCGTTGAAATAGGTGGTGTCGTGGGACGACCAGGCCAGATGCTCTGAAAACAGCCCCGGCTCGTATCGCCGGTTCAGATCCGACAAGCGCTTGAGATGATCCTTGTCGAGCGGCTGTTCACCCCCGATCGAAAGACCGACGCCGTGAAGGGACAAGGGATACCGCTCGCGGATGGCTTCCAGCTGTCGATGCGGCGGACCGCCGGCCCCCATGTAGTTTTCGGCATGGACTTCGAAAAAGCCGATATCGGCGCCTGTTTGCAGAATATCCGCCACATGGTCCGCCTTCAGCCCAGCTCCGGCGCGTGCCGGAACAGCGGCTCCGCAACGCAGTGCCGGATCTGATCGGGTGTCGGAAACCATGGTGCTCTCCAGGTGGAAAATAGCGTGTCAGGCAGGCGCACTGGCTAGGGACAACTTCAGACCGGTTCGGCTGAAGCACCATGGCTGATGGCGTTGAAACACCTTGCATCTTACGCCCGGAGGGTAAATGCGGGCTTTCCAATTGCCTGCCTGAACAGGTGGCTGCGAACGCAGCCGGTTGAGGCCTATCAGGCTTCCGGAAGGTCGCGCTTGAGTTCCGTCAGAGAGCCATGACGGCCGCCGGGAACATCCATCGTCACACAGGTGCCTTTCGGAACAAGCGTCCAGGCATTGCCCTGATAGTCGACGGTCGACGTGCCTGCGCAGGTCGTGCCAGGGCCGGCCTTGCAGTCGTTTTGGCCCTTCAGGGACACCCCATAGCATTTTTCCTTGGCCTGGGCATGGGCCGGCACAGTTGACGAAAGCCCCGCAACCGCGGTTGCAACCGCACCGGCAACAATCGCTGCAGACATGGCCTTATGCTTCATATCGATCTCCTCTCTTCGTTCCAAATTCTCTACGATCCGGCGTTTTTGATGGGCCGCCAGTCACCCTCCGTAGATGACCCTATTGAAGATAAATAGGAAATCAAACGCATGTGACTGTTTTGCGAGCATAACCGCACAAAGTTTAACAAACGCAAGATTCTTACTTATTTCTCATCGGTTTTGAGCTTTCCGGACGATTGGCACTTTTTGCGCGAAACAATTATAATGAGGCGACGCAGAAACACTCTTGCTCATGACCGCGAAATCTGTCATGTTCGCGCCGCTTGGAATAGGACAGGTATGCTGTCCCAATTATCACCGTGCTCAAAACGGCCCAAACAGGGCGCATGACAACGCGGCACGGACGATAGACAGGCTGACCACTGGGCGGATCCGGGGAGGATCCGTAAGGAAGCGAGACGGAACGTTTCGGCAGCGGAGGACCGCTGCGTCAATGCGGCGGTTTGCTTTGATAAACTGCCGTGGTTAATACAACAACAGAGCCGGGGCGGGAAAGCCAGGGTTCGCCGGACCGCATTCTTGATGGAATGCGACCCGAACGGAACCGGACGCTCCCTACCACGGCGCACTGGGGTTAACAGTGAGGGCGCACATGACGAAGATAGAGCTGACGACCAGCACAGCCATGCAAGCGGGGAGCGTGGACACGAAGACCACCGCAACCACAACACTTGCGGAGCGACTGAGCACGGCCGCCGACAAAGGGCTCTATAATCCGTCGCGCGAACACGACGCCTGTGGCGTGGGCTTCGTCGCTCACATGAAGGGCCAGAAATCCCACAAGATTGTCGCAGATGGCTTGCAGGTTCTTGAAAACCTCACCCACCGCGGTGCGGTTGGTGCCGACCCGCTGATGGGTGACGGTGCCGGCATGCTGGTGCAGATCCCGCACGCATTCTTTGCCGAAGAGCTGGCGAACGCAGGCACCCCGCTTCCCGAAGCCGGTGAATATGGCGTCGGCTTTATCTTCATGCCGCAGGACGATGAACTTCGCGCCAAGTGCGAAGCAATCATCGAGCGCGTGATTGAAGACGAAGGCAAGGAGCTGATCGGCTGGCGCGACGTGCCTGTCGACAATTCGTCGCTTTCCAAGGCCCCGGACATCGCCGCCACCGAACCCGTGTCCCGTCAGGTTTTCATCCGCAAGACCGGCGGCGACTCTGATTCCTTCGAACGCCGCCTTTATGTGCTGCGCAAGGTTATCTCCAACCGAGTGCGCGCCGAAACCGATGCGGTTTCCAAGGGCTTTTATATCGTTTCAATGTCCAGCCGGACCATTGTCTACAAGGGCATGTTCCTGGCCTATCAGCTCGGCGCCTATTACGCCGACCTGCAGGACGAGCGCTTCTCGTCCGCCCTCGCCCTTGTCCACCAGCGTTTCTCTACCAACACGTTCCCGTCCTGGGATCTGTCACACCCCTACCGGATGGTCGCGCACAACGGCGAGATCAACACGCTGCGCGGCAACGTCAACTGGATGGCGGCGCGTCAGGCGTCGGTGTCGTCCACGTTGCTTGGTGACGACATCTCCAAGCTCTGGCCGATCTCCTATGAAGGCCAGTCCGATACGGCCTGCTTCGACAACGCACTCGAATTCCTGGTGATGGGCGGTTATTCGCTCGCCCATGCGGCCATGATGTTGATCCCGGAAGCCTGGGCCGGCAACCCGCTGATGGACGACAACCGCCGGGCTTTCTACGAGTACCACGCGGCCATGATGGAGCCGTGGGACGGTCCGGCAGCCGTTGCCTTTACCGATGGCCGCCAGATCGGCGCGACACTGGACCGGAACGGCCTGCGTCCGGCTCGTTACATCGTTACCGACGACGATTTTGTCATCATGTCTTCCGAAGTTGGCGTCTTGCCGGTCGAAGAAGAGCGCATCGTCCAGAAATGGCGCCTGCAGCCGGGCAAGATGCTGCTGATCGACATGGACGAAGGCCGGATCGTTTCCGACGACGAAATCAAGCGCCAGCTTTCCACCGCCAACCCGTACAAGGATTGGCTGCACCGGTCGCAGATCGTTCTGGAAGACCTTCCGGGCGTGCGCCAGCGCGCGCCGGTTGCCGGTGAAAGCCTGCTCGACCGTCAGCAGGCCTTTGGCTACACGGAAGAAGACATCAAGCTTCTGATGACGCCGATGGCAACCGTCGGACAGGAAGCCATCGGCTCCATGGGCACCGACACGCCTATTTCGGCGCTCTCCGACAAGTCGAAGCTGCTTTACACCTACTTCAAGCAGAACTTCGCCCAGGTCACCAACCCGCCGATCGACCCGATCCGCGAAGAACTGGTGATGAGCCTTGTCTCCTTCATCGGTCCGCGTCCGAACATCTTCGACCTGGAAGGCATGTCGACCTCCAAGCGGCTGGAAGTGCGCCAGCCGATCCTCACCAACGAGGACCTGGAGAAGATCCGCGCCATCGGCGACATCGCCGACAACCAGTTCTCCGCCAAGACGCTGGACATCACCTACAATTCCGAAAAAGGCGCCGTCGGCATGGAAGGCGCCCTGGACGAGTTGTGCGAGCGCGCCGAAAAAGCGGTTCTGGACGGATACAACATCATCATCCTGTCAGACCGCCTGATCAGCCGGTCGCGCATCGCGATCCCGGCCCTTCTGGCAACCGCCGCCGTGCACCATCATCTCATCCGCAAGGGTCTGAGAACCTCAGTCGGCCTGGTGGTGGAAACCGGTGAAGCCCGCGAAGTGCACCATTTCTGCGTTCTGGCCGGCTATGGCGCGGAAGCGATCAACCCCTATCTGGCGTTCGAAACGCTGCTTTCCATGCACATGGAAATGGACTTCCCTGAGGAAGTCGACCAGGACGAAGTCGTCTACCGCTACATCAAGTCCATCGACAAGGGCATCCTCAAGGTCATGTCCAAGATGGGCATCTCGACCTACCAGTCCTATTGCGGCGCGCAGATTTTCGACGCTGTCGGCCTCGGTTCGGAGTTCGTGAAGAAATACTTCTTCGGAACGGCAACCATGATCGAAGGCATCGGCCTTGCCGAAGTCGCCAATGAAACCGTCTTGCGTCACGAGCAGGCCTTTGGCGATGTCGCCATCCTGCGCCGGTCGCTGGAAGTCGGCGGCGAATACGCTTACCGCACCCGCGGCGAAAGCCATATGTGGACGCCGGATTCCGTTGCCCTGCTGCAGCATGCAGTGCGCGCGAAACTTCCCGAGACCTATCGCGCCTTCGCCAAGGAAGTGAACGAGAAGAGCGGACGCTATGCGATCCGTGGCCTCTTCCGGATCAAGTCCGCGGACGAAATCGGCCGTTCGCCGATCGCGCTCGATGAAGTTGAACCGGCCGAAGCCATCGTCAAGCGCTTCGTCACCGGCGCCATGTCCTTCGGCTCGATCTCGCGCGAAGCCCATACGACGCTGGCTATCGCCATGAACCAGATCGGTGGCAAGTCGAACACGGGTGAAGGCGGCGAGGAGCCGGAGCGTTTCAATCCGCTGCCGGACGGCTCGTCCAACCCGCAGCGCTCCGCCATCAAGCAGGTTGCTTCTGGCCGCTTCGGCGTGACCACGGAATATCTGGTCAACTCGGATATGATCCAGATTAAGGTTGCCCAGGGTGCAAAGCCCGGCGAAGGCGGCCAGTTGCCGGGTCACAAGGTGGATGCGGTCATCGCGAAAGTGCGTCACTCCACGCCGGGTGTCGGCCTGATTTCGCCGCCGCCGCACCATGACATCTACTCCATCGAGGATCTGGCGCAGCTCATCTACGATCTGAAAAACGTCAATCCGGAAGCCGATATCTCGGTCAAGCTGGTGTCGGAAGTGGGCGTGGGCACGGTTGCGGCCGGCGTTGCCAAGGCACGTGCCGACCACATCACGATTTCCGGTTACGACGGCGGCACCGGCGCTTCGCCGCTGACCTCGATCAAACACGCCGGCTCTCCGTGGGAAATCGGCCTTGCCGAAACCCAGCAGACCCTGGTGCTGAACGGGCTGCGTTCGCGCATCGCCCTGCAGGTCGACGGCGGCATCCGCACCGGCCGGGACGTCATCATCGGCGCCCTTCTGGGGGCTGACGAATTCGGCTTCTCGACCGCGCCGCTGATTGCTGCAGGCTGCCTGATGATGCGCAAATGCCATCTCAACACCTGCCCGGTCGGCATTGCCACCCAGGATCCGGTCCTGCGCAAGCGCTTCAAGGGCACGCCGGAGCACGTCATCAACTACTTCTTCTTCGTCGCCGAGGAAGTCCGCGAGCTGATGGCAAACCTCGGCTTCAAGACCCTGGAAGACATGATCGGACGGTCCGACTTCCTCGACAAGGAAGCCGCCATCGATCACTGGAAGGCAAAGGGCCTTGATTTCTCCCGTATTTTCTTCCAGCCGGAAGCAAAGCCGGAAGAAACCCGCTGGACCAGCCGTCAGGATCACCCGATCCACGACATTCTGGACCGTCGCCTGATTGCAGCCGCCAAGCCGGCCCTCGACAACAAGGAGCCGACGATTATCGACGAGACGATCTGTTCCGTCGACCGCTCGGTTGGTGCCATGCTCTCCGGCGAAATCGCCAAGCGCTATGGCAACAAGGGCCTGAAGCTACCTGACACGCTCAAGATCAATCTGAAGGGCACTGCCGGCCAGGCATTCGGCGCCTTCGTCGCGCGCGGCGTCACCATCGATCTCGTCGGCGATGCCAACGACTACGTCGGCAAGGGTCTTGCCGGCGGCAAGCTGATTGTCCGTCCGCCGGAAAACACCCGGATCGTGCCGGAAAACTCCATCATCGTCGGCAACACGGTGCTCTATGGCGCCACCGAGGGCGAGTGCTACTTCCGTGGCGTTGCCGGGGAACGTTTCGCGGTTCGTAACTCCGGCGCTCTCGCTGTTGTCGAAGGCGTGGGCGACCACGGCTGTGAATACATGACCGGCGGCGTCGTCGTCGTGATCGGTCAGACCGGGCGCAACTTCGCGGCCGGCATGTCCGGCGGCATTGCCTATGTGCTCGATGAAGACGGCACGTTCGGCTCCCGCTGTAACTTGGCCATGGTCGAACTGGAACCGGTGACCGAGGAAGACGATCTTCTGGAGAAGCTGCACCACCATGGCGGCGACATCGAGCACAAGGGCCGTGTGGACCTGTCCTGCGACATGACGCGCCATGACGACGAACGCCTGCGCCAGATGTTGACGAAACATCTGGAACTGACTGGCTCAACAAAAGCCAAGGCAATCCTCGACAACTGGACCCAGTACCGGCCCAAGTTCGTCAAGGTGATGCCGGTCGAGTATCGCCGGGCCCTGCGCGAAATGGAAGAACAGCGCCTCGGCATGGTCGCCGCCGAATAATCCGGCCAAACGCACGAACAGGCTCTCGGCCGCTTGACGCGGCCGATTGCAGCCACTCTGGACAGACGCATGACATTTTGAGGAGGTCGCCTTGGGCAAGGTAACCGGTTTTATGGAAATCGATCGGCAGGAACAGAAGTATCAGCCTGCCTCTGACCGTATTCGCCATTTCCGCGAGTTCACCATTCCGCTGAACGACCAGGACGTCATGAACCAGGCGGCGCGCTGCATGGATTGCGGCATTCCGTTCTGCCATGGCCCGACGGGCTGCCCCGTCAACAACCAGATACCGGACTGGAACGATCTGGTCTATCAGGGCGACTGGGACTTCGCGCTCAAGAACCTGCATTCCACCAACAACTTCCCCGAGTTCACCGGCCGCATCTGCCCTGCCCCGTGCGAGGAAGCCTGCACGCTGAACCTGGAAGACATTCCGGTCAACATCAAGAGCGTCGAACAGGCGATTGCCGACAAGGGCTGGGAAGAAGGCTGGATCGTACCGGAGCTGCCTGCCTCCAAGACCGGCAAGGCCGTTGCCATCATCGGTTCCGGCCCCGCAGGCATGGCGGCTGCCCAGCAGCTCGCCCGTGCAGGCCACACGGTGCATGTCTATGAGCGCGAGCCGAAGGCCGGCGGCCTGCTGCGCTACGGCATTCCCGACTTCAAGATGGAAAAACACTACATCGACCGCCGCGTGAAGCAGATGGAAGCCGAAGGCGTGACGTTCCATTACGGCGTCAACGTCGGTGTCACGGTTTCCCTGGAAGAACTCGCCGAGCGTCATGACGCGGTCATCCTGTGCGCGGGCGCTGAACGTCCGCGTGATCCGGGCGTCTTCGGCATGGAACTGGAAGGCTGCCATTGGGCAATGCCGTATCTCGTCCAGCAGAACCGCCGTGTCGGCGGTGAGCCGGAAGGCGACGAGGCCCCGATCTGGGCCGGCGGCAAGCATGTCGTCGTCATCGGTGGCGGCGACACCGCATCCGACTGTGTCGGCACCGCGTTCCGTCAGGGTGCCCTGTCGGTAACCCAGCTTGATATTCGCCCGATCCCGCCGCTGAAGGAAGACAAACTGGCCATCTGGCCTTATTGGCCGACCAAGTTCCGCACGTCCTCTTCGCAGGCTGAAGGCGCAGAGCGTGAGTTTTCTGCCGCGACACTGGCACTGGTCGGTGAAGACGGCAAGGTCACCGGTGTCAAATGCGCCCGCGTCGATGAAAAGCGCCGCCCGATCGAAGGCACCGAGTTCATCCTGCGTGCCGACCTCGTTCTGGCCGCCATCGGCTTTTCCGGCCCTCTGCTCGAAACCTACATTGCCGAAGCCGGCGAGAAGCTGGAGCTGGATGGCCGCACCAACGTCAAGGCCAACACCGACGATTACAAGACCAGCCTGGACAAGGTGTTTGCTGCCGGTGACGTGCGCAAGGGCCAGTCCCTCGTGGTCTGGGCGATCCGTGAAGGCCGCCAGGCTGCCCGCGCCGTCGATGAGTTCCTGACCGGTTCCACCGACCTGCCGCGGTAAGCTCTTTCCGCTGAGAATGAAAAAACCCCGCGGACAAACGTCTGCGGGGTTTTTTGTTTGTTCCGTACCTGATTGTGTCTCAGGGCAATCCCGGACGCAATGTCACCGAGACGCGGCCTTGCGCGTCCTGACTGGAGGCAGCGCTCAATCGATCACTCAGAGCGCTACCTGCAGGCGGCGTTTGGTCCTCGACAGCAGAAACAGGTGCGGACTTCACCACCACAGGCACGCGCGGATCGTCCACACGCCCCTGCATCGGTGGCAAAGGCTCTCCCTTGACGAAGAAGCGGTAGGTTCTGCTAGCCGGATCGATCGCCTCATCGTCCTCGCCGCCCAGAAGCAATGCCTCCGGCGAGGTGGTGCGTCCGGTCAGGACGATGAAATTGGGATCATCCTCCACGCCTTCGAAGGCAAGTCCGCCATAGCCCCCCAGAAGACGGGAGAGTTCCCGCTCAACGAAGAACGCGACTTTCCGGTAGCCGGCCCAGGTGAAATCGATCTTGTCGTTGGTGCGCAGCCGCGTGTTCTTGCCGTCGACATCCGGGCCGTAGGAGGAATAACTGCCGTCTTCGGCCAGAAAGATATCCCAGATATCCACATATCGAACGCGCCTGTCTTCCGACGCACTCTGGAAAATCGAGTTGAGCTGGGTGAAATCGGCATTCACCAATTCATCGCCTGTGGGCGGCAGTCCGGCCCAGACAAGCGGCTTCTTTTCCTGCCGCACCACGCGCACCAGCGCGTCGACCTTCTTGCGATAGCTGTCCAGCCATTCCGCTGTCATGAACTCCACGGGCGGGTCGCCGGGGAAGGCTTCACCAAGGTCCTGCCGGCCGATCATCACCACAACGGCCTGCACATCCGCGCCGCGAATTCTGGAGACCACCTGCGTTGCCCAGTCAGGCGATCCTTCGCCAACGAAGCCCTTCTTGTCCTCGGTGATCGCCTCGACACGGATCTGAGGTTTTTGCGCGAGCGTGTATTTCAGCCCGTCGGCAACACCACGCGCCATCCGGTCTCCAACCACCAGGATCAGACCGGCATTGGGGTCCTTCTCCAAAACGTCGAATTTGGGTGGAGCACCGGCGGGTCGGGAAACCCTCGGTTTTTTCTGTGTCTTTTGCGGCTTGGTGACACGTTTTTCGGCGCCGCCGCCAAACAGTCGCTGAAGCGGTGCAAAAGGGTTGAAGCCCCGGAAAGGTCCGTTCTGCGCAACCACGATCTCGCCGCGCGGTGCGTCCTGCGCGGCCGATATCCCGGCGGAGCAGAAAACCAGCACAAGCCCAAGAGCAACGGCAAAGCGGAGCGAGGCGGCGGGCCCGCCCTTACCTACGTTTTGCCGTTTCCCAATTCTCACGCTGCGCTCCTGCTGCGGCTGAACTGCCCCCAGTTTAGCCGTCCAGCTTCAACCGTGCCAGCAAAACAACGGATGCATAGCCGTCGGGAACCATTCCGCGGGACCGCTGATAGGCACGGATCCCCTTGCGGGTTGCAGGTCCGATCCGCCCATCCGCAGTGCCTACGGAAAATCCGCGCTGGTTCAAAAGCGCCTGCAGTTCGGCGGTTTCGGAGCGATTGAGCGGAAGATGTTCACGCGACCAGTCGCCCTCGATCGGGCCGCCGCCGATGATCCGGTCTGCAAGATGCCCAACGGCAAGCGCATAGGCTGTCGCGTTGTTGTAGCGCTTGATCACGTAGAAGTTCTTCAGCATCAGGAACGCCGGACCGCTTGCACCAGCCGGCAGAACCAGGATGGCATTGTCGGAAGGACGCGGAAAATCCTTGCCGTTCGACCGGCGGATTCCGTATTTGGTCCATTCGCCAAGTGTCAGGGTCTTGTCACCGTCGGCCAGGTGATAGTCAAACCCGGATGGCAAAGCCACCTCGTACCCCCAGGTCTTGCCTGTCTGCCAGCCATGCTTTTGCAAGTAGGCTGCGGTAGAGGCTAGCGCATCGGGAATGGAGGTCCAGATGTCCCTGCGCCCGTCCCCGTCATAATCGGCAGCATAGGCCTTCCAGCTCGACGGCATGAACTGGGTGTGCCCCATGGCACCGGCCCAGGAGCCTTCCATGTCCTGGAAGCGCACATGACCTGCCTGGACGATCCCCAGGGCGGTCACGAGTTCCTTTTCCCAGAAGCTTTTCCGGCGCGGCGCCGCATAGGCCAGCGTCGCCAGGGCTTGGATCACGTTGTGGCGCCCCATGAAGCCGCCGTAGTTCGTTTCCATGCCCCAGATTGCCAGCACGGCTTCACGATCGACACCGTAGCGGTTCTCGATGACCGCCAGCACCTGGCTGTATTCCTTCAGCATCTCGCGGCCCTTCTCGACCCGCGTATCTGAAACGGCGCTGTCGAGGTAATCCCAGATCGGTTTCACGAACTCGGATTGCTTGCTCATCAGCCGCAAGGTGTCTTCGTCCGGCTGCATGCCGGTAAACACCGCGTTATAGGTCTGGGATGAAATGCCTGCAGCCCTGGCCGTCGGCCAGAATCCGGAAACGAACCGGCTGAAACCCTGATCGGCCTGCGCCGGCAGCGAAACGGCCAGCAGAGTGCCCGTCGCCGCAGCTGTCACAAGCAGCCGGCGCCCAAGGGTTCTCAGTCGTCCTGAAAGAGGCAGTATTGTTTTCACGTTCGCAGTCAGCTGCGCAAGGTTCAGCATCAGGGCCTCCTCGATGCCCAGGTCCGTAAGTTTCTGCCCCCGCCCCATGAATGATGTGAATTTGGTTACCGTGACGTTAATGCCGGAATCTAAAGCCAGCTTCAACAGCGTTTTCGGAATAGTCGTTTCCCTGCTGCGAGCTGTCGAAACGACGATGGGTGTAATCCGCTGTTACCGCGATGTTTTTGGTAACCGCGAAGGTCAGACCGCCGAAACCGGTCATTGTCCGCTCCTCGATCGAAACACCTTCATACGTCCGGTAACTGTAGCCGACACCAGCCTCGCCGACCAGGCGGTCGCTGAAGGCGTGGGCAAGGCGCAGGTCGCCGGAATAGATGATCGAACCGCTGGCGCCATCGATATCGGTTGCCTCGAAAGAGGTTCCAAGCCCGCCCGTGACAGTCGTCAGGCGGCTCGGCGACCAGACCAGCGAAGCCTCCGCAATCAGACCTGACAGATTTTCCAGCCGGTCGTCCTCGATGTCCTCGATGCGCCACCCCGCACCCAGCTCACCGGTGAGCTTGGGACCGGACGCAATGGTGACACCACCCAGGACCTGGTACCCGTTGGCGTTTCGTTTTTCGCACAGGGCATCGCTGCAGGTGTCGTCATACCGCCGCAGGAGCAATGAACCTTCCACGAAGGGCGAAAACACGCTGCCGGTATTGCCGTCCAGCCGCAGGCTGGCGGAATAAAGCGTATTGTTCCGCCCCGATTCCGAACCGCTTTCCGATGTATAGAAGTTCCGGTCGACGCCAAGCGAAGCGGTTGCCGCAACGATGCCGATTGCGCGCGTGCCGCTGACACTGCCCGACAATTCGTGATCATAGTCGGTTCCGGCCGCGGATTCCGCGCTGCCATCGTCTTCCTGGCTGAGCGAATAGGACACTGTGGTGGTGACCTGTGTTGCTTCGCTGATATCGAGCCTCAGGTTCGTGGCCGCAAAGACGGTCGCTTCATTGTCGTCGCTCTCTCCGGGATAACCGGTAAAGGAGCCCCTGAGGGACGTATCCAACTGGTGCCGGGACCAATTCGAGGTCAGGGAAACATCGGGAGAAATCCGGTAGAACTTGCCAGCCGAGCCGTTTGCCGACTGCGATCTGTTGTCGGTCCAGCCTGTCGAGAGGGTCAACTGAGGGGTCAGGGTAAAGGCTCCAAGCCGAATGCCCTGCACGGCATCGAAAGTGGTGTCGCCTCCGAACACGCTGTCATCGATGCCGCTGTCGGAAAGCGGAACGGCCCTGTCGACCGCTGTTATCCTGTCGGCAAAGGGCCTGACAGGCGTCGCTCTGCCGTTGGTTCCAAGGCCGCTCGATCCGGTTTCCGCCGTGGCTGAGTTCAGCGTTGAGCGCAGGGAAAAGACATTGGCCTGCGTCGGATTACGGTCCGCCGCCTGCGCTGCCTGATCGGAAGGGTCGACTGATTCTTGCGCTCCGCCCGGGTCGTCCGATCCCCGCAAATCGTCAAGCGTCGTCTGCGCAGCCGCGGAAACGGCCTGCAGAACGGCAAGAAAAGTGATCAGGGGCAGAAAGCTGCGCATGAAATTCGGGACCAGTCGACTTGGTATGTCGGGTCCAACCTGACGAAGGATGGTTAATCCTTCGTTTCTTTTTCGCAAATTGGAAGGTTACACAAAGTTACATAAAGTCACCTGATCTAATGCATTTAATAGATCACGGGTCCTTGATCCCCGTCAGCGACTGGCATAGAGACTAGGCAGTCTTCAAAGAAAAAGAAATATATTCATGACCACCGTGCTGCGTGACCCGGTTTCCGAAGAAAATTCTGACATGACGTCCCTGTGCCTCGTCTCCGCAGAGCGGACCCTTGAAACGGAAATTGCCGGCCTGAGCGCCGTTCGCGCAGCTCTGAAGAACGGACTTGCCGTTCCGTTCCAGAAGACCTTCGAGCTCATTCAGAAAAGCAAGGGGCGCGTTGTCATCACCGGCATCGGCAAGAGCGGTCATATCGGCACCAAGATCGCCGCCAGCCTGGCGTCGACCGGAACGCCGTCCTTCTTCGTCCATGCCAGTGAAGCCAGCCACGGCGACCTTGGCATGATCACGGAGGGCGATGTCGTGATCGCGCTCTCCTGGTCGGGTGAAACGCAGGAACTTGCAGGCATCGTCAGCTACACCCGCCGCTTCAAGGTGCCCCTGGTCGCGATTACCTCGCGCAAGGACAGCACCCTCGGCCGCGCTGCCGATATCGTCATGAACCTTCCGGCCGTCACCGAAGCTTGCCCGCATGGCCTGGCACCGACGACATCCGCCCTCATCCAGCTGGCGATCGGCGATGCCCTTGCCGTGGCGCTTCTGGAAGGGCGCGGCTTCACCGCGCAGGATTTCCGCGTCTTCCACCCGGGCGGCCGCCTTGGCGCCAGCCTGAAAACGGCCAAAGATATCATGCACACCGGCGAACGCATGCCGCTGGTGTCCGCGAACACCCCGATGAGCGAAGGCATCGTCCTGATGACCCAGCGCGGTTTCGGTGTGCTGGGCGTCGTCGACGAACTGAAACAGCTGATCGGCATCATCACCGATGGTGACTTGCGCCGCCACGTTTCCTCCAATCTCCTGGCGAAATCGGCCGGCGAGATCATGACCCGCGCACCGAAAACGGTCTCGACCGACACGCTGTCGGCCTCGATCCTAGAACTGGCCAACAGCCTGTCGATCACATCCGTGTTCGTGATCGAGGACGGCCGCCCGGTCGGCATCGTCCATCTGCACGATCTTCTTCGGATCGGCGCTGCCTGAGCAGCATCCGAGACGGCAATACTGCCGCATCAGGCCGAAAAAGATTGTTTTCGGGCCTGCGAGTGGCATGCCATTAGGATTTGATTAGCCATAGACCTCTTACACTGCCCCGAAGTTTCATCGGCTTGACGCCGCAGACCTTGGTGCGTGTACAGAATGGATCTGGCGACATTAATCGGCATTGTGGGTGCCTTCGGCATCGTTACGACCGCTATTTTTCTTGGTGGCAGTTTCGGTCAGTTCATTGACGTGCCGTCGGTCCTCATCGTGGTCGGTGGCGGTCTCGCCGCCACACTGATCCGCTTCCAGCTTTCCGACATCGCCGCCGCATTCGTCACGGGCTTCAAGGTTGCGCTTGCGGGCAAGAACGCCAACCCGCGCGACCTCATTACCGAAATCAGCAACCTGGGTGAAATCGTCCGCAAATCCGGCCCGCTCGGTCTGGAGAACGTGGACGTCTCGGACCCGGTGCTGGCCAAGGGCGTGCAATACATCGCGGATGGCTATGAGCTGGAGTTCATCCGGGAATCGATGGAGCGCGAGCGCGACCTGCAGCTTTCCCGCCTGTCGGAAGGCAAACGTGTCTTCAAGGCGCTCGGCGATTCAGCCCCGGCGTTCGGCATGATCGGGACGCTGGTCGGTCTGGTGCAGATGCTTGCCAACATGGACGACCCGGCCGCAATCGGCCCCTCCATGGCCGTCGCCCTTCTGACGACCCTTTACGGCGCGCTGATCTCCAACATCCTCTGTCTGCCCCTGGTGGACAAGCTGGACGCGAAATTCGATGTCGACGATCTCAACCAGACACTGATCATCGACGGTGTATGCCAGATCCGTGAATCCAAGAGCCCGGCCTTGATCAAGGAAATGCTGATCGCATATCTGCCGGACAAATTGCGCGCCGAACTGGCAGACGCGGCCTAAAGCAGTCCGGGGTCCCGATGCCCCCGGGCAGAGCGTTCGCCAACCCTGGAAGCGATTGGTAAGGGCTCAATCGCAATCGATCGTACCAAGTCTGATCCGGAACTGACAAAAGAGCGACAACAGCGCGATGGCAAAGAAACAGAAACCTCAAGGCGGCGGCGGTGCACCGGACTGGCTGGTGACCTTTGCCGACCTGATGTCCCTGCTCGTGTGCTTCTTCGTTCTGATCATTTCCTTTTCCATTCAGGACAAGGAAAAGCTTCAGGTTGTCGCCGGGTCCATGCGCGAAGCCTTCGGCGTGAAAGATACCTCCCGAAAGACCGGCATCATCGAGGTCGAGGGCATTCCGATCCGCGATTACATGAAGGATATCAGCCAGGTCGAACAGGAAATGGACTCCGATTTCTCCCAGGTGCGCCATGAACAAAGGCGCAAACAGGGTCCGGAAGCCAACACGCACGACACGCTGGAAGCAGATATCGAAAAGCCGCGGCAATTCGCGACGGCCGCCGCCTCGCTGCGTCAGGCCTGGCAGGAAATGCCGGAAATCACCGAGATTTCCAGCAACATCATTCTGGAAGAAACCGAAGATGGCCTGAACATCATGCTCGTCGATCAGGACGGGCGCTCGATGTTCCGGGAAGGCTCGAAATATCCTTACGAAACGACCCGCCGCCTGATCGCCAAGATGGCACCGGTGCTGTCACAGATGCCCAATCGCATCGAAATCACCGGTCACACGACCGCCGGTCGCCAGTCGATTGACCCGAGTTATACCGGCTGGGAATTGTCCAGCGAACGCGCCAACATCGCCCGGCAGATCCTGTCCGAATACGGTGTGCCGGACAATCAGTTCTACTCTGTGGTCGGCAAGGCCGACACGGAACCCCTGTTTCCCAACGACCCCTATCTTGCGGCAAACCGCAGGATCGGCATTCTGCTCAAGGCTGAAGAACCGCCGCTGCCCGCGGGGCACAAACTTTAGCCCCACGACACAGGCAACACCGTCGCGGAAAGAACGCGCTTGCCAAGATAGCAAGTGTGATCTAGCTGACCTTGGAGACAACCAGCCGCGCACCATCGATTGCATCGACACGCACCTTCGTGCCCGCAGGCAGATCGGGTCCGGTGATACGCCAGATGGTGTCATCGATGGAAAGGTTGCCGGCGCCCTCTCTCAGCGGAGCGGCAAGGGTGAATTCCCGGCCGACATAACGGCTGCCGCGCTGGTTTAAGCCCGGATCTCCCTTCTCCGACGCAAGTTTCAGCATCAGACGGCGTCCGATCAGCAGGCTGACGAGTGACAGCACGAGGAACAGCCCGACATCCACCTGCCAGGCGAAGTCGAACAACAGAGCTACGACGCCGACGACCAGCGCCGACAGGCCGAACCACAGGAAGATCGTGCCGGGCGCGAGTATTTCCAGCCCCAGCAGCAAGAGCCCCAGAACGAACCAGCTCCAGGGCCCCAGGGCCGCGATCGTACTTTCAATCAGGCTCACCGGTTCTCCTCTCCCTGATCACTGCTTGTATTGGGAATGCGCGCGGACGACCGTTTGGAAGATCCGTCTTCACCGAACGCTTCCTTGGCAATGGCGCCGATACCGCTCAAGGCCCCCAGCAGCGAGGTCGCTTCCATCGGGAGAATGAGTGTCTTCTGATTGCGCGAGGTTGCCAGTTCCTTGAACGCTTCAACGTATTTGTTGGCAACGAAATAATTGATGGCCTGGACGTCACCGGAGGCGATGGCCGCACTCACCAGCTGCGTTGCCTTGGCTTCCGCTTCCGCCTCGCGTTCGCGGGCTTCCGCATCGCGGAAAGCGGATTCACGGCGGCCTTCGGCCTCCAGGATAAGCGACTGTTTCTGGCCTTCCGCTTTCAGGATTTCCGACTGACGCTTGCCTTCGGCCTCGAGGATGTAAGCGCGTTTCTCGCGTTCCGCCTTCATCTGCCGGGCCATGGCATCCACCAGATCGCGCGGCGGATTGATGTCCTTGATTTCGATACGGGTGATCTTGATGCCCCAGGGCTCTGCCGCTGCATCGACGACGCGCAGGATCTGGGCGTTGATTTCGTCGCGGTTGGACAGAAGGTTATCGAGATCCATCGACCCCATGACCGAGCGGATGTTGGTCATGGTCAGGTTTAAAATGGCGTTTTGAAGGCCAAGCACCTCGTAGGCAGCACGAGCAGCATCAAGCACCTGGTAGAAGGTGACCCCGTCAGCGCTCACCGTCGCATTGTCGCGGGTGATCACTTCCTGCGTCGGAACGTCCAGCACCTGCTCCATCATGTTGAGCTTGTGGCCGATCCTGTCGATGAACGGGATGATGAAGTTCAGACCCGGCGTCAGCGTCTTCCGGTACTTGCCAAAACGTTCGACCGTATAATTGTAGCCCTGCGGCACCGTCTTGACGCCGGCGAAAAAGACCAGAATGACCAGCACGACAAGGCCGATCAGGAAAATGTCAAATCCCGCGATTGGCATATACGTCTCCCGTAATTTTCCAAAAAAGCGCTGTCACTATGCGACGAACTTCAAGGCGTTGCCAGAGCATTTGCAGCCTTGAACCCATGCGCACGCACAGACGCCGCCCCGCTCCAGCGAACACCTAAGGCGTTCGCGGAACAGTCACATGACTTATGGGCAGGGCTGCGGAAATTTACGAGTTTTTTCCACTGGCAAGGTTAAACGCCTGTGGATGGGCGGCGGGTCAGATCCAGCCGCCGAGTTCGCGCCGAACAATGTGGGCCAGCACGTCCATGCCAAGATCGCTGTCGTTCAGACAGGGGATGTGGCTGAAATGCTCGCCGCCGCTTTCTTCGAAGATCTCCCCGGCTTCACCGGCAATTTCTTCGAGCGTTTCAAGGCAATCGGCGACAAAGCCCGGGTTCATCACCGCAACGTTTTTGACGCCGTCCTTGGCCAATTGCTCGACGGTCTTGTCCGTGTAGGGCTGCAGCCATTCTTCCGGTCCGAACCTGGATTGGAACGTGACCCGAAGTTTCTCTGCATCCCAGCCGAGAACTTCGCGCATCAGTCGCGTCGTCTTCATGCAATGGCAGTGATAGGGATCGCCGCGTTTGAAATAGGACTGCGGAATGCCGTGGTAGGAAGTCAGCACCACATCCGGCTTGAAATCGAGGCTTTCAAGATGCCGCTCTACTGATTTTGCGAGAGCGGTCACATAGACCGGGTCGTCATGATAGGGCGGCACGGTACGGATCGCAGGCTGCCAGCGCATCTTCAACAGCGTCTGGCAGACAACGTCATTGACCGTCGCCGTGGTGGTTGCCGAATACTGAGGGTAAAGCGGGAAGATCAGGATCCTGTCGCAGCCTTCGTCCTTCAGCGCCTTCAGCCGGTCCGGAATTGACGGCTGGCCGTAGCGCATCGCCCAATCGATTTTCAGCCGTCCGTCCGAATCCCCCATCATCTCGGCCAGCTTGTCCGACTGGCTGCGCGTGATCGTGCGCAGGGGCGACTCGTCCTTTTCCTTGTTCCAGATTTCTTCGTAGGCCTTGCCGGATTTGCCCGGCCGGGTCATCAGAACAATGCCATAGAGGATCGGATACCAGATTGCCCGCGGCCATTCGATGACGCGTTTGTCCGACAGGAATTCGCGCAGGTACCGGCGCATCGGCCAATAATCCGTGCCATCCGGTGTGCCCAGGTTGACCAGAAGCACGCCGACCTTGCCGCTCTTGACCGAAGGGTGGTCTTTCGGCAGGGCAAGTTTTCTGAATGCGGCTTCTTGGTCGGCTGCGATCGGCGCGGTCGGTTGAACGGTCATCTGCGGGATAAGTCCTAAAACGGTCTGTCTGTCTGACGCCATACATAGGCCAAGCAGGGGGCTGGGCCAATGCGGCATTTGTCATACGCAGAGCCGCGGTTGCAGATCACCGGAAAGTCTGATGGAAAATCAACAGGCAAAGACCTCCCAGAGAAGGCCCGCCAAGCCCGTCTCGAAGAATGGCAACTTGGTCCGATGTATGCCGCCCGCCCTTCGAGACAGCGCAAGCGCGCTTCCTCAGAACGGGACTGAAATTTGCATCAACTCCGGAGGCACGTCTGTGCGTTGCTCCAAGCCTCAGCCATATTCCCGTTCATCGGCAATCACCTTGCCGTCATTCGGCAACGCTCCCGGAGCAACCGTCAGAACATCTCCCTTGAGATGGGTCACCTCGCGCAATGTTTCCGCGACCCGTTCCGGCAAGCCATTGCCGGCAGCTTCGGTTTCCACTGTCAGGGTCATGGCGTCGGCCTCGCCAACGCGGCTGACGGCAAGACGGGCCTTGCTGATTTCCGGATGCGCCGCGACGATTTGCGCGATCTGTGCCGGGTCAACGAACATGCCCTTGACCTTTGTGCGCTGGTCCGCCCGCCCCATCCAGCCCGCAAGCCGCATGTTGGTGCGCCCGCACGGCGATTGTCCAGGGATGATCTTGGAGAGATCGCCGGTGGCAAAGCGGATCATCGGATAGAGGCTGTTGAAGTTGGTGACCACCAGTTCGCCTACCTCGCCATCTGCGACTGGCTCGCCGGTTCCAGGCCGCACGATCTCGACGATGTAATCCTCGTTGACGACCATGCCTTCCTTCGCTTCCGTCTCATAGGCGATGACGCCAAGATCCGCGGTCGCATAGCATTGGCCGACACGGATGCCACCAGCCTCGTATTCCTCACGCAAGGACGGGAACAGCGCCCCACCCGAGACCAGGGCCTTCTTGATGGAGGAAACATCCCGGCCCTGGTCCCGGCCACGATCGAGGAGAATCTTCAGATAGTCTGGCGTGCCAACGAAACCGGACGGTTTGAGCACCTCGATCGCTTCGACCTGACTGTCCGTATTGCCAACACCGGCGGGAAACACCGTGCATCCGAGCGCAATCGCGCCCTGGTCCAGAATGAAACCACCGGGCGTCAGGTGATAGGAAAAGGCATTGAGAACCACATCGCCCTTGCGGAATCCAGCCGCGAACAGACTACGGGCTCCGTTCCACGGGTCGAGCCCGGGCGCTTGCGGCTCCCAGATCGGCCCCGGCGACATGAAGACCCGGGCCGCGCCCGACAGCTCACCTGCCAGAAAGCCACCAAAGGGCGGCTGCGCCCGCTGCTTTTCCAGAAGCTCCGACTTGCGCAGAACCGGCAGACCGGCAAGCGCAGCCCGGTCGGTAACGGCAGCAAGTTCACACCCGTCCAGATGCGCGGCCCACCCGGCGGATTTACCGGTGGCATGGGCCAGAAGGTCCGGCAATCGGGCAAAAAGATCCCGTTCGCGCAGAGCGGCGTCTTGCCGCTCGCGCGCGTCAAACTGAATGTCGCTCATGGTCGTCTCCGCCTGTTTCGGCCCTGTGTCTGAAACCCCGTCAGGCCAGCCAGCGCTTCCTTCGCTTGTAATGTTTGACATTCCGGAACGAGCGGCGGCCTTCGCCGCCAACGCCCAGATAGAATTCCTTGACGTCCTCGTTCTCCCGCAATGCCTTGGCATCGCCGTCGAGCACAATGCGGCCGGATTCCAGGATGTAGCCGTAGGTCGCGTATTTCAGCGCCACGTTGGTATTCTGTTCGGCAAGCAGGAAGGATACGCCTTCCTTGTCGTTGAGCTGGCGAACGATCTCGAAGATTTCCTCCACGAGCTGGGGTGCCAGCCCCATGCTCGGCTCATCCAGCAGGATCATCTTCGGCCGGCTCATCAGGGCGCGGCCGATGGCGCACATCTGCTGTTCGCCGCCGGAAGTGTACCCGGCCTGGCTGCCACGCCGCTCGCGCAGACGCGGAAAATAATTGTAGACCATCTCAAGGTCCGCCTTCACGGCGCTATACCCGTCCTTGCGGGTGTAGGCGCCCGTCAGCAAATTCTCTTCAATGGACAGATGGCCGAAACAATGCCGCCCTTCCATCACCTGGATGCATCCCCGTCGAACCAGATCGTTGGGCGACAGAGCCTGAACTTCTTCACCCTCGAACACGATCTTGCCTTTGGTCACTTCGCCGCGTTCGGCACCCAGCAGGTTCGAAATCGCTTTCAGCGTGGTCGTCTTGCCTGCGCCGTTCGCGCCGAGCAGCGCCACGATCCCGCCCTTGGGGATCGTCAGCGAAACACCCTTCAGCACCAGGATCACGTGGTCGTAGATGACCTCGATATTGTTGACCGACAGGATTGTCCCGGCAGCGTCCCGGGCGCCCTGCGAACCGGGCTGTTCTACATCCAGCAATGCCATTCCCTCTTCTCCCTGGAAGCTCCGCCGCACGTTGATGCGGCGCGGCGGAGCGGACTGCCTATCAGTTCGGGCAGGGTTCGGTGCGCGCCGGCCACGGCGCGTTCTTTTCTGCATATTCCGCAGCGGCTGCTTCCAGCAGCGGACGGACCACATCGGTCATCGGCTCGATCCAGTCGGAAGCCTGACGCCACTTCTTGCCGTCCCACTCCTGGATGAACACCGGATGGCTGCCAGCATGGTCTTCGCAGGTCACTTTCATCGGATGGGCAAAGCCCTTCAGACCGAGCTCAGCCAGACGGGCTTCGTCCAGGTTGAGAGCTTCCAGACCAAGACGCATGTCTTCGCCCGTGATGACCTTCTTGCCGGTCAGTTCCTGCGCGGTGCGAATACCCTCCGCGATGATGACCGAGTTCAGGACGCCGCGGTTGTAAAGCGTGCTGCCGATGGTGCTTGCATCCGTGGAGGACTTGCCGGCATCGACGACATGTTTCTTGATGTCGTCGAGAGCCGGGAAATCGGCACCGACACCGGAGAAGTTCAGAGCCTTGTAGCCCTTCGCGCCTTCGCCACCAGCAGAAGCATCGTCGTCACCCGCGGACCACCACACACCGATGAACTTGTCCATCGGGAAGCGGATCTTGACGGCTTCCTTGACGGCCGTCGGGTTCATCGCCCCCCAGCCCCACATGACCATGTAGTCCGGACGATCGCGGCGAACGTTGAGCCACTGTGAAGACTGGTTCTGCATTTCCGCACCCGGAACCGGATACTGCAGCAGCTCGAAGCCGTATTTTTCAGCAAGCTGTTCCAGAAGCGGCAGGGGCTCACGGCCATAACCGGCGTCGAGGAAGATGTAACCGATCTTCTTGCCCTTGAGATTTTCAAGGCCACCTTCCTGCTCACCGATGTACTTGATGACCACGGAAGCCCCGTCCCAATAGGTGTCCGGCACGTTGAAGATCCAAGGGAACGTGGAGCCGACAGCGGCGGCCGAGAGGCCATAGCCCATTGAAAGAACCGGGATCTTGTCAACACCCGCCTTTGGAATCAGCTGCAGCGTGATGCCGGTGGAATACGGGTTATAGACCAGCGCGCCCTTGCCTTTCGTGGCTTCGTAGCACTCGACGCCCTTCTGGGCGTTGTAACCGGTTTCACACTCTTCCAGCGCCAGTTTGACGCCACCGATGCCGCCGTCGCGCTCGTTCAGCATCTGCAGATAGTCATGCATGCCGTTGGCGATGTGGATGCCGGAGCCGGCGTAAGGCCCGGTCCGGTACGTCAGAAGCGGCACATAGTTGGCATCTTCTGCCTGGACCGCGGTCGTCATGGCGCCGGAAAAACCGACCCCAAGCGCAACAGCGGTTCCCAGCGCGAATTGCTTAATGCTTTTCATATTCTCCTCCCACGCGGCATCGAAAGGAATACCGCCGGACCGGTTACGCCATTCCTCACCGGATCGGTCCATGTCCGGATGGCGGGCGAAAAGGCTGGCAGTCCCTAGTAAGGGAACGGCCAGACCCTGAGCTTCTGCTTCGCGATCTGCCAGAGCCGCGCAAAGCCGTGCGGTTCGACGATCAGGAAGAAAATGATGAGCGCACCGACGATCATGAAGGTCGCGTGTTCCACTGTTTCCGCGGCCAGGTCGAAGCCGAGGAGGCCCGGTACGAATTTCAGAACGACCGGCAGGATCCAGATGAAGGCAGCCCCCATGAAGGCCCCGCCGAGACTGCCGAGACCGCCCAGGATGACCATGAACAGCACCTGGAAGGACAGCCGGATGGAATAGGACGACGGCTCGGCCGCATTCAGCCAGAAAAACACCATCATCGCACCGGCAACACCGCAGATATAGGACGACACGGCAAAGGCCATCAGCTTGGTCTGCAGCGGACGGATGCCCATCAGTTCGGCTGCAATGTCCATGTCCCGGATCATCATCCACGACCGGCCGATGCGGCCGCGCAGGACGTTCGCCATCAGGAACGCGATCAGAACCGTGATCCCGAGAACGATGAAGTAACGCGCAAGCGGCGTTGCCTCGGCCCCTGTGGCGATGATGCCGAAGACTTCGCGGCGCGGCACTTCGATTGCGCCAGAGGCGTTGTAGTTGTAGAGCCACGGAATGCGGATGAAGCACCATTCCAGGAAGAACTGGGCCGCAAGCGTCGTGACCGCCAGATAAAGTCCCTTGATGCGCAGGCTCGGAAGACCGAAGACCGCGCCGATGGCAGCCGAGAACACCCCGGACAGAAGCACCATCACGATGACATTGGCATCGGGAAAGATCGACGTCAGCTTGTAGGCGGCATAAGCACCAACGCCCATGAACGCCCCGGTTCCAAGCGACAGCTGCCCGCAGAAGCCGGTCAGGATATTCAACCCGATTGCCGCCAGGGAGAACACCAGGAACGGGATCATGATGGATGTCAGGAAGAAGTCATTGGCAAGGGCCGGAATGACGGCAAATGCGGTGATGAGAATAACGGCCAGGCCGACGCGGTCCTGGAGGATCGGGAACAGCGCCTGATCCGCCTTGTAACTCGTCTTGAATTGGCCAGCTTCGCGATAAAACATGGGTCAGAAATCCCTAGATCCGCTCGATGATACGTTCGCCGAAGAGGCCCTGTGGCCGGAACAGAAGGAAGATCAGGGCGATGATGTAGGCGAGCCAGGATTCGATCCCGCCACCGACAAGACCGCCCCAGTAGAGTTCGCCGATCTTCTCGCCGAAGCCGATGATCAGACCACCGACGATGGCGCCCGGGATCGACGTGAAGCCGCCGAGGATCAGCACCGGCAAGGCCTTGAACGCAACGATTTCCAGCGCGAAGGACACGTCGGAGCGCGCCCCCCACATGATGCCTGTCGCCAGCGCGACGAGGCCGGCTGCGAACCAGACGATAGCCCAGATCTGGTTGAGAGAGATGCCGACGGAAAGCGCGGCCTGGTGGTCATCCGCCACGGCCCGCAGGGCGCGGCCGATCCGCGTCTTGTTGAAGAAGAGGCCGAGCGCCGTCACCATCACCACCGCGATCACGGCTGCGGCAATGTCGATGTGCTGCAGGATGACGAGACCCCGATCGCCGAATTCGAAGGCCGTTGACCCTGTCGGCAGCCCCAGTTGTTCGGTGATCATCTGCTTCGGTTCGCCGCCGAAGACGAATTCGCCAAAACCGACGAGGAAGTATGTGAGGCCGATAGTGGCCATCAGGAGGATGATTTCCGGCTGGTTCACCAGAGGCCGCATGACCACCCGTTCAACGCCATAGGCCAGAACCCCCATCACCCCGATGGTCAGGATCAGCGCCAGATAGGCGGGCACACCGTTTTCGTTGAGGCCGACCAGTGTCAGGCCTGCGAACACCACCATGATGCCCTGGGCGAAGTTGAACACCCCGGACGCCTTGAAGATCAGTACGAAACCGAGCGCGATCAGCGCATAGAGAATTCCGGCGACAAAACCTTCCCACAGGACCTGCAGGAAGAAATCCGGCATCTGGTACATCTGTACGAAGGGATCGATGAAAATATCGTAGAGCATGGTTCGTCCCTCCTAGTGGCTCACACCGAGATAAGCGTCGATAACGGCCTGACTGGCCTGCACTTCTTCCGGTGGCCCGTCGGCGATCTTCTTGCCGTAGTCGAGCACGACCACCCGGTCGGAGAGATCCATGACAACACCCATGTCGTGTTCGATGAGGGCGATTGTCGTGCCGAATTCCTGGTTCACGTCGATGATGAACCGGCTCATGTCTTCTTTTTCTTCCAGGTTCATGCCGGCCATCGGTTCGTCGAGCAGCAACAGGTCCGGTTCCATCGCCAGCGCGCGACCGAGTTCGACCCGCTTCTGCAGGCCGTAGGGCAGCCGCCCGACCGGCGTCTTGCGGATCGCCTGAATTTCCAGAAAGTCGATGATGTCCTCGACCTTGCGCCGATGTTCGATTTCCTCGCGCTCCGCTGGCCCGCGCCACAGAAGCTGCCAGAAGAAGTTCCTGTGCATCCTCAGGGATCTACCGGACATGATGTTGTCCAGCGTGGTCATGCCCTTGAACAGCGCCACGTTCTGGAAGGTCCGGGCGATACCCTGGCTGGCGGCCTCGTAAGGCTTCATCTTGCGGCGAACCTGCCCCTGCCAGGTGATCGTGCCTTCCTGCGGGTGATAGAATCCGTTGATGACGTTCAGCATCGACGTCTTGCCGGCTCCGTTGGGACCGATGATCGCGCGGATTTCACCCTTCTGGATGTCGAACGAAATGTCGGTGATCGCCTTCACCCCGCCGAAGGACAGCGAGACGTTATCGACCCGCAAAAGCACCTCGCGCTCCGCCGCCTCCTTTGCGTCTGCCGGCGGCAGCGTCTTTTCGGTAACAAAGGCGTTCATTCGGCGGCCTCCTGTACGCCGGCTCCGGCGTCATGGGTGGTCATGTCGCGGATTTCGACAGTGGCTTCGATGGTTCCCTTGCGGCCATCTTCGTAGGTCACTTCCGTGCGCACATGCTTGGAGGTGGATCCATCGTAAAGCGCGTCGATCAGCGGGCCGTAGCGTTCTGCGATGAAACTGCGGCGAACCTTCTGCGTCCGGGTCAGTTCGCCATCATCCGCATCCAGCTCCTTGTGCAGGATCAGGAACCGTTTGATCTGAGCACCTGCCATCATCGGCTCGCGGGCGAGATCCCGGTTCACCTGATCGACATGGCTTTCGATCATGCCGTAGACATCTGGGTGCGCGGCAAGTTCCTGATAGGACGCATAATTGACGTTGTTGCGTTCCGCCCAGGAGCCGACTGCCGTCAGATCGATGTTGATGAAGACCGCCACCATGTCCTTCTCGTGACCGAAAGCCACCGCTTCCTTGATGTTCGGGAAGAACTTCAGCTTGTTCTCGATGTATTTCGGTGCGAACAGCGCGCCGTCGTTGAGTTTGCCGACATCCTTGGCGCGGTCGATGATCTTCAGGTGGCCGTTATCGGCGATAATGCCCGCATCGCCCGTGTGCACCCAGCCGTCCGGCGTCTTCGTGCTGGCGGTGGCTTCGTCATTCTTGAAATAACCGACGAAAACACCCGGCGAGCGGTACATCACCTCGCCGCTTTCGGCGATCTTCAGCTCCACATCGGGGGCAGGTTTGCCAACCGTATCGCCAAAGATCTCGCCATCCGGCTGCAGCGTGATGTAAACGCTGGCCTCGGTCTGGCCGTAGAGCTGCTTGAGGTTAAGCCCGAGCGAGCGGAAGAACTGGAAGATCTCCGGCCCGATGGCTTCCCCGGCCGTGTACCCGACCTTCATGCGGGTGAGGCCCATACGGTTCTTGAGCGGTCCATACACGCAGAACTCGCCGAGGGCGTAGAGCGCCCGGTCCTTCAGGCCGACCTTCTCACCGTTCAGGATCTTCTCACCCACCTTCCGGGCGACATCCATGAAATAGTCGAACATTGCGCGCTTGGTTTTGCCGGCATCTTCCATGCGCACCATGATCCGGGTCAGCATGTTCTCGAATACGCGCGGCGGCGCGAAGAAGTAGGTCGGCGCGATTTCAAGCCGGTCCACGTCGATCGTGTCCATGCTTTCCGGGCAGTTGACGCAATAGGCCGCCGTGAAGGCCTGCGCCAGAGAGAACACATGGTCGCCGATCCAGGCCATCGGCAGATAGGCGAGCACTTCCTCGGTCTCGTCCAGATGGTCGAACTTGTTGCCGTTGCGCGCTGAAATAATGAGATTGTCGAAGGACAGCATCACGCCCTTCGGCCGGCCGGTGGTACCGGAGGTGTAGAGCATCACCGCAATGTCGGACCCCTTGGCCTCGCTGAACCCGGCCTCCCAGTCGGCCGCCAGCGACGGTTTGGCCGAGAGCAGTTCGCGGCCCTTGTCCTGAACCGAAGCATAACTGTGCAGGTGGGTGTGATCGTAGTCCCGCAGGCCGCGCACCTCGTCATAGATGATCTGGCTGAGCGACTTAACTTCGTCTGCCATCGACAGCAGCTTGTCGACCTGCTCCTGATCCTCGACCACCGCGAAGGTGACTTCGGCATGCCCGAGCACGAAGGCCATTTCCTCGGCAACGCTGTCCGAATAGACAGGCACCGGAACGGCGCCGAGTGCCTGTGCGGCCACCATTGCCCAATAAAGCCTTGGGCGGTTGGCGCCAACGATGGCGATCTTGTCTCCGGTCTTCAGACCCAGAGATTGCAAACCGATGGAGAATGCGCGGATTTCTTCACACACCTCGGACCAGGTCCAGCTTTGCCAGATCCCGAAATCCTTTTCCCGGAACGCCGTCCGGACACCGAAGACTTGCGCATTGCGCATGAGAATCTTCGGAAAGGTGTCCTCCCCGCGCGATGAAGCGCTGGCCGACCCTACCATGAACTGTTTCTTCCCCTGAAGCACCCTGCATTCGGATGAACACAGATGAGATGCCACGTCATTTTTGTCGATCGACAGTCCGCATCCGGCGCATTTGACCGTTTGCGGCTTGATCTGGAAGGCGCCCCAATTGTTCGGGGTCGTTACCTGACGGGTATGAAACAATCTGGCGCGCCAACCTTCAACCGGTAAATTGTTAAAGGTGAACAGGCCAGGAGCTCCAAACCCGATAGATGCAGGCTAGGAGGCCGGATTTTCAGCAATATGTTTCAATCATGTCGAATTGTTGCAATTGCGCTGCAGGTGCGAAATGCAGCCTAGGCAGGCGGCACCGCGCTCTTGCGCACAACCAGCCATGGCTCGAGCTGTACGCTGCCATTGTCGTGCTTTGCTCCACCGAGAAGGTTGAGCAGCAGCTTTGCGGCCTGTTCACCCACCGCACGACGTGGCTGGTGGATCGTCGTCAGCGGCGGCAGGTAATGCGCCGCGATGTCGATATCGTCGAAACCGACCACCGAAACGTCTTCCGGAACTCGGACACCGGCTTCGTTCAACGCGGAAATAAATCCGAAGGCGGTCCGGTCGCTGCCACAGAAAACCGCGGTCGGCCGGTCTGGCTGCTCCATCCAGGCCTTCGCGGCCCTGACACCGGCGTCCAGGGTGTAATCCCCTTCAAAGATCCAGGCTTTTTCCGGATCGAGCCCCGCGCCTCCCAACGTTGCCCTGAACCCGTCGAGCCGGTCCCTGCCCGGCTTGTGCGACAGCAGCCCCGTGACGTGGCCGATGTTGGAATGTTTCAGCTCAAGCAGATGAGACACGGCCAGATTCGCACCCAGCAGATTGTCGACAACGGAGATCGGAACGGCTGGATCGTCGCTCCATTCGCCGGCAAGTACGATGGGCGGCGCTTTCGGGTTAGACGCCCTGATCCGGGAAATCGAGAAATGCCCGTCCAGAATCACGATCCCGTCGCAATTGTTCTTGCTGAAATAATCGCTCAGACGCGAATGCGACATGGAGGGTTTGCGGGTGTCGGCGATCAGCACCTTCAACTGCCGTTCCGCACACACGGTCTCGATGCCTTGCAGAATATTTGAAAAGTGGGAGTTACCGATATCGGGAACGAGGGCAACGATTGTTCCAGTGTCCCTGCGGCGTAGATTGCGCGCTGCATGATTGAGGACGTAGCCGGTCTTCTCGACCGCCTCGGATACCCGGCGCCGTGTTTCGACGGTCACCCTGTCCGGCGTTGTCAGCGCACGGCTGACCGTGGCCGTCGACACATTGGCTGCGCGAGCGACATCCTGAACTGTGGGATTTTTCTTTTTGAATTCGGACTTTGGCATTTGCGCGAATGTTAGCCGAGAACATTCTGGCGCCGCACGTTTTTTCAAACGCGGAGGAAAAGAATTTTTACGGCCTGATGTTTTGCGGTCCGGATTCACATCTGCCAGTCAGGTCTTTTCCGCTAGACCATAGTGCCCCGCCCTTGAAAAGGGGGAGGCCCGGCAGTTTGGAGTCTGCCGGGCCGATTGACTGACTGGAGGTCATTTTTAGTCAGTCAGAGTCTAACCGTAAGATTAGAACGTGCGCTGCATACGAACACCGAAGAGGAGTTCGTCCTGGTCGCCCTGAGTGTCCGTGTCGACGTTTGCGTAACCAACGTCAGCACCCATGACGAAGCCGGAGACCGGCTCCCACTGAACGGAACCGTCGATTGCGTAACGGGTCACGTCGTTCAGGCCAGCTGCGGCGTCGATGTCGGCGTAGGAACCGTCAAGTGCGAGGCCGATCGTGGAGGTTGCCTGGATGTAGGCACCAGCGGACAGCGAGTAACCGGTGGAGGTGTCGCCGTTGTTGAAGTCGGCTACGCCATCATACGTGGTGATGTAGGACAGTGCGCCATCAGCGTAGAAGCCCTGGAAGAAGACGTTCGAACCGGAGTTGAGCATCGGCAGATTGATGACTGCACCACCGCCGACTGCAAAGCCGAGTTCATCTTCGCCACCACGATTGGTCCTGTTGGTCGCCGCATCCGGGTAAACCTGGTGCAGAGCACCGGACAACTGTGCGGAACCCCAACCCTGGGAAACGCCGAGAGCTGCAACGAAGTCCGGTGCACGGGTGCCGCCGTAGTTGCCGTATTCACGATCGGAACGGTCTTCCAGAGCGATGGTCGCGGAGAAGCCGTTGCCGAAAGCTGCGGTGTAAGCAATCTGGTTGGTGGTCACGTCGGACCAGTCACGATCCACAACACCAATAAAGGCCTGGCCGGTGAAGATGTCGAAGTTCGAGGTCAGACGACCAGCGGTCAGACCGCCCCACTGGATGTAGGCGTTGTCCAGCGTGGTGCTGTTTTCGCCGTTGGTGACGGTGGAGTAGATAGACACGTAGGTGCGCAGCGTGCCGAATTCGGTAGCCGTGCGAGCATCCAGGTACAGGTAACCACGAGACAGCCAGGAATAACCGTCAGAATCACGGTCGCTGAATGCGCCGTCTTCCAGAACGTTGTTGACGACGACCTGGGTACGAACACGGCCACCAACGCGCAGGCAGGTTTCGGTGCCTGGGATGTAGTAGAAGCGTGCGCCGTATGCGTCACAAACACGAACGTAGTCGACCGGCTCCGGAGCTACCGGAAGGTCAGCCGCCTGGGCGGTAGTAGCAGCAGCAGCCGCGGCCGCGCCGAGCATCAGACTCTTGAGTTTCATTACATTACTCCAGTTTCAAATTCAGTCGGAAGGCTGAAGGAACGGATTCGAATACTTTGACGCGACCCCTTCAAACTAACCCTTAGACTACCAACAACAAGCATTTACTTGCACCCCGTTGGCCGTCTCCGCATCAAAAAGCCAGTTCCATCGCTCGAATTCAAGTGCGAATTTCCGTTCTGAGAACATTGGAATTTGGAGTCATATTTTTGCAACACATTGAAATTCAGGCTATTTTTACAAATTTTCACTTTTTCATTTTTCCCCTTGAACTCCCGCAACCTCGTCCCCATATGGTCCGCCCTCGCACTACTTTAAATACTTTACGAATATTTGTGACGTTTTTCTTCCAGTTGCTTTTTCGAAAATGAAGAAAATCGTGACTACACTGTTCAGTTTACAGACTTCGGAGTGAATGCGATCAAGAAAGAAGAAATCATCGAATTGATTTTGTCCGATATTCCTGCGGTTTTCCGTGCTTTTCTGAACATATCAAAATTAGTGACCAGTATTTCTTGAAAACTACAGTCGAGATTATGCAAAGCGAAAACTCGCGGGTTTCCTAAATCGATCAAAATCGTTCGTTGGAATTTTTATTTGATAAAATTGTGATAGCTACTTGAAAACGGAAGTCATTGGGGAAATATATTTGGCACGGATTGCCTGCGCGCGCGGCACCGCCCTGCCCACGCCCCTCTCCAGCCCCCAATTTCGGAAAAGGAAGTCCCATGGCTGAATCAGAAGAAGGCGCGACATACGATTCGCCGAACCTGATGGCACTCACCGCGGGAATCGTTTCCAACTACGTGACGAACAATCCGGTACCGCAACAGGACCTGATCGAACTCATTCTCGATGTCCACGTCGCCCTGGAAACTGCAACCAACAACACACCGACAGTGTTTCGCGCACCGCTGGTTCCGGCAGTGCCGATAAAGCAGTCTGTCACACCGGAATTCATCGTCTGTCTTGAGGACGGCAAGAAATTCAAGTTTCTGACGCGTCACCTGAAGACGAAGTTCAATCTGACGCCGGCCGAATACCGCCGCAAATGGGGTCTGAGCGCAGACTACCCGATGGTTGCGCCAAACTATGCGCAAAAACGTGCTGAAATGGCCAAGGCGGCAAAGCTGGGTCACCGGAAACGCTGACGCGTCGACAAGGTTTTGAGGACCGGCTACGGAGTGCTATATTCCGATGATGGACTTCAGTCAGATGAAACTCAGCCCGCAGGCACGCAAGGCGATCATGAAAAACGATCCCTTGGTGCAAATGAAGGCCATCGTGGAACTCGCACCGGGAAAGACCCCCGATGACCTGGCCATGAGCGACAGCGGAACGGGCGGTCCCGAGCTTTTGTCCTGGAGCCCGAAAAGCCACATGATGACGCTTCTGGCTACCGCAGAAACCCTCGATGCACTCGCCAAGGATACCGCCGTTACCTATATCCAGGTCGGCGGAGCGATGCGACGCTGAAAGCGCCGCATCCAGCAATTGATAGACCCCGAAATCAGACCACGGCATCCGTGCGTCCGGGCTGATCCGGATCGCGCAGAAGACGCAGAGCGCGCGCCGCATTTACCCGGCCGAACCCCCATGAAATGTCGAATCCCGGCGTGCCGTCAGGATTGTCAGACGTGGCCATGAGGATGTTTGCAACCTGAAGCGCAGACAGGGACCGGGCTTCCTGAAACAGCAAGGCGACGATCCCGGCAACATGCGGCGCAGCCATGCTTGTGCCGGATTTGAGCACCCGCATCGGATGAACCCCGCCATTGCCGTTGCTCCGTCCGCCTTGCGCGCAGGAAGCAACGATGTTCGTTCCAGGGGCGGCAACCTCGGGCTTGTTCCGATTGTCGCGTGTCGGCCCTCGGCTCGATGAAGCGGCCGGTGCCAGCGAATAATGGCTGTAATTGGCGACCGCAATCGCCCGACGTGTTGTCGCCGGCGTGCCGAGCGTCCGGACAGGATCAAAGTCGCCTCCCTGGAAAAAGGATTGGTCGGCATAATTATTTTTCTTGTCCCGCAGGTCACGTTCGATCCAGGCATCGAACTGGCCGTTCTCCCCTTCCAGCGCGTCCAGTTTTACGGTCCAGACACCGGACCTGAGCATTCCGAGCCCGAAAGGCGCCTCCAGTTGCATGTAGATCCGCGCCTGCCCGTTCAAACTCGAGAACCGCTCCGAATCGATGAAGACCTCATCCTGAAGCAGGGATTTTCCGGGGGTTACCGGCCCGTATTTTGTCCCGTCCGGTGCGGTCAAGGTCACGGCGAACCTGTCGACACTGGAATACCAGATCTCCAATTCGCTTGACGTCCTGTCCGTTCCCGTCTGTGTGACGGAGCCATCGGGCAGAGGCATGCCACCACCCGTTTTCCAGCGCAGTTCCCGGCTTTCACCCGTTTTGATTTTGCCAGCCGCATGCCCGTGCCAGATGTGTTCGTTGCCCGCCGCGCTCACGAACGCCCGGCCCAACGGCTCCAGCAGTCGATCGATGGCGCGTTCGACAAGGCTTTCCCCGTCATGGCTGCCACCGTTCTGCCCGAGGCTCATATTGATGACGCAAGGCATGTCGAGTGCATCCGCCTTGCCCATGATGTAGGCGACCGCATCGACCACATGGCTCGAATCGGTGAAGGTTCCCGACCCGTCACGCGTGTCCGGCTGAACGAAAATCAAAGTGGCTTCGGGGGCAGCACCAAGATGCGTGCCTTCCGCAAATTCATCATCGTGCGACCGGCCATTGCCTGCCGCGATGCCGGCAACATGCGTGCCGTGCGAACCGGCCTCCGCCTGGTGGCGGACAACGCTGAAGGGATTGGGCGCATTCAGCGCCTGGTTGATCTGGTCGGCCCCATATTCCACCCCATAGGCGAAATCGTCCGGTGCGCTCTCGCCCTGGCGGGCGTCCAGTCGCTGGTCCCAGAGAAAGGCCAGCCGGGTGGTGCCATCCGGGTTGCGGAAGTCGTCAAGCGTGAAATCCATACCGTAGTCGATGATAGCGACCAGAACGCCAGCACCCGTGCGGCCCGGAACCCCCGAACTGCCGTGATGAACCGTATTGGCCTTCGTCTCGGCAAGAGAACTCTCCAGCATCGGAAACCAGCGCCGCCCGGCCTCAACCGTCTCCACCAGCGGATGCCCATTCAGCTCCACCAGTCGGTTCATGGGAAGGGACACGGAATAGATCTTCCCGGCAACATGCACCCAGTTGAAATCGGCAAATGCCGCGGGGGGATGCTTTGTCTGTAGTTCGACAAGAACGCGCCTGACTTCCCCGAGCGGGGCCGAACCAGTTGAAGCGCTCTCCAGGGACTCGGGAGCAGACGGAAAGGCGTCAAGATTGGTTTCGTCTTCAAATGATTTCATTTCCGCCTCGGCTGCATATCGGCGCAGCCTCGGATCAAGTTTCTTTAATTGCATGGATGCCTCCATCGCAGGAAAAACAAAGTCAGAAAAACTTGGACAGCATATCACGAAAGGCGAAGTTTTTTCGGCCCGCACGTCACGTTGGGTCACGTCTTCTAAACCGGGATCGCCATTCTCTTCTCGGATGAATGGTCAAACCAGTTTTTCGGGCTTACTCTCACACCATGGAGGAGACACAGCAGCTCAAGACGCAGCTTGATCTGATGCAGGCGGCGCTTGACCACATCAATCAGGGCTTTTCGGCGTTCGACGCCGACCTCAGACTTGTCGCGTGGAATCGTGGTTTGTGGGAAATGCTTGATTTCCCGCAGGAACTGGCACGGCGCGGCACGCATCTGGAGGCTTTCCTGCGCGTCAATGCTGAACGCGGCGAATATGGCCCCGGCGATATCGAAGGCAAGATCCAGCGCCGGCTGGAACGGGCCAAGCTGTTCGAGCCACATTATTTCGAACGCATCCGCCCAAACGGCCAGGTGATCGCCGTTTCGGGCACGCCCCTGCCAAAGGGGGGATTCGTCACCACCTATTCCGACGTCACCGAAGATCGACGCCGGCAGGAAAAGCTGGAACGTACGGTGGAAGAGCGCACCCGCGCGCTGCAGCAGTCGGAGGACTGGCTCCGTCTGGTCACGGACAACATTCCGGCCCTGATCGCCTATCTGTCGCCCGGACCGGTCTTCCGCTTCGCCAACCGCCGCTATGCCGACTGGTTTGGCCACTCGGTCGCCTCCATCGCCGGCCGCCCGGCTCCAGAAGTGGTTGGCGAGGAGCTTTTCAAGGAGCTGGAGCCGCACATCAACCGCTCCTTCGAAGGCAATGCTGTCAGTTACGAATATCAGCGTAACCGGTCGGACGGCAGCACAGCCTATATGCGCTCGACACTCATTCCCGACATGACCAAGGACGGCCGAACCCTCGGGATCTTCGTGCTGTCCCTGGATGCCACCGACCAGAAGCAGGCAGAAGCGGCGCTCGTGCAATCCCAGCGCATGGATGCCGTCGGCAAGCTGACCGGTGGTCTTGCGCACGACTTCAACAATCTTCTCGCCATCCTGATGGGCAATCTTCTGTCCCTCGGACGTATGGATACACCGCTCGACCGTGAAACGCTCGACAGCAAGCTCTCGCCGATGCTTGAGGCGACCAAGCGCGGATCGGACCTGATCCAGCGCCTCCTCGCCTTCAGCCGCGGCAAGGCCATCGATCCGCAGAACGTGTCTCTGGCCAAGGTGATCGCCAGCGCTGGTCGCCTGCTTGAAGGGTCCTTGCCGCCTGCGGTGGAGGTCACGATCACCGCTGAGAACTCCGAAATCGGCGCTTGCATCGATCCGACACAGATGGAAACCGCGCTGATCAACCTGGCCTTCAACGCACGCGACGCAATGCCGGAAGGCGGAGCGCTGACTATCGCGCTGGACACCTGCGAACTGGATGCACGCGAGGCGGACGATCTGGGCATCCCACCCGGCAAATTTGCGCGCATCACCGTAGGCGACACCGGCGGCGGCATGGATGCGGAAACGCAGCTAAGGGTCTTCGAACCCTTTTTCACCACCAAGAACTTTGGCACCGGCAGCGGTCTTGGACTGTCCATGGTCTATGGGTTCATTCGCCAGTCCGGCGGCGCGATCCACATTTCCAGCGCCCTCGGCGTCGGCACCTATCTGACCCTTTATCTGCCCTACCAGCGCATTGCCGCCTCCAACGGGGCGGACGCGGAGACGGGCGAAGCAGCACCCTTGAAGCCCGGCCAGGGCGAACTTCTGCTCCTCGTGGAGGACGATCCGGATGTCGCCAACACGGTGACCGACCAGCTGCAGAATCTCGGCTATGCGGTTTTACGGGCCGAAAATGCGGAGGATGCCCGCAGCCTGGCCCTGGACCTTCCGGAACTGCGCGCCGTTCTCAGCGACATCATCATGCCGGGACAGATCAATGGTCTGGCCCTGGCACGGGAAATCCAGCAGAAGCGGCAAGACCTCGGCATCGCGCTGATGTCCGGCTACGCCGACTGGTCGGACCTTGCAGGACAGGAAAGCGCCTGTGAATTTCCGGTCTTGGCGAAACCTTTCGCAGATGCTCAACTTGCAGACACGCTGCAGAAGATTCTCTCAACCGCACCAGATTCAGCCTGATGGTACTGCAAGGAATATTGCTGATGATCCATCCGACCGGCTCTGGAAATCCTTTCCCGCTTGCCGCGCGCAGTTGCCAGGCTTCTGCGCTCAAGCGATCCATCCGATGGATCGCAACCGGCACCCTTTGAACCAGGACACAGGAACGCGCCTTGCAGACACGCTCCCTCCAGGCAGCCAAACGCACAGTTTTCATTGTCGATGACGAACCGGAGATCGGTAACCTGCTTCTGGATGCCCTTCTCCAGTTCGAGATGGAGGGCAAGGTCTTTGCAACGGCCGCGCAGATGCTGACCGCGCTTAGCCTGGAAACGCCGGACGCGTGTATCGTCGACCTTGGCTTGCCCGATATGGAGGGCATGGCCCTCATCAACGAGATCAGACGCCGGTCCTCGGTGCCGATCATCGTTCTGTCGGCGCGCGGGCATTCGACCGACCGTGTCATGGGGCTGGAACTGGGCGCCGATGATTATGTAGTCAAGCCGTTCGATCCGCGTGAAGTGGTCGCCCGCATCCGTTCGATCCTGCGCCGCTCTTCCGATCAGCCTTCAAAAAAGGCGAGCGTCGACTGCGCCAGGTTCGAGGGATGGAGCTACCAGCCCGCCTCCCATTGCCTGACCTCGCCGGAGGGAGAGGAAACGTTCCTGTCAACCGGCGAGGCCACCTTGCTGGAGGCGCTATTGAGAGCACCCAAGCGTGTGCTCTCCCGCGATTATCTGCTGGAGCATGGCGGCCGCGACGAGAGCCTTGACCGGTCGATCGACGTGCGCATTTCGCGCATCCGCAAGAAGCTCAACCGCAAGAACGAGCCGGCCCACATCCGAACCATCTATGGTTCCGGCTACATGCTTGCCTGCGATGTGAAGTGGAGCTGAGACGAAACCGGGACATTCTGTCTCCGCGGTCCGTTCCACTCTGAGCCCGGCTGAAAGGCAACCGCACCGAAATCGCCGCTGATCGGCAATCTCAATTGACGTTAGTCAAACAAAAAGCGGGAGGATTTCTCCTCCCGCTTTCCAATTTCCGGCACATCAGGATCAGAAGCTCAGGCTGATATCCCGGTGGCTGGACAGACATCCGGCAACATCAAGCGCCATGTCCGTCGGCAGACGATTTTGCGCTCTCACTCCGATGTTGGACGCCACGACCTCATCGAAGGCATCCAGTTTCGGCAGGATCTCCTCGGCCCCTTTCCGGCGCCAGGCAAGATCCGCATCGAGCGCCGCAATCGACTTGTCGATTTCCGCGACAGCTTCTTCCGCATTCGGCTCACGGCTGCGCATGATCTTGCGGGCTTCGTTCAGGCCATCGCGAATATCACTCGTGCCTTCCGCCTCACCGACCCGCGACCGCATGGCCGAAATCGCCTCTTCGGCAGCCTTCGGCTCAAGCGTCGGCACCTCGGCCTTCAGGGCTTCCAGTTCCGGCTTGAAGCTTGCGACCAGATCAGCACTCTTGAGGATTGCTTCAAGCTCAAGGATTGGCTCATAGGCCTGGTCCACAGTGCGGCGGTAGGTCAACCTGGCCATATCCTCTGCCTTCTGGATCTTGGCGAAGGTTGCGTAGGTGTCCTTCCAGTCGGACGGGATCTGCGCCATCAGAGCGTCGTGCCGGGCTTTCAACTCTTCGATACGAGCCTGAGCGCGTTCGCCCTGTGCGGCGGTGTAGATACCGGTCTCACCCGAGCGATCAACGATCACCTGAAGATCGGCGATACGTTCATCAAGTCGGAGGGCATCGCGTTCGATGGCGCGAACCTCGGTATGGATCGGCTTATAGGCACCCGCCGCGGCCGCAACATCCGCCTCTGCGGAATGGATGGCTTCCATCTGCGGCAAGGCTTCCTTCGCCTTTTCCAGCCCTTCCATGACATCGTCGCGCAGATCTTCCGGCAGATAGCTCATGTCAACGGATTCCATCGACTGGATCGCAGACAGGATCTTGTCGCCATTCTGCTGGAAGTCCTCATAGATGAGCGTTTCCATGCAGTACTGCAGACGCGGGTTCTTCGGCGGCGGCGCTGTCTCGGACAGGAGCGACGAGCGGTTCGGCAGGTAGTTCACCAGCTGCGGGTACAGCCCGACGATGCCAAGTGCAAGCAACTGCAGGCAGATGAACGCAACCACACCCTTGTACATGTCCAGCGTCTTGACCACCGCGGGGGCAACACCGCGCAGATAGAACAGCGCGAAGCCGAAGGGTGGTGTCAGGAACGAGGTCTGGATGTTCAGGCCGATCATCACGCCCAGCCACACGGCGGTGACGTTGGCTTCAGGATCGGCAAGCAGGATCGGAGCAACGATCGGCACCACAACCACGGCAATCTCGATGAAATCGAGGAAGAAGCCGAGGATGAAGATCACCAGCATCACGATCAGGAACTGGGCCCAGAACCCGCCCGGCAGACCCTGCAGGAAGTTCTTGACCAGCTCTTCCCCGCCGAAGGCACGGAAGGCCGAGGTCAGCATGGCGGCGCCCAGAAGAATGATGAACACCAGTGCGGTGGTCTTGGCGGTTTCCACCATCACCCCGCGCAGCGTGTTCTCGAACTTCAGCGTGCGCCAGCCGGACCACAGGATCGCGATCAGAAGCAGCGAAACGGCGATGATCGCCAGGATCAGGGCAAGCACATCGTCGCTGGTCTGGATCAGTTTGATGTTGACCGAACCGAAGAAGCTGACAACCACGGCCAGGCCGAGCAAGGCCACAATGGCGATGATCGCCGGGCTGTAGGCCCCTCGCTTGCCATCCCGAAGGCGGTACCCCGCCATGACCATTGCACCAACGGCACCGATGGCACCGGCCTGGTTCACGGTGGCAACACCGGCGATGATCGAGCCAAGCACCAGGAAGATCAGTGCCAGCGGCGGCACCAGGGTCAGCACCACCTTGCCCGCGAACGCACGGGTGAAGGTGCCTTCTTCATGGACGGCCGGCGCCGACTTCGGGTTCATCAGCGCAAAGCCCAGGATGAACAGCATGTAGAGGCCAACCAGGACGAGGCCCGGCAGGAAAGCGCCCAGGAACATTTCGCCGGCACTGGTGGAGACCACCGAATAATCCGACGGCATCGACAGTTCACCGGTGCTCGCCTTGTAGAGCGTTTGGCGCAGCGAACCGGCCTGATCGACCGCGCTGGCAAGCTGGTCGGCCAGAATGATCAGCACGATGGACGGCGGAATGATCTGACCCAGCGTACCGGAGGCGGCGATGGTGCCCGTTGCCAGCGGCACCGAGTACTTGTTGCGCAGCATGGCCGGCAGCGAGATCAGGCCCATGGCAACGACGGTTGCCCCGACGATGCCGGTGGTGGCCGCCAGAAGCGCGCCAACGAAAACCACGGAGATACCAAGGCCGCCCGGCACCGGGCCGAACAGCCGCGCCATGGTCACCAGCAGATCTTCAGCGATTTTCGACCGCTGCAGCATGATGCCCATGAACACGAACAGCGGAATGGCTATGAGCGTATCTCGCTCGGCCTCCCAGTAGATCCCTCGGAAGTTCGTGACCCCCGCGCTGAGCCACTGGCTAGGGCCGCCGTGAGAGAAATAGGCGCCGGGATCCCCGGCAAACAGATACCCCGAGCCGGCAGCGATGCCGATGGTCAGGATGGCCGATCCGGGGAGCGCGAAGGCAACCGGGAAACCGGACCCAAGCGCGATCGCCATCAGGACGACGAGGAGAAGAAGGAAAAAGAGTTCCATATCAAGCGGTCTCGTCAGGCTCTATTGAACAGTATGGCTGTCATGATCCCGGCCGCCCGGTTCGCCGCGAATATCGGCAACCGCGTCCAGGAAATAGGCCACGAACTGGATCATCATGGAAACGGCGAAGACGCCAAGGAAACCCGCCATGAGATATTTCACGTAAAGACCGAAACCGGCCTGCGTGGTCTCGTATGTCAGGATCGGGCTGTTGATGATGTTCTGCTTGCCGCCCATACCGATGACCAGGATAACGGTGCAAAGGCTGATGCCGAGCACGACCGATCCGACGGCGTTGACGATGCCCTTGGCCTTGCTCGACATGCCCGCATAAAGGATGTCGACCCGCACGTGCCCTTCCTCAAGCAGCGTGTAGGCACTGGCGAAGAGGAACAATGCCGCATACCAGAACCGGACAAGATCGGCGAGAAAGGCCTGTTCATAGGAGAACACGAAGCGGCCGATCACGATGATCAGCTCGGCGGCGACCACCAGCAGCGCGAGCCAGGTGAAACCGAGTGTGCGCGTGAAGGCCGCGATCACGAAGGACAGTGCGATCAGCGGCATATGCACATAAGGGCCGCGGAACTGGGACCTGCCGAGATCATCTGCGAGCGTCTGTCCAACCACATCGGGCAGAAACCCCTCGATGCGCAGGAACGAGATGGCGCTGTCGACCAGTCCGACGATCAGCACGGCAAAGAAGCAGGCCCTGATCAGATAGGCGTTGATGTTGCTGATGCGGACGCTGTCTTCACGCAGCGTGTTTCCATTCGTCCGCACATAGCCGAAGGCCAGCAGGATCAGCGCCGCATAAAGCGCAAGCTGCAACCAGGACCAGAGAATCGGCATGGAGCCGTTGGCCGCGCCACCGAAGATGGGCGCGATACCTGGAAGGTCTCGCCAGTAGGTCAGGTAGTTGTTGAGCAGATACGCCGTCATGATCGCCAATACGACCCAGCCGCACAGGCGGAAGAAGCGGGCGCTCTCCGGCGAGGCTTGACCACCGGAATTCATAACAGGCGAGCCGTCTTGAACAGTGTCCAAGGCCGTCATCGTGGCTGTGCCTTTTTTGTCTTTGTCAATGAAGAAGGGACGGGAATACTCCCGCCCCTTTTAATCGCTCTACCAGTTACTTCGGAATGCCGAGGTAACGGTTACGCTTGTTGCTGTAGGCGATATCGGCGATTGCCATGTAGCTGCCGATTTCCTGACGCGCGTTGATGACGCTCTCGAAGATCTTCTTGGACAGCGGGGAATGATCCATCGCTTCTTCCAGAACTTCCTGAGCGGCTTCACCGAAGCTGTCGTAGATCTCGTCGGAGAACTCGCGCAGTTCGACGCCGTGCTCATTGATCAGGCGGTTCAGGTACTTACCGTTGTTGGCGTTGGTTTCAGCCATCGTGTTGGAGTTTTCTTCCGCACACGCTGCAATGATGATCTGCTGATCAACCTTGTCGAGGCCGTCCCAGAATGCCTTGTTCATGCCCAGAGCAAGCATTGCGCCCGGCTCGTGCATACCCGGATAGTAGTAGTACTTGGCAGCTTCGTAGAACTTCATGAAGTAGTCGTTGAACGGACCAACCCACTCAGTCGCATCGATCGCGCCGGAAACAAGGTTTTCGTAGATCTGGCCGCCCGGCAGGGACACCGGAGACGCGCCGAGTTTCGCCATGACGTCGCCGCCCTGACCCGGAATACGCATCTTCAGACCCTTCAGGTCGTCAGCGGTTTCGATTTCCTTGTTGAACCAACCGCCCATCTGAACGCCGGTGTTGCCCATGGCGAAGTTCTTCAGGCCGAATTCACCAGCCAGCTCATCCCACAGTTCCTGGCCGCCGCCGTATTTGATCCAGGCGTCCATTTCAGCCTGGGTCAGGCCGAACGGCACGGCAGTGAAGGCTGCCCAGCCCGGATGCTTGCCTTTCCAGTAGTAGTCGGCGCCAATGTAGGCCTGAGCGTTGCCGGAAGCGACTTCATCGAAGGAGTCGAAGGCTCCAACGCGTTCGCCAGCGGCGAAATACTGAACATTGAGGCGACCTGCGGTCAGCTCTGCAATACGGGCTGCCAGGCGCTGTGCCGGAATGCCGAGACCCGGGAAGTCGCGCGGCCAGGTGGACACGATGACCATTTCCTTGGTGCCCTGCGCGATTGCCGGAGCGGCAAGCAGGGACCCAGCGGCAACACCGCCGGCGCCAATACCAGCCTTTTTGATAAACGAACGACGATCCATTAGTTTCCTCCCTAATCGGACCCGATTTCGGACCGGGTACACACTTGCACCGATCTCGAAGTATGTCTAGTTGACCGAGCGTCTGAAGCGCTATTCGTGGTTCTGCGCAGCTTCTCAGTATTACTACCGAGAACCAAGCAAGAGAGATGATCGTTTGGCGCGCAATTGCGCAACAAGAGAGCAAAATTCGTGACCTTCAAGACCAAATTGCTTCTCATCACGATTCTGCCATTGATAGCCGTCTCCGTCCTGATCGGCGCGGCCACCTACTATCAGTCGCGGGAACTGATCAACACCCAGACCCGGGCTGTGGAACAGCGCATCCTGTCCTACAAGCGTCAGGAAATTCGAAACTACGTCAGTCTCGTCCTCACTTCGATCGAGCAGATCTACAAGGAGGAGCCGGGTGGACGGGAGGCGGCGCAGGAAAGGGTCAAGGAGATCCTCCAGCATCTGACCTTCGACTATGACGGCTATTTCTTTGTCTATACGCTCGACGGCACCAATCTGGTGCACCCCAAACTGCCGCACCTTGTGGGCGGCAACTGGTGGGACCTTCAGGACGACAACGGCGACTTCGTCATTCGCAATTTGATCGAGGCCGCAAAGAACGGCGGCGGCTTCCACCAGTATGTCTGGCACAAACCCTCGACAGGCACGGTGGAGGAAAAGCTCGGCTATGCCATTCTGCTGGAAAAATGGGGCTGGATGCTGGGAACGGGCCTTTACACCGACGACATCGCCCGCGAAGTAACCGCCATCCGCACGGATTTTGCCCGTTCCATCCGCCAGACCCTGTTCGTGACCTTCATGATCACGCTTGCGGCCATCGTCATCGCCGGCTTTCTGATTGCCGGAGTGCGGTTTTCCGAACAACGTTTTGCCGACAGCAAACTGAAGGAGCTGACCAACCGGATATTCCAGGTGCAGGAACAGGAGCGCAAACGTGTGTCCACTGAGCTGCACGACAGTATTTCCCAGCTTCTGGTGTCCGTGCGCTACGGCGTGGAAATGATCCACAGCGAGGCCAACCGCGAACCGGAGCTTCAGGCCCAGGCAGCCAAATGCCTGAAAACGCTCGATGGCACCATTGCCGAGGTCAGGCGGATATCGCGAGATCTCAGACCCAGTGTCCTTGACGACATGGGCCTTGCCGCTGCGCTCGGCAGTCTCGGCAAGGAATTCCAGAACCAGTCCGGCATTACCGTCAACGTGCAGGCCGAGCAATGCCACAGCCGCTTGTCGGAGGGCGCCAAGACCGCGCTCTACCGCGTTGTGCAGGAGTGCATGACAAATGTCGCTCGCCACTCCCACGCCAGTGAAGTCGCAATTTCGCTCAAGGTTGGCGTGCAGCAACTGGTTCTCTCGGTGGAAGACAACGGCGTCGGCCTGCCGCGCCCCCTGCCGAAGTCCGGCGGCCTCGGTTTCCGCAACATGCGGGAACGGATCGAGACCTACGGCGGCCGGCTGACCCTCAGCCGGCGTGCGTCCGGCGGCACCCGTATCAAGGTCCAGATGCCGCTCGACAATGCGGCGGCAAAAGCGGCATGATGAAAAGATGACAGTGCATTCACCTTCACCGCGATCGCTCAAAAGACCCATCCGCGTGCTTCTGGCAGACGACCATGAACTCGTTCGCGATGGCATCCGCGCCAGGCTGCAAAAGGTCGCTGACCTGGAAGTTGTGGGTGAAGCAACGAACGGCCGCGAGGCCTTGACGCTCGCCCGTGATCTGCGCCCGGACGTTCTTCTGATGGATGTTTCCATGCCGGTGATGAACGGACTGGAAGCGGCAACCCAGATGCGCAAGTCGCTGCCTGAAATCGCGGTGCTGATCCTGTCGATCTATGACAACCCGGAATATGTGCGCGGCGTCGTGCAGGCAGGTGCGCGCGGCTACATCCTGAAGGATATTTCAGCCGCCGAGATGATCACCGCCATCACCAGCGTCGCCAATGGCGGTTATTATTTCTCCTCCGCTGTCGGTCCGACCCTCGTCGGCGCCGGCACCTCCGCGCCAGTCGAAGACCCTTACGGCCTGACCGACCGGGAGCGCCAGGTCCTGACGGCCATTGCAAAAGGCCAGCCCAACAAGGAAGTCGCCAAGGAGCTGGGCATCAGCGTGCGCACTGTCGAATCCCACCGCCTGAACTTGCGCGAGAAGGTCGGCAACAAGAATGCCGCCCAGCTCTACAAGGTCGCGCAGGATCTGGGATTGCTGGACTGATCCGGCTCGGCTAAATCTGTTGGGGCGTGGACCCGTTTATCATGCCATTTCGTCTTCATCTATGGGTCCACACCCTAGCCAAACTCTTCCGGAGACGCGGGTCTCCCATCTGACAGGCATAAAATGACCAAACCACTCGTCCTGGTAACCGCCGATGTGAAAACGATCGAAGGCTATAACTGGCACGCAGCAACCTCGACATATCTTCAGGCCGTTCTGAAAGGCTCCGACGCCATCCCGATGATCCTGCCCTCGCTTGGCGCCGATCTGGATCTGGATGCGGCTCTGGATCAGGTCGACGGCGTGCTTGCGACCGGCTCCCGCTCCAACGTCAATCCCGAACTTTATGGCGAGGAGCCGACGGAAGAAAACGGCCCATACGACCCGTCCCGCGATTCCACGACACTGCCGCTGCTCAAGCGCGCTGTCGAACGCGGTATTCCCGTCTTTGCCATCTGCCGGGGTATGCAGGAATTGAATGTTGCCCTCGGCGGCACTCTGCTGACCGAGATCCAGACCCTTGAGGGCCGCGGCGATCACCGCGCACCGACATCCGAACGTCAGGACGAACGTTTCCGGATCGCCCACCCGGTGGAAGTCACTGAAGGCAGCTGCCTGGCGGCCGTTGTGGGCGATGAGCCGATTGAAGTGAACTCGCTCCACCGACAGGCCGTCGGCAAATTGGGCAATGGAATGATAACGGAAGCGGCGGCTGAAGACGGCACAATCGAGGCCGCCTCCATCAAGGACAGCCCCGGCTATGTGCTGGCAACCCAGTGGCACCCGGAATATTGGGTGTCCACGGATGGCCCGTCAAAAAAGCTGTTTGCCGCCTTCGGCGATGCCGTACGCGCCTACCGCGTGAAACGTCTGGGACTATGACCCGGCCCTGAGGCGAAGGAGCATCAGCCCCAGCCGAAAGTTGCAATCAGCAATGTGAGGCCCAGCAGGAAGACAATGGCTGCGCCGACGATTTCGATCGTCCGGTGCACCTTGCGCGCCATCGGGCTGCCTTCGCCGAAAAGCCGCACCGCAAGTTCCTTGGCCCCGACCGCCATGCCTGCCAGCAGCGAAACGGTGATGCCGGTTCCAACCGCCATCGCCAGCGTGGAGGCGATGCCGGCGGCAATCATGCCCTGGGACAGGGCAAAGACCAGAACCACCAGCGCGCCGGTACAGGGCCGCAGGCCCACTGCGAAAATGATCGAAACCGCTCGGCCCAGGGTAATCCTGCCTTGCAGCATGTCCGGCGTTGGTGCATGGGCATGGCCGCAGGTCGCGCAGACACCATCCGCGCCGATTTCATGATGGTGGTGATGATCGTGACCATGATGGTGATGGTGGCCGTCATGGCTGTGACCATGACCGTGATGACCGGCAGCCGATGCCCCCGCAAGGGCGAACTCGGAGCCGGATTGCCGCGCGGCCAGGCTGACTGCCAGCGGACGGAGCGCCTTCTGCCACAACAGCCAGCCCCCGAGACCCGTGATCAGCACATAGGACCCGATTTCAAACCACCGCGCCGTATCCTGGATCGCGATGCTGGTCAGATTGAAGACCACAGCCAGTCCGCCAACAAGCACGATAGCTGTCACGGCCTGGGCGAAGGCCGAAGCAAACGACAGAATGATGCCCTTGCGAAGGGTCTCGTTGTTGGCAACCACATAGGAGGTGATGATCGCCTTGCCGTGGCCCGGGCCCGCCGCATGGAAAATGCCATAGGCAAAGGAAAGCCCCATCAGCAGCCAGGCGGCATGCGGATTGTTGCGGAAGGACCTGAGGCTGGCGACCAGCGCCTGGTAGAATTCTTTCTGCTTGACCGCAATCGTGCCGAACACCGTGTCGAGGAAACCTGCCTTCGGCGCAGCCGCTTGCTGTGCCACTTGTTCCGCTTGTTCCGCAGGTTTTGCCGTATCGAGCGCAGCCGAGATCGCAGCCGCCGCATCGCTTGGCGGATTGGAGGTGCTGGAGGTAGCATCGGAGCGGGTTGACGTGGTGTCTGGCGTCGCCCCTTCCGGCGTTCCGGACGAGGAATTCGCGGCAGCTATGGCATCGCCGCAGGCAACCAGCATCTGGTTGACCTGCGAAGCGGCGACAGACTGAAGTTCCGGCGGAAGGTCCCTCTGGTCGGCGCCGATCTGCGCAAGTGCATAGGCTTCGGCGTCATCGAGAGGCGGCGGTTCCTTGCGGCTCACACGGCAGGTGCCGGGCGCATTCTTCGTTCCCAGGGCGTCATCGCCGGCACCGAAGCGAAAATCGACGTAATACGTCGGATCGTAGACATCGAGCGTGATCAGGTCCTTGGCATCGCTGGGCTGTTTGAACGGCAAGGTGAAATGCAGTTCCAGGAGGTTCACATCTTCCGGCATGGAGCCGCCGTTCATGCGGACATCTTCCTCCATGGCCTCGAAGTCCTCGGGTTTCATCACCCAATAGTCCTTGAGCGGAACCTTGACCACTTCCAGCCAGTAGTCTGTCGGAGCGCCGAAATCGAATTCGACACGGGTGTTGTCGCCGAAAGTGAAATAGCCGTAGTCGGCCATGCTCTCCACATTCACCTTCGCCAGTTCACTCAACTCCTCGCGGGAATAGTGACCGTCGCCATCCTTGTCGAAGCCCTGGATCGCAAATGCGGAAAACGCGTCGTCGAAACGAAACACATGCTGAATGGCGACCGCCAGCCCCGCATCGTCAAACACCAGCTTGCTTCTGGCCTCGACGAAAACATGCGGATGCGCGCTGGCGCTCGAAAGGGCAGCCATCAAAAGGCCCAGGCCGAGCAGGAACGGGCGAGAGGCCGCAGGTAGAACCTTGGCCGTGAAAGCGGAGAGCAAGCGCAACAGGATCACCCACTGATCAGATGTAATAAGTTTACATGACACGCAGGGCGTTGTTTGACCAGAGAAGACGGCAGGAAGATGACCGCGACACTTTCGCAACGCGAAACGCTTCCGGAAATATTTTCACACCCAAGCTCGACTATTGGAATGTTTGTGCTCAGTTTGACCTTCTACTGAGAAGATAAAAGACAATATTCCCGATATCAGGCCTAAAATATTCACAACAATAACCCAATTATCGAGCCAGCCATGAACGCCTTGCATAAATCTGTTCACCACAGCGCCGTTTTCGACCACCCCGAGATGGGCGATCACGAAGACATCGTTTTCGTCCAGGACAAGGCCACGGGCCTGAAGGCAATCATCGCCGTCCACGACACCACGCTTGGTCCGGCGCTTGGCGGCTGTCGCGTCTGGCCCTACGAACATCCTGCGGATGCCCTGACGGATGCCCTGCGGCTGTCCCGAGGCATGACCTACAAGAACGCCCTTGCCGGCCTCGATCTCGGTGGCGGCAAGGCTGTCATCATCGCGGACCCGCGCCGTGACAAATCCGAAGCGCTGATGGAAGCATTCGGCCGCCACGTGGAGCGCCTGTCCGGCACTTACATCACCGCGGAAGATGTTGGTGTGTCGCCGGATGACATGGAAGCCGTCGCCCGTCAGACCGATCATGTGCGCGGCACAAAGGCGACCGGCCTCGGCGACCCTTCGCCCTATACGGCTCTCGGTGTTTTTGAAGGCATCAAGGCATCCGCCAAATTTGTCTTCGGCAGCAGCGATCTGTCCGGCAAGACCGTTTCCGTGCAGGGCCTTGGCCATGTCGGCTTTGACGTAGCCCGCCAGCTTCACCAAGCCGGCGCAAGGCTCATCGTTTCCGACATTCACGCACCGGCCGTTCTGCGTGCCATTGATGCGTTCGGCGCAACCGCGGTGGATCCGGCTGAAGCCCATATGGTCGAGGCAGACATCTTTGTGCCCTGTGCACTTGGCGCAGGTCTCAACGCGCGCACGGTTCCGCAAATCCAGGCCAAAATCGTGGCTGGCGCTGCCAACAACCAGTTGCAGACCCCGGCGGACGGCGTAGCACTGAAAAAGCGTGGCATCCTTTATGCGCCGGATTATGCAATCAACGCCGGAGGCGTGATTTCCATCGCGCTGGCAACCGCAAACAGCGGCGACAACGTGGTTCGGGATAAAACCATCGCGATCGGCGAAACGCTGGCAAAGATCTTCGACCGGGCATCGCAAGAGAACACCACGCCGGAACAGGTGGCGGACACAATGGCGGAAGAACGTCTGGCGAAAGCAAAGGCCGCCTGAGCACCATTGAAGACTGACAAAGACGGCGGCCAGGAGCTGCCGTCGATGGCCTTGCCCCGATTACCGGCTTTGTATGGTCGGCACGAAGTTCGGCAATGCACGAGCAAACGCCTCAAACCCAGAATGGATCAGGGATCAGGAAAACTGGCTCTCGTTCGAGGCTTTGAACATCTGCTTCACGAGCGTTTTGGCGTCTTCCACGGCCACTTCGCCCATTTCGGCATAACAGGCCGTGACGCCTTCGTGGAGCAGGTAGAGCCGTGAGGCAAAGCTCTCCTGCCCGCTCAACTCGCCGAAGAATTGCAGAAGCTCACCCTTGTGCCGCTTGACCATTGCCGCGATTTCGGTGCTGTCGGGATTTGCGGCAAGCGCCTGACGGAACATGCATTCCTTGCCCGCGGTCATGCGCATCCAGCCCCCGAGCTTGTCGAACAGCTGAACGGCGGCATCAATTCCGGGAGACGTCACACCTTCGCGCACATAGGACAGATAGCGCCTGTGCCGATATTCAAGAGCACCCAGCACCATCGCTTCGCGCGATGGGAAATGACGGTAAAGCGTCCGCATGCTGACACCGGCGCCTGCCCTCAGCTCAGGAACGCTCGGCTCGGCGAACCCACGGCTCCAGAAGACCTCTTCAAGACGGGCGGCGATGTGCTCTTGCGCGTTTTCCATAAATAAACCTTGGGATTTACATATGTGTTTTTCAAGGAAAACCTTCACCAAAAGATATTCTAAGTAATTTCCCTTAAAAACCCAAATAAAGTAATTTCCAGACCATATTAATCCAGCAAAGTATTAAAGGGCCTGCGAATTCAGGCTCGAGACGAATTATCGAGCACGCTCAAGTTAATTCACATGTTAAAAAAATTCAGTCGGCATTCTGACCGGACGAATACCATTCGACCAGGAAATCAACAAAGGCCCGCACCTTTGCGCTTAGATGCCGCCGATGCGGATACACTGCATAAATACCACGCATCGGCTCTTCGTGCGACTCCAGCAGCAGAACCAGCCTGCCGTCGCGAATCTCCTTGGACACGAAAAACAGCGGCGTCCGCAGAAACCCGAGGTTACAGAGCGCTGCGTCTCGCGCCGCGGCAGCGCTGTTGACTTCCAGCGGACCCTTGACCGTAACCGAGGTTCGCTCGCCGTTGGTGTGGAAAGCCCAGTTCTGTTTGTAGCGATAGTTCGTGTCGATGATGCAGGGCCGCGTGGACAGATCTGCGGGCACATTGGGGGCGCCATAGGTTTCGACGGTTTTGGGCGTCGCGCAAACCACGGTCCGGAAGGGGGCAATCTTTCGGGCGATCAGGCTGGAATCCTCCAGCTGTGCGACCCGGACGGCTAGGTCGAAGCCTTCTTCCACAAGATCGACGAAGCGGTCTTCCAGCCTGAGATCCAGGTTGATCTCCGGATAGCGGACAAGAAATTGCATCATCGCCTGGTTCAAAAGGTCGTCACCCATCGAACGCGGCGCGGACACGCGCAACCGGCCACGCACCTCCTGATGCGAAGACTGCACGGAAGCTTGCAGATCATCGATCCGCTGAAGGATTTCCGATGCTTCCTTGTAATAGGCCTCCCCGACTTCGGTGAGGGACACCTGACGTGTGGTCCGGTTCAAAAGACGCACGCCCAGTTCGTCTTCCAGCTCGCCCACATATTTGGAAACCAGAGCCTTGGACCGCCCCATTTCACGGGCCGCTGCGGAAAATCCATTTGAATCGACAACTTGAATGAAGCAGCGCATCCGCGTAATTGCGTCCATCCGGTATCCTTCCCGTTCGGGCCATCGCAAAGACACTGCTTAGCGCATTTTTCAGCGGACGGTCAAAGGCTCCGCCGAGCGGCCTCCGGCCGGAAGGTCAGTCCCGGACGGGCCTTTTCCGGCGACCAACGCGGGCCGCGCCGATCAGAAGGCGCATCACGAGAAGCCCGCCAAGCGCTCCAACACCGGCACTGGCAAATCCGGCCGGTGTCACCGGCACGGCGGGCTCATAGTCCGAGGCCGTTGCCTGCGCCAGGGTTGGGTCGAAGCCGCGTGCAAAGATGATCATCCGGTCCAGCGGCCCAGCCGTTTCCAGTTCTGCACGCTGCAGTTTCAGGCGGCTCAAACGGATTTCCGCATTCAGCATGCTGTCGCCGCGCGACCTGATGAAGGGATCCTCGGAGGATTTCTGGCGCGCAATGGCTTCTGCCGGTGTCAGCCCGTGGCGGGCGGCATCGCGGTTGAAGTCGGCCAGTATTTCTTCAAGAGCATCGATGGCACCGCCAAGCCGCTGGCGGTATTGCTGCGTGAACTCCGGCAACTGGGAGGTCGCGGTTCCACTCAGCAGCATGGCGATCAGCATCATGATACGTGCCATCGGATGTCAGGACCTCCCTTGCCGGTCTCTGGCGGTCAGTCCTGGAGACTGATTATCCCGGCTTCTGCGGTTTCCGTTCCAAAGACCAGCCGAACGCCATCGGTGTCCCAGGTCATCGTCGACACCGGGCCGAGGCCCGGCCGCCGGAGCAGCACTTCGGCATTGTCTTCAAACCGGCACATCAGGATCATTCCGTCCTGATAGCCGACCGCAACGACATCTTCCTTCGGATGGCAGGCAACGGCGCTGACCAGGTTGTCGCCCCTTGTGCCCAACTGCAAGGGCGTCTGCCCCATCGGTCCGGTCTTGCCGAAGAACGGCCAGAGGATCGCGGCATTGGCACCGGACGTTGCCAGATACCGTCCCTTGACCGACCAGCTGAACGATTTGACCTTGGCCGGGTAGCCCGTCATGCGCATGTCCTGGCTGTCCGACAGGCGCCAGCCATGCAACGCGTTTTCCTGCATCGCGGAGACGACATACTTGCCGTCAGGCGAGAAGCTTACCCCGAGATGAGCGCCCTTCCAGCTCAGCTCGACCGGCGCCCCCTCCGTACCGGCCCACCAGAGCGTTACGCCGTCGTAGCGCCCGACCGCGAGCCGCATGCCCTTGGGCGCGAAGGCGAGCCCTCCGACAGCCCGGTCATGGGCAAATTCCTTTTCCCGTCCGTCTGCAAAACGCACCCAGGCAGTGCGACCGCTGGCAAAGGCAAGCGCACCGGAGGGGCCGGCGGCAATCAGATCGATCCACTTGCGCGGCCGTTCGGCAACGCATTCGCTCGACCCGTCCGCCGCACTCACAAAGATGCAGCCATCGTCGCCGGACGTGATCAACCCCTTGCCGTCGACAGTCGGCTCGGCCGACAGAAGTCCCGCCTTGTGAGGTCTCAGTTTCGTTTCGCCCTCTCCGGAAAGAACGATGTCGCCTTCTCCGGACGCAAAAAAGGCCGTGTCTATCAGATAGCCGGCGCGGACGACGTAGCCATCCACCTCAACGGGAGCAACTGTCGGCAAGTGTCTTCTTCCTTATTGCGCGGCGCAGGCCTGGAAACTGTCTTTCAGAACATCCCAGTTGAGATCGCGGCCGATGAACACCAGGCGGCTTTCGCGCGGCTCGTCCTCTTTCCAGTCGCGCTGATGATCGCCTTCAACAATCATGTGAACGCCCTGGATGACATATCGTTGCGGATCGCCCTTGAAGGCAAGGATGCCCTTCAGGCGCAGGATATTCGGCCCCTGAACCTGCGTCACCTGGTTGATCCATGGAAAGAACATGTTGGGGTCGAGATCGCCTGCCTTCAGCGATATGCTCTTCACCGAATGGGGATCTTCATGGTGATGATGGTGATGCCCGTGCCCGTGCCCGTGCCCGTGATCATGATCGTGCCCATGATGATGATCATGGTCATGATGGTGGTGGTGATCATGGTCGCAGTCGGGCCCGCATTCATCGGCATGGTGGCCATGCTCCAGGAAATGCGGATCGAGAGACAGGATACGGTCGAGATCGAACGCACCCCGGTCGAGAACCTTGGCGATATCGATACCGCACCGCTCGCTTCGATGAAGCACGGCATACGGATTGATCGAGCGGATGCGCGCCTCGACGTTGGCCAGTTCTTCGGCCGAAACGAGATCGGTCTTGTTGATCAGGATCACGTCGGCAAAGGCGATCTGGTCTTCGGCCTCTTCGGTGTCTTCCAACCGCTGCAGAACATGGCGGGCATCGACCACGGCAACGACAGCGTCAAGTTTGGCAGCCGCGCGCACATCGTCGTCCATGAAGAAAGTCTGCGCGACAGGGGCCGGGTCGGCGACGCCGGTGGTCTCCACGATGATCGCGTCGAAGGCGTTCTTGCGCTTCATCAGGTTCTGCACCGTGCGGATTAGATCGCCCCGTACCGTGCAGCAGATGCAGCCGTTGTTCATTTCGAAGATTTCTTCATCGGATTCGACAAGCAGATCGTTGTCGATACCGACTTCTCCAAATTCATTGACGATGACGGCATACCGCTGACCATGGTTTTCGGTCAGGATCCGGTTGAGAAGGGTGGTCTTGCCGGCACCCAGATACCCCGTCAACACGGTAACGGGAATCTGTGCCTGGCTGTCCTGGGTCGCAGTCATTGCGCGCTTTCCTGGCAGGAGAAAAAGGGTCGCCCGCCGGTCAGCGGGCCGCTTGGGCGCGAATATAAGCATTTCGCCGCCGCATTGGGAGAGCACCAGGGAAATTTCCCTCAACGGCCCATGCCTGTGGACACTCTCCCGAACGCTTTGTCCGTTCTTCAGCCTTTTCAAATCCTTGTCTGCCGCATTAACGTCGCCCGCAGAAAGCGCGCAAAGGCAGGAGACTCGAAATGCTGCACACGATTGGCGGATTTGACCGGATTGGCGAGGAAAATGCATTTGCCGTGCTGGCACGGGCAACGCAACTTGCCGAACAGGGACGCGACATCATCAATCTGGGCATTGGTCAGCCGGATTTCAAAACACCGGACCACATCGTGGAGGCAGCCATCAAGGCTCTGCGCGACGGTCAGCACGGTTACACGCCGGCAACCGGCATCGCCCCGTTGCGAGAAGCGGTTTGCGTCGACCTGCTGAAGCGTCACGGTGTGGAAACCGCCCCCGACAACGTGCTGATCGTGCCGGGCGGCAAGGTCACCATGTTCATGGCGATCTTGATGTTCGGCGAACCGGGCAGCGAAATTCTCTATCCAGATCCGGGCTTCCCGATCTACCGATCGATGATCGAGTTCACCGGCGCCCGTCCCGTACCGGTTCCGATCCGCGAGGAAAACGACTTCGCTTTTTCCGCCGACGAGACGCTGTCGCTGATCAACGAGAAGACCCGGCTGCTGATCCTGAATTCTCCGGCCAACCCAACCGGAGGCGTCACGCCACGCGCCGAGATCGAAAAACTGGTTGCCGGCCTGGAACGATTTCCCGATGTCGCCGTCCTCTCGGACGAAATCTATTCACAAATGACCTACGACGGCATGGAGCACGTGTCCCTGCTGGGCTTTCCGTCGCTGCGCGACCGGCTCATCCTGCTCGACGGCTGGTCCAAGACCTATGCCATGACCGGCTGGCGGATGGGCTTTTCCCTCTGGCCCGACGGCCTGATCGACAAGGCGCGCAAACTGGCGGTCAACGCCTGGTCCTGCGTCAACGCACCGGCCCAGTTCGGCGCCCTTGCCGCACTCACCGGACCACAAACGGCTGTCGCCGACATGGTTCGGGAATTCGACGGACGGCGCAAGGTGACGGTTGATGGTCTCAATGCCATCGACGGCATTTCCTGCCGCGTTCCGCTCGGTGCGTTTTACGCCTTCCCGAATATCAAGAAGACTGGCTGGAAGGCCAAGGAACTTGCGTCTGCCCTGCTGGAAGAAGCGGGTGTCGCGGTCATTGGCGGCCCCGACTTTGGCGTATTGGGCGAAGGATACATCAGACTGTCTTATGCGAATTCGACCGCCAACATCCGCGAGGCGCTGGAGCGGATCGAAAAATTCCTGGACGGGAACCGCAAGACCTGAACGCTCGCGAAAAATGCGGATCAACCGCGCCGCTAAAACTCAAGATGCGTACTTTCTTCCAGGAGTCTTCCGTAACGTATCCCTTTTTTTAAACTTTTATTGCCTTGAATGACGCTCATGCCCACGCGATGGCTCGATAACGGGGACGCACATGAGCGAGAACATCACTCTGGATCTTGAACAGACGTTCGGTGAACTCGACGAATGCGTCATCGTCACCAACCCTGAGCGTCTCATTGTTTTCGCGAACAAGGCCATGGCCCGGCTGCTCAAGGTCGATCGTGAAGAGGTTATCGGCACGACGACAAAACGCTTCTTTGCCGACCAGAACCTGTTCGCCCAGATGGCGGAACTTTACCAGTCACCGAAGGACCAGCGGAACCGCAAGGCCTATGCAGTCGACCTGGTTCTGGAAGACGGCTCGACCGTTTCCGTCGAGGTGGTCAGCGCCCCCCTGTTTGATGAAGCGCACAATCTGACCGGCATCCTGTTCATCGCGAGAGATCTTGCCGAACGAAGGGCGCTCGAAACCAAGCTCAGCGATATCGCCCTGACACTTGAAGACGCCCTGGACGCGATTTCGGAAGGTTTTGCGCTTTACGACAAGGATGACCGCCTGGTCATCTGCAACGACAATTACCGCGAGATCTATGCCAACTCGGCTCCGGCCATGTTCCCCGGCAACCGCTTTGAAGACATTCTGCGCTTCGGCCTGAACCGCAAACAATACGACACGGGCGACCTGTCGGATGACGACTGGCTGCAGGAACGCCTCCGCCGGCATCTGGCCGGGGACGGCTCTGTCCTTGAACAAAACCTAGCGGACGGCCGCTGGCTGCGCATTTCCGAAACCAGAACCCGCAACGGCGGCATCGCCGGCATCCGCTTCGACATTACCGAACTCAAGGAAGCACAGGCGAAGGCGGAAAATGCCTACAAGAACCTGTCTCTCATGGCCGACAACATTGTCGCCAGCGTCACCGAGGTCGACCTGAACGGCAAATGCCTCTTCATCAACAAGACCGCCTGTGACTGGTTCAACGACACAGCGGACAATCTTGTCGGCACGCGCCTGCGCGACCGGTTGCCCTGGAAGGAGCGCGAAACCATCCGCGCGGTCTTCGAGGAAGCGACAAGAGGCGAAAAGGTTTCAACCGAAATCAGCCTGCATTTTCCAGACGGCATCCTGCGCGAATGCATGATGAGCTGTAATCCCCGCTTCGATGACAGCGGTTCGGTTGAAGCGATCGTTGTGCTGATTTCCGACATAACCGACCGCAAGAAAACCGAGCGTACGCTGGCAGAACTCTACGCCATCACTTCGACGCGTGAACTGGGCCACGAAGACAAGATCGCCGAAATCCTGCGTCTCGGCACAGAGCATTTCGAAGTTCCCTTTGGCATCATCAGCCATGTGATCGATGACCACTACACGATTACTCACGCCCAGAGTCCCAATGGGGAGCTGGCGCCCGGCTCGTCCTTTCCGCTGCAGGACACCTATTGTCTGCTGACACTCAGGACCGACGAGCCGACCGCGACCAACAACGCCTCGAACTCGGAATTCGCCAAGCATCCGTGCCATCAGATCTTCAACCTGGAGACCTATATCGGCGCTCCGCTTCTGGTCGATGGCGAAGTCCACGGGACAATCAACTTCACCGCGCCGGACGTGCGCAAACGGGCATTTACCCCGTCCGATCTTCAGATCGTCCGGCAATTTGCCGATTGGGTCGGGCATGAGATTGCCCGCCAGCGCGATCACCAGGCCCTGATGAATGCCAAGATCAACCTGGAGCGGGTTGCCAGCATCGACGACCTGACCCAGATCCTGAACCGTCGCGCTTTCCTGGAACGCGCCAACACCGAAGTTCAACGGTTCCGCCGTACCAAGCGCCCCTTCACCGCCGTCATGATGGACATCGACAAGTTCAAGCAGATCAATGATCTGTACGGCCACGCGACCGGCGATGAAGTTCTCAGGAAATTCGCAGATACGGTCAGCGGAGCCCTGCGTTCGGTTGATATCTTCGGCCGCGTCGGCGGCGAAGAATTCTGCATGATCCTTCACAACGCCGATCTGGAAGATGCCATGCTGGTGTGTGAGCGACTGCGAGAGCGGATCATTGCGGAATGTCAGCTCGACATCGTCAAACAGACCGTCACCTGCAGCATGGGCCTTGCCGCTGTGGCCAGGGAAGACCTGGAATTTTCGACACTCATGCAGAAGGCAGACACGGCGCTTTACGAAGCCAAGTCGACAGGCCGCAACAAATGCGTGGCCAGCAAGGCTCCGCAGCAGGAACAAATCCCGGCTCTCTGAAAAGCGCCTTTGCTGCCGCATCGCCCGCAACGACGCTGCAATGCACAATCTTGTAGCATGTTTTGGCACTCACGCGCGAAACACAGGCGCGTTTTGGATAAAACTCGCAAAAATGTCGCGTCACAGCGTGTTCGTGCCGCTCTTTTGACGCCAGCCTCCGCATATGCGACAGTAGCCTTATCACAGCGGATTGGGACCAAACGACATTACCTTTATATGTACTACCGAGACGGACCCTCCGTGCAAGGACCTCTATGGCTTGAATCTTGAAAATTCTTGCTCGAACAGATCTTGGAGGGACATTTGTTCACAAAAATACTAGTTCCGATTGACTTGGCACACGCAGATAAACTTGAAAAAGCCATCTCTGCAGGCGCTCACATGGCCAAGACCGACAGTATTCCTGTAGTGTTTGTGGCCGTAACCTCAAATACACCCAGCGCCCTTGCCCATACACCGGAAGAGTTTCGGGAAAAGCTGGCGGCTTTCGCAGCCGCCGAGGGACAGAAACACGGGATCGAGGCATCCGGCCATGCGGAGTTCTCTCATGACCCGGCGATCGACCTTGAACATGCGATTCTCAAGGCTGTTCATGAAACGGGCGCGGACCTGGTGGTGATGGCAACGCATATCCCGAACGTACCGGATCATTTCTGGCCGTCGAACGGCGGCCGTGTCGCCAGCCATGCCGATGTATCCGTCTTCCTCGTGAGATAACCCCTTTCCAGAACAATAAGGAGCGCTCCCATGAGCGATAGCGCCAACAATCAAGGCATTCCGGATCCGGAAGGTGCCGCCAATCTCATCGACACCGAATACGAGATTGGCCAGGACAATATCGAGACTTCCGTCGGTCCCTTCAATCTCGACATCCACAATCCGGTCTTCCTGATCTCCGGCCTGACCATCGTCGCCTTCGTCTTTCTGACCCTTGCCTTTCAGACCGAAGTCGGCCCGCTGTTCGATCATATGCGCAAGTGGCTGACGTCGAACCTCGACTGGTTCTTCATCATCTCCGGCAACATCTTCGTCCTCGTCTGCCTGGCGCTGATCGTCACGCCCCTCGGCAATGTTCGTATCGGCGGCAAGGACGCTGAGCCCGACTATACCTATTTCGGCTGGTTCGCCATGCTGTTCGCCGCCGGCATGGGCATTGGCCTGATGTTCTTCGGGGTGCTGGAACCGGTCTATCACATGGCCTTTTCCGAGCCGATCGGCGTCCCCAAACCCTTCGACGCGGACGGCAATCTCATTCCGGAAAATGTCGCGGCCGCCAAGGCAATGGGCATGGCCGCAACGATCTTCCACTGGGGCCTGCATCCCTGGGCGATCTACGCCGTCGTTGCGCTGGCGCTCGCCATCTTCTCCTTCAACAAGGGCCTGCCGCTGACCATGCGCTCGGTGTTCTATCCGATCTTCGGTGAACGCACCTGGGGATGGCCGGGCCACATCATCGATATCCTGGCCGTGCTCGCGACCCTGTTCGGTCTTGCCACCTCCCTTGGCTTCGGCGCTCAACAGGCCAACGCCGGTCTCGATTTCGTCTTCGGCATTCCCGTCAGCACCACAGCGCAGGTCATTCTGATCATTGGTATTACGGGTGTTGCACTGGTCTCGGTGCTGCGCGGTCTCGACGGCGGCGTAAAGGTGCTTTCTGAAATCAACATGCTGATCGCGGCGCTGTTGCTGGTCTTCGTGATTGCCGCAGGACCGACCTCTACACTGATCTCCGATTTCTTCTCCAACATCGTCTCCTACGGCAAGGAAATCGTGCCGCTGTCGATGCCCTTCGGCCGCGAGGACGACAGCTTCCGTCAGGGCTGGACGTCGTTCTACTGGGCCTGGTGGATTTCCTGGTCGCCGTTCGTCGGCATGTTCATCGCGCGTGTCAGCCGTGGCCGATCCGTTCGGGAATTCGTGGTCTGCGTCCTGATCATTCCGACCATCGTGTCAGTGATCTGGATGACCGCGTTCGGCGGCACCGCCATCGAACAGGTTCTGGCCAGCAACGACAGCCAGGTGCATGAATATGTGATCGCAAGCTACAGCCCTGAACTGTCGCTGTTCGGCATGCTCGCCGATCTGCCGATGGCCTCGATCACCTCGTTCATCGCCATCATTCTTGTCATCGTGTTCTTCGTCACCTCCTCGGACTCCGGTTCGCTGGTGATCGACACGATCACGGCGGGTGGCAAGGTCGATGCCCCGGTGCCGCAGCGCGTGTTCTGGTGCACCTTCGAAGGTCTGGTTGCCATCGCGCTTCTGCTCGGCGGCGGTCTCGGCGCCCTGCAGGCAATGGCGGTCTCGACCGGGTTCCCCTTCACCATCGTCCTGCTGCTGGCCTGCTACGCCATCTTCAAGGGCCTGGCGGACGAACCGCGCTGACCTGAACTCACAACGCGACTTTGAACGGGCAGCCCTGGCTGCCCGTTTTCGTATCTGATGGCAGGCTGCTACGTCATGATCATCCCGGCCAAGCGAAGCGTGCGCAGGGATCGCAGAGCCCCTGACATCGACGATTTTTGATTAGTCGAATTTCACTGGAACGCGGGCGGCAACGGCGGCCCGCCTAGGGTGTGAACTCATAAATTACGATGAAATGGTTTGAGGCGGATTGGTCTGCCTCAAACCATTTCATCTTAATTTGTGGAGCCACACCCTAGCCTAGTCGGCCAGCTTGGGTGCCAGACGCACGCCGGGAGGCGGCGAGCTTTCGCGAATCCGTACGTCAGGCTCGATCACGATGGGTGTATTTGGCACACGGTCACCCGCGATCTGGCGCAGCAAGGTCAATGCCGCCAGGCGGCCGATCTTGTCAGGCTGGGCCGACACTGTCGTCAGCGCAGGCGTGCGCGCATCCGCGCCGTCGATATCGTCATATCCAGTAATTGCCATGTCTGGGCCCGGCTCGATCCCCGCCCGCCGGAACGTGGTCATCATGCCAAGGGCGACAAGATCGTTGAAGCCGACAATGGCCGTCGGCCGGTGTTCGGCTTCCAGGATCTTTGGCACGGCAGCCCGGCCGTCTGCCTGGGTCATCATTTCGGGTAGATCGAGCTGGCTGTCGGGGTCGATCCCCGCTTCTTCCAGTGCCTTGCGCCAGCCGGCATTGCGGTAGCGACCTGTCGAGCTGCCCCGGCGACCGCCCACCATGGCGATATCCTTGTGCCCCTGTTTGATCAGGTGTTTGGTGATCTGATAGGTCCCGCCAAGATCATCGCCGCGCACACAGGGAGCCCAGACGCCAGGAACCTCACGCGCCACCAGTGTCACGGGAATTCCCTGATCCACCAGCCGGTTGATCTCCTCGGCGGAGGTTCCCACCGACGGACACAGGATCAACCCGTCCGCCCGGTGCTGAAGCAAGGTGTTGACGAAAGCGCGCTGGCGTTTGACGTCGTCCCGGTGGTTGCAGATGAAGATCATCTGCCCCTGCTCTTCCAGAACGTCCTCAAGCGCGGAGAAGACTTCCGCGAAATAGGGATTCAGGATGTCATGAACGGCAACGCCGACAATCTGGCTTCGGGCAGTGCGCAGGGAAGCCGCCGACCGGTTGTAGATATACCCGATCTCTTCCGCTGTCTGCTTGACCTTTGCCCGGGTTTCCTCGGCAACAAGCGGACTGTCCCGAAGTGCCAGCGACACGGTTGCCGTGGAAATCCCCAGCTGGTCGGCAATGTGCCCAAGCGTGAGCCTTTTACCAGGCTTTTGCGGAAATTCCGGCTGGGAGGGAGGGGAACCGTTGTCTTCAGACATTCCTATTTCTCGATAACCGCAGCGGCGATGGGAGAGACCGTTATAGCTCTCTCCCCTCTGGGTAAACAGATTTTTCTGTTTTTCCGGAGATTGGGTCGCAGCACCTTGGCTAAATCAGCGCCGACCTGAAGGAGCGCTATCGTCGTATTCCTCGCGCAGATTGACGACAACCCGGCGGTTTTGCGACTGACAGGTCACCTGATCGCAATCGGTCACCGGCCGCTCGACACCGTAGCCTTTCACCCACATGCGCTTGGGATTGACACCGAGCTTGACCAGTTCGGCCATGACGGCATTGGCTCGCTGGGTCGACAAGGTCTTTTGCGCGGCCTCACTGCCCGGATCATCGGCATGACCCTGGATCTTAACCAGCCACTTCTTGTTCTTGTTCAGCCACTTTGCCTGGTTTTCGATGGTAATGCGGGCTTCATCCGTGACAACGGCGGATCCCTGGTCGAAATAGATCCGGCGGCCCACGTTGATGATGAATTCCTCTTCCGAACCCGGTGAAATATTTCCGAAGCCCGCGGCCGGAGCATTGGTCACATCCGGTGACGATAATCCGCCCGCACTGTTACAGCCCGCAAGGCCAAGTCCTATCATGAGCGCAAACACCGCGCCCCGGCCGATCCGGCCAAAATTCTTTTCCAAGGAAGCCCCCAAATCCTTTTAATGTTTCCCCCTCGATCGGCAGCGCCAGTCCTTCGGACAAAGCCCCGCCGGCCGATATAACGCGTTCAGGATCAGCAGGCTTCAGCCCGCATTCTGGCCCAGATGCTCAAGCACCAGCACGCCGGTGCCTTTCGGGCACCGCTGGTAAAGGTCGACAATGTCTTCCGGGAACATGCGGATGCAGCCGCTGGACACATCATGGCCGATGCTCCAGGGCTCCAGCGTGCCGTGCAGCCGGTAGCCGAGGTCGGTTCCGTCCCGGTAGAGATACATGGCCCGGGGCCCGAGCGGGTTGTTGGCCGCTCCGCCTTCGACCAGTCTGGGCAGGTCCGGTTGCCGCTTCAGCATCTCGGGCGGCGGCACCCACCGCGGCCACAGGGCCTTGCGGTCGATCCGCGCGCGGCCAAACCACTGGAAGCCTTCACGCCCGACGCCAACGCCGTAGCGCAGCGCGGTATTGTTTTCCCAGACCCAGTAGAGAAAGTGGTTGTTGGTATCGACCACCACTGTTCCCGGCGGCTCGTCACTGAAATACTTCACCATCTGCCGATGCCAGACGGGATCGATCTTGTTGAAGTTGGTTCTCCGGTACTGGAACCCGCTATCTTCCTGATAGCCACTGAAATAAGCGTTTGCTGCTGCATTGGCATGCGCCACCTGCGGCAAGGCCATTACGCCTGCCGTGACTGCAGCCCCTGTCAAGAACCTGCGGCGGTTCAGCTCCATCCCACACCTCCCTTAAAGGCTGGCGATCCTTCCTGACCGGCGGTTTGATTAACCCCGGCCGGTATTAAGACTGGAACTATCCAATTCCGTCAACTACCCAAGGAAACCTTGCAGGTGAATGCGGTTGCGCGTCAGATCCCCTTCACGCGTTCCCGGTAAAGGATGTAAAGGCCGGACGCGACGACGATTGAGGCCCCGAGAATTGTGGTGGAGGTGGGCACGTCGTCAAATATCAGGTACCCCAAAGCGATCATCCAGATGATCTGCGTATAGATAAAGGGTGCAAGCACCGGTGCGGGTGCGATCCGGTGCGCCATGATGAACAGGAAATGCCCGCCAGCGCCAAAAGCACCGGTTGCGAACAGAAGCACCCAGGTCAGAGCATCAGGCGGCGCGACCCACACCGAGAGACCGGCTGGCGCCATGGCGATTGCGGCGACGATCCCGGAAATGATCAGCATCCCGGCGGAGCTGTCCGTTGCGGTTAGCTGGCGCGTCAGCAAGGCATAGAGCGCGTAGAAGCACATGGCTGCTACCGAATAGAGGGCAGCCCAATGCATTCCGCCCAGACCCGGCCGGGTGACAACAAGAACCCCGAGGAACCCCACGATGATGGCGATCCATCGCCGCAGTCCGGCCCATTCGCCCAGAAGCGGCCCGGCAAGCGCGGTGATCACGAAAGGAGCGGCGAACAGGATCGACATGGTTTCGGCGAGCTGCAGATAGCGAACGGCCAGAAAATTGAAAATGGTGGTGCCGAGCAGGCACAACGCGCGTACGATCTGCAGGACCGGCCGCCCGGTTTTCAGCAGCGTCGGCTTTTTCCAGACCTGAAACAGGACCAACGACAGGACCACATGGCTGACAAATCGCATCCAGACAATCTGCAGTGTCGGCAGGCTGGCGGACATATATTTCGCCGTTGCATCCAGCCAGGAGAAGCTGAGGCAAGCCAGTACGATAAGACCAATCCCTGCGAGTGGCGCCGTTACAGCGGCACCATTACCGACCGAACGGTCCTGTCTGTCATGCGCCATCGCGGGCGGCCCCTTTTCGAACGATCATCCGAAGATGAAAAAGCTGGTCTCGGACATGTCCCGGCAGGACCGGTCCGATTGAGATAAATGCGCCAACCCACTACCTGATATCAAAAGACAAGCGGGGACGGTTATGCCGGTTGCAGAAATTGAAACGTGGCTGGGACGCCTTTCCATTACGGAAGAAAACGGCGCAATCACCCAATTACACTGGAACGGTGCCTCTGGCAAAGAAGAAACACCGTTGCTGAAGGAGGCCGCACGTCAGGTGCAGGCCTATCTCGCCGGTGACCTGAAGACCTTCGACCTGCCGCTTGCCCCGAAAGGCGGCGACCTGCACCAGGCCGTTTTCAAGGCAATGCTGGCAATCCCCTATGGCGGAACCCGTACCTATGGAGACCTTGCCAGGGAACTGGACACCTATGGCCAGCCGGTTGGCCAGGCCTGCAGCGCCAATCCGATACCGATCATCATCCCCTGCCACCGCATCCTCTCCGCGAACGGTCTTGGCGGATACTCCGGTGCTGGCGGCACGGAAACAAAAATCGCCCTTTTGAAACTGGAAGGCGGGTATCCCTTCCTGATCTAGGGAGTGGCCGCTTCAATGCTTACGGAGCCCCTGCCGGCCCGGTCAGACCAGTAGCTGGACGGACCGGACTGCAGCGTGAAGCTGCTCAGGCGCGGCTCGCGAGCCGAACGGTCAGCTTCACGATTTAAGAAGACACACAGACCTCAGAGGATCAGTGAGTCCGCTCCCGTGATCTCGACAAACCGCGGACGGCTGTCGGGCAACTCGAGATCGTCGGCAAGAGCCGCCAGCGGGTCTGCGTCTCTCAACGGACCGAAATCGAAGCCGGACAGCTCCTCCAGAAAGGCGACCGATACCTGGAAAGTCTTGTATTCGCCGAAGGCAAACCCCTCGACAGCTTCCGTCTCGTGGCGATCCTGCAGATATTTCTGAATGGCTTGCCCCTGGCTCAAAAGATAGGCGGTCGCGTGCAGCTTGAGACTGTCATCGTCCTGCAAGGCGTCCATGACAACAACCTTCCAGTACTGCATGGGAAGATTGATCCCGACACTGTCGAGGAACGGATCTTCGTCGTCATCGAACAGCGGCCCGGTAAACACCGTCGCGCGAAAGGCGTGGGTCTTGGTGCTGTCGAGAATGTGGTTCTCCAGACCTTGCCAGGTGTCTCGATTCTGGTTCAGCGAAGAGTGTTGCGGCGAAGCGTTTGTATAGTGGAACGTATCGTCATTGGCCAGTTGCGCCACCGCACGGTCATCGCCCCAGTTCGGATCCTCGCGCCGGACCATATGTCCCCGGTCCAGATCTCCCGGAAAGTCGCCCTTCCCAAGCTGTGCCTCCACCGGAATGCGCTTGTCGAAGAACCATTTGTCCGGCTTCTTGCGTTTGATCTTGATTGCCTTTTCGCCATCGATATTGACCGCGGTTACCACCGGGCTCCGGCGGTCCAGGTCGTGGAACAAGCCAAAATGGGTGTAGCGCAGCTCATGCGGACGGTCCTGCGTCTTGTCCGACGGGCTCGCCAGATTGAACTTGCCGTCCGGCAGCTTCGGAAAGTCCACCCGTTCCGACAGGAAGTCCGGGTCGTACCCGTCCCGGCCGGTAAAATGGCCCGGGTCGTGAAAACCGTCCGCCACTTCCTGAGCCAGGCTTTCCTCGACCAGGATCTGCGTCGGCCTCGTGCCGGACAATAGATCCCGCAGCGTGCTTGCCCTCACCGCGCTGTTGGCAATTCCATAAGCACCCGCGAAGTGCAGTCCCACCACCTTGTTGCGATCCAGACTCAGTACGGGAGAGCCGGAATTGCCGCCGAGCGTGGTGCAGTCGTGGCTGAGCACGGTCCCCGGCGCAACCGGCATCATCTTGCCCGGGGCAAACCGTTTTACATCGTATAGCCCCTTGAAATACTTCTCCATCTCGGTGCGGTCGTTCCGGCTGTCGAAGGCCGGATAGCCGATCACGGCGACGATTTCGTCGGTTTCAGCGTCCGTATCCACCAGCGGCAGGGGCGCCAGGTTGAAGCCGTCCGGCTTCTCGATACGCCCGATCGCGACATCGGCACTGGCATCGTCCGCCAGATAGGTAAAGCGCAGGATCTCCGCAGGGCGCTCATCCGAAGGCAGCGCGCCCGCTTCCTCGTTGAAGTCCACGCGCGCGCCATATCGCACCATCGTGTAAGGAGAGCGCATGAAGACGCCCTCCCCCTTGGCGTTGCGACGCGCAACGATCTTGGCCACATGCCGGTTGGTGACGACCAGGAAATGGCGCCCGTCGGCTTCCTCCCCGACAACCCAGGCAGTTCCACCCCAGCTCATCGAATGATTGACGAACTCCACGCGCCCGATCGAACCTAGCCAGTGTTCATTCCGCTTGATCTTGATGTCTATGTCGGCACCGAAATCATCCGGCAGCGGGATCAACGTGACCGAGCCGTTTTCCACGACCATCGGTGGCCGTGTGACCAACCGCACGATGGCTTCCAGTTGCGTCGCCGGCGTGCCGGCCGCCTCAAGCTGGCTGGGCGACATATCCAATGCGTCCAGGGTCGCCTGTATGTTCAGTCCAAATTGCTCAACAAAAGGATGTCCCGTCTCGATGGCCCGTTTCGCAGCCGCAATCCGTCCACCCGATTTCAATGCCTCAAGGCGCCCACAGCTTTCCAACAATGCTCGCTCGTTCATGGAAATTCCTCCAATATCAATGTCTGTCTTATTGTCCGGTATTCCCCATAGGTTCGCGCGGCGGCAGGGCTGAAAGCCCTCTCCGGTGCAAGCCACCTGAACAGTGCCTGGCTCTCTCTTTTCTTCGTCGCTGACAATCCTTGTTGGCGCGGTCGGTTAAAACAGCGCCGACGCGTCGACGGTTGCGTTTCTGCTTGCAGCATCGGCCCCGATGACGGCCAGCGCGGCCGTCAGGGCCGGGCCCATCAGCCGTGGTGCAAGCACGGCCGCAATCTCCTGTGCATCGCCCGCCGTCATCGCCTTTGCCAGAGGCCGCTTCAACCGCCGTTCGAACACGCTGCGGGCGCGCCGCGCGCCTTCTTCCGTGTCGGGATAGTCGGCGGCATAGGCCAATCGCCGCAACAGCGCCCTTGCGGTTGCCGGCGGGTCCTTTTCAGAGAGCAGGCTGTCCACCCGGGCTTCGAGCAAGATATCGCGCTCGCCGTTTCCCCAGTAAGGTGGCGGCGACCCGGGATAGGACCAGATACCACCGCTAAAACGCCGCCAGCGTTCGGCTGCGCGCGCGACCGTCGGCGCATCCGGAACCGCATTGAAAATCGCAAACGCCCCCGCCCAGTCACTGGTCAGGCCAAGTGCCCCCAGGATTTCCGGTCCCTCGATTTCGATATCGCTGGCGTAGCGTTCGAAACTGTCGAAAAGGTCGGGTGTGCCCAGCATCGCCAACGTTTCGTGCAGCCCGTCATAGAAGCCGCGCAGGAATTGCGCCATGCGCGGGCTGTGCTGAATGCGTGCCAGAACGCTCAAGGGGGCAATTGCAGGGTTCATGCGGGCGATGGTGTGCTGGTCGGTGACGGGGTTTTGCTCCCCGGTCATGATCGCGAACCGCTCGGCGCGGTTTGCGCCCTGACGGATTGCATCTGTCGGATAGTCAGAAATTTTCTCACCGAACCTGAAAACGGACATGGCAACCGGATCCAGAATTTCGACGTACTCCGACCGCCCTTCCTGGCTTGCCATGAGAGCGAATTCCAGCGCCCCCTTCAAAGCGATCCGGGAACCTTCGGCGCGTGCCTGCCATGCAGAAGCTGCCTGTTTCTCGTCGCCGCGCAAACGGTCGACAAGCCCGTCGAAATCCGCTTCCGCCTCGATTTCGAGCAGAACCAGCCTGTAAAGCCCGGGATCTTCCTGGCTCAACCGCTCCAGCAGGGATTTCGGCATTTTCCGCCAGAGAGACATTGCCCGTGCCCACTGGCCGGACAACCAGAAATAGGCCAGCGTGGCGGCAGCCTCCGGACTGGTGGGCGCAGGATTTCGGGGGAAGGCATTGTTGAGCGTAAAGATATGATCGGCTTCAAACACATCGCCGCGGCGAAGGGTCTGCTCGAGTTCACGGATCAGTTCCGGCTCGATTTCAGATGGTTTTTCAGCTGACTTTCGGGCCGCAACCGGTTCTGCTGCCCCTTGCTCGGCGCTGCCGTAGCGCGCCCGGCGCGACCGCTGTCCGCGCTCCTGCAAGATGGCATTGGTCGCCTGAAGAGGAAGCTCGTCCAGCTCGTCATCGCTGAGGCCTGCAACATCGGCAGCGGTAAACGGAGGCATCGCATCCCCGGCCCGCGTTGCCTGGAAGGCGTGATAGAGGGCGGTCTCTCGGTCAATCCCGGCAAACCAGTCGGCCGCCGCCCTGTCTATCCTTGCGGCCAGTTCCGGCTTTTCGACGTAGAGCATGGGCAGGATTTCCCGTCGCAAGTCACTGCGATGTTTCAGCCAGTCCTGACCATCGACAGCCACCAGCCAGTGATGGCTGCTGAGTTCCTGCCAGAGACGCTTGGAGGCCGCATCATCGATGTCATCGCCCAGTCCAAGAGCCGGAGCCAGAACGAACTGGATTGCTTCGGCGCTGATCCGGCGAAGGACGAGACCCGGGTGCGCCAGCTTTGCCAGCAGCGGGTCGTCAATGCGCGACAGGATGGCCCGGTAGAGATAGGCTTCCGTGATACTGCCTGCTTCGCCGTATTCGAGTTCGCCCGGGTCGAAATCCTCCGCCTGGGTCACCTTCGCCGACAGTCGCAACATCAGCGGGTTGCCGCGCGACAGATCAAAGATCCTGTCATGCAGGTCCGGCGGCGCGCCCAGCTTGTCCAGAAGGTTGCGGGATTCCGTCTCGCTCAAGCCGGTCAACTCCAGCGGCGGCCCCTCGATGCGTTTGCGGACGGAATCGAGCGCGTCCCCCCGGCCAGCCGCGATGATCGAGATCGGAGACAGCCCGGCCCGCACAAGATTGTCCAGAACCTCGAACAGCAGAATGGGCCGGGTTTCGCCATGGCCGCGCAACACTTCAAGCGTATCCAGCACCAGCACGACCTGTCCGCCCTGCGAGCGCACGGCAGCGCCCATGGCATCCACCAATTCAGTCGGCAGAAGGGTACTGCTGACCGTCGTGCCGGAAGTATCGGCGCTGCCGGAATACTTGAGCCGAAGATCGCGCAGCCTCGGCGCTTCCTCGGTGAGGATGTCGCCCAACTGGCGGGAGAGTTCATGCACCAGCTTGTCGGGATCTTCCAGGTTCAGACCGCGCCGGTCGAAATCCAGTCGCAAAACGATGGGGGCCTTCTTCGCGGATCTGTATTCCGCCATTGCCCGGTCGATCAGAAAGGATTTACCGATGCCCGGCAGGCCAGAGATGAACAAGGCACTGACAGGCATTTTTTCCTGAGGCCGGTTGCACCAGTCAAGCAGGCGGGCCAGCTCCTTCTCACGGCCGAAGAACTCCCGGCTCAGCATCGTCTGTGCCCGCCGCGCGGCATCCACGCGGTTCATGACGCCGCGCAGGCGCACCAGCAGCGGATAGGCCGGTGCACTCGGCCCGGCTCGGTCCAGCTCATCCGATATGTCCTCGATCCGCTTGAGCTGGTCCTGGTTCGGCAGATCCGGTGTCTCGGCAATCAGACGTTCGATATTTTCCTGCGAATAGGGCTCGTCGCCGCGCAGCGCTCTGGCGACAGACGTATCTTCCTCAGGCGTTTCGATGGTTTTGAGCACGCCGTGGCGCGCCCCGTTGCGCAGCGACCAGACCGGTCCGGAGGACACTTCCTGAACGACCTTGTTCAGTTCCGCCAACAACCGGGCAATGGTCAGAGGCGTCAGCTTGTCCTGCAGAACCTTGGAGGCCGCTTCCACCGCATCGCGCGGCGTGAAGGTCTTGCGCGTGGCGGCAAACCGCATTGCCGCCTTCAGGCCGTCCGTCAATTGGTCGGCGTCCTTGCTCATGGCGCGCTCGCTCCTTCCGGCGGAAGTTTGTCCGCGAGGAACCTGCGCAAGTTTTCTGACACGGTCTTCACCTCCGAGCTGCGGTAGACCGTTCCCTGGCTTTCAACGCCATGAAGTGCCTGATCCAGCACATTGTTGACCGCATCAACCTTCAGGCCAAGCCCCAGCGACCGGTTGATCGCCTCCAGCGTGTAACGAACATCCTCGCGGTCGAACTGGCCGATATAATCCACCATCACCCCCGGCGCCGTCAGCGCGCTGGCATTCTCCGCCTTCGGACCGGGCACGCTGTAGGTCTCCCCGCCGGCCATCACAAATCGCAGACGCGTATCGCTCAGGATCATCGCCAGCAGGAGTTCCAGTTGCTGCTGGGCCGCCTTGCGCAACCCGCCGCGCGGATTGTCGAAATAGATCCAGCCCGGCTTGTCCTCCGTTGCGCCGGCCGCTTTGGCCAGACGATCCACGAGTTGCCTGGCGCGATCCTTGTCGCTTGCGCCCTCGCTGGTTTCATCGTCGGCCGCCCCAGGTCGTGCCATCAGCGGTGTTCCGCCATGCAATCGCTCGTTCAACGTTTCCAGAAGGTCTTCCATGCCCAGAGACAGTTCGACCCGAAACACCTGCGCCGCTTGACCGTTCTGCGCCAGAACCTGACACAGGAGATCGTAGGAGAATTCCAGTCCCGTCGTCTGGTCGATCTCCATCCGCTTGATCCAGATTCCGCGCAAGTGAGGCGCAGCACCGCTCGCGACATCGTGGATGGCATGACAATAGCGTTGTCGCCCGATAATCAAATGACCATCGACACGCCCCGTCAGGGAAAAGATGAAAGGCGGTGCCCGATCCTCGGCAATCGCCTGCAAAAATGCATCGATGCCGGCGAATGTTGCGTAGGGAACGATCTCCGAGACACCATTCAACTGCCCCTGATGAAAACCTGCAAAAGCAAGATCCGTGTCGAAGACCGATCCGCCCGATGAGCCGGGCCTGGTGACGCCGTCCTCCCACTCCAGTTGAATCCGCGGCGGGTCATCGATTGTTGCCCGACCGGTGACGAAGGTTATGCCCCTGCCGTTGTCGTCCTGCCTGTGGCTCAGGCACAGCTTCCGCCGCCCGGTGACCCATCGCGGAGGATTGGCCGGCAATTCGCAATAAGCCGTCATTGGCTGCTCGAGGGCCAGCAAGGCAACATCGGGATGGGCCCGCAGGATATCACCGTCCTGCAGACCGACATCCCATTGATCGTCATGACAGGGCATCTCGAAACGCACCCCAAGCACGCGCAATGTCTTGTGCCCTTCTTCCGTGCGCACCGTGAGGCCGGTTCGGCGCTCCTTCTGCTTGTCTTTGACAGTCACGTGCCAGGCCGTCAGCGCCAGCCGATGCGAAATAAGTGTCGCGATGCCGCAAAATCCGCCTTCGTCGAAAACATAAAGCTTGAAGCCCAGCATCTTGTGCGCGAAATCGCCGAGGTCTTCGAGGTCGAAATTCGCATCGTTGATCGGCTCAGTGGGCCGGGAGAGGTGATACATGAAATCCCAGCCGAGATTTTCGTCATTGAGAAAATCAGCCAGAAGATCTTCCAGAGGCGTCCCGGTAATGTCAACGGTGCTGCGCAAGGCGTTCAGCGTCATCAGGGAATCCGTGAAGCCCTGAACCCGGCGCAACACCCTGTCGACGGCGACTTCATCGTCCTCCAAAAACGGCTTCAGCTCTGCTCCGGTTACCGGCATGATCAAACACCGTGTCGAGAAATGTTAAAACAATGGAGCCCGTTTCTTTGGGCCGATGGGCCTTTCAGCAATCGGCAATCGACTGAGAATATGCGTTTTGCCGGTCAAAATAAGGCCGACCACACACTCTCGCAGGCCGCGAAAAATATTCAAACGCAATTATAGCGATTTTCTGGAAAAGATAAACGCATAAGTATACATCGCCCCACAAACCGCAAACCCTGGAGACGCCGAAGCGCACAAGTGGCAGCCTCGCAATGCGTCGAAGCCGAGAGACAAAAAAGCGGCGGACGGTCGCGCCGCTCGCCGCTGGATCAGGTTTTGCCGGCCTTGACCGAACAGACCGGCAGACGGGGGGCCGCCCCCTAGAGCATCATCATTCCGATGAAGACCATCACAATGGCCAGCACGCTCCAGGCCATCAGTTCCTGGAACTGTGACTGACGGGATTTGGCTTCATTCCAGGTGCGGGCCTGCGGGGCGTGTCTCAATCCGAACTGTGGCCGGTTGATGGAAGCCTCCGACACGTGACTGAACCGATCGCGCAGCTCCGCCGCCCGGCGGGCACCACGGTCTTCGTTTATCGTCCGATACCTCAATGGCATGAGTATCCTCCATATGTGCCTGTGTGGCTAAAGCGGAGGTAAGAAGCACAAGAGGCCTTTGCAAATGACGGATTTTTAATCTTTCGCCGACCGGTGCCCCATGATGCAAGCGCATCGGCTGGTGTGGAAAAGCGGAACCGAAGCCACCTCAGGCGGCAGAAAGTTCCTTTTCCTTGGCCTTGTCTTTTTCCTTGGCTTCGGTCTCGGTGGCTTCATCTCCGTCAGTGTCGAAATCGGCTTCATGTTCCGGGTCGTTGTCGACGGAGATCGACAGGTTCTTTTCCACCTGCCGAAGCAGCTTGCGCAGTTTCTTGCGGTCCTTATCCTCCAGCCCGGACATGGCTTCCCGCTCAAGGCGCTTCCAGGCCTTGTCAACCGACAGCACAAGCTCACGACCGACGTCGGTCAGATAGACACGGGCAAGACGGCCGTCCGTATCGGAAACCTGACGGCGGACATACCCCTGGCTGGAGAGCCGGGTCACCATCTTGGTGACGGTGGGAGGCTGCACGCCAAGTGCGAGAGCCAACTGGCTCATCGTGCGCCCATCCGTATCCGCCAGCACCTTCAGCACCAGTTCCTGGCCGGGATGCAGTCCGATCCGCATAAGATGCGACCCGGACCGGGCCCGCTGCGCCTTCGCGGCCTGAACCAGGCGGAACGTTATGCTTTTCTTGTAATTGAAAGCCATCGCTGCAACCCCGTCTTCCAGTCAACTCGAATCACGTTCATCAATGATGCGGCGGCACCCTAGCGGGAGTATTTAACCGTCAAATGACACCCGCCCGGCAAACGTCGATTTTAACGACACTGCGCAGACTTGCCGCCTGTTATCCAGCTAACTTTTGACGCATCGGCCGGACGAAGTTTCCGTTGGAACGGTCATGTCAGGAGCAATAATGGCCCATTTAAGCCTGCCTGTGCCCCTTCAAAGAGCGTCGGCCGGTTCCAGAGCTCCGTGCAGCGCGTCGGACACTCCGCGGCAATATTGACTGTAGTCTGGAGACGTCCGGAAACTGTCTTCCCGGGGATAAGGCACATCGATGTCCATTTCGCGGATGACCCGTCCGGGACGGGAGGCCATCACCAAGATGCGGCTGGAAAGATAGACGGACTCGAACACCGAATGCGTCACGAAAAGCACGGTCCAACCGAAGGTCTTCTGCAGGTGAAGCAGATCGTTGTTGAGCTTGAACCGTGTGATCTCGTCAAGCGCGGCGAAGGGTTCGTCCATCAGGAGAACCTTTGGCCGGGTGACGAGCGCCCGGGCAATCGAGACCCGCATCTTCATGCCGCCCGAAAGCTGACGGGGATAATCATCGGCAAAATCGGCCAGACCGACGGTTGCGAGCGCTTCCATTACCCGGTCCCTAGCCGCCTGCCGCGAAACGCCCTTCAGCCGGAGCGGCAGCCAGACGTTGGAAAAGACCGTGGCCCACGGCATCAGGGTCGGTTCCTGGAAAACGAACCCGAGCTCGTGCTCGCCCTGCCCGCTGCGCTCCGCCGGCCAGGAAACCGTGCCGAAAGACGGGCCGGACAATCCGGCGATTATCCGGAGCGCGCTCGACTTGCCACACCCCGAAGGCCCGAGCAGGGACACGAACTCGCCCTCGCGCACATCCAGCGAGAAATTCTCGAGCGCGGTCGTCCCGTTTTCGAAAACCTTGCCGATCCCTTTCAGGGATACGACAACAGGGGCCTTGTTCAGTGACGTCATATGATCGCTTCCGGCTTTCCTGTTGTGTGAACCGCCTCCGCAGCGTTCGTCAAGCCTTGACCTTGAGCGCTCCTGCAAGCATCGGAATGGCGACCGTCAGCACCGCGACGGTGATGAAAGACGCCCTGAGCGACAGATAGTCGCCAACGAAACCAAGCAGCGGCGGCCCGAACAGAAAGGCCCCGTAACCAAGCGTGGCAACAGCCGCAAGGGCTGCCCCTTTCGACATATGCGGATCGCTGGCTGCCCGGGACATGGCAAGCGGAAACAGCACGGCATAGCCAAGACCCATCACGAAACATCCCGCCCAGACAGACCACAGACCGGCCCCGGAGACCAGCAGAATGCACCCAAGCAAGGCTACCAGGCCGCTCGCGCGCGCCGTCCGCACCGGTCCGAAACGGGCAATTACCTTGTCGCCGGACAGGCGCATGATCACCATGGCGACTGAAAAGATCGTGAAGGCAGCCGGTGCAACCGATTGGGAGATGCCGAGATCCTCGATCTGGTAGAGCGCCGCCCAGTCCGTCACCGCACCTTCGCCAAGCGCAGCCACCAGAGCCATCAGCCCGACCAGCACCAGAGCCCCCTTGGGCAAGGCAAACAGAGGTGCCTTGCTGCCATCTTCATTGTGCGCCTGGACCTGCGGCCAGGCCTGACGCCAATACCAGACGAGGAACGGCGCTGCGACAACGCCCCACAGCACAAAATGCGACAGGACACTCAGCCCTGCCATGATCGCCAGCCCGCCGGCCAGTGCGGCGACACCCGCCCCCAGACTGTAAAGCCCGTGATAGGAAGACATGATCGGGCGCTCCAGTGCCTTTTCCACTTCAGCCCCCCAGCCGTTCATGGAAATATCCAGCGCACCGATGCTGAGACCTGCCAGAAACAGCGCCGCGGTCAACAGGGTCACGTTGGGCGCAAGCCCGATCAGAACAAAACTGACGACGTTGGCAACCGCCAGCAGCTTCGTCATGGGGGCAGCGCCCAGCCGGTCGATCAGCATTCCCGTGACCGGAAAAGCGACAAAGGCACCGCAAGCCATCACAAGCAGGAGAATACCAAACCCGCTTTCGTCCATTCCGGTTGCGGATTTGATTTCGGGAATACGCGAAGCCCACGTCCCGATGCTGCTACCGCACATGAAGAAAATTGCCGAAACGACGCGGCGCGCGGCGATGGCTTGGCGCTGGATTGAAACTGACATGAAGCTAACATTTTCTGGGAGGGCAACCGCCCGAAAGGGAACCGCCTTTCTGTCACGCACACGCTAGTGTGACAAGCGCCAATCCGGGGGAAAGCAGCCAACAGTTGAACTTGTTGGCGTGAAGGCAGGGAAAAATTTGCGGTACGCCGCCCTGCCTGCAGCAGGCCCAGGACATCCGCTTACGAGTTCAGACCGAAGAGCCGGGACTGGATTTCATTGGTGCGCTGGACGGCAGACTGATAGGCGGAAATGGCAGCAGCGGTCTCCGCATTGGTCCTGTCGCCCCCCGCTCCGCCCGAGCCTTCGTCCCCCCTATCACTCGCAGCTCCGTCAGTGCTCTCCGCACCTTTGGCGTCGTCCGGGCCGGCAAGGTCCCTGTCGGGACCGGTTGCGGCATCGACATCCCCGTCGCCATCGTCTCCGGACAATTCTTCCGTCTTCTTCTGCCGCACTTCAGCCTGCGCTTCGGAAATCTGCGCTCTCGCCTGCTGCGCCACCTTCAGGTCCTGAGAGGATGGATCGGCTGGTGCGGTGGCTGCCCGGATGACAATCTGCATCTTGCGGATCGTTGCTTCAGGTGTGCGCTCCTTGGAGGTATCGATCTGAACCTCGCCGCCTATGGCATACCGCTTGCCGTCCGGTCCCTGCTGAAAGGTATAGCTGGGCGCCCCGGCGTGAGCGCCCCCGACGCGGGCATGGGCCTGCTCATGGGCACGGACCTCCTGGTCGCGCTGCTTCAGCTTATCGACCTGTTTTTCCTCGGCCTGGTCGAGACCGTCACCATCGGGGTCTTCGTCCTTGGCGCCTTCGTCCTGTGCCTGGCTGGCATTATTGCCGGCAGCTTCAGCCTCCGCGTCTGCGCCAGCCGGCGCGGCATTTGCGGAGCTGCCGGTTTCGGCGTCTTCGCTTTCGGAAGTATTGGATGCGGGTGCCTGGCGGGATCGGCCCGGTGCATCGGCGGAACCGTCTGCTTCCTGCAACGCGATCACGGCTTGTGCAGTCAGGATCGGTGTGTTGCCGGAGCGGGCCGCAATTGCCTGGGCACTTGCCTGGCTTGCGCGCGCAGAAGCCTGGTCCCGGCCTGGGGTGTTTTCCCCCGAACCAGGATCGCGCTCTGCCGCGACACCGCTTCCTCTCAGGATCGTCGCCGGCGTATTTGACAGGATTGCGCCGATCATGCCGCCTATTCTCCCGCAAAGACGTCAGCAATTTCTAAACAGCGGTTAAGAAACCGGGATCATAACTTCGTGAAGACCGGCCGTCATCAAGGTCTCTCCACCACCGCCCCTTGCCTGTCTGAAGACGCTATGCGAAGGAGAAACCAACGTAGTTTCAAAGCGGAAAAAACCGATGCTGCCCAAGCCGTACTGGCAAGACATGACGACGCTCGACTTCCAGTCTCCCGGCATTGAAGACTGGATCGCTGTGTTGCCCGTGGCAGCCATCGAACAGCACGGCCCGCATCTACCGCTGTCGACGGACACGACGATCGCCGAAGGGCAAATTCAGCGCGTTCTGGAGCTTTTGCCGGACGGTCTGCCGGTTACTTTTCTGCCGGTGCAGGCGGTCGGCAAATCGGACGAACACATCTCCTCTCCCGGCACGCTGACGCTTGCCTGGGACACGGTCACGCGGTGCTGGCTGGAACTGGGCGAAAGCGTCGCCCGTGCCGGTCTCCGAAAGCTTGTGCTGATCAATTCCCACGGCGGCAATGTGCCTGTTCTGGATATCGTGGCCCGGGAGCTTCGTGTGAAGCACGGCATGTTCGTGACCGCCACCAACTGGCTACGGTTCGGTCAGCCCGACGGTCTCTACGCAGACGCGGAATTCACCTACGGCATTCATGGCGGCGACATCGAGACCTCGTTGATGCTGCACCTGCGCCCGGACCTTGTCCGCATGGAGCTTGCGGCCGACTTTCCCTCGCAACAGCAAAGCTACCTTAAGGAATTCAAGCATCTGCGCGGACACGGCAAGGCCCAATACGGCTGGAAGGCGCAAGATCTCAATGAGACGGGCGCGCTCGGCAACGCCGCACTCGCAACCGCTGAAAAAGGACGCCAGTCGCTCGATCATGCGGCGCGCGGCTTCATCGAACTGCTTGAGGACGTCAGAAGCTTCGATCTGGAAAGGCTCTGGTCGCCGCCGCTTTAAGGCGGAACCGAAACGGCCTTGTAGGTGCGGCGGAAGCTCTATATTACGTAAAGGTAATAGCCTAAAATCACAATATCCCGATATTGCGAGTTTAATATCAGTAATATTCGCATTAATAGAGCTAAACCCACAATAATACACAACAAATTTCCGCATGTATTGACCTGAACCTATTTAGGCGACACATTAATCCGTGTAGAGATTTGGGAGGGCGGTTCCCGCGGAACCATGAATCTTTCTATTCGGCAGCTGGCGACCTTTCGAGAGGTCATGCGAAGTGGCTCCATTTCCGAAGCCGCGCGCACGCTTGGCAGAACGCAACCTGCCGTAAGCTCCACCATTGCCGGCCTCGAAACAGAACTTGAGCTCAAGCTGTTCGTGCGCGAACAGGGCCGGCTTGTGCCGACACCGGAAGCCGAATTCTTTCTGGAGGAAGCCGAAGCCATCCTGAAGCGGCTTGAAATCTCCAAGCGCACTCTGCGCGGCCTCGCCAACCGGGAACACGGCCAGTTGCGGATTGCCGGCATTCCGGAAGCAACGGCCGACTTCCTGCCAAACAGCCTGGCGCATTTCATCGCCGACAAGCCAAGCGTCAAGGTCGCCCTGGCAAGCAGAACCTCAGCCGAAATCGAGGAACTGATCGCCGCACAGCAATTTGACATCGGATTTGCCGAAACGCCGCGCGCCCGCAATTCTTTCGACCAGATCGATTTCGAGCTGGAGTGCATGTGCGCAGTGCCCGCGACCGACCCCCTGGCCTCCATGGAAGTCATCACACCGAACGAGCTGGATGGATACCCGCTGGCGCTGCTTCATTCCGAGCATCGCAGCCACCGCCAGACACTCGCCCGCTTTCGCGATGCCGGCGTCCGGTTCAATCAGCGCTTCGAGCTTCAGACAGCCTGGCCCGGCCTCCGCTTCGTTGAAGCAGGCCTTTGCGCGCTCATCTGCGACATGATCACCGCCTACAAGGCCCAGGAAAAAGGCCGCCTTGGCATGGGGCCACCGATGATCGTCTTTCGCCCGTTCCGGCCGCGCATTCAAAACAGCCTGTCGATCCTGACACCGACCCACCGGCCGATCTCCATCGTGGCGAAGGACTTTTGCGAGTTTCTTGGCACCGAGGTGGAAAGCATCCGCACGTCCATGATCAAACGCGCGGTCTGACGGGAACGCTTAACAGGCCGGGTGAACACAATTTTCAGGTGATTTGTCGACCTACCCACTGCAAGCGGCTGACGGCGACAACGCCATCAGGCAGGCTGCGTTTCGCGTTTTTCTCGCGTTATCAGGCGGCCGCTGGGGCTAGCACAATTCTGGAAGCTACACCCATGAGCAAACAACGCACTCCAGGTGCAGCGACACATCAGGACAGACCGACATCCGGGCACCCGTTCTTTTGCAAACGGATGCCCGGACGGTCAGGCCTGCACCGTGTCAGGCGGTCGCGTTGTGAAAAATCGCGCTGTTCGCAGCAACGATAGCAACCGCGTTGGTGCGGTTTTTCGCCCCGAGACGGGTGATGGCGTTGCGGATATGCGCCTTGACGGTCGCAATCGACACATCCAGCTCATAAGCGATCTGCTTGTTCACCTTGCCTTCGCACAGCTTCACCATGATCTCGAGCTGGCGCGGTGTCACCAGGTCGGTGAGATTGATCGGCCAGCGGATGCCTGCGGCAAACGCGCCGGTGCTACCATTGACTGTGGAACTTGTCGGCAATGCGAAATGAGCGGTCATCACTATGTTCCTTGGGTTTGTTTTCCTCCGTGGTGGCACGACTTTTCATGATTACCCGGCTATTGTAAAATGTTAAATAGCATACTGCATATTGTTAAAGTTTTGCAATTTGATCGTGGAGACAGTCGAGCGTGAGCAAAAAACTCTATTCCGGCCACACCTTGAGGCAAATCCGCTCCGATTTCGGCCTGTCTCAGGTGGAGTTTGCCAAGAAGATCGGCCTGTCCACCGCCTATGTGAACCAGATCGAAAACAACAACCGCCCGGTCACCGCATCGGTGTTGCTAACGATTAACAGGATTTTCGGCGTCGATCTGTCCGCCTTCGAACAGAACGATCTCGACCGTGTGGTGCAGGATCTTCAGGAAATCTTCGCCGACACCCAGTTTCTGACGGCCTCCGTCGGCCGGCAGGAAGTGCATGAACTTGTGACACGAGCCCCGGGCGTCACCAAGGCGATCATGGATCTCTATGGCGCTCTGCGAACCTATCATGACCGAGAAGCGAACGAGGACGATCTGGTCCAGCTCGGCGGCAGCCCGGAAAGTGGTCCCGGCCCCAGAAAATCGGCCTATGAAGAAGTTCGCGACTACTTCCATTACATGGACAATTATGTCGATTCCATCGACCGGGCCGCTGAGAAACTGTCTCTGGAAATCGGACTTTCCAAAGCCCCCTCCAAGTTCGCCGCCCTCACCTCGTGGCTACAAGAGCGCTTCGGCATAACGGTGAAGGAATTTCCCGAGTATCGCGGCACCTTGATCCGGCAGGACGATTTTGCCCGCACCATCACCCTTTACAGCGCGACGCCGCAGTCGACCAAAAGCTTCCTTCTCGGCTCTGTCATCGCAGAACTCTGCGTGCGCGACCTCATTTCCGAAGAAGTCGCCAAGGCACGGTTCAAGACAAAGTCGGCCGAAAGCATCGCGCGGCTCGCGCTCAGGAACTATTTCGCCGGCGCCTTGATCCTGGCCTATGACGATTTCCTGAAAGCGGCGGCGGAAACCCGGCACGATATCCAGCTTCTGTCCAACCGGCTGGATGCCAGCATTGAAACCGTCTGCCACCGCCTGTCGACACTGCAGCGCCCCGGCGCCAAGGGCCTGCCGTTCTATTTCGTCAAGATCGACCGGGCCGGCAATGTCGTCAAACGCCACAGCGCGACCCGGTTCCAGTTCGCGCGTTTCGGCGGCTCCTGCCCACGCTGGAACGTGCATCAGGCCTTCGAGCAGAACTCCAACAAGTTCACATCACAGGTCGCCCAGATGCCGGACGGAGTGCGCTACCTTTGCGTCGCGACCAGCATCACCAAGCACCAGCCGGACTATCGCAGCGGCGAACGTCGCTACGCGCTCGGCATCGGCTGCGAGGTGCAATACGCCGATGCAGTGGTCTATGCCGACGGTCTCGCCGTCGACGAAATTGCCTCGCCCGAACCCATCGGCGTCAACTGCCGCATCTGCCCACGCGACAATTGCGACCAGCGCGCCTTTCCTGCCGTCGACAAGGAGCCCTTCATCGACTCCGGCCAGCGCGGCATTGTTCCGTATCGGGTGAAGGCGGCTGATTAGGGTTGGTTTTTAGGAGTTTGGGGCGAAATCGCAAGAGATTCAGTACCAATCCAGCTCAGGCCAATTCCACCTTCCGCCTCATCCTGAGGAGGACCGTCAGGTCCGTCTCGAGGGATGGGCTGCTTGCTCTTGAATATGCCGCCCATCCTTCGAGACAGCGCTAACGCGCTTCCTCAGGATGAGGTGGTGGGTTGGGTTGGGTCCTGCAAAAAGAACTGAGAGACTTCACTGAATTGCGTGGCCCAGAGCCACCCTCAAGCCCGTCGCTCGGCGCGGATCATGTCCGCTGCCTTTTCCGCGATCATCACCACGGGAGACGCCGTGTTGCCCGAAACGATTTTTGGCATGATCGAGGCATCGATCACCCGAAGCCCGTCGAGCCCGCGAACCTTGAGCTGGGGGTCGACCACGGACTGCTCGTCCACCCCCATGCGGCAGGTGCCGACCGGGTGAAAGATCGTGGTGGCGATATCGCCGACCTTTTTCAGAAGATCCTCATCGCTATCGACGTTCGGCCCAGGCAGGATCTCTTCTGGTTGATACCGCTGCAAGGCCTTTGCCGTCATGATCTGCCGCGCCTGTTTCACGGATTTGACGGCAACGATCTTGTCCCTTTCCGACGACAGATAGTTCAGCCTGATGTCAGGCTGCTGGGCGGCGTTCCGGCTCTGAATATGGGTCGAGCCGACGCTTTCCGGACGAAGATTACACACCGAAACCGTGATTGCGGGGAACGGATGCAGCGGATCGCCCAGCTTGTCGGTTGAGAGCGGCTGAACGTGATACTCGAGATCCGGCGTTTCCAGAGAGGGATCGGACTTGGTGAACATGCCGAACTGGCTGGGCGCCATCGACATCGGCCCGGACCTGGTCAGCCCGTATTGCAGCGCGATCGAAACCTTGCCGAACAGGCTGTTGGCCATCGTGTTTAAGGTCTTGGTGTTCTTCACCTTGTAGACGGTGCGGATCTGCAAATGGTCCTGCAGGTTCTCGCCCACACCGGACCGTTCGTGTTTCAGCTCGATACCGTAGCGGGACAGCACGTCTCCGCTGCCGATGCCGGAAAGCTCCAGGAGCTTGGGGGAATTGATGGCACCGGCAGCCAGCAGAACCTCGCGCTCCGCCCGCGCGCTCATGTCCTGTCCCTTCACGGTGAAGGTCACCCCCACTGCCCGCTTGCCTTCCAGCAGGATCGATTTCGTTTCCGCGTGGGTGATGAGACGCAGGTTCGGGCGCTTCAAGGCCGGGCGAAGGAAGCCCTTGGCCGTATTCCAGCGCACGCCGCCGTTCTGGTTCACCTCGAAGAAGCCACTGCCTTCGTTGCTGCCGTCGTTGAAATCCGCACGTGGCTCGACGCCGAACTCCCGGGCCCCTTTCTGCACGGCTTCCAGGATTTCCCATTTCAGGCGCTGTCTGGAGACTTTCCACTCGCCGCCACCGCCATGCAAACCGGACTTGCCGGCATGATGGTCTTCCGATTTCAGGAAGTAGGGCAGCACGTCATCCCACGACCATCCGGCATTGCCGAGCTGGCGCCAGTGGTCGTAATCCGCCGCCTGGCCGCGCATGTAGATCATGCCGTTGACCGAGGAGCAGCCACCCAGAACCTTGCCGCGCGGATAGACAAGGCTGCGCCCGTTGAGGCCCGGCTCGTTGGCTGTCTTCATCATCCAGTCGGTGCGTGGATTGCCGATGCAAAAGAGATATCCGACCGGGATATGCACCCAGTGGTAATTGTCCGAACCGCCCGCTTCCAGAAGCAGCACCTTGACCGAAGGATCCTCGCTCAGCCGGTTGGCCAGAACACAGCCGGCCGTTCCGGCCCCGACGATCACATAATCATACGTTCCCTCAAGTGAAGTCGGACCGCTCATGTCGTTTCCCGTTTCCTGCCCAATTCCCGCCCACAGTCTTTCGCGCTGCGGTCCAATCATCGATGATCTGCGTCATGCCGGACACGTCAATCTCATGACAAGTCACGACGCATGCCGGTGCTGTTTCGCCCGGCTGTTTTTCCCACAGTAGAACATCCTGGCGTCTCGGCAATTCCCCCAAGAGGACTATTGGTCCACCGTTTGCATTTCCGCCCAGATTGGCCGCAGGGCATCCGTCAGTTTGCAATAGGTGCGGTAACGCCGGTCGTAATGCGGTTTCCTTGCCTCATCCGGCAGGTATTCCCTGCGCGCTCTGGTCATTGCGGAAACCGCAGCCTCGTAGTCGGCAAACAGACCGGCACCGACACCGGCCCCGATCGCCGCGCCCAGTGCGCCCGTCTCGCGAGCCTCGGCAACGGTGATCGGCACCCCCAGGCAATCGGCGAACATTTGCGGCCAGACCGGACTGCGCGAGCCGCCTCCGGAAAGCACCGCCCGGTCGAAGGTGACCCCGGTTCGCCCAAGCACCTCGATATGGCGGCGATGTTCGAAGACCACCCCTTCGAACAAGGCCCTGAGCAGATGCCCTTCGGTATGCCAGCCGGCCAGACCATAGACGCCGGCACGAAAATCCGCCCCGAGTCTCGAGCCATAAAGGAAAGGATGAAAGAACGGATCGTCTGCTGCGGGCGCAATCTCCGCAATCCGGGCATTGCAATAGCCGAACGGATCGTCGTGATGGTCCCCCCGCTCCACCAGCTCTCGCACATACCATTCCAGATTGGCGGCGGATGTTGCGCTGGATTCGATATTGACGAAACGGCCGGGCGCAAAGCCGGAGGCCATGAACATGGCCTTGTCGACTATCGGTGCTTCGGAAAACACCTGATTGATGCTCCAGGTGCCCGCAATGATCGAGGCTTCACCGGGGTGGATGACCCCGGACCCAAGCGCACTGGCAATCACATCGAAATACCCACCGACAACAGGCGTTCCTTCCTTCAGCCCGGTCGCATTCGCGGCTTCGGCCGTAATGTGACCGGCCGTCTCCACCGGCTCGACCAGACGCGGCAACAGCGCTTCGGCCTCGCCAAGGTCATAGAGAGCCAACAGGTCGGTGTCGTAACAATTATCCGGCAGGCGCAACAAACCGCAGCCCGACATGTCGGAAATATCGCTGACGCGTTCTCCGGTCAGCTTGAAGGTGATGAAGTCCTTACACAGGAGGACGGTTCCGGCTCGGGCATAAAGGTCCGGCCGGTTGTCCTTGATCCAGGCAAGCAGCGTCGGTGTCTGCGATGGCCAGGGCTCCTGCAGACACAGCTCATGCAGCCGGTCGCCATTCACCTCACGCAGCTTGCCTGCATGATCCGCGGCGCGCGTGTCCAGCGACTGGATGCCGAGCAGCGGTTCATGGTTCTTGTCCAGCAGATAAAGACCGTTGCCGTGCCCGGCGCACCCCACCGCCGCGATCTGTGACGGCGCAACACCTGCCTTGTCGAGGCAATCGCGGATCACTGTTTGCGCGTTGCGCCACAACTCGCCGAGATCCCGTTCCACATGACCGGGAGCAGGCGAAAACGATTGCCCGTCCAGCGCGCTCATCGCCACCTGATGGCCAGCCAGATCGAACAGGACAGCCTTGATCACCGTGTTACCGGCATCGAGCCCCAGCAGATAGGTCCTGTCGTCAGCCACGGTTATAGATGTCCCACGCTTCGTCACCGCCAGCACCGTTGTGGATCATCGCCATCAGTGCCGCAACCACCGCCTTCGGATTGTCGTGCTGGTAGATGTTCCGGCCATAGACCATGCCCTTGGCCCCCTGGCGCATCAGCGCAGCAGATTTGTTGAGAACGGTCTTCAGATCTTCCTTGCCGCCGCCACGCACCAGAACCGGAACCCGTGCCGCTTCCACCACCCGGTGAAAGTCTTCGGCATTCTCGGTCGGATCGGCCTTGATGATATCGGCTCCCATTTCACTGGCGAGCCGGACCAGCGTCACGATCTTGTCTGCGTCTCCGTCGACCTGATAGCCACCCCGGATATCATTCGGCAGCATCACCAGCGGCTCGATCATCAGCGGCATGCCGTATTTGTGGCAGGCTGCACGCACTCTGGAAATGTTCTCCACGCATTGGCGAAACAGCTCCGGCTCGTCCGGCAACATGAACAGATTGACCACCACACAGGCGGCATCCATCTCCAGCGCGCCGATGATCGGCTCATCGGCATTTTGCAGCATCGACCACATCACCCGGTGACGCTGGTCGTTGTAGGGGTTGCCCATATCGATGCGCATCACCAGCGCCGGCTTGTCTTTCTCCGGACGTGACTGCAGCAGATCCGCCTGACCGTAGGCCATCTGGATCGCGTCCGGTCCAGCCTTGACCAGCGTATCGACGACACCGGCCATGTCTTCCAGGCCAACCATGAAGCTCGGTTCGTTGCACACACCGTGATCAACGGCGACATCCAGACAGCCGCCATGGGTGAACATCCGGTTCATGCGGGCTTTCGGACTCAAACGCATATTCTGCTCCTGCTCGTGTTTTCGTTCCGGCGGCCATCAAGGGAGACGCCGTGATAGATGGAAAGGTCTTCGATCAGCCGGTCGCGCTGTTGCGCGCGCGCCTCCTCGGACCAGCCGAGTTCTTCACCGGCGGCGGCAGCCAGCTTGTCGAGCAGCGTCTCGCTCAACAGCCCTCTGATGGCGAGGGTCGTCCGCCGCAATACGATGTCGGCGAGGGTCACCACACTTTCGTGCCGTGCCAGAAAGACGACTTCCGCTGCCGTTATCTCTGTCTCGGAGCCGAGCACCTCGTCGTCCGCACGTCCCCGGCAGAAAGCCAGAAGCTCCAGCGCCGCTGTGCCGTAAGTCTCGGCGAGATGAGCTGCCCGTTTGGGGTCGATTCCGAACTTCGCAGTGAGGTCGCGCTCCAGCGTCGCGGCTTTTTGCGGAAAGTTCCTGCCGCCACCGATGGGAAGCGTCAGGGTGCCGACCTGCCTGGTCCGGCCAAGTTCGCCCAGCACCTCGTCCGCCGCCTGTTCGGCAAAGGCACGGAACGTTGTCCATTTGCCGCCGATCATGCAGATCTGCGGAACGGGACCATCGATGCGCGTGGTGAAATGGCCTCTGGAAATCCTGCCGGTAAAGTCATGATCGCTCTTCGGCAGCGGCCGGATGCCGCTGTAACTGAAGACGACATCGTTCGCGCTGAAGTCGATCTCCGGAAAGACCAGGCGAAGCGAGCCCAGGATATAGGCTTCCTCTTCCGGCTCGCAGCGCACGCGTTCAGCCGTCTTGACGCGAATATCGGTAGATCCGGCCAGCACCTTGCCGAAGAACGGAAAGACGATGCAGACCCGGCCGTCCGAATTCTCGAAATAGACCATATGTCCGCCAAGCGCCTTTTCCAGCGCCGGATTGTCGAGAATGAGATGAGACCCCTTGGTACCCGACACCAGCCGTTCGTGGCTGGCATTGCCGGCAAGCTCATCGATGGCATCGTCCAGCCAGGCACCCGTCGCGTTGACGATGATCTTCGCCGAGATTTTCTCGCTGCGCCCGCTCACTTCGTCACGCAGGAGAAACCCGTCCCCGTCGGGCTCAAGGCGGGCATAGTTGAGGGCAACACAGTCCGGCGCCTCCCTTTCCACTTCTCTGACCAGCTCCAGCCCCAGCCGCTCCGGGTGGCTGATCCAGGCATCGTGGTAGGTGGCCGAGCAGCGAATGGAACCAGTGAGACCCGGCCAGGTCTCGCGGGTTGCTTGTGCGCCCCGAAACTCATGCTTCGGCAACAGCCGGCGTTTGCGGGTCACCCAATCGTAGAGCGTCAAGCCGAGCTTGATCGGAACCGCACCCCGGCTGGCGGGCTGGCCGGAAAAACCGAAGAAACTTGCCGCGCTGTTCAAGAGCCCGGAAAAGAGCGAGCCAATGGGAATGACGGTGGGCAGCGGATGGACCAGATGAGGTGCATTGACCAGTAACGCATCGCGTTCGCGCAAGGATTCACGCACGAGGTCGAACTCGCCGTTTTCCAGATAGCGCAGCCCCCCGTGGATCATGCGCGACAGGGCGGAGCTGCACCCTGAACAAAAGTCGTTTCGTTCCACCAGCAGCACCCTGACGCCCTGGAGCGCCAGATCCCGATAGACCCCGATCCCGTTGATACCGCCGCCGACGACAACGGCATCGAAGACGCCGTCACGCGCGACGCGGTCCCATTTTTCCTGCCGTTGTTCGGACATACCTTCCCCGTTCACCGGACGCATGTCCGGTGCCCTTTCCAGTCTCACGTGTCTCAATCTCTTAGGCGGCGAGGTCCGTCAGATGAGTCGCGGCGGCGGTGCCGATGACCCCGATTTCCTCACGCGTCAATCTGAGACGCCCTGCCTTGGCATTCTCCCGCGCTTGCTCCGGATCACGCGCCCCGCACAGGGAAAAGGTTATACCCGGCTGTTGCAGCGTCCAGGCGATCACCACCTGGGCCTTTGTCGCGCCATGAGCCTCCGCTATCGGCGCAATCGCGCGCATCAGCTCGGCAACCTTGCGGCGGTTCTCGACCGAAAACCGCGGATTGTCCTTGCGCTGATCGTCACCTTCAAAGGTCCGGTCCGGGCCTATCTTTCCGGTCAGAAGGCCCAGCGCGAGCGACGAATAGCTCAGCACCGAGACCTTTTCCTGAAGACAGAGCGGCACATGGGTTTCCTCGATGTCGCGCTTGATCATCGAATATTCTTCCTGGATCGCGTCCAGTTGCCCGGCAGCCAGATAGGCCTTCACATCATCGACAGTCGTGTTGCTGGCCCCGATGGAGCGGATCTTGCCCTGGGCCTTCAGGGTCTCCAGCGCCTCCATGGTTTCGGATATCGGCGTCGTCGGGTCTTGCCAATGCGTGATGTAGTGATCGATGTAATCGGTCCCGAGCCGCTTCAGGCTCTGTTCCACTTCATGGACGATCGAATCCTTGCCGAGATACCTGTGTACCGGCTTGCCGTCATAATCGAAGAAGTGGTTTCCTTTTTGAGTGTGCCAGACGAGACCGCATTTGGTTGCCAGCACCACGTTGTCGCGGCGGCCGGCAATGGCCTTGCCGACGATCTCCTCCGACAGCCCCTGACCATAGGCTGGCGCAGTGTCGATCAGGCTGACGCCTTCGTCGATGGAGGCCTGGATTGCGGAAATAGACTTCGCCTCATCCGTTCCGCCCCACATCCAGCCGCCAATGGCCCAAGTGCCGAGCCCGATAGCCGACGCCTCGATGTTTGAGCGTCCGATCTCGCGTGTCAGCATTTCATGCAACATTCTGTTTGCCTTCCATGGTTGCGAGGACCGCTCCCGCGGTGTCCTCGTCCAAGATGAGTGAATTCAGATAGTTTCCGTTGAGGACCGCCCGGATCGGCCAGATCTTCTCGTCGCCCGAGGTCACGCCGATGACGCGCTTGAAGCGCCGCAGCTCCTCCGGTGCCAGGGCAACCAGCCGCGAGTTGAGCGCATAGTCGGCAACTGTCCCATCCTGACGCATCAGGTAGGCCAGAAATTCGGCACTGACGCCGCTGCCAACCAGCATCTTGCGATCCGATTCCGGCATCGGGTGCAGGTCGTAGTAACTCGACCCGGGCGCCGCAATGGAACCGATGCCGACGAGAGCAATGGTCGCCTGCCGCGCCAGATCCAGAACCTGCCGGATGGAGGCGACTTCCATCAGCATGTCGCGCTGTTCCCGGCTTTCGGCAAAGAGCGGCGCATGAAGCTGCAGCGCGGTGCCACCCAGTTTCTCGGCCATGAGGCTCGCCTGATGGTTGACGTCCGTGTGGTACTTGCCTTGCACCCCTCCGGTCAGCGGCACCACGGTAACGTCGAACTTCCGGTCCGTCTCGATGTTCTGCACCACTGCACCGACCGCCTTGCCGCCCGTGATCGCGATGATATCGCCGTCACGGATCGTCTCCACCAGATGATTGGCAGCGGCCAGCCCCACCTGCTTCAGCGTCGTGTTAGGGCTGCCTTCAACGGACGAGGTGACCAGCGCCTTGGAAAGCGGTGTGGCCTGCTCCAGCAGATGCTCCAGATCCGTCAGCCGCTGGAACGGGTTTTCGATATCGATCTTGATCATGCCCATCTTGCGACCCTGGGTGATCAGCCGGTTGACCTTGGAGGTCGACAGGTTGAGCAGCTCGGCGATTTCCGACTGTTTCTTGCCTTCCAGGAAATGCAGCACCAGGACCGTGTGCATCTGGCGCATCAGCTCGATATCGTTTTTCTTGTCCGCCATCAGGTTGCCTCTTCGCTGGTGCCGGGTCAGGCGCGTTTCTTGACGAGATAGTGGTCGATGGAGACGGCCGTCAGCAGGATCGAACCACGGATAATGTCCTGCCAATAGACCGAGACATCCAGAAGCGCGAGCGAGCTGGAGACCACCGACAGCAGCACCGCCCCCAGGATTGCCCCGAAAATGGTCCCCGAACCACCCTTGAGGCTTGCCCCGCCGATGACGGCGGCAGCGATCACGTTCAACTCCATGCCAATACCAAAGGTCGGCTGGGCCGAGCCGAAGCGTGCCATGTAGATGATGCCGGCGACACCGCAGAGCGCCGAGCAAAGGGTCGTCGTGAAGAACACCACCCGCTTGGTGCGGATGCCGGAATAAGCGGCCGCCTTCTCGTTGCTGCCGGTGTAGAACACCTTGCGGAACATGGTCGTGCGGCGCAGCAGGAAATCGAACCCGATCACCACCACCAGGAAGAGCAGGATGACGACCGGGATCGGTCCGATAGACCCTTGCCCGATGAACTTGAATTCCGGCGGCAGGGTGAAGAGACCGAGCGGACGCCCGCCCGTCCCCAGAAGGCACGCCCCCCGGGCAATCACCATGATTGCCAGCGACACGATGAAATGATGCAGGCCGACGCGGGTGACAAAGAAGCCCATGAAAGCCCCGATCGCCGTGCAGGCGGCGATTGAAATCGCCGACGCTACCCACGGATCGACACCATTGAGGAACAGCCATCCGGCAATCACCATGGCCAGAGCTGTCACCGAACCGACCGAAAGATCGATACCACCCGAAATCAGCAGGATGGTCATGCCGACCACCACGATGCCTTCCACCGCAAACGCCATCACCATGGCGCGCATGTTCACCCAGGTCAGGAAGTAGGGCGAGGCGAAGGACATGACGATGAACAGCACGAGAATGATCGCGATCAGCCCCGTTTCGCGCATGCGCAGCAGCTTGCGGATAAAAGATACGTCCGCCGGTTTGCCATTCGGCGCGTCTGTCACGGAGACGGCGTCTTCCATGATTTCCCCCACGATTAGTGTACGGTCGCCTTGGCGCCCACGGACGCCAGGTGCATTATGTTTTCTTCGGTCATCTGCGCGCCCGTGACCTCGCCGCTGATCCGTCCCTCCCGGACGACCAGCACACGGTCGCAAACGCCGATCAGTTCCGGCAGCTCCGAGGAAATCACCAGAATGCCGACGCCGCTGCTGGCCAGGTTGCGCAAGATGCGGTGGATCTCTGCCTTCGCTCCCACATCCACGCCGCGTGTCGGCTCGTCCAGGAAGATCAGCTTCGGATTGACCGACAGCATTTTCGCGATTGCGACCTTCTGCTGGTTGCCCCCCGAGAGCGACGACACCGGGTCCGACAGCGAGCCGTACTTGAGGTTCAACCGCTTGCCGAGTCTTTCGGCCTGAGATTCCTCCCTGGTCCCGGCGATCAAACCGAATGGGGTCGCCACCTGTTCCAGCTTGAGAGCGGACACATTGGCGGCAATCGACATGTCGAGAAAGATGCCGTCGCCCTTCCGGTCTTCCGAAAGATAGACGATGCCCTCGGAAATGCTGTCGCGATAGGTGTTCAGCGAGAGCTTGCGCCCGTTGAGCGTCACCTCGCCCGTGACGTCGCCTTCAAGCCGGCAGATGCCCTTCACGATCTCGCTGCGCCCGGCACCGATCAGCCCGGCGATCCCGAGAATTTCCCCCTTGCGAAGTTCGAACGTGACATCCTTGAACCGCGTGCGTTCGCTCAGATTCTGAACGCCCAGAATGATGTCATCCGACTTTTCGCTTTCGGACTGCTTGCGCGGATAAAGCTCGTCGATCACCCGTCCGACCATGGCATTGACCACGTCGTCGGGCTGGATCTCCGCAACGTTGCGGGTGGTGATGTAGTTTCCGTCCCGGAAGACAGAGACGCGGTCGCAATTGTCGAAGATCTCGACCATGCGATGGGAGATGTAGATGATCGAGATACCCTTGCCGGCGAGACGGCGCATGATCTTGAAGAGGATCTGCGCTTCCTTCTCGGTCAGCGCCGCTGTCGGCTCGTCCAGGATCAGCACCCGGCAGTCAAGTGTCAGCGCCTTGGCGATCTCGACGAGCTGCTGGTGGGAGATCGACAGATCTCGCACAAGTGTCGCCGGGTCGATGTCGCCAAGCTGGCCGAGCACCTCGGCAGCCTTCTTTTCAAGCGCGCGGTAATTCATCAGGAAGGACCGGCTGAGATTGGTCGTCGCCATGAAGATGTTCTCGGCAACCGTGACATCGGGGCACAGCGCGATCTCCTGGTGAACAAAGCCGATGCCCAGCTTTTGCGCCACGGCGGGCGACGAAATGACAACTTGTTTGCCGTCTAAATAAATCTCGCCACTGTCCGGCTGCAAGATCCCGTCGATGATATTCATCAGCGTTGATTTGCCGGCGCCGTTCTCCCCGGCAAGCGCGTGGATTTCGCCTTTGCGCAGTTCGAAGTCCACGCCCTTCAGTGCCTGAACGGGTCCGAAGGACTTCGTTAGATTGGAGATCTTCAGGATCACATCGTCAGTCATGGCAAGGCCGATTTGCTCAACATTTCCGGAAAAGAACGGGCTGCCTGATCTGCTTCATCAACTGCAGGCAGCCCGCCGTTTCAACCGGGGTCCAACGGGGCCCCGGCTCATTCGTCAGCTCGGATCGCGGCCTTCCATGTAGACGTTGAGATCGAAGCTATCGGCGTTTTCCTTGGTGATCACGGCAAAGCCGTTGTCGACGTAGGGAATCTGCATCGGGTTGTAGCCGGACACCTTGTAGTCGTTGAACGGATCGAACACGTCGGAGTGCGCAGCCAGGAACACGGCCATGAAGCCCATGAACCCCTGCATGCCCTGGTTCGGGTTAAGCGCCATGTGGATGTTGCCGGCCTTGATGTGCTCCAGCGTGGTCGGCGTCACGTCCGCATGCATGATCAGCACCTTGGCTTCCGCTTCCAGCACCGCTGCGACAGCCCCTTCCGCAGAGCCTGCTTCCGGGATCCAGAGCGCGGCCAGGTTTGGGTTGGCCTGAAGGATCGAGGCCGTTGCCCTGTAGGCTGCGTTGCTGTCCTGGTTGGTTGCCTGGCGGCCGACCAGTTTCATGTTCGGGTAGTTCTTCTCCATGTAGTCAATCAGCGCGGTCACGCGCAGGTCGTGGTTCGACTGACCCGGGTTCTCAAGAACCGCGTATTCGGCACTGTCGCCAACCTGCTTGACGATTTCTTCGGCCGCGAACTTGGCCTCGGCAAGGTTATCGGAGGTGACATAGGCGCTACGCTTGGATTTCGGAGAATCCGCCGCAAAGGTGACGATCTGCGTACCGCTGTCGACCGCCCGATCAATCGGCTCGATGAACGGGTCGGACTGCATCGGATGCAGCAGAACACCAGCAGGCTGCTTGACCATGTCCTGCTCGAACGATGCAATCTGCTTGGTGATGTCATAGTCCGGCGTACCGGAGAAGATCGTCTCGCAGCCGAAGGCGGCCGCGGCCTGCTTGAAGCCCTGGTAGACCGGCACCCAGTAAGGATGCCCTGAGACCATGACGTTCATGATGTAGGTTTCGCCCGGCTCGCACTGCAAGCCTTCCGCAGCCGCCGGAGCGGCAGTCAGGACAGCGGCTGACAGTATGCCGGAAGCCAGAATTCCCTTGAAGATAGAAGTGCCCATAGTTTCCTCCCTGGACCCGCGGTCTCCCGGCCGCAAGCAGCCGAACCTCCGTTGGGTGATCGATTTCAGATTGTCAGGAAATCCGCCTGCGCTCCTCAACGCAGCCAGCCCTGACGCTGCTCCTCCCGCTCTTGCAACCCAGCCTGTCAGAGGCTTCTAGATTTGCAAGAAATTTCAATCACTGGTTTTTATCCCAGCGACACCATGGATAAGAGCCGCCCCCGGAAACCGTCAAACTTTTTTGGTATTTATTTCTTTTTCTGAAATTTATTTCAAACTTCACCACTCTGAATTGGATGAGAACTTTCCATTTCAAACAAACTAAGAACCTGATATTTTTATACTTTTCATAATAGCGCTGAAAACCGTGTGCGAACCAGCTTCACACGCACGATCAAGTCGTAACAACAGATACTGGAGTTCCGCAGCCCGATTTCGGTCATGATACGGGACAATCAAAAACCCCCACCCAACGTCGTAAGGATCGTGAATCTGAATTCACAAAGGCGCCAAGGCTGGCTATATTCTCTCTGCGGTAGAAGGCCGATTGTTTACTGATTTGATATTCATTTTGAATTGCCCTCATATTTCCGGAGAGTTTGTTGTGCCGGCAAAAGAATTGCGAATACTGATATGTTCTGCTGGACGCCGCGTTGGATTGCTTGAGTGCTTCCGCGCTGCCGCTAAACGCATGGGCATCCAGGTGGAAATGCTTGCCTGTGACCTCGCCCCCGATTTAAGCGCTGCCTGCGCAAGTGCGGACCGGGCCTTTGCCGTGCCCCGGTGCACTGATCCAGGCTATGCCGACGCCATCTTCGACATCGTGCGCGACAACCAGATCGACCTTGTAGTGCCGACGATTGACCCGGAGTTGATGCCTCTTGCGGAAGTCTCGGACGCCTTCACCCGAATGGGAGCGCGGCTGCATGTTTCTTCAACTGACGTCATCGAGATTGTCAGGGACAAACGACTGACGTCTGAAGTGCTCGAGGCGGCAGGCGTGCCCGTGCCCGGATCGCTCGGCCACGAAGCGCTGCTGTCCGATCCGGACGCACTCGGTTGGCCCGTGTTTGCCAAGCCAAGCGGCGGCAGTGCCAGCCGGGGATTGCAGGTGTTCCAGACGATCGGCGAGCTGCCGGACAGTTTCGAAGAACCCATGGTGTTCCAGCAATTTCTGCGTGGCCCGGAATACACGATCAACATGTTCGTCGATTCAGATGGCCGCCTGCAAACCGTGGTTCCTCATCTGCGCATTCAGATCCGCGCGGGAGAGGTAGAGAAGGGACGAACGGTTCGCCGGGACGATTTTCGGCAGATCGCCGAAGGCGTGCACCGGGCCTTGCCGAACTTGCGGGGGGTGGCCTGTTTTCAGGTGATCGACGACCCGAAGCTTGGACCGCGTGTCATTGAAATCAACGCAAGGTTTGGGGGCGGTTATCCTTTGGCCGACCATGCCGGCGCCCATTTCGCGCAATGGCTGCTTGAGGAAGTGCTGGGCCAGACGTGCAGCGCGAATGATGACTGGCGGGAAAATGTCAAAATGCTCCGGTTCGACAGCGCGATCTATGACGGCTAACCCTTCTGAACGTCGGCAAGCGGCAATTGCAATTCGCCGGCATCCACTCATCAGGCCCGCCGCTGACGTTGCACCACCGGCCCGGTACTGCTTGCCTGGTGTATGGCGATGATTGTTTTTGATCTGGACGACACGCTCTATCTGGAGCGGGATTTTGCCTTCAGCGGCTATCGCTATCTCGATGGCTGGATGGAGGAACGCGAAGGCCTCAAAGGCTTTGGCAAGGCCTGCCGGAAGATCTTCGAGGACGGCGAGCGCCGCCAGGTCTTCAACCGCGCGCTTGAAAGCCTCGGCCACAGCGGCACCAGTGATTTGATCCCGGACCTGGTTGCGGCCTACCGCGGCCACCCGCCGCAAATTTCGCTGGCCCCGGATTCAGTGCGCTATCTCGAGCACCGCCGCGGTCCGTTTGGCCTCATTACCGACGGACCGGCGGCCACGCAAAACGCCAAGATCGTCGCCCTTGGTCTTGAGCGGTGGATCGAAAATATCCGCAAGACCGGTGACTGGCCGCAGGGTTATGGCAAGCCTCATCCCCGCGCTTACAAGGAAATGGAAGGACTTGCGGCAGACGGCGGGCCGATGGTCTACGTTGCCGACAATCCGGCAAAGGATTTCGTGACACCGAAAGCGCGCGGCTGGATCACCGTTCAGATCCGGCGGACGGGTGCGGTCCATTCACCGCACGCGAAAGACGACGCACACGCGGCCCATGTCGAAATAACGTCGCTCGATGAACTTGACGCTGCGCTGAAGCTCCAGACGCAGTCTGTCAAATAGCTATCAGACTGGTGAAAAACCTGCCGTCAGGCAGGAACGCGCTGCGACAGAACCTCCCGGTACTCATCGAGAATATGCGTCACCTGATAGTTCTCCTCGACCCGCTGTCGAGCCCTTCGCCCGAGATCGGCGACCTCTTCGGCGGTCAGGCGGGCGACGTCGGCCATTGCCTCGGACAGTGCATCCGGGTCCCCCGGCGAAACGACCTTGCCGGTATCAGCCACTATGTATGCTGCATCGCCAACGTCGGTGGTGACCACCGGGCGTCCATGACTCATGGCTTCGGCGACGACATTCGGAAACCCTTCGGTCCGGGACGACAGGACGAGAACATCTATCTGCGAATAGAACGCCTCCATGTCACGCAGCTCGCCGAGCAATTTCAGGCGTGACGGATCAAGTCCTGCGTCCGCAACCATGGCCATGACGTCGCCGTTCTGCTCATCGAGACCGTGACCTGCGGCAACGAAGCGGGCCTCGGGAAATTGCGCAGCGGTCTGGGCCGCGGCCCGGAAGAAGGTCAGATGGTCCTTCTGCGGATGAAACCGTGCAGCAATCCCGAACACGCGGGCCTTGCGGGGTGAGCGCTCCACCGGGTCCGGCAGCACCACACCGTTCGGGATGACCTTGCCGTATCGCGCGGCATAACCATACTGTTCGTGCTGTTCTCTTGCCCGGGCCGAATTGTAGACGATGCCGGCGGCGCGGGATGACAGCAGGCGCCCGCCGGCGACGGCAAGGCGCGTGCTGCGGGTCAGGCTGCGCGGGTCGTCAAGCGCCTGGCGCACTGTCCAGAAGACGGGCGGCGCACCTGCAAGCCGTGCCGAAACTGTGCCGACAACCATCGCATGATACATCCAGCACAGTACCGCCCGCGGGCGTTTCTCCCGCATGAGCCTGGTCAGTTGCAGGATCGCGCCCGGCATCTGCACCGCTCCATGAGCGTTCAGCGAATGATAGTCCACATCCAGACGCCCGGCCAAATTCTGGTTGCGCTCGGAAACGTCGATCAGGGAGACCACCACTGCCGGATCGCGCGTCGCCGCCAGAAGTCTTGCCAGCATCGTTTCCGCGCCGCCGCTGGCGGCGAAGTTGGTGATGACATGCATCACCGGCGCGCCAGCGTCTGTTCCAGCGTCCTCTATAAAACCGTCGCTGGCAAACTCATCCATCCGCTCAGGCCCCGCGCATTCCGCGCCAGACGTCGAGCGGCCTGCCGATCCGCTGCTCAAGCTCGCTGACTTCCGGAGCGTAGAAATCCTGCAGTCTTTTTTCCAGATCCGGGCTCAGTGGCGGGTATTCCTGCGGCCGGGCGACGGCATCGCGAAGAACCTTGATAGGCTTCGTATGCCGGACGCCGTCCAGGACCGGGCGAAACGGCTTCAGCACCCTGCGCAGGGGCAGCGGAACGACGGCCGCATTCTTGTCCTTGACCTTGCTGTCCACCGGAGCGGCCAGCGGCGCCTCGTGACCGATGTGAGCGGCAAGACGGGCGAGCTGAGCTTCCGGCTCACGCCGGATATCCTCGAACAGCAGCAGCAGGATCTGCTCCGGCGGGAACAGATCATAGAACCGGCGAAGATGCAGGGCATAACGGCCGTTGTTGATGAACCGCTTGTCTGCCGCCCTGGCCGGGTCAAGATGATCCTCAATGTTTCGGGACACCTCCCCCCGCCGAAAGAGCATGCAATAATCGGAGTAGGCCCGCGCCGCAGGCTCCCGCATCTGAACGATCAGCCGGACATCGGGAAGGTCTTTGCGGATGCGCTCCGCCGCCTGGGGAACCGTCAGATAGGTGTTCGACTTCTCGCCGACGAGAGCGTCCGGCTTGTCGAAGTTGAACTGAGACAGATACCAGTCCGGTCCCCGGTGATATTCATCGGAAAAATAATGCAGCTCCGGACTGGGCATCGAAATCGTCGGACTGCGTTCGAGAGATCTTTGCAGCCAGGTTGTTGCGGACTTGGCGGCGCCGAAAATCAGAAATCGTATATTTGAATCAAGCATATGCGGTACCTGCGACCTGTGGGCCCACGACGAGCTTTTCGTAAAGGCGGGAAATTTCGGAAACGTGGCGTTCGGCCCCATATTTGGCCGTGGCATCTGCCTGTGCAGCGTCGGCAATTCGGGTTCGCAGCGCAGGGTCGCTGATGAGGCTGCTGATAGGCTCGACAAAGCTCTCCGGATCGTCCGGCTCAACGAGGAATCCTGTTAGACGGTCCGCGATCGCTTCGACGTTTCCACCGTGACGTGTCGCCACGACAGGCGTGCCCAGATACATGCTCTCGATCAGAGTCCGGCCGAAAGGCTCGTTGACGGCTGGCACAAGCATGACGTCCACGCCGCTCATGGCCTCGAAAACCGGTGAGCGAAAACCCATGAAATGGAAATTGTCCTCCAGCCCAATACTGCTGGCCAGCACCTTGCAGGTTTCGTCCAGTCCCTGGGTTGCAGCAACCGCTTCTCCGAACAGCAATCCGTGCACTTGACGATCCGGCAGGGCGCGGCGAACGGCGTCAACCGCCCGGACAAAGCCATCCGGGCGCTTGCGTTTGATAATCGAGCCGAAATAGCCGAGCAGCACCGCGTCCCTCGGCAGACCAAGTTCGTCACACAGCGCGGCGTGAGCGGCTGTGCGGTCAGGGCGAACGGTCGGGAAATCGAACGGACTGCGGATCACGCTGGCCCGGCCGCCGATTGACCGGATTGGACGCGATGGCATGGCATAATGGGAAACGCTCACGATGTGGTCGGCCAGCAAGGGCGCGAGAATGTTCGCTCCCCTGGCTGCCGGGTCCTGACGATGATGCCAGAGGTGACGGCAACCGGACAGTTTGCTGGGCACGATCCAGTTGGCATGCATGCGTCCTTCGTTCGTATGCACGATGTCGGGATCGATCCGCTTCAGCGTCCGGCGCAGCGCAGGCAATGTTTTCGTCAGATAGCCCAGCGGGCCCACACGGCCCGGCAGAGGCAGGCCGGGCGACGACATCAGCGGCGCGTCCTCCAGCACCTCGAAATCAAGCCCCAGATCCCGTGCCCTCTTGCCAATGGCACCGGGCTCGAAATGAACGAGCACGCGTGGCTCGAACCGGTTCGGATCAAGCGAAGCGGCAAGGCTGAGGGCTGAAATGTGGCTCCCACCCAGAACCGGTCCGCCGACGAACGGAAATAATACTCGAATGCGTCTCATGACTGCTCCGGACTACCTGGACGCTGGCTCGGATACTGCCAGGGTGATTGTCAGACTGTCACCGGGACGCATGAAGGCGTTCAGATCGACATTCAGGCTCTGCATCTCGCCGTTCTCGAAACGCGATATCCTGTACGATGGTGTGACGATGGTCTCCGTTTCGGTGGCATCGACAGAGTTTGTCGCGAGAGTCTCGGCGTAGACCTTGTGGGCCAGATCGAGACGGGCTTCGACCTCGAAACGCTTCGATTTCACATCCGTGAGTTCGGAGAGCTTTTCCCCGCGTGTCTTGTCGAACAGGGTCGCGGCGTCCCGTAATGCGAGATTGAGACGCTGCTGCGCGTCAAGACGGGCGACTTCAAGCTGCAGCCGTTTTGCCTCCAGGTCGTTGAGCGCCGTATTGGCAGCGGACACACGCGTCGTCACCGCCAGACCCTTGTCCTTCAGATGCTCCATAGAGGCGAGATCCTGACGGGCCAGCTCGATCTGCTTGTCGCGCAGGACGATCTCTTCGGACAGCTGTGAGATTTTCTCGGTGAGCAGGACGCGAAGATCCTTGAGGCTCTGGATTTCGGCCTTGATCACCTTGATGTTGACGGAAAGGATCTTTGCCTGAACCGGATCTGAGGATTGCGACTCGACCGTGTCGGGCAGATCTTCTGCCGAAAAAAGCTGGATTTCCTGCTCAAGCCTTTTCTGCTGCTCCGCAAGGCCGGCTGCCGTTCCGCGAAGCTGATTGATCTCCCCGGTTATCTTGGTGAGGGAGGTCTGACGCGTCCCGTCTTCGTTCGGAAGGCGATAAAACCCGCCGGCGATCGCAAGAGCTTTTTCAACCGTCATGCCGGGCGTGAAGTCAAATTGACCGGGAGCGGTTACGGCTCCCCCCACGAACACGGGCGCATAGCGCGATATTTCGACGGACACTGCGGGCAATTCCGTCAGGCCGACGATGCGCTGCATACGGCTGGCAATTGTCTCCGCGACCTCGTCCAGGGTCTTGCCGACGACTTCCACGGCGCCCGCAATTGGAACGTAGATATTTCCGTCCGGCGCCATCTTGTAGGAGCCGGCAACACCATCCCAATTGGCAAAGGTCTTGTTTCTGGCATCCCAGGCGCCAGCGCGAAGCTCCAGTGTCTCCCCGCCGGAGAGCCTGTACTGCTCGGCTGCGAGACTGGAGTCAAGAAAAGACATCAATGAAATCAGGGCAATAAACAACCGAATACTCAACGCACAATCCCCCGGCTTAATACCGACTTTTAAAAAATGAAATATTCTCAATGCCGATCAGTATATCACGAAAACCGGCAAATACCCCAAAAGAAACACTGCCAAAACCAGCATCTCCAATGAGACCCCGATGCTGACCTCGCATGCGGCTGATTCTGTATGTCCATCGACCGTTGGAGCGCACATTTTCCATGGATCACATGACCTCCCGCATTGGCTGTCGGTGGTCCCGAAAGCCCGACAGGCAGATCGCGGCCGGAAGCAGGAGCGGCACGCACAGAAACCTTCCGTAGATGTGGGTCACGCCATTCAGGGCGAATCCGAACATGAGCAGTATCGTGAACATCAGCACGCCTGCCCAGCGCGTCTCGGGATTGCTGAACGCCCGCCAACCGACGAACACCAGCGTGAGCAGGACGCCGACAAGACCGAGCAGCGAAACGACACCGCCTTCCGAAAACAACAGCAGGTAGGTGTTGTGAACCGGCGCGCCCAACTGGCTGATCAGCCGGTGCTGATCCACGCCGACGCCGACCCAGATGGACCGGTCGATCATGACGATTGCTTCGCGAATGAGAAGCATGCGGCCATCGAATGTGCCGGCCTCGCTGGAATCGCCGGTCGTCAGCGCACCGTAGACCCGCTCCTGAAACACTTCCGGCAGGAAATATTCCCCGAAGAAAAACAGCACCGCGAGCCCGACCACCGCCACCGCGATGAAGACCAGGATGTGTTTGGCCGAGCCGTAGAAAAACGAAATTCCGAAGATCCCCAAAACCGAGACGATGAACCCGGAATTCGATGCGGACAGCAGCAGGCCGTAGGCGACCGGCGCGGCCGCGGCAGCGAACACGATGCCGGAGATCTGGGAGGTGAAGTAGAGCCAGATCAGGTAGACCAGTCCCACCCCAGCCAACAGCCCGACCCCGTTTTCCCGCTCGATCAATCCGGTCAGGCGCCCGTTTCTCGAAAAGAACCGGGCATCGTCCGGGCTGAACACGGAATAGAGCACCCCGTGCAACATCACGAAGACGAGAGAGAAGGCCATCACCTTGCACAGGAACATCGTTTCCCGCGCCGGCCGCCCCAGAAGCAGCATCGGCATGAGAACGAGCGAAAAGCCGTATTGGCCAACCCCCACTGCCCCGGTCAGCGGATCGCCGGATATCAGCGACCCGACGATCAGACCGCCGCAAAGAAGCAGCACGGAAACCAGCCAGAAAGACGTCATGTCCGCGAAAGGACGAAGCGGAATACGTCTGTTGGCGATCATCACGACAAAGGCGACACAGGCGACGAGATCCGACAGCGTGACGAACACGAAATCGGTTCGCAGATAGGTCATCGGCGACAGGAACACCGCAACGATGACAAGCAGGCGTTCCAGTTCCTGACTGGCCGTGCCTGATCTGACTGGGCTGCGGTGCGGAGAGACCGGGATCGCGCTCAGGGTCAAGACGGCCTCCTCACGTCGCGCGGCCTGCGCGACCAGTAGAGGACGAAGAGAGCCCCCGCCACGAGCGTGCCGTTGAACAGCACATGTGCCGCGGCAGCGCCGACCGGGCCCAGAACATGCACAAGCGGCACGAAACAGGCTAGGAAAACCACGCTTCCGAGCAGGGTCACCCACAGAAGCTCACGGTCTCGCCCCATGCTCAGCATTGCCGGATTAAGCACCATGGTCGCCAGCAGCAATATGACGGCCAGCAATTGAACGTTGACCATGCTCGCCGCCCCATCGAAGCCTGCACCGAAAACGAACGACAACAGGGATGGCATCAGGAACGCGGCGGGGATCAGCACGGTCAGGCAAAGGCCTGCGATTGCCAGCAGCACACCATTTACCAGCTTGTGAAAACCGCGCTCCTCGCCGGAACTCCACTTGCGCGCCAGCTCCGGAAAGATTGCCTGGTTCAGCGGGCGCCCCAGCTTCAGCGCGCTGTCGGCGACCCGGCGGGCAATATGAAAATAGCCGACGAATTTTTCATCCACGAGCACCGACAGCAGGATCACGTCAAGGCGCTGGACCGTCTGACGGATGATGACATTGAAGTTCGAGTTCCAGAGGAAACGCAGAATTCCGGGATTCTCGCTGCGAATGCCTTGGATCGGAATCTGCATGAACGTGCCGTAGCCGCGCTGGCGGACATAGCGCAGCGAAAAGACATATGGCAGCAGACTGTTCGCAAGGCCTTCGATCACCGCAACAACAACAAATCCCCAAAGACCGTAGCCCATCGCCCAAATGCCGGCGGAGAGCACCAGACGCATCAGGGCAATACCGACGTCGACCTTGGCGAGAACGTCGAACCGATCGAAAATCCTTAGCACCGCGACCGCGGTGGGCTTGAGGTTGAGGAGAAGCGCCAGCGAAAACAGCGCCAGATAAGCCGAGCTGTCCTGAGGCCAGCCCATCATCCCTGCTGTCACCTGGGCAGCAAGGATCGCAACCCCGGCAGCGAGCGTGCTGCCTGCAAGGTTCACGTAAACCGACGCTTTCAGCAACCGCATGAAACGGTTGCCGTCATTGTCAGCCAGAGCGTCGACGCCGTATTTGATCACGGCTTGCCAGGGCTCCAGCCGCAGAAGCCGGTCGACGATACGCACATACGCCTGGAAGATCGCAAACAGACCGAGACCGGCCGGACCAAGCGACTGGGCCATGATGGCCAGGGTCCCGATGCTGATCAGCCCGCTGACCGCCTGAGACGAGAAGACCCAGGAAAAATTGCGTATGAGCCGGCTGGCGATCAGGCTGTCTTCGGCAGAAAGGTTGAGCAGGCGGGCCATCAGTCGTCCAGCTTCCTGTCACCGGCAAGCTCTGCCAGCCAAAGCTCGATGTGCGTCTGGTCCGTCCCCGTGGCGATCTGCCATGGGTCGTTCGGCTGACCCGCATCGAGCCCGGCCGTGGCTTCTTCCCAGGCATCCGGAAACCCGTCGCCGTCCTTGTCCACCACCCGTTCCTCCGGCTGAAGATCCGGCCAGCCACCAACCTCGGAAGGAGAATCGATCACCCTTCCGGTGCAATTGCGAACTGTGTCGACAAGCTGACGGTCCAGCGCGTCCCGGTGCCGGTCCGACGGCAGGCGGTCGCCAACCCCTTCCAGCACGAGATCGAGCACTTCGCTTGCTTTCACGCGCGGGACGGACAGCGTTCCGGTCACGCCTTCGATGATTTCCGCCCCCGGATCGGCATCGACCTGCCGGAAGGGACGGTTTTGATCGCAGCGACCGCGGTCGATCGCAAGAACGTCATCGACCTGGACCTCAAGGCTGTACTGGTCGCTTGCCATGATTGCCTCGACGGCGGCGGGTCGCTTGTGGACGGTGTTCGGGCCGGTCAGCGCCACATTGCCGGCATAGATGATGACCGCGTTGCCGTAGTAGTTTCGGAACTCTCCGAATTGGCTGATCGGATTGTAGAAAACACTGTTCACGACTTCCACCGGCCCGTAGTCGTTGCCGTAGATATCCGGATTGCGGTCGCGATTGTGGGCGAAGAGGTTTCGCCAGAGGCTCACGCGCCCGCACTCGAAGGTCTTCCCATTTCCGGAGCAGATCAAGGCCCCCTTGGAATGACGTCCCTTGGGATGATTGGCATGATCCAGGGCCCAGGCGGAAATACTGTTGGCGATCGTTATGTCGCTGGACCGTTCACCGGAAACGTGAATGCCGAGGTTCTCGTCGGTCGCAAACATCAAGGACAGATGATCGAGATAAACGCGCGAGGCATTTTCAAGCGTCACTGCATCGACCGACGAGGACGGCTGCTGGCTGGGTCCTGGACGCACCTTGAGAAACCGGACGACGACATCGCTGGCATTCTTGATGATCACGGCCGTGGCCCGGGATTTTCCGAGCCTGATCTGGATACCCAGCCCCGGCGCCGTCTGACCTGCAACATAGAGGTTCGACCGGAAAAAGAGGGGGCTGTCGAGCGTGATGGTTCCACTCACCTGGAAGACGCAGATCCGGGGCATCTCCCCCTTTTCGACGCAGGCGCGCAGAGAACCCGCACCGGAATCGGCCAGCGTCGTAACCGGAATGACCTCGCCGCCGGTCCAGCCGGTCGCAAATGCTCCGAACCCGGTCGCCCCCGGGAATGCCCGCGGCGCGGCCTCGGCCGAAAGCGTCAGCGACAAAAAGAGGCCGAGGGTAAAAAGGATTGCAGACTGTGTCCTGTTCCTAGCCATCATTCACCACAATTCCGACGTTTGAGGCATTGTTCAGCTCAAGTTGCTGAGCGGCTTTCGAAAGATCTTCGAAGCGGGTCTTCTTCATGCGGGCGACAAGCAGCACCGCCTGGGCGACACTGCCAAGGCGGCAGGCCGCATCGTCACTCAACACAGGTGGGCAATCGACCACGATCAATGAATATTTGCGGCGCAGGATGCTGAGCGCCGTCGTGACGCCGGCCACATTGCCGAAACGCATCGGCACAGCCCCCGAAGCCGGTGCGATGATCGACAGGCTCGGATGGCCAGGCAGATGCCATGCGGCCGCATCGATCCTCAGAGGATTGGCCAGAAGATCGTGGAAATCACTCGCGGTCCGTTTGCGCGACAAGGTCGAGATCAGGTCCGTTTGCGAAGGATCGAGATCGACCAGCAGGACATTCTCGCCTCCCGCGGCCGCATGCGCCGCAAGGGCAAAACTGATTGTGCTCCGCCCCTCCCGGCTCCCCGGTGAGGTTACCAGAACCATGGCGCCGATCTCGCTCCCGGTGCCAATCCCTGCGCCGATCCCGGTCTTGGCCCGAAGGGTCGTATAGAGGGGCGAGATCTTGTGCAGCGCCCGCATCAGGCTGCCTCTTCTGGTGGTCCAGGCCATGCGCTTCACGAACTTTCGTGAAAGCGGAGGCAAGTGCCCGAGAACCGGTGCGCGAAATGCTGTCATCTGCTGCGGCCACCGCAGACGACCGCGAAGGTTTTCCCGCAGAAGTGCCAGAATGAAACCGAATGTGAGCCCGCTGATCAGCGCGCCTGCCATTTCGGTCCTGGGAGACGGAGAAACAGGTCTTGCCGACGGGCTTGCAACACTTACCTGCCGCGCGACCGGCGTCAGCAGCGCTTCCTGCATCGCAAGCGCCTCGATCTTATCGAACAGAAGATCATCCTGTATTCGCATCGATTCCAGCTTCCGCTGGAAGCCGGTTTTCTCGATTTCGGCCGCCGCACGCGCTTCGAGTTTCGCAAGGGTCGCGTCCCGTTCGGCCTTGAGCTCCACGGCTTCTGCCGAAAGCTCTCCCCCTTCGCTGGCCAGCGCCAATTGTGCTTCCAGGCGGCGAAGAGTGTCGGTCAGGGTTAGTGTCTCGGTCTGATCGTCAAGATTGTTGGCCATGGTGAAGGCCAGCAGATCGGCTTCGGCATTTTCCAGCGTTGTCTTCAACGCGGACTGGCGCGACAGGATCGACATTCTGGTCCGTTCGATTTCGGCACGCTGTATTTCCAGCGTGTAGTCGACATAACTGCTGGCAACCCCATTGGCGATTTCGGCCGCCATTTGCGGACTGGCATCGGTTGCAAGGATATCGACCGCGAAAGTCGTGGGACGCCAGATGACCTGGTAGCTCTCCAGAATACTGTCAATCGCGCTTTCTGTAACGGCAGCCTCCTCAGGCATCACCTGCTCCGCCACTCTTGCAGCGAACTGCCGGGACTTCATGACCTCCACTTCGGTGGAAAGTTGAAGCATCGACAATGTTCTGGCTCGCAGTCGGGCTCCGAAGGGGTCGAGACGCAAGATCGCATCATCGAGCACCAGCGTGGCCTGTGCGCTGTAAGTCGGCACAACGGTGGCAAGCCGGTACGACATCAGCGCGCCACAGGCCAGTATGCACAGGACGATCAGAACGATGTTCCTGAGGATCAGCTTGTGAATCTGGATGTTCTCGGGCCTGAAATCGGCAACACTTTCGGCAGAGCGATCCCGTTTTGACACCGGATCAGCCACCTTGCCGGCAGTAGGAGAACTGGTGTTGATCAAAGACAGGGATCGTCTCCTTCACTGTGTTGCGCGTAAGCGCCGGACCTTGCGATCGTTTGAAATTGCCGAACGTCCGAACAATCCTTGAACGGCCCCGCGCGGCACTCGATGCGATTTTCAAAAAGCTGCGACTGAAACTCCGGTGCGCAGCAAAATTCCTAAAAACGTCAGATAAACCGTCTTGTCAGACCCGAAGCCTGCCGGTGTGTCGCGATGGCTGAAAAAGAGAGCGCCATCGCGACAGATGTCGCCTCACTTGGGGGCTTTGTAGATGTAGCTGTTGTTGTAGGCGTAATATCCTCCTGCCCGGTGAGCTCCGTAGTCGCGCAGCGAATAACGCCGAATGTCGACGTCGTTCAGCACCACGCCAGCGAGCGGTATCTGATTGTGCCGCAAGGCCTCAGCCGCGGTCCCGAGGGCATCTTCCGACGTCCGCCCCCAGCGCGCGATCAGGACCACGAAATCCGCGAGAGCTGCCAGACGGTTGGCTTCATCCGCCGCCAATACGGGAGCCGTATCAATCAGGATGACGTCATAGGTCGCGCGCAGTTTCTTCAAGATGGCCTTGCCGCGAGGCGTATCGAACAGGCGTCTTGGCACGATGACATCCTGCGAGAACGACAGGAGATTGACCTGCCCGAACCGGGCACAAGGCACGATCTGCTCGTCGATTGTCTTCTGCTCCTGCCAGATATCCGGGGGCGTCTCCTTCGGCACCTCGCAGCCTGCCATGCGAGTGAGGCCGTGCCGGTGGATGTCGAGATCGATCATCAGCACCCGGTGTCCTTCCCGGGCAGCGGACACTGCGAGTGAGAACGTCAGCGTCGTCTTGCCTTCGTTGGCAAGTGCCGACGTCACGGCCATCACCATGCTGTCCTTTTTGCGCATCTGGTTGGAAAGCAGCGTGAGCAGGCTGCGAAGCGCGAGCTGGAACGGCGAATTCTCCTGCCGGGACGTTTTGCTCAGAAACAGGTCCTGCTTGTCCCGCTTCCGCCAGAAACGAATTCGAGGAACATAGCCGATGGTGCGCAGGCCAAGGTATTGCATCGTCTGCGTACCGGTCCACACGCGGCGGTCGAACAGTTCCCGCAAGACAACGAGCGCCAGACCGACAATCAGCCCGCCCGCAATGCCAAGGGCAAGGATCGCAATGCGGTTTGGTGTCGCCGGTTTCAGTGGCGGGTAAGCCACCGTTACCTGACGGGCATCCGGCTGAAGAAAATCTACCTGTGTTTCCAGCGCGTTGCGCCGCTCAACAAGTGCCTGGTACCTGGCAAGATCCGCATCCAGCGATCTCTGCAGCTTGGACTGTACCAGCTCCGCGCGGGTTCGCTCTTCCAGTTTCTTTTCCACCTCCGCAAGACGGAGTTCGGCCTCATCGACCCGGACGGAAGATCCATTCTGGTCATGTGCCAGGCTCATGATCGAGCTCAACCTGCCGAGTTCCGCCCTCAACTCGTCGCCGAGATTGGTGTCGTCCAGTTCGTTTTCGCGAATGAGGTCAGCCAGACGCGCTTCCATCTCGCTCAGGCGGCCGCCAAGCAACGCGATCCGGTCACGCAATTCGGAGATGGAAGACTGCACGACTTCCTTTTTGTCCCGAAGGGAGCTGTCGATGTAGGTCGTGGAAAGAGTGTTCGCCAGTTGCGCCGCCATGCCGGCATCGGGGTGACGCACGCGAATGTCGAGCGCCAGACTCTCTCCCCGCCGTTCGACCGTGTAGCTGTCGAGCATCCGCACCAGAACCGCTTCCAATTGCTGTTCCTGGTTTGGAACCGGCGTTTCGGTTGCCGACAGATACGGATTGAAATAGCTGTCCGAAATCAGATTCAGCTCGATGGCGACCTTGCGCGCGAATTCGACGGATCGAAGCAGGTCGATCTCGGTTTCCACGTGGATGAGCGACGTGTCGGAGTTCTCGATTGTCGTCTCGGTCGGATTTATCCGCGTTTCCACATTCGACAGAATAATGGTCGACCGTGCGGCATATTTGGGCTGAATGAACTCAAGCGCCTGATACGCAGCGCCAAAGCCTAGCACCATGGCCAATGTCAGCCAGAGCCAGTTTCTTCGCAACACCTTGAACATGGCAAAAAAGCCGAACTGAACCGGCCGTTCCGCCAAGGCATATTGCTCCTGCTGCGAGTCAGCAATAATGCTCATAGGGATCCCCCAATTTCCGTCGAATTCCGCTGCATTTTCTTGATCCTGAAGTCATTTTCTGGCCCTCCACTGCTGGCCGGCATCAGGTCCGTCGCGACGGACATGGCGGCGTCCACAGTGGTGAAAGGATTACGCATTCGCATGTGAATAGCCCTCCACCAGATGTTTGCCGCGTTTGATTGCTCCCTTGCGGGCGACATCGGAAATCGTCCGATCCCAAAGGGCAAGAATGGTCTCCGGTGCCAATTTTTGCCGCAGGTGGCCATTGCCATCCGCCATTGCCGCTCTCAGGGCTGGGTTGGACATCAGACGATCAATCGCCTCGGCAAGCGCCTTGACGTCGCCATCTCGAACCAGAAGTCCGTTCTTCCCATCGAGGATTAATTCCCGGGGCCCGTAAGGGCAGTCGAACCCAATGACGGGAAGCCCGCTGACGACAGCTTCGGCCAGAACGTTCGGGAACCCTTCGAACCGGGAGGAAAGCACAAGAATGTCGGCGTTCCGGATCCATTCCCCCGGCCGGGCGCTCTTGCCCGGCAGGGCAACGACATCCTGAAGACCAAGACGGTCACGCTGTGCTTCCAGACAAGCGCGGGCGGCCCCTTCTCCATAAATTGTCAGTCTTGCATCCGGCTGTTTTTCACGCACGAGCGACATGGCGTCGATGAGAAGGTCAAAGCCTTTCTGTTGATCCAGGCGTCCGACGGCAACCAGCCGGTTTCCATCAGGCGAAGGCGCCACACCTTCGACCGGTGCGCAGGGGTTCGGGATCACCTGGGCGCAGGCCTGTACCCGCGCCGGCAGATCCTGCCGTGCCCGGTCGGTCTGCATCACCATCGCCGCGGCTTTCGGCATCAAGACGTTCTGCGCACGGCGCCAGAGCGGATGTGCGCTTTGAGCCAGCGGATTGTTGCGCTCGGAGGCAATCACGGGCACCGACGATCCGGCGGCCAGCAGGGTCAGGACGTTGATCTTGGTCAGAAACGACAGGCAGGCATCCGGCGACAAAGACCGCACCAGCTTGCGGATATTTGCCAGCCTGCGTAACGGCAGAGGCAGCAGCCCCTTGCCGTCCGTCCGGTCGAGAACGTGAAGGACGACGCTGTCCGGATAGGCAAAATAGGATCCTGCTCCGGGGCAGGTCATCGCAGCAACATGCACTTCATCGCCAAGCTCGGCACGATGTGCCGCCAGCATGGCAACGATCTTTTCCGTTCCCCCTGCACCCAATCCAGCCTGAACGAACAGCAGTTTCATGGCCTATTCTGCCGCCTCCACCAGGGTACGGCGAGGGGCCGGGGCAGTATCATTGTCCTGCCCGCCGCCGTTCAGTTCGATTTCAACGAGCGGCCGGTTCAGGTTTTTCGACTGCAGGAAAATCCGGCCGATGTATTCGCCCAGAATGCCGAGGAACATCGCGTTCAAAGTCATCGACAGCAGGATCAGCGTCGTGGTCGTCGCAAAACCGGCCGGCCAGTCCTGGCCGAAGACAAGCTTGCCGATGATGTAACCGGAGAGCAGCAGGAAGGCGCACAGACCGCCCACAAGACTGATCAGCGAAGCCAGCCGCAACGGCAGAAGCGAATGGTTGATCAGGCCGTCGACCGCAAGAGCGACCATGGCCCGAAGCGGGAACTTGGATTCACCGGAGACGCGGGCGTTGCGGTCGTACTCAAAACCGATCTGGTTGAAGCCCATGCCGCTGATCAGTCCGCGGACATAGGGCGAGCGGTCTTCCACGCGCCGCAGCTCATCGAGAATGCGCCGGTCGGTCAGCCGGAATTCACCCGCGTTCCGGGGAAGGTCGTCCTGGCTGATCGCGTCGATCAGCGTATAGAAAGCTCTGCGCAGCCACGCGACAACCGGACCATCCGGCAGGCTCCTCCGGATTCCGTAGACAACATGATAGCCCTTGCGCCAGGTATCCAGCATCTGCGGGATCAGTTCGGGCGGGTCCTGGAGATCGCAATCAAGCTGGATGGCGCAGGCGCCCTCGGCAGCCCTGTAGGCGGTCAGCACCGACGACTGGTATCCAACGTTGCGCGAAAACCGTATCACGCGAACCCGCGGATCCTTGGCAGCGATTTCCGAGAGAATACCGAAGGTCCGGTCGCTGGAATGGTTGTCCGTGAAAATGAGCTCCGGCTCATAGTCGGGAAGCTGGTCGAATACGTCCATGACGCGCTTGTAGGTGTCGCGAACGTTGTCCTCTTCATTCAGCGTCGGGATCAGGACAGAAACAAGAATCATGCCTGCATCTCCACTGCGAACTTTGGAATGATGTTCTCTCGTGCCCATTTCACGGTCCTTTCGAGGCCATCTTGGAGCTGGATTTCAGGCGACCAGCCAAGGCGATCGCGGATGCGTTCGGCAGAGACGATCAATTCGACCGGATCGCCGGTCTGATCGCCGAAATTCACGAAACCGGCGCCGGCGCCGGTCAGCTTGATCAGGGTCTGCATGACTTCGGCGACCGTCGGGGCATGTCCCGTCCCCACGTTGACCACCGGCCCCGCATCCTCAGGGGTATCGCCCAGCATCAGCAGCGCCCTGGTTACGTCATCGACATGGATCAGGTCACGGCGATCCAGCGGGCTGCGGACACTCACCTTCTGTCCGGCCAGCAATTGAGAAATGGCGCGCGGGATCAGGAAACTCTCCGACTGCCCCGGTCCATAGGTCAAAGCCAGCCGCGCGGTGACGGCCAGGAACGGCAAACGCGGTTGCGCCATTTCCAGATAATGCGTCCCGGCCAGAAGAGAGGCGGCATAGGACCCGGTAGGTCTTTCGCGCGCTGTCTCCGTATAAGGCGTCGCACAGTCCCCGTATTCGGCAATCGTTCCCGTCCGGACGAAACTCCGGGGCGGGCAATCGCAACCGGTCAGGGCCGACAGAAGCGAGACCAGCGGCGTGACATTCTCCTCCACGCTCTCTGCAAGATCCTGCAGGTCCGGCCGGTTTTCGAAGCGGGTGCGCGCGCCCACATGGAAAACGATCTCCGGCCTGGTTGTGGCCAGGCACTTGCCGAGAGCCCGGCCATTGGTGAGATCCAGCCTGTAGAGACCGATGCGCGATCCGATGCCGGCGAGCCGGGCCACGGACGAGCGAGGCCGCACGACGGCGCTAACCTCGTCGCCGCGCTGCAAACAGGCCCGGGCCAGGTTCGATCCGATGAAGCCGGATGCTCCGGTTATGAGAACGCGCGCCATTAGCCTTCCTCAGGGCACAATCTTCGGCGTCGGAAGAGGCACGATGAACTTGCCTCCCTTTGCCTCGAACTCGGCCATCTGCTGGCGGATCTCGTCCAGGAAATTCCAGGCAAGAACCAGCAGATAATCAGGCTGCTTCTCGGCCACCGCTTCCGGTCCCAGAACCGGAATGTGCTTGCCCGGAGAGTAGAGCCCCTGTTTCAGCGGGTTCCTGTCGACCAGAAAATCGAGCGTCTCCGTGCCGATGCCGAAAAAGTTGAGCAGCGTATTGCCTTTGGCGGGTGCGCCATAGCCGGCAATCGTCTTGCCTTCTGCCTTCAGCTCCGCCAGCAACTCAGTGAGATCCTTGCGAATCTGATGAACACGGTCGGCGAACGCCTCGTAGGTCGCAGCCTGCGTCATGCCGGCCTTGCGTTCTTCTTCAAGCATCTCGTCGACGATTGCAGCGCGCTTCACCTTCAGGGCAGCCGGCTGCATGAAGACGCGCATCGAGCCACCGTGGACCGGAAGCTTGGTGACATCCACCACATCCAGACCAACGCTTTCGCCCAGGCGCACGATGGAAAGCAGGCTCAGTTCCGACAGGTGCTCGTGATAGACATTGTCGAATTCGTTGGTCTCCAGGATCTCCTTGCCCCACGGCACTTCGATGATGAAGACACCGTCATCGTCCAGAAGCGTCAGCACACCTTCGGTAAATCCGTGCAAGTCATCGATATGGTTGAAGGTGTTGGAAGTCGTGATGACCGCCGCCGGCCCTTCGGACTGTCGCAAGCCAGCCGCCGTCTCCGGGTTGAAGAAAGCCGTGTGCACCCTGACGCCGCGCTCTTGCGCAATGGTCGCAAGGTTTGCCGCGGGGTCCACGCCAAGCGTCTTGCCCCCGAGCTTGTTCGCGTGGGACAGCATGAGACCGTCGTTGCAGCCGATGTCGACGATCAACCCGCCGTCCGCATTGTCCACGGCAACCTTCGCCAGCTCCGCGAAATGGGAATGCATCGTCGCGGCACCCGAAGGCACGTAAAGGTAGTTTGTGAAGAAATCGGCCGGAACCTGATCGGCAACCTGGATCAACCCGCAATCGAGGCAGGCTTGCGTGTTCAGCGAGAAGGCGACCTGCGGCTTGCCGCGATCGGCCTCGCTGGCAAACATGTTGGCCGGCGGATGGGTGCCCATCGGCAGGAACAGCAAAAGATCCTCGGAACCGCAGGTTCTGCAGGTACGGCGGATGGACTTGTCTAGCTCGTACTTATTCATTGTTTTAAATCGCTCTTAAAATGACTTGGAATGTCTGGGTTCTTGTTCACTGCCAATTCCGCGCGGAAAAATTCGCGCCAGTTCAAGCTATCGATGCCGCCTCTCAGGGAATGTGCCCGCACATAAACCGGCGGGCTTCCGTTGAAGAAAACGGCAGGTTCGGCATTATCCGACCCTCTCGTTGCCTGCTGCCACGGCGCTGAAACCGGAAGAAAACCGGCTCAGGAAATCAGCGACACGTGCATGCATGTAGTCGACATGATCGTCGTTGAGACCGTGGTGACAGGCCAGAAGGATACCGCCGCGCATCACCGCGTCGGCGATCGGATAGCCTGACGGATCAACCTTGCATTCGACGTCCTTCATTGCCGGCTGGCGCAGGATATTGCCGGTGAAGACCGGGCGGGTCTGGATGTCGGCCTTTTCGAGATAGATTTGCAGCTCGCGCCTGGTGAACGGTGCATCGGCCCGGATTGTCAGCGGGAATGCCAGCCATCCCGTCCTGGCGCCTTCAAGCTGGCGCGGAAGGACGAACCAGTCCTCATAGTCGGCGAAGAACCGCTTGTGCGCTTCGAAATGCCGTTCGCGCACCGCGATGTTGTGCTGCAACTTGCCGAGCTGCACGAGCCCGAACGCCGCGCTGATTTCCGAAGGCTCCAGATTGTAGCCAAGCGCTTCGAAAACGAACTTCGCATCATATTCGATGTCGTCGAGCCGGACATTGAACCGGTTTTCGATTGCCTCCGATTCAACGAACAGTGACGAACTACGGCCCCAGGAACGCAGCAACAGCGCCTTGCGCGCCAGCTCCGGGGTGTTGACACACAGCATGCCACCGTTGCCGGCCCCGTTGATGACGTGCGAACCGTAGAAACTCGTCGTCGAGACATCCGAGTAGATCCCGGTGCTTTCGCCGGAAATGGTCGCGCCCAGAGTATCCGCGCTGTCCTCGATCACCTTGAGGCCATGCGCATCGGCGATCTCGCGAATGCGCTTCCAGTTCGGCAGGTTGCCGATCAGGGAAGGGATCATCACCGCAGAAGTTGCGGGGGTGATCATCTTTCCGATGGCCGTCTCGTCGATGTTGTAGGTTCCCTCGGCAGCGTCAACGAACGCCGGCACGAGGCCCTGGCGGACGAGCGGGGCAACCGTGGTGGCAAATGTCAGCGCGGGAGTGATGACCTCGCTGCCTTTCGGAAGGTCCAGGATCTCGACGGCCAAATAGTTGGCCGAAGACCCCGAGTTGACCATGATCCCGAAGTTCTTGCTGAAAAGCTCGGCGACCTTCTGCTGCATGTCACGAACACGCGGCCCCATCTGGGTCGAGGTCTTGAGCACTTCGACCACGGCGTCGATTTCTTCCTGTCCGTGTACCGTCTGACCGTAATTAACTCGCATGTGCCAATTCTCCGGTAATCTCGCGATGTCTATTCAGCGACCATCGCGTAGCGCGCGAGACTGCTGCCAGCCATCAGGGCGCTGTAACCTGCAATCTGCTGTTCGCTGCACTCATTCATGTCTTCGCCAAGGGCGTGGGCCTTGTACCAGTCGACCGTCATCCCGATTGCCTCGGCCAGCCTGAGCTGCGGCCGCCATCCGAGGCGGGTGCGTGCCTTGGTGCTGTCGAGGCGCAAAATGCCGGCTTCGTGCAAAGCCGCCCTTCCCGGCTGTTGCTCGGGAAAACGAACCTCCGGAGCACCTTGGCCCCAGGCTGTCCGCATCATCAGCATCAGCTCGCGCACATTGACCGTGCTTTCGATATCAGGACCGAAGTTCCAGGCACCCGCAAACTCGGCGCCGTCCTCGGCGAGCCGTGCGGCAAGCTGGAGATAGCCCGAGAGCGGCTCCAGAACGTGCTGCCAGGGGCGTACGGCCTCGGGACTGCGGATCTCGAGCGGCACACCGCTCGAGGCAGCCCGAACGATGTCCGGCACCAGGCGTTCCTGCCCCCAGTCGCCGCCGCCGATGACGTTGCCGGCCCTGGCCGTGGCCAGTTGCGGTCCATCGCTATCTGTGAAGAACGCGTGGCGGTAGGCCTGTGCGACGAGTTCGGTACATCCCTTCGACGCGCTGTAGGGATCATGCCCCCCCAGCGGATCGATCTCGCGATAGCCCCAGGTCCACTCGCGGTTGTCGTAACACTTGTCGGACGTGATCACGACGACTGCGCGCAGCGACGGCATCTGGCGAACCGCATCCAGGACGTTGGCCGTTCCCGACACGTTGGTCGCGAAGGTTTCCGCCGGGAACCGGTAGGAATGGCGCACCAGGGGCTGGGCGGCCAGATGGAAAACGATCTCCGCATCGACGCCCTGCAGGGCCTTCTGCACCGCGGCCGGATCCCGGATGTCCGCAATCCGGCTGTCCATCCTGTCCTCGAGGCCGCAGGACCTGAAGACCCCCGGCCCCTCGTTGGGAGGCAATGACAGACCGACGACATCGGCTCCAAGATGCAGCAGCCAGGCCGACAGCCAGCCGCCCTTGAACCCGGTGTGCCCCGTGATCAAGACCCGGCGGCCAGCGAAGGCACGGCCGATATGAGGATCGATAAATCCGGACATGGTCGACATCTCAGATCGCGAGCGCCGGCATGTCGGCAGGCATCTCCTGGTTGAAACGCAGCCACGGTGGCGGCAGCTCATCGCACAGCGAATTGAGCGTGTCCCGGTCACGGACGGTATCCATCGGATGCCAGAAACCGTCGTGACGATAAGCCATCAGCTCGCCGTCCTTGGCCATCTGGGTCAGAGGCGACTGCTCCAGCGGCTCGGCATCGTCAACCATGTAGTCCAGGACACCAGGTTCAAAGACGAAGTAGCCACCGTTGATCCAGGTGTCGCGCTTGCGCACCTTTTCGGTAAACGCAAACACCCGGTCGCCCTTGAGCTCGATGTTGCCGAAGCGCGCAGGCGGCTGAACGGCCGTGACGGTAGCAAGTTTTCCGTGCGACTTGTGGAAGTCGAGCAGGGCATTGATGTCGATATTGCCCAGACCGTCCGAGTAAGTGCACATGAAGGTTTCGTTGTTGAGCCAGTCGCGCAGCCTGCGAATACGGCCGCTGGTCATCGTGTGAGAGCCCGTGTCGACGACGCACACGTTCCAGCCGCCCGGCTCCGACGGCACGAGACGCAGCTTTCCCGTGTCCACCGACACGGAAATATTGTTGGCGATCAGGTGGTAGTTGGCGAAAAACTGCTTTATCAGCAATGCCTTGTATCCAGCCGCAACAACAAAGTCGCGGTGACCGAAATGGCTGTAAATATCCATGACGCGGGCAATGATCGGCCGACCGCCGACCTCGACCATCGGTTTGGGAATGGTGACTGTCTCTTCAGCCAACCGCGAACCCAACCCACCGGCAAGAAGTACAGTTTGCATTTTCTTCTCCCTGATTGTCTAAACACTGAAAACAAAATCTTGGTTTGAAACGAAGTCAGTCCGACTGAAATGATCGCGCTGACACTTGATCGAGAGCCGCAGACCGGCAGCTCAGTCCAGGCCTCCTTTGGTTCGAACAAAAAGTCGACCTTGGCCGTAACGGTTGCTCAATTCTGAAACCGGAACTTCCAGGTAATTGTTTGCTTGCGCGTACTCGACCATCGGCGCTTCCAGGTCGGGCTCGTAGCCCACCAGGATGGCCGCCGGAGGCACTTTGCCGAACAGGTTTTCCAGGTCGTCAGCGCCGGCCATCCGATAAAATGCGGCAAGCTCGGCGTCCGTATATGGCGCGATCCGATAGGCGAACTGACCGGAGACAAATTCCGGATAGACTTCGAGACCGGCCTCCATCGGGTAAAGAGGCATGAAGGTCGCCACCGGTCCTTCAGGCACATTGTGGGAGGCAAGAGCCTGTTGCAATTCCTGACCGCCGCGAACCATGCGTGCGGAGGTAAACTTGTCCGGGGAAGCAAGGCCTGCCAGCCCGGGCAGGAGCCGCGGAAGCGAAATGACGAGCATGACAAGCATGCTGGCGCAAAGAACCGGCACCACTTGCTGACGGTCTTGAGCCCCGATCTGCCGATAGAGCAGCGCCCCAAGGATCGGCAGGCAGACGAGCGGCTGAATGTAATACTGCGGGAAACCCGGTGTCGGCACGAAACTGAGCGCGGCCGCAAGTGCGATAACCGCAAGGACGACACCGATCTGACCACGGCAGTCGCCGCCCTGGGCCTCACCTTTGTGGTGAGCGCGTACCGCAACCCAGAACAGGTAGACCAGCGCAGTTACGAGGATCAGGGGACCTCCTGCCAGCCAGGCTTCGAACGCAAGCTGCAACTTGCCACCGAGCCCCATCGCCAGGCCGGGTTCATCGGCCGCATTCGCTATCCAGTAATCAATGTGCGGACCGGTATGAAACGACAGCACATGCGCAAGAAACAACTGCGGATCGTCCAGCAGATACCAGAAGACGGGCATGGCTCCGACCAGTCCGCCGGCAGCGAGCGGAAGCACCGTTCCGGTCAACCGTGCGCGCAAGGAAACACGGGCCGGCAGCAGGAAAGCGGCAAGCGCGACTGGAGGAATGAAAACCACTGCGCTGATCTTGCTGCCCGCGGCGAGCGACAGGCACAGCCCGGCAACGAAAATGAGGCTGGATCGGGGCCGCCGGTCCATGGTCTCGGACAGAAACAGGCCGATCCCCAGAACCGCGAAGGGCAGCGGCAACAGGTTGTTGGTCGCAGCCATACCGGCCTGACCGAGCAACGGATCCGCCGCGACAATGGCCACAGCCGAGAAGATCGCCAGCAGCCAGGACCGAGATATGCGAAGCGTTGTCCAGACAATCGCAAGGATCAGCAGCACCCAGAGAAGAAAGACGCCTGTTCTTGCCGAGCCGAGCAATCCCTGATCGCTAAACGCGATGTGCATGTAGTGGAAGAACCAGGCGACATTCGGCACATGGTTGAAGAAGGCGTCCCTGTAGAGCTCCCAGTCCGGCAGGTACTGCGCCGGCGGAACGAACATCATCTCGTCGCGCCGCACGCCAAAGGCCATCAGCCTGCCGTAGAGCGCACCCAGCAACAGCGCGACGCCAGCAACGGATGCCGCACTGACAGCAAGCCGCAGCCATTTCTGACGGTGTCCGGCATGCGAACCCTCGTCCACTGCAACGGTCAACTCGTTGGACTGCAGGACACTCATCGCTGTACGTCCTTTCCACTCTCCCGCGCGCCAAGCGCACGGGCAACAAGAACGTAGGAGAGAGCCACGACGGGCGGCAGCGACAGGAGTTGCGCACCGAGCGCAGGCACCCCGGCTCCGGTCAGGACCGCAAGCAACAGGGCGTTGAATGCATAAGCGACCACATAGGCAAGCCCATAAAGGGGCAGCCTGCCAAAGCCGCTGACACCGAAAACAAACCGGGCATGGATGGAGTAGTTCCAGATAACCCCTAGGCCGAACTGCGCCACGAGAGCAACTTGCGGGTGAACACCCGCCAGAACGAGGATTGCAAAGACCCCGTATCCAAAGGCCGTGTTGATTATGCCGGCGCCAAGAAACCGAACGACGCGGGATGTCATCAGGTCGGTCAATACCGTGCGGGTCGATGCGACTGACAGGGTCATGAGAGGGCAACCTCCGAGACCTGGCGGGCCACTTCAGCCTCCGCAACCGGATCCGGCTTGCGCACGCCGGAAGCATAACGTACGGCCTCAATGCCCATGAGCTGCATCAGCCTGCCATTTACCTGGTGAATGTCGTTCCTGCTGCAGACGAGCTTACGGGCGGCGGCGCCCATGACGGCTGCCCGGTCGGGCTTTTCGATGAAACTTTTCATCGCCCCGGCCAGCGCCTCAACATCATCGCGCGGGACGACGAAACCGGAAACACCATGTTCTATCGTCTCTCCACAGCCCGGCGCATCGGTGGTAATGACGGCGCGCCCGCAGGACATCGCCTCCAGGATCGACCGCGGAATGCCTTCGCGCAGCGACGTCGGGAGAACCAGCACACTGCTTTCATGCAGGAACGGCACGACATCGTTTGTCGCTCCGCGATATCTCAACACCCCGTCATCCTGCCATGCCTTGAGCTGCTCCGGCTCGATCGCATCGGGGTTGCTGTCGGTTGGCCCCAGAATGTCGAGCTGGAAGTCAAGCCCTTCGGATTTCAGGTGTTTTGCAGCTTCAGCAAGAAGAGCAAGTCCCTTGGAGCGAAGCAGACGGCCGACGAAAAGGAAGCGGATGGGTCCTTCAGGTACCGGCGTCGCCGAGAAGCGAGCCGTGTCCACGCCGGAACCTGGAATGTCGTGCAGCGGCACCCGATCCGGAATCAGCCGGAAGGTCCGGATGTCCCGGCGATCCGCGCGATTGTAGCAGAAAGCCGCAGTCAGCCTGCGCAGTGCGATCCGGTGCAGCCAGACAGAGGCGGCGCGCACGTAGCGCCGGCGGCCAACCGGCTTGTCTTCCATGAAGGCATATCCGAGCCCGGTGAACAGGGCGTAGCGGGACCGGATGCCGACCAGTTGCGCTGCAAGGCAGGCATAGACGATCGGCTTCATGGTGTATGCCAGGACGAGTTCGGGCTTTTCCTCGCGAAGCGCGCGCATCAGCGCCCAAAGACTGACGAGATCGCTGAAGGGGTTGGTCCCCGTACGATTCATCGGAATCTCGCGATGGGCGATCCCGTTCTCGTCCAGAATTCTTGCGGTCTCCGCATCGATCTCGGCAGCGAGCGCAACAACCTCATAGCCGTTTGCCTGGAAGCGCCGCATCAGGTCGAGCCGGAAATTGACCAGCGAATACCCGAGGCTGCCGACAATCACGGCGCGCCTGCGGCGGCCGAAATTGCCCTTGCCCGGCGTCGATGACGCACTGACGGCCTGATCCATATGGTTGGCGGAGGCGCTCATTAGCTGGCACTCAGCACTTCAGGTGTGCTGGCAGGCCGAAGAACAGCGTTCGCCGGGACCGGCAGTTTCATGGACAGGTCCATCGCACCAGACCAGGTAATGCTGCTGGCCGCGACCCTGGTTGTTTCCACCGTTTGGGACGTTTTGGTGCCATAGCCGGGCACCAGATCCCGGAGCAACTGATTGACCAGAGGTCCGTTCTGACGCCGCGCAGCAAGCTCCAGCTTCAGGATCATTGCCCGGAGCCGCGCAATCGGAACGCCCTCCGGACGCGCGGCGCTGACACCCGGAATGCCGCAATCGGCCCGGCTTTCGGATTTGTCGAACAATTCCTCGAACAGCTTTTCGCCGGGGCGCATACCGATGAAATTGATCTTGATGTCCTTGTGGGGCGTCAGTCCGGCAAGCCGGATCATGCGCTCGGCAAGATCAACGATCTTCACTGGCTTGCCCATGTCCAGGACGAAGATTTCCCCCTGGCTGGTGTCGAACTTCAGGCCGCTCGCGGCTGAGACCAGCGTCAGCTGAACCGCTTCGCGGATCGTCATGAAGTACCGTTCCATCTTGGGATCGGTGATCGTGATCGGGCCGCCGTTCGTGATCTGGCGCTGGAACAGCGGGATCAACGATCCGGAAGATCCCAGAACATTGCCGAACCGGACCGAGAAGAATCTTGTGCGCTCTTCCGTCTCGTTGGTGATGCGGTCCTGTGCCTGGACGTAGAATTCGGCGACGCGCTTTGTCGCCCCCATGACGTTGGTCGTGTTGACAGCCTTGTCGGTCGAGATCTGCACCATTGCGAGAGCCCCGACTTCCCGGGCAGCATCGGCAACATTGCGCGAACCGACGACGTTTGTCAGAACGCCTTCGCACGGGTTGAGCTCGACGATCGGCACATGTTTCAGGGCGGCCGCGTTGAACACCAGTTCCGGACGGTGCTGTCTGAAGATCGAGTTGACGCGGTCCGCGTCGACAATCGAAGCCACATACATGCGCCGAGGCACATTGGGGAAATGCTGCGACAGATCCATGTCGATCGAATAGGCGTTGAATTCGCAGTTATCGATGATCACGATCTCTGCGGGATTGAAGGACGCGATCTGCCGCGTGAGCTCGCTGCCGATGGACCCGCCGGCACCGGTGACCAGGACCCGCCGGCCTCTGAACACTTCGAACAGCAGCGACCGTTCGACCGCCTTCTGCGGGCGATCCAGAATGTCATCCGGATCCACGGTTCTCATGTTCTGGCCATCACCCGGATCTTGCGCGCCAAGATCCTCCAGCCCGTTCAACCGCGACACGGTGACACCGTGTCCGCTCGCCCAGACGGTGAGTTTCTGAATGCCTTCACTATCGAAATGTGTTGTCGGCTCCGTCAGAAGCAGCCGCTGCGGCAGAACATTCCACTGCGACAGCCGTTCGAGAACATTTTCAGGATCACGCAGCGATCCGATGATCTGGACATCGTGGAAGTAGAGCCCCTGCGTGTTGCGGGCATCGTCGATGATCCCGACCGGCTGATAGCGGGAGCCGGTATTGCGCAAGGAACGCAGGAAGAGGTCGCAACTTGCCCCTGTCCCCACCAGGAGAACCGGAATCTTCGTTTCAACCTTTTTCTCTTTGAGCTGGCGGCTTTGCCGGGTCAGTTCGCGCCCCCTGGCGATCACGCGCAAAGCACCGAGCGCGGGCACCGCCAGATAGAACTGAACGACCACGACAGGAATGGGAACGGAGGAAGTGACCTGATTGAACCGCGACAGAATGGCGATCGACACGCTCGCAAGCAGGGCACCCTTGAGCAGAACGACGATGTCCCTCAACGACGTGGATCGAGTATCCCGGCGGTAGAACCCGGCCAAAGGAAAAATGACCAGTCCGCAGACACACGCCAGCGCCGCGAAGGGCAATATGGCGGGCAACAACTGCTTTTGCGCAGATCCGGTCACCGTCAGAAGCACTGCAAGTGCGGCCGAGAGCGTTATGGAAACGACGTCACCAAGAACAAGTCTTCGGTTAGCCTTCAACTCGGTCACCAGCTGCTGCCACCACCGATGAACCCCCGGCAGGGTCGGCAGGAACGAGTGACTCGAAGCCTTTATCCTGATCTTCGACGAAGTCTCAGAAGAATAAAAATCAGCCATAAGCAACAGCTCCACTAAGCACTGGAGGCGTGAAAATTCACGACCCCTCGTTGTCCGTTTTTTTAACGGACTGATTATTCTTGGTTTTGCTTTGCTGCGACGGCGACTTATTTACAAAATGGAAAATATAAAATCAGATTTCCACTTTTCGAATGTAGTAACGACAAATATTTCCAATTTTTCCGAAGATTGACCCATTCTTGGCCGTAGATCACTTAAAATGATGATCTTATTTATAAAATATAATCTTCAGAACATGAAACAAGCGCTAACGTCACAGGATTTCATGTCAAATTTAGTCTTGCAATTTCAACACACGATGTAGCACATACCGCAAGGTTAATAAATAGTTTTTTTCCACAAAATTTTTGAATCGTTTTATCTCACACCCTTTCCAACGCCTCACTCACGGCAGAAAACGCAGAAAAAACAATGACAATCAGCGGCCCCGCATGCTGCATTTTGACAGTGCAAAAACCGTCATCGCCACATTCGCCCAACGCGATTTATGACGATTGGGCCAAGGTATCGTGGCATGGGGATTCGCATTTCGAGACTTTTTCCGCCGACCCGATTACGTAGCTGCCAGAACCGTCTCACTGAAACCGGCGGGGACTGGAAAATCGTTGCCTGGACATTTCGTGCTTCCACTGCAACCCTGCCGTCAGATTTTTTTATCAGCTTTGAAACAGGCGAACCACGCGCCATCCGATACCTGCGAACCATCTGATTCTAAAAGACTTCCTCGAGGGCACATAGGCGAAGCAGTCTGAATCTTCGAGCCTCTGCCTGAGTTTCACTTGTAAATTATCTCATGGACGCCAATAATACGGCGTCGATGCCTTCAAGGAGATCGTCTCTTTCTATTTTTGGTTTTATTGGCCTTCAGAATTTTCTCTGAGTTTTTTTAAGATTTCAGGAGCCAAGGATTCCGATGAACAGGTTTATTGAAGTTTTTTTGTGCCTTTGCGCGCTTATCGTTGCTTTACCGTTGTTCCTGCTCGCTGCTCTCGCCACATTTCTTACGCTTGGTCAGCCAATTCTTTTCAGGCAAATACGAGCAGGCAAAGGCAGCTCTGTGTTTCGTCTCGTCAAGCTGCGCACCATGAGCGACGCCCGGGACGCTGGCGGGAATTTGCTTCCCGACGACAGACGCGTTTCCACGTTGGGAATTTGGCTGAGACGCATGCGGCTTGATGAATTTCCGCAGCTCTTGTCAATCATTCGCGGTGACATGGCCTTGGTCGGACCACGCCCGTTGAAGCCCGAGACAATCGCTCAATTCGGCCGGGACGGGGAAAGGCGCGGATCCGTACGACCAGGGCTGACCGGTTGGGCGCAGGTGAGCGGCAACACGGCGTTGAGCAACGAGGAGAAATTGCGGCTGGACCTTTGGTATATTGCCCATCGGTCGGCGGCGCTCGATCTCCAGATCCTCTTTGAAACGGTCGGGGTCGCCCTTTTCGGCGAGCACCGGAATGCAGGCCGGCTGGATGCCGCAAGCTCCTGGCAGGATGTCGACAACGGGCTGGAAAACAACCGGGTTTCTGCATGAAAATCGTCTTTGTGGGTGCGGTTGAAGGGTCTCTAGAAGCTCTTGCCGCAATTTGCGCCGCTGGTCACATTCCGTCCCTCGTGGTGACACTCCCGCCGGAACTGTCCGGCCGGCACTCCGATTTTGCCGATCTTGCGCCGACGGCGGAAAAGTACGGCGTGCCGGTTCACCACACTGCACGGTCCGACTCCGAGGAGACGCTCAAGGTCCTTCGAGATGTGGCTCCCGACTTGATACTTGTGATCGGCTGGTCCCAGATCTGCGGTCCTGACTTTCGTGCGATACCGCGGCTTGGCTGTATCGGGTTCCACCCCTCTATCCTGCCGCGCCTGCGCGGCCGGGGTGTTATCCCCTGGACGATCCTTCAGGGTGAATCCGAGGCCGGGGCGACGCTGTTCTGGCTGGGCGAGGGCGTGGACGACGGAGCAATTGCAGCGCAGACGCGCTATCAAATAGACCCGGAAACGATCACGGCCCGTGAGCTCTATGACCACGTCCGCAGCGCTGTGTCCCAGATGCTTCCGCCGCTATTAACGAGGATCCGGTCCGGAGACATCCCGTCCGAACCGCAGTCAGAGGATGGCGTCAGCATATGCGCGCGGCGGCGTCCGGAAGATGGCCTTATCGACTGGACCCGCCCCGCTGCCGAGATCCACCGGCTTATACGGGCCGTCGGCCCTCCCTACCCCGGAGCATTCACCCATACGGCGAATGGCGACACACTGACCGTGCTCAGTGCGAGGCACTACCCTCACAAAGGCCGTTACATCGGCCTGCCTGGTCAGGTCCAGTCGGTTGACGGCTCAGTTTTTACCGTCGCATGCGGCGACGGGCTATGTCTTGAAATCCTCGAATGGACCGGTCCCGAACGGTGCCCCGGTCTTCATTCCAAACTCAGCAGTCGGGCAGTATCATGAATTCTCCAATCTTCAACGGCGATGGCCCGGCACTTGTGATCGCGCCCCACCCCGATGACGAAGTGCTGGGTGCCGGAGGTACCATCGCACGTCTTGCGGATCAGGGCAGAGCGGTGCATGTCGCGATCGTCACGCGAGGCCGCGCCCCCCGGTTTTCTGACGAACAGATCACCAAGGTTCGGGAAGAAGCCGCTGCCGCGCACGCGCATCTGGGGATCGAGCAGACGCACTGGCTTGATTTTCCGGCGGCTGAACTGGCCGAGCATCCTCATGCCGAACTGAACAATGGACTGGGGACGCTCGTGCGGGATCTCGACCCCACCCTCGTCCTTGCTCCGCATCCGGGCGACATCCACCTCGACCATCAGCTCTGCTTTCTGTCCACCTTGGTCGCCAGCCGGCCCCATCAGGCACGGCATCCATCGGTCATCGCCGCATACGAAACGTTGTCGGAGACCAACTGGAATGCGCCGTATCTGACACCGGCATTCGTTCCGAATGTCTTCGTGGACATTTCACCAACGCTTGAGCGCAAGCTTGAGGCTTTCCAGCTTTTCGCAAGTCAGGTTCGCGAGGCTCCGCACGAAAGGTCGGTGCAGGCTCTCCGGGCGCTGGCCACCTTGCGCGGGGCAACCGTACACCGTTCTGCCGCCGAGGGGTTCGTCCTCGTGCGTTGCGTGGTCTGAGGAGAGACGAACATGGGTGGATGGCCAGTCTACACTGACGAAGAGATCGACGCTGTTTCCGCTGTTCTTCGGTCCGGCAAGGTGAATGCCTGGACCGGGCCGGACGTCTTTGCCTTCGAGGCCGATTATTGCAACTACACGGGCGCCGCTCATGCGATCGCAATGGCCAATGGCTCGGTAACCCTGGACACGGCTTTACGGGTTCTCGGCATTCAACCGGGCGACGAAGTCATCGTGACCCCGCGCAGCTTTGTCGCCTCTGCAAGCTGCGTGCTTCTTGCAGGCGGCGTCCCGGTGTTCGCCGACATTGATCCGGACAGCCAGAACATCACGCCGCAGACGATCGCCCCTCTCATCACTTCGAGAACGGTCGGCATCCTGCCCGTGCATCTGGCAGGCTGGCCCTGCGACATGGATGGCATCCTGGACCTCGCCCAGGCAAACGACCTGTGGGTGATCGAGGACTGCGCCCAGGCGCATGGCGCGATGATTGGTCAGCGGCATGTGGGCACACTGGGTGATTTCGGGTCCTATTCCTTCTGCCAGGACAAGATCATCTCGACCGGCGGCGAAGGTGGGATGCTTCTCACCAACAACCCGGACCTCTGGTCGCGCGCCTGGAGCTACAAGGACCACGGCAAGGGCTACACGACAGTGTTCGAAAAGCCCCACCAGCCCGGCTTCCGGTGGCTGCACGATGCAGGCCCGGGCACCAACCTTCGGATGACGGGACCGTCGGCTGCCATCGGACGCATACAATTGTCGCGGCTCGCAGAAACACGTGCCCACCGGACGCGCAATGCCATGACGCTCGCCGAAATCCTGAGCCGGTCAAGTGCGCTACGGGTTCCCCTTCCACCTGCGTCCCTTACCCATGCGTATTATCGTTTTTACGCATTCGTGCGTCCCGAGGCCATGGCAGACGGCTGGTCGCGGGATCGGATCCTTGCCGAAATTGCCGAAGCCGGTCTGCCTGCATTTTCCGGAAGCTGTTCCGAAGTCTACCTTGAAGCCCTCTTTCGCGATAACGGGCTCGGCCCCGCCGAACCGCTTCCCGTGGCCAGACAACTGGGGGAAACAAGCCTTGCTTTCCTCGTCGATACCACATGGGACCACGAGAGAATTGTTGAACTGGCCGAAAGGGTTGTCTCAATCGCGGACCGGTCGGTTGCGGTGTCGCCCAGATCACCCGCAAAGGCCTCCGCCTGAGGAGACCTGTTCCCTTCCTGGCAGGAAGATCCCGACAGACCTCACACCTGAAATGCCTCGCCCCCGACCGGTCATCGGGGGCACATGGCTCTTGGCTCAGGCGTTCTGAATCCGCCTGTTGCGGTAGATTTTCTGCCCGAAATAGATCTGGTAGGGCATCCGCTCGAATACCAGATAGGAAAAATGGGAAAAGAGTGTCGTCAGCAAGAACACGGTCGTGCCGAACAGCAGCAAGGACAGGAATATATTCTCGCCAAACATGCCCATGGATGAGAACAGGTACCTGGTCGCGAAATATATATATGGATGAACGAGATAGAAACTGTAGCTAATCGTTCCGAAATAGAACATCACCCTGTTGTTCAGCAATTTTCCGGTCAGACTGTCTTTCGACGCAGCAAAGAAGAAATAGGTCGCGGTTGCAAGGACCAGCAGGGCCGGGCCGGGAATGATTGTCGGATAGGCTTCGAAGAACTCGTAGGTCCGAAACTTGAAGTCCCAGGTGGTTGCCAGGTAGACCCAAACGAAAAAGGCAATTACTTCAAGCGTTTTGGTGTACTTTAATCCGTTCGTGATCTCACTCTTGTACATCCAGAAAATGGCGGCCCCGGACAGGAAGAACAGGGCTTTCGGATAGTGGTATGTAAACAGGATCGGGATCGCCAGCGAAGCGATCTTCCAGAACACATTCATTTTCCGTGTCAGCAAAAAATACGTCATGCAGGACAGCGTATAGAACATCACCTCGTAGGTGAGGCTCCAGGCGTTAGGAGCAACCTGCTTTGTCGTCGTGAACAAGTCCAGGAAGGTCAGAGAAAACAGGACCGACTCGATGTTGTTGAGTTCCGGATATCTGTTTGTCACGCCATTGAGAGCGGCAAAGAACAACGTCGTCACCAGAAAGAGGGGATAGAGCCTCAAGAGGCGCCTCAAGGCAAACTCTCCAGGAGAATATCTAATAACGCTCGGCAGGATGACGAACCCGCTGATGACGAAAAACAGCATCACGCCAAACGTTCCGAAATTGTGGAACGGCAAGATCCCCTCAACGTATCCAGGCCTGTCGCTGTAAATATGCTCCGCCGTGCCACCGAGAATATGGGCGATCAGAACCATGATCGACGCAACACCGCGCAGACCGTGTACGGAATAGTTGAATTGCGAACTTTGCTGAGAAGAGGAATTCATAGCGGACCATATTCAATTTACAAAAACAAAAGGGGATAAACGGTTATCGTCCGTCACCTTGCGGACGGAACGACTTACGTCGCCGACATCAAAAATTCAGCCGGAAGTCTTTTTAGAGCCTGATCGGCTTATGCGCGTGCAAATGACGGCTCGATATTAAAAACCGTGCGATTGCTGTAGCTATCTTCAATTCAAAATTAGTATTGCAAAAATAGTATCGTAAAATAGATCCTTGTCAATTTTGATTTGCTTGCCTGACGCTTCCCATAACTCGCGCACATCCCAGCCTTTCGTAAGGTTCAAAGCACCCTCCAATCAGCTTCTTCAATTTTTGCTTGGTCGCACAGGGCCTTGACTGATGTGAAGTCAAGTGACTCTGCCTTCTCGGGAAAAAGTTTAAGTTCGAACTTCAGCAGGTTGTCTCACCACTGCCATCTGCTTCCAATCAAGAGAGTCTTTTAACACCTGCACTTTTTGGAATGTGTTTGTCGTCTTTGCTTTTGCTTCGGTTTTTGTTTTTAGGGATTGTTTTGGCCTTCGGCCCTCAAGAAAGCCCTCCAGAGTTTTCAGACGGGATTATTTATTTGTTTATGGGATGAGGCTTTGAGTGTTTTGATCGGCGTTGGGTCGGCCTTAAGTCCAGCTTTCGGTGCCGGTCATGTGAAGATCCTAGCCTCTGGGGGCGAATTAAAAAAAAGGGCCGTCCTATTTGGACGGCCTTTGTCTTGTTTGGTTGCGGGAGCAGGATTTGAGAGTTTTTGTCCCACTGCGTCGGGCATAGCCCTCCTTGCGGGCCCCTGGTCAGTTTAAAATCTGTATCCGTTACCAACAAAAAACCCGGCGCGAGGCCG
>NZ_JAZDVZ010000008.1:0-349072 GCF_036350355.1 Roseibium sp. FZY0029
TGCAGGATGCCCCGCTGCTGTCACCGGGCAAAATCGGCACCGATGGTGCCGGCACTTTTCCTCCGGCCATCGGAGAGGCGGTTGACGGCGGCCTGCTTGCTCCGGATCCGGTGCACTATGTGACCAAGCATTTGCAACAAGGCATTGAGTGCGATCATTTCAGGTTGAAGAAGAACATGCCGACGGCCGGCGGGTTCCGCTCGTTCAATTCAGCCAGAAAATCTATCGCCGGTTTTGAAGCCACGCTGTGGCTCAAGAAGGGCTTCGACTTTGACGGTCAGTGAAGCGTCCGCGAACAGAACGATCTGCTTGCGATGATCTTCGGAATTGATAATGTTATCGAAGCCTCAAAGGCTGTCCCAAAATGGAAGAAAGCTGCCCGTCGGCGAAAGTTGCCACTAGCCCCGGCAACCTGCATCGAGATCCGTTCAAACAAGGACATGCAGCGCCTGCTCCGGATCGGAATTGAGTGCTTCTGAAACCTATCTAGGGGCAGAACAAGTTCTGATCGAAATCCTGTGCTGAGGGCAAACGATAAGAGTACAACGCATCTATGGCATGCAATAGCCGAAGGGAAACAGCCCTGGTGGCTAATGACCATGCTCATGGGTGCGTTCGAAATGACGGGCACACAGAGCAGCAGTAAGTGCTATCGTGGCAGAACTCAGCATGACGAGCAGGAGCCCCAAGCGGGCGTTTTCAGTCGTTAGAACGGCACCCGTTATCGTTGACATAATGGCCCCACCCAGAACCGCGATAGCGCTTGCCAAACCTGCGGCACTACCTGTCAGCTTCGGCCGAACCGAAATCGCGCCCGCATTCGCACTCGGCATGGTAAGACCGTTATAAACACCGACAAACATGCATGGACCGAACAGCGCCATCAGATGATCGACAACGAAGAAATATAGGACCAGACCGAGTAGCAGGCCCATGCAGGCAATTGTCCGGCCAGCTATTAAGGTGGTCGTCAACGGAAACCTGCCCGCGAAACGCCCAGCTAGATAGCTTCCGATCATGAAGCCCCCAGTGATCGATCCCATGTAGATGCCGAGCACGCCTGGAGACAGCTCCGATGCAGATCCAGCAGCTAGAGGGGCGCCAGTCAAAAAAGCGTAGAACGCACCAATCGAAAACGCCATGCACAAGGCATAGGCCCAAAAGCGACGTGACTTAAACAGTTCGGGATACGCCTGGAGTTGTTCAGCAATCGTGTTTGACGGTTCCCGGTTGGTCTCAACAAGATCGACCCAGCACAGCACTAATACCACAGCGCCGGACAAGGCGAGAAACCAGAAGCTGGCGCGCCACCCGAATGCCTCATCAAGTATTCCGCCGAAACTCGGGTCAAGCATGGGCGCTATGGCCCACGCCATTGCAATATAGCCGATCTTGCTGGCGGCTTGCTCCTTGCTGGTCGTATCCCGAACGATGGCAAGAGCCATCGCATATGTTGGCACGATAACAGCCTGGACCATTCTACAAGCGAGAAAAGTCCAAATGTCAGGAGCAGTGGCACATCCCAGCGTGGCAACCATGAAGATTCCCAAGCCCCACAGGATTACGGGACGGCGACCGAACCTGTCTGACATCGGCCCCATAATGGTTTGGAGACCTGCCGAGACAGTTGCGTAAACGGCCAATGCGAGGCCGATGACACCATAGTCCACGGCGAATTCCATCGCCATGTCGCTTAGCGACGGCAAAAAGATATTAACTGGAAGAATGCCAAGCGCTGACAGCAGGATCAACGTGGACAGGTGCGGAGCGGGTGAAGATTTTGGCATATTGGCTGGCAATAGTATTTTGCAGAGAGAGGTCCGGGCACAATAAAAGGCCCGTTAGAGGGGCCTTGCTTACAGCGCATGGGTGCTTTCCGCCGGGTGGCTACGCCACCCTGCCCATGCGCCTTCCTACTACGAAAGAAACCAAATCAACACTCATGATGAAATAAGTAAAAGGCAACCAAGGGTGGGGCAACAGCCAATTCTTGCATGTTGTCATTGCAAGCCTGGCGCAGCACGATGTTCACATTCCGTTCGAGCATCGCCCGGGATTCCGTGCAGGTCTTGTTCCGCCTCCCATCTAGCATTGCCTATCGCGCCAGGCTCGAAAGATGCATCAGACTGGACGTCCGTGCTATTCTGCGGTCCACACCGGATGCTTACGCCACTGGCTGCCACCCGTCTTCGCAAATGCAATGAATGACCGCTTTGCGGTGTTCGCGCGCTGAAAATTACGCGTTGTCTGCCGAATCCGGCTATTTCTCCGGGGCCTCTTTACCTTTGGCAACAAGGATATAACCCGCGCGATGAACCGTCACGATCTCAACCGGGAGCGAACGGATACGGCCGCGAAGGCGGTTTATCAGCACGTCGATGGTGCGATCGCCCGGGGACCAATTGCGCCCGCAGGCGAATTGTGACAACTGATCCCGCGTTTGCATCTGTCCTTCGTTCAACAGGAGGGTATGCAGCAGTCGCGTTTCGGCAGGTGCCAGAATAAGATGGTGGCCGTCGGTATCGAGCCTGCGGCTGCGCGGGTCGAATGTCATACCGGCGATCTCGAAAACACCGTACTCACCTGGGGTGTATTCATTGGAATGAGCTATCAGCAATTGCTTTATTCGGCTGCTCAGTTCAAGTGTATTAAACGGTTTGGTCACATATTCGGTGGCGCCGAGGCCGATCCCGAGAATCTTGTCTCGCGATTCATCCATCGTGCTGAGAATTATGACCGGGCAGTCACTTCCGCTTTTGATCGCGTTCAGCAACAAAAGGCCGTCACTGTCCGGCAGGCGCCGGTCGAGCAGGACCAGATCGAAATGGGTGTCTGCCAGGACGTCTTCGGCCTCGCGCGCTGATCCGACAATGACAAAGTCGGCACCGGCGCCGGCGATGATATCCTCGAGCATCAGTTGCACAATCGGGTCGTCATCGATGCAAAGAACAGAGGCTCTCTTGGCCTCTGACCGTGGGCGGACCTGATGCGTGGGGCTGGTCATTCCGCAGCCCATGCCGCATTCAGCCGTCGCCAGGACGGAATTTCCGCCAGATCCCGGTCGAGCAGAGAACGATGTGCAGCCAGATCGACGGGCTTGTCTTTGTCGTTGCCGTCGGCTTCGAGATTGCGCAGGGCGGATTCCAATTCCGGCAACGCCAGGATCGCGCTACTACCGGCAAGCCGGTGCGCGGACAATGTCAGCACACGCCGTGGGGTATCGGCGGCCCGCAATTGCCGGCGAAAGTCCGACCAGTTGGATGCGAACACGTCGATCATCGCTTGGACGGTTCCGGGCGCGAGACCCTGCAGACTCTCGGGTTCCTCTTGGCCTGCCGGACCGGTTGAAAAGCTTCGCGGACCCAATCCGAAAATGGCCGACGAAAGGCTGACCTGACCGGCCGGTTTGGCGAGAACCTCGTCAAATCCTGTCGATCGCCCGACCAGCGCATCGACATTGGCCGTTAACGCCAGGAACTTGGCCTGCCGGCTTGTCCGCTCTTGCAGATATTGAATCAGTGTCGGACCATCGCCATCGGGCAAAAGGTAATCGACCACATAGACGTCAAACTCGGCTTCAGCCGCATGATGCTTTGCCTCCTTGACGGATGCAGCGCGGGTGACCTTCAGTCCGATACGTTCCAATTGGTGGGCAGTCACATTGGCGCCGATAGGGTCGTCATCGACCAGCATGCAGGACTGTGCGTTCGGCAATTTGCCGGTCGTGTGGCTCTGAGATCGCGGGCCGGTCGGATCCAGGGTTTCGGCATGGAAAAGCGGCACTTCGAACCACACCAATGCGCCCTTCTCGAGGTTTTCATACCCGATCCGGCCCGCCATGGCGTCGACCAGATGGTGCGAGATCGCCAATCCCAAACCTGAGCCGCCATTGCCGGTATCGCGCGCGGTGGTGTTCTCGAAGGGCCGGAACAGGGCTGTCGCGGCATGCTCTGGCAAGCCCGGCCCATGATCGCGTACCTCGAAACGCAGAGCTTCCCTGCCAGCTTCGGCTGCAATGCGCCGGATCGCAACGGCGACCCCTTCGCCGTTATCCGCCTTTTGCGCATTCGACACCAAATTGCTTAGAACCTGCTGGATCATGCCCCAGTCGACATACGCCGATTTTGGAACATCGACGCCAATGTCGAATTCAAGCGGTGTCCGGGCAACGTTTCGACCGATGATGGCTATCCGGCTGTAGACACGAATTTCTTCGAACAGATCCGTGTCTGTCGGGCGCGGCACGGGCGGATCATTTTCGAATTTTGAGTAATTCAGCACGTTGTTGAGGGTCTGCAGCAAAGCCTTCCCCGCGCCTTCGATCACGTCGAGGAAGGTTTCCGAAGTGGCTTGATCCGCAGTGCGCAAAAGTTCAACTGCGCCCAGCACACTGTGCAGGGGGGTGCGTATTTCGTGGCTCATCGTTGCCAGAAACCGTGACATACCGCGCTCTGACTGCTTGGCTTCCTCTGCATCGCGCATGTGCGCAGTGACGTCGTTCAACAGGACCACATGACCCAGTGCGGTATTCTCTACCGCATCGTGCAGTGTGCGAGTGCGGACATCGAAACAGCGCGGCCCGTCCAGCGTGTCCAGCCAAACCGGGTCTTCCGACGCTTCGGTGTTTTCCATGATCTTGTCGATCACCGCCTGCAGCGAACTTTTACGACGCCGCATGGAACGAAGGTAGATGATATCGCCAGCCTGCGCGTCGCGGCCAAGAAACAATCCCGCCGCCGCCTGGTTCGCATTCACCAGATTGCCCCCGTGATCCAGAAGAAATGCAGCATTCCTCAGGCTTTCAAAAACGGCGAAATACCGGTCCTTGTCCAGCGTGATGGCGCGGGAACGCTCCTGCAGTTCACGTAGGCGCCGGTTGTCGTTGTTGTCGTGCCAGTCCGCGCTGATACTGAGCTCGCAGTGGTCGAAGAAATCACGAACACGGGACGCTTCCCGGGCGGTCACGCCGCCGGGTAACCGGGTAAGTTCAGACACGTAGAGGTTTCGGAAGTGCTTGAACAAGCCGAGATACATCTGGAGCGTGATGCCTTGAGATCGATGCATCCGGGCGATGAGGCGCATGCGGGAAAATCGTGGATCCGACGCATAATCAAGCGTCGCGATAGGACCGTTCGGCGCATCGTCGCTGCTGGCAAGATACGTCCCAAGGGCATTGGTGACACTGACAATCGCCTCGACCCATGCGGCGCGGATCGTCGTGGTGAAGGGCGCGTAGCCGTTTGATTTGGCGATTTCGATGGATTGATCGACCAAGCGGTCGAGGCGCTGTTGCAGAAAGTCTGTCAGCGCATCGTTACTACTGTTGCGTCCGAATCCGGGCGGCGTGTCTGCTTGCATGTCTGTCGGCATCTGCATCTTGACCCGTAGGCCCTCCCCAAGAAGCAACGCTTGATCGCAATAAGACCACTAAATCCTGTTTTCGCAAACCCGCGACGTTGTTTGTTTACATCTCGTTTACATCCAGTAACAACTTTGCAGCCTTTGGCGGCGGCTCCTCCTCTATCCTGTCTTTCAATAATCAACCCACAGAACTGGGCGCGTAGACATAGGGAGGATGAACATGCTGCGCATGAAGCGTCGTGAGTTCCTGAAAACGTCATCACTTGCCGGTGCCGGCGTTTTGGCCGCGAACAAGGCATGGTCCTTGAACAGGCTTGAACCCATCGGAGATACTCTGGCCGAGGAATATCCCTATCGCGATTGGGAAGATCTCTATCGCCGGGAATTCACCTGGGACAAGATCGGCAAGGCGGCGCATTGCATCAACTGCATCGGCAATTGCGCTTTTGATATTTACGTCAAGGACGGCATCGTCATCCGCGAGGAGCAGTTGGCGAAGTATCCGCAAATCAACCCCAACGTCCCCGACGCCAACCCCCGCGGCTGTCAGAAGGGCTCGATCCATTCCGCAGCCATGTATGAGGCCGATCGCCTGCGCTACCCCATGAAACGGGTGGGCGAGCGCGGCGAGGGCAAATGGCAGCGCATGGAGTGGGACGATATCACCGAAGAGATTGCCGACAAGGTGATCGACATCTTCGAGAAATACGGACCCGGAAAGCTGATGACCCATACCGGGTCGGGCAGCCAGTCGATGGTCCGGTTCGCGGCGCCCTATCGTTTTGCCTCACTGGTCGGCGGCGTGCAGCTGGATATCTTCACCGATGTGGGCGACCTGAACACCGGCGCGCATCTGGCCTATGGCAACCCGCTGGAAAGCTTCACCTCGGATGGCTGGTTCGACGCCGACTATATCATGATGTCGATGTTGAACCCCAGTGTGACACGGATCCCCGACGCGCATTACCTGTGGGAGGCCAAGTATAACGGCGCCCGCATCGTCTCGGTGGCGCCGGATTACAACCCGTCGTCGATCCACTCCGATCTGTGGATGCCGATCAAACAGGGCACAGACCCGTTCCTGGCAATGTCGATGGTCAATGTGATCATCGAGGAGGGCCTCTACAAACCCGATTTTGTCAAGGAACAGACCGACCTACCGGTTCTGGTCCGCACCGATAACGGCAAGCTGCTGCGCGAAGCCGACCTGGTCGATGGCGGCTCGGACCAGAACTTCTATCACTGGGACCTGAACACCGGTGCCCCCGTGATGCTCAGGGGCACGATGGCGTCGGAGGAGAAGACCATCGCGCTTGATGGCGTCGATCCGGCGCTAGAAGGCACCTTCACGGTCGAGGGGATCGAGGTCACCACGGTCTTTGAAAAAGTTCGCGCCGAAGCGGCGAATTACACGCCCGAATCCACGGCGAAAACCACCGGCATCGCCGCCGACACCGTGCGGGGCGAGGCACGTCATTTTTCCAAGGCGAAAAAGGCGATCCTGATGCTGGGCTTCAATGTCGGGCGCTATTCCAACGGCATCTACACCGGTTGGGCGCAGGCGCTGATGCTGGCGCTGACCGGGCATGGCGGCAAGACCGGCGGGATGGACACCTCCTGGGTCGACTGGAACCATAGCGCATGGCTGCAACTGGCGCTTTACGGGTTCGAAAAGCTACCAAGGCTGGAGCCCGGCGGTCTGGGCGAATTCCAGCGCGGCCACATGATCGAACACGCGCGCAAATATTACGACGCGGACAAGCTGAAAGAGCGCGTCGGGTTCAACATCGACGAAATGGAAGAGATGATCAACGAGAGTATCGGCGAAGGGTGGATGCCCTACAACGGCGATATGAAGGGGCTGATCTCGATCGCGGACAACAAATTCCGGCGCAACAAGTTCGTCGACAAGTACCGCGAGCGCATCCTTGAAGAGGTCGAGGAGCTTTTTGTCGACATCAACGTGCGCATGGACAGCACGGCGCAGTGGGCCGACTACCTGTTGCCCGCCGCCAGCCACTACGAGGCCTGGGATCTGCGCGGGGTCGGCTTCCACCGCTTCATCAACGTGTTCTCCAGGCCAGTCGAACCGATCGGCGAAGCGAAGCCGGACTGGGACATCATGGAGTTGCTGACCCGCAAGATCCAGGAGCGGGCCATCGCCCGCGGGATCGAGGGATACCAGGATGGCGACGTCACCCGCGATCTGCATACGATCCATGACGACTACACCATGAACCAAACGCTCCTGACCGACTACGACGCCACCAAGTGGCTCGTGGACAACAGCCCCGAAATGGGCGGCGTCTCTCTGGAAGAGGCCGCCGAACGGGGCTTTATCGTGATGAATGCCAAGGGGGGCAACAACCAGCCGATCCCGGTGGACGAACCCTATCGCCCGTTCGTGGCACAGACCGAGAACAAGAAGCCGTACGACACCCTCACGGGGCGTGTTACCTTCTATTGCGACCACCCGACATTCGAGAAGCTGGGCGCGATGGTGCCCACCGCGCGGCATCACGCCGGCAGTGAAGCATCGAACTTCCCGCTGAACTACTACTCGCCGCACACGCGATGGGGCATCCATTCCAACTGGCGGTCGAACAAGTTCATGCTGCGGCTGCAGCGGGGCGAACCCAACATCTACATCAACCCGAAACTGGCGGCGCAAAAGGGCATCACGGACGGCTCGAAGGTGCGGGTTTTCAACAGCGCGGGCGAGTTTTTCGCGCAGGCTAAGTTCTATCCCAGCCTGCCGCTAACCTCGATCATGATGGAGCACGGGTGGGAGCCGCATCAATACGAACAGTGGAAGCCGATGAACAACACCATGGCCACGCTGATCCAGCCTTTGGAACTGGCGGGCGGATGGGGGCACCTGGGCTTCAAGCTTTTCAAATGGAATGCAAACCAGCTCGCGCATGAAAGCGGCGTTGACGTGGAGCCGGCTTAAGAGCCGCGTGAGAGGGAGGAATAAGACATGGCCGTGAAACGTCAGCTGAGCATGGTTCTGGATTTGAACAAATGCATCGGGTGCCACACGTGTACATCCGCGTGCAAACTGCAATGGACCAACCGCAACGGTCGGGAATACATGTACTGGAACAATGTCGAGACCAGGCCCGGCACCGGATATCCGAAGAACTTTCACGAGATGGGCGGCGGGTTCGACGAGGAGGGCGCTTTACGCCTGGGAAAAGAACCCAGCGCCGAGGACTATGGCATTCCCTGGGAGTACAATTACGAAGAAGCCCTTATGACCGGCACGGACCCGTGGCTGCGCCCCAATGTCAAACCGACATGGGGGGCGAACTGGGACGAGGACGAGGGTGAGGGCGACTATCCGAACTCATACTATTTCTACCTGCCGAGGCTGTGCAATCACTGCGCAAATCCAGCCTGTCTGGCCGCCTGTTCGCGCAACGCGATCTACAAGCGTCAGGAAGACGGCATCGTCCTGATCGACCAGGAGCGCTGCCGTGGATATCGCTATTGCGTCTCAGCCTGCCCCTACAAGAAGGTCTATTTCAACGAGCAGATCTCGAAATCCGAGAAATGCATCTTCTGCTATCCGCGCATCGAGAAGGGCCTGCCAACCGCCTGTGCCAAGCAATGCGTCGGCCGGATCCGCTGGATTGGCTATCGCGACGACAAGGACGGGCCGATCCACACGCTGGTAGACAAATACAAAGTCGCCTTGCCGCTCTACCCCGAGATGGGGACACAACCCAACGTCTTCTACGTGCCGCCCCTGTCGCCGCCGAAAATCGACGAGGCCGGAGGCGCAACCGCCGAATCCCGCGTTCCGCTGGACTATCTCGAAAGCCTGTTCGGTGACGGGGTCAGCGCGGCACTGGAAACGATCACCGCCGAACGCGCTAAGAAGGCCGAGGGCGGCGAGAGCGAGTTGATGGACACGCTGATCGGCTATCGTCACGCCGAAATGTTCAAGCTAAGCTGATGTCGGTCGCGGTATCATCACGCCCTCCGATGGGCGACAGCCCGCAAAGGGCACGGGCGAAGGAACGCATCTGGCGCCTGGCGGCGCTGGCCTTCGGGCATCCGTCCAAGGAGTTTTTCGACGCCGTGGCTTCGGGGCAGTTTCACGAGGCCTTCAGCGACGCCTGGGCGGATACGACCGGTGCGCCCTGGCCCGCCATGCCCGTCTCGCCGGATTTCGCCAGTTTCGAGGCGGGCTATATCACCGCCTTCCTGCACGGTGATCGGGGCAAGCCTGTTGCCGCCCTGCTGGCCGGAGAGCATGAGCACATTCTCGCGGGCCTGACCCGGCCCTCCTTCATGCTGAATGTTGCGGCCTTCTACAGACATTTCGGCTTGAAGGCGGCGACCGGCGACGAAGGCAAGACCGACGAGCCCGATCATCTTGCCAGCATGCTGGAACTGATGGCGGTGCTTTGCCACTTCGAGGCGACCGCGCTGGCCAAGGGCAAGGATGCCTCGGGCTATCGCCGTGCGCAGCGCGATTTCCTGTGCCGCCATCTCGGTCCAACGCTGGAGGCCGTCGCCGGATTGCTGCGGCGGAATCCGGTCGAGTTGCTGGACCCCACGATCGGTCAGCTCGTGCAGGACATCAGCGCCTGGGCCGCGGTCCAGATCAACGAACTGGAGGTCCGGGTCGGTCCGTTTCACGACCCCGATGCGCCCAAAACCAGCAGCGGCCCCGCCGAGTCGGCGGCACAAAACCTCTGGGGATAAGGAGACCCACCATGCAAAGAACGATCGTGACCCTGACCGCATTGGCCATGCTTTCGACTCCGTCTCTGTCTGTCGCCCAAGCCGTGGAAGATGCGAATATCAAACTGATCGAGGCCTATGAAACCGTAAAAGTTTCGACCATTCCCGACGGCATCTACCTGCGCAACGTCAACGACCCGGACGACATCATCTGGCAGCGCCTGCCCGAATATCGCGTTGCCATGTTACCGGCGCCGGCGGTGCATCAATCGGTGGAGCTCAGGGTCAATTACGATACCGAGGCAAGCTATCTCAACGTGACATTGGCCAAGACGTCGGATCGGTTCTATGTGCGGCTGCGCTGGGTGGATGACACGAAAGATACCGAAACGGCGTTTGACCGGTTCCGGGACGGCGTCGCGGTGCAGTTTTCCATGGGGGATGACGAGACATCCTACATAATGGGCGACGGCCCCGACAGCCCGGTGAATATCTGGTACTGGCGCTCCGACAAGGGCGAGGTGCAAAACCTTGCGGCGGGCAGCCCCGGCAGCACCACGATCCTCGACGAACAGCCGGTCAGCGGCGAAAGCCAATATTCCGACAATGACGGCGATCCGAACCAATGGACGGTCGTGATGTCGCGCCCGATCGAGGCGGATGGCGATCACAATGTGTCGCTGGACCGGGACATGGTGCCCATGGCCTTCGCCGTCTGGCAGGGAGCCGAGAAAGAGCGCGACGGGTTCAAGCGCGTATCGGACGGCTGGATCCTTCTCGACATGGCATCGGAATAAGCCATGGATTTCCTGACCCCTGAAGAAAAGGCAAGTGGCCCCAAGACCGATTGCGGACTGGGCCACGCCTGCCAGTTCTGCCCGAAAGAAGACAGCTGCACGCTCGACAAGCCCTATCACAACAAGGTTCTGATCGAGAACCGGCTGCAGGAGATCGACCAGATCATCGTCGTGCTGGCCAACAAGGGCGGGGTTGGCAAAAGCACGGTCAGTGCCAATCTGGCCGCCGGGCTGGCGCGAGAAGGATTTCGCGTAGGCGTGGCCGATGCAGATATCCACGGGCCTAATCAAAGCCGGTTTTTCGGTTTTGCAGGCGCCAAGATCCGCACCACGCCAGCGGGATTGCAGACCCATGGCTTCCAAGCCGCAGAGATCGCATATCCGGTCGAGGTCGGATCACTGGCCTTCATGCTCGAAGACGACACCACCCCGATCGTCTGGCGAGACGCCTACAAACATGATTTCATCCACCATCTCATCGGCAGCTTCGATTGGGGATCTCTGGACTTTCTGGTGGTCGACATGCCCCCGGGCACCGGCAACGAGCTGATCACGCTGTGCGACATGCTTGAAGGCAGCAACGTGTCGGCAGTTCTGGTGACGTCGCCACAGGCAGTGGCACAAATGGACAGCCTCAAGGCCGGGCGGTTTTGCCGCGAGCGGGGCCTGCCAGTTGTCGGAGCCGTGGTGAACATGGCCGGAGTGGAATGCCCGCATTGCCACGAAGAATTTCATCTGTTTCCCGATGCGGGCGTTACCGAGGCGTTGGGCCAACTCGACATCGACAAGATCGCCGAAATTCCCCTTTCGCCCGATCTCGCGCTGGGATCGGACCGCGGGGAGCCGGTCGTAACCGCGATGCCCGACACCGCGGTGGCGCGCGCCTTTGCTCCGATGATCGAAGCGGTCGCCGCGCTGGGGCGTGAGGGTTTTCACCAGGCGGTCGCCGCAACAATGCAAGATGTGTTTGCCGAAAATCTGAACGACGCGGACCTGCAGGCGGCGTTGGCGGCATTGCCCGAAAATGACGCGCTAGGCGTCGGGCTCTCGGAACTACTGAACCAGGAGGCCGCCAGACTTAAACAGGCCACGCAACCGGCGGAGGATGACGGATAGATGCACGGATCAGTTGAAAGGGTTTCGCGTCGGGGATTTTTCCTCGGCCAGTTCGGGGCGCGCCCCGAGGCAGCACCGGGTTGGTATTCGGTTGAAGGCCTTTCAGCGGGCCCCGACGACGTGTTCTGGGATGGGTGGGCCGACGAAACCGGCCTGTTCGTTGTCGGCGATCACGGGGCGATCAACCACTTCGATGGCGAAGACTGGGTCCGGCAGCCCTGTCCGGCACCCGTGCCGATCCATGCGCTTTGGGGCACAGATCGGGCAAACCTGTGGGCCGTCGGTTGGATGGGATTGATCCTGCACCATGACGGAGAGATCTGGAGCCAAATGCGTGGCTGCGTGGTCGACGCGGGCGGAAAATATGCCTCCGTTGAGGAGAATACCCCACTGTTCGCCATTTGCGGCGGCGCGGACGGTCAGGCGTGGGCCGTTGGTGATCGCGGTATGGTCCTTCATTTCGACGGGGCTGATTGGACGGTCGAGAACGCTAGCACGCACGCTCATTTGCGCGCGGTGATCCGCCTCGACGATGGGCGTGTGATGGCCGCTGGCGGCGATGGCACGGTGCTGATACGCGATGTCGAGGGCACATGGCACGCACTGGACTGCCCGGTGGGCTCCAATTTCACTGCCGCAATGGCCTTGCCTGACGGGCGCGTTTTACTGGCCGGAGGCCGCTATTTCATACAGGCGAACGGGTTTCGCGGCGATCTTGTCATGTGGGATGGTGAGACGTTCGAAAAGCTTTTCACCGACACGGAGTTTAGCCGCTTCCGGGCCTTGGGGCGGACCGGCAAAGGCCTTGTGGCGCTTGGGGATGCAGGACAAATCCATCTGTTACGCGACGACCATATCGACCGCCTGCAAAGCGGCACGGGGCACGACCTCCTGGGCCTGGTCGACCTGCCGTTAGGTGACGTGATGGCGGTCGGCGATTATGGCAGTCTTTTGGTGGGCGGCAGCGCGGCGCTGAGCTGTTTCGCACCCGCCATCCGGCCCGGCGAGGAGCCGGCGAACTGGTCCGCGATGCAGAGCGGTACCGACCGCCAGCTTTGGGGCATCTGGCACGATCCCGAGCAGGACATGCTGTTTGCCTGCGGCGAGGAGGGGACCGTGCTGGCCCATGATCGCGGCAAATGGGAGGCGCTGCCGCCAGCAGGCGCGCTTGGAATTCACGACCTGGCCCGCGCCCCGGATGGCGGACTGCTGGCTGCGGGTCAATTGGGCGAAATTCACCATTTCGATGGCACGGCCTGGCGCAAGCATTTCGACCTGTTCATGGACATCACGCTCTTGTCGATGTGGTCCGATGGCCGCGGGCAGATCTTTGCCGTCGGCGACGAAGGGCTTGTGCTGCATTGGTCGGGCGTGGATTGGGAGCGTATGCCATCCGGCACCAAGAGCGCGCTTTATGGCGTGTGGGGTATGGATGCGGAGCATCTGCTGGCCGTCGGGGATTTCGGCCAGGTCATGCGGTGGAACGGCAAGCGCTGGGACGAGTTTAACGCCGGAACCGAACATTTCCTTTTCGACGTCTGGGGGCGGTCACTGAGCGATGTTTTTGTTGTCGGATTATCCGGCACAATCGGCCATTTCGACGGGTCTCGATGGCATATCACCCCTGCGCGGGCGCGCAACGACCTCTTGGCACTGACCGGGACCGAGACCGACGTGGTGGCCGTTGGAGCCGCAGGCGCAGCGGCGCGTTTCGACGGCCATCGCTGGCATATGGACCCGACCGGCACAACGGCCGGCTTGCGGGCGATCGCGGTGGATGGCGCGGGCCGGTATTTCGCTGCGGGCGATGGCGGGACAATCCTGTTCCGAGACGCTAAATGACTCCGTTTACGCGAGAACCGAAGTGCTCGACCTCAGAGGCACCCCAGGTCCAGCCGCCCCTGTTGGGATACATCCAGTCCCAGGGGCGCGGTGGTGGCGACAGGGTCTTAAGCAATGTCGCCGATCGCCTGATCGCGGCGGGCATCCGGGTGTACGGCATCGTTCAGGTCAACCGCGAAAGGCGCGACGGGCAGCGCTGCGACATGGACATCAGAATCCTGCCGGACGGATCGGAGATCCGGGTGTCGCAAAGCCTCGGCCTTGGTGCGCGCGGGTGCCGGCTGGACAGCGGTGCCCTGGAGATAGCCGTCGCCAGCGTTGGTGCATCTTTCGGTCCGGATGCGGATCTGCTGATCGTCAACAAGTTCGGCAAACAAGAGGCCTCCGGCGCAGGCTTTCGCACAGTGATTGGAGAGGCCATCGCTCTTGGCGTACCTGTTCTCACCTGCGTGAACGTGCTGAACCAGGAGGCATTTGACCAGTTCTCAGCCGGACTGCAGGTGCGGTTGGAAGCGTGCGAAACCACGCTGGTCAACTGGTATCTGACCTGCCGGCAGACCCCTTGGCCAAGTAGCCGCGCTCATTTGGATACCGTCCAGAATGTTCCCCCCACCAACAGCACACCGTGACAAGCTGTCCAAAGGTCAACATCCTTCGCCGCAGTTTCACACCTGATCACTGCGCGTGAGCCACATCTTGAAAAGCGGACGGTGATCATGATTTCGCGAATGTCTGGAACGTCCGCATTGCCGACATCTGGCTGCCACCCGGCTTCGCGGATGCAAGGAATGGCGGCTTCGGGCCAGAATTACCAACGCATCCTGGGCCGGCGAATGTCGGCTAAGCCCAAGCTGAGCAAAAGACCCGCCTGTCCATTGTCCGCGCCATTCGGGCCAATTCTTTAGCCGCGAGATATGCTTGGAAACACAGCTATTTGGCTTTGAAAATGTTGATTTTATCAAAACCCACTTGGAATCTGCCATGCGTGCTTTCAGCACAACCGAACTGGCCAACAAGACCGGAGATGTTCTTGCCGCCGCCGCACAGGAACCCGTCGCCATTCAACGTCACGGCAAATCCCGCTTCGTGATGCTTTCAGCCAAGGAATTCGAACGCCTGCAGCACAAGAGGGATACCAGAAAGGCTGTCCATGTGTCGGATCTGACCGACGCCGATGCCGGCGATCTGCTCTCCGCTTTGGAAGACAGCCTAAAGAATGACTGATCGGCAAAGCATTCTGGACCTGTCACGGTTTGATGAAGCCAAAAAGAGCCGCAAGCAGAAGCGGACGATGAAGCTGCTGCATGCGGATCTGGTCAGCCTCGGCTATCAGGGATCCTACAATTGCGTGGCGGCCTTCGCTCGGGAATGGCGTGAAGATCGACAAAGGGAATTGCAGACGACCGGTCGCGGCACGTTTGTACCCTTGGCATTCGAACCAGGCGAAGCCTTCCAGTTCGATTGGTCGGAGGATTGGGCGATCATTGGCAACGAGCGCACCAAACTGCAAGTCGCCCATACAAAGCTGAGCTATAGCCGCGCATTCATTGTCCGGGCCTAGCTCCTACAGACGCATGAGATGCTGTTCGACGCCCACAATCATATCTTCCGCGTCTTCGGCGGCGTGCCGGGGTGCGGCATCTACGACAACATGAAGACCGCGATTGATAAGGTCGGGCGAGGCAAGGAGCGTGACGTCAATATCCGTTTCCAGGCTATGGCCAGCCACTATTTGTTTGAGCCGGAGTTCTGCAATCCGGCTTCCGGCTGGGAGAAAGGACAGGTCGAGAAGAACGTTCAGGATGCCCGGCACCGGCTTTGGCAGCCCATGCCCCGCTTTCCATCGCTGGAAGCCCTGAACGATTGGCTGGAGCAGCGATGCAAGGAACTATGGGCACAGACGCCGCACCGTCAGATGAGAGGCACCATAGCCGACCTCCTGGCGGAGGAAGCTCCGGCACTCATTCCTGTCTCCAGGCCGTTCGACGGGTTTGTCGAATACACCAAGCGAGTCTCATCGATCTGATCTGGAGGATCAACCTCGAAGGAACAAGAAATCTCGTTGCGGCCGCGAGGGCGCGTGCTCCCGAAGCGCGCTTCATCATGGCGAGCACCAGCAATATATACGGCATGGGAACCCGGCAGGAACACCCCGGCCGAGAGGACGATGCAACTGATCCGAAACAGGCTGACCCTGCCAGTAAACTCGCAGCGGAAAAGCTGCTTCGCGAGAGCGGACTCAACTGGGTCATTCAGCGCTTTTCTTTCGTTTACGGCGACAAGGATGGGCATCTGGAGTCCTTGCCCGGGCTCGCGACAAAGTTCAACCTCCACCCCGCCGTACGGATGAGTATGATCCATCATCGTGACATCGCGACCGCGATGAAACTTGCCTTGTCTGGCGTGATGGACAAACGCATCGTGAATATCACCGATGATGCGCCCACTTCACTCTATGAACTGGCCGAACTGGTCGGCGAACCGATGGCGCCATCAACCGAGCCGCTGGTCAGCCCCTGGGATTTTCACGCTGATGGATCGCTGGCACGTCGGCTCGGCTTCCGGCCAGACGTGAGAACCGTTTATCAGGCCGTCCAAGAGAACCTCCTGTAATACACCTGTGCTGGCTGGCTTTCGTGCCGTCCATTTCCTTCTTTGCTTTGGGGCGTAACTGGCAAATTTGATAACCGCTGGTGCGAACGGATGCGCATCTGCTTCAAGCGGGAAACCGGGATGTTTGCAATCCGACCTGCAGATTGCCTGGTCAAGCAAACACGCTGGAGTGGGGCCTAAGAACCGTGTTTTGAGAGCAGGGGCATGAAGCAGGAAAACAGTTCTGCCTGTGATGAAATATTGCACTTGCGGTAGAGCTGCTTGCGAATGACCTTGACCGTCTGGAAGCTGATCCCCAGCCTCAGGCCGATTGAAACCGAAGAGTGTCCGCGCAGGATCAAAAGCGCTACCTCTGCCTGGCGCGGGCTGAGTTTGACGTCCAGTTCCTGCTCTCCCGCCGTGATCAATGTGCTGGTGAGATCTGCTTCGGAAAACTCGCCACCTCCTTCAAGATCGGACCAGTGCTGCTCGATCAGGCTGCAGACGATCGGTGCCAGGTCTGCCGCCAGTACAAGATCGCGGCTGGAATACTTGCGCGCCGAAGACGCGTCTCTTCCAAGGCAGACATGAACCGAAACACCATCGGAGGGGTAGGCGACATACCCTATTTCATCGATGAGCGTCGTGCGCTGGTAATAAGCTGCGAAATACTCGTTTCGATGGAACTGGTCTGGAGCGATGTCCTTCAGGCGGTACAGACCGCGCGGTGCCTTTTCCACATGCAGGGCATGAAAGGGATCAAGCAGATAGATGCCGGAGACATAGTCGCTCTCAAGCTTTTCATGAACGCGCTTTTCGACCGATTGCGCAAAAAGCACATCCGGCTGCCTGTCCTGGAAATAGGCAAGCATGGTGGTGTTGTCTATTTGAAAGCATCGGCTGAGCCATTGAAAAAGCGTGTTTTCAAACGTGTTTCTGCCGATGGATGCGATGGCTTCGCCGAGAAGTTTCTCTGCTGAATTGGGAAGATGCACCGCATACCTCTTTGGGGGTATATACCCCCTCATTTTAAGTTTTTACGCTCCAATTTGTAAATTGAGGGGTATCACCAAGAGGTGCGTATGACTAGTCCCGGGATTGCAGTCTCTGTCGATCGAGTCGTCAAACGCTACGGAAGCGTGACCGCCCTTCACGGTGTTTCACTGGATATCCGGGAAAACGAATTCTTCACTCTTCTGGGGCCGTCAGGCTGTGGCAAGACAACCTTGCTGCGGGCGATAGCCGGATTTGAAGACGTTACGGAAGGCCACATCCGGCTGAAAGGAAAGGATCTGGTGGACCAGCCTCCTTTCAAGCGTCCGGTCAACACCGTATTCCAGCAATATGCTCTGTTCCCGCATATGAGCGTCACCGAAAATGTCATGTTCGGCCTGTTGCGCAAGGGCTGGAACCGGCAGGAGGCGGAGCGCCGTGTGCGCGATGTGCTGGAGCTGGTTCAACTGTCCGATTTTGCCGCCCGTAAACCCGGTCAGCTTTCCGGCGGCCAGCAGCAGCGCGTTGCGCTTGCCCGGGCCCTTGCCCCTCGGCCGGAAGTCCTGCTTCTGGATGAGCCGCTCTCCGCTCTCGATCTGAAACTGCGGCAGGCCGTGCGCATGGAGCTCAAGGCCATTCAGCGTGAAACCGGCATTGCCTTCATCTTCGTCACCCACGACCAGGAAGAAGCACTGACCATGTCGGACAGGATTGCGGTCATGTCCTCAGGTCACGTGCAGCAAGTGGGCCCGCCCAGGGAAATCTACGAAGCCCCGGTCAATCGGTTCGTCGCGGACTTCATCGGCGAGACCAACCTGCTGGATGTCACGGTCGAGTCCGTCAATAACGGCATGGCCAAGGTCCTGTTGCCTGGAAACCGGAGCTTCGAATGCCCTGCAGCGGCCGTAGACGCACGCGGTCCGGGGCACTTGTCCGTGCGCCCGGAGCGCATATCCATTTGTGCCGAGTCGGCCGGGGACCTAATCGCGACGGTCACGGGGCACACCTATCTTGGCACTGACAATCAGCTGCACGTGAAGCTTGTCGACGGCGAGGTCATGAGTATCCGTCTGCAGAACACGGAAAGCACGCTCCTGCCGAAAGCCGGGGACGTTATCGGTCTCAATCTGGAAGCAGACGCCGCGCGTCTGCTGGCAGACTGATGGCGGCCGGAGCGCCTGTCGGCGCAGGCGGTGCGTCCCACATCTACCGGGGCAGCGGCTGGAAACTGCTGGCACCCTCCTGGATCATCATTGGCATCTTCCTGCTTGCCCCTGTTGTGATGATGGCTGTCTATTCCTTCCTGACGAAGGAGTTTCGGGGTGGCGTGATCTGGGAATTCTCGCTCGATGCCTATGATCAGTTCTTTTTCGATCGCGGCCTCTTCGGCGATGAACCACCCACGCTGGAATGGACCTATATCGGGATCTTCTGGCGATCCATCTGGCAGGCAGGCCTTGCCACGGTCACCTGCCTTTTGATCGGTTTTCCGACGGCCTGGTTCATTGCCACGAGAAATCCCGAGTCCCGTTCGATCTGGCTGTTTCTCGTCACCATTCCCTATTGGGTCAACCTTTTGATCCGGACGGTGTCGATGAAGTTCCTGATCCGCGACACCGGTCCCCTGAACGAATTCCTGCTGGCGCTGCACGTGATTGATGAACCGCTCGGCCTTATCAATACGAACTTTGCCGTGCAGCTCGGCCTCTTCTATTCCTATCTTCCCTTCATGGTGCTTCCGATCTATGCGGCCGTGGAGCGCTATGACTTTTCTCTCTCCGAGGCTGCTGCGGATCTTTATGCGGGCACCTGGACCATCCTCTGGCTGGTGATCCTGCCGGTCGTCAGGCCAGGCATCATCGCAGGCTGCATCCTGGTTTTTGTTCCCTCTCTTGGGGCCTTTCTGGCGCCGGATCTTCTGGGCGGTGCCAAAACCTTCATGATCGGGTCGCTGATCGAGGAACAGTTCAAGGGCAATGCCGGAAACTGGCCCTTCGGGGCCGCCGCCTCCATGATCCTCCTGACGATCGTGATGTGCGTTCTGCTGGTCTACGCCCGCAATCAGAACAAGGCGGAGGTGCGCTGATGGCTGGCTCGACAAACCTGCGCCGCTTTCCCGGATTTCTCACGGTCACGATCGCCTGTCTTTTCGTGCTCTACGCGCCTCTGATTGTCGTCGCTGTCTATTCTTTCAATGCGTCGACCTCGATCACCAATTGGGGCGGTCTCTCCCTGACCTGGTATCTGGATGTCTTCACCGGGCCGGAAGCACCGAAATTCCAGCAGGCCGCACTCAACTCCCTGATCATCGCGGTTTGCGCCTCGGTCATAGCAACCATCGTTGCCACCCTTGCGGCCGTCGCCATGACCCGTGCCGGCGGTTTTCGCGGCAAGACCCTGTCCTTCGCGCTGATCAATCTTCCCCTGATGGTGCCGGAAGTGGTCACCGCCGTGGCGAGCCTGGTGTTTTTCTCCGCAATCGGCTTCACCACAGGCCTGACGACCATCCTGATCGCGCACACCGTCTTCTGCATTCCTTTTGCCTACCTGCCCATTTCGGCGCGCATGCAATCGATCCCGGACATGTACGAGCAAGCCGCGATGGACCTTTACGCCACGCCGCGCGAAGCGTTCAAACTTGTGCTGCTTCCCTTGATGACGCCGGGCATTCTCTCCGGCTTCCTGCTCGCCTTCATCATCTCCCTCGACGACTTCCTGATCACGAACTTCGTCAAGGGTGCCGGTATCGAGACCCTGCCGACGGCCATTTTCGGGTCGGTCAAACAGGGCATCAAACCAAACATAATGGCCATTTCCACCCTCATGCTCGTCGTATCGGTGGTCTTCGTTTCCCTGTCCTGGCTGGTCGGCCGGATGGGGCAAGAAAAAACATAAAAAGCTGACTCAGCAACCAACCAGACAGAGTGGAGAATTTCATGAGGAAACTACTCGCATCAACTGCCGTGGCCCTGTTGGCCCTGACCGCCGGAGCCCACGCCGAAGGCAAACTCTCGATCTACCACTGGTTCGAGTACATCCCGCAGGAGCTGCTCGACAAGTTTGCCAAGGAATATGACGTCGAAGTCACCATGGACACGTTCGACAGCAACGAGGCCTTGCTCGCCTCGCTGAAGGCGGGAAAGCTGGGAAGCTATGACGTGGCCGTGCCCGGCGACTACATGGTCAAGATCATGCGGGACGAAGGCATGCTGGACACCTTCGAGGCGTCCGAACTGCCCAATTTCGGCAACATCGAAGACAGATGGGTGGACGTCGAATTCGATCCGGGCCGCAAGAGTTCAATTCCCTATCAGTGGGGGTCAACCTCGTTCTCGGTGAACAAGGATCTCTACAAGGGCGAACTTGACAGTCTTTCCCTGATCTTTGACGCACCGGAAGAGTTGAAAGGCAAGATCAATGTGCTGGATACGGCCGGCGAAACGCTGACCCTGGCATCACTCTACCTCGGCATTCCCCAGTGCACGTCCGACAGGGAGCAGCTCAAGGAACTCAACGCCCTGGTCCAGAAAGCCAAGGCCGACTGGGCCTCGTTCGGGTCTGACGTTGCCAAGGATGTTCTGGTTTCCGGCGATGCCGCAGCCGGCATGATCTGGTCGGGTTTTTCCGCCAAGGCGCGCTCGGAAGGGGCCAACATCGAATATGGCTTCCCCAAGGAAGGCATGATCGTTTGGATGGACAACGTCGTGCTTCTAAAGGACGCCCCCAACCGTGAAAACGCATTGAAGTTCATGAACTTCCTGCTGGAGCCGGAAAACGCCGCCGCTGTCACTAACTACGCGCAGTACACCGCAGGCGTGAAGGGTGTTGGCGAATTCCTCAAGCCGGAAGTGGCCAACTCGCCTGAATCCAATCCGCCGGCAGACCAGAAGGGTGTCTTCGTCGAGGCCTGTCCGCAAGACGTTCAGGTTCTCTATGACGCCATCTGGACCAACCTGAAAAAGTAGAAACAAGGTATCGGAAGACCATGAAACTGGCGCTTTATCAGGGACCTGCCACCTGCGGGGACATCGAGGCGGGGTTCAACCGGCTCGAAACCCAGCTGACGGCAGCCGCCATGGCAGGCGCCAGTATGGTCGTCTTTCCCGAGCTTTTTCTGCCCGGGTACAATCGCCCGGACCTGCACAAATCCCTCGCCCAGCCTCTGGGCGGGGAATGGTGCCAACGACTGTCGAAACTGGCTCAAAAAGCCGGGTGCGGTCTGACGGTCGGTTGGAGCGAACGTAGCGATGAAGCCGTCTATAACGCCGCCACCGCCTTCGGCACCGGCGGCGAACAGCTTGGTCACTATCGCAAGATCCAGCTTTTCGGCGAGATGGAAAAAGCCAGCTTCAACTTCGGGACACAGTACACGGTGTTCGAGTTCTGCGGCCGCAAGACAGCACTCCTCATCTGCTACGATGTCGAGTTTCCGCAACATTGCCGGCGACTTGCGGAGCAGGGGGTATCCCTGGTGCTGGTGCCGACCGCCAATCCGGAGCGTTTCGAGCATGTGTCCCACACTTTCGTGCCGGCGCGTGCGGCCGAAGCCGGGCTGACCATCGTCTATGCCAACTTCTTCGGTGCCGATGGTGACATCACCTTTGGCGGCCACTCCTTGATTGCCGGCCCCGATGCGCGGGTTCTGGCGAGCGCTGGGGTCGGTGAAACTCTTCTGGTCGCGGACCTCGCGCCAGTTTCAGACATCCCGCGGGACCTTCTGTCCCGGCAAGACCAGGATTATCGGGAGGGAAATTTCCAATGAATATTAAAACGGATATCAGCACAGATGCGGTTTTGACCGCCGACACCCACCTGATTCAGTCCTTTGCCGACTTGAACCTGCTCAAACAGGACGGTGCCCGCACGGTGATCGTCGGTGCTGAAGGCGCCATGGTGCGTGACAGCGAAGGCAATGAGCTGATCGATGGAATCGGCGGGCTGTGGTGTTCCAACGTCGGTCACGGACGACAGGAAATCATCGACGCGATTACGAAGCAGTTGAATGAACTGGACTTTTATTCAACGTTCTACAACTTCACCCATCCGACGGCCGCAGCCCTGGCGGAAAAACTCGCCGAGTTGGCACCCGGCCAGCTCAACAAAGTCTATTTCGGCAACTCGGGCTCTGTCGCAAATGACAGCGCTGTGCGCATCCTGCACCATTACAACAACCGGCTGGGGCGCCCGAAAAAGAAAAAGATCCTGAGCCGTATCGGGGCCTATCACGGCTCGACCCATCTTGCGATTGCAATGACGACGCCGGCCTATTCCGAGGGATGGGATCACGTAGAGGGCCTCGTTCACCACCTCAAAAGCCCGCATTACTGGCGTGAAGGCAACGGTATGACCGAAGCCGAATTCTGCGATGCGCTTGTCGAGGACCTGAAGGACACCATCGAGCGTCTGGGTGCGGAAAACATTGCTGCCTTTGTTGCCGAGCCTATCCAGGGCGCTGGTGGCGTCGTTGTGCCGCCTGAGGGCTATCATGCGCGCATGGCGAAGGTCTGCGCGGACAATGACATCAAGTATATTGCGGACGAGGTGGTAACCGCCTTTGGCCGCCTGGGCCATTTCTTCGCCTCGCAGGACGTCTTCGGTCACACGCCGGACATCATCAACACGGCAAAGGGGCTGACGTCAGGCTATCAGCCGTTGTCAGCCACCATTGTGTCCGACGAAATCCACGAGGTCATTTCCCGTCCGGGCGGAATGTTCCTGCATGGCATGACGTATTCCGGTCATCCGGCGGCCGCCGCCGCGGGTCTTGCCAATATCGCGCTGATGGAAAGGGAACAGATACCCGAAAAGGCACGCGTCACCGGCAAGTTGTTCGAGAACACCCTGCGGGGTCTCGCGGATCTCGACATCGTCGGCGAGGTGCGGGGCAGTCACTTCATGATGGGTGTTGAGTTCGTCAGGGACAAGGAGACCCGGGAAAGTTTCGCTCCCGAGGACGCCATCGGTTTGAAACTCGCTCGGGCCGCCCAGAAACGGGGCCTGATTGCCCGTCCGCTCGGCAATATTCTGATCCTCTCGCCAACGCTGATCCTCACCGAGGCACAAATCGGCCAGATTGGCGACATCTTGCGTGAGAGTATCGCAGACGTCAGTCGAAACTTGTGACACCTTCGAGCCGGGGCGCCTTGAACAAACGTGCCCCGCACCGTTCAAAGTGGGATTGTTTGCAAGTTTCAACTCATGTCCAACGCCTACGATTTTCTGGAAAAACTCATCGCCTTTCCGACCGTGAGCCGGGATGGAAATATCGACCTGATCAGATGGGTGCAGGAGCTACTGAGTCAGGCGGGGATCAGATCCCGGCTTCTGCCGTCCGAAAGCGGTGATCGTGCCAACCTGTTTGCCAGCGTCGGCCCGGAGGGGCCGGGCGGGGTCGTGCTTTCGGGACACACTGACGTCGTTCCCGTGGATGGCCAAAGCTGGACCAGTGATGCCTTTTGCCTGCGGGAGCGGGACGGCCTGCTCTTTGGCCGCGGCACTGCCGACATGAAGGGCTTTGTCGCATGTGCCATCGAGGCCGTTCTTGGTGCGGTCCGCAAACCGCTCCACACCCCGCTTCATCTTGCGCTTTCCTATGACGAGGAAATCGGCTGCATCGGCGTAAGGCCCATGCTGGAGGATCTGACAAAAGCCGGGCTGAAACCGGACTGGGTATTGATCGGCGAGCCGACCTCCATGAGGGTCGCCACCGGCCACAAAGGCAAGCTTGCGGCGCGCGCGACCTGCTGCGGTCACACGGTTCATTCGGCCCTGGCGCCCACCGGACTGAACGCGCTTCACATGGCTGCGGACTTTCTGTCGGAAATCCGCGCCCTTCAGGAAGAGACCCAGGAAAAAGGGGCGCGGGACCAAGCCTTCGACATTCCTTACACCACCTTGCATGCGGGCATTCTGAAGGGAGGCACGGCTTTGAACATCGTGCCGGATAGCTGTGTGCTCGACTTTGAAATTCGCAATATTGCAGAAGAAGATGCGCAGGGCTTCCTGGAGCAATTGCTAGAAAAGGCCAAACATCAGGAACAACGCCTGAAAGAGCGATTCCCGGGGGCACGTATCCGCTTAGACGTTCTGAACACCTATCCGGGGCTGGAGACAAGACCCGACAGTCCGCAGGTCTCCAGGGCGCGCGCCCTATCAGGAAGCAACGCACCGCTGAAGGTCGCTTTCGGCACGGAAGGCGGACTGTTCCATCAGCATTTGGGCGTGCCCGTTGTCGTTTGCGGACCAGGGTCCATGGATCAGGGGCACAAGGCCGATGAATTCATTGCTCGCGACCAGATGGAGCGCTGCCGGCAGATGCTGGCGCGGCTCGTCGAGACCCATATCGAATGACCGGCAATAACCGCATGACACGATAATCCGGAGAGGACCTGACCAAGATGGCGATCGAAAAGGTGGATGCACTGGTGGTAGGGGGTGGACAGGCCGGCATCGCGATGAGTGAGCACCTCGGCCTTGCGGGACTGTCTCATCTCGTGCTGGAGAAAAATCGGATAGCCGAACGCTGGCGATCCGAACGTTGGGATTCTCTGGTCGCCAACGGCCCTGCCTGGCACGACCGCTTTCCGGGTCTGACCTTCGATGATGCCCCGGATGCTTTTGTCCATAAAGAGGCCGTGGCAGACTATTTCGAGGCCTACGCCCGGAAGATCAATGCCCCCGTCAGAACCGGTGTTGAAGTCACAAGAGTAACGCCGCTTGAGCGCCGGCACGGCTTCCGCGCGGAAACGTCCGAAGGCATCCTGGAGGCGGATACGATTATCGCGGCAACCGGTGCTTTCCAGGTTCCGGTCTTCCCCAAACTGATCCCCGAGATTCCCGGGCTCACGCAGATCCATTCGACGGCCTACCGTAATCCCGAGCAGTTGGACGACGGCGCGGTGCTCGTTATCGGAGCGGGGTCCTCCGGCGTGCAGATAGCGGAAGAACTGATGAATTCCGGCCGCAAGACTTATCTTTCTGTCGGGTCCCACAATCGGCCTCCGCGTTCCTATCGCGGCCGGGATTTCTGCTGGTGGCTGGGTGTGCTGAACAAATGGGACGCCGAGTTCGTTCCGGGCTCCGAGCATGTCACCATCGCCGTTTCCGGCGCCAACGGTGGACACACGATCGATTTCCGCAAGCTCGCGGATCGCGGCATGACGCTGCTTGGCATGACCAGATCCTGCGAAAATGGCGTACTGGCCTTTTCCGACGATCTTGCTGAAAACATCAACGCAGGTGACGAAAACTACCTGTCGCTGCTGGACGAGGCCGATGCCTATGTCGAGGCCTATGGTCTCGATTTGCCACCTGAGCCGGAAGCCAAAATCATTGGTCCGGATCCGGAGTGCGTGGCGAACCCTCTTCTAGACCTGAATCTGAAAGAGGCAGGCATCAGCACCGTTATCTGGGCAACGGGGTTTGTCCGGGACTACAGCTGGTTGGAGGTGAATGCCTTCGATGAAACCGGTGCGCCGATCCATCAGCGCGGCGTATCCTCTGTGCCGGGCGTCTATTTCCTCGGCCTGCCATGGCAGACGCGGCGCGGCTCGTCCTTCATCTGGGGTGTCTGGTATGACGCCAAATACCTGACCGATCATATTGTCAAACAGCGAAACTACAGGCTCTTCGAACCTGCAGCCCAATAGCTTTCTTCATTCCTTCGAACATGGAGCCCGCAATGGCCCACACCCGTATCCGCAAATTCAATACCAAGGACACGTACCCGGAACAGAACCTGGACAACGACCTGTGTCAGGTCGTTGTGGCCAGAGGCACGATGGTGTTCGTCCGTGGACAGATCGGTCAGGACCTCGACACCTCCAAGAATGTTGGCGTGGGTGACGTGAAAGCCCAGACAGAACAGGCGATGGCCAACATCAAGATGCTTCTCGAGGAGGCGGGATCAGAGCTCGATCACATCACCAAGATCACGATCTACCTCATCGACCCACGCTACCGGGAGGATGTCTACCGCATCGTCGGCAAGTGGCTGAAAGGTGTCTATCCGGTCTCCACCGGCATCGTGGTTTCAGCTCTCGCCCGCCCGGAATGGCTGGTCGAAATCGACGCCACCGCCGTTATTCCAGATGCCTGATCCTGCCTCCTGCCGATTCGATTGAGTACGCGCCATGACCTTTTCCATCGCCGCCCGCTGCCCCGAAACGGGGACAATGGGCATCGCCATTTCTTCGTCTTCACCGGCGGTCGCGGCGCGCTGCGCCCATGCGCGCGCCAAGGTCGGCGTCGTGGCGAGCCAGAATATTACCGATCCATCTCTTGGAAGCCGTGGACTGGATCTGCTTGAACAGGGTCTTGATGCTGACGCGGCCCTTGCTGCGCTGCTCAAGGATTACCCCACTGCCGACTGGCGACAGGTGGTCATTCTCGACAGAACCGGAAAAGCCGCATTTCATTCCGGGCGGGAAACTCTCGGGGTCCATGCAACTGCCGCCGGGCGGGACTGCGTCGCTGCCGGAAACCTGCTTGCGAATACGGGCGTTCCGGCCGCAATGGTCGAAGGCTTCGAGGCTGCGCGGGGCGATCTGGGGGATCGGCTGATCGCGGCCATGGAAGCGGGATCAAGGGCCGGTGGTGAGGCGGGACCGGTCCATTCCGCGGGTCTTTACATGGTGCGTGACGTGAGCTGGCCGATTGCCGACTTGCGCGTTGACTGGATCGAAGACGATCCCATTCAGGCCCTCGGAAACCTCTGGCGCCTCTACAAGCCGCAACTGGAGGACTATGTGACACGCGCGCTCGATCCGACGGCTGCACCCAGTTACGGCGTGCCAGGTGACGAGTAAAAACAGGCGTATTCGGGCAAACGCACAAGCACCGTCGGTAGGGAGACCGTCTTGATCGTCCAACCGCGCTGCGATACTCAGCGGGGGTAACCCGTTCTGTCTGTGAGGGCGCTATCAACCGTTATCCGTCGATCCAGGCCCTCAGGGCGATTGAGAGCGTCGCGCGCAATGGTGCGCTGTGGCGTGCCGCTGCGGAGTTGAATGTCACCCGCAGTGCGATCAGTCATCAGCTCCGCCTTCTGGAGCGCGATCTGGGCTTCAAGATCATTGTGCGCAATGGCAACCAGACCGAAATCACGCCGCGCGCCATCGCCTATGCCGAGGAGGTGCGCCGCGCTCTCAGCATGATTGCCTCCTCGACGGCTCGTGTTTCGGAACACGGCTTGACGGGGCGATTGACCATCAGCGCGCCACCGGGCTTCGTCGCCGCCTGGCTGTGTCTGCACATGGGGGACTTTCTGGCGCAGAACCCGGAGGTTCTGGTGAATGTCGTCAGCTCTCAGAACCTTGCCAGCACAGCCAACCCGGACGTCGACACATTTATTACCTTCGGCAAAGAGGCCCGTGCCAATGTGGTTGTTGAGCCGATGATGTCGGTCGACTTCACGCCGCTTTGCAGTCCGGCATATCTGAGCCGGTTCAAGACCTTCAACGACCTCAGCATCTTGAAGAACGCGACCCTGCTGCACATGCTCGATTACAGCGACTGGGAAGACTGGATGCAACTGTCCGGCCTGCCGGCGAAAGATGCACATCGCGGCATTTGCTACTCGGACATGAATATCGTCCTCACAGCCATTCTTGCGGGCGAGGGGATCGCGATCGGCGACACGGTTCTGTGGCACAAGGAGCTGCAGGAAGGCAGGCTCATGCGTCCGTTTGCCCAGTCTCTGCACACGGATACGGGTTATTTCATTTGTACGCCGGAAGAGAATTTCGAAAACCCGATTGTGGTCGAGTTTCACAAGTGGTTGAAAACCCGACTGGAAATAAGCCGCTTTCACCCAAAAAGCGAAGCATGACAAATTTTGTTTGTCGGCGCGCCCAATAAGTTTCATTTGCGGTCGACCTCATCTCCTTTCTAACCTCGTGCCAGGAGTTACACGATTGGAAAGGCGTAGCGGTTGTGGCCAGCACAGCGAAGATTGCAGCACGTTCGGTCGGTAAGACCTTCGGCCCGTTCACTGAGTCTGACGAAAATTTCCTTGATATTGCCGAAGGCGAGGTTTCGCCGCTGCAGGGGCCTTCAGGGCAATTCGCAGTTTGCCGATCTCACTGACCTGCCAAAACACAGGGTTTCCGCTCGAGGTGTTGATGCGCCGGGTGCGCTGGGCCGGTTGACCTGCTTTTGAACCGGCCGTGCGGCCCCTGTGCTGTCACGCTCGCCAATAAATTCAAGACTGAACCAAAAAGGGTGCCCGATGCATTTTGGTCTGACCGAAGAACAGGAGATGATCGTCTCCACCGTTCGCAGTTTCGTGGAAAAAGAGATTTATCCGCACGAAGCCGAAGTAGAGCGCACCGGTGAAGTGCCGGCTGAGATCGCTCAGGAAATCAAGCAGAAGGTCATCGACCTGGGCTTCTACGCGTCGAACTTTCCTGAAAGTGTCGGCGGCCCTGGCCTGAGCCATCTTGAGTTTGCGCTGGTTGAGCGAGAACTGGGCCGTGGCTCCATGGCACTCACCCACTTCTTTGGCCGGCCGCAGAACATCCTGATGGCCTGCAAGGGCGATCAGGTCGAGCGCTATCTGATGCCGGCGGTGCGCGGGGAAAAGATGGATGCGCTTGCCATGACCGAACCGGATGCGGGATCGGACGTGCGTGGCATGAAATGCATGGCGGTGCGCGATGGCGGCGACTGGGTCGTCAACGGCTCGAAGCACTTCATTTCCGGAGCGGAACATGCGGATTTCGTCATCGTCTTCGTCGCGACTGGTGTCGATGAAACACCGCGCGGTCCGAAAAAGCGGATCACTTGTTTCCTCGTTGATCGAGGGACGCCGGGTTTCGAGATCGCGAAGGGCTACAATTCCGTTTCGCACCGCGGCTACAAGAATTCCATCCTCTACTTCAACAACTGCCGCCTGTCGGACGCGCAGGTGTTGGGAGAAGTCGATGGCGGCTTCGACGTGATGAACGAATGGCTCTATGCCACGCGTATCACCGTCGCGACAAATTCCGTGGGCCGTGCACGCCGGGTCTTCGACCATGCCCTCAACTACGCGGCAGAGCGTCAGCAGTTCGGACAGCCCATCGGCAAGTTCCAGGGGGTCAGCTTCCAAATTGCCGACATGATTACCGAAATCGATGCCGCCGACCTTCTCACGCTCTCGGCCGCATGGCGTCTCGACCAGGGGCTGCCTGCCAACCGCGAGATCGCGTCCGCCAAGGTCTATGCGTCGGAGATGCTGGCGCGCGTAACCGATGCTGCCCTGCAGATTCACGGGGGCATGGGGCTCATGGACGAGCTGCCCATCGAACGGTTCTGGCGCGATGCCCGTGTCGAACGCATTTGGGATGGCACATCGGAAATCCAGCGCCACATCATCAGCCGGGAACTTTTCCGGCCGCTGGGGGCCTGATTTATGGCGAGTTTCCGCCGTTTCTTTTCTCCCAAAGCCATCGTCGTGATCGGTGGCGGAACCTGGTGTGAGAGCGTCGTGCGGCAGTGCCGTGCGACCGGTTTCGCCGGAGAGATCTGGCCAGTGCACCCGAAAAAGCCCGCTGTCGGGGGCCTGCCGGCCTATCCGGATCTGGCTTCGCTTCCCGGTGTCCCGGATGCCGCCTTTATCGGGGTCAACCGGGAACTGACAGTCCACGTGGCCGCAGAACTCTCCGCCCTTGGCTGTGGCGGCGCAGTCTGTTTTGCGGCAGGCTTCAGCGAAGCTGTATCCGAGTTGTCCGACGGCGGCGAGTTGCAGGCCCGTCTTGTCGACGCCGCGGGCGACATGCTTGTGCTCGGCCCGAATTGCTATGGCATGGTCAATGCCCTTGACGGCGTGTCCCTGTGGCCCGACCGTCATGGGCTTGATCGGGTGGAGACCGGCGTGGCCGTGATCGGCCAATCCTCGAACGTCCTGATCAATCTGACCATGCAGCGCCGCGGCCTGCCTCTTGCCGCAGTGCTGGCGGCAGGCAATCAGGCGCAATTGTCGATCGGTCACCTTGGAAGCGCGCTGCTGGAAGATCCGCGCATCACCGCGCTGGGGCTTCATATCGAGGGTATCAGCGACCTTGCGGCTTTCGAGGCACTTGCCGTCCGGGCGGCGGAGCTGCGAAAGCCAATCGTTGCCCTGCGCGTGGGATCTTCCCAACAGGCGCAGGCTGCAGCGGTCTCACACACGGCGTCTCTGACCGGCAGCAATGCCGGCGCAGTGGCGCTTCTCAAGCGGCTGGGCATTGCCCAGGTGGATACACCAACGGAACTGATCGAGACGCTGAAGCTCTTGCACGTCACCGGAGGGCTGAGGTCCAACCGGATTGTGTCTGCCTCCTGTTCCGGCGGGGAAGCGTCCCTGATGGCGGATATGGGAGAAATCGCCGGCGTTTCCTTTCCCGCCCTGAAAGAAGCCCAGAGGTCCGGCCTCAGAGCGGCGCTCGGCCCCAAGGTCGCTCTGGCGAACCCGCTGGACTACAACACCTATATTTGGGGTGACGAGGAAGCGTTGGCAGCAACGTTCATAGCCCTATGCACGGACGACATAGGCCTTGGGTGCGTGGTTCTGGATTATCCGCGAGATGATCGCTTCGAGGCGCCGGACTACGATCAGGTGCTGCGGGCAGTTGCCCGCACCCGTGAAGTCACCGGCACACCCATGGCCTTGATCTCGCTGCTGTCCGAAGGCTTGCCTGAACCCATCGCCTGGCGGGCCATCGGGCTTGGCATCACGCCTCTCTGCGGCATGGGAGACGCACTCAAAGCCATTCGGGCGGCTGCTCAGGTCGGGCTTGCCAGGACCACGAGCACCCGTCCCGTGCCGGTGATCCAGCCGAAGGCCGGGCAGGGGGCGCCCCGTGTTTTCTCCGAGGCTGAAGCCAAGGAGCTTCTCTATGGCTTCGGGGTTCGTGTGCCGCGGTCCACCCGTTCCGGCGGGGCTCAAGAAGCTGGAGAATGTGCAGCGCAGATCGGCTTTCCCGTTGTGCTGAAAGGCGAGGGCATCGCTCACAAGACTGAAGCAGGTGCCGTTGTCCTGAACCTTTCCAGCGCTGAAGCCGTGGCTGAGGCTGCCGCCGCGATGCCTGCGGAGCGTTTTCTGGTCGAAGAGATGATCACGGGTTCCCTGGCCGAATTGATTGTCGGGGTGACCCGCGATCCGGCTCATGGTTTTGTGCTGACCCTGGGACTTGGGGGCATATTGACCGAACTGATCCGCGACACGGTTTCGGTTCTGGTGCCATCCTCCCGGGACGAGGTGCGCGAGGCGCTCTCGGGTCTGAGGACCAGTGCCTTGTTGAACGGCTATCGCGGCCGGCCGGCGGTCGATCTGGACGCCGTTCTGGATACGGTCATGGCCCTGCAGGACCTGGTGCGCACGCATGCGGATGCCCTGCACGAGGTCGAAATTAACCCGCTGATCTGCCGCGCCTCCGGTGCCGTTGCAGCAGATGCGCTCATCAGAATGGATGAACGAGCATGACTTTTGAAAACGTACTGACAGAGCGCCGCGGAGCGGTGCTGGAAGTCACCCTGAACCGCCCCAAGGCCAATGCCATCGACATGGCCACAAGCCAGGAACTGGGCGAAATCTTCACCCGGTTCCGGGACGACCCCGAACTGCGGGTGGCCATCATCACCGGTCAGGGTGAAAAGTTCTTCTGCCCCGGCTGGGACCTGAAAGCCGCAGCTGACGGTGAAGCGGCCGATGCCGATTACGGCAAAGGCGGTTTCGGCGGTTTGCAGGAACTGCGCGGCCTGAACAAGCCGGTGATTGCCGCCGTCAATGGCATCGCCTGCGGAGGCGGGCTGGAGCTGGCGATATCTGCCGACATCATCCTGGCGGCCGAACACGCCACTTTCGCCCTGCCGGAGATCCGGTCCGGCACGGTGGCGGATGCGGCAACGATCAAGCTGCCCAAGCGCATTCCGTATCACATCGCCATGGAATTGCTGTTCACCGGGCGCTGGTTCGATGCGGAGGAGGCCAATCGCTGGGGCCTCGTCAACAGGATCATTCCTTCCGCCGACCTGATGAGCGAAGCGCGCAAGATGGCAGACGAGCTGGCCAGTGGCCCGCCGCTTGTGTTTGCCGCCATCAAGGAAGTTGTCCGCGAGGCCGAGGACATGAAGTTCCAGGATGCGCTCAACCGGATCACCCGCAGCCAGTTTGAAACCGTAGAGCGGCTTTACCGTTCTGAAGACCAGCAGGAAGGCGCTCGCGCCTTTGCCGAAAAACGCGACCCGGTCTGGAAGGGCCGGTAAGACGAAAAGAGGGACCCATGCCACTTCAGATGAACCGAAACGTCTTTATCACCGCTGCCATAACCGGGGCAGGTGCCACCCAGGACAAGAGCCGCCTCGTGCCGCGCTCGCCGCAGGAAATTGCCGATGCCGCCATTGATGCGGCCAAGGCAGGGGCCGCGATCGTTCACTGTCATGTCCGCGACCCGGAGACCGGGGCGCCGTGCCGCGATCTCGGCTATTTCCGGGAGGTGACGGACCGCATTCGTTCTTCCGAGGTCGATGTCGTGCTGAACCTGACCGCCGGGATCGGGGGGGACCTGACGCTCGGCGAACCGGAAACACCCATGGCCCTGGATGACGCCAACACCGACATGGCCGGCGCCACCGAGCGCATGGCCCATGTACGCGAATGCCTGCCCGAGATCTGCACACTGGATTGCGGCTCGATGAATTTCGGCGATGGCGATTATGTCATGATGAACACCACCAACATGCTGCGCGCCATGGGCACCATGATGACGCAACTGGGTGTGAAACCGGAAATCGAGGCCTTCGATACCGGTCATCTCTGGTTCGCGACCCAGTTGGTGAAGGAAGGCGTTCTGGAAGATCCTGCCCTGGTGCAGCTTTGCATGGGGATCCCCTGGGGGGCGCCGAACGATCTGAACACCTTCATGGCTATGGTCAATAATGTGCCCGCCGGTTGGGCCTGGTCGGCCTTCAGCCTTGGCCGGGACCAGATGCCCTATGTGGCTGCCGCCGCCCTTGCGGGTGGCAATGTGCGTGTCGGCCTGGAGGACAATCTCTATCTTGAACGCGGCGTGATGGCGACCAACGCCCAACTCGTCGAAAAGGCGGCCAACCTGCTGTCCACCATGGGGGCGAACCTGATGGGCCCGCAGGAGGTGCGCGACCAGTTGGGTCTCGTCAAGCGCGCGCCGGCCTCCGCATGAGCGAGAGCCGCAAACGCGTTGCCGTCATCGGTGGTGGTGTCATCGGCGGCGGTTGGGCCGGGCGGTTCCTCCTGAACGGGTGGGACGTCGCGGTCTTCGATCCGGCTCCGGAAGCGGAACGCCGGATCGGGGCGGTGCTGGATCGCGCCAGAGCCTCGCTGCCCGCGCTTTATGATCGCCCGCTTCCGGCTGAAGGGACACTGACGTTCTGTTCCAGCATCGCCGAGGCGGTTGAAGGTGCTGACTGGGTGCAGGAAAGCGTCTCGGAGCGGCTGGAGCTGAAACACAAGGTTTATGGGGAGATCGCGGCGCATCTGCCCGAAGGCGGCTTCATTGCCTCTTCGACCTCCGGCTTCAAGGCGTCGGATCTGGCCGCCAAGGGTGCTCCCGTCGTCGTGGTGCATCCTTTCAATCCGGTCTACCTCCTGCCGCTGGTGGAAATCTCCGGTGACCCGGCTTTGCGCCGGAAAGCAATTCCGGTCGTCACCTCTATCGGTATGCATCCGCTCGAGATGAAGACCGAGATCGACGCCTTCATCGGCAATCGCTTTCAGGAATCCGTCTGGCGCGAAGCGCTCTGGATGTTGAAAGACGGTATCGCTACAACGGCGGAAATCGATGACGCGATCCGCATGGGGTTTGGCCTCAGATGGGCGCAGATGGGTCTGTTCGAGACCTACAGGATTGCCGGTGGTGAAGCGGGCATGGAAAGCTACATCGAGCAATTCGGCCCGACGCTGCAGTGGCCCTGGTCGAAGCTGACAGATGTGCCCGAGCTCGACGCCGCGCTGATCAAGGCCATAGGCGATCAGTCTGACGCCCAGTCCGGACACATGACGATCGCTGAGCTGGAAACCCTGCGCGATGACAATCTCGTGGCCATTCTGCGAGGCCTGCGACGCACCGGCAGCGGGGCTGGCGGTGTCATAACCCGCCATGAAGCACATCTGGAGACGGGCGGTGAGATCGACGGTCTTCCGATTACCCTCCGCCGGGTCGTGCCTGTAACATGGACGGACTACAACGGCCATATGAACGAAGCTGCCTATCTGGAACTGGGCACCTGGGCAACCGATGGATTGATGCAGCTTGTCGGAGCGGATGAAGCCTATATTGCCTCCGGAAAGAGCTACTTTACGGTCGACACCCGCATTCGCTATCTCGATGAGGTGCATCGCGGCGAACCGTTGACCGTGACGACGCAGGTGCTCGACGGCAGTGGCAAGAAGATGAAGCTGTTCCACAGGGTGCTGAAGCAGGATGGCCGCCTGTGCGCTACTCTGGAAACCTTGCTGTTGCACACAGATCTCACCACGCGCCGGGCCTGTGCTCCGGAAGCTCATGTTGCCGAAGTTCTGGAAAAGCTCGCCGCGGATCATGCCGCACGACCCGCCGAAGGGGCCGGTGGGGCCGTGGGGGACCGGGGCTGAAAATTGGAGAAGACGATGTCGCCTGAAGAAAGACAAACCCGTGAAGAGCTTGCTGCCTGTTACCGCCTAGCGGCGCTCCACAGGTTGACGGATCTGATCTACACCCACATCACCGCGCGTGTGCCCGGGGAAGACGGTCATTTTCTGATAAATCCTTATGGCTGGCGCTGGGAAGAAATCACCGCCTCGTCGCTGGTGAAGATCGACGTGGACGGCAACAAGGTGGACGGCAGTCCGCACAGGGTCAATCCGGCGGGCTTCACCATTCATTCAGCCGTTCACATGAACCGCCACGATGCCGCCTGGATCATGCACACCCACACACGCGCCGGGGTGGCCGTGTCCTGCATGGAAGAGGGGTTGTTGCCGCTGAACCAGATCTCCCTGCAGTTCCACAACCGGATCGCCTACCACGATTTCGAGGGCATCGCGCTGGACCTTGAGGAGCGCGAGCGCATCGTGAAGGATTTCGGCAATCACCCGGTTCTGGTCCTGCGCAACCACGGTCTGATCGCAACGGGCCGCAGCGCTGCCGAGATGTTCAACAATATGTTCTATCTGGAGCGGTCCTGCGAGATCCAGGTGGCTGCCACGTCCAGTGGCCAGACGCTCCGCTTCGTGGACGATGAGATCGCCTCCCGTGTTCATCAACAATATGTCCAGATGAACGAGGAAGACGGCGATCTGGCGCTGGAATGGGCCGCCCACCTGCGCTCCATAGAGGGAATGGGCACCGACTACCGCGCCTGAAACAGCGCGACCGTGGTTTGATCTGCGGAGGCGATAAAGCCGCATGTGCGGTTGCTGTGTCGCCTTCGCGTGCCTTCTTTCGTCGCCTGACTTGCCTGCCTCGAAACCAGGAATGAAGACGTTCAAAACATAAAGGCGTTCTTCGTTCCAAGCTGACTTGCGTCCTGGTTCGGTCCACCAGACCTGAAAAGGCCGTATCAGGGATTGCCAACGATCCAGAATCCTTCATAAGGATGCGAGGAGATTCACTTGGCCAGAGTCAGCGCAAACAGCAGCAAAATACGTGAGGTCGGTCTGCCGTTGGCAGCACTGGCCATCTGGCTGCTGTGTCTGCTGGCGCCCTTGCACATGGCCGCCGGCGCTCTCCGGGGCCTCGCCGACGCCGGTGTCCAGATAACGACCTCGTGGTCCATCTGCACCACCCTTGCCACCGGCAAGAACGATCCTGACAACTCGGTCCCCAATTGTGCCGTACAGTCCCTTGCCAAGATGGGACTGGCGCTTCCGACGGTCCCCGCACCGATTACGGTCGTCTTGCGGCATATCGGGCGCATCCATGTTGCTGTCCGCGACAGGTCCGTCCATCGCCTTCAAGCCTTCAGGCCGAACCAGCCTCGCGCGCCACCGTCCAAGCTGGCGTAGCCGACCTCCTTTTGCCCGTCCAAAAACGCCAGCCCCGCTCGGTTGAGCGGAGGCGATGCGTGTGCGCGGGCAGCGGCTGAGACCCCGAAACCTTGCCCCCAACCGAGCCTCTTCCCAGCTTCCAAAGCTTGCGGGGCCTGTCAGGGCCGAGGCGCGGTACTCCAGGCAATTCTCAAGATCCTCAAGGCGGAGATGACGCGGCATCGCGCAACTTCCCGCCTTTCCATTCATGCGTCCGGCGACGTCCAAGGAAGACGAGCGCGGCGCGAACTCTGGGCACATCCATGTCAGAACAGGTCAAACGCGGGGGAAATTCCGCACTCTATCGCGCCGTTTGGCGATGGCACTTCGTAGCAGGTCTTCTGATCCTCCCCTTTGTCATCATACTTGCGGTCACAGGCGGGATTTATCTCTTCAAGGACGAAATCAACGACGTTGCCTACAAACAGCTCCGTTTCGTTACCCCGAGCAAGCAAGAGATGCTCGCTCCCTCTCAAATCACGGGCGCAGCCCTTGTGGTTCACCCGGGAACGCTGAAAGCCTACGGCCCCCCCGCGGCCGCAAACCGGAGTGCGGAGGTCAAGATCGTCGGCGAAGACGGGTTGAAAGATACTGTTTACGTCAATCCCTATGACGCCACGGTTCTCGGAAGCCTGTGGGACGGAGGCGCGGCCGGAAGTCCGGCCATGTATGTGGTGCGCAAACTCCATTCACTGGAATATGTCGGTTGGCTCGGAAACCGTATCATCGAGGCGACGGCAGGCTGGATGGTGCTCCTGGTTGGTACCGGCATCTACCTGTGGCTGCCGCGCGGACGCAAGGTCGGCACCGTGTCGATCAAGGCAACGCGCGGTCGGCCCTGGTGGCGAGATCTCCACGCGGTTACAGGGCTTTATACCGGCCTCTTCATCGTGTTCCTGGCCATGACAGGGCTGCCCTGGTCGTCCGTCTGGGGTGGCAAGTTCTACGACTACGCCTATCAGCTTGGTCTCGGCATGCCGGATGGCTACTGGTCGAACAAACCGGTCTCGACCGTCCCGGTTGCCGATGCGGTGGACCGGGCACCCTGGATCATGGAAAAGCAGCCGATGCCGCTTTCCGAGGCCAGTGCAGGCGTGCCCCAGGCACTTGATGCCGTGGTTGCGACCGTCGAGGACCTTGGCATCGTTCCAGGCTACGCCATCTCCATGCCGAATGGCCCTGAAGGCGTTTTCACCGCTTCGGTCTACCCCGACGATATCACCGGCGAGCGCGTGATCCATCTGGATCAATACACCAGACAAGTGCTGTACGATGCCGGTCTGAACGACCTGGGTACGCTCGGCTGGGCCGCGGAATGGGGCATCAGCATTCACATGGGACAGGCCTGGGGGCTGACCAACCAGATCGTTCTGCTCCTGGCCTGTGCTGCGATGATCGGGCTGTGTGTCTCCGCAGCGGTCATGTGGTGGAAGCGTCGTCCGGTCGGCGGCATTGGCGCCCCGCAACTCCCCGTCGACTGGCGAATCCCCAGAACCCTGCTTCTGATGGCAATCGCAGCGGGCATCTTCTTTCCCTTGGTGGGGCTTTCGATGCTGGTTATCGCCGTGGTCGAGGTCGTAATCTACCTTTCCAGGAGACAGCGCCTCCAGGCAACCTGACCGAACCGAAACGCCGGGCCTGTCCCGGCGTTTCCTGTTCTGTGGCGGGAGAAGATCGCCAGGCCTATTCGGAATGAGAGGACGTCTGTAAGGGGGCCGTCAGAGCGTCATCCTCTCAGGCTTCGTCGTCACCAATCCGCCCGAGTATCTTCCGCAACGGCAATTCATATAGCCAGTCGGACTGTCTGGCGCGGCGCAAGCTCAAGCTTTGCCTTTCACAAGTTGCCGATAGATCCTACAATTGAAGATATTTATTTCGTAACGCCCATGCCATTTGAAAAACCGGAGACAATTCCGCGTGCCATTGTTGAGCTGGTTGGAAGAAAGAGGGCTTGGTGATTACGGCGCTTTGCTGGAAAAGCACGGCGTCGACATGGATGTTTTGCCTCATCTGGAATACGCGCATCTGGCCGAGATGGGATTGTCCATCGGGGCACGCCTGAAACTGCTCAAGGAAATCGACAAGGGCCTGCGGGAAACGCAGCACCAGGAGGCGAAAAAGCCGTCCGGACCCAGCGCAGAGCGGCGCCAATTGACAGCAATGTTCTGTGATATCGTCGGTTACACGAGGCTCTCAGCCGATCTGGACCCGGAAGAAACCCGCCGGTTGCTGCGCGAGTACTGGAAAGCCGTCAAATCCATCACGGCGCGCTTTGGCGGACATATCGCTCAATATCTGGGCGACGGAGCTCTCATATATTTCGGCTATCCCGCCGCCCTTGAAGACGACGCCGAACGGGCCGTCAACGCTGCCCTGGCTTTGCTGGCGCACAATCAGGAGGCGGAGGGCCATGGCGCTGCCGATCTGCACATGCGTATCGGCATTGCAACCGGTCCGGTTGTCGTCGGGCTGCCGTCGCAACTCAAGAGCAGGCCGGAGGATGCACTTGCTGTCGGGTCGAACGTCAATTTGGCAGCCCGATTGCAGGCGATGGCAGCGCCCGACAGTCTCCTGATCGACGATGTCACGCGAAAACTCGTGGGGGATCTGTTCGTTGTCGAACCGCTTGGCGAACAGAGGATTGCCGGCCTCGAAAAGCCGAAGCTCGTCTTTCAGGTCATTGCATCGCGGCTCGCGCGAAGCCGTTTCGAAGCGAAAAGCCGTTCCCGGAGTGGCATATTTCTGGGGCGTGGAATTGAAACCGCCCTGGCAATCGAAGCTTGGCGCAAGGTGCAGGCGGGGGCGTGTCACGTCGTTTCTGTGAGGGGAGAGCCGGGCATCGGCAAATCTCACTTCGTTTGGCAATTGACCGATACGATCGCATCCGAGGGCTTTGAAGTGATCCAGCTTCAATGCGCTCCCGGACAGGCAAACACACCCTTTTTCCCCCTGGCTGAGGCGATCATGGAGCAGGCGGACGTCTCTCCTGTCGCCACGGACGAGGAGAAGGCCAGAAAGCTCAGAAAGCTTGTCGGTTCGCAGCTTGATCTGTCGAGCGAGCAACTGGTTGTCCTGGGTGGGCTTGTCGGCTCGGCAAGCAGCAAGGTGGCAGCGCCGATGGCGAATCCTGCTGTGTGGCGCAAGCAGGCGTTCCAGATCCTGCGCCGGTTCTTCGTCGAAAAAGCAGCGGTGCGGCCGTTGGTTCTTGTTGTCGAGGATATGCACTGGTGCGATCCGACGTCGCTCGAGTTTTTGCAGAGCATTGTTTCCGATAGCGCACCGGCTTCCATCTTGATGATCACGACCTCCCGCCCGGATGGCTGGCAGGCCCTGAATGGTCCTACCGGAAAAGAAACGAAACTTTTCCTTGAGCGGCTGACGGCGGATGACACAACGGGTTTCGTCAAGGAACTGCTCGGGCGTGACGTCCCCAAAGCGATCATCGATCTGATCTTTGAGCGTACCGATGGCGTACCGCTTTTTGTTGAAGAGCTGACGAATGTCATTCTGGAAAAGGATTTGCTGCTGCGCACCGGGCACGGCGTCGAACTGAGCCGGCAACTCGACATGGGCGATATTCCGAGCAACCTCCAGAGTATTTTACTGGCGCGTCTTGACCGGCTCGGTGAGCATAAGCGCCTGGCGCAGGTTGCCTCGTGTATTGGACGCAGCTTTTCCATTGATGTCCTGGCCGGCGTTGCAGATGTTGGCGAGACGGCCTTCAAGGAAGGGCTTGATGTTCTTCAGTCTGCCGAGTTGATCCACTCTTCCGGGGGCATGCCCAGCCGGCAATTCACGTTTCGCCATGCCCTTATTCGCGATGCGGCTTACGGCACCCTTCTGGCTGCCGACCGGCGGGACATTCACGCCCGTATTGCCGAGGTGATGCCCGAACTTCCGAATTTCGACAGCTTGCTGCGGCCGGAGGACATGGCTTTCCATCTCGCGCGTGCTGAACGTTATGAGGAAGCGATCGTACGATGGCATGAAGCCGCGGTGGTTGCGAATTATCGCTCTGCCAGCGAGGAAGCGATTGCCCACCTGAAGAAGGGTTTGGAGCTTCTTGAGCACGTGGAAGGCAAATCGCGCCGCGAAGCGCTTGAGTTCCTTCTCTTGATCGAACTGGTGGCGCCCTATCGGTCCGTGCGCGGCTTTGCGGCACCGGAAGTGGGGGAAACAACCCGTCGCGCCATTCAGCTTGCCGATCAGGCGCAGGACGTGGATGCAATTCTGCCGCTGCTTTACAATCAGTGGGTTTATGTATTCGTGACGGGGCACCGGGATGATGGGGATGCCCTCATCGATGAACTGTTTGCACGTTGCTCATACGACCAGGGGAATTTGCTGCGCATGACGGCGCATCGCGCCAAGGCAGCCAATGAGTTTCTCCGTGGCCGGTTCCCCTCTGCAAGACAGAACTTCGAGACCTCAATTGGCTTTTATGACCCGAAATATCAGGCATCTGTCACCTATTCGATAGGGCTGGACGCACTGGTGGCCGCGTCAGGCTACAACGCCCTGGTTTGCTGGTGTCTTGGTGACGGCGAGGCCGCGGAAGAGAACATGGACAGGGCGCTTGCCCATTCCGCAAAACTGGATCTGGCGGGCAGCCGTGCCTTTGCGACCTACCACGAGGCGCTGTTGCGCGGTGTGCTGATGGAGCAGCAGGACATTCTGGTGAAGAATGGCCGTCTGCTGCAAAAGGTCGGGCTCGAGCATCACTACAACATGTGGCTGGCCTGCGGGCGGCTGCTCGAAGCGATGGGCATCTGCTGCCAGAAACCGTCGGAATATTCCATCCAGCTGGTCGACAAGCGGCTTGAAGAGTTTCGCGACATGGGAGTGGTTTACCTGCCAACATACGAGACTTTCATTGCAAGGCGCTGGTTGGACCTTGGCAAGGCGCGGGAAGGCCTCGCGCACATCAAGAATGCCCGCATGCTGATGGAGCAGTTCGGGGAGGTCTGGAACGAGCCGGAAGTTGGCCGCGTGGAAGCGCAACTGCGGCTTCACGAAGGCTGCGAGCCTGAGGTTGCCGAAGCAATTCTGCGCCAGGCGGATGGCGTCGCGAAGCGCCAACAATCCCGGTCTTTCGGCAATCGCATCGAGAGTGCTCATGGTGAGCTTCAGGAGAAAATAGCCTCCACGCGCAACGACTTATTCGCGCGCCCTTCTGTTTGATGCGGCACCCTTCCTGCCTTTTTTAACCCCACTTCATTCGCACGAGAACCCGGTCCCACGTTTGCGTACTCGGTGCGAGCGGGACCACATACTCAGGGTGCCTTTTGACACTTCGAATAATGCGCTCGATGTGAATACGTTCACATCACCCAGCGGAAATATTTGTTACGCCACTCCCAATACTGGGAGGAAAAATGTCTACCGAAATATGGTTCGCCCTTGCAGCGACAAATTTTGCCGCGTCGATAGCGCCTGGGCAGAACGTTGCCTTCGTCAGCGCCGCGACAACGCGTTCAGGTTTTTTAGGCGGTGTTGCTTCACTTGCCGGCATTCTTTTCGCCGAGCTTGTGTGGGTGGTTTTGGCAATTCTGTTTGCTATCGGACTGCTGGAGGTCAGTCCTCTTTTCATTCACGCCATGCAGTTGGCAGGCGGCTGTATCCTTGCGTATTTCGGTTTCAGCATATTGCGGGAAATGAAATTCAGTAAGATGGAGCAAGCTCCTGCTTTCCGCTTCACACACTATGCTGCGAAGGGTGCGTGGATAGGCCTGGCGAACCCTCTTGCTCTTATGTTTTTTATCGCGCTTTTTCCCGGGTTCTTGCTTGAGCTGACGGATAATTCCTACGCGACCACCCTGATGTTATGCGTCCCCGTTATCCTGCTCTCTTCGGCCTGTGGCCTCATCCCCTGGATGGCGGCCACCAGAGTGCTGACGGTGCACAAGGGCATCGCCAACGTTGTAAATTGTGTTTCCGGCACAACACTGTTGGTTATGGGGGCGCTGGTTTTCCTGCAACTCTTCTAAAGGCATGAATTTTACTTAACAAAATCGGCGCAATATTTGGCGCGATTTTACAATATTAGCCTCGGACAGACTGCATGAAAATCGTCGAATGACGTGATTGGGGCTGGATGGGACAGGCTGCATTTGAACGGACAAGAGTTCAAAGCGGTGCCCCAGCCCTTTCTCAATCGGTCCAAATTCAAGCAAAGTCTGGTATTGGAAGCCGGTTTGCGGGGCGGTGTGCGCCGTTGCATCCAGAGGACTCGCTCCAATTTTCATCGCCCCCGATTGAGCCTTTCGGCGGCTCTTGCGCGTGTTGCCAGGGCTTCCATGTTGGGTATCGAAATCAGGCCGTTTGTCAGCGTGATCAATCCGTCATGAGCCAGGGCGTTGAGCCTCTTGTTGAGCGCTTCCCGTGTGACACCCAGCATGTGCGCCAGTTCATTCTGAGAGAATTTTCGTTTGAAATTCGCCCCATCGTCTTTCAGGTCCGCATATGACAGCGCGAGATCCAGGAGCTTTTGAGCAAGCCGACCGTCGAGGCCAAGAAAGGCGAAAGCTCCCATCGCTTCCGTGTTGCGTCTCAGGATTTCACACAAGAGCTGGATGAGGTGATGGGCAAATTGCGGGCTTTTGTCCAACGCTATTTCCATCGCATCCTTGGGCAAAAACAGACATTCGGAGTTTGCGAGAGTTGATGCATTTGCGGTTCGTGGCAGTTTGTCCAGCACCGAGATTTCGCCAAACGGATCGCCTGGTTCCAGGAGCGCAAGGGTGAGCTCACGGCCTTCCGCGTCGGAGATCCATATGCGAATTGAGCCCGTGATAATGACGCGAAGTCCGTCCGGTTCATCGCCGGCTGCGAAGATTGCGCTTTCCGTATCGTATCGAGCGATGGTGCTCAGGCGGGTAAGCAGATCCAGGCTGCCTTCGTCAATATTTGAAAAAAGATAACACTCTCGGATGACGTCTCTCAGCATGGGATGCCTCAATCGGATTGCCGGCATGTGCCGAAGTTATTAATCGAAACGAATGTCTTGATTGAACTTCCAGGCCGCTGGAAATCCAAAAAATAGACAAGGAAAGATGTGTGGCGTCACATGGATAGAAAACGTGTGTAGTTTATCTAATGTATTACGTAGAAATTTTTTGGAAATAGTGCGATCTGACTGGTTTCTCCTTTTTCAGAAAATTCGTTCCCGACACATGAGGCGCGGCCGAATTAGGAGCTCCTCGAGCTTCCGCTCAGTATGATGAGCAATATCCGATCTCTGTTGCAAGTGTCTTTTGAGTGCAAAATGAAGGAATTTTCAGAAAAAGCTCTGTTGGTGTGAATTGGTTCACATACCTGTTGGTCCGATATAGGGAATATTCCTCTGCGTCATATGCCAGGAAAATTGATTCAGAAGGGGTTATTTCTATGAATTATCTAATATATCGCAGTATTTCCCACGATGGGGCGAGGCAGGCAGAGCCGCATGCTCCTTGCGATCTCGTTTATCGTGGATGCCGTCACGACGGTGTGACCGAACTGCAGGCCGCGAAGAAGATTGCAACTCCCATGTGCTACAGGAGTGTAAGCTACAATCTTTATTCGGGTGGGCCTGCAGTTGAAACACCGAGCGCCATATCATCGGCCTCTACCAGACTGGCAGGCAGTGACACAGCCGCTCTGATGCGCGCCGTTTAAGCGGCCTCAGCGTGGAGCCGGATTTTCCGCCATTTTCCACGCGGTGACGGAGCAAGAAACGACGGAAGCACCGATGACGCCGCGTCTCGGTGCTTCGGTTCTGATGTTCGGACGGTGTCCACCATGCCGCCGGGTGAAGAAGATCTTCCGGTTGGTGTTTTGCCGCGATGGCAGGAGCGAAATGCTGCTATTGCGCGTGGAACAGGAGATCCACTGAGCCGTTTTCGGAAATGATTGCCGGAAATGCATGCCATGAGTGATTGATTGTCGAGCATAGTTGTTTCAATATGTTATCGATAACTTTTCCGAAAGGCATTTCATGAACCTGGTCGAAACCTCAATGCAGCTTACCCATCGTGGCGCGCTGGCGATGCTTGTTGCAGCGGTTGGAAAGGCTGAAGAAATTGGTCAACCGCAGTGTGTCGTCATTGTCGATGCAAGCGGCGTGGCGCTGGCGGAAATCCGCATGTCCGGTGCCAAGTTTCTGAGTCTGAAAAGCGCGAAGGCCAAGGCGCGGACGGCGGCCTCCATCGGAGCAAAAACGACGTCGATTCCGGAAGCCGTTCGTCCACTGATTGGCCTGGCAACCGATGGAAATGTCACTGGCCTGGAAGGCGGATTGCCGATTGTGGTGGACGGGCACCTCCTTGGAGGGATCGGAGTGGGGTCCGGCAGCGGCGATCAGGACACTGAAGTTGCGCGAGCCGGTCTTGCGGCCATTGGGGCGGACCTTTGAAAATGGCCTCTCGGGGAATGTGCCGGTTTATTCACCAGTGATCCGGCGACCTGGGTGAAAGTAATGAAGGCGGAGGACAGAAGCACTCCGCCTCTTTCATGTGGTCGAGCCTCAGGCAAAGGCAATCTGGGCCTTGACGGCCCTGGACCGGTCCCCTGCAGTTTCGAACGCCTTAATGGCATCGTTCAGTGGAAAGGTCTGCGTTATGAAGGGTTTGACGTCAATCAATCCCTTTTGCATCAGGCTGACGCCGGTGAAGAATTCCTCGTGGAAACGGAAAGATCCCTTCAGGCAGAGTTCCTTGGATGTCAGCGCCATCATGGGGACTGACATATCGCCGCCCAAACCCAATTGAATAATGGTTCCGCCCGGACGCATCGCTGCAATGCCCGCTGAAAGGGCAGGGGTCGCGCCGGAGCATTCATAAAGGACATCGAAGGTTCCCTTGTCAGCGGAAAAGCGTTCCAGTGCCGAAGGGGCGCTTGCCATGTTCACCGTTTCATCAGCACCTGCGGTTCTGGCCATCTCAAGCGTGAAGTCACTGAGATCCGTTGCGACGATGAAGTCGGCACCAGCTCTGCGGGCGGCAACGATGCACAGAATGCCGATGGGGCCACAGCCCGTGACGAGCACGGATTTGCCCAAGAGGCTTCCGGCCTGACGTGTCGCATGAAGGCAGACGGCCAACGGCTCGGCCATTGCAGCTTCGCCCGGTGTCAGGCTGTCGGCCGGTGCGCACTGGAGCGCATCGGCAACCAGGACTTCGCGAAAGGCTCCCTGAATGTGCGGAAACGGCATCGCGCTTCCGTAAAAGCGCATGTTGAGACACTGGTTGAAGGAGCCTTCGTTGCAGAACCGGCATTGCCGGCAGGGCCTCGAAGGTGAAATGGCAACAAGCTGTCCAAGCGCGAGACCCGACACACCTTCCCCAAGTGCGGTGATGTGACCGGAAACCTCATGTCCGAGGATCATGGGTTCTTTCAGGCGCACGGGTCCAAAGCCGCCGTGATTGAAATAATGCAGGTCCGAACCGCAGATGCCGCCGGTCGACAGTTTGATTTGAACTTCGCCGGGGCCGGGTTGCTCTTCTTGCTGCTCTTCGATGCGCAGGTCCCTGGCAGCGTGAATGACGATTGACTTCATGACTGCCTCACAGAACGGGGGTCGGAAGATTGTTGCCGGCAAAATGCGCGGACAGATTGTCTCTGACGAGCTGGCCCATGGCTTTTCTCGTTTCGAAGGTTCCCGAGGCGTGATGCGGTTGCAGAAGAACGTTATCCAGTTTCAGGAAGCGGGGGTTTAGCGCCGGTTCTCCTTCGAACACATCAAGCGCTGCCGACCCAAGGCGGCCGGTCTCAAGGGCGTCCAGCAGGGCGTCCTCATCGATATTCGACGCTCTGCTGATGTTGATGATCATGCCGTCCGGCCCGACAGCGTCGATCACCTGCCTGTTGACGATGTGGCGGGTTTGCGCCGATGCAGCAAGCGTCACGAACAGGAAGTCGGACCTGCGGGCGAGCTCGACCGGATCGGCAACGAACTCCCAGTCAGGTGCGTAATCCTTGGCCGTGACGCTCGAATAGGCAATGTCGAGATCGAAACCGGCAAGACGCTTGGCAACCTCAAAGCCGATCCGACCCAGGCCAAGCACTCCTGCTCTCTTGCCCCAGACACGATTTTTGAGCGGATACAGACCTTGCGTGGCCCAGCTTCCGTCCCGCACCCAGGTCTCGGCACCGATCATGCCGCGCGACTGGACGAGCATCATGGCAACGCCAAGATCGGCGACGTCGTTGGTCAGAACATCCGGTGTGTTGGTCACCCGGATGCCGTGCTCCCGGCAGGCGTCCAGGTCCACCGCATCAAAACCGACGCCATAGACCGAGATGATTTCCAGTTTTGGGCAGGCCTCGATCAAGGCTCGGTCCGCCCCCAGTTCGCCGCGTGTCGCAATACCGCGAATGCGCTCACCGATCGAAGAGAGAAAGGCAGGCTTGTCCTGCGCCTCAAAATATTTGTGCATGGTAAAGCCGGCTTCCAGCGGAACCTGATCCCATTCGGGGTAAGGGCCGACCTGGAGAATATCGGGTTTGCTCATTTTGGGGCTCCGAGACTTGACAATATTTGTTATCGATAACATAAGAATGGGAGCTGTCAATCGCCATCTAAAAAGGAAGCCCGAATGAGCCTTGCCCTGTTCGACCTGTCCGGTAAGCGGGCCCTGGTCACCGGTTCCTCTCAAGGGATCGGCCTGGCCCTTGCCCGCGGCCTAGCGCGCGCCGGGGCGGAAATCGTTTTGAATGGCCGGGATCGGGAAAAACTCGAGAGTGCGGCAGAGGGACTGCGGGCCGAGGGGCTGACCGTCGCGGAGCTGGTGTTCGACGTGACCGACCATGACGCTGTTCGCAAGGCCGTGGACACATTCGAAACATCCACAGGTGGCATCGACATCCTGGTCAACAATGCCGGCATGCAGCACCGAACGCCGCTGGAAGATTTTCCGGCAGACGCGTTCGAGCGCCTTCTTCAAACGAATATTGCCTCCGTCTTTCATGTCGGTCAGGCGGTCGCCCGTCACATGATCAAGCGCGGGGCGGGCAAGATCGTGAATATCTGCTCGGTACAGACCGCGCTCGCCCGTCCGGGAATTGCGCCTTACACTGCCACCAAGGGGGCGGTTGCGAATCTGACCAAGGGCATGGCGACGGATTGGGCACAATACGGCCTGCAATGCAACGGCCTGGCGCCGGGGTATTTCGATACGCCCTTGAACGCGGCGCTGATCAACGATCCCGACTTCAGCGCCTGGCTGGAAAAGCGCACCCCGGCAGGGCGATGGGGCAACGTGGAAGAGTTGGTGGGCACCTGCATCTTCCTGTCGTCCGATGCATCCTCTTTCGTCAACGGAACCACAATCTTTGTGGACGGCGGCATATCGGCGTGCCTGTGATGCCGGTTTTTGTTGTCATGGGCGTCTCGGGCTGCGGCAAGTCCCAAATCGGCAGGAAACTGGCAGAGGCTGTCGGCGGCCGGTTCATCGATGGCGACGACCTTCATCCGCAGGAAAACATCGAGAAAATGAGCAAAGGGATCCCTCTGACCGACGCCGACCGTCTGCCGTGGCTGGCACAGGTCGGGGAGGCCTTGCGGGATGTTTCGGAAGTGACCTTCATCGCCTGCTCGGCGCTGAAGCGAAGCTACCGAAAGCGGATCATTGCCCATGCGCACCGTCCCGTGACGTTCCTGTTCCTTGAGGGCACGCGTGAGCTGTTGCGCGAGCGGATGGCGCACAGGGAAGGACATTTCATGCCAACGGCTCTGCTGGACAGTCAGCTTGAGACGCTTGAGCCGCCGGAGCCGGACGAGCGCGCTTTTGCCGTTTCAATCGACCAGACGCCCGAGCAGATCGTCGCGGCGCTGCAGACATTCGTTCGGAAGGAAATCGCATGAGCGTGAATGTGGCCCTGATCGGGGCCGGAGCCATGGGCGGGGCAATCGGAACACGCCTCGCGGAAACAGGCAACACTCTCCGTGTCTTCGACCTCGATCCGGAAAAGGTCTCGGCGCTCGTTGCAAAAGGCGCCATCAGCGCAGCTTCTGCTGCGGAAGCTGCCTCTGCGTCCGACTATGTCATCACAAGCCTCAACGCCCCGCAAATCGTGGAGAAGGCGGTCTTCGGGGAAAACGGAGTTGCCGATGGCGCTCGTGCGGGAACCTTGATTATCGACATGTCGTCAATCGATCCTGGTGCGACCAAGGATCTTGCCGCAAAGGCGGAAGCAAGAGGTTTGCGCTGGGTGGACAGTCCTCTTTCGGGAGGTGCGCCCAAGGCACTTGTCGGTGAATTGACGCTGATGGCAGGCGGCTCGGAAAAGGACGTCGCGGATGCGCACAACGTCCTGAAATTCGTCAGCTCCAATTACACCCACATGGGGCCGGTTGGTGCGGGCCAGACGACCAAGTTGATCAACCAGGTGCTGTGCGGCCTTGGCTTTCTGGCGGTGGCCGAAGCAACGAAGCTTGCGCTCGATGCAGGCGTCGATGCCGCAAAGATACCGACGGCGCTGAAGGGAGGACGCGCGGACAGCGCCATCCTTCAGGAATACATGCCCCGCTTTGTGTCGCGCGACTATCGGCGCACAGGCCGGATCGACAACATGGTGAAAGACCTGAACGGTGCCCAGGATCTGGCGCGGAAAACCCACACGGCCATGCCACTGACGGCTGTCTGTGCCGAAGTTCACAGAATGCTCACGGCAGCGGGCTTGGGCGGCGAAGATCAGGCCGCGCTGATGGAATATTTCAAGGGGCCCGACAAGGAGAAATTCGAATGATCACCCGTTTCGCGCTTTTCGAAGGCAGCGTAAAGCCCGGCAAGACCGAGGAATTCCGAACGGCCGTGACAGACCGGCTGGTTCCCCTCTGGCGCCAGTTTCCCGGCAACAGCGACGTCAGGGTGATGTTCGGTGAGGAGCGCGATGAAGGCGCCCCCGAATTTCCGTTGATTTTGGCGATCACTTATCCGGACCGGGACACCATGGAAGGCGCTCTCGGCAGCGATGTCCGCAGCAGATCACGGGATGTCACCGGCGACATTGTCGCGGAGTTCTTCGATGGGCGAATTCACCATCACGTAACACAGGCAAACCAATACGAGGGATGAGCCCTCGAAATTGATCTGTTTGAAATTCCCGGCAGCGGGCTCCGGCAATTGCGAATGCCGATCCGTATTGCGTATGTAAGCGCATGGTCAGAGGTGGGTTCAGCATGCAGCGAACGGTGACGATGAAGGATGTGGCTGACAAGGCGGGTGTCTCCGTCATGACCGTCAGCCGCGCTTTCAAACAGCATGCGTCCGTGGGTGAGGAGACAAGGAAACGTATTCTGCAGATCGCCGAAGACCTCGGTTATGTGTTCGACAGCACGGCGGCCAACCTCCGCTCGCAGCGCACAGGCTTTGTTGCTGTATCCATCCCTTCGATCAACAATGCCAACTTCGCCGACACGGTTGGTGCCTTGTCGGAAAGCCTCAAGCTGGCCGACTTGCAGGTCCTCCTCGGGTACAGCAATTACGACATCCACAAAGAGGAAGAGATCGTCGAGCAGTTCCTCAGGCGCCGTCCGGAAGCCATCGTTCTGACGGGTGGGCGGCACACCGACCGGACACGGCAGTTGCTCGCCAGAGCGAATATTCCGGTCGTCGAAACATGGGATCTGCCGGAGAGCCCGATTGGCCATGTGGTTGGCTTTTCCAATGCGGCCACGATGCATGACCTGGTCAAGCACCTGGTAGGGACAGGGCGAAAGCGCATTGCCTTCATCGGCGGCGACACGGATGGTGACACGCGCGGTGCGGATCGCCGCCGCGGCTTCATTCAGGCAATGTCGGACCTGGGTCTGTCGACGGAGCGCCTGATCGGGGCGGGCGAGCCTCCGATTTCCATGCGCGAGGGCGCCGACGCCATGGCGAGGCTCCTGCAGGACTTTCCGGATACGGAAGCGGTTATTTGCGTTTCCGATCTTTCCGCTTTCGGGGCGTTAACGGAATGCGCGCGCAAGGGGGTGAAGGTACCCGAAGATATCGCCATCGCCGGTTTCGGTGCCTATGACATTTCCTCTATCTGCCTGCCGACCCTCACCACGATTGATCCTCACCCGGCGGATATCGGCCGGCGGGCTGGCGAATTGATCGTCTCCCTGCTGAGGGGCGAGGGGAAGACGGACAGCGACCCTGTCCATATTTCGATCGAGCCCAACTTGAGCGTGGGTGGATCGACTGCCTAGGCGCGTCCGGCTCAAACCGTTTCCCCTTCTATCAGCCGGAACCCCACATCCGTGACTTTCCTGGCGCTGTCGCCATTGATCCGCATCAGAAGTTTTTCAGAGGCGATCTGTCCGATCCGCAAGTGGTTCACCTGCACCGTGGTCAGCCGGTAGGGAAGAACGGAAGCAATGGGAAGTTCGCCCCACCCGGCAATGCCGAGATCCCTGGGCACCGAAATCTTCTGACTTTCGCAGAAGTGGATCGCTCCAACGGCCATGTTGTCATTCTGGAAAAACACGACTTCGGTTTCCGGAGCTCCGGAGAGCAGCTGTTCGATACCATAGTAGCCGGTGTAAAAACCCGGTACGTCCTTCAACAGAAGCTGCTTCTTCAGAGAAGCCGAGCCGTCGGCGATCGCACGGTCGAAGCCGTTGAGGCGAGCGGCCGCCGCATTTGCCGCATCGTGAGAGGTCCCGACATAGCCGAACCGGGTGTAGCCCTTGGTCAGCAGATACCGGCCCATCTGGTAACCGCTGTCAAAGTGGTTGAGGCCGACGCACATGTCGAACGGGCTTGAGTTCAAATCCCAGATTTCGACGACGGGAATTTTTGCGTTTTCCAGGAGCTGAAGCGAGCGGTTCGTATGCGCTCTGCCTGTCAGGATCAGTCCTGCAGGTTGCCAGGCGAGAACGGTTTCAATCCATTTCTCTTCCTCGCCCGCAGCCCGCTGTGTCATGCCCAGAACAGTCTGATGTCCGAAAGAAGAAAGCTTCCGGTCGATGCCCTCCAGAACATGTGTGAAGACCTCGTTGCCGAGGTCCGGAATGCTAACGCCGATGAAGGTGGATTTCTGGTCACCGGAGAAGACGGTGGCCAGGCGGTTCGGCAGGTAGCCCAGACGTGCGACCTCAGCCAGAACCCTTTCTCTGGTCTGCTCGGAGAACCCGCCTTCGTTTCGCAGGACCCGACTGGCCGTCATTTTCGAGACGCCCGCTGCTTCCGCGACTTCAGACAGGCTTATCTTTTTGTTTTTATTACTCAAAATACGATCCATACCGTAAAAAGTTATCGATAACTTTTTCGTTGACTTTCGAGTTTTGCGGACGGATGATATCTCTACGTTACCGGTAACTCAATCCTTGCCTTGTGGAGGAGGCCTACTGCGGGAAGCCGGTGACGACTGGGAGGAACACAGTGGCAGGTAATCTGAAAAACCGTCTGTTTTTCGACGGCATTCAGAAGCATTTCGGCGGAACTTATGCCGTCCGGGACGTTTCGTTGGCGGTCGACCGAGGCGAGATCGTTGCGCTTCTGGGTGAAAACGGCGCGGGTAAGTCAACACTCATCAAAATTCTCGGGGGCATTCACAAGCCGGATGCCGGCCGGGTGCTGATCAACGGTGAACCTTACGAGCATCGACCGGGCGGCTTCGGTCAGCACCAGGCGGTCGCCTTCATCCATCAGGACCTCGGCATGATCGAATGGATGACCGTTGCCGAGAACATGTCGCTGGCGCTCGGTTTCAAGAAACGGTTCGGCCTGATCGACTGGCAGGACGCCGAGGCGTTCGCCGCTGAAGCGCTGCGCAGGGTCGGCTGCGATTTCTGTCCCACCACACGGGTGCAGGATTTGTCGCGAACGGAAAAATCGCTGGTGGCGATTGCCCGTGCGCTTGCCGTCGATAGCGATTTCCTGGTGCTCGACGAGCCCACCGCGTCTCTGCCGGCAGATGAAGTCACACGTTTGTTCGAAGCCTTGCGGCCGCTGAGGGATGCCGGGGTCGGCATGATCTACGTGTCCCACCGGCTCGACGAGATCTTTCAGATCGCCGACCGCGTAGCGGTTCTCAGAGACGGTGAACTCGTTGGGGTCCGTGCGATCCAGCATACGAACGCCGAAGAGCTGGTGCACATGATCGTCGGGCGCAAGGCCCGGCAGGTTACCAAGCTGACGGAGACACCCGGAGCACCGATCCTGTCCGTGAAAGGTCTTGCGACCCGGGTGGCTGGGCCGGTTGACTTTACGCTTCACCGAAACGAGATCGTCGGCCTTGTGGGTTTGCGCGGGGCAGGGCACGAGACGATTGCGCGCGCGCTTTACGGCCTTGAACCGCACGAAGGCGACATAGAGCTCACTGGTGTCGGCGCCCCCGATCTGCGCTCTCCCAAGACGGCGCTCGACAGCGGCATTGGGCTTGTCGCGCGGGATCGGACGGAAGAATCCGTCGCCATGCCGCTGACCCTTCGTGAAAACACCTTCCTCAATCCAGCAGCCGTCGGCCGAAGCCTTTTTTCCTTCATGTCGCCGGACACGGAATCCAGGGAGGCTGAAAGGATCGGCCGCGAAGTGGCGCTGTCGCCGAACGATCAGACACTCGCCATCGAGGCCCTTTCGGGTGGCAACCAGCAAAAAGTGGTGATCGCGCGCTGGCTCGCGACCAGACGCAAGCTTCTGATCTGCGAGGATCCGACCGCGGGCGTCGATGTAGGCGCGAAGGCGGAAATCTATGAGCTTTTGAACAAGGCGCTGCGGGAAGGGGTCGGCATCCTGCTCGTTTCGACCGATTTCGAGGAAGTCGCAACGATTTGCCAGCGCGCCATCGTCTTCAGCCAGGGCGCGATCGTCGGTGAGCTTTCAGGGGCGAAACTCTCGACGGAAAACCTCATTCAGGCCGCTTCGGCCAGCAACGTTGCCGCCGCTTAAGGGTAAGAACCATGCAGTCACTTGAATCCACCGCGCTTGAGCCGACCAAAACGGAAATGCAGGGATTGACCACGCGCGCCAGACTTGTGCGTCTGCTGCCGGTCTATGGTCTCGTCATCTTGACGCTGCTGCTGATCCTGCTGTTCTCGATCCTTCTGCCGAAAACCTTTCCGACACTCCTGAACCTTCGGGCAATCGTATCGGACAAGGCGATCATCGCGCTGTTGTCCCTTGGGGCAATGATCCCCATGGCAGCAGGGCGGATCGATCTGACGGTCGGCTACGGCATCGTGCTCTGGCATATTCTTGCCATCAGCCTGCAAACCCTTCTGGGCATTCCCTGGCCGATGGCCGTCATGATCGTCTTGCTGCTCGGCGCGTTCACAGGGTTCCTGAACGGGCTCCTGGTGGAAGTCGCCAAGATCGACAGCTTCATCGCGACGCTCGGCACAGGCACTGTTCTTTATGCGATAGCCCTTTGGCACACGGGTGGCCGCCAGATGGTGGGGGTCTTGCCGGATGGTTTCTTTTCCCTCAGCACAACCTTCGTCTTCGGTCTGCCGATCACCGGGTATTATCTGATCGCGATCACCGTCATCTTGTGGCTGACGCTCGAATATACGCCGGTCGGACGGTATCTCTACGCCATCGGCGCGAACCAGCGCGCGGCCCATCTGAACGGCATTCCCACCCGAAAATATGTGATCGGCGCCTTCATGGCATCGGGCACCATGACAGCGCTTGCCGGTGTACTTCTGGCGTCGAAGCTCCGCATCGGCCAGGCAAGCGTCGGACTGGAATTCCTGTTGCCCGCGCTTGTGGGTGCTTTCCTGGGCTCTACGACCATCAAGCCCGGCCGGGTCAATGTCTGGGGCACCATCGTAGGCGTCACGATCCTGGCGGTAGGTATTTCCGGAATTCAGCAGTTCGGAGGCTCTTTCTGGGTCGAGCCGCTCTTCAACGGCGTCACGCTGCTGATTGCAATCGGTATTGCGGGTTACGCGCAGCGCCGCAAGGGGGCGGTGAAAAAGTAACGTTGGATGCAATGGAGGAGATTATGCAAAAACGTACATTCCTGAAGACAATTCTGGCCACGACGATGCTGGCAACGGCCGGGATCCCGGCTCTTGCGGAAACGCCATGGGACGGGCCGACCACCGGTCCGGCCGGTGCGCCGGACAAGTCGATCGTCGTCGTTGCCGCCGACATGAAGAATGGCGGTATTCTGGGCGTATCCAAGGGCGTTGAGGAGGCGGCCTCGCAGATCGGCTGGACCATTCGTGTTCTCGATGGCGCAGGCTCTATTCAGGGCCGCACGGCGGCAATCGGTCAGGCTCTGGCCTTGCAGCCAGACGGGATCGTCATCAATGGCTTCGATGCTGTCGAACAACAAGCGGCGCTGGAAGACGTGGCGGCCGCGAATATTCCCATCGTTGCCTGGCACTCCGGGCCGAAGATCGGTTGCGATGCGCCTGGCGGGATCTTCGCCAACGTTTCGACCGACGCCATGACCGTGTCGGAAGTTGCTGCCAACTGGGCGCTTGAAGACGGCGGCAAGGATATGGGTGCGGTCATCTTCACCGATTCCACTTACCAGATCGCCATCGACAAGGCTGACCGTATCAAGGAAACAATCGAGGCCGGCGGCGGCAAGGTACTTGAATATGTCGATACGCCGATTGCCGATACTTCAAGCCGCATGGGGCCGTTGACCACCAGCTTGCTGCAGAAATACGGCGACGAGTGGACCCACGCCCTGGCCATCAACGACCTTTACTTCGACTTCATGGGTCCCGCACTGGCGGCGGCCGGAGTTTCCAGCGAAGATGGTCCGCAGGCGGGCTCGGCGGGCGACGGCTCGGAAGCAGCTTTCTTTCGCATCAAGACCGGCGCCTATCAGGCGATCACGGTTGCCGAACCCTTGAACCTGCAAGGTTGGCAGCTTGTGGACGAACTCAACCGGGCGATTCAAGGCGAACCGTGCTCCGGCTACGTCACGTCTCCGGCTCTCGTGACCAAGGAAGGGGTGGAAAGAATGGGTGACGCCACGGCCTTCGATCCCGATACCCCGTATCGCGAGGCCTATTCGGCGATCTGGAAACAGTAATAGCCGATCACCCTGTTGTCGGGCCGCGCGGCAGGATAGCCGTGCGGCTCCACCTTTTATTGATCTGTTCGCCAACTTTGCTCGCCTGAAATGAACCCGAAATGGCTTCTTTACGTTTCCTCAGCGGCTCGACCAGCCGAAAGGCCCGCTTCACCCATTTCAATCGCGCTTTCGCCAGTTTTCACGCGCATTGGTCTCCAACCGCGGAGCCGGACCTGAATGTCGGCCGGGCGATGATTGGGAATTTGATTAGCAAAGACGACGTTGTTTGCGGGCCGATCTGGACGGCCGGGACGATCAATCGATGATGCCGGAGTGGCTGCTCTCCCTGGTAGATCCGGCCAGAGCCCACGATGTCGGGCTTACCCTGTCCTGGCACGCCCGCACCATGGTGCTCGGCTGGGGGATCCTCGCACCGCTGGCGATCCTGACAGCGCGCTATCTCAAGGTTCTGCCGTCGCAGAGCTGGCCCAGGGAGCTGGATAACAAGACGTGGTGGCGCTGTCACTGGATGGGGCAGAGCGCGGTTCTGGTTCTGTCAGCAGTTGGCTTCGGCCTTGCTCTGCTGTCCGGTCAGAACACGGGCCATGAACAGATGCACCGTTCCTTCGGTTATTGCGTGCTTGCACTCGGATGCTTTCAGGGCCTGTCGGGCCTCTTGCGCGGCACGAAAGGCGGCCCGACCAGTCCAGCGCCAGACGGTTCCCTGCGAGGCGATCATTATGACATGACACTCCGACGGCAACTTTTTGAAAGTTTTCACAAAATCTTCGGCTACCTTGCTCTCTTCATGATGATGGGAGCAGTCGCCAGCGGACTTTGGGCAACAAATGCGCCGCGATGGATGTGGCTCGTGTTGTCGCTCTGGTGGACAGGACTGACGGCCGCTGCGGTTGTGCTGCAACGCAAAGGCTGGGCGGTCGATACCTATCAGGCGATCTGGGGACCTGACCCGGTCCATCCGGGAAACTGGGCCGAAAAGCCCGCTCATGCAGCAAGGGCGGCAATCTACAGCAAGAAACGGGATATGTGATGTTTGGTGTTTTGGAAGGCACAGGCTTTGAAGTCATCGAGCCGGAATTCGAAGACTGTTTCATCGGACATGCGCGTGTGGAGCGCCTGTGGACCGGCGCTCGCTGGTCGGAAGGACCAGCCTGGTTTCCGGCCGGACGATATCTGGTCTGGTCCGACATTCCCAACAACCGGCTGATGAGGTGGGACGAGACGGATGGCTCCGTGTCGGTGTTCCGCTCCCCCTCCAACAACGCCAACGGCAACACGGTCGACACGCAAGGGCGGCTGGTTTCATGCGAACACCAGACGCGGCGTGTGACAAGAACAGATCATGACGGATCGATCAGCGTCATCGCATCACACTGGAACGGAAAGCGCCTCAATTCGCCAAACGATGTCGTCGTGAAATCCGATGGTTCGGTCTGGTTCACCGATCCCTCCTACGGGATCATGATGGATTATGAGGGAGACCGCGCGGAAAGCGAAATCGGCGCGTGCCACGTCTATCGCGCAGATCCCGAGACGGGAGACGTCACCACTGTTGCAACGGATTTCGTCAAACCGAACGGTCTGGCGTTCTCGGCCGATGAGCGGCACCTCTTCATTGCGGACACAGGCGGCACCCACCAGAAAAACGGGCCGGCCCACATTCGGAAGTTCGAGGTTGCCGATGACGGCAAGTCTCTGCGAGGGGGCGACGTGCTGGCGACCTGCACGAACGGTTTCTTCGATGGATTTCGATTGGACCGGTCCGGCCGCATATGGACCTCGGCCGCCGATGGAGTGCACTGTCTGAACAGTCAGGGAACCTTGATCGGCAAGGTGCATATCCCGGAAATCGTCAGCAACGTCTGCTTCGGCGGGGCCAAGCTCAACCGGCTCTTCATCACCGGGACGACATCTCTTTATTCGGTCTTTCTCAATGTAAACGGGATTCCCAGATAGGAGGCATGTTCTGGATTGCAGTTGAATTTTGCTGCTTCCGGCCTTTTGGGAGTTCGATCGGGTGCAGCTAGGGAATGTACGGTGGTTGGGACACTTGCCAGAGCCCGTGGCGAACACGGTCCCTTGTCTCGTCCAGCATGTCGGTAGACCGGTTCGATGGCCCGCTGCCGTTAAGATGCCGCTGTTATTGCTGATTGATCTCTGAAGGTCTTCGTATTGTCTCGCGGCCATCTGTCCCGCAAGCGGGATAATCCCTGGAACAACTCAGCTCAGAACGCTCTGGAAATTCAGGCGGTGCGTCTTTCGTGGCGGAAAGCTTTTGCATACCTGGTTTCCGAGCGTTCTGACTCAAAAATCGATGACGGCGCCGTGTCCTCTACTTGGTCGCGCCTGCTGTCAGGCCTGAAATGAATTTCCGCTGGAAAATCAGATAGGCGAGGATCAGCGGTGCGATCACGATGACCGCGCCGGCGGTCAGCACCGGGGTGTTCACCGTGTAGCGACCCTGGAAGAACAGCATGCCGATGGGCAATGTGCGGAAACTGTCGTCGTTGACCAGGATCAGCGGAATGAGAAACTCGTTCCAGGTCCAGATGAAGAGGAACAGCGCGAGCGTCGACATCGCCGGCACCATCAGCGGCAGGATGACCCGGCGCAAAATATAGCTGCGCTTTGCGCCGTCGAGCACGGCCGCTTCCAGGATTTCCTGCGGCAATTGTCGCATGGCGCTGGCCATGAAGATGGTCGCGAATGGTATCGACATCGCGATTTGCGGCAGGATCAATGCTGCGTAGGTGTTGATAAGGCCCGTGTAGCGCATCTCGTAGTAGAGCGGAATGATGAAGGCTTCTGTCGGCACCATCATCCCGATCGTCATCATCACGAAGAGGGTGCGCTTGAATGGAAAACTGAGAAAGGCGAAGCCGAAGCCGGTCAGGGTGCCAAGAGCGATACTGATGGTGACGACAGGCAAGACGACGAGCACGGAGTTCTGGAAGTAGACGTTGAAATGTCCGTCGATCCAGGCGCTGACGTAATTCTCGAAATGGGGATATTCGGGAAGGACGAACGCGCCCTGCAAGAGGTCCGGCCGGCTCTTCAGCGAGGTCAGGATCAGAAGGCCGAAGGGGATCACCGTCATCAGCGCGAACAGCCACAGGATGATGCGCATCGGCCAGGCGGTTGTGTTGAGACCCGATGACTGGCTCATGACGCATCTCCTCCGTGATTGGGTCGAACCAGCCGGTGGACCGCATAATTGACAACGAAAATCAGGATTGCGCCAACGATGGCGACCGCCGCCGCATATCCGTAGCGGTTGAGCTGAAAGCCGAGCTGATACATGTAGATATTGGGCACAAGTGTTGCGTTGGCGGGCCCGCCACGGGTCATCGTGAAGATCAGGTCGAAGCTCTTGATCGAGGAGATGATCGTGAGCAGCAGCGCGATGCGGATCTCCGGAAGCAACAGCGGCAGGGTGATGAAGAAGAAGGTGCGGATGCCCTTGGCGCCGTCCACTTTGGCGGCTTCGAACAGTGAGGGGTCGATCCTTTGCATGCCGGACAGAAACAGCACCATGCAGAAACCGAAGAAATACCAGCTTGCAACGATGCCAACCGCCGGAAGAACGAAAGTGAAGTCACCGAGCCAGGGAAGGGCATAGTCGCCGAGGCCGACGAGCTTCAGGGCCTGATTGAAGGGACCGAATGCGGGGTTGTAGAGCCAGTGCCAGATGATGCCGAGAACAGCGGTCGGCATGATATAGGGCAGAAACAGAAGCGTGCGCAGCGCGAGCTGTTCCTTCTGTTTCAGGTTCCAAACCAGGGCCGCCAGCGCGACGCCGAGGCAGACCGGAACAGCGCAGTAGAAAATCATCAAGAGAGCGTTGTTCTTTAACGACTTGAAGAAAACTTCATCTGCGATCAGGCTGACATAGTTGCCAAATCCGATCCATTCCGGAGCGCTGATACCATTCCAGCTTGTCATGCTGAGAACGAGTGCCGCGATGATGGGGCCAAAAACCAGGGATCCATAGATCAGCAGTCCCGGCAGAATGAAGACGAGATTGCTGCTGACTTTGGAATCGAGCGGTGAGCGCGACATACAGGCGTTCCAATGCAGTGACGATTAGCTGGCGGGGCTCCCGCCGCGTCTATCCGACAGATGATCGCGGCGGGAAACATTTTTGGTTGCAGGGCCTGATCAAGCCATGGCGAGGCTTGTCAGGTCTGCAGCTACCAGGATTATTTGCTCTTCATGTATGCCTGATAGTCGGCATCGAGTTTGTCGATCAACTCCTGCGGGGTCTGTTGACCGGCGAGCAGCAACGGCGTGTTGTCGTCGAAGGTCTTCAGCATGGTCGGGCTCGCCCAATCCGGGTAGTGACCGATCGCGTTGTTCTCGTTGAGCGACTTCCAGATCTTGATGCCTTCCGACAGCAGCGGCGTGACCTCGATGTCGGCATCGGCGGGAACGGAGGAAGCAGGCAGGTAGCCGGCCTTCGCCCATGTGACCGCTGCGTCCTCGGACACCATGTAGTTGATGTATTCGCCTGCAAGCGCCTTGGTGTTGTCATCCTTGGCGATGCTGGTGATTGCCCATGCAAGGTCGACACCGCCAACGGAGAGAGGATGCTCTACGCCCTCGGGGCCCGGGATCGGCATGAAATGGATATCCGGATTGGCTTTCATGTCGCCAAAGTACCAGGTGCCGGAAATCAGGAAAGCGCCTTCGCCGGAGACGAAGAGCTGAACGGCATCATCGCCGGAGATGCCCTGGTAGCCGTTGAAGAAATAGCCGTCCTGTGCCCAATCCTGGACAATCTTGGCCGATTCCACATTGCCGAGCGTGTTGAAGGTGCCGCCATGGCCGTAAACGAGATCATCGAGCGCCTCGCGATCGGAAGCGTCGATATGCGCCTGGGTGATGCCGGCAAGCATGTGCAGCGTCAGGTGGCCCTTGGCCGTGCCGATCATGAAAGGCGTCTTGCCGGCGCCCTTGATCTTGTCGGCGGCGGCCATGAGGTCTTCGAAGGAGGTCAGCGGCAGTTCGACACCTGCGTCGGCGAGTACTTTTTCGTTGTAGTAAAGACCAACGATTTCAGCGAGGGACGAGATGCCGTAGGTCGGGCCGACACCGAATTCGCCCTTGTCCGACCAACGGTCGCGGGCCAGAAGGCTGTCCGACTGGTTCTTGTCCCAGCCGTATTCGGCGATGAAGTCATCCACCGGGACGAGGAGGTTTTCCTTGACCATGAGACCCATGGCGCCGGCGCCCTGGTTCACCTTCGTCACATCCGGACCATCGCCGGAGGACACCGCCAGTTTCAGGGTCATGTTCAGGTCCGCGAAGTCACGGATCGTGTGGTCAAGCGTGATGTCCGGATGGGCTTCCTTGAAGCGACCGTTCAGTTCAGCCATCACTGCGGCGCGCGATTCAGAATCATGGTCGTCCCAGACCGTCAGCGTTTCAGCCTGCACCATTCCTGAAAGGCTGAAGCCGATAACGGCAACACCGGCCAGCACTGCTGATCTTCGGATTGCTGGTGGCATACTGCAGGATATCATACGTCGAAACATGGGATTGTCCTCTCCGGTTGTTATTGCGGTTAGCTTGCTTCCCCCGATCGGCCTGGCCTTGTCGTCCAGTGCCGAACGTCCTGTTTTGCCGGAGCTTTACCACTCCGGCGAATTCATGTAGTGCTCTGCCACACTCCTTTTGCACTTCCGCATCCCTCGGTCCGAGGGCATTCGCTTGGGGCCCCCAATTCGATGATGCGAGCTGGCCGAGAGCCGGCAATGAGGTCAACGACACCATGAACGCCACAGCCGACAACCGCCTCATCCGTCCGGCGACCGAGGATGACCTCGACGCCCTCTTTGACATCTGTCTGAAGACTGCAGACGGCGGCACCGATGGCAGCGCGTTTTTCAGCGACAAGCGCCTGCCGGGCTACGTCTGGTCCGTGCCCTACTTCAAGTTCGAGCCGGAGTGCGCCTTCGTGCTTGTCGAGAACGGGCGAACCATCGGCTACGTGCTCGGAGCGCCGGACACCGCCCGTTTCGAGGAAACGCTGGAGCAGCACTGGTGGCCGGACATTCGCCGCATGATTGCGGATATGACGCCGAAGCTGCGTGATGACGCGAAAGCCTTCCACCGGATCAACCATCCGGAAAGAACGCCGCAATGGCTGCTGGCGGACTATCCTGCCCATCTGCACATCAACATTCTGCCGGGAGCCCAGTCTTCCGGCTGGGGTCGGAGAATGATCGACACGGTGCTGGATGCGCTGGCGAAAGCCGGAGCGCCGGGTGTTCATCTCGGACTTCATCCGCAGAACGAGCGGGCGAAAGGCTTCTACAGCCACCTCGGCTTTAAAGACATCAGCCGCGACGGCCACGTGCTGTTTGCCCGCCGTCTTGGCCGCTGAGGCTGTCCGCTGAGGCAGCGGTTGCTTCGGCGGGAAGTCCAGGCCCTTGTCGGATACGATAGGTGCACTGAGGATCATGAGCCCTCCGCATTGGCGGCTTCAAGGCCGTGTTTGAGAACCGTGGCGGCGGGCATGGCGCTCCACCCCTGAAGCAGAGAGCCGCGGCCATAGGGCGGCGCGAAATATTCCACCGCCCCGGCCCAGCCGTTGGCAAGGCAGGTTTCCCACCACCGGGTCAGGGCATACCGTGCACCGCCAAGGCCGTGGTGCAGCCGCTCTTCCGCATAGGCACCATCCCAATAGGGCCAGTCCGAACCGTTGTGATAGCGGAAGGCAAAAGCGGTCTTTGAGCGGGTGTCCCGCGCTCGCTTGAAGGGCGGATACGCGCACATGACGCCCCAGTCGCCGTAGGGCTGTTCCGTGTTGTTCCTAGTTTCCAGATTTTTTTCAAAAGCCTTCAGAAGGCCTTTTGCCCGTTCGGCTGAAATTGCGTCAAACCGGGAGAGCGTCAGGCTGTCGAGGACAAGGTGATCTTCGATGAAGCCGTCTGGCGTCTTGTAGTCGGCATAACCGTTGCGTTCGGCAACAAAAAGACCGTCCTCGATTTCGGCGCGGGCCTTCTTGGCGGTTTCGCGGGCTTTTTCTGCCAGTTCCGGATCATGTTCCTTGCCGAGCTTGGCAACCGCATCAAGCGCACCGACGAACAGACCAAGGTCGTAGGAAACAAGGCCTTCACGGAAAACGTTGTCCGCCCAGTCGCGGTCGTTGCGCGGCTTCAGGGGCAGAACGCTTCCCGGTGCTGCAAAGCCGAGATAGCGGTTGATGATGGCCTTCACGATCGGCCAATGCATCTTCGCCTCGGCGATGTCTCCCGTCGCGTCCACATATTCGCTTATGAAGAGAATGAAGAAGAGCGGGCTGTCGAAATGGTCGCTCCACCAATCCCCGGGACGATTGTGATGTTCGGGGAATGCTTTTCCGCGCCTTTCCGGGTTGGCCCGGCATTCAGCGACGAACCGCTGCCATGCTTCGGATTGCGCGGGTCCCGTCAGGATAACGCCGCTCGGGGCTTCGCCGTCAGGCTGGACGCCCTTGGCAAGCAGGCGAATTTCCTCGCGCACTGCTTCCGGGGCAAGTGTCAGAAGCGGCTGCATGGTCCAGTAGCCGTCGCGGTAATAGGTGCGCGCCGGTGCGCTGTAGGCCTGTCCCGCAGCAAGGCCGGCAAAAGCCCCCTTGTCGTCCTGCCGGATGCTGGATAGAGCAGCATGAACGCCCTGCATCACCATGCTGCGCATCAGAGGATCTGCCTCCGGAACGGCATCGCATCGCGCCGCATAGGCCTCGGCTTCTGCAACGATCTCGTCATTGGAAAGAGCGAGTGCGCCTTTTGCCTCGTCCATCGAAGCGCCCACGGCAATCCGGAGGTCGTTTTCGCCTGTTTCGATGATAACGACACCCCAATCGAGTTCGATGGTGCGCTGGGTTTTTGATTTCGTGACCTTGGCCTTTACGCCTTTACCATCCAGTTCGTGCCACCAGGCGCAGCGGCGAGCCGGATGGATGGTCTTCAGCTTGACGTTCTGCAAAAGCATGATCGGCTTTGACTGGGCGACGTAGCTACCGCCCGACTTCGCGATCAGCCGGTTCGGTCCATAGACATAGGGGCCGGGCAAAGCCGAGAACCGAACTCTCCCCAGGCTGCCGGACCCCCACAGTGCGAGATCGACATAGCCATCGGGATGCAGGTCGGCCTGCAGGCGCGGCGCCATGATCGGCAGGAGAACGGGATGCTGGGTGGCGATTTCACCCTGTGGCGTCGGCGTCATCATGATGGGGTCGCTGGTGCTCTGACGTTGGATGGAGGATTGGCTGAGCCGGCGGCAGTCGCTGACTGTTTGAGCGCGCACGCAAGAGGGGTTGCCTCGATCATCGCCGGCAAACGGGAAGCCATGCCCAACGCAGCGGTGCGTGCGCCGTTTGCTGGCGCATCGACCGGTGCAGAAGCTCTGACGTCTCTCATTGCCTGCATGGCGAACCTCGTCGCGTTGCAACAGAATGAGGAGAGCCTAGCGAATTGGGAATTAATTTGTCAAGGCGGTGGACAAATAGATTTAAAAACGCTAGCCAATATTGAAGAAACCCGCTTGAGTGGTTTTGAAATTGCTGATTTCGGCGAAATTTTAGGTACTCATATCTGAATTAGGTATAGGTGCTGGACTAATTGGGAGATCACCACAGAACGATGGCCATCACGTCTTCTGTTGCGCAGACACCGATTGCGCGCAAAATTTCGACCAATGCGGTGATCCGGACCGTTCTGGCGCAGGGCCCGATTTCCCGGGCCGATATCGCCAAGTTCACCGGACTTTCCAAACAGACGATTTCCGATGTCGTGCGAGATCTGGAGGCAGATGGCTGGTTGAGGCCGGTGGGCAAGACCGACGGACGCCCCGGACGCACGGCCATCACCTACGAGCTGAATGCCAGCGCAGGGCTCGCCATTTCCATCGATCTGGGAGGCACAAAGATCGCGGCTGCGATTGGAGATCTTCTTGGAAACATCATCGCCGAGACGAAAGTGCCGACCGATGCACGCGGTGGTATCCATCTTGTCGATCAGTTCCAGGCGGTTATCAGCGACCTTACGGAGATGGCGGGCGTTGAAATGGCCAAGGTCCGGATGGTCGTCCTCGGGACGCCGGGTGTGCTCGATCCCGCCACGGGCCACATCCATGTTGCGCCCAATATTGCCGGAATCGAGAATATCGATCTGCGCCAGCTGCTGACAGACAGGCTCGGCATTCCGGCAATCATCGAAAACGACGTCAATCTTGCCGCGGAAGGCGAGCGCTGGAAGGGACATGGTGTCGACGTCGGCAACTTTGCTTTCATCGCACTCGGTACCGGAACGGGCATGGGCATCATCGCCAATGGGTCCCTGTTGCGGGGTGGGCGCGGGGCCGCGGGTGAAATCTCCTACCTTCCTATCGGTGGAGATCCGTTCGACCCGGGCGGTTTTCATCTCGGAACGTTCGAAAGTGCCGTCGGCAGTGTGGCGATGGCCCGGCGCTACGTCGGTTTTGGCGGGCAGGAAGGGGCAAGCGTCGCCGACCTCTTCGTCGCCTTCGAGAAGGGCGATCACAGCGCCATTGCGGCGGTCGAGGAAACGGCGCGGTTGACCGCGCTTGCCATTGCCGCCGTTGGCGCCACGCTCGATCCGCAACTGGTAATCATGGGCGGCAGCATCGGCGCGCGGCCGGAATTGGTGGAGGCCATCCGCCGCTATCTGCCGCGCTGCACTCCCTATCCGACCCGGATCGAAATCAGCCGCTTCGGCAACCGGGCCGCTCTCATCGGCGGCATGGGGATTGCGGTTGCACATATGCATGAAGAGCTTTTCGGGGTCGATCTAGGAGAGGTGTAGACCAAACAGACTGGGATCCGGGGCGGGACGCACTCCTTCGAAGAGCGCGGGTTTGCAGCCTCACCTGAAGCGCAAAGCACTGGGAAAATGGAAAAATGAAAGTCGGTATCGTCGGTCTCGGGTCGAGAATGTCACATGTGGCACGCTGCCTGAAGGCACAGAAAGCTGATCTGGAATTCGCAGCATACGCCGATCCCGCACCGGCTGGGCTCTCTTTCCTGGAGACCAGCCTCGGAACCACGCTGAACGGCTATGAAACTCTTGAGGAGATGCTCGACGGCGAAGCGCTGGACATGTTGATGATCGGCTCGCCGAACCACATGCATATCGGCCACCTGCGGACGGCGCTCAAATCCGCGGTTCCCTATATCTTTACCGAGAAGCCCGTTGTCATCAGTGAGGCGGAAACCTTCGAACTTCTGGAACTGATGCGTGCTCACGACGGCATGCAGCGCCTGATGATCGGCCTCGTCCTGCGATACGCGCCGCTCTACCAGATGCTGAAGGAGGCCCAGGCCAAAGGCCAGCTCGGAAAGATTGTTTCGATAGAGGCCTCGGAACACATCGCTCCGTATCACGGCAGCTTCTTCATGCGGGACTGGCGTCGTTACGTCAAGTATTCCGGCGGTTTCATGCTGGAAAAGTGCTGCCATGACCTCGACCTCTATCAGGGCGTTGTCGGCAGGCGCGCAAAATATGTCTCAAGCTTCGGCGGCCGGAAAAGCTTCCTTCCTGAGAACAAGCCGGATGAACTTCCGGATTACAGGGCGCTTGCACTGCGCGCTGAACCTTCGCGCGGCAATCGGGTCTATCCGTTCGAACCGCGTTGGGGCGGTGCGTCCTCAGAATTCGAGAGCGACGCGGACATCATCGATTACCAGACGGCGCTGATCGAATACGAGGACGGCGCGACCATGGCCTTTCACACCAACATGAATGTGCCCGATGAGTTCCGCCGGTTCGCGGTGATCGGCACAAGGGGCATGGCGGAGGGCGACTTCGTCCGATGCACCTTCAAGCTGACCGATGCCCTGACATCACAGACGCTTCTCGAAGAACCGAGCGTCGGTACGGGCAGAGACAACCATTCCGGCGCAGACGACCAGATGGCGGCCGACATCGCGGCATTTCTCGACCGGGGCGTGCCGCTGAAGGTGACCGTGCTCGATGCGCTCGAGGCGGGGCTAACGGCGATCAAGATTGACGAGGCGCGCCGCAATCGTTCGGTCGTCGATATGGGGGCGGTCTGGGACCAATTCGACAGCTACGGGCTGACAGCGAAGAGCTGATGCCAATCGCCTCTGGAAAGAGCGCGCCTGCATCATGAAACGATGACGGAGTTGAGTCATGGGAATGCTTGAAATGGTTGATGTGCGTAAGGCCTTCAGCAAGTTCGAAGTCATAAAAGGCGTCTCTATGGCGATCAACCACGGCGAATTCGTCGTTTTCGTGGGGCCGTCCGGCTGCGGCAAGTCGACGTTGTTGCGCATGATCGCAGGCCTTGAAGAAATCACCGCAGGCGATGTGAAGATCGACGGCAAGGTGGTCAACGGACTTGAGCCGGCCAAGCGCGGCATCGCGATGGTGTTCCAGTCCTACGCGCTGTATCCGCATATGTCGGTCTATGAGAACATCGCCTTTCCGCTGCGCGTCGACAAGCTGCCGAAAGACGAGATCGACCGCAAGGTACGCCGCGTTTCGGCCATCCTGAAACTCGATGAGCGGCTCAAGCACAAGCCCGGCCAGCTTTCGGGCGGGCAGCGGCAGCGCGTCGCCATCGGCCGGGCGATCGTGCGAGAGCCCTCCGTCTTCCTCTTCGACGAGCCGCTTTCCAATCTCGATGCAGCGCTCCGGGCCGAGATGCGCATCGAGCTGTCCAAGCTCCACAATGACCTTGGCGCAACGATGATCTACGTCACGCACGATCAGGTCGAGGCGATGACCATGGCGGACCGGATCGTCGTTCTCGACCAGGGCTCGATCAGTCAGGTCGGGTCACCGCTAGAGCTTTACCACAAGCCTGCCAATCTCTTCGTTGCGCAGTTCATCGGCAATCCGAAGATGAACCTTCTGCCGGTCACCTGCACCGCCTGCGACGAAAGCGGTGCAACCGTGGCACTTGCCAACGGCTCGAAGCTCACGGTTCCGGTGGAGGTTCGTGGAGACCTTCAGGGCGCATCGCTGACCTTGGGCATTCGGCCGGAACATCTGTTGCTGGGGCAGGGAGAGGCTGAGCTTCAGGTCATGCCAACCGTGATCGAGCATCTCGGCATCCACACGCTTGTCTATGCATCCATCGAAGGCAGCGATGAGACTTTCACCTCGCTCTTCCACAGCATGGTACCGGCAAAGGCTGGCGTGCCGCAGACCGTCGGCCTCAAGGGAAGCGACTGTCATCTCTTCGATGGCGACGGCAAGGCCCTGGAACGCCGCGTTGATGCGAGTGAAATGGATCCGTCCTTGCCTGTTGCCGCAGCCGTTTGACACTCCGATGTGGATTGTCGAAGTCACCCGGCTCCTGCCGGAGCCGGCCATGAGGACCGTGAATGAAAGTTCTGATTTTTCCTGACGCCAAGGATGCCATCGCGGCAGCAGCGCGCCTTGTGCTTGACCAGGTGCGGCTGAAGCCTGACGCCGTTCTCGGTCTTGCCACGGGCGGCACGATGGAAGCCGTTTACGACCAGGTGGCAGATGGTGTGCGGGCGACGGCGGTCTCCTTTGCCGATGTCAGCAGTTTCAACCTCGACGAATATCTCGGCCTGCCGCCGGAGCATCCGGCGAGTTATCACACGTATATGCGTCAGCGTCTGTTCAGCCGGGTCGGCATCGATCTGGCGAAAATACATCTGCCGAGAGGCGACTGTGAAGACGCTGAGGCGGAATGCCTGCGCTATGAGGCAGCCATCGCGGCCTCTGGCGGAATTGATCTTCAGTTGCTTGGGATCGGCCGAAACGGACATATCGGCTTCAACGAACCGACGTCGAGCTTGTCTTCCCGCACGAGAGTGAAAACCCTGACGGCAGATACGCGAGAGGCGAATGCGCAGTTTTTCGACAGGTTGGAAGACGTGCCGCATTACGCGCTGACCATGGGGATCGGGACAATCCTCGACGCACGGCACTGCGTTCTTCTGGCAATCGGGGCGTCGAAAGCGGAGCCGGTTGCAAAGGCCATCGAGGGACCGCTTGCGGCGACCTGTCCGGCGTCCGCGCTGCAACTGCACAGGCACGCGACCATGCTGCTCGACCGGGAGGCGGCGGCCGGTTTGCAACTTGTCGACTATTATCAACGGGTTCATCCCGATGGTGCCCCGGCTCAGATAGAGACCCGTTGAAGCCGGTCTTGAAAAAAGCACTGCGCACGGCCGGGAGGCAGCAACGTGCTTGATGAACAGAATGTGCCTGCGGGCGCCCTAGCTGCACGGAACCTCATTCATCATGACGCATGACATCATATTCAATTCACAGGAAGGCGATGCGACGGCTCGCCTTCAGGCTGCTCTCGACCAGGCCAGCGAGAGAGGTCAGCGTCTCGTTCTGGAAACCGGTGTTTATCAGACCGGCGGCCTCGTGTTGCGCAGCGGAGTGCATCTTCATCTCTGCGAAGGCGCAGTCCTCAAACCATCCGGCGACTATGCCGCTTATGCCTCCACCACGGTCGATGTCGTTGCCGAGGACTCGGATCGGGCGATGCTGGTTGCCAAGGACGTCAAAGGCATTCGCATTACCGGCAAGGGTGTCATCGAGGCGCCGGGTGCCGACTTCATTGCCGGCGAGCTTGACGACATGGGAACGCATTTGCCCGCACGCCTGCGTCCCCGTGTGATGGTGTTTGACGGCTGCCGGGATGTGCACATCGAAGACATTACCATTTGCAATTCGCCGATGTGGACCTTGCATTTCATCGCTTGCGAGCAGGTTGGCATAGCTCGGGTCACTATTGAAAACGACCGGTTGATGCCGAACACGGATGGCATCGTCATCGATTCCTGCAGCAACGTGGACATCGAGAACACCAACATCGCAACTGCCGACGACGGCATCGTGCTAAAGACAACCCGGCGGGCGAGCGGTGTGCCCACCGGGCCATGCCGGTCCATTCGTATTCGGAAATGCCGGATAGAGAGCCAAAGCTGCGCTCTGAAAATAGGAACGGAATCTTTTTCCGATTTTAAAGACATAGAATTCGCAGACTGCGACGTCGTTTCGTCCAACCGGGCATTGGGCATTTTCTCGCGCGACGGCGGTGAGATTGACGGTGTCACGTTCCGGCGCATAAGGGTCGAGTGCCATGAAACCCGGGACGGCTTCTGGGGCTCCGGCGAGGCAATAACCGTCAATGTTCTTGATCGTCGTCCCGAAGCGCCCGCCGGGGCGGTCTCTGACGTTCTTTTTGAAGATATTTCCGGCACCATGGAAGGCGCTGTCAATCTTGCTGCACTCGGCAATGCCGGAATCAAAGGCCTTGTGTTACGCCGGATCAATCTTCAGCAGCGGCCCGGTCTGCTTGGCACAGGTGAGCGCTACGATCTGCGCCCGACCGCTCATGACCTTGCCCTGGCAGAGGATGTGAGCGGCCGCGCCAATGCCTACGTCAAGGACGCGTCGGGTGCGGTGCTAGGCCTTTTCGCCTATCCGGACGGTCTGCCGGGTCTTTTTGCCCTCAATGTAGACAGCCTTCAGTGTGAAGATGTCCGGATCGAGCGGCCAGAGCCCTTGCCTGCCGGCTGGAACCGGCAGCAACAGGTTACGGCTTCGAAAACGCCGCTCTAGGGTTCGGGCCAGGGTAGCGCATGCCTTGGTCGGTTTATGCCAGGATACCAATGCCGGAGAGACGAAAGCCGGGCGCGGCGCGACGTTCCGCGAAAGCTTTCCTTACATTCCGGCAGCTCTTCGGAACCTCGCGCGCCTCCCAACCATCTGATTGATCATCTGCTTCTCAAGCAGCCGCTTTTGAGGTCATCCTCGGTCTGACGTTTCAGTTTCTGGGCGGACGCTATGTGCTCAAGCGCCACATGCGGGTTCAGCTTATCAATTGCCGGAAGCCGGGGCTAAGTTAATTTGACAGACTGCTAGACACGCCCGTCCCGGATAGCGGCATTTCCCTTCGAATGCCTTCTGACATCGACCGGAAATCCTCTGGCCCAAAACGCTTGACCTCTGTGAAACTGGATGTTTGTATGAGTGGATACAAAAATCCAATGGAGCAGAAATGGCACTTTCGCCTTCACCGGCCGACCTGAAAGCCTCCACCGCTGAGGAGGAGGCCTATCTCCATTTGCAGTCGGCGCTACGGTGCGGGCGGTATAAGCCGGGGGACCGGCTGATCCCCGAAGAAATAGCCAATGAAATCGGCATGAGCCGGATGCCTGTTCGCGAGGCTTTCCGCCGGCTTGCTTCCGATGGCCTCGTCACGCTGCGCCCGAACCGCGGTTGCGTCGTGGCCGGTCTGACGGCCGATGAAATCTGCGAAACCTTTGAAATTCGATCCGTTCTGGAAGGTCTGGCGGTGCGGCTTGCCATGCCGCAGATGAATGCCGACACGCTCGAGGAACTGGAGTTGCTGCTCGACCGAATGGAGCGTTCTGGCCAGAGCGGTAGCAACGAATGGGTGTCGAGGCATCAGGAGTTTCATGCCTATATCTACGGTCTGAGTGGCCGCCCCAAACTCATTCGTCAGATTTCCGCTCTTCATCTGGTCATCGAACCCTACATGCGGATCTGGTTCGATTTTGTGACCAAACCACTCTCTGCCCGTCAGGAACATGAAAACCTGATTGAGGCCCTGAAATCCGGTGATGCAGCTCATGCCGAGGCGGTGATGAGGGAGCACATTCTCGGCACGGCACCATTGCTCATCGAATACGCAAGTCCCGCCCGGCGCTGAAGCGCGCCGGACGGATAGCCCAAAGCCGGGGACACATTCGGCACGGGCGAGGGGAACCGCCGAACCATCGGCATTGAAATAGAGGAAGGACTTCACGTCATGACGATCCGTCGCATGGCCGCGATCGCGGCTGCTTTATCGACACTCGCCCTTGGCCCCGCTGCCATGGCGCAAAGCGCGCCCACCGAGATCACGATCGCCACTGAAGGGGCTTACGCTCCCTGGAACTTCACCACGGCGGAGGGCAAGCTGGACGGCCTTGAAATCGATCTGGCAAACGATCTTTGCGCTCGCATGAAGGTCAAATGCACCATTATCGCCCAGGACTGGGATGGATTGATCCCCTCTCTGACGGTCGGCAAGTTCGACGTCATCATGGCCAGCATGTTCATTACGACAAAGCGGCTTGAGACCATCGACTTCACGCAACCCTATGCGGTCGACCCGTCCGGCTTCGCCGTTGCAAAGGATAGCGAACTCGGTGCACTCGGCCTCACAGGCGAGAAGTTCAAGCTTGACGACGACAATGCTGGTGCCTTGGAGGCTATCGAAAAGCTGAAGCCGTTGCTCAAGGGAAAGGTTGTCGGCGTGCAGGCCGCAACGACCAACCTAGATTTCGTCAAGAAATATTTCGCCGACACGGTTGAAATCCGTGAATACAAGACGACCGAACAACACGATCTGGATCTGGCGGCTGGCCGCATCGATGCGCTTTTCGCCCAGCAGACAGCCCTGGCGGCAACCCTCGCAAAGCCAGAATTCGAAGAGTACACAATTGCGGGACCTGGCTTTGTCGGTGGCGTCTTCGGCTTTGGCACCGGCGCGGGTCTGCGCAAGGAAGACACGAAACTCAAGGAAATGCTGAACACGGCCATCGACGAGGCAATCGCCGACGGCACGATCAAGCGGATCTCCGAGAAATGGGTGAACACGGACGTGACACCCGTCAAATAACGCGGTCAAACCGCGGGCGGCCGGGGAATTCCCCGGCCGAACGTTTTTGAAAAAAGGTTTCGACCCGTATGTTCGACAAACTCCACTTGCTCGGTTTCGGCAGCGGAGGCTGGGGTCCTGCGCTGCTTGAGGCCGCGGCGATGACGCTGCTGCTGTCGGTGCTGGGCTTCGCCCTCGGCATATTTTTCGGTGCGACCGCTGCCGCCGGGCGCCTGTCTTCTGCGCGGCTGCCGCAGGCAATCGCCTCCGCTTACGGCACCGTTTTCCGCGGTGTGCCTGATCTCCTCACCATCTATCTGCTTTACTATGGTGGCAGCGTCGCGCTGACCGCAGTCGCCCGGGCCATGGGCGCGGAGGGCTTCATTGGCCTGCCCACCCTGGCCACAGGTGTTCTCGCCCTCGGCATCATCTCCGGCGCTTATCAGGCGGAAGTCTACCGGGGTGCCTATCTGGCCATCGACCGGGGCCAGTTTGACGCTGCCAATGCACTTGCACTCACGCGTGGCCAGAGGCTGTTCCTAGTGATCGTTCCGCAGCTTCTGCGTCATGCCCTTCCTGGCCTCAGCAATGTCTGGCAGCTGGTCCTAAAGGATTCCGCCCTCATTTCGGTGATCGGCCTCGTGGAGCTGATGCGTCAATCCCAGATCGGTGCCGGGTCCACCCGGGAACCGTTCCTCTTCTACATCGCCGCCGCTTGCCTGTATTTCGTCATCGCCGGCATCACCGGGTTCGCATTCCGGGCCGTGGAACTCAGAACCTCCCGGGGGATCGCGCGGTAATGATCGATTTCAGTTTCTTTATCAGCATCATCCCCAAGCTGTTGTCCGGTTTGCCGCTCACGCTGCAGCTCGCCGGGGCTTCCATCGTTCTCGGTTTCATTCTGGCGCTCGTTCTCGCCCTGGCGCAGCAGAAGAACAGTCCGCTGGTGGTCTGGCCAATCCGCACCTTCGTCGCCCTGTTCAGAGGCACGCCGCTGCTGGTCCAGATCTTTCTGATCTACTACGGGCTTGGTCAGTTCCGCCCGACGCTTCAGACCCTCGGCCTGTGGACCTTCTTCCGTGAGCCGTATTGGTGCGCGATCTTTGCGCTCTCACTGAACACGGGCGCCTATGGCAGTGAAATTCTGCGCGGCGCGATCCAAAACATTCCCAAGGGGCAGTGGGAAGCTGCCGCCGCCCTTGGCATGAACCGGCTGCTTGCCTTGCGGCTCGTGGTCCTGCCACTGGCATTCCGGGCAGCGATCCCGGCCTACAGCAATGAAATCATTCTCATGGTCAAGGGCACATCCCTGGCTTCCATCATTACGCTGATGGAGGTCACCGGCATCGCGCAGGGGCTTATCTCCCAAAGTTACCGGGCGATCGAGGTCTTTATTGCCGCCGGAGCTATCTACCTGATCCTGAACTTCCTCATCGTGCGCGCTCTGAACGCCCTCGAGCACAAACTCACACCTTACCGGGCCCGCTCCTGACGGGGACCTCACCAGACAAATACCGAGGAGACGCAAAAGGAATGCGTAATTTTGAAAACCCGACGCGGTCGGTGTCCGTGTCGGCCAATGCCATGGCTGCGACTTCGCATCCATACGCCACGCTTGCGGCGGTCAACATCCTTCAGGCCGGTGGCAATGCGATGGATGCAGCCCTTGCGGCTTGTGCCGTCCAATGCGTCGTGGAACCGGGCTCGACCGGAATCGGCGGTGACTGCTTCGCGCTATATGCCCCCAAGGGTGGTGATGAGGTTCTGGCCTATAACGGGTCCGGGCGCACACCCGAGGCTTTGACCGAAAGCTGGTTCAGCGAGTGCGGTATTACCGATGAAGTCCCACGTCAGTCGCCGGCGTCGGTTACCATTCCGGGCGCGATCGACGCCTGGACGCGCCTGCATGCCGACCATGGGCGGCTTCCCTTTTCCGAGATCCTGGCTCCGGCTATCGCGTTTGCGGAAAAGGGCTATGCCATCACGCCGAGGGTGCACCGGGACTGGGTGCTGGAAGAAAAGTTGCTGGCTGCGGATGCGGCTGCTGCCAGGATCTTCCTTCCCAAGGGCCGTGCTCCTGCTATCGGCGAGATTCACAAGCAGCCGGAATTGGCCGCAACCTTGAAACGAATTGCTGCCGAAGGCCGCGATGGCTTCTACCTCGGGCCGGTTGCGCAGGACATGGTCGATCACCTCCGTTCGCTGGGGGGGCTGCACACGCTGCAGGACTTTGCCTCCGCAAAGGGCGAATACGTGAAGCCGGTCACCACCCGGTTCCGAGACCACACGATCCATGAATGTCCGCCGAACGGGCAGGGCATCATCGCCCTGATGATCCTGAACATCCTGTCCCACGTCGAGACCGGAGACGATCCGCTATCACCAGATCGGCTGCACGCTGAAATCGAGGCCACGCGCCTTGCCTATGCCGCGCGTGACGCCTGGCTGGCGGATCCGGACAAGGTCGAAGTGCCGGTGGATGAAATGCTGTCGGACGAGCTGGCGGCCAGGCTTGCAGCCAAGATCGACCTCAGCCGCGCCCTGACGGAATTGCCCGCTTTCGACATGCCGCTGCATCGTGACACCGTCTATATCACCGTGGTCGACGCGGAGCGCAACGCGGTCAGCCTGATCAACTCGATCTTCGATTGCTTCGGCTCGGGACTGGTTGCCCCCAATTCAGGCGTGGTGTTGCATAACCGCGGCCAGAGCTTCTCTCTGAAGCCCGGACATCCGAATGTGGTCGCCCCCGGAAAACGTCCACTGCACACCATCATTCCCGGCATGGTCACCCGCGACGGGCGCACCGAAATGTCCTTCGGCGTGATGGGCGGCTACTATCAGGCCATGGGCCACGCTCATCTGGTGTCAAAGATCATCGACTACGGCATGGACCTTCAGGAAGCCATTGATCTTCCACGGCTTATCCCTGTCGGCGGCAACGACACGCGCGTTGAAGCCGAGCACACAGTTCCGCCGGCGGTCGCAACGGAACTTGAGCGCCGGGGCTTCAGGCTCGTTCCCTCTCCGGATCCCATCGGTGGTGCGCAAGTCATCCGGATCGACTGGGAAAACGGCACGCTCACCGGCGCCTCGGAATCCCGCAAGGACGGGATCGCTCTGGGGTTCTAGGCGGATATTGCAGTTCTGCCCGGCTCGGTGCTGCTGCACCGGGCAGAACCGCCCCGCCGCAGGGATGCTCGCCGGATTAATCCACGCAGCAACAGCAGGTTCCCAAATTGCGGACCTGGAAACCCGGCAGAAGTCTGCGTAACAGGCCATGATCTTTGGCTGAGCAAAATGACCCAAGGCCTTTTTCACGCCTGTTCGTGCCAGCTCAGCAAGCTGGGCGGGTTTGGGTACGCCCGGCCGAAATTCTTTCCTAATTTCGGAAAAGCAACCAAGTGCCGCAGGCGCGACCTGCGGTCCGGGGCATGTGCCTGTGTCAAGTCGAGACAGCCGCCGATCGCGCCTGCCGACCCGCGATGGACGTTCAGTTGCGTTTCCTTCAATGCCGCTGGTTTTGCTTATTGGGGAAATGCCGCGGATGATGTTGCCGGCAAACCGGCAGGAAGAAGCGCCCACATCGTCTTTTCAGGGGTTAGGAACCCAAGCCAGCCATCGCTTGGCACCTTGATCAAAGTCGGCTACGGGTATTTGGTTTCGGGCGAATGGACGGCTGGTGTCGTTTCTTCAGCCTTGGTGATCATTTTGCCGAGGAGCGCGGACGGTGTTCAAAATTGGCGTCGCGCGCGGCTGGATCAGAAGCTGCGGTAGGTGTGGTAGATCATAGATGAACAGGAGCACGCTCAAACCCGTTCGCAGTCGGCGCACCGTACAGGACCAGATTTACGTTCAAATGAGGGAATCTCTGGTCAACGGCGCATTTAGGGCCGGAGAGCAGTTCACGATCCAGTCGCTTGCCGAGAAGTTCATGACGTCTCACATGCCTGTGCGGGAAGCCTTGCGGCGGCTTGCAGCAGAAAATGCCTTGCGGATTGCTTCGACGGGAACAGCTGTCGTGCCGGCGCTTGATCTGGATGAGCTAACGCAGATCTGTCAGGCCCGCCTCATTCTCGAACCGGCAACCGTGGAAATCGCGTTTGATCATATCACTCCGGAGATGGTGAAAGAGCTCGAGTCGATTCTTGCCCTACACAAGCAGTGCGGCGCCGCAGGCGACGTGATGGCCATGCTTGCGGAAAATCGCAAGTTCCATTTCCGGATCTACCGAGCTTCAGGCAACGAGGTGCTCTTCAGCCAGATAGAAAATCTCTGGCTGCGCAGCGGCCCCTATGTCCGCTATCTCTCCGATCGGATGTGCGATCTCTTGAGGACGAGCTACAAGGAGGGATTTGCGCGCCATCATGACGACATGCTGTATGCCGTCAAGCGAGGAGACAAGGCTGTTTTCCGCAACGCCATGTATCATGACATCAAGGCGACCCACGACCTGCTGTTCCGCTTCTTGAGCGAAGAGCCGGAATAGCCGAGCCTCGAACCCTTTCGGACGGAAGCCCTTCTCAATCATTTCAACGGATTGCAGCAAGGCCCGTATCCAGGAAATCACGCCGGCGACAATCCCCCCGGCGTGATCCCTTTCGATCGATGTTTTGTCCTGGCGCTTAAGCTTCTGCTCGCGTCCGGACTGACACCCGTCAGGCGCATCCGTTCGCCGCTTTCCTGTTACAGAACGCGTTCTTCCCGGAATGCCCGTCCGAAGGACTGCAGCACAGGGTCCAGGAGATAGCGCATCGGTGTGTGCGCTCCTGTCTGGATGAAGACCTGCGCGGGCATGCCCGGCACCAGTTCGAAGCCACCTCCGGCCGCCCGGATGTCGTCCGACGTGACCCGGACCCGGACCGTGTAGTATTGCTCTCCCGTCTGATCGTCGGTTTCAGCATCAGCGCCGACCTGGAAGACGTGTCCTTTCAGCGGCTTCATGTGCCGCCCCATGAACGACGTGAGCTGAACCTTGGCACCCATCCCGATCATGACGTTGTCGATGTCGGATGTCCGCAGGCGCGTATCAAGGATCAGTTCCTCGTTTTCGGGAACGATGGTGATGATGGGTTCACCAGGCCTTACGACACCGCCAACCGTCTTGTAGTTGACCTTGAGCACCCGCCCTTCGATCGGGGAGATGATCTCCGTACGGCTCAGAATGTCGGAGGTTGCCGAAAGCGCCTCGTCGGCCTGAGCAATCTCGGCGTTGATCTCCGACAGTTCCTTGGCAACCTTCTCACGTTCCTCGCTGAGGGACGTCAGCTCGGCAATCTTGATTTCCTCGATCTTCTGCCGGGCACGGGCGATCGTTGATCCGATGGCATTGCGCTCAGACCACAGCTCGGCCCGCTTCCGCTGCAAAGCCAGGAGTTCAGGTTGCCGCATGAGACCCTTTTTCATCAGGACCTTTTTACTTTCCAGCTCCTGATCCAGCAGCACGATCTGCTCATCCATGCCCTGGATTTGGGCCTCGAGGCTCTGGATCTCGGCTTCTACCTGGCCGGCCTGCACACGATAGGTCTTGGTCTGTCTATCGAGAAGCTCGCGCCGCACTTTGAATTTCGTAATTTCGTTGTCGACGAACTGCCTGTAGCTGTTGTCGACCGACATGACCGACGGCATCTTGACTTCGAAGGAGTCATCGCCGCGCTCTTGGGCCAGCAGCCGGTCTCTGGTCACCAGATAGCGCTGGTGCTTGCGATAGATCGACAGGTAGTTCGCTGTCGCCAGCGCCTGGTCAAGAACCATGAGAACCTGACCGTCCTTGACGAAATCACCCTCTTTGACATTGAGCTCGCGCACGATGCCGCCTTCCAGATGCTGCACAACGCGCACGCTTCCGTCCGGGCTGACCTTGCCGGCAGCGATAGCGGCCGACGACAGTTCCGCAAGACTTGCCCAGATCCCCGTGCCGAAGAAACAAACAGCGACGACAAGGAAACCCAGGGCCCAATGAAACCGAATGGAGCGGCGGAGTAACGATGCAGGATTATGTTGCTTGTTCATCACTTACCTCCCTGGGGGTCGTTGGCTGGTGACGCGCCTTTTGCTTTTGCCGGCTGGATTTTGCCAAGTTTCTGAAGGATGTCGCTGACCGGGCGAATGGCGTGTTTCATGAACTCCTCGCCGGTTTGTGTCTTCTGAATTGTGCCGTCCGCCAGGGTGATGATCAGATCGACTTTCGAAAGAGCCGACGGTCTGTGACTGACGATGATGACCGTGCAACCTTTTTCCCGAAGAAGAACGAGACATTCCTGAAGCGAGGCTTCGCCCTCGCTGTCCAGGTTGGAGTTGGGTTCATCGAGAATGATCAGCTTTGGCAAGTTGTAGATCGCCCTGGCCAGACCGACCCGCTGAGCCTGCCCGCCGGACAGGCGAAGTCCACCCGGGCCGATCAGGGTCTCGTAGCCGTTCGGCAAGCCGTTGATCATGTCGTGGCAGCCAGCAAGGCGCGCGGCAGCCACAACCTTTTCGTCATCCGGTTCGCCCATCCGGGCGATGTTCTCCTTCACGCTGCCGTGGAGCAGTTCCACGGACTGCGACAGGTAGCCGATATTCCGTCCAAGCTGTTGGGGGTCCCAGTTGCCCATGGCAACACCGTCGAGACGCACCGAACCGGAACTCGGATCCATTGCGCCGATCAGCAATTTGCACAAGGTGCTCTTGCCAGACCCGGAATGGCCAACGATTGCGTTCAGGGTTGCCGGCTTGATGTCGATCGTGATGTTGCGCAGCAACGGCCGTTCCTGGCCTGAAACGAGCAGATTGACAGCTTTGAGCTGCAGGCGGCCGCTGGGGTTTGGCTGCTGGGTCTTCTCGAAGTGGAGCGGGGCCGCCAGGAAAATATCTCTCAGCCGGCGATGAGACTGCATCGCACCGACGATGCCCCTCCAGGCGCCGATAGCCTGCTCGGCGGGCGCAAGCGCGCGCCCCATGATGATTGACGCTGCAATCATGCCACCCGGAGTAATTTCACCGAGCGTGGCAAAATAGGCTCCGAGACCCAAGACGCTGATCTGCGCGGTGAACCGGATGAACTTGGTGACAGCGGCAGTCTTTGCTGAAAAGGAGGCGACGCTGAAAGTCGAATTGGCCACCAGTTCGTTGTCGTTCCGGTAGCGGGCGAGAACGCCAGGCAGCATGCCCATGCAGTAGACGCTTTCCGCGTGCTGAGTCGCAATATCAATCGTCTGCTGTGCCCGTACGCGAGCCGCTGCAGCGCCAGCCATCCGGCGGCGGGTGACCGTGTCGTTTATACCTGCGATTATCACAAGCAGCACACCTGCCGCGATGGCGACGAAGCCAAGGGCAGGGTGAATGAGAATGATGGCACCGACAAAGAAGGGCACCCACGGCCCGTCGAAGAACGGCAGCACGCTTGAACTGCCGACGAACTGGCGAATGGTCGCCAGATCGTTCATGGCATGTGAGTGGGATCTGCCAGTGGATCTTGCCGTCTGGATGACGGCATGCAGCAGGTCGGCATGGACGGTCTCGTCCCACCACTTCGCAATGCTGGCGAGGATGGACCCTCGGATTGCATCAAGAACAGCAATCACAGCCAGAAAGAAAATCACGATCATTGTCAGAAAGACAAGGGTTTCGATGTGACCGCTCTGCATCACCCGGTCGAAGATCTGCTGCATGTAAAGGGGGGAAGCGAGGGTGCCGAGATTGACAAAGATCGAAAAGAAACCGACGGCAAAAAAGCCGGCCCAGGAAGAACGATAGACCTTGAGAGCGGGATAAACGCTTTCCCTTGCGCTGCGCACAGCCATGAAGACTCTCCAAAAAATAAATAAAAGGGGAGGAGAGGGCGCTTACGCCCTCTCCGATAATCCTGGGATCAGGAGAGTACCGGGCCGTGATCGCCGTCTTCGCCGAATGTCGGGATGAGCATCTCGGGGATATCACCCGCACCATCGGCAGTGGTCCAGTCGTCACCACCGAAGGTGTTGGTCTTGTCCGGATCCACCGACAGTTCGATATCGAAGTCCGCGGAGTTGGAGACGACTTCATGGACATCCTTGACGGTAACAGTGCCGGAAATGTTGGCGGTTTCGCCCTTGTCCATCACCTGGGCCATAATACGTTCCAGGTTCTGGGTGAAGGTGACACTGCCATCAGCCTCGCCGATATTCAGAAGGCCGGCAGCTTCCAGATCGGCAATGTCGAGGGTCACCTGATGGCCTGCAATTGCCAGGCTCAAAGTACCGGTGATCTCATCGATCTGGAGCGTTTCGGTCTCGCCATCGTCAACGTCATTGGCATTCAGCAGCTCGAGAAGATTGAAGCTGCTTTCCTCGTTGTCTGTGTTGCTGTGCACCACAGTGAACGAGCCCGTGTAGTTCTCGATGGTCGGGGCGTCGTTCGTGCCGTTGATGGTGATGGTTACGTCCGTGGTGACGGTGCCGCCGTTATTGTCGGAAACCGTTACCGTGTAGATTTCCTCAACACTGTCGCCTTCGTTCAGTGCCTGAACATAGGCGTTGGACTGGTCAATGGTGTAGGTCCATGCACCCGTGTTCTCATCAATGCTGAAGTGACCCAGTGCCCCGTCTACAACAGAGGCGGAGTAGGTCAGAACGTCCCGGATGTCGACGTCATCGCCCACGATCTGGCCAGAGGCGGCATCGGTCCCTGATTCACCGACACCGGCTTCCGTCACCTCGCCCAGGATATCCGCAGAGAGGATTGTCGGGTCATCGTTGGTGCCGGTGACGACGACCATGACTTCCCGAGTATCTGTCTCTCCGCTGTCGTCCGTAACGGTAAGGAGGTACTTGACTTCCAGCTGTTCGCCTGCGGCGAGGAAGTCGAGTGCCGTTGCGGCGATTGCAAAGGTCCAGGTGGCGCTTCCGTTGTTGGCGTTGCCGCTCGTTTGCTGCACCGTCAGTGCATTTGCGAAGGCAACCTTCTGGTCTTCGGTCAGCGTGAAGCCACTGCCCGCGACGGGTTCGACAGAGGTGAACTGAGCGGTCACTTCCGGCGTGTCGGACAGGTCGAGGTCGGTGAAGAAGACCTCACCGGATGTCTCGAGTTCAGCCGGTGTGTTGGCTTCCTCGATCACACCTTCGAAGACACCGCTAGAGAAGACCGGTCCGTCATTGGTACCGGTGATCGTGATGGTGATCTGGGTGGTGTCGGTGCCTTCCGGGAACCAGTTCCGGTCGCTCACCTTCACGTCGAACGTCAGGGTCAGCGTTTCGCCGTCCGCCAGCCAGTCGAGATTGGCCGAGCCGTTGTAGGCATAGGTGAACTCGACATTGCCGTCTTCGCCCTTCGGCACGGCGAAGATGTTGTCCAGTGCCGTTCCGCTGGTGAAGTCGAAGTTGCCAGCTGTCAGAAGGGTATTGATGTCGACGCCATCGGGAAGATCGCCTTCCGAATAGGCCGGTGAACCGTTGCCTTCGACCGAGATGTAGAGCGTGTCGCCCAGATCCGGATCATCGACCACGATGTTGCCGGTCAGTTCGCCGATATTCTGCGGATTGGCGTTGAGGTCTTCATCAACCGCGAAGTCAAGAACGCTCTGCTCGACGAGGATTTCCGGCTGGTCGTTGGTGCCGATGATGTTCACGGTGACCGGGCGCTCGACAAAGGAGTTCGGGTCATGCGTGTCCTGAACCTTCAGCGTGTACTCGATGGTCAGGACGTCGCCTTCGGCAAGGAAGTCGATGGCCTTGTCCTGGACCTTGTACGAATAGCTGACACGGCCCTGGTCGTCGAACTTGTCGAACGTCCAGATGAGGAAGTTCGTGTCCTTGGACGTGAGGGAGGCGTAGATATCGCCCGGCATTTCCAGAATGTCACCGGCACCGGAGGCCAGGGTAAGGTTCGGTTCGCTGATGATGACTTCAAAATTGGTCGGATTGACGACCGTGTCCGGATCGTGGACTTCGAAGACACCACTGCGGGAATGGACGTAGCCTGCGTCCTCTGTACCTGGCAATTCGACGATGGGAACGAAGTTCAGGGAGATGTCGTTGCCGATCGTCGGAGCATCGTTTGTGCCCGTGATCGTGATGGTGACATCCTGATCCACGACACCGCCGTTGCCGTCATCGACCGTCACGGTGTAGACGACTTCGACCTTTTCTCCTGCGGCGAGGAAGTCGAGATGCTCTTCCGCAACGCTGTAAGACCAGTTGATCGTGCCATTGTTCGCGTTGCCCGGGTCAGCGGACAGTCCGAAGCCGGCCTGAATGTTCGCGATCTGGCTGGGAGTGAGGCCGACACCATCAAGACCTTCAACGCTCTTGACAGCGAAAGTTGCCGTTGGCGTATCGGAGAGGTCGAGATCGGTGAACTCGATTGAGCCGGTGTCGGACAGGGTAGACGGATCGCCTTCAACGATGGAACCGCTCACGTCGACTGCAGTCAGCGTGGGAACGTCATTGGTCCCGGTGATTGTGATGGTGATCTGGGTGGTGTCGGTGCCTTCCGGGAACCAGTTCCGGTCGCTCACCTTCACGTCGAACGTCAGGGTCAGCGTTTCGCCGTCCGCCAGCCAGTCGAGATTGGCCGAGCCGTTGTAGGCATAGGTGAACTCGACATTGCCGTCTTCGCCCTTCGGCACGGCGAAGATGTTGTCCAGTGCCGTTCCGCTGGTGAAGTCGAAGTTGCCAGCTGTCAGAAGGGTATTGATGTCGACGCCATCGGGAAGATCGCCTTCCGAATAGGCCGGTGAACCGTTGCCTTCGACCGAGATGTAGAGCGTGTCGCCCAGATCCGGATCATCGACCACGATGTTGCCGGTCAGTTCGCCGATATTCTGCGGATTGGCGTTGAGGTCTTCATCAACCGCGAAGTCAAGAACGCTCTGCTCGACGAGGATTTCCGGCTGGTCGTTGGTGCCGATGATGTTCACGGTGACCGGGCGCTCGACAAAGGAGTTCGGGTCATGCGTGTCCTGAACCTTCAGCGTGTACTCGATGGTCAGGACGTCGCCTTCGGCAAGGAAGTCGATGGCCTTGTCCTGGACCTTGTACGAATAGCTGACACGGCCCTGGTCGTCGAACTTGTCGAACGTCCAGATGAGGAAGTTCGTGTCCTTGGACGTGAGGGAGGCGTAGATATCGCCCGGCATTTCCAGAATGTCACCGGCACCGGAGGCCAGGGTAAGGTTCGGTTCGCTGATGATGACTTCAAAATTGGTCGGATTGACGACCGTGTCCGGATCGTGGACTTCAAAGACACCACTGCGAGAATGAACGTAACCTGCGTCTTCTGTACCTGGCCATTCAACGATGGGCACGAAGTTCAGGGAGATGTCGTCGCCGATCGTCGGAGCATCGTTGCTACCGGTAACCGTGACCTTGAATTCGGCCTTGTCGCCACCGACGACCTGATAAACGAAGGTATCGACACCCTTCTGGCCATCTGTGAGACGGTTTGCTTCTTCGGAATAGACGTAGCTTGCTTCGCCCGTTTCGACGTCCAGCAACAAGGTGCCGTATTTGCCCTCGACCTCCAGCATGCCATCTGCATTAGCGACGGCATCGACGTTGACTATCGCGCCACCGGCCGTTTTGAACGCCAGCTGGGTGATGACCTGGCCACCGGTTTCACCGATTTCGTCGTCATTGCCAAGAACATTGAAGGTTGCTGCAACTTCCGATTCGTCGTCATCGGTGGTTTCGGTGACGTCGATTGCATCGTTATGAGCGACGAGCGCGCCGTCCGTGACGCTGAAGAGATGGATGTCACCGACTTCACTGCCTTCGCCGAACTGAACCAGTTCGATGTTGTAAAGGGTGGTCGTGTCGCCGTCCTTGGTGATGCTGACAGAACCGTCTTCGTTGGTCTTGATATCGTAATCTTCAGCCTTGCCAGCAAACTGGGCAACGTCCTTGTTACCGCCGCGGCCATCGATGATGTCGCTGCCGCCATTACCGAAGAAGATGTTGTTCAGGCCGTTGCCGAGCATGACGTCGTCATTGACCGTACCGATGGCATTTTCAATGGACGACAGCAGGTCGATGTCACCGCCCTTGCTCACGGCGATACCGCTGCGCAGGTCGATGAAGATGCCGTTTTCCGTGTCGTTCAGGTAGGAGTAGTCGATCGTATCGACATCGTCACTACCGAGCAGGATGTCGATGCTGCCGTAACCGACGAGCATGTCGTTACCGCTTCTGGCAAGTACGAGGTCAAGACCCTCGGAGCCATTGAGGGGGACATCATCGCCTGTAGTTCCGTTCACAAAATTGATGCTGGAAACATCCGGCGCCGGGTCGCTGCCATCTTCTTCGATGTAGGTACCCACGATTTCAATGTCGTTTACCGAGGAAGTATTGCTCTTGATCTCGGCCAGAGTAGCGCGGATTGAGTCAAAAAATTCCGAAAGATTTACGTTATTAGGCATTATTCCATTCCTCACTCATTCCACCGGCAAAATTCGAAAGACAACCGGTGATTAAAGAATGGGTGTAAAAATCACCCTTGCTGAAATGCGCGAGAAGGATTGCCAGACTGTTTCAATATGAGCCATTCCCCAAATGGGGGCTGTACCATTTTTAAAAATTGTTAACTCTGTCTTCAGAGGCGGTTTCGAAAAAGCCGCAGCGTAAACAAGGACTAGAAGAAAGGCTTAGAGTTTCAATGCGTTGCGCTGGGTTAATATGACGTTTGGTCAGCTTTCTAGGCAGAATTAACTAATTATTAATTTTTTCGATAGGCGAGAAAATTATTTGTTCCAGAGCGGCGGGATTGATTCCCTTTTGGGTTGTGTGTACGATTGCATGGTTTTCATGCTGCTTTTCTTGATTTTATTAGTGTTGAATCAGATGTTGTTGTTTAGAAATGTGCTTGAAAATTGATAAATTTATCTCTGATTTATATGAGGCTGTCGAAAGTAAGGAGTTGTTTTCTTTAACTCTTTCGAAAATCGTTTCTCATCTTGGAGCTGCCCTATCTCACCTGTGTCTTCTTGGTGAGGGCAACTCGTCGTTTGGACTGAATTTTACTGCAAACACGGACCCGGAATTTCTCGACGAATAATACGAGCACTATGTCAATCACGATTATCGGCTGAAGCTCATTTCCAGGGCGCGCGTAGGGGAGGTCTTGATGGACGATCAGCTAAATACACCGGAAGGGTTGCGTTCCAGCCCTATCCACAATGACTTGTTTCCCCGGTACGGGGTGAACAGGATCATGGGCAGCAACATCTCGGTTGACGGTGGATTAGGGGGAGGCGGCGTCACGAGCCTCCGGAAGGACGGGGCGTTCTCGAAAGAGGTAGTGGAGGACTTCTCCCGACTGGTCGTGCACGCCAGAAAGGCGCTTCATCTTCGACAATTGAGGAGTGAGATGGCAGAGCGGGAGCTGGTACACAGGTCCGCCAACGACTCGCAGACATACGCAATCATCATGCTTGCCAATGGTGAGATCGAATATGCGAACCAGTTGGCGCGGGATATGCTCGACCTGGGTTTTGTTCGAATTCAAAACGGCAGACTGGTCTGCCGCGATCCGGCGGAACAGAAGAAGGTGGAGGCGGTCCACCGGCGCGTGCGCAACGGAGAAGCACCTTTGGTGCGTCTTCTCGACAAGAAGTCGAATTCGACTTACGCAGTTCAGGTGTTCAACCCACTTCCCCGTTTCATTGATGGACGGCTGGAACCGGCGCGCTGGGTGACCTACAAGATCGTGCAGCTCAATCCCCAGGACGTGCTGTCGTCGCGGACGCTGGAGCGCATCACCCAGTTTTACGGGCTGAGCGTAGGAGAAAGCGCCACAATTGCGGCGGTCATTGCAATGGAGCCACTTGCGGAATTTTCCCGCAGCAAAGGCGTTCAGCAGGACACTGTTCGAAAACAATTGAAAGCAGCGATGACCAAGATGGGGGTCAATTCGCAGAAACAACTTTTTCAGCTTTATGAGCGTTTCAAGGTCTTCGAATAAGGCCCTCGCCGACCTCGGCACAACGTAGCCAATTGATGTTCGGGTGCGCCCCTATAAGCTCCGATCGAAGATCCTCGGGAGTTTCTGAAGGACGCACAAAAGACAGATCCGAACGGCCGGAAGGCCGTCCGGGGAGATTTTGTCATGGCGTCAGGTGTTCGCGGAACCAATCGACTGCTGGTACGGATGAGGCGTCGAAATCATCTGTATAGGCGTCGAAATGGCCGCCGCTCAGCGTCACAAGCCGCTTGGGACCGAGCGCCTCTTCATAGGCTTCCAATGCCAGGTCGGACACTGTCAGCACGTCGCCCAGTGCCACGACAATCATCATCGGCGTCGGACTGACGTATTTGGCATAGCTGATCGGCTCGTATTCGGTGAACATCTCAACGGAGCGCAAGGTCACCTCGTTGTGCCAGGATGGCGCACGGGTCTTGCCGGTCTCGGTAAACCAGGTCCAGCTATCGGGTGTGGGCAGTGCGGAGGGGGCTGCCGGGTCCTCGGCGACCACCGGGATCATCGCAGGCGATTCACCGTTCATCCGGGCACGGCGATCGTCATCGAACATTGCCTGCACGCCGGCCAGATAATCGGCGCGGATGAGCCGGCGCGCATTGCGGTGTCCGCTGGCGAGAGGCACTTGTGCGACGACGCATTTAACCCGTCGATCCAGGGCTCCAACCACCATCACGTGGCCGCCGCTATAGCTTGAACCCCATATTCCAATCCGTTTGGTATCGGTTTCCGGCAGGGTTTCTGCCCAGGTGATAGCATCGCGGTAGTCGCGAACCTGTTGCCAGGGGTCGATTTCGTAGCGTGGCTCGCCGTCGCTGGCTCCGAAATTGCGGTTGTCGAAAACAACTGCGGCCAGCCCGGCGGCAGCAAAAGCCTCGGCGAAGCGGTCGAGATACATTTCCTTCACCGCCGAAAACCCGTGTGCCATCACGATGGTTGGCACCGGGCCGGATGCGTTGTCGGGCACATAGTGCCAGCCACGCAACGTCACGCCGTCTTCTGTCTTGAACTCGATGTCCTTGCGCATGTGTCTGCGTCCTCCCTTGCAGCTTCGATGCCGGGTTCAAAAGCAGGTTTGCCTGCCAATGCACCGGCATCTGGTAAATTTCCCCGGTTCGCCTAAACTCGAGGCGCAGGCGAGACGTCGGGATGAGCAATTGTTGAGCCAGGGATGACGTCAGGTCTTGCCAACGGATGCGCCGGTATTTGACCATCCGCGCACAAAGAGCGTCGAGAGACGCTTCCGGGAGGAGACAAGACAATGGATGCCGAGACCTGGTCGACGCAATCCCATCATGGCACTGCTCAATTCGAGGCCTGGCGCCACGCCTTGAGCAGAACGCATCTGGACTGGGACCTCAGACCTTCCAGAACGTCGGAATTTCATGCTGACATTCGTGAGCGTGTTCTCGACGGCATCCGTGTGGTCGAATGCTTTTGCGATCCCTGCGAGGGCTCACGCCGCAAACCCGAACTGCGCCACAGCAACGAGGCCTATTTCGGCGTGCTTTTCGAACTCAGCGGCCATGAAATCATTCGTCAGGGCGACCGTCAGGCCGAGCTGTCGGCGGGCGACTTCGTGCTGTGGGACAGCGAGCGTGAAATGGATTTCAAGGTCACGAGTCGGCTGCACAAACTCACGCTGTTGATACCGAAATTCCGGGCCAAGCGCCTGGAATGGGACGTCGAGCGGTTTGCCGGAACGGTGGTCAAGAATTCGAGCGCTGTCAGCGGCATTTCGGCCGAAGCGCTTCGGCGGCTTGCGCGCGATTTCACGGCAATCGAGGAAAAGGACGCTGAAGCGGTTATGCAGCCGATCCTGAGCCTCTTGATGGCAACGCTGACCACGCGGCAGGAGCCTGCGTCGGCATCGGTGGCGCACCGTGACCACTTTTCCGCCTTTTGCCGCTTCATCGGCAACAACCTGGAAGACGGTCGCCTCGATCCCAGGACGGTGGCAGAGGCGCATGGCGTCTCGTTGCGATACCTGCATACGGTGTTCGCGCACAACAACGACACTTGCTGCAACTTCATGCGGCGGGAGCGGCTGCGCCGCTGCCACGCGGATCTCTCGCGGCCGCATTGCCGCGACACGATCACCGAAATTGCGTTCCGATGGGGGTTTAACGACGCCGCCCATTTCAGCCGTGCCTTCAAGGCAGAGTTCGGTATCGCCCCCAAGACACTGCGCAGGAAATGAGACCGAGGACTTGGTTGTGCCTTTGCACAAAAGGAGAAGTGTCAAAAGCCTTTCTGCTCAGGCGTTGAAAGACTTTAAAGAAAATCCGTGCCTTGTGCGGCGGTGCCCTGAGGCGTGATTACGTCCCAAAAGAATTCTTTCGAAGCAGCTCCTGCGCTTCGACTTCCTCCGCGGCTTGGGAAGCTTTGCCTCCGCAAATCGTGTAGCGAATTGCGGTATTGGCCATGTTGTGGGCTTTGAGGACTCCTCAGTCCGTCTGGAAACATAAGAATATTGGCGCGATCACTTCGGGAGAATCCGAAATACATCCGGGCCCCGGCCCATTAAGGTTGTGCGCGTTCATGAGGAGAATTTCATAATGGTGGAAAAAGCGCATCTGGATGCCCTTCGAGACAAGTATGGCAATGCGTCCGGCGGTGATATTTTTGACCCGCATTTTCAGGAAGTGGCCCGGTCCCAGTTCAGTGGCGGCGACAAGCGCAAGTGGCCTTTCGCGGGCATTCCGACCTTTCTGGATGCTCGGGCCTTTCCAGAGGCTCAGGACGCCGACGACTTCGGCGGTCTGGATATAGCCTTGCTCGGTGTGCCGATGGATCTGGGTGTAACCAACCGCAACGGCACTCGCTTTGGCCCAAGAGCCCTGCGCACCATCGAGCGTATTGGTCCATACGACCACGTGCTCAAGACCTCTCCAATGGGCAAGGCGAAAATCGCGGATATCGGAGACGTTCCCTTGCTCAGCCGTTTCGATCTTGCCCAGTGCCACAAGGACATCGAGGACTTCTACCGCCGCCTTGTTGCTGCGGGCGTGCGTCCGCTGAGCGTTGGCGGTGACCATTCCATCACGGCGTCCATCCTTAAGGCTCTGGGTGAAAAGGAGCCGGTGGGGCTCATTCACATCGACGCCCATTGCGATACGGCCGGACCCTATGAAGGGGCCAAGTTCCAGCACGGCGGTCCGTTCCGCCTCGCCGTTCTGGACGGTGTGCTCGACCCGCGCCGAACGATCCAGATCGGCATTCGCGGTCCGGCTGAATATCTGTGGGAGTTCTCTTATGAAAGCGGCATGACCGTGGTTCATGCCGAAGACGTGGGCGAAGCGAGCATCCCCCGGTTGATCGAAAAGGCGCGCGAGATCGTTGGCGACGGGCCGACATATGTTTCCTTCGATATCGACAGCGTGGATCCGGGCTTTGCCCCAGGAACGGGAACACCCGAGGTGGGCGGCCTGCAGCCGAGAGAGGTGCTGCAGATCCTGCGCGGCCTGAACGGGCTTAACATCATTGGCGGTGATGTGGTGGAGGTTGCGCCGCAATACGATCCGAGCACCAACACGGCTCAGATTGCGGCACAGGTCCTGCACACGATCCTTTGCCTCATGGTGAACACCGGTCACTTTGAGCAGGGCTGATAGCGGAGACGATTGTCGTCTTCTGTTCATCGAAGGCCTGCCCGCCACGGCGGGCCTTTGGCTATGTTGCCCCGGGGATTGCGATCCCAGACATTTGGTGCAACCTATGTCCATGAAGATATCAGGGTCCGACCTTCACCTGTTGCGCGTGTTCGAAAGCGTTGTGCGCAATGGCGGAATTTCCGCCGCACAGATGGAGCTTTCACTCAGCCAGCCGACGATATCCAATCACCTGACAGCGCTCGAGAGACGGCTGGGGGCCAAACTCTGCGAGCGCGGCCGCCGCGGGTTTTCCCTGACGCAAGAGGGGCGCCGAGTTTACGAAGTCAGTCTGGAACTGACGGGCATGCTGGAGGCAAGTTCCGCCCGGCTGTCCGGCCTTGGAAGCGGCTTGTCTGGAAAGGTAACCGTCGGTATTGTCGACTGCTTGGCGACCGACCCGCAGCTGAAGGTGTCCGAAGCGATTGAGGAGCTCTCCCGCACGGCGCCTGAAATCGAGCTGAGCCTGAAAATCATGCGCCCCAACGACATCACCAAGGCGGTCGCGGAACACGAGCTGGACGTCGGCATCGGCGGGTCCAACATCAAGGTGGCGAGCCTTGCTTACCGGACCCTTTATCGTGAGGAACATGTCGTTTACTGCGGTCAGGGGCACCCGCTTTTTCAGGCATCGGATGATGCCGTCACCAGCGCCGATTGCCACGCCTACCCCTGGGTTTATCGGGGATACTGGAATGGGGTCAGAGCACAACGTACCGACAGTACCGTCCTGAACCGCATCGCCTATGACATCGAGGCGGAGGTGCTGATGGTGCTTTCGGGCGCTTACCTCGGTGTCCTGCCCGTGCATTATGCGAGCGTGTTCGAGCAGCAGGGCCGCCTGCGCCGGCTCGCCGTTCCAGATGAGGACTACTTTGCCGACATTGAGCTTGCCATCCGGACGGGAGAGCAGGCTGCGAATGTCGGCTACGTCGCCGAGGTCATCGCCAAGGCGCATGATTTACATTTGTAAATTTCAATGTATCGGTTTTTTCATCGGTATTTTTTGCGGACGTTCCTCGATTTATCCTGACCACCAGCGGATTGAGCGGTGATGAGACGTCGCGGCGGAAGGTGCGCAAGTGCGACGGTAATCCGCGCAATCTGTTCTACGTCACAACGCGGACATCCGTCTCATCCTTGACTTCCTTCTCGTGGTGGAAGCCGTGGGGCTTTCGGTCGCACAGGCGGACCTGAACCTGTCCGGTGCTTGCCTGGGCTATCTGCCCGAGCATTATGCGACTTAGTTCGTGCCCGCCAGGCGGATGGTCTTCCCCGCACTATGAGGTAACCTATTGAATATGCAGTCAAATCCGAAGCTCGATGAGATTGACGCCATGCTTGCCAGCATTTCGGCGCCGGATCTGGATCTTGCCTTGATTGAAGAACAAGTTGCGACTTTATACGGCCTGACGGGAACATGGCGCCGGTTGGGCGGGGAGCGCGAACAGAATTTCCGTCTGGCCACAGGCGAGGGGCAGGAATTCGTCGTCAAGGTGGCCTCACTTGAAGAACCAGTCGAAAGCCTCGCGTTCCAGATCGAGGCGCTGGATCATATTGCAAGGATCGATGCAGGCTATCCGGTGCCGCGGGTCAAGCGGACCCTGCAAGGGAAAGCCATGGGCCGTCTTTCCGACGCGAACGGCCAGATGCATACCGTGAGGGTTCTGACCTTCCTTGCAGGGCAAACGCTTCTTGACTGCATCAAGTCCTCCGGACACACGCTTCAAGCGGCAGAGCTGATCACGTTGGGGGCGATGAGTGGCCGCCTGGCGCGTGCGCTTCAGGGGTTTCAGGGCCGTGGCTCCCCGGCGAGCATGCCTTGGGATCTGAAAAACGCTCCTCAGCTTGCCGAACGGCTTCTGATCCATATGCCTGAGCGCATCAGACCGGTTGCGCGAAACCTGTTGCCGGACTTGGCCAAGGCGACGTCCGAGGACTTGCCGAAGCTTCGCGCACAGGTCATCTACAACGACTTTCACGAATCCAACGTCCTTGCGGACCTGACTTCCGGGTTCAGCGTCCAGGGTGTCATCGACTTCGGCGACATGGTCTATGGCCCTGTCGTACAAGATCTGGCCGTTACGATTGCCTCGCTGATCCACTGGGCAGACGACCCGGTTTACGCTGCAACCTGCCTTGCACGGGGGTACCAGCGGTTCATGCCTCTGGAAGCCGATGACCTTGCGGTTCTGCGCCGCCTCGTGCTTGCTCGGCTGCTGTTGCAAGTGGGGATCGTTTCCTACCAGTCTTCAGTCAACGGGCTCGATACGCCGCTAGGTGACTTGCAGGCCTTCTACATGAATGCGATCGAGCGTATTGCACAGGTGACCGACGCCGCTTTTGTCGCCGGCATGCTGCCGTCTGTCGTGCCGATGAGCACGGCTGTTTCCACGGTTCAGTCGCTTCCCACCCCGTCTTTGCTGCAGCATCGCGAAACCGTTCTCGGCAAGACCTACACTTTCTACAACGAGCCGCTTGAGCTCGTCAGGGGGCGTGGTTGCAAGGTTTACGACGCGTCGGGCAACGAATATCTGGACTGCTACAACAACGTCGCAAATCTCGGCCATTGCCATCCCTATGTCGTCGACGCGCTGACGCGTCAGGCGAGTACGCTCAACACCAATTCCCGTTATCTGCACCGTGAAGTGGTCAGGTTGGGCGAACGATTGTCGTCGACGTTGCCGGCGCATCTCGATACCTGGATTTTCGTCTGCACGGGGTCCGAGGCGAATGATCTGGCCGTGCGAATGGCCCGGGCTGTGACGGGCAAGGAAGGGATCGTCATTACCGAGAACAGCTATCACGGCAATACCTCGGTCTGCGCCCCGCTGTCGCTCATCGATTATGACGCCAACGACAGACCCGGTTGGGTGGAAACAGTGCCGCCGCCCAATCTGTACCGCGGGCTCTACAGGCATGGCGACAACGACGCCGGGTCGAAATATGCCGGCCATGTCGACAGCGCAGCGCGCCTTCTTGACGACCGGGGCGGAGGACTTGCCGGCCTGATGATCGATTCAATTTTCGACGGGAACGGATCTCTCGTTCCTCCGCCGGACTATCTGTCTGAGGTCTATGCGAGAGTGAGGACCCATGGCGGATTGACAATTGCCGACGAGGTTCAGATGGGCTTCGCGCGATCGGGAACGCACATGTGGGGGTTCCAGGCCTTTGGCGTGGAACCGGACATTGTCACCATGGGCAAGCCGATGGGGAACGGGCATCCGATGGCGGCGCTTGTGACACGGCGTGACATTGCCGCAAAGCTTCAGGCAAATGGCGGCTACTTCAACACCTTCGGCGGCAATACGGTGTCGGCGGTCGTTGGCAATGCGTGTCTGGACGTGCTCTGGGGAGAAAACCTGCAGGGCAATGCGGCCAGGAGCGGGGCAACCATGCGTGCGGGCCTTGCTGACCTGATGGAACGGCACGAGATCGTCGGCCACATTCAGGGACGAGGTCTCTTCCTCGGCGTCGAACTCGTGACGGACCGCACCACCAGGGCCCCGGCGAAACTCGCAGCCCGCTGGGTGCGTGAACGAATGAAGTCGCTCGGCGTTCTGGTTTCCTCCACCGGGCCCCTCGGCAACATCATCAAGATCCGTCCGCCGCTCGTGTTCAGCAATGCCGATGCAGCAAGGTGTCTTGAAGCTCTGGAGACGGCGCTCTCGGAGGTGCCGGCCGACCTCCGCTCCCAAGCTGTCTGATGGACGGATAAGACTGAAGCCCGGTGCTGGGCAGCACCGGGCTTCATTGCAAATGGTTGTCAATCACTCCGGACCGGGTCCGGTGTCAGCAGCTTTGGCGTCGGGGCGAAGTGCGCTCCCAAACGGCAACGCTCATGACTGCACGGCGGGCTCGCTGGAGAGGGACAGATGCGCGGTCTTTTCCCAATCCATCCGGGCTTCGATCATCAGGAGCACGGCACCTGTGAAAAAGCAGAGGGCGCCCGTGAACAGATTGGCGTTCGACATCTGGCCGATCCAGGCTGGCTCGGCGCCCTTCGGGGTGAAGGCAATCGTCGACGCGATCATGAACGCGACGCAACCGAGAAGGTTGATGAAGACGATCCACCATTCCATCTCGAAAGGCCTGAACGACCAGTGCGCGTGACCTGCCTCGATATAGGCGAGGTAGCCGGAGACCAGAAACAAGACGGATCCAATCATCCCGGGCACCCAGATGACAAGATCCTGGGTGTACCAGGCCGCAGGCGCGTGGATTGCGTCGAAGGTATTGAAGTTGAACGCGACCGTTCCGACGAACTGGGTCAGCGTACACCACCAGCCAGCGTTTGCCGGCTGCCAGCCTATGAACCGGATGGGTTGATCGGACGCGGCCTGTGGTGCCGTGCCGGTGAACTCTACCGTGTTGGCTGCCTGGAAATGCTGGAGGTAGCCAGCGATGGTGAAAGGGACGGAACCGGCGAAGAAAATGAGGTTGATCTGCAGGCTCTCAAGGGAGGTCGGCACAAGCGACAGCAACGATCCGAGCATGAAAAGGAACGCGCCAATCGCAAACGACAGGCCCGTCCACCAGTTGTACGCCGGACGATGCCAGAAGGGCTGGCTGCTTTGCTGCGGCAGCCGAACAAGCCCCTTTCTGTGCCGCCGTGAGCGCCAGACGAAGTGTTCGCCCGGCAGGCTGAACCTTCTGTAGGTGACGAACGGCCAGGGCCCCTTGCGGTGGACTTCTTCCATGGTTGCGGCAAAAGCCTGTTCTGTTCCGTTCATTCCGCTTCCCGCACGCTCTTGCAGTCCCGGCTTCTCTTGTTACGAGGGCCGAATGGCTGTCCTGCGCTCCGAGGAGCGCAGGACGTCCACGCTTAGTGGTGAAATCCAGAGAATTCGTCGCTTTGCAGAGGTTTGCTCGGCTGATGGACGGTGAGGTGATCCAGCGCGGATTTCATGTCGTCGATCAGGAGTGAACAGAGATCCAGGCTGACGCCGTTGCGCACGAGGATGCGCTGAATGGCCTGATCCTGGCAATTGGCCGGGAGCGTGTAGGCCGGAACTTGCCATCCCCGGACACGCAGCCTGTCGGCGAGGTCAAACAGATTGAACCCGGGGTCTTCGCCTTCTTTCATTTTCCAGGAAACCGCCGGTATGCCGCGCTCCGGGTCGCCATCAAAAACCACATCGAACAAACCCAGTTTGCCGATTTCATCTGCCAGATACCTTGCGCTCTTGTAGCAGGCGCCGTGCACCTTGGCGTATCCCTCGTGGCCCAGACGAAGGAAGTTGTAGTACTGGCAGACGACCTGTCCGCCCGGACGTGAGAAGTTGAGCGCGATGTCGCGCATGTTGCCGCCGAGATAATTCACCCAGAACACCATGTCCTCCGGCAGGTCCTTCTCTTCCCGCCAGAGCACCCAGCCCACACCCAGAGGAGCAAGGCCGAACTTGTGACCCGAGGCGTTGATCGAACGCACGCGCGGCAACGAGAAATCCCAGACCAGCTTGGGTGCACAAAAGGGTGCGAGGAAACCACCGCTTGCGCCATCGACATGAATGGGAATGTCCAGGCCGGTATCGGCTTCATATGCGTCCAGCGCATCACTGACGTCCTTTACCGGCTCGAATTCCCCCGTGAAGGTGACACCTAGAGTGGGAACCACCCCGATCGTGTTCTCATCGCATAGCTTGAGGACTTCCTCCGGCGTCATCAGCAACCGGCCGTTTTCCATGGGAATTTCGCGGTGTTCGATATCCCAGTAGCGGGTGAACTTGTGCCAGCAGATCTGAACCGGACCGGTGATCAGGTTGGGCTTGTCGGTCGGCTTGCCTTCGGCGCGCCGCTTTGCCTCCCAGCGTCTTTTCATGGCAAGGCCGCCAAGCATGGCCGCTTCGCTTGAACCGACCGTCGAACACCCCGTCGCCGAGCCTTCCGGAGCATGCCAGAGGTCTGCAAGCATCTGCACGCAGCGCCGCTCGATTTCTGCCGTTTGCGGGTATTCGTCCTTGTCGATCATGTTCTTGTCGATGCAGTCCTCCATCAGTTGATGGATTTCCGGTTCTTCCCAGGTCTGGCAGAAGGTCGCCAGGTTCTGCCGCGCATTGCCATCAAGCATCAACTCGTCCCGGACGACGGCATAGACATGGCGCGGGTCTCGTTCGCTCTTGGGGAACTCCGATTTCGGCAGCGAGGAAACGGCGTCCCGTGCTCCGTAGACTTCGTCGTATTGATGGTGACGGGTCTTGCTCATTTCTCTCTCCTGTCAGGATTTTGGAAAGTCGGACCATGACCTCTATGGATGCTTTTGGTCATCAATTTCCAGCAGATTTGTCTGCTTTAAGTTTATGACATATCACTTTCGCCAAGCGATGCACTGCAGCACGTGGACATTTCCGAATAGGTGAACCTGTCCGCCGGTCCGCCTGTCACCCCGAAGCGGGCATTCTCCGCGTAGCCAGCTGAAACGGAATTTGGCGGCTATGCCAAACGATCCGAATGTTGTACCCAGCATCGCGTTTGGAAATCGCGCCCAGATGACTGGCTCCCACCCGTCCTATCCGATTTCCAAGGTCTCAAACTGTCAAAATATCGCGCGTCGGGTGCCCGTGAACAGGAGGATCCAGCCATTCCCGTCCTAGATCTCATTTCAAGTTATGCCGAGGACCTCACTGCGATCCGGCGGGATTTTCATGAATTTCCCGAGATCGGGTTTTGTGAGGAAAGAACGTCCGCCAACGTTGCCAGCCTCTTGGAAAGCTGGGGCATTGAAGTTACGCGTCGTGTCGGGGGAACCGGTGTCGTCGGCGTCCTGGAAGGGGCGCGTCCAGGCAGGACAATCGGGCTCAGGGCAGATATGGATGCCTTGCCGATGGAAGAGCAGACAAACCTTCCTTACAGCTCCAAGAACCCGGGCGTCTTTCACGGCTGTGGCCATGACGGGCACATGACGATGCTGCTCGGCGCTGCACGCTATCTGGCTGAAACCCGTAATTTTGCGGGCCGCGTGGTGTTTATCTTTCAACCCGCGGAAGAAGGGCTCGGCGGGGCAAGGGCGATGCTGGCGGACGGATTGTTCGAGCGGTTTCCCTGCGATGAACTCTATGGTCTTCACAATTCTCCCTACAACTCCCATTCACAGGTCAGCATCCGGCCGGGAAGGGCGCAGGCGGGCGCTGCCTTTTTCGATATCGAGGTTCACGGCCGGGGCAGTCATGGCGCCATGCCTCAGATGGGGGCGGACCCGATCGCGGTCGGTGCGGGACTGATCAACGAACTTCAGAAGATCGTGTCGCGCAACACCGATCCGACCCACGCCGCTGTGGTGTCGGTGACGGAATTTCATGCAGGCTCTGCCTACAACGTCATTCCCTCCGAGGCTGTCCTGCGCGGAACCTTCCGGTTCATGGAAGCGGCGGATGGCGACATGATCGAACACCGGCTTCGTGCAATCTGCAGCGGTGTTGCCTCTGCTCATGATGTGCGCATCGACGTTGATGTCCGCCGTGTCTTCGACGTGCTCATCAACGATCCGGATCGCGCTGCGGATGCCATCCGGGCCGCTCGCGATGTGGTTGGTGACAACGCGGCGGCGGACGCCGAGGTGACCATGGGATCGGAAGACATAGCCGATTTGCTGAGAGTTGTTCCAGGGGCTTTCTTCAACCTCGGCCACAATGGCGACGTGCCGCTGCACAATCCCGGCTTTGTCTTTGACGACACGATTCTGCCTGTCGGCGCGAGTATTTTTGCGCGCATCGTGGAAACACGGGGCGGCTGATCCGCCGAACATTTCTCTTTCCGTTTTCAGTTCCTTGCCGCGACCGGCCCTCCCTGGGGCCGGCCGTTTGCGTTCGCACGTTTGGGTGACGGGCATCCAGATTCCGGTTGACAAAATTTCTCCGGGCAACATAGTAACAAAAAATGGAACAGTAGATCCATAAAATGGAACTTTGACCGATGTCGATCCTCAAGAATGCTGCTGATGTGCTCAGGCTCTTCGGAGCGGACTGCACCGACCTGACGGTGTCTGAAGTGACGACGCGCCTGGATATGCCCAAGGCGAATGCGTCCCGGCTTCTGAAGGCAATGCGTGAGGCCGGCATGCTGGAAACCATCGGTGACACCCGTCGCCACAGGCCAGGCCGCTTGATGCTCGACCTTGCGGCGGCCTTCCGCCGGTCGTCGGGCCTTATCGGCCGCGCAAGCGAAGTCATGAGCGAGGTTGGACTGCGCTTCGGGCACACCGGTTACATCACGCTGCGTGTAGGCCGGGAGGTGACTGCGGTCGCTGATTTTCCCGGTACCAACGCCCTGCGGGTTGTCAGCAACATCGGCCGCCGTCTTCCCGCCGCGATGAGTGCCACCGGCCGGTCTCTGCTGGCGCGGCTGACGGACGAGGAGGTGCGGGCCCTTTATGAAGGTGACACCGCACTTGATGTCCTTCTTGAAAAACTCTCCGAAGTACGGACCACGGGCTACGCAACCTCCAGTCAGGAAGCGACGCCCGGCGTCGATTCCATTGCCATTGCGGTTGCTGATCCGGCCACCGACGAGGCTGTCAGCCTCTGCATCGTCTACCCGCACGCGGTCGTCGATCAGAGCGGCCACAACGAAATGCTTGCCGCACTTGCCGCAGGAGCGACGCGGATAGCCGAAGAACTGGGTGATACCGGCTTTGTCACCCCGAAGATTTGATGAAAGGACGACTGGAATGACAACTTCCGAACCCCGCTGGCGCGTCGGCTTCGACATTGGCGGGACCTTCACGGACTTCGTTCTCTATGATCGGCAGACGGCTTCGGTCACGCTGCACAAGCGCCTGACCACTCCGCATGACCCATCCGAGGCGGCCCTGAAGGGGCTGGAAGAAATCCTGGAAATGCGTGGCATCAGCCATGCCGACCTGTCCGAGATCGTTCACGGCACCACGCTCGTCACCAACGCGGTGATCGAGCGCAAGGGCGCGCCGGTCGGGCTGATCACCACGCAGGGCTTCCGGGACATTCTGGAAATGGGCACGGAACAGCGGTACGACATTTACGACCTGTTCGTTTCTTTCCCGGACCCGATCGTCAGCCGCGACCTTCGTCTGGAAGTGGATGAGCGCGTTACCGCCGCCGGCGATGTCGTGACCCCGCTTGATGAAGCCGCAGTTCTGTCCGCGGCAAAGGCACTTGTCGCTGAAGGGTGCGAGGCGATCGCCATCGTCTTCATGCATTCCTACGCCAATTCCGCACATGAGCGCCGCGCTGCCGAAATCGTGCGCAAAGCGTTCCCGGATCTCGCGATTTCGATTTCGAGCGACGTTGTCGCCGAAATGGGAGAATACCAGCGCACCGTGACGAGCTGTGCGAATGCCTTCGTTCAGCCCCTGATGCATCGTTACCTCACCCGGCTGGAAGAGGCGCTAAGAGCACGCGGCTTTGCCGGTCCCCTGCGGCTGATGCATTCCGCTGGCGGCCTTGTTTCGCTGGAAACCGCACGCGACTTCCCGATCCGGCTGCTCGAAAGTGGCCCGGCCGGTGGCGGACTGGCAACGGCGCTGTTCGCTGAAGGCGCCGGTCTGAAGGACGTCATCTCGTTTGATATGGGCGGCACCACGGCTAAGGCCTGCATGATCGAGGACGGCCGCGCAGAAGTGGCTCCAATGATGGAAGCCGCCCGTGTGCACCGTTTCACCAAGGGCTCCGGCCTGCCGATCAAGGCTCCGGTGATCGAAATGATCGAGATCGGCGCGGGCGGCGGCTCCATCGCTGCAATCGACGAAGTGGGCCTCCTGAAAGTCGGGCCGCACTCGGCCAGCTCCGATCCGGGCCCGGCCTGTTATGGCCTTGGCGGAAAGCAGCCCACGGTTACGGACGCCAACCTTGTGCTTGGCTACTACGATCCGGGCTTCTTTCTCGGCGGTCGCATGAAGCTCGACCTGGACGCGGCTCGCTCGGCCATTGCCAGCGTGGCGGAGCCGCTCGGTTTGACTGTGGAAGACGCGGCCCTCGGCATCCACAAGGTTGTCGTGGAAAGCATGGCCTCGGCCGCGCGCGTTCACCTGGTGGAACGCGGCAAGGATCCGCGTGAATATGCGATGGTCGGCTTTGGTGGCGCAGGTCCTGCCCATGCGGTGGACGTTGCCCGTGTCATGGGTGTCAGCTCCGTTCTGATCCCGCCGGCGTCCGGTGCCGCATCGGCCCTCGGCTTCCTTGCCGCGCCGCTGTCCTTCGAGGATGTGCGTTCGCTACGAGTGGAACTTGCGCCGGGCTTCGACGCAGCGGGTGTCAACGCGCTTCTGCACGAGCTTGAAGAAGAAGGCCTGCGTCATCTGGAGCGTGCCGGCATTGGCCGGGGCGATGCGATCATCGAACGCAGTGCCGACATGCGGCTTGTTGGTCAGATGCACGACATCTCCGTGCCGCTGCCGGTCAACGACCTCAGCGAGACCGACCTGCCGGATATCCGGGCAGCCTTTGTGCGTGCCTATTCGGCCCGTTATGCGGAACCTTTCGAAGGCGCGCGTTTCGAGGCGGTCAACTTCCGCGTCCGGGTTGCCGGTCCGACCCCGAAACCGGCTCTGACCGGTGCTGCCGGGGGCGGCGACGTTGCCACACGGATCAAGGGCTACCGTCAGTGCTGGTTCGAAGAAGGCGCGTTCGAGACCGCTGTCTACGATCGTTACGCCCTGCAGTCCGGCGACGAGATCAAGGGGCCGGCGATTATCGAGGAGCGTGAGTCCACGACCGTCATCGGCCCGTCCGACAGCGTTGCCATCGACGATGGTCTGAACCTTTGCGTGACGCTTGGCACCATGAAGGCTGCTGACGCGCTGGTGACCGCCGATATGTCCCGTGCGGATGCCGTGGCGCGTATTCAGTCCGATCCGATCGGTCTGGAGATCATGTGGTCCCGCCTCGTCAACGTGGTGGAGGAAATGTGGCTCACCGTCTGCCGCACAGCCTTCTCGCTGGTCATCGCCGAGGCTCAGGATTTTGCCTGCGAACTCCTGGACAAGGACGGCGAGACCCTGGCGCATTCCCCGCGCGCAATGCCGGTCTTCAATCTGACGCTGCCACGTGCGGTCAAGGCGCTGCTCAAGGCCTATCCGGCCGAGACGCTGAAGCCGGGCGACGTGCTGATCACGAACGACCCCTGGCTGTGTGCGGGTCACCTCTTCGATATAGCCATCGTCACGCCGGCGTTCCGGGATGGCCGGCTCGTCGGACTGATGGGCACGGTTGGCCATGTCTCTGATATCGGCGGCACCAAGGACTCGCTCCGCGCCCGTGAGATTTACGAAGAGGGCCTGCAGATCCCGCCGATGAAACTGTTCGATGCGGGGGTTCCCAACGAAACGCTGATCCACCTCATCAAGCAGAACGTGCGCAACGGCGAACAGGTTCTGGGCGATATCTTCTCCTTCGTCGCGGCAAACAAGCTGGGCGTCGAGCGTCTGGATGCCTTCATGCATGACTACGGAATGCATGACCTTGGCGCTCTGGCGGAAGTTGTGCAGGGTCTGTCTGAAAAGGCGATGCGCGATGCCATTCGTGCCTTGCCGGATGGCGAGTACCGCTCGACCATCACCAACAATCCGCTCGGAGAAACGATCACCTATCCGGTGCTGGTGAAGGTCGAGGACGACAACATCACCGTTGATTTCGACGGGGCTCCGCCGCAGTTGCCGCAAGGTGGCCTCAACGCCACGCTGAACTACACGGCGGCGCATGCCACCTATCCGCTGAAATGCATGCTGACACCTTCGGTTCGGGGCAATGCGGGTTGCTATCGTCCATTCACGGTAAAGGCGCCGGAGGGGTCGATCCTGAACCCGACGTATCCGGCGGCGGTGAACCTGCGGACACGCACCGGCTGGTATCTTGCGCCGAACATCTTCCGGGCGCTGGCACAGGCGGCGCCGGACAAGGTGCAATCCTTCACCGGGCTGGCAGTGGCAGCCAATATTTATGGCCAGGACCGTGACGGTCAGTTCTATTCCGACATGCTGTTCTGCGGCGGCGGACAGGGCGGCTCCGAGCGCAAGGACGGTCATTCCTCGCTGCTCTGGCCAACCTCGGCTGCAAATACATCCATTGAATTGATGGAGAGCCGCGTTCCCGTGCTGGTGTTGGAAAAGACCTTCCTGGCGGACAGCGGCGGCGCCGGCAAGAGCCGGGGCGGGCTTGGTCAGATGGTCCGCTTCCGCAAGCGCGATGAGGACGGTCAGGAAATGCTTGTCTCGGTCTATCCGGAAGGCGTCGACAACCCGATCCCGGGCCTGTTCGGCGGCGAAGCGGGCGGCGGGGCACGCGGTCTTGTGCAAAGCAGCGACGGCGAATTGCTGCGCGACTGCGGCACCGGCGCGCTGGTGTCCCTCCATACGACCGACCAGATCGTCGAGCTTGTGCTCGGCGGTGGTGCCGGCTTCGGCAACCCGGACGAACGCGACCAGGCCGCTGTGGCCCGTGACCTGGCCCATGGTTACGTGACACCGGAACACGTGCGCCAGCATTACCAGAACACTGCGGTACCCGAACAGGCACACGCGGAAAAGGAACTAGGGAAGGTAGGGGCCTGAGGGCTCAAGATAAAAAGAAAAGAAAACAGACCGATCCAGTAAGGAGCAAACTGATGACCGTATCCAAGCAGTTCAATGTCTCCCGCCGTGGCCTTCTGGCCATGGCCGGGGCGGGCCTCGCGGCAGCGAGTTTCCCCACACAGCTTTTTGCCCAGTCGGGCAGCAACATTCTCATCATCGCATCGGGTCAGGACATTCCGAACTTTGATCCGCATACTGCGACGGGCTACTCCGCTTCATTCTTCCTGCGCAACGTCTACGATCCGCTCGTCCGTGTTTCCGGCAATCCGCCCGAGCCGGTTCCCGGGCTGGCCGAAAGCTGGACGATGAGCGAAGACGGCCTGACCTACACGTTCAAACTGAACCCGGCTGCGAAGTTTCACAGCGGCAATCCGGTAACCGCGGATGATGTGGTGTATTCCTTCCAGCGTGCGCTGGAACTCGCCAAGGGCAATTCCTGGATGATCCGCGGAATTGTGACCCCGGAAGGCGTCAGTGCAGTGGATGCGGGCACGGTCGAATTCAAGCTGGAAACACCGTTTGCGGCTTTTCTTCAGGTTCTGCCGTGGATCTTCGTGGTGGAGAAAGCCGCCGTTGAAGCAAACCTTGGCGACGATCAGGGCCAGAGCTGGCTTTTGACCAACACCGCCGGGTCCGGCCCCTTCCAGGTCGCCCGCTTCGAAGTCGGTACGCTATATCACCTTGCACGCGTGGCCGACGCCTGGCAGCCGGCTGGCGGCAACCTTGATGGCGTCATCTGGCAGATCGTGCGTGAAACGGCAACGCAGCGGCTGATGCTGCAGCGGGGCGAGGCACATATCGCGGTCGATCTGACCTCCGAAGACATGGACTCGCTGAAGGACGCACCAGGCGTGGTGCGGGTGATCGAACCAGAATACCGTACCTTCTCGATCAAGATGAACACGGAAAAGGGCCCGCTCGCCGACGTCAATCTGCGCAAGGCGATTTCCTACGCCACCAACTATCAGGCTATCCTCGACGCAGCCGGCTACGCCGATCTGATGACGGGCCCGCTGCCGAACGGTATTCTGGGCTTCAATCCGGATCTGGAGGTCTACCGGACCGATCTCGACAAGGCCAAGGAATATCTGGCCAAGACCGAGTATCCCGAGGGGGGCCTGACGCTCAAGATGGTTCATGTTTCTGGCCTGGAGCAGCAACGCCGTTGGGCGCTGATCATGCTGGACAGCCTGAAGAAGCTGAACATCGACCTGGAAATCCAGCCGCTGAAATGGCCGGACATGGTCGCTGCCTGCAAGTCACCGGAAACCTTCCCGGATCTCTTCCCGGTCTATCAGACCGCCAACTACGGCGATCCCGACAACATCGCCTTTGCCGCCTACCACTCCTCGCGCAATGGTGGCTGGCAGAACGCCGTCTATCACAATCCGGAGGTCGACGCCCTCATCGAGGCCGGCCGTGCGGAGATCGACCCGGCCAAACGGGTCGAGATCTACGGAGAATTCCAGAAGAAGGTGGTTGCCGACGCGCCGGACATCTTCGGCGTGCTTGAACGCCGCAAGCTTGGCATGCGCGACAACGTGAAGGGCTACCACTTCACACCGGTTGCCTCCAATGCGATCGAGGCCTGGCCGCTGTCGCTCTGACCTTCCCGTTGAGGCCGGGCGCGCAAATACCTGCGCCCGGCCGTTCCCAATCAAAGGGCGTCTGAGATGCTGTATTTCATCCTGCGGCGGATCCTGCTGCTTATACCCGTTGTCATCGGGCTGACGGTGATCATGTTCGCCATTGCGCGGCTGTTGCCCGGCGACCCGGTTTCTCTGGCTGCAGGGCCGAACGCCACCCAGTCCGAAATCGACGCCCTGGCGCGCGAGTTTGGACTGGATCAGCCGATCTGGACGCAATACTTCGATTACCTGTCCGGACTTCTGCACGGCGACCTCGGCACATCGCTTCTGACCCGGCGCCCCGTGGCGGCTGACATCGCGGCCTACCTGCCGGCAACGCTGGAACTCGTCATCGCCGCGATGCTGATTGCCGTATGCATCGGCATCCCGCTTGGCCTGGCAACCGCCGTCTGGCGCAACCGCTGGCCGGATTACCTGTCGCAGGTCGTTGCCATCGGCGCGATTTCCATGCCCCGCTTCTTTCTCGGACTGCTGCTGCAACTCTGCTTCGCAATGTGGCTGATGTGGCTGCCGCTCGGCGGCCGTCTGCCGATCATCGTCATTCCGCCGCCAACCGTAACCGGCTTTCTCACGATCGATTCCCTGCTGGCAGGCGACATGCACACCTTCGTGACCGCCCTTCGGCATCTGGCAATGCCCGCCATCGCCATGTCCCTCTCGCCGCTGGCCACGATCATGCGCATGATGCGCGCCTCAACCATCGAGGTGATGGGCCAGGACTATGTCACGACCGCCCGCGCGCTCGGCCTGCCACGTGCGAAGATCATCCTCAAATACATCGCCCGAAATGCCGTTTCCGCAACGCTGACGGTCATCGGGCTTTACTTCGGCTGGCTTCTGGGCGGAACCGTGCTGGTGGAAACCGTGTTCGACTGGCCGGGTCTTGGCCTTTACGCAACGAAGGCGATCATCTCGCAGGACATGATGCCCGTCATCGGTGTGGCTCTCGTCATCGGCCTGATGTTCGTTGCCGCCAACCTTGTTATCGACCTGCTGTACGGGGTCATCAACCCGAAGGTACGCTACTCATGAGCGAGACTGCCCAGACTTCCGAGGTCGAGATCCCGCGTCCTGCCGACGACCGCCTGCGCCGCGCGCTGTTTCGCTTTCGGCAAAGCAAGCTGTCGATGCTTGGTGCGGCTGTCGTTGCTATCGTGCTGTTCTTCACCGCTTTCGGCACCATCCTGGCACCATACCCCGAGCATGTAGCCGGAGCTGTCGACACTGCCAATCGCTTCCAACCACCTTCGCTGACACATCCCTTCGGGACGAACGAACTTGGTCAGGATGTCCTGTCTCTCGTGATGGCAGGGGCAACGGTCTCGGTTCTCGCCGGTTTCGGGGTCGTCCTCATCGGTACGCTGATCGGTACACTCGTCGGAGCGGTGGCGGGGTTTGTCGGCGGCTGGACCGATGAAGGCCTGATGCGGCTGACCGACCTCACGCTGACAATCCCGAGCCTGATCCTGGCCATGGCGATTGCCGCGGCGCTCGGCCCAGGCTTCACCAACATGGTGATCGCGATCTCCCTCTCCTGGTGGCCGGGATATGCGCGCCTGGTCCGTGGTGAGGTGCTGGCCGCGCGTGAAGAAGTTTATGTGACGGCCGCACGGGCCATCGGGGCCAATCCCTCGCGCATCCTCTTCCGACATATCCTGCCCAACGTCGTCTCGCCGATCATCGTGAAGATGTCGCTCGACATGGGCTTCGCGATCCTGACGGTGGCCGGACTTGGCTTCATCGGGATCGGTGTGCGCCCGCCCACCCCGGAATGGGGCACCCTTCTGTCGCTCTCGCGCTCCTACATGCCAGACTACTGGTGGACGGCTATGGCTCCCGGCATGGCGATGTTCTTCGCGGTGTTCGGGTTCAACCTGCTTGGCGACGGCCTGCGCGACATCCTCGACCCGAAAGCGAGGCGCTGAGATGACCTACCCACTGCTTGATATCCGCAACCTGCATCTGACGATGACCAGTTTCGACGGGGCGGCGCATGTTCTGAACGGCATCGACTTGACGGTCAATCGCGGTGAGATCTGGGGCCTTGTCGGGGAATCCGGCTGCGGCAAGTCGCTGACGGGACTGTCTATCTCGCGGCTCGTCTCCACGCCGCCCGCGCGCTACATCGACGGCGAGATCCTGTTCGAGGGCCGCGATATTCTGAGCCTTCCGGCAAAAGAGGTGCAGAGCCTGCGCGGCAAGCGGATCGGGATGATCTTCCAGGACCCGACCACCAACCTCAATCCGTCCTACCGCATCGGCGAGCAACTTGTTGATGTCGCTCTCGCGGCCGCAAGTCACGATGCGTCGATCCTCGATTGCCCGCCGAACGCAAGCCGCCGCGAGCGCCGACGTGCGGCGCGGCGCTTGGCGGGAGACATGCTGGATCGTGTCGGCATACCCAACGCCGAGGCGCGGCTCGACAACTATCCGCACGAGTTTTCGGGCGGCATGCGCCAACGCGTGCTGATCGCGATGGCGCTGATCGGCCGGCCGGATCTTCTGATCGCCGACGAGCCGACGACCGCGCTGGATGTTTCGGTTCAGGCGCAGATCCTGAAGTTGCTCAAGGGGACGGTGGCCGACCATTTTATCGGTGTCATCCTGATCACGCATAACCTGGGCGTCGTGGCCGAGACCTGCTCTCATGTCGCGGTGATGTATGCAGGCAATATCGTTGAAAGTGGTCCTGTCGCCGAGGTGATCGAGCGCCCGGCGCACCCTTACACCAAGGCTCTGATGGCATCGATCCCGACCAAGCATTCGAAGCGGGGCTCGCTGAACGGTCTCGGCGGGTCGGTGCCAAACCTCATCTCTGCGCCGCCGGGCTGCCGGTTCGCGCCTCGCTGCTCACGCGCCGTCGAAGCCTGCACGCAGACGCTGCCACAACCCGTTCAAGTTGGCGGCACGCATCATGCCGCCTGTATCCGCCTTAACGAAACGGAGGATCTCGTCGATGCCTGAGCCGATCCTGCAGATTGAGAATGTCTCCAAAATCTACGGTGCCAGGCGCACGCTGTTCGGACGCACTGCCGAGGTACAGGCGCTCAACAACGTTTCGATTTCGGTTCAGAAAGGGGAAAGCTTCGGGCTGGTCGGCGAAAGCGGGTCGGGCAAGACGACACTGACCCGTTCCATTCTGCATCTGGAAACGCCGACTGCGGGGCGCATTCTGTTCGAGGGGCAGGATCTTGCCCATCTTTCGTCCGCCGAACTTCGGCGCCTGCGGGCCCGCGTTCAGATCGTTTTTCAGGACCCCTATGCGTCGCTGAACCCGCGCATGTCGGTGCGCGACATCGTCACCGAACCGATGCTCGTTCATAACGACATTCTGAATCTGAACCGTGGTCAGCGCACCGATCGTGCGGCCGAACTTCTGTCGCTTGTCGGCCTTGGACCCCAGCACCTCTCGCGCTTTCCGCACGAATTTTCCGGTGGGCAGCGCCAGCGCATCTGTATCGCCCGGGCGCTTGCCTCGGGTCCTGAGCTCTTGTTGCTTGACGAGCCGACATCGGCGCTCGACGTGTCAGTCCAGGCCCAGGTGCTGAACCTCTTGTGCGATTTGCAGGACCGACTCGGGCTCACCTATTTCTTCATCAGTCACGACCTTGCCGTGGTGCGCTACCTGTGCGACCGGGTTGCCCTCATCTATCGCGGCGAGCTTGTCGAAGAGGGCGAGACCGACGAGATCTTCGACGCGCCGAAGAGCGACTACGCCAAGATGCTGATCGGGGCAATGCCGGAAGTAAAGGTTCGGGGCAGCGCAGCCTGAGGGCTTGGTGATGTGTCCCGGTTCTTTTTGAAACAGGAAGACCGGTAAAGCGCACCAGGTTTCTGCCTGCTGCGGGACAACAAAAAAGCGATGGCAGCCGGGCCGCCATCGCCTGTCAAACATAAGGACGTCCGTTTGGTCGTTGATCAGGCAGCCCGGATGGTGGCCAGGAACCTGCTCAGTTCGGACTGCAGAAACTCCGACTGCTTGGCAAGGTCGCCGGAAGCCTGAAGAACTTCGTTCGCGGTTGCACTCGATTTCGTAGCCGCTTCGGTAACGGTACCGATCGAGCGCGAGACTTCCATGGTGCCCATGGCGGCCTGCTGGATGTTGTGCGCAATTTCCTGTGTTGCCGCAGCCTGCTGCTCCACCGAGGCGGCGACCGCAGTGCTGATTTCCTTGACCTTGCCGATCGTCGTCGCAACACCGTTGATGGCGGTTGCGGATTCGTCGGTCGAGCTCTGGATTTCCGCGATCTGATCGGCAATTTCGGTGGTCGCGCGGGCTGTCTGGTCCGCAAGTTCCTTGACCTCGGCAGCAACCACGGCAAAGCCCTTGCCGGCATCGCCGGCGCGAGCGGCCTCGATGGTCGCGTTGAGGGCAAGAAGGTTGGTCTGTGCAGCGATGCCGCTGATCAGTTCGACGATGTCGCCGATCTTCTGGGCGGCGCTGGACAGGCCGTGTACCTTGCTGGCCGCAGAATCCGCGTCTCTGACGGCTTCGTCGGAAATGCTGTTGGAGCGGTCGACCTGACCGGAGATCTCCTGTACCGACGCGGTCAGCTCCTCAGTCGCGGAGGCGACTGTTTCAACGTTGGAGGAGGCTTCTTCTGAAGCGGTTGCCACCGTGCCGGACCGTTCGGAGGTTACATTCGCGGTCTCATACATCTCGCGAGCGAAGGTCTCGAGCTGAGACGCTGCCGCGGAAACCGACTGAACGATGCTACCGACAGCTTCCTCGAACTGGGCTGCCATCTTGTGCAGTTCCGCCTGGCGTTTTTCTTCCGCACGGGCTTTTTCGTCTTCGTTCTCCAGGGCTAGGCGGGCGTTTTCCCCGGCCTGTTCCCGGAAATAATGCGCCGTTTTTGCCAGGTCGCCGATTTCGTCCGTACGCTCAGTTCCTTCGATGGAAACGTCGAGGTTACCCCGTGCGAGTTCCTTGAACGTGTCCACGATACGCGAGATCGGCTTTGCGATGCCGAAGCGGGAAATCCAGATGCCGAGTGCAATGGAGAAGATAACCGCCAGTGCCGCAATGATCACCAGGCTGGATGCAGCCGACCGGGCGTTCTCGCTGGCGCTCTCCCGCAGCGTCGCCATCTTCGCGGAGGAGTAATTGCTGTAGACCTTCACATTGTCGGTCACCGTCTTCTGGCCCTGCAAGGCAACGTCGAGCGCCGCATTGATGGCCGCGTTGTCTTCCGGTGAGCGTTCAGCAACATCGATCATCTGTTCGATATTGGAGAAGTAGGATTTGAGCGAGGTCCGTACCGTGTCGAGCTGTTTGATTTCCTCTGCATCCGCAACAGCTTCCAGCTTCGGTAGCCGGTCGAGCATTTCTTCGACGCGGCGCTTGTTCTGGGCGCGGTAATCGGCGGCATTTTCCGCATCGAGCGCAAGCTGATAGGTCATGCGGCTGATGGCGACGATATCGATGCGCAGGTCCATCGCTTCGCGGGCTGCTTCTTCCGAAAGCCCGACCCTGTTGAATGTCTGCGTGACACCGGTCAACTGGCTGTAAGCCAGCCAGGTGGTTCCCGCAGCCGCGAAACTCAAAAGCATGATGACGCCAAGCATTTTCTTGACGATGGAAATATTCTTCAGCACCTGACCGATCTCCGCAGACAAGGAGTTAGGGTTGCACCGCGTGGTGGCTCCTGTACCTCAGCCTTTACATGAGAGGGCGTTGCGAAAAGGTTTATGTGCGCTGCACAAAGTTGTGCATCGGGCAATTTCATCAATGTGGTGGCGCAAGGTTAGGCAAAGTCATCTCTTCCTTCCTCTATACCGATACTGTTCTGGAGGATTTGGCCTTTCTGCGGCAGGTCTCAGAGTACGCATATTTACGCAGAGAGATCTCTGAATGCGGTCGAAGGTGAGCCTCCGTCGGAGCCGGGCTGATAACTTGCGCTGTTTTTTGTTGTCCTGCTTTCGCAGTGCAACATGAGAGCGAAGCTGAAAAGAAGCGCCCGCCGGATGCTCACTTTCTTTCGACTGTCTGATGTGTTTGGGCTCGTGATGAACGGCCCGTGCGAAGGCGCTTGGGCCACCCAGGAGAGCCCTTTCAGGCGCAAGCCAGGAAGCGGGTAACGTCTTCTGCAAAGCGTTCCGCATACTGGAAATGGAAGGCGTGTCCGGAATCGGGATAGATGGCGAGCTGGGCATTCGGGATCGCCCTGACCAGCGCCAGCGAGTTTTCGACCGCAAAGGCCCTGTCGCGATCACCGTTGGCGACGAGGACTGGAACGTTGATTTTGCCAAGCCGTTTGAAGGCTCCATCCTCGCCCTGGAAGAATTTACGCGTGGCGATGCCTTGTCCAGCGTAGGTTTCCAGGGTGGTTTTCAATGCAGCCCCGGCAACCGGATCACCCCCGCCGATACGGGTAAGTGAAGCCATGCCGGCCGCGTGGCTGCTCTCGCTATCAGCGTAGAAGAGGAAAAGCATGTCGCGGGGTGAGTTGTCTTCCTTCCTGGCGACTGCCAGCCATTCTTCGGGAAGAGGGATCGCTCCCTTCACCGCAAAACTCGGGGTGGTCCCGGCAAGAACGACGCCGCCCAGCCGGTCGCCATATTTGGCGGCAAGGATCTGTGCGGTCATTCCCCCCATCGACCAGCCGAGCACATGCGGATTTTCCAGATCGAGCGCGTCTACCAAACCAATGGCGACATCGGCCGCGCCTTCCAGGGTGTCTGGGACGCTTCCTCCGCTATCGCCAACGCCGGCGTTGTCGAATGTAATAACCCGATGGCTCGCGGCAAGTGCTGCGGTGAGCGCCGGATCCCAGTCGGCCATTGCCGCCCGGAACCTGTTGAGCATCAGCAGCGGGCGCCCTTCGCCCTGGCTGCGCCAGGCGATCGGTGTGCCTTTCACGTCGGTTACATTCATGTCCGTACTGGAACGGGCTTCCCGGATGTTGAGTGTCATGTCTGTCTCCCTTTTCAAAGGTGGTCGATGTCGGATGCGACTGCGGGCGCAACACCTGGATGCGACTTTCCCATTCTTGAGCCTGTCGATGAGGCATCGGTCTTTACGGCGTTTCGGTCGCGTCGAATTATAGATTATTATTGTAATCTTTAAGTCGTCAAGATTAGATTATGAAAATAATCTTAAGTCAAAGGAGGCAGGTATGCGCGTCAGCCGTGAAGTTGCCGAGGAAAATCGGAAAAAGGTGGTGTCTGCCGCCAGCCACCTGTTCCGGGAACACGGCTATGACGGGATTGGCGTTGCCAACCTGATGAAAGCGGTCGGCCTGACCCACGGTGGATTTTACAAGCAGTTTCAGGACAAGGCGGCGCTGGTGGCAGAAGCGACCGAAGCCGCGTTGGCCGAGAACCGGAAGAAGTGGGAGGATGTCATTGCCGCATCTGACGATGCGCCTGGCGAAGTCATCGCAAGGTCATATCTTACGCCATTGCATATCGAGAACAGGTCGGATGGGTGTTGTTATGCGGCATTGGCAGCCGAAGCGCCGCGCCAGGGGGGCAAGGTTCAGGAAGCTTTCGCGGAGGCTTTGGAGGCGAGTGTCGATCTGCTCGCCGGGCCGGACGGCAATCGCAATGAGGCGATGCGGCAGTTATCCACGATGGTTGGTGCCCTTATACTGGCCCGAGCTGTAGGGTCGGAAGCGTTGGCGCAAGACCTTTTGGATGCCGCGAAACAGAAGCCTTGACACGCAGCAACACCTCTTCAGGCATCAGCCGCGGTTCGGCCCGGATGAATCAGTGTTCCTGCCACTGTCCTGAGAGCTCGATCATCGCCAACAATTTAAGCGTATTGCCATAATAGTCTTCATCGGCAAGCGGGATGCTTATCATGGCCGACCACAGAGCATCAAGCCAGGCCTGGTCTCCGTCGGGGTCACCGCTACCGGCAACCGCGGCAGCGGCAAACATGGCGATAAAGGCCGCGGAGCCAGTTGACTGATCCTCCGGAATGCTTCCGTCCAGTCGGTATGTTGTCGCGATCCGGAATGGGTCTTCTTTTGCCGCACCGCGAATCCAGCGGTTGATCACCATGAGATGGTCTGCGGCACGCGTGTCGCCTGTCTCAACAAGATCGAGTGAGAGCCTCCAGGGAAATCTGAGGGCGTTCCAGGAAAACTGGCCGTCGCCGGCGCCTTCCAGAAAGTCGGCCTCTGCGGGCCTTGGGTCTTCAGGAAGCCCGACCAGAAAGTCCGGAACCAAACCGGTGTTTCCCGCGTGGTTCTCGGCGATATCACCCCATACCCGGTAGCCGCGATCGCGAATGGATGTCCAGCGTGGAGACAAATCGCCGGCGGCTTTTGCGAAGCCCGCGAAACTTGCCGGCATGAAGTCAGAAGACCGGGATGTTCCGGAGTAGTCCTCATCAACCGCCCAGTCGCCGAGGCGCATCATGCCGTCAGCCGTAACCTCACGCTCCAAAATCGCCTGCTGGGCTTGATCGAAGGCCTCTCGATAACCTCCCCACTTCTCGTCAGCCAGAAGAAGCGCCAAGGCCGTATCGAGATCGCCATCGGTTGCCGACATATCGCCCCCGTCCGGAGCATCCTTGCAATCTCGGGTCTGGTTCCAGGCCATCAGACCGGGGCCGGAGGATGCCGGGTGCGTGCGATAGAAGGCAACCATGCTTGTGAAGTTTTCCTGCGCCTCTGGATCGCGCGACGCCATTTTGACGAGCGCCAGCATGCCATATCCGTGTGCTTCGGAAACGGTGAGTGTGCCGGTGGCACTGCCGCCCCACGTCGGCTTCTCATCCCCCGACGTGTCGACGTAAGCACCGCCGCACCCTTCATGGAGGTAGGTTTTCTTCCAGTCCGCCCAGAACCTGTCCAGAGCCGCCAGGCGCTCCGCCTGAGGTTGCGATGGAAACAGGGGACGGGCCGCAACGGGCAGAAGCAGAAGAAGACACCAGACGAGCGTCGCAAGAAAACGGAACAACACATGTTCTCCTTGAAAACGGAAGTACGCCCTCCGTTCTACGACATGTCAAAGCTGCCCAGAAGCACAACAGCTTGGGCCAGCTTGAAATATACGAACTTTGATCTGCGAACTGACGAATTCCTGGGCGTTCGGAACAGAATGTCCTAAGTCATTCCGCCATCCGCTGTTGAAGGTGCCGTGTGCCTTTAAACTCTCAAAATCAAGAATTTAATAAGTCGGTCTGGCGAGCCTATCGCGAGTGGACCGGAGCGACCCCTTCCGAGGTAATGCGACCGTCTGGAACCTGAATGGTCAGCCTTATGTGTCCGGCCCGAAGGATAGGAGATCCGATTGCATCACCAGACCAAACGCTATCTTGAAAGAATTTAGGGAGACACCTCATACATAAGGGGAAAGGAATGTTTTATCCGCAGGTTACGAAGAACTGACAGGCAAAAAATGACAAAAAGTCGACAAGACAGCCCTGCACACCTTAAGGAAAAATGGCCCTTTTACTGGAACAGCCTGATTCATGCGGCCTGCTCCGATGCTCTTGAATGCAGAATTAAGTTGCACGGCATCGATAGTCCCCGATGGCGGGCCATGATGAGCCTCTACGAAGACAAATACCTGTCTGTCTCGGAGATCGCACAGTTTTCCGCGCAAAAGCTGAACACCATCACAAAGGTCATCCAGCGGATGCTCAACGACGGCCGGGTCACCGAAGTCTGCCTGACGGAGAAAGGCGACAATCTGCGCAATGAAGCCTTTGTTGAAGCTCGCAATCTCTTCGACAACTCGTTTTCAGAGTCGACCCAGAAAGAAATCGATACATTCAACGGCATGCTGTCGGCTGTGCTGAAAAAATTGCGCAAGCTCTGAAGTTGGAACCGCCGGAGGCACCGAGGGTGCACTCGCAGTACCGGCGACGGGCATGACCGGCCCGTCAGGCCGTGATGCCGTAAAGGATGTTCGCGGCACTGGCGTCGTCATAGTCTTCACCGAGCGCCAGCAATCCTTCATAGACGGCACAATCCTCGTGCCTCGTGTGCGGCCAGTCACTGCCCCAGACGAAGCGTCCGTCGCCCAGCAACCGGTGCAGGCGCGAGATATGGTCGCGAGGGTCGGCGATGCCCCGATAAGGAGCACTCAGCTTGACGAAAAAGGACGAGCGGTCAGAGAGCGTCGACAGTGCCTCGATCCAGGGTTCGCGCTGTGCATCCTTTGAGACCGGCAGACCGATATGATCGATCACGACAGGCAGTCCCAGACGCGACAGCGGCTGCAGCCAGTCTGCGAGCCGGGGGCTTTCGAGCTGGATTTCGACATGCATCCCAAGCGCGCGCAAGCGGCTGGCGAAGCGGCGCAGGCAGTCCGACTGCAGGTCCGGAAGCGGGGCATCCCCGACAAGGTTCCAGCGCAGCCCGCGCACTCCGCCCTGAAGTAGCGCCTCGAGTTCCTTTTCGCTCACATCGAGGCTTGTGACCGCAACTCCTGCGAAACGGCGCTTGTCCAGGCCGGTCAGCGCCGAAAGAAGCTGGCTGTTGTCGGTGCCGAGAAAGCTGACCTGAACGATTACCCCTCCCGTCAGAGCGTTTGAGGCGATCTTCGAAAGCCACTGAGTAAGTGGAGCAGGGTGCTCCGGAAGATACCGGACGGTCCCCGCTGGCACGACGCGTTCATAGACATGGGCGTGGCAATCGAATCTGAACATTCAACCTCCTCGATTTCAAGTTCTATATATAACTGGTTGACTAGAGAGGTCAAATGATGTTTCGTGGCCACGAGGAGGACGAGTTAATGGTCCAAACGGCGTCGATGATCGATACAAGGCTGCCCGCTTATCTGCGGCTGCGCGACGAACTTGCCGCGCGCATCGCTGCAGGTGAATGGCGTGCCGATGAAGCGCTTCCCTCCGACAATCGCCTTGCCCGTGAAGGCGGCCTTTCCGTCGGCACAGTCCGCAAGGCTGTCCAGATGCTGGTGGACGAAGGCCTTCTCGAGCGGCGTCAGGGCTCGGGCACCTATCTTCGCAAACCCGCCTTCAATGCGACCTTGTTCCGCTTTTTCCAGATGCGCGACGCTGGCAGCGGCCAGAGCATTCCCACGAGCAGACTGCTGTCGCGTACACGCGTGAAGGCGCCGGAAGCGGTCGCAAAGGTGCTGGGCACCGATGACGTCATCCGGATCGAACGCCTGCGCGATTTTGCCGACCGGCCGTTCCTGAGCGAGGAAATCTACATCCCGGCAAACCTTTTCGCCGGCTTCGAAACGATCCCGGACAATGAGGTCGGCCCGCTGCTCTACCCGGTTTATCTCGACCGTTTTGATGTCTTCGTCGCGTCGGCCGATGACGAAGTGAGTTTCGGAACTGCGGATGAAACGACCGCATCCCGACTTGGCATCAAACCGGGTGAGGCAATCGCGGTGATCGAACGCACCGCCTATTCCATCAAGGGTACGCCGCTCGAATGGCGTATCGCTCGCGGCCCGGCAAACCGGTTCCGTTATCGCAGCCGCATCGGCTGATACAAAACACAACCAGGAGGAAAAACGTTGAAAAAATTTCTTGTCGGCATCGCCCTGTTGCCGCTGGTCTCTGCGCCGGCACTGGCGGAATATCCTGAACGCGCCATTGAGGTTACCGTGCCCGCGCCGGCCGGTGGCGGCACCGACACCAGTGCCCGCAAGCTGGCGATCCTGCTCGAAAAGGAACTCGGCGCCTCGCTGGCGATCCTGAACGTCGCCGGTGGCGGCGGCTCGGTTGGCGTGACGCAGTTCATGCAGGCTAAACCCGACGGCTACTCGCTGCTGGCAACCTGGAACAGCCCGATCACCACGGTGCCGCAGGTCCAGAAGACCGCCTATGGTCTCGACAGTTTCACGCCCATCGCGTCAACTTCGGAAACCGCATACACGATGTGTGTCAAACCGGATTTTCCGGCGGAAAACGGCACGCAGTTCCTGGATGAACTGGCAGCCAATCCGGACAAATACACCTATGGAAACGACGGCATCGGCGGCACCATGCAGCTCGCCGCAGAACGTATCTTCCAGCAGCGTGACATCAAGGCCGTGGCCATTCCCTTTGGCGGAGCCGGTGAAACGCTGCAGAACTTCCTCGGCGGTCATATCGACATCTATGGCGGTTCCATTTCTCCGGTTCTCCCTTATGTGGAATCCGGCGAGGCAAAATGCCTGATTGTCAAGTCGGCGGCCCCGGTTGAGGCACTCCCGCAGGCAGCCGGTCTTGAAAGCCTTGGCCTGGGGGCTCAGGAAACGTTGCTGTGGCGTATGTTCCTTGCACCGGCCGGGCTTGACCAGGCTATCGCCGATCGGCTCGTCGCCGCATTGGAAAAAACCGTGAATGATCCGGAATATGTCGCGTTTCTTGCAACCAAGGGCGAGCTTCCGAACGTCGTTGCCGGAGAGGCACTCACGGCGCGGCTGCAGACCGAATTCGATGGTCTGGCGGAAGCAGCCAAAAAACTCGGTCTCTCGCAGTGACCGAGCAGCGGCAAGATATACTGCTTGGCACCGTTTTTGCGGTGATCGGGGCGGCGGCGGCTTTTAAAGCCGCCACTTATCCCGGGGCCTCGGGTGGATATCCGATGGTGCTGGGACTGGTCCTGGCCGGGCTCGGTGGCCTTGTTTCTCTGAAAGCGTTCAAGGAAAAGCGGCTCGATGCGAGGCCGCTTACCGAGCATATGCCGCGTATGCTTTTGACGCTCGTGTGCGGTGCGCTCTACCTTGCACTCGTTCCCGTTCTCGGCTTCTACACCACGTCGGCACTGGTCGTGATCGCCTTGCCCCTTGTGCTTGGCTTCCGGCAACCAGTCTACCTGGGCGTGGTCACAGTCGTCTTCATCGGCATCGTCTGGTCGGTCTTCTCGCTATTGCTCGAAAAGCCGCTGCCCGCTGAAATCTGGATGCGGTTCTAGGTCTGGAAACCCTCATGGAAATGATTGCATCTATACTTTCCAGCGTTCTGGCCACGGGACCGTTCCTGGCCATGATCGGCTCTTCCATTCTCGGTGTCTTCATCGGCGCGCTGCCGGGATTGAACCCCGTGATGGCGATCGCCTTGCTGCTGCCGTTGACCTATTCCATGGATCCGCTGGTTGCTCTTGCGATGGTCGCCGGTATCTATAACGGCTCGATGTACGGTGGCGCGATCCCCGCGATCCTGCTGCGTATTCCCGGCACACCGGCTGCAATCGCGACCACCTTTGACGGCTACCCGATGGCGCAGAAGGGCGAAGCCGCACGCGCGCTGAAGATCGCCTGCTGGTCTTCCGCGATCGGCGGCACGGCATCTGCCATTGCGCTGATCACCGTCGGACCTCTGCTTGCCCGGGCCACGCTCGCCTTCGGTCCGGCCGAATATTTCTGGATAGCCGTCTTCGGCATGGCCTCCGTCGGCGTTCTCGTTGGTAGCGACGCGGTGAAGGGCCTTATGGCCGCGGTATTCGGCCTTCTGCTCGGGACGGTCGGCCTCGACCAGCTTTCCGGCGTGCCGCGCTACACCTTCGACCAGACCTGGCTGCTGAGCGGACTGGACCTGATCGTGATCCTCGTCGGTCTCTATGCGCTACCGCCTGTTCTTTCGCTCGCCGAAAAGGCGGATCTGTCCGGCCTGTCGGCCAGCGATCTCAAGCTCGACAACGTTCGGGTTCCCTGGAGTGAAGTCAAATCGCTGATCCCGACCTGGATCCGCTCGTCTCTGATTGGCATCAGCGTGGGCATTCTGCCGGGTGCTGGCGGCAACGTGGCGGCTTTCTTGAGCTACAATGCGACGAAGAACGCCAGTGACGACCCGAAGAGCTTCGGCGAAGGCAATCCCAGGGGCGTCGCTGCGGCTGAATGCGGCAACAACGCCGACAACGCGGCGTCGATGATCCCTGCGCTTGCACTCGGTATTCCGGGCAACGTCGTGGCAGCCCTCGTGCTTGGAGCTCTTCTGATCCACGGCTTGCAGCCGGGGCCACAATTGTTCCACCAGAATCCCCAACTGGTTGGCGGGTTCATGGTCGAAATGCTGCTCACGTCGCTGATCATCCTCATCGTCGGGGGCGCGGCGGCGACGCGCGTCTTCGCGCAGGTTCAGCGTCTACCCGGGGTGCTTCTCGTTCCAACCGTTCTCGTTCTGATGGCTGTCGGTGTCTATGTCATCAATGGCCGTGTCATTGATCTGTGGATCATGTTTGCAGCCGGCGCTTGCGGCTATTTCCTTGAAAAGATGGAAGTGCCTCTCGCGCCGATCGTGCTTGGCCTTATCCTGGGGCCGATGGCCGAGCAGAACATCCGCCGCGCTCTTCTGATCAGTCGGGGGGACTTCAGTGACCTGGTGACGCGGCCGATATCAGCTACCATCGCGATCGCCACCCTCGGCCTTATCGTGTGGCCTATCGGCTCGGCGCTTTTCCGGCGCAGGAAAGCGGCACGCGAAATGCTGGACGGAGACGGGCAGGACTAGCCCCATCGCGGAAGGTGGTGCAACGCCACTTGTCAGGCTTGTTTTGCTGAACTGCGGGCCTTGTTCAGAGGGGGCCGCAATTCATTCAGCTCTTGCCCGTAGCAGGCAAAGGTAAACTTCAAGGCAAAACACGCCTGTGACGGGTGTTTTGCCTTTTTGTTACATCAATGACTGGGATGCTTCCCTGACATTCTGTGTTGCGACATCGATTTGAGCTGTTGCCGAGGAAATCGACTGCATGCTGGCGGTGATATGTTCAACCCCTTGCGCCGCAGATTGCATATTGGCGGAAATGTCGTTGGTGACCGCTGTTTGTTCTTCCACGGAAGAAGCGATGCTGGCGGCAATATCACCGATCTTTGTGATCACCGCCATGATGGCTTCGATGGCAATCACGGCACTTCCGGTCGTGTCCTGCATCGAATTGATCTGACTGGATATTTCTTCGGTCGCTTTGCTTGTTTGTGAGGCCAGGTTCTTGACCTCGGAGGCGACCACGGCAAAGCCCTTACCTGCCTCACCGGCGCGTGCGGCTTCAATCGTCGCGTTCAGGGCCAGGAGATTGGTCTGGCTGGCGATGCCATCGATCAACTCAATGACAGAGCCGATTGTCTTGGCATTCTCGGAAAGCCCCGACATGATTTCTCCGGAGCGCTGCGCTTCATTGGCGGCGTCTCTTGATACATCGAGAGCGGTCTGCACCTGACGGCTGATTTCCTGGATCGAGGCAACCAGTTCCTCGGCGGCAGCGGCCACGGTTTGCACACTGGAGGACGTCTCTTCCGAAGCCGAGGCCGAGCTCGTGGCCTGATCTTTCGCATTTGAAATCGCCATCGCGATCTCCGAAAGGTCCTTGTCGATTTGTTCCTGCAGGACAAGTCGGCGCTGACGCTCCAAAACCTGTTCGGTTATGTCGGTGGCAAATTTGATGACTTTGTAAGGGTTTCCCTCGGGATCAAAAATGGGATTGTAGGTTGCCTGGATCCAGACTTCCTTATTGCCTTTCCCGATGCGCTTGAATTCGTTCGACTGGAATTGTCCCGCTCTCAGATCCTCCCAGAAGCGACGATAATCCGCCGTTTCGCGCTCTTTCGGGTCTATAAACAGGCTGTGGTGTTTGCCTGCAATCTCGTTGAGCGTGTAGCCGAGTGCTTTCAGGAAATTCTCGTTTGCATGGAGAACCGTACCTTCCATGTCGAATTCGATAACGGCCTGCGACCGTCCGATAGCATTCAGCTTTTCCTTGAATTCCAGGTTTTGAAGCCGCTCTTCCGCGTTGGCCCATTCGACGACAGTGCCGATCCGTTTCTTGCCCGACCAGACATGATTGGCGATGAGGTCAAAATACGTCCGACCAATCTTGATGGTTGCTCGATGCGTCTTGGTCAGGCTGTCGAGCATGTTTCTCTGGTGGGCAGGGTTCTTGTGGAAGATGTCGATTGACTTTCCGAGGAGTTGATCTGCACGAAAATCGGGAAATTGCTTCCGAATTTCTTCTTCAGCTTCCTGCAAAAGCTCCTGTACCGCCGAGTTCATGTAGGTGATGTTATAGTCGCCATCGGCGATCATTACATTGGCGGTCAATTTTTCCACGGCAGCAGCAACAAGTGCGCCTTGCGCTTTTCCAAACATCCCCAAGCTCCATAAAGCCGAATCTATAATTTATATTTTGCCAGTCATGTATTAAAAAACTGACCATACGTAAATTTCCGTAAAAGAGCTTTGTTTATTTTACACGATGAACGTAAAAATGGGTGTTTCCTGCAGGAATTGACAATAAAAATGGATTTGGCTGAACGTCAGGTAATTACCAATGGTGGTATTTTTGGTGATATGGCTTAAATGGGTTGTGTTGGCGCGTCCGGCGGTTGGAGCGTGTCGCGTTTCGCTGAACATATCTTGCATCGCTCGTTACCTTGAAAATTCTGATGTCAGAGAGTGGAAAGCGAGTCTGTTAGAACGCGGCTGTCCTGGCACTTACCAAATTTGCAATGTTCTTCACGGCCTTCAAACCCCTTAGCCGGGGCGGAGGTGCCAGCATGTTCCTGGATCGTCCGGATTTAGAGCGCCAGCTTGAGCTTTCCACCCTTCACCGAACGCGAACAGCAGGACATCATGCGCCGGTTTTCCGCACGTTCGGTGCGTGTCAGCACCACGTCGCGATGATCGACCTCTCCTTCGAGAACCTCGACCTCGCAACTGCCGCAAAGGCCCTCGCGGCAATCGCAGGAGATGTCGATACCTGAAGCAAGAAGCGTATCGAGCAGCGTAGCATTGGCGGCGACGTCTAGCGTCAGGCCGGAGTCCTTCAGTTCAACCTGGAAGGCGTTTTCCTTCGACGGGTCGAGTGCGGTCTCCTGCGCCGAGAAATGCTCGAAATGCAGCGTCCCGTCCGGAAGCTTGGCGGTGAGATCTTCCAGTTCTGAAATCATGCGTTCCGGCCCGCAGGCATAGATCTGCCCGCCTTCCGGCAAGCTGCCGACAATGGCTGACAACTCGGCGCGCCGGTTTTCGTCTCCGGCATGAACCGAAAGCCGCTCACCGTGGTCGGCCAGCAACCGATCCAGAAACGCCATGTTTCGGCGAGATCGCCCGCAGTAATGGATCGCATAATCCCGTCCTAATGCCTTGAGACGGTCTGCCATCGCGAGGATCGGCGTGATGCCGATGCCTCCGGCAATCAGGACGTATGATTTGGCCTGTTCGTCGAGCCGAAAGAGGTTGCTCGGGCCGCGAAGGCGCAGTTCCAGCCCCTCTGCGGCAACTTCGTGAATACGGCGCGACCCGCCCCGACCGTCTTCTTCCAGAAGCACGGCGATATCGTAGTCCCGGCTATCGGCTCTGCCGCACAGCGAATATTTGCGGTCAAAGCCGTCCACGCACACTTCGATATGAGCCCCGGCGCTCCAGCGCGGCAGGGCACGCCCCTTGGCGTCTTCAATCGTCAGCCCGAAGATACCGTCAGCTTCCCGGCGGACATTCTTGATGCGGATCTTGCGCGCGATGTCACGGCGTGCAGGCGCTCCGACCGGGAAATGATGCTTCCCGTTGGCAATCGATGGATTCGCCCTCTCGGGGTTCCTTGCCGGATCCCACTCGACCCAGACATGATCGGGACCTCGGAAGGAGGTGTTGGAGAGGTAGGTGAATTCCTGTTCCGCCAACTGTAGATGCGGCAACCGGCGGGTCATCTCTTCAAGGAAGATCCGCATTTCCATGCGGGCGATGTTCTTGCCCATGCACTGGTGGCTGCCATAACCGAACGTCAGATGGTCGACGGCGTTGTCGCGGTAGATGTCGAACTTGTCACCATCTTCGAAGTACCGTTCATCCTGATTGCCGGACGCTTGAACGATGAGCAGCTTCGCCCCTTCAGGGATGTCCACGCCGCCAATACTGGTCGCCGCCGTCGCCTGCCGCCGCCAGGCAACGATGGAGCCTGAATAGCGCAGGCATTCTTCCACCGCATTCGGGATGAGACTCGGGTCCTCGCAGATGTCCTGCCAGGCCTGCCTGTGGGTGAGCACTGTCTTGAACATTCCCGCCGAGGCCAGCGATGTCGTTTCATGGGCGGCAACGATGATCGCCATCATCATTGAATGCACGTAGCTGTCCGGCACGACATCAGGCATTTCCGCATTCTTGCGGATCGTTTCATGCATCCAGCCGGTTCCGTCCGGCTCCTTGCGCATCTTTTCGATGATCTTGCCCGCATAGTTCCAGAACTGTCCGACGTCATGTGCGATGGCGACCTGTTGCTCGTCGGTGGGCTTGCCCCAGGTGTTGACCGAGTGCGCGACCGAGAAGTTTTTCAGGACGGCAATGTCGTCTTCCGGCACGCCGAGAAAATGCAGGGCAACGTTCAACGGAACTTCGTAGAGCATGGCCTCGACAAGATCGACCCTGCCGCTGTCGATGAAGGCGTCGATTTTTTCGCGCGTCAGCCGGCGCACCATGTCTTGCCTGGCTTCCAGATTGTCCGGCAGGAAATGACCCATCAGGGCGCGCCGCCGTGCCATGTGCGCAGGCTCGTCCTCGTTCACCATGGTTCGGTTCATGGCATAGCCGTAGCCTTTCAGAACCTCCATGGCCTCCGGTGTTGCCGGCGTGATTTTTTCCAGGGCGTTGCGGGGCGAAAAAAGAATGTTGTCGCGAAAGACAGCCTTGATGTCGTCATAGCGGCTGACTACCCAATAGCCGAGCTTGGGGCTGTAGAAGACGGGCAACTGGTCGCGCGACCAGCGTAGCGCCTCTGCCGGGTCTGCCTGATAGGGGCCGGCGAAGGCATCGAAGTCTGCGGCCATCCTTGAAAACGGGCACTGGGCTCCGGCAGCAGCCGGGGTGTCCCCTTTGCCTTCCGAAGATTCTCCGCCTGCCGGCACGTCTGCGGGGGGCGCAGTGCGTTCCATTTTCTCCTCCCAGGAAAATTTTTAGCTCGCGCAAACCGAAAGATACGCCGATTGCGCGATCGTTGTCAGCTTCGAAACCAGAGGCTGCTGGCAGATGCCAGTTGGATCTGGCCCTACATCTGGTTTGGCAGCAAGAGCACAAGCCCCGGCAGCGTCAGCAAGATGATCAGCCGAAGAATGTCGACCATCCAGAACGGCGTGACACCCTTGAAGATTGTGGCCGTCGGCACATCGCCGACCACAGCCCGCAACACGAAGACGTTGAGGCCGACCGGAGGTGTGATCAGGCTGATTTCCGTCACCACGACGACGATAATGCCGAACCATATCGGATCATAGCCAAGCCCGGTCACGACCGGAAAGAAGATCGGCACGGTCAACAGCAGCATCGACAGGCTTTCGAAGACGCAGCCGAGCGCAATGTAGATCAACAGGATCAACCCCATAACCATCCACGGCGGCAGATTGTAGGCGGTCACCATGTCGCTGAGTGCGGTGGGCAGGCCTGCAATGTTGACGAAGTTCGAGAAGATCCAGGCGCCGATCAGAACAGCAAACAGGCTGGCAGCGGTCATGGCCGTTTCACGCAAGGCTTCGAGGGCATCGGCAAGGGACAGGCGCCTGCGGGCAAGGGCAATCAGAAAAGCCCCCATGGCGCCCATGCCGGCGGCTTCCGTCGGCGAGAAGCTCAGGTTGATTGGCGGCACGTCGAAGACACCATAGAGCCCGCCGATCACCAGGAAGAACAGCAGCAGCACGGCCCAGACTTCCTTCAAGGCGGACAGTCTGCCGCTCAGGTTGACACGTTCACCTGCCGGACCGGCTTCCGGATCGCGCCAGACGGTGAACTGGACGGCAACCAGATAGAGCACGACACCCAGAAGTCCGGGAAGGATGCCGGCGACAAACAGCTTGCCGATAGAGGTTTCGGTCAAAAGGCCATAAATGACCAGGATCACCGAGGGCGGGATCAGGATGCCGAGCGTGCCTCCTGCGGCGATCGAGGCCGTCGACAATTTGTCGGCATAGCCAAACCGGCGCATTTCCGGCATGGCAACCTTCGACATGGTGGCAGCGGTTGCGAGGGACGACCCGGAAATGGCGGCAAAGCCGCCGCAGGCCACGATGGTCGCCATGGCCAGTCCGCCCCGGAAGTGACCGAGGAAGGCATTGGAGGCGGCGTAAAGCTCGCGGCTGATCCCGGCCTTGTTGACGAACAGGCCCATGAGGATGAACAGCGGCACGACTGAAAGGCCGTAGTCCTGACTGGTATCGATGATCAGGCGGGCGGTCATGGAAATCGAGGCGCGGTAGCCCGATTCAATCATGAAGCCGATCATGCCCACAAAGCCCATGGCAAAGGCGATGGGAACGCGCAGCAGGACAAGTGTGAGAACCGCTGCGAATCCGAGAAGTCCTTCAAGCATGCCGGGGGCCCATCAATTTCGGTGCAAAAATATGGCCGAGCCCGCGAATGATCAGGACTGCGGCGGTAATTGCCGTGACGATGGCAATGAACCATCCGACATAGTGCAGGGGCAGACGCAGATATTCCATGACGTCGCCGTAAGAGCGGCTCCGCTCGGCCAGATCAAACACACGCATGGCCGGCAGGATCAGCATCAGGCCGCAAAAGAGATCGGTAAAGGCATTGCGCCAGCGGGTCAGTCCGGCCCGCTTGAACATGCCATCCGTCAGGTCGACGCAGATATGGCCATCCTTTGCGGAGACGACCGGCAGAACGGAGAAAACCATGATTGCCATGAGCAGGCGCGTCATGTCGGCGGCAACTTCGATCGGCGCATTGAATACCGACCGGAGTACCACGTCGCAAAACGTCATGACCATGAGGATGAACAACGCAAGCGAGGCAAGCAGTGCCGGCAGACTTGCCGCAAACTTGAGAAGACGGGACACGTCCAGATCCTTCAGCTACGGGCGGTCCGGACAAACCAGACCGCCCGGTCTCGTTAGTTTCCGGCCATTTCCTTCTTGACCATGTCGTAAGCGGCTTTCGCGTCCACCCCGGCTTCCTGCAATTCGGCCAGAACCTTGTCCGTGACTTCCTTACTGATTTCCTTGAACTTGGCGATGTCATCGTCGCTCGCAGGCGTGATTTTCGTGCCTTCTGCGTTCTTGGTCGCTTCATAGGCAATGGTGTCAGACTCGTCCCAGGACGCACCTGCCATCCGGCTGGCGGGCTCACCAAACACTTGCTCGTCCAAGGCCTTCTGGACATCTTCCGGCAGGCTGTCGAATTTTTCCTGGCTCATGATCACGGCAAAGGAGCCGCGATAGAGACCGCCCGGCATGTCATAAAGATACTTGGCCACTTCGTTCAGCTTGAAGCCGACACGCTCGCCGACGTTCATCGCAACGGCATCTGCTGCACCCGATTCCAGTGTTTCATAAACCTTCGGAGCCGGAACGTTGATGCCGATCAGACCGAGGGCCGACCCAACGTCACCGGCAACACCGCCGCCGATACGCGTCTTCAGGCCGTTCATGTCTGCAAGACTGCTGACTTCCTTGCTGGAATGGATCTGACCGGGGCCATGGGTGTTGAGCGAAATGACCTTGACGCCGCGATGCTCGTTCAGGTCGGCGAGGTATTTTTCATAGACGCGCCAATAGGCGACGGATGCAGCTTCCGCGTTGCCTTCATACCCCGGCAGTTCGATCAGCTTCGTCCCGACGAAACGGCCCGGTTGATACCCGTGGAAGATGATCGCCATGTCTGCGGCACCATCGAGAACCAGATCCATCTGGGCTGGCGGCGGGGCGAGACCAAAGACCAGCTCACCCGAGACTTCGCCGCCTGTGGCTTCTTCCATCATGGTGATCAGATTGGCAAAAATGCCGGTATTCACGCTATGGGTTGGCGGCAGCCAGCTTGAAATCTTGAGAACGGTTTCTGCCGAAAGCGCCGAAACGCTGAGGCTCAGTGAAACTGCGGCAGCGCCAACAATCCTGAAAAGCGACTTCATCTTCCTCTCCCTTGAATGATGCGTCTGTCTGGCTAGGCTCCTCCGCATGCCGAGACCGTTACGAATACTTTCATTGATGAGCATGTCTTGTCAATAAATATGAAACTGCATGTATTTTTTGCAATCAAAGATAGAATGAATGAAAAGTATACAATCAGATTTTTTGGATGAAGGAATCGTGGCATGGTTCCGGTTTGTTACAAGAAATCAATGAATTGCAGTGACTTCATAACCTTGGATCAGACTGGCTTGTGCATGGAGGTCCCGTTTCGAGGATGAGACCTGTGTTGAAGCCTGTCTGCGATATGTGCAAAATCAAATAAATTACAGTCCGGCCGCCCTTGTGAGGCAGGCTGGCCACACGCAGGGAGACAGGCAACTTGGACGTTCCATTCAAAACCACCCGCATGCTCAACTTCGGAGACTGCGATATCTCCGGGACAGCCTATTTCCCGTCGTATCTGAACATTCTCAATGGTGTGAACGAGGAATTCTGGCTGAAACTCGGCTATCCATGGCACAAGATCATCTGGGAGGAACGTTGGGGCACGCCCACCGTCCATCTTTCCAGCGACTTCTCAAGCCCTTCGTTTTTCGGCGAAGAGCTGGAATTCGAGGTAACCGTGCAGCGGGTCGGGCGGTCGTCAGTCACCATGCATCACGAGATTAGCTGCAAGGGCGAAAAGCGCTGGTCTAGCACCCAGGTGCTGGCGGCCAGCGATCTCGACAAGCATTGCTCCATCCCCTGGCCGGACGACGTGAAGGCAGCCCTGCTGGCCTGCATGCCGCAAGATCAAAACGATAGCTGAGCGTACAGACGCTTCAGAGCAAATCGCGTTGCAAGTTGTTTCCCGTCAATCGCGACCCGCGCTAGATCGTCAGGGTTCCGACACTCGCACCGCCGCAGACGTATAACGTCTGTCCGGTCACGAAGCTGTTTTCCGGATCGCAGAAAAACAGGAAGGCATTTGTTACGTCGCGCACGTTGCCGATGCGACCGACCGGAATGCGCTTGGCAAGGGCTTCCTGTTGCGGGCTGTCCTTTTCGACGATGCCCCAGAAATTGTCGGTCAGGATCGGTCCGGGGGCGACCACATTGACGGTGATGCCGTGAGGGGCAAGCTCCAGGGCCCAGGTGCGGGCCATGCCGATCATGCCGGCTTTGCTGGCGCTGTAGGCCGTACGTGTCGGCGCACCGAGCGCTGCCCTGGAGGCGTTGAACATGACACGGCCGAACTGGCGGGCCTTCATGTTCGGCAGGGCGGCCTGCAGAAGCGTCAACGCCGATCCCAGGTGCAACTGCGCAAGTCCGGTGATGTCCTCGGGCTTGGCATCTTCAACGAGGTTGGGCCAGATCAGGCCGGCGTTATGGATGAGGTGGGTGACTTCGAACTCCGTCGCAATGGTGCGGGCGGCGGCTGCAACGGCATCCGCATCAAGCAGGTCGGCTTCTACCGAGTGCAGGTTCGGGTGAGACTTTTCCGGGGCGGATCTCGCAACGGACACCACCCTGTAGCCGCGCCCGAGAAGCCGCTCGGCCAGATCCGCACCGATCCCCTTGTTGCCGCCGGTAACGACTGCCGTAAACTCACTCATTCCGTCACCATCGCCAGAACCCGAAGCGGGCTACCGGTTCCATTCTTGATTTTAAGGGGAGCTGCAATCAGCACGGCGCCTGTCGCGGGCAGCTGATCCAGATTGGCCAGACATTGCAGGCCGTATTTTCCTGCGCCATGGAGAAAGTAGTGAGCGGGGTAGGGCGGAACGTAATGTGCGCCCTGGCCTGCATCCGTTCCGACCGTCTCTGTGCCGAAACCGCGGATGTTCCGCTCCTCGATCAGGAAGCGGATGGCCTCTGGCGTTGGTCCGGGCGAATGTGGCCCGTCCGCGCGCATGTTAAGATACTCGGCGCCTCTACGCTTGGACCAGTCGGTACGCATCAGCACCCAGGCATCTTCCGGAATGCGGCCATGCGCACTTTCCCAGCCCGCGATGATCTCCGGCGTCAGTTCGAAATCGTCGTTCTCTGCGGCGCCCTTCGAACAATCGATTACCACCACGGGACCGACAAAGGCCTCTACCGGGATCTCGTCAACCGAGCCGTTCGGCACGTCCTTGCCGGAAATCCAGTGCGAGGGCGCATCAAAATGGGTGCCTGTGTGCTCGCTCATGGAAATATTGTGCCATTTCCATGCCGGACCACGGTGGTCATAGGCGCTGATTTCCTCCATCCGGAAACGTGCGCACTGACCGAATTCAGGCGGCAGAACAATTACCGGAAAGTCCGGATCAAGCGTGTGGGTCAGATCGACTATCCTCACAGTTCCGGAGGCAAGGTCGGAGACCAGCTGGTTCAGACTGCTCATGCGCCTTCTCCCACTTGCGTGAGTTCACGTTCCAGCACTTTCGGGTCCCGCCGCCAACGCTCGCGGATCTCCATGGCAACGTCGCCGCACCACACATCTTCAAGGCCTTGCTGCAGCCCCGTGACGACTGCCTTTGCCAACGCCTTTGACGTGACCTTGGGTGGCGGCACCGGTTGGGTCCAGTCGTCGTCATCCGGCCCGGTGAAGACGGTCATCACACGCAAGCCCGATGACCGGAATTCACCGCGCAGGGACTGACACAGCGAATAGGCAGCCGCGTTGGAGGCGGAAAAACAGCCGAAATCCGGAGTGTTGGACAGGGCAAAGACGGAAAGGACATTCACCCAGGCCACCGCCGAATTGACGCCATCGTTGGTGCGGGCGCACATACTCGGTCCAAAAGCCTGGGCAAGGCGCATAAGGCCGAGATAGTTGGTCTCCATTTCCTCGCGCGCAAAGGCGGTGTCGCCTCTTGCCAGAACGCCGCCCGGCCTGAGGAACCGGGCATTGTTGACCAGAATGTCCGTCTTGCCGCCAATCTCCCCGGCCAATCGCTGCACTGAGGCCGTGTCAGTGACATCGAGCGGCAGTACGCTGACCTTTTCCAACCCGGAAATCAGATCGCGGTTGGCATGCGGGCGCCAGCTTTCGGCCTCGCCGACAAAGATGGTTGAGGCTCCCGCTTCAAGAAGCGCGGTTACAAGAGCTGGCGTGTTCGGGTTTCGCAGGTCCGTGATCAGGATGCGCCTGTGCTTCGGGTCGGCTGAAAGGGCACGCATTTGCGGATCGTCTTCCATATTGCTTGTCCTGTCCTTTGGCACTGCCAGCAAAACGCCCTGGCCCGACGCGTCCAGACGGTTGAGAAGGGTGACTGCCCCACCGCGCTCGCAGTCGCCATGTACATGGCACAGCACCACGGGACCGGCCTCCAGTTGAACCGACCCCATGCGCCAGGGCGTGCGTTCCCGGAAGTAGAGATTGATCGACGTGCGGATCCGCGTCTCTGCCAGCAGCGTGCCCGCCGGCGAGACGTCCTGCCAATTGAGCGCGGCTGACAGGCAGTTGCCACAAACGTCCCGTGGCGGATACTGCACCGTGCCGCAGTCCTCACAGACCTGCAGCGCGAAGCGGCCCTCCGCTGCTGCCGCGGTCAGACCGAGGGCAGCACGGGAGCGGGGCTCCGGGGGACGTAGCGGAGACTGCGTGCGCTTCTGCGGATCTTTCTTGAGGGGAGGGGGAAGCGGTGTGCTCATGCCGGGCTCCCTGTTTTGACAATGGCCGCGCTCGTACAGACACCGCGGTCGTAATTGATCATGCCGAAGCCGGACACCATCGCGGTCGTCGCATCTGCCACCTGCGTGCCGCCAGCATTGCCCAGAACCTGGCGAAGGGATTCCACAAGACCGATGAACCCGCCCGCAGCGCCAGCCTGACCGGCAGACAATTGTCCGCCGGACGTGTTGTGCGGAAAATCTCCGGTAATCGTCAGGTCTCGGTTCCTGACGAAATCGGGGGCGCTGCCCTTGTCGCAGAAACCGAGATCCTCGATCTGCATCATCGAAATCACGGGGTAATCGTCGTAGGTCTGCAGGAGATCGATGTCGTCCGGCGTGCAGTCCGCCATGGCGTAAAGTTCTTCCACGTCGAGCGTCCAGCCCCCGCGCAACTGCACGGGATCTTCTGCATGGGCGTTGTGACGCTCGATCGTGCCGCCGATCACCGCGTAGGGCAGGTTCCGCCGCTCGGCCTCTTCAACCGACATGACAAGGAAACACTCGGACCCGGCGCAGGGCATGACACAGTCGAACAGCGCAATCGGATCGGCGATCGGGCGGGCGTGAAGATACTGTTCGAGCGTCAGCGGCGACTTCATCAACGCGTTCGGATTGTGCAGGGCGTTGGTGCGTTGTGCCACGCAGATCCTGCCGAAATCCTCCCGTGTTGCGCCATATTCGTGCATGTATCTGTCAGTCAGCAGCGCGAAATTGGCATTGGGGCCGCCAAAACCGTAGGGGTAGGAGGCGTCCTGGGCGAAGCGGGAAAAGCTCGACAGCAAGTTTCTGAAGCTGTCGATGTGATTGGTGTCGCCGGCAACGCAGGCGACGATGTCGGCATCGCCCGCCTGGACCGCACGCGCGGCGCGGCGCAGGGCGATCACGCCACTGGCGCCGCCCATCGGAATATTGTCCAGCCACCTGGGGCACAGGCCCAGATGCTGGGTCAGCCCGACTGCCGTATCCGGAAACAGGGTGAAACTGGCGACCGAAAACCCGTCGATCTCCGCCGGTCTGACCCCTGCTGCCTGAAGGGATCCGCGCAGCGCGCTTGCGATCCACCAATGGGCTGTCTCGATGGAATAACGCTGATAGGGCACTGAAACCGGCGCAGTGACCGCGACACCCTCATAGCTCTGTCGTTTTCCCATCAACTGGCCTGCCGTTTCTTCATGTGACCGGTGAAGACTGTATCGGGATGGTCCAGAAGCTGCAGGGCCAAATCCTTCAAGGCCGCTCGCTGGATCTTCTGTGTCGGCGTCAACGGCAGCTTGTCGACAAAGGCGATGTAGCCGGGAGCCTTGTAATAGGCCATCTGCTCCAGACACCAGCGTGTGATCGCCTGTGCCTTGTCTCGGCTCGGGTTTTTCACCTTCAGGCAGGCAAACACCTCGTCGCCGCGCACAGGGTCGGGAACGGGAGCAATACCTGCGGCCTCGATGTCGGGATGACGCATCAGGATGGATTCCACCTCCACGGCGGCGATGTTTTCGCCCGACCGCCGGATGACGTTTTTCTTGCGGTCGACGAAAAACAGGTTGCCGTTGGCACCCTTGCGCACGATGTCGCCGGTGTGGAACCAGCCGTCTTTCCAGGCCTCATCCGTCGCGTCCGCGTCCTTGTAGTATTCCGAAAAGAAGCCGTAGCGCGGATCCGGGCCCGCATGGCGCACCAGCAATTCACCTTGAACTGCCTCCTCGCCATTCTCGTCAACAATCCGGCAGTCCACGCCCTTGCTCGGCTTGCCGATGCTTGCCTGGGCCACCAGCCGATCTTCGCCAGAGGCGGCAATCACGGCGCCAGCGCCGGTCTCTGTCATCGCCCAGGCTTCCACCAGCGGAAAGCCGAAACGGTCCTCGAAGGCGATCTGCAGCTTCGGGTCCACGCCCGCGCCAAAGCCGAAGCGTACCTGATGCGCGCGATCCGAAGGGGAGGGGTCAAAGCCCATCAGCATGGACGGCATCACGCCCAGGTAATGCAGGCAGGTTGCCCGGGACGCGGCAACATCCTGCCACCACGCACGTGGATGGAAGCGATCCAGAACGGTAAGACAGCCGCCGACCGTGACCATGGCCATAAAGGAATAGGCCATGGCGTTCATGTGAAAGACGGGCAGGGGCGTGATCATGCGCTCACCGTCTTCCGTCAGCGTCGCCAGTCCGCCGACACCGGCATACCAGCGTCCTGCGAGCAGGAAATAGGTATTTGGCAGCACGCAGCCCTTCGGTTTGCCGGTGGTGCCCGAGGTGTAGAGGATGGCGGCCTCGCGGGCCTCGCCCTCCAGCGGTCGGGCGGTCACCGCTTCATCCCGTGGTCGAGGGATCGGCTCTCCGGGAGCAATCACAGCCGCGTCGATCCCGGCAGCGGCGACAGCGGTCTCAAGCTCCGTCTTGCGGTCCGCAATCGAAACGATCAGCGCCGGTTCGGAATGACCGATGAGATATTCCAGCTCCGCGGCCCTCAGATCCGGGTTGATCGGAACCACTGACCCTCCGATCCGGTTCACCGCGAGCCAGTGAAGGAAGAACGTTGGCCGGTTCTCCAGAAGCAGGGCAACGCGCATGCCCGCACCATAGCCGGCCTCCGCGAGATCCCGTGCGAGCGTGTCGACCTCTTGGCGCGCGGTGCCATATGTCAACTCGCCGGGCGGTATGCCGTAGATGTCTGCAGTGCCGGGCAGAACGTTCAGAAACGGCCGGTCCGGATATTTCTCCGCCGTTGCAGCGAAGGCCTCATAAACTGTTTCAACTGTCATGGCTGTCATGGCAGCAACTGAATATTGCCGAAGGCGGCGTCGCAATTGAGGATGTCGACCCGCTTGTTGGCGATCCTGATCTCGCTATCGACCACTTTCAGTTCGTGCGTTGCCGTCAGCGCCAGCAGGAACTGCTCGTCCAGGCGCGTTTCGACATAATGCATGGATGTATTGGTGATGATCCGGTCCCCGTCCATCTCGTCGATGAAGGGCCGCTGGATGACGTGGTGACAGCGGCTCTTGGGCTTCTGGCTGAAGGTTCTGGCCCCGTTCAACCGTTCCACACGCAAGCGCAGCATGAACATGTCTTCATAGAGCAGGGAAGTCACGAGATGCGGATCGGTCTGCTTGTAGTCGAGCGGCATCCAGTAGTGGCCGTCCTCCAGCCACAGCGCCAGCCATTCGCTGTAGCGCCCCTCGTCCAGCATTCTTGCTTCGTCATAGATGAAGTCGATGACCTCTTCTCTGGAAACCGCCATCACGCCTTCTCCATCGTCGCTGTCATGAATTTCACCCAGGCATCGAACTGGTTGCGCATCTGCCGTTCCGTGGTGCCGTTTTCCACGACTTCCTCGGTGAAGTCTTCCTCGTCGGTTCTCAGGCGCTGAATGTTCACCCATTCCATGCCGTTCGACATGAGGCCTTCCTGGGCGCGCTCGTACATCTCCAGATCGTCGTGCCCGACCATCGACGTCGGGGCGTTGATCATCCGGTTGTACATGGCCGTGCGTGCCAGGAGTTCGTCCGGCGCTCCGACCAGCCGGTAGATGTAGCTTTCGACCAGCGTCTTGTCGGGCCCCAGCGGAATGAAGTTCCGCAATTGCTGGATAGGGCCCTTGATCATGATGTTCGGGAAATAGACCGTATTGTGCCGGTTCTCGCCTAGAATTTCCTTCGCGCGCTCCTCGCCGAGGGTTTCGCTCAAGGCCTCGAAATAGCCAGGGATCGCGGAATAGTCGGAATGGATCGAGTGATGCACGCCCGTATGCCCGTGACCATTCGGCCAGGTGCGGATGCCCATGTTCTCAAAAAACTCGTAGGGCGACATGAAAGGCGCGATGATTTCCATCGCGGGCGGGCGCGGCTCCGGATTGCCCATCTCCTTCCAGATGTTCACCGCGGTTCCGGCGGAGCTTTCATGCGCGACCATCGGGTGGCAAGTGTCGGTCTGGTTTTCGACCAGCATCTTCCAATTGCACTTGTGCATGTAACGCAGCGGCGGACCGGCGATCTCAAGCCGTCCTTCCGGGGAGCGGTCGACCATGTTGTCGATGGAGCTGAGGCTGTTGCCGAAGTAATCTTCAAAACCAATGCCCTCTGCGGCCTGACGCGCGAAAACAAACCCGCGATAGTTCCGCACCGCGCCGACGGGTGTCATGCCCTTTGCATTCTCCGTGGTTTCGAAGCCGGTGTCCTCGTAGCCTTTCTTCAAGGGGATCGCGAGCAGGCAGCCATCGGTCTTGAACGACCAGGCGTGATAGGGACAACGGAAGAACTTGCCCGTGTTGCCTTCCCTGTCGATGGCGATCTTCGTGCCCTTGTGCGGGCAACGATTGTAAAGAACGTAGATCTCGCCATCCGAGTGGCGCACCTGGATGACCGGCTGGTCGCCGATCTGCGTGGTGAAATAGTCGCCCTTGTTCGGGGTCTGGCTTTCATGACCGACAAACACCCATGTGTTTGCGAACAGGTGCTGCATTTCCAGCTTGTAGATTTCCGGGCTCGTGTAGACGTCCCGATGGACCTGCGGCCCTGTAAACAGAGCGGCGATCTGGCTGGCCGTTCGCATGCTGGCTCCTCCCTGGAATGCGAAACCTCATAGGTCGAGGACAAGCCGCGCGGATTTCGCACGGCTGACACAAATCTGCATGACCTTTCCCGATGCCTTCTCGGCATCCGACAGCACGACATCGCGGTGATCCGGCGTGCCGCTGATCACATCCGTCTGACAAATGCCGCAGTCGCCGCGCTGACAGTCGTACACCAGGTCGAGGCCGGCATCCTCCAGTGCCTGGATGATGGTCTGGTCCGGGGCAACGGTCACAACCTGTCCCGTGCTTTTAACCTCCACTTCGAATGCCGCGTCACCTGATTGCGCCTGCGGTGCACTGAAGAGTTCAACATGAATGGCGTCTTCCGGAAGCCCCGCATCGGCTGCGGCCGTGCGTGCGGCATCGATCATTCCCTTGGGACCACAGACATAAAGATGTGTCCCGGACGGCTGCGCTTTCATCAGTGCAACCAGATCGAGGGGATCCGTGTCGTCAAAATAAAAGCGGGCGCTATCGCCAAAGGCTGCTTTCAGCTTATCGGCAAACCCCATCCGGGCTGCCGTGCGGGCAGAATAATGCAGCTCGAAGGACCGATCTGTCGCTTTCAAGCGCGTTGCCATGGAGATCAGCGGCGTGATGCCTATGCCGCCTGCCAGAAGCAGGGCGTGGGCCGCGTCTTCTGCAAGCGGAAAGTCGTTCTTGGGCTCGCTTGCGGAGATCGCCTGGCCGACACTCAAGGTGTGCATCGCCTTGGAACCGCCCTGGCCACCGTCTTCCCGCTGTACCGCAACGGCGTAGAGCTCATCTGGTTCCGGCCAGTCGATCAGCGAATACTCGCGTTCCCCCAGGGGGCCGAGATCGAATTTGACATGCGCACCGGGTTCATAGCCGGGCAATGGCCCGCCTGCTTCCGCCCGAAACCTGAAAACCCGGATCTGATCGGTTTCCGGTTCCACATTTTCAAGAACAAGTTTCACCGCAATGCCTCCTCCTGTAAAAAATATGAAATTTCATATAATATGAGTCAAGCCTCTTTTTTTCCCGATCGGTCCGGGCTAAAGGACACCTTCAAAAGAGGTACATAATTGGGGGGAGGGTTTTGACCCAGACGCCGGGAAAATTCGTTTCTTCTTATCTGCTGTACCTGCTGGCGGCGTCGAGCGAAGCGGCCAGCCACCAGTTTCATATCCGTGTCCGTGAGTTGGGCCTGCGAGTTCCGGAATGGCGCGTCCTCGCCTGCCTTTACGATCAGGACGGACTGATGATCACGCAGCTGGCGCGATACTCGCTGATGGAACAATCCAGAATGACGCGTATTGTCGACCAGATGGAAAAACGCGGGCTGGTCGTTCGAAAAAACGACGAGGGCGACGGCCGCCGTGTTCGCGTCCATCTGACCGATACAGGGCAGAAACTGAGCTCAGACGTGGTCGAAGAGGCAATGGAGCACGAAAGAACCCTGCTCTCGGCGTTGAACCAGGCGGATGCGGACCGGATCAAGCCGTCCTTGGAACGCCTGCTGGCGTCCCTCAATAGCTGGAACAGCACCAAGGAGTAGGTGCCAGGCGGAAGTTTGCCTGACACCTTGAACCGACACCTTGAGCCCATACCGGCAAGCGAGCCGGGCTTCCTATTCTTCGGAAGGCGGCTCTTTTTTTGTTGCCAGAATTTCGCGCTTGCCGACGTGGTTGGGCGCACCCACCAGGCCTTCGTTTTCCATTTTCTCCACCAGGGTGGCAGCTCGGTTGTAGCCAATGCCGAGACGGCGCTGGATGTAGGAGGTCGAACAGCGCTTGTCGCGTAGAACGATCTTCACCGCCTTGTCGTAGAGGTCATCACCGTCTTCGGAAGCGATCGCCCCCTTGTCGAAGACAGCTTCGTCTTCTTCCAGCTCTTCCTCTTCTTCCGCAGTCACGGTTTCGAGATAGGCGGGACGGCCCTGGCTCTTCAGATGAGCGACAACCTGCTCGACTTCCTCATCCGAGACAAAAGCTCCGTGGACACGGTTGATGCGGCCACCACCGGACATGTGCAGCATGTCGCCCATGCCCAGCAATTGCTCTGCGCCTTGTTCACCCAGGATCGTGCGGCTGTCGATCTTCGAGGTCACCTGGAAGGATATCCGCGTCGGAAAGTTCGCCTTGATCGTGCCGGTGATGACATCCACCGACGGGCGCTGCGTTGCCATGATCAGATGGATGCCTGCGGCGCGGGCCATCTGCGCCAGCCGCTGGATCGCGCCTTCGATCTCCTTGCCGGCGACCATCATCAGGTCGGCCATCTCGTCAACGATGATGACGATATAGGGCATCGGAGCGAGATCCATCTCCTGCTGCTCGTAGAGCGGCTCTCCCGTATCCCGGTCGAACCCGGTCTGAACAGTCACGACAACCGGCTCACCCTTCTGACTAGCAACAGCAGCCCGCTGGTTGAAGCCGTTGATGTTGCGCACACCGAGGCGCGCCATCTTGCGATAACGGTCTTCCATTTCACGGACGGCCCATTTGAGCGCCGTCACGGCTTTTTTAGGATCGGTAACGACCGGTGTCAGAAGGTGCGGAATGTCATCGTAGATCGAGAGTTCCAGCATCTTCGGATCCACCATGATCAATCGGCATTCTTCCGGCTTCAGGCGGTAGAGCAGCGACAGGATCATGGTGTTGATGGCAACCGACTTGCCCGAGCCGGTCGTGCCGGCCACCAGCAGATGCGGCATCTTTGCCAGATCGGCGACAACGGGCTCACCGCCGATTGTCTTGCCGAGGCTCAGTGCGAGCTTGCAATTGGTGGCACGGAAACTGTTGGAATCGATCATCTCGCGGAAGTAGACGGTTTCGCGTTCCGTGTTCGGCAGCTCGATCCCGATGACATTGCGGCCGGGGACGACTGCAACGCGTGCCGAGATGGCCGACATGGAGCGGGCGATGTCATCGGCCAGGTTGACGATGCGCGAGGACTTGATGCCCGGAGCCGGCTCGAACTCGTATAGGGTGACAACAGGGCCGGGCCGGACGTGAATGATCTCGCCGCGCACCTTGAAGTCTTCCAGAACGCTTTCCAAGAGCCCTGCGTTCCGTTCCAGCTGCTCCTGCGTCATCTGGAAGCCTGGGCCATCCTGAGGCAGTTGCAGAAGATCGCCCGACGGAAATTCGTAGCTGCCGAACATCGATTGCTGCCCAGATCTTGCGCCAATTGGCGGAAGAGCGTGCGTGCTGGAGGACAGGGACCGGGATGTGGGGCTCGGCATCGAGACCTGCACCTTCGATGGAGCAGGTGCAGGGTTGGTGCTCTCGGCGACGGAAACCGCTTCCGGCCTCTGGCCTGCTGGCTGTGTTGCCGGACTTGATGGCTTAGCCGCAAACTGTCCGTCAGACACAGGCTCTGCAGCGGGCGGTGCGGACCCGTTGCATTCGACGACCCTGTAAAGAGACACGATGCCTTCCGCGGGCCGGGCAGCTTGTCCGGTAACGGGAACCTCCTCGTAAACTGTCCTGACGGTGCGCACCGGTTCTGCGGCTTTCGGAACCGGTGCCGCGGTGCTCGCCTGCGGGGCAAGGGCATCGTCAGACATGAATTCAAAGAAGGCGTGATCGGACAGGAAGCCAAGAGGGGCCACACCGGACCCGGTATCGTTGGCGACAGCTTGCACGTCCACCGGTCGGCCATCAGTGGCGGGACCGCGCATGTGCGCGACCGGCAGAGCCGGCGTGATAGCTTGGGAAGGCGCTGGTGCGGGCACGGGAGGCTGCGTCAGAGGGGCTGCCTCGACCGGTGAAACCACATCAGGGGTCGTGACTTCGCTCGTATTTTCCGCTGGAACGGACCGCTGTTTCGCGCCACGGTCCGGCGTCCGGGTGAACCGGACGTTGGGCGCGAGATAGAAGTAACTCTGGCAGGACTCGTCCGAAGATGTGTCTATTGCCCGGTTTGAGTCTGCTGCCGTCTGTTGCGGATTGCCGGTAACGTGCGGCATCCGGCGCGCCTCTGCGGCCCGCTCATGTTCCAGGGGGCCGCTTTGTCCGAGCAGAGGTCCACCCTGAGCTTCCCGATTGGTTTCATCGTCGGGAGCAGGCTGGCCGGCATCGTTCGAATTCGAAATTGAGAAATTCTTCCGGGAAATACGCATGGACAAAGAAGACTAATGTTTCGGGTTGAACGCCTTTGAGAGAGATGTAGGAAATTTAGGTTAACAGTCTCTATCCAAACCGTGTCCTTCGTGTGTTGAAAGCCCTTTCTGCCTGCTCGCTTGACAGGCACTTTTCGGCGGAAATCCAAAGAAAAGTGCCTTGAGATCAGCGTTATAGGTGCCGCTTTTATATGTTGAGAGTTTTTGCCGGGCTGCGCCTGTCTAGCCGATGCAAAAACGGAAGCTGGCGGCAATGATCTTGCGGTCCATGTCGCTCAGATCAATAGCTCCGCGCACTTCACCGCCGGACGCCATTCCAAGAAACATGTTGAACTCGATGCGCTCGGACGCCGACAACAAGTCTACGACCTTGTCGTTGATTTCCACCTCGACGCTGCGATCGCCGACGACCCTCAGGAGGTCCTTCGTCGCCGTCGCCGTGATGCCGCGGCCCTTTGAATACATGTTGATTCTGGTTTCCGGCAGGTCATCCGGGTTCAGAATGCCGCCATCGGTCGTAATCAGCACATAGGGCTTGTTGTTGCGGCAGTAGCTGGAGAACTGGCTGGCGAGATCGTAAAGGCGCGTGGCGCTCTTGCGTTTGCTTGCCGCCACAAGGCCCTGTTTGTAGGGCTCCAGAAAAAAAGCTCCGAACCCCTCCGGTGTGACAAGGGCAAATTCCTCAAGCTGTGCCGCGTCGGGGACAAACATGTCGTCTGGCTTCGCCCCTGTTCCAAGAACGAAAATTCGGGCATCAATCCCCATTTCCAGCAGGTAACGCACGATCCGGCTGGACAGTTCCTGCGCAGACATCAGGGCCTGATCCACCTGGCTCGACGACACCTGACCGGTCCTCTCTCCGGACAAGAAGAACTGGTGAAACCCCAGACGATTGCCGGCGGGAATACGCCTGACTTCGCCGCCCAGAAACGCATAGGAACAGGCGCTCATACAGTAGCCGCCATCAGCGGTCTCGCCGAATGCACCGTCTGGTTTCCAGATGCCGATTTCGGTTTCCATCCCCCTGGCGCGGATCAGTTCACCCAGCTTTAGCCCGGCAATCAGACTGCCGCCGGGACTGTGCAGCAGGACCTTGTTGCCGTCGGAATGCTCGTTTTCGAGATAGCTGGAAAACTGCGCAGGTGTTTCCTCGGTAATCTGCCCTTCAGCCCGCACATAACAGCTTGCCGCGTTGTTGCCCTTGCACACGTTTTCGAATGTCATGCTTTCTGCAAGAGCAGCACCTGAAATCAGTGCAAGACAGGCAATACCCGCGAGCATTGCCGCCCGCCAACTGTGTGCGGCAGCAAACCGCCCCAAAGATGTCTTCATTTCGCTTCCCTGAACCTTCAGGCCCTGAACAACAGTCAAAACACAAAACAACGTCCTCATTAAAGAGAACCTGAAAAATCAGGGCAAGACGCGAATCCCTCGGGCCGTGTCTTTTTAAAAAAGAGATCGTTTTTCCAAAACGTGACCGGAAAAACAGGGTAGGAAAAACGAGTTTCAACAACCCTGATCTGGAGTGCCCTGCGCCCAACCGAGTGGTTCGGGATGCTCAGCTGCTCATCATATGGCAGCGCCAGCACGTCGGCCGTCTTAGGGTCAAATTGCCGACTTGATGAGCTATCACTGCAAGCACCTTCGTCCTTGCCGCACGGAAAGCAAGCCGAACACAGACGGCAGTCGCGGATCGCCCGCGACAAACATTCCGTTTAGAGCGGTCTGATGGCGCATGTTCTTTTTTGGTACAAATGGCGTTGGCTGACTGAGGCAGAAAGCCGCCTATTCGGCAGCCACCGCCGTTGCACCTAGGGCGGCAACGGTGCTGGTTCTTGCTTCATCCATCACCGGTGATATCCGGCGGAGCCGAAGCGCGTTCGTCAGCACGAAGACCGATGACAAGGCCATGGCGCCGGCCGCCAGCACGGGCGACAACAACACGCCGAAGGCTGGATAGAGCGCACCCGCAGCCACGGGGATCAGGGCCGTATTGTAGGCAAACGCCCAGAACAGGTTTTCCTTGATGTTGCGCATGGTCCGGCGGGAGACCTCGTAAGCATTCACGACACCCCTCAGATCGCCCGACATCAAGACGACATCGGCCGATTCAATGGCCACATCCGTGCCGGTGCCGATTGCTATGCCGACATCCGCATGAGCGAGGGCAGGAGCGTCGTTGATACCGTCCCCGACGAAGGCAATGCGGCCGCCGTTGCCCTTCAGTTCTGTCAGGGCGTCCACCTTTCCGTCGGGCAGGACGCCGGCAATCACGGTGTCGATCCCGGTTTCCGCGGCAATCGCCTCTGCGGTTTCCCGCTTGTCGCCGGTAATCATCGCGACCTTCAACCCCAGCTGGTGAAGAGCTGCAATTGCGGCGCGGCTTGAGGATTTGACCGGGTCGGCAACCCCGACAACAGCGGCAATCCTGCCGTCAATGGCTGCATAGAGCGCCGTGCGACCGCGTTTTGCCAGTCTGGTCTCCTCGTCAGAGAGGGCGTCGGTCACAATCCCTTCGCGCGCCATCAGCCTGTCGGCGCCAACGAGCACCCGTTGACCGTCTACGACAGCGGAAACGCCATGGCCGGTGATGGAGTTGAACTCACTGGCCCTCAGCCTCTCAACGCCTTCCTTGCCGGCTGCCCGCACAATAGCCTCGGCGACCGGGTGTTCCGAGCGGGCCTCGACCGCAGCAATGCGCGACAGCACGAACGCGCGTTCGAAGCCGTCGGCCAGAATCAGATCCGTCAGTTCCGGCCGGCCTTCCGTGGCAGTGCCGGTCTTGTCCAGGGCGACAATGTCGACGTCGGCAAGCTGCTGGAGCGCGTCGCCTTTGCGGAACAGAACGCCCATTTCGGCGGCCCTGCCTGTGCCCACCATGATGGAGGTGGGTGTCGCAAGGCCCATGGCACACGGGCAGGCAATGATGAGCACCGACACACCGGCCACCAGGGCGAGTGTCAGCGCCTGGTTCGGACCAAAGATCAGCCACACCAGGACCGTCGCCAGGGCAGCGGCCATGACAGCGGGCACGAACCACAGCGTGATGCGGTCCACCAGCCCCTGAATAGGCAACTTGGCGCCCTGAGCCTCTTCGACCATGCGGATGATCTGCGACAGCGTCGTGTCGGCGCCGACACGAGTCGCCTTGAACTGAAGTCCACCGCTGCCGTTCACCGTTCCGCCAGTCACCGCGCTGCCGGCCGTCTTCGCGACAGGCTGGGGCTCACCCGTGATCATGCTTTCATCGACGTGCGAGAAACCCTCGACCACTTCGCCGTCAACCGCGAGCCGCTCTCCAGGACGCACGACGACGATGTCGCCGATAGCCAGCGTTTCAATGGGCACTTCTACAATCTCGTCATTCCGCAGCACGCGGGCCGACTTGACCTGCAGGCCCAACAGGCTCTGAATGGCCGCACCGGTACGCCCCTTTGCTCTCGCTTCAAGGAAACGCCCGAGCAGGATCAGGACGACAATCACGGCCGCGGCCTCGAAATAGACCGCGCGAACTTCGGCGGGAACGAGCTCCGGCAGGAACGTGGCAACCACCGAATAGAGATAGGCGGCGCCGGTGCCTACAGCCACCAGACTGTTCATATCCGGAGCGCCTTTGAAAAGGGCCGGAATGCCCTTCTGGTAGAAAGATCGGCCCGGGCCGAAAAGCACAATGCTTGTCAGCACGAACTGCAGGATCCAGCTTGCCTGCTGACCGATTGTCGCTGCAATCAGATGATGAAAGGCGGGGACCAGATGCCCGCCCATTTCGATCAGGAACACGGGCAGGGCAAAGGTGGCTGCAAGTGCCATCTTGCGCACCAGTTCCCGTGCTTCTTCCGCCTTGCGTTCGCTCCGATCCTGTGACGAGCCCGCGTCTGCGAGGCTTGCCGGATAGCCGGCATCGGTGCTGGCCTTGATCAGATCCTGAACGGTCGTTGCACCTTCCGCAAAGACGACTGTCGCCGTCTCGGCCGCAAGGTTTACACTGGCACTGATGACACCGGGAACAGCTTGCAACGCCTTGTCGACGCGGCCGACGCACGACGCACAGGACATGGACTGAATGGTCAGCGTGACCGTTTGCGTTCGCGCGGGATAGCCGAGATCGTCCAGCTTGGCGACGGCCGCCGCAATCTTGTCGGGGGCGGCAGTAAACTGTGCACTTTCAGTTGCCAGGTTCACGCCGACATCTTCAAGGCCCTCGACAGACGCAAGGCCGCGCTCGACGCGCCCCACACAGGAAGCGCATGACATTCCCTGAACCGACAAGGAGATTTTCTGTTGCCCAGACATGGGTCCGACTCCGGCATGGATTATTCACTGTCTCTCAAATGGGGTTTCCAGTCACTGGAAGGTCAAGAACCTGCTCCAAAATTTTCTGAACTTTTCGTCTTGACCCTCCAGTCGCTGGAAGTGCGAGAACCGGAAAATCAATCAACCATGGAGCCAATCATGAAGTTCAGCGTTCCAGACATGAGCTGTGGTCACTGCAAGGCGACCATAGGCAAGTCCATTGAGCAAGCGGATGGCACTGCCCAGGTCGAGTTCGACATGGAAAACAGGACAGTGACCGTAACAAGCACTCGGTCTGCAGACGAAATTGCGGGCGTTCTCAAGGAAGCGGGCTACAGCTCCGAACTGCTTCAGCAAACCCGCTGAAGAGTACAAGCCGTCCCGGATCGGCCAATCGGCGTATCCGGGACCTTGTTTTGACGGAGACCGGCCTTGTCATCAGACTATAAGAAGGACAGCCTGACACTCTTTGATGCAGTTGCCATGGGCACCGGTGTCATGATCGGGGCGGGCATTCTCGCCCTCACAGGTCAGATCGCCGAACTGGCCGGCCCTCTCTTTCCCTTTGTCTTCCTGTCCGGTGCGGTTGTCACCGCCTTCAGCGCCTACACCTACATCAAGATGTCGAATGCCTATCCTTCAGCGGGCGGCATCGGCATGATCCTGAAAAAAGCCTATGGTCCGACCGCGGTGACGGCGGGGGCGGCGCTGTTGATGGCACTTTCGATGGTCATCAATGAAAGTCTCGTCGCACGGACCTTTGCAAGTTATCTCCTGCGCGGCCTGGACATGTCACCTTCGGGCTGGCTGCTTCCGGCCATCAGCGTTGCTGTCATCCTGTTCGCTTTCCTGGTCAACATCTCGGGAAACAAGTCGGTCGGTCTGTTTTCCACCGTCATGGCGGCGCTGAAGGTGGGCGGCATTGCCTTGTTCGGAAGTGCCGCCTTGTGGGCCGGTGGATTTTCTTTTGAAGCGACTGGCGGCGGGGCGGACCAGGCAGGCCTGACTGGGTTCATTGCCGCAACAGCCTTGTCAATTCTTGCGTTCAAAGGCTTCACGACGATCACCAACAGCGGCGCGGAGATTACCAATCCGCACCACAATGTCGGCAGGGCGATCATCGTGGCGATCATCATCTGCATCCTGGTCTACCTGCTGGTCGCCTTTGCCGTCGGGTCCAGTTTGCCGTTGGAGAAAATCATCCAGGCCAAGGACTATGCGCTGGCGGAAGCAGCCAAGCCGGCACTCGGCTCGGTGGGCTTTTATCTGACCGTGGCGCTGGCACTTGTCGCCACCAGTTCCGGTCTGATTGCAAGCATGTTTGCGGTCTCCCGGATGCTGGCAATGCTGACCGACATGGCGCTGATCCCGCACAGCCACTTCGGCATGCCGGGCAAGGTTCAGGATCATACGCTGGTTTACACGGTGGTTGTTGCCGCTTTGCTGGCCGTTTTCTTCGATCTCAGCCAGATCGCCTCGCTCGGCGCATTCTTCTATCTCGTGATGGACATCATCATCCATTGGGGTGTGTTCAGGCATCTGCGCTCCGACATCAGCGCGCGGGGCTGGGTGCTGCTCACCGCAATCGGTCTCGACGCTGTCGTCCTTGCCACCTTTGCTTTGCTCAAGTGGCGACAGGACCCGGCAATTGTCGTCTATGCTGTAGCGGGCATCGCCGTCGTCTTTGTGTTCGTGAAGGCTTTCCTGCATTTCAATCCGCCGGAGGCGCAGGAGGAGCACTCGCACTGAGCCGGATTGTGCCTTGCCGGCGGCATCAGGTTCAATGATGGGGCGAGTGACCGGAAGCCAGAGCGAGATGGTGTTCCTGATGATGCGCTCCCAGCGTCATCACACCGATAAACCCGAGACCTGAGAGCATCTGCAAGTCTGAGGGCTCGCTGGCAGTAACGGTCAGAATTGAACCGCCCGGGGTTTCCGCCACCTCGTAGCTGAAACCTCGGACCCCGTTCATGGTTGCCGCATGAGCGCTCAGCATGCGTCTTATCGAACTGGTGACATTGCCTTCCCCCGTCACGGTGAAACGATAGCCGCCGTCGACAGGCATGGTCTGCACATTTGAGCGGAGGGTGACGTTGTCCATATCGATAAGGTGACTGCGCAGTGCTTCGATATCGACCTTGGACCAGTCCGTCTGCGGATCAGCCTCAAGAAGGGACACGATTTCCTGTATGGCCGCGAAGGCGGATTGGCCCGGTTCACGGGGGACCGCCTTTGCGGATGACGGCCCGGTGCCGTCCACGGCATGCTGCATGGCTGAGTGATCATGATGCTGCATCGTCTGGGCCTGTGCCGGAACTGTGCATATAACGACGGCTGTCAGGGCAAGTATGTAGCGGTTCATGGTGGCTCCTCCGGCTTTGCGAACATCTTGCCTCAGTGGCGCCAATTGGAACATGATAGCTATCATGTCACTTGATATTTCCTCACTCTTCAGAACGGCCGGGACGTTTGAGCGCCGGCTCCCACTTGGAACGTATCTGTTCCACCAGGGAAAAAAGGTGGAAAGTCTTTTCGTGGTTATGACGGGTGAGGTTCAGCTTGTTCGTCACCAGACAGCGGGTAACCCTCTCGTCCTCCAGCGCGCCTTCGCCGGAGCCATCGTGGCCGAAGCCTCTGCTTTCGCCGACGCTTATCACTGCGACGCGATTGCCGGGCCGGACACATCGGTGCGCGGGATTTCCAGACCTCGCTTTCTGGAGCTGTTTCGAACGGACCCGAACCTCGCGGAAGCCTGGGCGGCGCGGCTTGCCCGCGAAATCCAGACTACCCGTTTGAGGAGCGAAATTCTGGCCCTCAAGACCGTGGCAGAGAGGCTCGATGCCTGGCTGGCATGGCATGGCTCCTTGCCGCGGAAAGGGGAGTGGCATCAGATCGCCCGGCAGATCGCCGTCAGTCCGGAAGCTCTCTACCGGGAAATCGGAAGCCGCCGAAGCGGCAAGAAACTGTCCATCGGATGAAAGCTCAATTCGCCTCACGTTGGATACCAGGTCTCGGCTGGAGATATCGCGCAGTTCGCAACTGGGGATGCGTTCGTTCGTTGCGCCTATCACTGATTGCGCTATCCGGGGTTTGGTTCACTTTTGGATCATCAAATTAACCTGACATTAATGTGTTCAAAGATCCGTCTTTTGCGCAGATCTCCCTTCTGAAACGTCACGTATCGAGGTCGCTGGTGCAAAGCCAGTTTCAGTACGTGACAAGGAGGATCAGATGAAATTCGCCAAGTATCTTGCAATCGGTCTCGTAGCATCCGTGATGTCTCTTCCCGCCAAAGCCGCCGATATCGTCGACACGGCGGTCGACGCAGGTTCGTTCAGCACGCTCGTTGCCGCCGTTCAGGCCGCGGGCCTTGTTGACACCTTGAAAGGCGACGGTCCGTTCACCGTTTTCGCACCCACCGACGAAGCCTTTGCCGCGCTGCCCGCCGGCACCGTCGACGACCTTCTGAAGCCGGAAAACAAGGAAAAGCTTGTCGCCATCCTGACGTACCATGTGGTTCCCGGCAAAGTCATGTCGACGGATCTTTCGGATGGAATGACGGCGAAGACCGTGGAAGGCAGCGAAATCACGGTTGATCTCGATAACGGTGTCATGGTCAACGACGCCAATGTCGTGACCGCGGACGTTGCCGCCGACAATGGCGTCATTCACGTGATCGACAAGGTCATCATGCCGCCGATGTAATTCGGCCCCGGAAAGCAGGTCTGCCGGGCACAAACAAGCACCGGCAGACCTGCTCCCGACGATCAGGTTCTGCGGATGGAAAGGCGGCAACTCACCTCGAACCGCTGTTTCGCGCCATCAGCCAGATCCAGACCTGCCCGAAGACCAGCGGCACAAAGCTCGCCATAACCGCCAGTGTAAGGCCGAGTTGCCCCGGACAGGGCAGTGCCAGAAGCGTCGCCAGATCCTTGTTCAGCATGGCGAGGGCGATCAGTCCAAGGCACAAGGCAATAGCGCCCCAGACATAACCGTTGCGCAGCACATCACCTTTCCAGACGGATCCCGCCGCCAAACGCATGTTGAAGACGTTCCAGAGCTGAGACAGTGCCAGCGTCAGGAAGGCCACCGTAATGGCTCTGTCGGTTTCCAGATCAAGCAGAAACAGCGCGGCGGCAAATGCCGAAAGCGTCGAGATCGTAATCAGGCTACCGAGATATCCGATCAACATCCAGCGCGAACGGTCGACAATGGGCTCGCTTGGGTCTCTCGGAGGTCGCTGCATGACGCCATCGTCGCCCTTGCCAAACCCGAGGGCAAAGGCGGGAAAGACGTCCGTGACGAGATTGAGGAACAGGATCTGAAGCGGCAGCAGCGGCACAGGCAGGCCGACGCCGACGGCTATGCCGACAATCAACACCTCGCTCACATTGCAGGACATCAGGTAGACGACGAATTTGCGGATGTTCTCGAAGATGATCCTGCCCTGGCGCATCGCGGCGATGATCGTCGCGAAGTCGTCGTCCTTGAGCACGATATCCGAGGCTTCGCGGGCAACCTGAGTGCCGCGCTTGCCCATCGCAATGCCGATATCCGCTTTCTTGAGAGCTGGAGCGTCGTTGACACCGTCGCCCGTCATGGCAACCACATGGCCGCCCTTCTGAAACAGCGAAACCAGGTTCAGTTTGGTGTCCGGGGCCACCCGCGCGAAGACATCGGTGGTCATGAGCTGCGCGCGCTGCTCGGCCGTTGCCCTGTCCAAATCGAACCCGCTTACGTCGCGGCCGGACAAGACTTTCAGATCGGACGTGCCGATGCCCGCATCCGCCGCAATCTTCGCCGCGGTTTCCGCGTGGTCGCCGGTCATCATGACAACGCGCACACCTGCCTGCAGGCTTGCCCGGATCGCCGCCGGAACGTCGTCGCGTACCGGATCGACAAAGCACACCAGGGCGATGAGGGTCAGTCCCTCATAGGGATCTTCGGAAGGCGTTGCTGCCGTTTTGAAGGCGAGGGCAAGGAGGCGCTCCCCGCGCCGGGCCGCCTCCGACTGACGCTTGCGCCACGAGGCGCGATCCTCATCCGTCAGATGCCGGGTGCCGTCAGCCCCAAGAACGTCAGCCGATGCATCGAGGACAGCTTCCGGGGCGCCCTTGACCGCATAGAGAAAGCGACCTTCACCGTCGTTATGAACCGTTGCCATCATCTTGCGCAGCGGGGTGAACGCATGCTGGCCGGCAGGGGGCAGGGTCTGCAGCAGTTGGGACCTTGAAAGGCCTGCTGCGGCAGCCGTGGCCAGCAGCGATATTTCCATCGGATCCCCGATCCGGGCGACGTCGGCGCTCTCGCCATATTCTGCCGTGTTGCACAGCGCGCCAATTCTCACCGCGGCCGAAAGAGGTTCCATGGTAGCCGGCGCCACGTCCTGGCCTTGCGAACTAAAGCGCAGGCCCTTGTCCTGCTGCAGGATGTCGACGGAGGTGCCGTCCAGAAGATAACGCGAGGCCGACATCCGGTTTTCGGTCAGCGTTCCCGTCTTGTCGGTCAGGATAAGGGTTGTCGCGCCGAGCGTTTCGACGGCCGACAGTTCCGTGACGAGCGCGTTTCGCGCCGCCATGCGCCACATGCCCCGTGCCAGACAGAGCGTGGCGACGATAGGCAGACCTTCCGGAATGGCGGCAACCGCAAGCGCGATCCCGGTCTTCAGCATGTCCGGAAGCGGATGGCCCCAGAGAATGCCGGCAAGGATGGTCAGTATCGCCAGCGCCGCGGTTAGCCAGACCAGCTTCCGCCCCAGCCTGTCCAGTCGCTTTTCCAGTGGCGAAACGTCGGCCTCCGCCTCCTGCGCGAGGGTGCTGATGTGGCCGAGTTCAGTGGTCATTCCCGTCGCCACGACGATGCCTTCGCCAAGGCCCTGAGTGACTGCGGTTCCGCTGAAGGCCATGTTGAGGCGTTCAGCCAGCAATGTGTCTGCGGACATTGTTGCGGTGTGTTTTTCTACCGGAACGCTTTCCCCCGTCAGCAGCGATTCATCGCAATGAAGATCCGAAGCGGCGATCAGACGAACATCGGCCGTCACGACATCTCCTGCCTCGAGGATCACGATGTCGCCGGGAACGAGCTCCGTTGCCTCGACCTCGTAAACCTTGCCACTTCGGCGTACGCGGGAATGGGTCGTTGTTATCCGCAGCAGGGCTTCCATCGACCGGGCTGCACGCAATTCGGTAAAAAATCCGATTGCGCCGTTCAGCACGAGGACGATTGAAATCGCGACAGCATCCGCGATGTCGCTGAGCAGCAGCGACATGACGACGGCTGCAGCCAGAAGCCAGACGATGATGCTAGCAAATTGATGGGCAAAGATCGCTAGCGCGCTCTTTGACTTCAGCTTCCGGAACGTGTTGGGACCGTATAACGCGCGGCGCTTGGCAACGTCATCGCTTCCGAGCCCGGTTGCGGGGTGAACCGAAAGCTCTCTGGCAAGCACTTCAGCGTCATGTGCGAAGGGAGTGTCCATGCGGGTTTGGATCAACAGGGCCTGGTCCAAAGGAGTGTCGTTTAAACAGCAGCATCGCCGCATGAGGCATACCGTAGCTGATAATGACACTTGGTTGTGGATTCATCTTGTCCCGCCAAGTCGGGATCAATGCTTATGCCGCTTGGAACAGCGTGCCGGCTGCCTACGTAGTCGCCACTGCTTGCCTCGACAGGGATTTCCCAGAAAATGGACCGATCATGTGAGGCAGGGCGCGCGGGGTTGGCGTCTGTGAGGGAGTTGGAACGATGAGCTACAAGACGATACTTGCCATCACGGAGCGGGACGTCTCTGCCGATACCATCGGAAAAGCCCTGGGTGTGGCCAGAGTTTTCGACGCCCACCTCACGCTGCTTCCCATCGGCGAAGTTCCGCATCTGCCCTTCTACGGGTCGGGGGGACACGGTTACATTGATATCTGGGCGAAGGAATTCGATCAGCGGAAGACCGAGTTGACGACCCTTGCGTCCCGGCTTGAGGATCAGCTCACGCGCGAGGGCATCTCTTTCGATGTCAGGCCTGTTTTGTCTTCAGAGGCCCGCGAAGACAATCTTGTCGCGCGCCACGCCATCTATTGCGATCTGGCCGTTGTCCTTCGGTCAGCCGAAAACGGTCTGAACAGCATCGAAAAAAATGCAATTGATGGAGCGCTTTTCGATTCCGGCCGGCCTGTGCTTTATGTGCCCAACTCCTTCAACTCAGACCGCATCGGCACCAAAGTGGCCATCGCCTGGAATTCCCGGCGGGAGGCTGCCCGCGCCGTTTCCGACGCATTGCCCTTTCTAAAGGCGGCTGAGGAAATCACGTTGCTGCTGGTTGATCCGGTCGTCGGAGACAATGATCACGGCGAAGATCCCGGCAGCGACATCGCCACGGTGCTTGCCCGCCATGGCCTTGGGGTCAACGTTCAAAGCGTGGTGTCTGCGGACAGAGCCGTGTCTGAAGCTCTTCTCGACAGCCTGCTTGAACTGGGTTCCGACCTCCTGGTAATGGGAGCCTACGGCCATTCGCGTCTGCGGCAGAACATTCTGGGCGGCACAACCCGGGAAATGCTGGAGCAAACCAGCGTACCCCTGTTCTTGTCGCACTGACGGCCACCCGATTTTCGTCAGGTGGCGCTCGTCACGTTTGAGGTGGTCACATCGCCAGCCCAGGACGCACGGACCTAGAAGGGAATGCTGAGCCTCAGTGAGCCGCTGTTGGTGGCCAGTTTTTCCGAGAAGCGGCCGTTGTACTCAAGCCGCAGGTCGACCCCTTCGATGGACGTGAGCTGCAGGCCGGCGCCAATGGTGGCAAACAGGTCTTCATGCTCGACAGATGTCTTGAAAGACCCGGTTCCCCCGGAGCGGTTGGTGAAGCGGGCATCGGTTTGCCACTCGTTGCTGGACAGAAACGAGACGCCGAGTTTGCCGTAAACCCGCAGGTCCTTGCCATCCTTGTAGCGGAGCCGGCTGCCGAACTCGACGGAAGGCGTTGCGGCGAAATTCCAATGGCCTGTGGAGTCGAATTCCAGCCCGTAGTCGCCGCTTTCCCGGTAGTTGCCGACCCTGGAATAGATCGCGTCAAAGTCGATGTAGGGTTTGACGTAGACGTTTGTTGCCGCAAATGTGCGGGCGATCCGCGCCCTGATGGAGCCTGCCAGCACGTCGGGCGAGCTTGAGATGGTTTCGTTTAGGTCTGAAATCGACAGGTTGCGGTCGAAGCGCGTGCTGCCATAGCTGCCGGCGGCGGCGGCAGAAAGGGTCCACGCCCCCATCTCCCGTTTCAGGCTTGCCCCGAGATATCCCGACTTGCCGTCTCCCTTGACGGTTCCGGAGGCCTGGGAAATCCAGGTCTGCTGAAAGGCCGCAGAGCCGCCGATGAACCAGCCCGGAGCGATTTCCCGTTGCCCGCCGAGCTGATAGGTCAGCGCGTCGGCGTTATAGCTCGGCGAGTTGCCGATCGCCGCGCGGTGGCCAGTGCCGCCGGTCGCCCGTGCCCAGCCACAGGAGCCCTCTGTTATGCCCGCGTCGTCGCCTTCGAAGACGGGGCAGCTCATCAGGCTGTCGCCGAAGGACAGCATTTCGAATGTCTGTTCAACAACGGCGGCGAGCCCGGTGCGCGGCAGAAGCTGGTTCAGGGTGTCCGCATAGTCTCCAGACTGATTGTCGACCTCATCGGCAATAGCCCCGAACAACGTGCCGAAGATGTTGTTGCCGCCGCGATCCCAGATATCCTGAAGGTTTTCCGCAACGGCCTTCTGATCACGGTTGAGCTTCACCTTGCCGTTGGGCGTAAAGTCGGCGCCGGTTACCTGGAAATAATAGTCGGAGCCTTCCGGACTGAACAGGTAATCGAAGATGAGAGAGTCCTGCGGGGTGAGGGTGCCTGTAACAGACCCGCCGACCGACAGAACCTTTGTCTTTCTGTCCGGAAGAAGGCTGATGGTCTTGAGACCGAGCGTTCCTGCCAGCGTCGCGTCGCCGCGCACTTCCAGCCAATCGGAATTGAAATTGTTCAGGTCGATGTCCGCGACCAGAAAACCCTGTGCGCTTTGCGTGAAGTTGCCGGTAATCACTGTCTTGCCGGGGTCGCGTGCGCGGCCCAAAACGAAACGGCCGTTGTTGATCACATTTGCATCGTACAGATAGCCGTCAGCAAGGGTGTTGGGTGAATTGTTGGTGACTGTACCTGCGCTGCCGCCGTCGGCATTGGTGAGGACGACATCTCCGTAAAGGGACGCAGTGTCATTGACCGTTACATCGAGGATTGCCCCGTCAGCCGTCGTGCCTGTGCCGGTGTACCAGACCGCATAGGAGCCGGTGTCGTCGGTGCCGTTGCGCGATGCGCCTGACTGGACAATCGCACTGTCGTTCAGAACGAGCGTGTTGTTGAGCCCGTTGGAGACCCTGATAGCCGCTGCGTCTGTGTCCGTGCCGCCCTGAACATTGCCGTTTCCGTCAACCGTGATCCCGACTGTCCCGTTGCCGTCAGCACCCTGGCTTTGCGCAAAGACGCCTGACGAACGCGCGCCGGTGGCCGCCACCTGGCTTGCGATGTCCAGATTGATAGCGCCTGCGGTTCCCGTGCTGTCCGTTGACATGAGGCCGGCCGAGCCGCCCGAGCCAGTGCCCGAAATGCCACCGCCGCCGCCAATGGACTGAGCGATAATACCGATGGACTCATCACCCGTGACGGTGATCGGCGCATCGATATCCAGTGTGATCTGCCCGCCGTTGCCGCTGGCGCCGCCGGAGGTCAGGTTCGCGGTGGTGTTGGTCATGGAACCGCCGGTCGCATCGCCTGCCAATCCGCCGCCACCACCGATGGATTGGGCCACCAGGCCGAAAGCGCCGTCGCCGCTGGTCTGGATACCGGCTCCTCCGGTTAGCTGGAACGTCACCGCATCGCCGTTGCCAGCCGCGCCGCCCGTGCCGCCAAGGGCCAGATCAAGCCCGCCTTCGACGCTGCCGGTGACACCATACCCGCCGCCGCCGCCAATGGACTGGAGCAGAACGCCATGAGAGCGGTTGCCGTAGGTGGCAATCGTCGTGTCCATTGCCAGATCGATTGTCCCGCCATTGCCGGCCACACCGCCTGAACCACCCACGGAGACGCTCAGCTCACTGCCGTCGACGCGCGTTGTTTCCGCGCTGCTGCCGACCCCGCCGGTGCCGCCGCCACCGCCGATCGACTGGGCAACCAGGGCAGCAGCATCATTGCCGCTGGTGGTGATCGTTACCGCGCTGGTGTCATAGGTGTGAACCTGGCCGCCATCGCCGCCTGCACCACCTGTGCCGCCACCGTCCCCGCCGATTGCCAGTGTGCCGGTCTGGTTGTCCGAGCCGTCGCCACCCTGGCCACCGCCGCCACCGATGGATTGCATCGTCATACCGGTGGCTGCAAAACCGGCCGTGTTGATGAAATTGTTGTCGCCGCTATTGAGCCAGACGGCGACTTCACCGCCGTCCCCGCCAGAGCCGCCTCTGCCGCCGACTGCAAGTTCGATCGAGGCGCTGACTTCGCTGCCGCTGGCCGTGGACGAACCGCCCTGACCGCCGCCGCCGCCAATTGATTGCAGGACGACCCCGTCCGCCCAGGCACCTTGCGTGATGATCTGGCCATCATGGTAATATTTGACCTGATTGCCGTCACCGCCAGACCCGCCGCCACCACCGACATCGACCGTGAACGAATAGGACGCTCCCGAATCCGACAGGCGCTTGATCTGTTTCTTCAAGGCTCCAATGGCGTCGAGAACCTTGTGAGACGACGCGTCATTGCCGAGCGATCCGCCGATACCACCGCCGCCGCCGATGGATTGCAGCACGACACCGTCCGAGTCGCCGCCGAAGGTTTCGATGCGGCCGTATTGTTCGGCGTAGATGGTGCCGCCGTCGCCGCCGCTGCCGCCGATCGCGCCTACACCCAGGGACATGCTGCCGGAGACGCTGCTGGCGCCAACGCCAAGGTAGACGGTGCCACCCTGCGAGTTGCCACCTCCGCCGCCGATGGACTGTCCGACCAGGCCCTTGGAGCCCGATCCCTGCGTCTGGACCGTGTAGCCGGCAAAGTTATGGATCTCGACGGAGGAGCCGTCACCGCCCGAACCACCCTGGCCGCCCAGGGAAATCTTCGCTTCAAGTGACGCGATACCACCTTGCGAATAGGCATTGCTGTTGCCCAGACCGCCGTTGCCGCCGCCGCCGCCGATCGATTGCGCCAGAACGCCATGGGCACCGTCGCCGAAAGTGAAAAGCGTGCTTTCCGGGGCAAGGGTTGTCAGTTTCGTTGCAGTGGTGCCGCCTGAATTGGAGGACGAGCCGTAGGTTCCCAGGGTTACGTTGACTTCCCCGCCATTGCCGCCACCGGATGTCGTGAACGCATAATCCGAATTGAAGTCACTCAGGGCATTGCCGGTGCCGCCTCCCAAGGCGACCGTAGCGGTGGATTCCACCGTGTCCTTGTCGCCAAGCGTGGCTGTCAGCGCGGATGCATCGCCGCCGTTGCCGCCGCCGCCGCCAACCGATTGGGCCAGGATCCCGTGAGAGGCATCGCCGATCGTCGTGAGCCTGGAGGGCTGGTCGTACGTGACGGTCACGTTGCCGCCGGCCCCCGCATTGCCGCCGTTGCCGCCAACGGTTGCCACATAGTTGAAGGCGAGGGGAACGCCGGTGCCTGTCGGGGCGGCAACCAGGAAATCGCCGGCGGATGTCGACCCGCCATTGCCGCCACCGCCGCCAATCGATTGAGCCAGAATGCCGGTCGCATTGTTGGGGGCGTACTTGGAGGTGGAAGATGCGGAAAGGCCGGTGGCGATTGTACCGCTCGAAAGGTCGATCGTGACGTCGTCCCCGTTGCCTCCGGCTCCACCGCTGCCGCCCAGAACAAAGGCGGCGTTGAAGCCGATGGTCGCGTCGAAGTAGTTGGCGCTGCCACCCGTGCCGCCGCCGCCGCCGATGGACTGTGCGAGGACAGCCGTCGACTGAGCGCCTGAGGTCGCGGCGGAAAACTGGTTCTGGGTTAGGGAAACGGCTCCCCCGTCACCGCCATCGCCGCCGCTGCCCCCCATCTGAAAGGCGAGGAAGGACAGCACGCTGAAATTCTTGACGCTACCGCCGTTGCCGCCACCGCCGCCGATGGACTGGGCGATCAACCCGGGCGCGAATACGCCAGTGGTGGTAATGTTGGCGTTGCCGTTGCTCGTTGCGGCCTGCAGCGAAGGCAGGCCGGAGTAAACGCATCCGCCGGTGTTGTCGACGCAGACTTCGCCGCCGTCACCGCCCAGGTCGGCGGAACCGCCGACGCCGATGGAGGCGATGGTCGACAGGGTCTGCACGCTGCCGCCGTTGCCCCCGCCGCCGCCAACAGACTGAAATATGGCTCCAGGAGAATAGCCGCCGGAGGTGACGATGGTTCCGATGTTCGGAATGGCGACCGTTCCACCATTTCCGCCTGCTGAACCCTGGCCGCCCACGCCGACAGTACCGGTGCTGTCGCCGCCAGACCCGCCGCCTCCGCCAATCGACTGCGCCAGGATGCCGGCCGAGGAAGCGCCTTTGGTCGTAATGGTGTCCGTATTCGAAACGCCGACGTAACTTCCATTGGACGCCGTTGATCCGGCAGCGCTGCCGCCGATGCTGACAAACCCGCTGGAAGACCCGGCGGCTCCGCCGCCACCGCCAATGGACTGGGCGATGATGCCAAGCGAATTGAAGCCATTGGTCGTAATGTCAGCGCTTGAGTTGACCGTTACGGTACCGGCTGCACCGCCACCAGCGCCATCGCCGCCCAGTCCAACCAGGGTTGAGGCATCGATCCCGCCGGTTCCGCCACTTCCTGCGATCGACTGCGCGACGACACCGAAGGCATGGTCTGCTGCGGTTGAGACCGTCGCACTGCCAAGCGAAAGGGTGACGTTTCCGGCATCGCCGCCATTGCCGCCGTTGCCGCTCTGACCGCCGAGAACACTCTGGAAATCGCTCCCCGTTCCGCCGCCGCCGCCGATGGAGTGCAGTGCGATGGCTGCGGAAAAAGCGCCGCTTGTCTCAATGCTGGTGCCACCTGAAACGGTAACGGAAACCGTGCCGGCATCGCCGCCGAAACCGCCACCACCTCCGGTCCCGGCGAGAGCCGTGCCGTCGCCGCCGTCTCCACCTTCACCGCCGATACTTTGTGCCAGCACGCCGTACACATTGGCACCGCTCGTTTCGATGGATTTTCCGTCTTGAAGAGACACCGACACGGATCCTGCCGTGCCGCCATCGCCGCCGCTATGATCCTTGGTGGGGCCGGTGCCACCCTTGCCGCCAAGGCTTTTTGCGCCAATTGCTGCGCTCGGTTCGTAGCTGCCGCCGGTAACGTCGAGGACGAGCCTGGCAGAGTTGGTGATCGAGACGGTGCCGCCGTTGCCGCCATCGCCGCCGTCGTCGCTGTTGTCCGTCGAGGCGGTGCCGGCACCGCCTTCGCTTAACCCATAGAGAACGAACAGGCCGTCGCCCCCGGCCGTGGTGACATCCCAGTAGATGTCACCGTTCATGGCGTTGTTGATCGTGACTGTTCCACCAGCACCGGCGTTGCCGTTGTTATCGCCGCCACTGCCGCCAAAGGATCTGGCGATGAACCCGCCGCCTTCTCCAAGCCCCTGAAAGCGGTTGCTGCTCGAACCGACAGTAAAATCGCTCGGGGCGGTGTTGTTGACGGTGACGCTGCCGCCGCTGCCTCCCTGGCCGCCGTATTGGTCCGACAGGATGCTGTTGTTCTGGTTGCCGCCGGTCCCACCGTTGCTCTCTGCAACGAAGATGGCAAATCCGAAGTTGGCGTAGCCGACGGCGGAATAGCTTGCAACGCCTGTGTTGGTGACCTGAACGGAACCACCATTGCCGCCGGAGCCGCCGTTCGAGTTGTTGTCTCCGTTGGACTGGTCGCCTTCGCCGCCGCTGGAACGGGCGAAGATACCCATGGCAAACTGGCTGACTTCCGACACATCGATGTCGAGACTGCTCTGATTGACGATCGTAACCGTTCCGCCTGCCCCGGCCGCGCCGGAGTCCTCGCCATCCGCGCCTCTGGATTCGACATACCAGTTTGCGTAAAGCCCTTCGCTGGTAGGGATGACCATGTTCTGCTGGCCGTCGTTCTGGATCGTAATCCCAGGGGCCTGCGCTCCGGCGGAAGCGCCGGAGGAGGTCAGATCTACGTAACTGACATCCGAGGTTGTATCGAATGTGCAGACCCACGGATCGCCCGACTGATCGCATAGGGAATTTGCCAGCGCGGGGGACGCAAGGCAAAGGCTTGCCAGGGATGCGGTCGAAAGCAATAGAGACTTTTTTCGGCTATTTTCCCTGGTATGCGGGTAAGAAGCCCGTTTTTTCCCTGCGGTTACGTTGCCGCGGCACATGGTCGTTTCCCTGAAGCAATTGTCTTGAAATATCTGCGGTCGGTATTTTTGATCTTCTTCAGGAGGCACTATGGTTGCCGGTTCATGAATTTCACTGCAAATTCGATGAACCTGCTGAAATCTTCGATGAAGTTGTAAGCTGCCCCGACATGGCTATCCTATATTGAACAAAGTCATTTCCAAATGAGATAGCCTTCAACATGCTCTTAGACGAAGCCCAGCCGGGCAAGGTGCGCGGGACCTTCGCGACAACAGAGGTCGTTCGAAATCCGCAAGAAGCAGGCGCACTTCGTTCAGGCGAAAGCCTCCAGCCCGAGACGGAGCATCTCTTCTGGAAGCTGCAGATCGGTGGCTGGCTGTTCATCGCCACTTACGGTTTCTTCGCGCGAATGGTGACGTTTTCCGACGCCAAGCTCGCCCTCACATTGACGCTTTCGATGGATACCGTGGGCTTTCTGCTGACAAGCGCGGCACATCTTTATTTCTTCCGAAAAGTTCAACGGCTCATTACGCTTCCTGTGTTTCTGGCAGCCGCGGCATTCTCGCTCATCGGTGGCACAGTGCAGATGGCTGTGGCATGGGTGATCCGTGATATGTTTTTTCCAGAGGCGCTGCCGTTCAACAATTCCTTCACGCCTGCGGTCTTTTACACCTCGGTTCTTCTCGGTTGGATGCTCGCCTATTTCTGTCTGAGGTCCGATTACGAAGCGCGCATTGCGCGGCTACGGCAAAGCGAGGCTCTCGCGGAAACCATGCGGTCAGAACTTGAACAATTGCGGCTTCAACTCGCACCGCACTTCCTGTTCAACGCGCTGAACTCCGTTGCTTCGGAAATTCATGAACGGCCTGATACGGCCCTTGAAATGGTGCGGGAAATCGCGGGGTACCTGCGCTACTGCCTCAATCAGCAGCGGCGCGATCTTTGTCCGCTTTCGGAGGAAGTGGAGGCGATGAATGCCTACCTGCGCATCCAGGAAATTCGCTTCGAGGACAAGCTTCAATGCACTGTAAGCATTGATGAATCCGTCAGGAGCGCGATTGTTCCGCACATGATGCTTCAGGGGTTGGTTGAAAACGCGGTCAAGCATGGGCTGAAACATCAGTCGAACCAGATCGATATCCAGGTGACCATCCGCGAGTTGGACGGACACGCCATCGAGATTGCCGTTACCAATTCGGGCGAGATTTCAGAAACGGATCCCACGCGAAAGTCCATCGGCCATGCAAATCTGCGAAAACGCCTGCAACTTCACTATCCGGACAAGCATGAATTCAGTCTCAGCCAACATCAGGGAACCGTGGTCGCCCGCATCCTTCTGAAGGGCCCCGCATGCTCCGTGTAGTTCTGGTCGATGACGAGCCTTCCGCCAGGCGTGGGCTCAGGCGCATGCTTGGCGACTTTTCCGACATTTCGATTGCCGGGGAAGCGGGGGATCTCGTCTCCGCACGGCAGTTGATGCAGGAGGTTCGCCCGGACGCGGTGTTCCTGGATGTGGAGCTGACAAATGGCAAGGGTTTCGACCTTGCAGGGGATCTGCCACCCGAAACATTCGTGATCGTGGTCAGCGCATATGATCTTTATGCAATCAAGGCCTTTGACGTTGCAGCGCTCGATTTTCTTGTCAAACCGGTCAAACCGGAGCGGCTGGAAACCGCAATCGGTCGCTTGCGCGACAGGTTGCCGGACCGTGCGCAAGCGCCGGATAAACCTGGAGTGCCCTCTCAGGAGACGGCAGCCGACCGCCTTCAGCTCAAGACCAGCTCGGCTTCGATCCTCCTATCCCACGACGCAGTTTCCTTTCTCAGGGCAGAAGGGGACTACACGCGCATATATCTGGAAAACGGCCAGCAACATCTGGCAAGCGGACTGCTGCGCGTCTTCGAAACGAAACTGCCATCACCACCGTTTCACCGGCTGGACCGTTCCACCATTGTGAACAGCGCCCAGATTCAGCGTGTCAATTGGCAGGTATCCGGGCGCAGCACTATTCACTTCACCACCAATGCCCATGTTGTAGAAATCGGGCGTCCGGCTTCAAAACGATTGCGGGCCATCCTGGGGTCACGTGCAAGATGAAAGGAAGGCGACAAGGCTTCCCGGCTTACCAAAGCTCCCCCGTCTTTGTGCCGTCGTCTGAGCGCTTGCCGATGCCTTGATGCGTTGTGTGACCCTCAGGCATTCCTACGCAGAAGAATGATGGTTCCTGCCGGGTCGCAGGTCCAGTGACCGGTGACACCGTCCAACGGTTCCAGCTCATCGCGCTTGGGAGTTCCCAAGGCTGTCAGCGCAGTTTCAGGCGCGTCATCGAACAGTTCTAGCCACACGTCCGTCTGGCTTTGGTGCGGTACGCGGTCGATCCACAAGGTCATCGACCCGAAGGAAAATCCGGTACTGTTTTCCAGTTCCCGCGTGACCTTCAATCCGACTTTATCCCGATAGAACGCAACGGTTTCGTCCCATCTGTAGAGAGGCACCTTGATTGCGATATTTCTTCCAGGTTCCATCTTTGACCACCTCTCGCAGCATGATCCCTATTTATAAAATCCGTCCCTAAGCCTGATGCCGTTTTCGAGCCAGACCTTCATGGCGCAGAGCATTCCCGTCCAGCCTTCGCAATTTCCCAGGCAGGATTTCAGACCCGTGTCGGTTTCCGGCCAGCCGTATTCGCTGATGCGAACATAGGTGCGCCCGTCTTCAAGGGCTTGAAAGGTTATGGTGACCGTCGTCCAGGTTCCGGGGTCGCCGTCTGCTTCCCATTGCAAGACGACCTTTTCGTTCTTCACCACTTCCTGCACCAGAACCGGGAAGGCGCCGGGAAAGTCATGAAAGTCCCATGTAACCTCGGCTCCCGGCTCGATGCGACCACGCGCACCGCCGGTGGTGAAGAATTCCGAGAGCTGGTCCGGGTTGACGACAGCTTCGAACACCTCTGGGACTGGTTTTGAAATCCGCCCACCAACAGTGAATTTGAGGTCCATCGCCGTGTTCCTTGTTGCCCCTCAGGGTTATTATGTTATATAATTATAACATGTCAACAGACGATCAGGATGACGCGCTGTTCAAGGCGCTCGGCCATAGGGCTCGCAGACACATTCTCGACCTTTTGAAGGACGGTCCGAAAACCACCGGCCATCTCTGTGACGCCATTCCGCAGATGGATCGCTGCACCGTGATGCAGCATCTCAAGGTTCTGGAAAAAGCTGGCCTGGTGGTGGTTGAGCGGCGTGGGCGGGAACGGTGGAACCACCTGGATGCGCTCCCGATCCACGGGGTGCATGAGCGCTGGATCGGTCCATACGCTGCTTACGCGGCAAATATGCTGGGCGCTCTCCGCAAGAACGTTGAAACAGGCGGTAAGCCTCCGGTCACGGCCGAAGGTGTCAGTGACGACAGTGAAAACAGGTGACGTGTCGCAGGCGGGCACAAACGCCCTTTGGGGTGGGTGACTTGCCGCGGAAGCTTTCTTTAAGAGACAACCGCCCCCAGTGCTTACGCTTGATCGGCACTTCGCGACAGACAGCAGACCCTGGCTTCGGGATGGCACTGCGCAGTGCCGGACAAATCGATCTTGGTTCCGATGAGATAAAGCGGAAACGCTCTTCCAAGCGTTTGAATCCAGTAGTCAATTTCGAGATTTTCGAGATTATTGCAGGCCTTGCAATAACTGCTGAGCGTATATCCCTTATCCTGAAGATCCTCGAGCGTCGTGCAGCTAACTGTGTCCAAAGGCACAAGAATTCTTACGTTGCAAGACATGGGGCCGCACCGTTGCTATTGGCTCAAGCAGTTTCAATGCCTTGTTTTTTATTTTGGGCGATGGGGCACTTGAAAGCTTGTTCTGTTCTACGAGTGTTGCGAAGAGACCTCAATTCGGGGGACTACTTAAGTATAATTCGAAGGCATGCCCGTGTTCTGGTGGGTGCCCGGGTTTTACAATCGGTTACTTGATACTTTTCGCCAAATCGATCTAGCGCCAACTCTTTTTTCGTCATTTCCGCATCGAAAGACCGGTTTCAATCAGACGGATTCAGCCTTTCTTCAGCTTTGGGTTGCTCAATGATCTGATGCAGTTGGCGCCAATCATGAAGTCGCAGCATGCCTACAGAAGTCAACGTTCTCATTCGGTCCATGCGTCAGCTCGTTCCCAACCCGGAAACGAGCGCCATTCTGACGGCCATGGGTGTTTCCTACTGGGCGTATGACCCTGTTGCCGAAGAACTGTGCTGGCAAAGAACGGATCCGACCTCGGTCAGAGGGTATCGTCTGGCAAAACTGTCGATTCACAAGGCGCTCCAGTTTTACATTCAGCGTGACAGAACCCGCTTTCTGCAGGTGATTTCCAACGCGGTAGAGCATGGTCTGTCGCAGACCACCCGCGTCACCATGAAAGCGGATGGCAGTTACAAGTCCTACGATCTGGTCGCGTCCCGAATTTCAGGCAAACCGGCGTTCCTGATCATTGGGCTGATGAAGGAGTGCCTTCCGGAAGCGCCTGTTAACGCGGAACTGCCGGACATCTTGCAGAACCTGTCCAATGTCTTCATTTCCAACGCCAGTGCCGTGCTGATTACGGACACCAAGGGTGTGGTCAGGTCCGCCAATCGCCAGTTCCTGAAACTCTTCGGCATCAGTAACGTCAAGCAGATCATCGGCCGGGATGCCAGAACGATCCCCAATTACATCGGCAAGAAGCTGGCTTCGGCTTTCACCGATATTCTGAGGAGCAATCTTGCCTCGCAGGGAACGCTGAAGCTGCCTCAGGCAACAGGCGAGCCAGTCGAAATTCTGTACGACCTGCACCCGATGGCGCTCGACAATCCAAACGGCGGTATCATCTTTGCTGGCGAACTTGCGGCCCATTCGATGGAGATCTCGGCCTCTGAAGTTCTGGATGCGGTGCCGACGCCCATTCTGGTTGCTGATCTGGATTCCCGCAGGATCAAATATGCCAACAAGGCCGGACGCGGCGAGCTTGGACTGTCCGCCAGGCAGATCGGCACCGAGCGGCTTTCCGACACCCTGATGAGCGCGAACGATGTGCGCGACCTCACCCTTGTTCTCGACAAGGTCGGCTGGGATGCCGGCCGGGTATGGCAGGTTCAAAGCCACATCGGCCTCAAGCGGCATTATCGTATCCGCACCTGTTTCATCGGCAAACAGTCGGCCCGGCAAATCGTGCTCGAGTTTCTGCCTGTCCGGCTTGAAAAAGACAAACCCGGCAATGAGAAGGCTCAGAACTTCTTTACGCGTCTGCTGGACATGAGTTTCAATTGAACCGGCGGCGATTGTGCGCCGAAGCTTGCCGTCAGATTACCGGTCGGTTGCCTTCAGATCGTGACGGTCATTTCCTCCATGACGGATCCATAGCCACCCGCCATGAGGCCGGTGATCTTGCCGTCCTCCAAGTCAAGCTCCACGGTTATGACGCTTGGTGAAGCGGGGGTCATGAAGTGTCCCTGTTCAATGACGAACCGGGATTTCTTCTCGTCGAGCAGGTCATAAAGTACGCAGGCGAGGGGACCTGCGGCCATTCCGGTGGCGGATTCCTCTTCGATTGCATAGCGCGGTGCGAACATGCGTGTGGTGGCGTCGGCCCGTGTCGCGCTCCGATCGGTGGTGAAGACGTAATATCCGATCAGGTCCAGCCTGTTGCTGATGTCGTTGATCTTCGACTGGTCCGGTACGATCTGCTTCAGGACAGCGGCATCGCGGACGGCGATGACAACAAAACTGTTGCCTGTGTTCACGAGCACTGGCCGCAGGCGCTCATCCAGGTCGCCTTCCTTCAGACCGAGGGAAGCCAGAACGTCGGCTTCACTGACACCGCGGTCGGCCCAGGCTGGGCTCCCGTCATATTTCGGGGCAAGTTGTTCCATATAGGCCGCGCCGTTCTTGATGACGATCTTTCGTGGGCCATCGACGGTTTCCTTCGAGGTGACACCTTCCAGCACCTTGCCCAGTTCGGCCATGTAGCTGAACGTCGCAATCGTCGCGTGGCCGCAATGGGCAATCCGCCGGTTTGGCGTGAAGAAATCCAGTTTGAAACCTTCCTTTGCCGATTTCGACACGAAGGCTGTTTCCGAGAGCCCGATCTTGCCGGCAACAGCCAGCATGTCCGCTTCCGACAGGCTGTCAGCGTCCAGGACAACACCCGCCGGATTTCCGCCAAAGGCTTCCGAACCGTTCTTTCGGGTCACGAACCCGTTCACGATGCGGGCAACAACTTCTTTTGCGTCCTTCATTTCACGCACCTTCCATCATTATCTGGACACAAGAATGATGTCGGAATATGTATTGTTCAATGCCTGAATACATGAGTGAAATTCATGAATGATCGGGGCGACCTGCAAAGCAGGCTGATGCTGAACGCAGTGCTGCTCAACGCCATTGCGGAAGAGGGTAACTTCTCCCGTGCTGCCGTCGCGGTCGGGCTGGAGCAATCGGCCGTCAGCCATCGCATCAAGTCTCTGGAAGCCGCGCTCGGCATCCGGCTTTTCGAGCGGACAACCCGGCGAATCGTCCCCACGGAAGCAGGACGGATTGTCTGCGACGCCTCCAAGCGCTGTCAGGAGGTCTGGGAGAGTGCGCTGTCCCGGATAGCGGACGTAAGAACCTCCAGGACCATCCGCCTGTCCGTGTCGTCCTCGCTTGCCATGAAATGGGTCATCCCGGCCCTCCAGCGTGCCCAGGCTGCTGGCCTTGATCTGGTGGTTGACGTGGAGGACAGGCTTGTTGACCTGCACGAGGGAGAAGCCCAGGCCGCAATCCGCTACGGTGCCGGGCCTTATCCAGGTTTCCATGCCGAAGCATTGGTGACCGCACAACTTGTCCCGGTTGCCCGGCCCGGTCTGTTGAAAGGGCAGATAACCCCTGGTGGGGAGGAGCCTGCCCTTCTTTCCGACAGAACCGGCATGTCGGACGGTACGGGCTTCAGTTGGAACGACTATTTCAAAGGCAGGAACTGGATGGAACCGCCGGCAAGGCCTCTCAGCTCCTTTGCCAGGGCGGATCTGGCGATCCAGGCTGCCATCAGTGGCATGGGTGTGGCGCTCGGACGAACACTTCTGGTCGAAAACGACATCGAGGCGGGATTTCTGCAGGCCGTCGGTGAGCCTGTCGCATCCAGAGCAAAATACTGGCTGGTCACCACGCCCGCCTATGCCGGCACGGAAGGGTATCGGGACCTGCGCGCCTGGATCGTCAGTGAGGTCGAGATGGCGCGCGCCCAGTTCAGGCAATTGATCGCCGGGCTCTGACCGCGGTTTCTTTTCAGGGGCGATCCATCAGGCGCTGCTCGGTTCCGCAGTGAGGCTTGCGTGCCGTGCCGATGCTTCAGCGCACCTTCTCGATCTGGTCGTGGTAGGTATCCAGCCACTTCTGCAGGTCCCGCTCTGCACTTTCCAGGCTTTCGGCGTTGATGGCGCGCAGGTTCAGGGCACGCGTGATGGCGCGCGTCCGCTTGTTGATCGCAAAGTCGGCGGGGACTGTTTCAAGATTGTCGACGCCGAGTTTGTCATAGAGCGACAAAAGCCGGTTCTGAACGGTCCGCAACGACAGACCTTGCCGCACGGCGATGATCTTGTCCGACAGGCCGAGGGCCATGTCGAGAAGTACCGCATATTCGCTGTCGGTGAGCGTGTCGTGGGTGCGGATGTGGCGTTGCTGAACCCGGTGGATTTCCTGATCCACCACGATCTGGGATTCCAGGAACACGCCGCGAAGCGCGAGGTGAAGCCGCTCCTGCGTGGCCGTCTTCAACACGTAGCCATAGGAGGTTTCCTGAGGCACGATCCGCGCTATGCCGCGCAGATAGGCCTCATCGGAATAGTTGGACCAGAACAGGATGCGGGTCTGGGGGCGCTCTCGCCAGATGGTCCGGGCCGCATCGATACCGTTGCGTTCCTTCATTTGCAGGTCCATCACCACCGACTGAATGGAGTGCTTGCGCGCCAGCAATTCACCTTCAAGGCCATTGGTCGCGTGAAAGATGTCCTTCACGTCCGGCAACGCCAGTTGCAGAGCCTCGCTCAGGTAGCCAGCATGAAACTGATCGTCTTCGACAAGAAGCACCTTCATGCCAGTTCTTCCTCGAAAGTCTGCGGTGCATTCTCCTGGCTCGGCGCGCAGGTCAGCGGCAGCTTCACCGTTATGGTGGTGCCCTCCTTGCTCGACATGCTGAAATCCGCGGCGATTAGCCGGGCCCGTGTGCGCATATGGGCGATGCCGCCTGTTGCCTTGCTGGTCTGCCGGCCGAAGCGGGAACCGGGAAGCCCCATGCCATTGTCCTTTATGGTCATCTGCAGGCCGGATTTCAGGCGCTTCACGGTGACGCCGATCTGGTCGGCTCCGGAATGGCGGGCGGCATTGTTGATGGCTTCCTGGGCAATGCGAAACAGGGCGATGCGGATGGTGGGATCAAGTGTATCGATCAACCCGTCGGTTTCGTCCAGCGTTTCAAGGGACGTGGAAGAGACATCCTCCACTGCGCGCTCCAGATGTATTCGCAGCGCGTGAGCAAACCCGAACAGATCCAGGATCGTCGGAACAGCGGTGTCAATGATCCGCCGGAGATCGCCTATACAATGCTGAATGCTGCTGATGACCCGTGCCTTGTCCGCAGCCGTATCCATTTTCTCGACATCCCGCATGATCCGGGTCAGGTCGGCCAGGGTCTGGTCATGCAGATCCATGCCGATGCGCTGGCGTTCCTGTTCGAGAACCCGTGTCAGCTCCAGCGCGCCTTGCCGCAGGCCTTCTTCACGGGCCTGGGCTTCCGCTCGCACAACAGCGGCGCGCTTGGCTTTTTCGTTGGCGCGCAGGGAATAGAAATAGGGCGCGAGCACGTCGGCAATCTGCCTGACCCGGACGACCGTTGCCTCGTCGTAGATATCCGGGGTGCAGGACGAACAGTTGAGCGCGCCGATCGTGCGACCGAGCACCTTCATGGCAACATTCACCCGGCTGCGCAATTTGTGCTTGATGATCGGCTGGGCGAGCGCACCTTCGTAGGTGTAGCGTTCGTCTTCCATCGCGTTGCCGGTGAGCATGTAATCCGTTTCACCCAGCAAGATGCTGCGCACGGGCGAGATGACCACAGGGGTGCGCGACAGGCTCCAGCGTGTCTTGATGCCGACCTCGTAACTTGTGTTCCAGGTAACCTTGTCGTCGACCAGGCAGACATCCAGGTGGTCGATCGGCAGCAGGTTCTCGATCTCGGCCTTGACCGATCTCAGGGCGGCCCGGATTTCCACCTGGCCGGCCAGATGGCTGGAAATGCGCAGCAGCGAGACCAGAGCCGTTGGCTCTGACATCTCTTGATTTTCATTGGCTTCCTGTCGCATGGCAACAACAAGCTCCTCCCGTTTCTTGTTCGCCAGTGTGCGGTACGGCGCCTGCATCGGCAACCCATCTGTTCGGCGTTCAAGTGCATCACGATTGCGGGTTCCCGCAACCGTGATGCGTTTCTCCTGCTTTACGCAATTCCTTCAGCTCAGCAATCTGAACCCGGGATGCGTTGGGAGAACCGTGTCCCTTTATGAAAGACGCCTGTTGGCGTCAGGGAGGAAACATGAACACCAAAGCCAAGCTCCTGGGGGCTGTCGCGCTCGTTGCCGTCGCCCTGCCGGGCCATGCTGTCGCGGACACCGCCGACAAACGTATCGCTCTTTCCAACAACTACGCCGGCAATTCCTGGCGGCAGGCCATGCTGGAAAGCTGGGCCAAAGTTGGCGACAAGGCCGTTGAAGACGGTGTGGTCGCAGCGGCCGACGCATTCACCACATCCGAAAACCAGGCCACCGAACAGGCTGCCCAGATTCAGAACATGATCCTGCAGGGCTACGACGCAATCGTGGTCAACGCAGCCTCGCCGACCGCCCTGAACGGTGCAATCAAGGAAGCCTGCGACGCAGGCATCACTGTTGTTTCTTTCGACGGCATTGTCACCGAACCCTGCGCATGGCGCATCGCTGTCGATTTCAAGGAAATGGGCCGCCAGCAGGTTGAATACCTCTCCGGACGCCTGCCGGATGGCGGCAACCTTCTTGAAATCCGCGGTCTTGCCGGCGTTTTCGTGGATGACGAAATCCATGCTGGTATCGAACAGGGCGTTGCGGAGTTCCCGAAATTCAAGATCGTCGGATCGGTCCACGGTGACTGGGCGCAGGATGTCGCCCAAAAAGCGGTTGCCGGCGTTTTGCCGAGCCTGCCGGAGATCGTAGGTGTCGTGACCCAGGGTGGCGATGGCTACGGTGCCGCACAGGCGATCAAGGCCGCCGGCCGGGATATGCCGATCATCGTGATGGGCAACCGTCAGGACGAAATGAAGTGGTGGGCCGAAGCCCGTGACGAAAACGGTTATGAAACCCTGTCGCTTTCCATCGCGCCGGGTGTTGGCACGCTTGCCTTCTGGGTGGCCCAGCAGGTTCTCGATGGGGCCGAAGTGCCGAAGGACCTCACCGTTCCTTTCCTGAAAGTGACCCAGGACACGCTCGATGAAACGCTCGCCGCAACACCGGCCGGTTCGGTGGCGAATGTCGAATACAGTCAGGAAGACGCCAAGTCCGTCATTGCTGCCGCCAATTAAGGAGTGACGGAATTGGAAGTGGCAACTGGCGCCGGCAGGTCGATGCCGGATGTCCCGTTGGTTGCCCTATCGGGCGCGTGCGTTCACTTCGGTGCAGTGCGCGCGCTCGACGGGGTCAGTCTGACTGTCAGTCCCGGCGAGTGTGTCGGTCTGATGGGACACAACGGAGCGGGCAAGTCGACTGCCGTCAACGTGATCAACGGCGGTTTGACACCGACGGAAGGGCACGTTCGGTACGGGCATGAAGATGGCAAGGACGGTACGGGTGCGGCTCGGGCCAGGGCATGCGGTATCCGCAGCGTCTTTCAGGAGCTCTCGCTGTGTCCCAACTTGTCCGTCCTGGAAAACCTGAGGGTTCCACATCGTGATCTGACGGGGTTCGGCTGGCGCAAAACCGCTGCGGAGCGGATTGCTGGTGCGCTTGACGAGATCTTTCCGGGACACCGGATCGAACCGGGCATGATCGTTGGCGACCTGACCCTGGCCGAACGGCAGATGGTTGAAATCGCGGCCGGTTTTGCCGGCGGTCCGACACCGCCGCGCCTGGTCATCCTTGACGAGCCGACGTCGTCGCTTGATGCCTCCATCGCCCGGCAATTGCTGGAGCATGTGCGCCGCTTCTGTGCCAAGGGTGGCGCAGTCATTTTCATTTCGCACATGCTGGGCGAGGTTTTCGAAGTCGCATCGCGCATCGACGTGATGAAGGATGGCAAGATCATCGCCAGCAGACCCGCGTCCGAGTTTACGCAGCAGGGCCTGATCGATGCCATGGGACATGTCGCTGCCGAAAAGGCCGCGGCCCGGACCGCGGTTGAAAGCAGCCAGCGCATTGGCGGGGAAGTTCTGAAAACCCCTGAAGGCCTCAACGCGCGAAAAGGCGAGATCGTCGGTCTGGCGGGTCTTGCCGGACATGGGCAGGCTGAAGCGCTCGCCCGGTTTTTCATGTCCCGATCGGGAAAGCTCGGACGGGTGAAGGACCCTGAAGTGGCTTTCGTTGCCGGTGACCGTGGCCGGGACGGCGTCATGCCGCTCTGGTCGATCCTTCGAAACCTTACCCTGACCCATCTGCCAAGCCTGACCCGGCGGGGGCTCGTTGACGCTGTCGCGGAACAGGCCCTGGGTGCAGACTGGAAGAAGCGTATCGGCATTCGGACCGACAATCTGAACAATCTCATATTGTCCTTGTCCGGCGGCAACCAGCAGAAGGTGCTGTTTGCCCGTGCGCTTGCCTCCACGGCTCCCATCGTGGTGATGGACGATCCAATGCGCGGTGTCGACGTCGGCACCAAACAGGAAGCTTATGACATGATCCGAACGGAAGCCGCCAGTGGGCGAACCTTCCTCTGGTATTCGACGGAAACGGACGAAGTCTGCCAATGTGACCGTGTATTCGTGTTCCGGAACGGTCAGATTTCAGCGGAACTGACTGGCGACGGCATCACGGAAGAAAACATTCTGGCCGCCTCGTTCCAGATGCAGGGAACCGGCGCATGAACGGCAAGTACCGCATTTTGCTTCCGGTCCTGTCCCTGACGGTTCTGCTGGCGGCTGTATTCTACCTTCAGCCCAGGGCGATGAGCTATTTCGGCCTGAACCTGCTCTTCAATCTCGCCGTGCCCATCGCGCTCGCAACGATTGCGCAGATGATGATCATCATGGTCAACGACATTGACCTGTCTGTCGGCACCTTCGTCAGCTTCGTCGCCTGTGTGACGGCAACATTCCTGAACGAAGCGCCTCTCGTGGGCGTGGCCATTCTGGTGGCGTCGATCCTTGCTTATGCGGCAATCGGCGCGCTTATCCACATTCGCCAGCTTCCAGCGATCGTGGTGACGCTCGGCATGTCGTTCGTCTGGGGCGGTCTGGCGGTTTTGTTGCTGCCTTCGCCAGGCGGCGCGGCTCCGACGTGGATCCGGACCGTGATGACCGTCAAGCCACCGCTGGTGCCGATGGCAGTGGTGGCCTGCGTCCTTATAGCCGGTCTGACGCATCTTCTGATCATGCGGTCCTCGACAGGCACTTTGTTGCGTGCCGTCGGCGGCAATGCCCAGGCCGTTGCTCGCTCCGGTTGGTCGGTCACGAAACTGAAAGCAGGGGCCTATGCGCTCGCCGGTTTCTTCGGCGTTCTGGCCGGAGTGTGTCTCGTCGGACTGACCACGTCGGCTGATGCCAACATTGCCCTGCGCTACACGTTGCTTTCCATTGCGGGTGTGATCCTGGGCGGAGGGGAGTTCACCGGTGGTCGGGTTTCGCCTGTTGGCGCAGTTCTGGGTGCTCTGACGCTTGCCCTTGCCGGCAGCTTTCTCTCGTTCATGCGTCTGTCCCCTGACTGGCAGATCGGCGCCCAGGGCGCCATCCTCATCCTTGTGCTTGCCGTGCGGTTGATCTTCTCCCGCCGCAGCCGGAAATGGAAGGGAGCCGAAAATGGATAACTCCCGTCTTTCGACAGTTCTTGCCATCCCCAGGCGCCCCTGGTTCTGGGCTTTCGCGGCGAGTGCCATCGCCTATCTCGCAACCCTTTCGCTGACGGAAGGGCGGGGCAGCGGGGAACTTCTGTCCGCGGCCCTGACCTTTGCTTCCTTCTCGGCGATTGTCGGGCTGGGCCAGATGTTCGTCATCACGCTGGGGCCCGGCAATGTCGATCTGTCGATCCCGGCGACCATGACGCTGGCAGGCACCCTGTCTCTCAAGTTCATGGACGGAGCGGCGGATCTTATCCTGCCCGGGCTGGCGCTTGCGATCGCCGTCGGCATTGCCGCAGGCATCTTCAATTACCTGCTGATCCGTCTGTTGCGGATCCCGCCGATCATCGCGACCCTGTCGGCGTCTTTCCTGTACCAGTCGCTGGCGATCTGGTGGAACCGCGGCCTCAGGATCAAACCGCCTGAAGTGCTTGCGGATTTCTCGACCGGTTCCATCGCCGGCCTGCCGAACCTGACGATCATCGGCGTGCTGATCGCGCTCATGAGCTGGGTGGTTCTGGAACGGTCGATTTTCGGCCGCTGGGTGTCCGCCTTCGGTCAGAACACCCGTGCAGCCCGTTTGAGCGGGATACCGGTGGAGACGGTCCGGGCGGTGACATATGTCGCCTCCGCCGTGCTCGCCTCTTTCACCGGCTACCTTCTGGCAAGTTTCTCGGGAGGGGCCGCGCTCAACATGGGCACGGAATATCTTCTGATTTCCATCGCCGTCGTTGTTATCGGCGGCTGTTCCATCGCCGGCGGCAATTCCAATGTGCCGGGCATCTGGGGCGGGGCCCTGCTGATGTTCCTGGTCGTCTCGATGTTGAATTCCTACGGGTTTGGCGCAGGCGTGCGCCTGATCATGACCGGCGCAATCATCATCGCCATTGTCGCTGCCGCATCCGGAAAGGGCAGATCCGCATGAACAGTTTCTCGTCCCCCTATCAGATCGATGATCCGCGGTTCACGGCGCTGATCCAGAAGAATGCCAGGCTGCGTCAGCTTGCGACCGGTTTCGAGTGGACGGAAGGCCCTGTCTGGTTCGCTGACCAGCAGCTTCTTCTGTTCTCCGATATTCCCGCGAACCGGATGATGCGCCTGACCCTCGACGGCCAGGTCAGCACCTATCGCCAGCCGTCGGATTATGCCAATGGCAACACACGGGACCGTCAGGGACGGCTGCTCTCCTGCCAGCACGGTACAAGGTCGGTGACCCGCACCGAGCTGGACGGCAGCCTGACTGTGCTTGCCGACCACTATCAGGGAAAACGTCTCAATTCGCCCAATGACGTTATCGTCCAATCGACAGGGGCGATCTGGTTCACAGATCCGACCTACGGCATCTTGAGTGACTATGAAGGCTTCCTGGCAGAGCCGGAACAGACCGCGCGCAACGTCTATCGCATCGACCCCGCAGCGGGCGAGGTGGAAGCGATGATCACCGATTTCACCCAGCCGAACGGCCTGGCGTTTTCTGCGGACGAGCGCGTTCTTTATGTAGCGGAGTCCGGTTCCAGTCACGATCCGGACGTCCCCTCCATCATTCGCGCCTTCAAACTGGACGACACCGGCCGGATCCTGTCGGACGAGGTGTTTGCCACGATTGACCGGGGACTGCCTGACGGCATGCGGGTCGACGCTGCCGGTCACCTGTGGAGTTCTGCCTCCGATGGTATCCACTGCTTCCACCCGGACGGCACACGCCTCGGAAAGATCCTGGTACCGGAAGTGGTCGCCAATCTCTGTTTCGGCGGCGTTCGGGGCAACCGGTTGCTGATCACCGCAACCACCTCGGTCTATGAGATTGCAGTCAACGCAAAATCGGCGATCTGAAGGATCGCCGATAGAAAAACACCCTTTTGAGGTCCTGACCGGGATCGCCGATCAGGACCTTACAAAGTGACGATGGCCTTGATCAGGCCTTCCCGGTCCTTCGCAAGTTCGCTGAACTTGTTTGGTAGATCCTCAAGCCGCAGGGTTAGCGTACACAGCGCATCGGTATTGATCCTGTCATCGCGAATTGCCGACATGACGGTCTCGAAATCTTCTCGGGTTGCGTTTCGGCTGCCGATGATCTGGGTTTCGCGTTTGTGGAACTCCGGATCGCTGAAGCTGATGGTCTCCTTGACAACGCTCACCAGAACGTAGCGGCTGCCATGCGCGAGCAGGGGAAAGCCGGCCTCAATGGCGGCCGCATTGCCAGTCGCGTCGAAGATCACATCGAAACCGTCTTGCAGCGGGCTCGACAGGATATCGGTGCCGGCAAGATGCGTATTGTCGAAGCCGAATTTTGCCGTGGCCTGGTCCAGCCGCGCGCGGCTCATGTCCATGAGATGGACCTCGGCTCCCGAAAGGCGGGCGAAAAGGGCCGTGCCAATGCCGATGGGACCGGCGCCGGTGACCAGAACCCTGTCCTCGGCTGTCAGGTTTGCCCGGCGCACGGCATGGGCCCCAATAGCCAGAAACTCGACCATCGCGGCCTGCAGTTCGGTGAGGCCGGTTGCCGGATAGAGGTTCTGCTGCGGAACGGCGATGCGGGAACACAGGCCGCCATCCCGATGAACGCCGAGAACCTGGATATTGCTGCAGCAGTTCGGTTTGCCGCGCGTGCAGGCCCGGCAGGCGTTGCACGACAGATACGGGTTGACCACCACCAACTGGCCGGCCGTCCAGGATCCGGTGCTCTCCGCGATCCTGCCACTAAGTTCGTGACCGATCACGCGCGGGTAGTTCAGGAACGGATGTTTGCCTTCCAGGATGTGATAATCGGTGCCGCAGATGCCGACAGCCTGAATGTCGACGAGCACCCAGCCGTCCGGTGCATGGTTCGGCAAGTCCCGCGTTTCGAGCTTGAAGACGCCCGGCTCGACAACGGTGCCGCAGGCCATCGATTGTGCCACCGCCGGCGACATGGTGTTTTCAAGTGTCATTGAACGGCTTTCTGGCTCCGGGGAGCCCAGTCATGAGGCAGGTCGCCCTTGATGATGAGGCTGAGAACGTCGTCCTTGGTCACGTCTTCAATCCGGTGCGAGCCGACTTTGCGGCCCTTGTTCATGACAATGACACGGTCGCAAAGTTCGAACACGTCATGCATGTCGTGACTGACCAGAAGGATACCTATCCCTTCCTCGCGCAACTGTCTGATCAAGGATCCGACCATGGCCGTTTCAGAAGGGCCGAGAGCGGCGGTCGGTTCGTCCATGATCAGGATCTTGACGTCAAAATAGATCGCTCTGGCGATGGCAACAACCTGCCGCTGGCCGCCGGACAGGCTGGACACAGGGTCGTTCAGGTTCTTGAAATTCGGGTTGAGCCGTTTCAGAACGCGGACCGCTTCAGCCATCATTCTGCTGTCGTCCAGATTGCCGAACCTTGTTTTCAGCTCCCGGCCGAGAAACAGGTTGGCGGGCGCGTTCAGATGATCTGCCAGTGCCAGCGTCTGATAAATGGTCTCGATACCCAGATCGCGCGCATCATGGGGTGACTGGATATCTGCGACTTCGCCGTTGACCTTGATCGTCCCGGAGTTGGGGATCATGGCTCCGGACAGGATCCGCATCAGGCACGATTTGCCTGCGCCGTTATGGCCGAGGACGCCGACGACTTCCCCCGGATAAAGGTCAAGGGAGACGTCGTTCACGGCCCTGATGCCGCCGAAGTGCTTTTCGATTGCGTCCATCTGCACCAGCGGTGTCGCGGACTGAGCATCTGGTTTCATATTCCGTGTCCCGATCGACAGTTGAAAAGACCGGAAGCCTGATCATGTCAGGCTTCCGGCCGCGTTTTATGGCGTTAGTAGAGGACGTTCTGAACGCTCGGATGATCGATGTTGTCCTTGGTCGCCAGGACAACGCCGGTATCGATGAAGTTCGGCACCTGTTCACCGTTCAACAGCTTCAGAATGGTCTGGACACCGATCTCGCCCATCTGGAACGAGCCCTGAACGGCCGTTGCGGCCAAGGTGCCGTCACGGACGAAATCCTGCAGGTCGGTGTTGCCGTCAAAGCCGATTGCGGTCACCTTGCCCGCCTTGCCAGCTTGCGCCAGGGCCCGGCCCATACCGATGGCTGTCGGTTCGTTGGCACCGAAAATACCAACAAGATCCGGGTTCGCCGCCAGAACGTCGGTGGTCTGGTTCAAGGCTGTGGCCATCTGGGACTGGGAGTAATAGGGACCGACGATCTCGATCTTCGACTTCTCTTCGATCTGCTTGACGAAACAGCCTACGCGGCCGATTTCGGAGCCGACGCCGGCGACATAGGACATCACCGCAACCTTGCCTTCGGTTCCCACTTCCGAAATCATCTTGTCGGCAACCAGTTGTCCCGCCGCGCAGTTATCGGTCGACAGGAACGACTGGTAATATTCCTTGCCGTTGTCTGCGAGAGCGGAGTCGATGATGACGACCGGAATTTCGGATTCATAGGCCTTCTTCACGGCCGGGATCAGGGCTTCCGGATCGGATGGAGCCAGAACAATGCCCGATACGCCCCGGTTGATGGCGTTTTCAACGAGGTTTACCTGATCGGCAACGGCCGATTCCGATGCCGGGCCGTTGAAGGTCATCGTGTGGTCTGACTGACCTTCGATGGCGGCACTGGCGCCCTTGTTCACGTTCTGCCAGAAGTTGGAATTCGTCGTCTTGACAATGACCGCGATTTCTCCGGCCTGTGCGGCTGCTGCCGACAGTGCAAAGGCGCTTGCCATCATTGCAGTTGTCAAAAGCTTCTTCATTTCATTCTCCTCCGTCTGAAGTTACTCAGGTAAACGACCGGCTTTCTCAGCGCCGGTTTCTGATCTGATCGACGTAGACCGCCAGAATGACGATGACGCCGATCACGATTTGCTGGATGAATGCCGAGACACCGGCCATGTTGAGCCCGTTCCGCAGAACCCCGATGATGGCCGCGCCGATCATCGTTCCTGAAATATTGCCGACGCCGCCCATGAGCGAAGCTCCGCCGATGACAGCGGCCGCAATCGCGTCGAGCTCGTACATGACACCTTCATTGGGCTGAACGGTCACGAGGCGCGACATCAGAACGTTGCCCGCGAGCCCGGCCAGAGCGCCCGACAGGACGTAGGCGAAGATCTTCGTGCGGTCGACCAGGACGCCGGAAAGACGGGCGGCTTCCTCGTTCGATCCGGTTGCATAGATGTGCCGGCCGATCTGGCGACGCCTGAGCAGATAGGCACCTGCAACCGCGACGACCGCCAGAAGAATGACCGGATAGGGAATTCCCGGAAAAACGACTTTCGGAAAGATACCGCCGGTTTTCTCAACGATGCGGAAAAGCGAGCCGTTGCCAAGAAGGCCGAAGCTTTCCCCAAGCCGTGAAATCGGCGCTGCACCGGTCAACTGAAGGGCAACCCCGCGCGCGATCAGCATCATGCCGAGCGTTGCCACAAACGGGGTAATGCGCATCTTGGTAATGACGAACCCGTTGATGAAGCCGCAGGCCGCACCGGCCATCACGCCAATGGCCATGGCTGGGGCCACCGGCACACCCGCCTTGATGCTCAACCCGGTGACGGTCCCCGAAAGCGCCAGGACGGAGCCGACGCTAAGGTCGATACCGCCTGTGATGATGACCATCGTCATCCCGATCCCGAGCAGGCCGATAACGGACGTCTGCAAAAGCACCGTCAGTCCGTTGTTGATGGAGAAAAAAGCTGCGTTGCCAAAGGAAAACGCGAAGATCAGCAGCGCAAGCGTCAGCAACGCCGACAGCTTGTGAAAGGAGCCGGCTGACAATTTGAGCGTCAAAGATGCTGGCTCAGCGCCTCGATCAAGATCCGCCATAATTCCTCCCGGGCCGGACATTGAGTTTAATAATTAAAAACATATGAGCTTGGATCGGGTTTGGCGTCAACAGTTTTTTATTTTTTAATACAAACAATCAGAATTGTCCGGCGTTTTGGATATGTTACGCTGCTGCCATGGCGAGAACGGACGAACGATTCAGAAGCGCGTACAACAGGTTGCTGGATATATGCGGCCGCATGCAGATTGGCGATCAACTGCCGGCCGAAACCGCGCTTGCGGACCGGATGGACGTGAGCAGAACCATCGTGCGCAGCGCGCTGCAAAAGATGGATAGCGACGAACTGATCCGCTGGGAAGGCCGCAGCAAGACGCTGATCCGGAAACCCCAGGCAGGGGATCGCCTGGTTCCCGCCGAAAGCACACTGTCTGCCGAGGAACTGGAACACAGGTTCTTTGAATGGATCCTGCGTTTCGATGTGCCGGCGGGAACGTCGCTCAATGTGGCGCAGCTTTCCCGTCAGTTCGGTGTTCCCGTTCACAACCTGCAGGAATTTTTGGCCGGGTTAAGCCGGCTGGGTCTGGTGGAACGACGCCCCAGAGGCGGCTGGTCGCTGCTGGGGTTTACCTCGGAGTTCGCGGTTGAACTGTCCGAGTTTCGCATGGTGCTGGAACTGAACGCGGTCAGGCAGTTGCTCACTCTGCCTCCGGAACATGAAATCTGGGACAAGCTGAAGGTCTTGAAACGGGAACATGAGGACCTGAAGTCCGTCATTGCAGACCGGTATCACGACTTTTCACTGCTGGACGAAAAGTTTCATTCGGCCATCAACAGCGTGGTCAGGAACCGGTTCGTTCTCGAAGCTCAAAAGCTCATCAAGCTAATCTTCAATTACCACTACATGTGGGACAAACGCGATGAGTTGGAACGCAACGCAGCCGCCATCGACGAGCATCTGGAATGGATCAACGCAATGCTTGCGCGTGATAGCAAAGGTTCGGAGGCTGCCGCGCTCAAGCATCTCCGGCGATCGAAGGAAACGCTCCTGCAATCGCTGCGGGTTCACAAGTTTGCTTGAAAGCTCGCCGTCGGCGGGCTGCCGAACATCCTTGAAAAATCAGCTGGCGGTTGGGCCGCGAGGCTGTCCAGGTTGCGTTTCAGCGACGTGACTTTCGAGGTTCCCAGCAGAACGGACGCAACACCGGGATAGCGGTGGGCGAAGTGGAGCGCCGCACTGGCAAGCGACAGTCCCAAGCCCTCCGCCTGTGCTTTGAGAGCGGTGACTTTTTCCAGGATTTCTTTTGAGGCCGGCGCGTAATCGAACCAGGCGCCCTCGACCGGTCCCGTCGCCAGAATGCCGGAATTGAAGATCCCGCCAAGAACCAGGCTTGTTCCCTTTTGCCGGCATTTTTCGACAAGACCGTCTTCGGCTTCGCGGTCAAGCAGGGTCAGCCGTCCGGCAAGCAGGATGGCGTCCAGGCTGGTCTCGGTCAGAAGGTCCAGGCAAACTCGCGTCTCGTTCACGCCAATCCCGAAGGCACGGATCCTTCCCCGATCTTTCAGCCGTTGCAATCGGTCAAGACCGGTCGCAAGCAAGTCTCGCATATGCGTCTCGTTTGAAGCGCCGTGTGTGTAGGCGCCGATGTCATGGATGTAGACGATTTCGACATGGCGCATCTGCAGCCGCTCGAAACTGCCTTCAAGAGACGCTTCAATGCCGTCACCCGAATAGTCGTAGCGAACGTTGTTTGGCAGCGGATCAATGAAACCGTCGGCCTCAATGAGCGTGGGGCCGGGAGATAAGACGCGCCCAACCTTGGTCGACAGGACATAGTCCTCACGCGGCTTCGATTTCAGGAAGCGGCCGAGCCGCTCTTCTGACCGGCCACGGCCGTAATGCGGGGCGGTGTCGAAATAGCGGATGCCGGCGTCCCAGGCGGATTGAAGGACCGCGGTCGCCTCATGGTCCGAAACGGCCCGTCCAAGGTTCCCGATAGCCGATGCTCCGAAGGAGATGTCCGTGACCTGAACATCCGTTCTGCCAATCAGCTTCAGCGCTCTCATGATTGTGCCGCTGCCGATGTATTCGCGACTGCGTCCAGCCGGGGCGTTTGAAGCAACGGGGCGGCTTTCCGGGCCCAGGCCAGGAAGGATGATATCCGCCGGTTTATCTTCTCATCATGATTTTGCGCGATGTCGGCGAGCTTGTGGTCCAGAAACGGGTTCTTGAACCGGTCGATTGTCGTGGCGGCATATGCTTCGGCTTCCTGTTTCCTGTCCCGCGCCGCAAAAGCTGGGATGACTTCCTGCCGATAGAGGTCTTCCAGGTCAGGGCCGTACTCGGGGCTGTCCATCAGCTCCCGGACGAAGCGCAGGGGAGAATTGCCTGCTGCCAGCCATCGTGACACGAGGTAGGTATGCCCCAGGTTCAAGATGAACAGCTTCAGGGTCTCGACCTGGTCCAGATCCTTGACGACCTGAACGCATGGATGCACGCAAGGTAAAATGAGGTCCGGCTGATCCTCGATTGCCCAGAGCGCATAAGGCTCGGCCACCGCACCGGCGGGCTCCAGCGGCTCGGAGACGATCCTGTCGACGAGGGAATTCACCCAGGTCACTTTTGCGCTCAGCCAGTCTGAAAATTCGGATGGATAGAGTGCGGCAATGCCCAAAACCAGATCTCGCAGCACCTTGCCGTTTTCAGGGATCAGTTCGGCCGGCATGACCTGAATGGGCGCTCCGCCGCCTTTGAACCTTTGAAACAGAAACCACGTCAGCTTGGCCGGATAGGACATCTCAAGGAAAAAGTCGGTGCTCTTGTCAGCCTCATTTGGCCGATACCCTGCATCGGCGGTGTTGGAGAGGAGGATCTTCGCTTCGTCGGCGACAATCTTCGCTACCTCGCCAAGGTCATCCGGCAAGGACAGGGCGCGTTTGATGCTGCTGACGGTTTTGCTCGTGTCCACCAGAGCGCCGTTTTCGATGCCCTTGATCCGGACTTCGTAACCGGAGGGTGCCGCCAGCGCCTTCAGACGATGAGCGCGGGACGCGTCACCGCTGGTCTGCACCACCGTGATTGGTCCTGCGTCCTGCCCGTCGGCCATAGCCTCCGACACGAAGAGATCCACATGCGCCTGCAAGAAGCGGCTGGTCCCGAATTGAACGATCGCTGACGTCGGCATTTTTGTCCTCCGAATGATGTTATGTTTATTATTATTACAAACATTTTAAATCAAGCGGTTTCCTGCTGCCGGTCCGATCTGGTCACAAACGATCAAACGGTGTCACAGAAGAGGTGTATGGACTGGCGGCCGATGCCACATGCTCATGCAGCCGACAGGCGTAATCGTGGCGCGATTGGTAGCAGACAGAACCGAAAGCCTTTATAGGGGGCATGATCTTGCTTTCAGAGCCTCCTGACGCGCTGGAAACGGCTTAACATGCGGTCAACCGCAACAGATGACCCTGCCCGGGAAATTAAGGAACCATGCTGAAACTTCCGAATGACACGGACATAAAGGCTGAGACGCTGAAGGCGTATCTGGCAAGACAGCACGCGGCGAGCGATACGGCCTCCGTCCTTGAAGCCATTGCCGATGCGACCGGCGCGCTGGCAGACAGGCTGGCTGCGGGAAGTTTGCCGGGAGATCCAGGCGAGGTCGTCGGAACCAATGAAAGCGGAGACCGGCAAAAGGCCCTCGACGTCGGCGCGCATCTGCATATGGTCGAGGCGCTTCGGGCTGCCGGTGTTCGGCAACTGCTTTCCGAAGAAGCGGAAGAGATCATCCTTCTCAACCCGGACGGCACGCTGGACGTTGCCATCGATCCGATCGACGGTTCGGGCAGCATCGGTACGGGTGCACCGCTCGGGACGCTGTTTTCGATCCTGCCGGCAACCGAACAAGGCTTCCTGTGCACGGGACGGTCCGTCATTGCGGCCGGATATGTTGCGTTCGGCCATTCGACAGATCTCGGTTTCAGCCTGGGCAATGGCCTTCACCTTGCTGTCTTCGACAGGGCAGAGGGGACGTTCAGGATGTTGCGGGAAAACCACCGGGTGCCGGCCAAGTCCCGCACATTGGCGTTCAACGCCTCCAATGCCCGCCATTGGCCGGAGGCGGTAAAGCGCTTCTCCGAAGACGTTCTCAAGGGCAAGGAGGGACGGCTGGGTGAAAACTACAACATGCGCTGGCTGGCCTCCGCCGTCGGCGAGTTTCACCGGATTCTGCTTCAGGGCGGATTGTTCTTCTATCCCGGCGACCAGCGGCCCGGTTATGAAAGCGGCCGGCTGCGCCTGATCTATGAAGCCATCCCGATCGCGTTCCTGATAGAGCAGGGGGGCGGCAAGGCAACGGACGGGCAATCGCCCATTCTGGACCTGATGCCCGAAAGCCTGCACCAGAACATACCGCTGATCTTCGGTTCTCCCGAGAACGTCGACATGTTCATTACCTATTGCGCGGACCGCGCCCAGCACGCTGAGGGCTGAAATTGGCTGCCGCCAGTTGCAACTGGTTTCTGCATGTCCGGTTCACGCCAACTCGGCGCGGAGCCAGGCGATCAACCGGTCGACGGCCCCATGCCGCGACTGCTTTGTGCCCCGGTAGACCGAGATTTCGCTCGGTCTCTTCAGGATTATGTCGCAGGGCGTGCACAACTTGCCTTCTTCAATAAGGCCGCTGACCGTGCGTCTCCAGCCAAGCGCAACGCCCTGACCGGCAACGGCTGCCTGAAGCACCAGCGGATAACTGTCGAAATAAATGATCTTCGGATTTGCCGGACGGGACCTGCCGATGGCTTCGGGCCAGTCAAACCAGTCCTGGGGCACGACCCTGTGCGACAGGAGCGGCATGCTTGAAAGCTGTTCAGGTGTCAGTGGCAAGGGAAGGTCTTTAAAAAGGGACGAAGCGCAGACCGGAAAATCTCGTCCGATGCCATGAACAGCAGGCGCGTGGCTCATGACGCCCGTCCAGTGGTCTGAAGAGCGACGTCGAACGGCTCGCGAGCTTCCGTCAAGGGTTCAAGAGCGCTGACAAGTCGAAGCTGGATTTCGGTTTGTGCCGCATGAAACCCTGAGAGGCGCGGCATCAGCCAGCAGAACACCTTGCAGAGCTGACAGCGCAGGACAATCGTGTCAGGATCGCCCTGATCGGCTGTGCTGCCCTTCTTGCTTCCATGCCTTTTACTGTCGGCCGCCGGTGTTCGGCCCCGAAGGAGAGTTGACCGTGTCTCTGGAAACGTGGCTTGCCTATACACTCGCCTGTGTGGTTCTGACCATCATTCCCGGGCCGAGCGTCATGCTCGTGGTGGGCCAAACCCTCATGCGGGGGAAGACCGCGGCGATGATGTGCATTCTCGGTGACGTTGTTGGAAGCATCGTTCTGACAGGCCTTTCCTTTGCAGGCGTCGGCGCAATTCTGGCCGCGTCCACCGTTCTCTTCCAGACTGTGAAATGGGCTGGTGTGCTTTATCTTGCGTGGCTGGGGTACAGCCAGATCCGGGAGGCCCGTCGTGACGGCGGGCGCGTTGAAACGTCCGCCCAGACACGCTCGCCTAAAGGCAGTTTCTGGCGCAGCTTCTGGGCAGGGACTGTGACTGCCATTTTCAATCCCAAGGCCATCGTTTTCTATATGGCCTTCCTTGCCCAGTTCATTGACCCGGCAGGGGATTTGGTGGTCCAGCTCGCAGTGCTGACAGTTACCTCCAGCCTTGTCGTCATCGTTCTTCTGACCGGCTATGCCGTTCTCGCTACGCGTGCGCGGAACGCCTTTCAGACCAGCATGGCCCGGCGGCGCCTGGGGTACGCCGGTGGCGGGTTCATGATCGGCGGCAGCGCGCTGATGGCGATCACGCGCTGAACGAAGAGGCTCGCGTGACAAGCATCAGTCTTCACGGGCTTCCGCTTCACGGCGTTCAAACGACACAAGTGAGCCGTCCGGCATGACCTCGTGAATGTGGACGGGCGCGCCCGTTTCATCCAGCTCCACAAGTCCGATGCCGGATGCGTTCAGAAGCCGGCGGCCATGCGGCGTGCCGACGGGCTTGCGGGGGATAACGCGCATGCCGCGACGCTTCGTGAACCAGTTCAGGGGCGAGCGGGGCGAAAACGCCCATCTGTTGCTGCGGTCGAGGATGTCGATCAGCTTGTCCGGCCACTTGTTCTTGATGCCGCTGCTGCAGATCTGCCAGATCTTCGGCCCGTCGCCGATTTCGCCGGAAAGCTTCGGTGCAGACTGCCGCAATTCGACATCATAGACGAACGAGTAGTGCACATCGCCCGACAGGATTACGAAATGCTGGGGTGTGCCCCGGTGACTGAACACGTTCAGGATTGCGCTGGCGGTGCCCGGATGAGCCATCCAGTATTCGGCATCGACCGTCAGCGGCTTGCCCAAAAGCGTGAACAGCTTCTGCACCGTTTCGATCAGCTTGACGCCGAAGATCGGTGCGGCGCAAACGAGTAGAACCGCATCCTTGCCTTTCAGGTAGGTCTGAAGGTCCGTGACCGCCTCCCAGTCCAGAAGCCCGGACGGGTTGCTGGCGCTGCGTTCGGACCGCCAGCGCCGCGTTCTTGTGTCCAGAACGATCAGCGGCGGGGATGTCTGCCACTGATAGTCCCACTGCTCGTAGTCAAGCAGTCTTGTGATCGCGTCTTCATGTGCCTCGGAGCCAGGAGCATCGAGTGCGGCCTCGACGCAGGGAATGATATCCGGCCCGATGGCCTCTGCCCGGTTTCCCCAGGCCTGGTTGAGGGCATAGGCGACAAGGGCATTGCCGATCACCCGGCGCGACAGCGGATGGGTATAAGCGGCCTGCTCCCAGGCGAGCGACAGGTTCCAGTCGTCCGTAATGTCGTGATCGTCGAAAATCATCGCCGTGGGAAGATGCGCCATCAACCGTCTGCAGGCGGGCAGATCGGCCCGGAAACCCTTCAGCGTTTCCGTCTCCTCGGCATACATCTCCGCATCCTCGTCCTCCAGGCCCTCCGGGGCTTCCACCTCCGGCATGTCTTGCCAGAGCGCCGGCGACCATACGAGAAGATACATGGCCAGCATCTCGCCGAGTGTGACGAGGTGGTTACGGGCGTGCTGGGTCGTGAACACCGGCTTCTCCGTGCCGCCGAACAGAACGTCGAAGACGGTTTTGTCCTTGTAGACCCGGGGCAGAAGTTTATCGCGGCGATATAGCAGGTTGCCGGCCTGTCGCAGCGCGCTCCCGGATGCAGGCAAGCCGGGCTCGGCACCTTCCAGCGGTTCATCCGGCAGGCCGAGTTTCTCAACGAGCAGACTAATTGCCTGCAACATCGGCCCGGCAACATCGTCGGCATAAATCTGGTCCCCGCTCATGATGAGCACCGACGGCAGCGCGGGGGTGTCTGAACCGTTTGCCTTTGCGGAACCGAGACCCTGCCGCAGGAGCTCGTCGGCTCCGGCGAGCCCGTCCCGGGTGCGCGCATGCGGTTTTCGGCAGGACCCGTGCAAGAGAGAGGTGATGCGGTCGGGCACCTTGAAGCAGGGCAGGTCGCGCCCCGGATAACAAAGATCGGGCGCCCAGACCGAGTGATCCTGCCAGCCTTCCTGCGCACCGCCTGTAGGCCTGACGCTCAGCCGATAGGAAATCAGTGCGTCAATCGGCAGCGATGTCTTAAGCTCGATGTTGATGAGGTGATAATAAAGGTGCTTCCCTGCCGTCACGATGGGCCAGTCCGTACCGCCGGTGTCGATTGCCTGGTTGAGGTCAGGCCGAGCTTCGGGGAAAAACTCCAGGCGCACGTCACAAGGCTGCGATGCGGCAAGCCAAATGCTAACGCTATTCGCCGTCACACGGCGCAGGATCGGTCCCGCCAGGACGATAGGGAGACCGGCTCCAACTGTCATTATGAACTCCTCGTCCGTCTGCCAAACACACACGGCGTGAGTGCTCAACCGTTTTCGTCATGCTGATCTTGCTGCCGTAGACATATGACGTGCAGCACCGGCATCCAAGTGCCTGCAGAAGAACGATTGTCCCGCGGATTCGTTCGCGGGGCTGGAGATTTTTGGCAAATACGATGGCGCAGACCGCAGAAACGGCGGGTGTCAGCCCTTCACGCCCGATGAGATCATGACAGCTTCCGTTACCTTTTTCTGGAAGACCAGATAGGCAACGGCAACAGGCATCGCTCCCAGAAGCGCGACGGACATCAGGCGGGCGTAATAAACGCCGAAGGCATCGTTCACCTGGGTGATCCCCACGGGGATCGTCATCTGGTTTTCCGTTGTAATGACCAGAAAGGGCCAGAAAAACTGGTTCCAGGCGCTGATGAAAGTGATGATCGCCAATGCGGTGGTGATGCCCCAGTTCAGCGGCAGATAGATCTTGAACAGCAGCGTGTAATCGCCGCCGCCATCCAGAACAACGGCTTCGCGCATTTCCTTTGGCACGGCATCGAAGAACTGCTTGTAGACGATGATCACCACCGGAACGATAAGCTGGGGCAGGATGATACCGGCCCAGGTGTTGATCAGGCCCATGTCATTCATCAGGATGAACTGCGTCACCACGAGCGCCTGCGAGGGCACCATGAAACTGGCGAGTACGACACCGTAAAGCAGCCGGCGCCCGGGAAATCGCATCTGCGAGATCGCATAGGCGCACATCATGCCCGATACGATGACGACCAGCGTGATGATCACGGAGGTGCCGATCGAATTCCAGTACCAGGTGAGCAGCTTGGTATCGAAGATGGCGGCAAGATAAGATGACAGGTTGAATTCGTCGGGGATGACCCCCGCGCCTTCGCTGACGACCCTTTCCTCGGTGCGGATCGAGGTGATGAAGGCCCAGTAGAGCGGGAAGACCCAGATGGCGGCCGCCAGCAGGCTGCCGATGCCAAGAACCCAGTTTTCCAGTTTGCGGGTTTTCATTGCTTGTTTCCTCCCGCGCGCAAGAGCTGGAATTGCAAGACCGACACGACCACGATCAACACGAACAGCACCAGGGCAATGGCCGAGGCATAGCCGCCGTGGTTCAGCTGGAAGGCCTCCCGGTAGACCATCAGCAGCAGCACGTAGGACGAGTTGAACGGCCCGCCGGACGACAGAAGGTAGATCTGGTCGAATATCTTGAGCTGCAGGATGAGTTGAAGGGTCAGGACAAGGGCCGTGACCGGCCAGAGCAGCGGCCAGGTGACCTTCGTGAACAGTTGCCAGCGTGTCGCGCCGTCCAGGGCGGCGGCTTCATAATAGTCGCTGGAGATGTTGCGAAGGCCTGCGATGAATAGCAGAACATTAAAACCGTTGGTCCACCAGATGGTGACGGTGGCAACCGTCGGCATCACCCAGTAGGGGTTCTTGAAAACCGGAACCGGCTTGCCCGTGAAGAACGCGAACACAGGCTGAAGGACGCCGAACTGGAAATCCAGCATCCAGGTCCAGATTTGTGTCACCACCGACACCGGCAGGATGTAGGGCAGAAAGAAAAGCGCCAGAATGAGCGCCTGTAGCGGCCCTTTGAGGCGTGTGATCATCATCGCGATGGCAAGGGCCAGGGCGGTGGTTGGAACAACGGTCAGGAGAACGAAGTAACCGTTGTTCTTCAAAGACGTATAGAACAGATTGTCAGTCAGCAATCGCTTGAAATTGGCCAGACCGACCCACTCGCCCGCACCGATCAACGGCGCATCTGTGAAGCTCAGCTCGATCATCCGGATGGTCGGGTAGAGAAAGACCAGCACGAAGGTCAGGACAAAGGGCGCAATGAGCGTCATGGCGACTGCCACTTCCCTGCGCCGGTTGGTAATCATGGCCACTTTTGTAATCGTCCTTTGCTCGCCCGGTGAAAGGCCTGCCGCATCGCATTGGATGCGGCAGGCATCGCAGGCAGTGTGCTCGCGCCTATTGAAGCTTCGACTGAAGTTCGTCCTTCATCTGCTGGGCAGCCTGTGCCGGCTCGAGATAGCCGTGCATGGCGGGCGAGATGATGTTGATGGTCGCGTCATAGACCGGCGAGGCCACCCCGGCGATTGGCGATCTCGGATCATAGACCGCGGTTTCTGCGAGAGACGAGTAGGTCGCATTCGGTTCCATCTTTCCGAATTCATCGCTGGTGGCGACAGGCTTATAGGCAGGAATATGCCCGGCGCTGGCCCAGGAGATCGAGTTCTTCTCCATCCATCCGATTGCGGTCATCACCGCTGCGCGTTTTTCGGGGCTCATCTCCTTGCCCGTGGGAATGGCAAATGCGTGGGAATCCGCCCAGGTGGCCGTGGTTCCAAGCAAGGTGGGAATTTGCACCGCGCCCCAGTCGAACCCGAGCGTTCCCTTGCTGGACATGTCGACCAGGGTGGGAACCTCCCAGACGCCATTCATGTGAAAGGCGGACTTGCCCGAGGTGAACAAGGCGACGGAAGCCGGGTATTCTGCCTGTTCCGGCTGCCAGCCCTGCTTGTACCAGTTGGTCATGATCTCGATTGCATTGGCGGCCTTGTCCAGGTTGTCGCCCGCCAGAACTTCTCCGTCGGTGATCAATTCGCCGCCCTGCTGCTTGAGCAGGGTGAAGAAAACCCGGTAGGTGCTGCCATCGTCAGCCGTGGCATAGGAGAGAGGTGTTTCAGACCCATTCTCCTTGGCCAGTGCAAGCGCTTCCTCGAAATCGGCAAGGCTTTCAATGCCGGCCAGGTTGCCCTCGTCATCGAGGAAGCGGGATCCCTTGAAATAGCTCTTGTTGATGTAGAGCACGATCGAATGGATATCGAAGGGAACTGCATGAAGGTTGCCTTCAGCGTCGCTTGCAGCAGCAATGGAGGCCGGAAAGAAATCGTCCTTGCTGAGACCGGCAGTGGCGAGATCATCATCGCTGATCACGTCCAGCACGTTTTCCTCAAGCCCGAGCGGCATGCGCGACAGGTGATAGGTCATCACGTCCGGGCCCTGGCCGACAGCGACCGAGGTGCGCACCTTCGTGTAGTAGGGGACACCCCATTCCAGGGTGGTCGCGTTGATCTTGATGTCCGGGTGCTCTTCGTTGAAGCGCTCGATCAGCGCTTTCATGCGAACGCCGTCACCACCGCTCAGAAAGTCCCACCAGGTGATGTCCTGCTGGGCAAATGCCGGCAGACTGGCAAGGCTCATCGCCCCGGCTGCCAGAAGTGTCTTAAGGTATTTCATCGACTCTTCCTCCCAAATGACAAACCGGCATTTCCCATCAAGGCCGGTTCAAAGGTACCAGGCAGACTGACGGTCTACCGAATACGCTGGTCCTGCTCGTCGAAGACCAGAACCTTGTCTGGCGCACAGGTGAGCTTGATTGCTTCCCCGCCGCCGGCGTGGCGGCTTCCGCGCCACTCAACGACTATTTCGCGGCCGTCCGGCATATGCGTGTGCAGATAGGAAACGCCTCCCAGGTCCTCTGCCATTTCCACGGTTACGGGCATGCCTACGTCCGCTGTTGTCAGTTGTTCCGGGCGCAGTCCGACAGTTACCCGGCTGCCGGCCGGAAGATCGCCGAAAACCCGGGCCAGCAGGCTGGCTTCCGTTCCCTCAATGGCCACACGCAGGCAATCGCCTTCCCGGCCAAGCACCTTTGCCGGCAGAAAGTTCATGGCGGGCGATCCGATGAACCCGGCGACGAACCGGTTGTCCGGATCGTCGTAGAGATCCAGCGGCTTGCCGGCCTGCTGCACGACACCCTGCTTCAGAACGAAGATCCGGTCGGCCAGCGTCATGGCCTCCACCTGGTCGTGGGTGACGTAGATCATCGTCGCGCCGATCTGCTTGTGAAGCCTCGCAAGCTCCAGCCTCATCTGGACGCGCAGTTCGGCATCCAGGTTGGACAGCGGCTCATCGAACAGGAAGACCTTGGGCTGACGCACGATCGCCCGCCCGATTGCCACTCGCTGGCGCTGACCGCCGGACAGTTGAGACGGCTTTTTCTCTAGCTGTTCCTCAAGCTGGAGAATGCGGGCCGCTTCCATCACCTTGTCGTGCACAGCCTTTTTCGGAGCGCGTTTCAAACGCATGGAAAAGGCCATGTTCTCGAAAACGGACAGGTGCGGATAAAGCGCGTAGGACTGGAAAACCATGGCAACGCCGCGTTTGGCCGGTTCCTGCCAGGTCACGTCGGTGCCTTCAATGGAGATCGTGCCGCCACTCGTGTCTTCAAGACCTGCGATCATGCGCAGCAATGTCGACTTTCCGCAGCCGGACGGGCCGACAAAGACCGCGAATTCACCTGCCGGAATGTCCATGCTGACATCGTGGATTACCCCGACCGGGCCGAAGACCTTGCGTATGTTGCGAAGGTGAACACCCATCACATGGTTCCCCTCAGGCCACGTTCAGCCGCAGGACGTGATAGGAAAGGGGCGCCAGCTTGCCCTTGAGCTGACCGTCCTCCACGCCAACGCCTGTCCCCTTGCCGGGAACCACGTTGTCCGGCTTGTCCGGGCCGTTGGTGTCGTTGAGACCGTAGCCCTCCATGGACAGATGCTCGGCCATTGACGGTGCGCCGAAGCCCGTCAGCGAGACGTCGAGATCCGCCGTTTCAGTAAGGTGCCGGTTGAGGACGAACAGCGTCAGCGTTCCGGCAGCCTTGTCGTGTACGCCGGCAACGTCGAGATAGCTGACGTCATCGGCGACAGAGCAATTGTAGGTGGGCGCATCCACGGCAACGTTCAGCGCATCGCCGCGGCCATAAAGAGAGGCGAACTGATAGGGGTAATAGATGGTCTGACGCCAGGCTGGCCCGCCTTTTTCAGCCCGGATCGGGGCGATCACGTTGACGAGCTGGGCAATGCAGGCAATGCGCACACGATCCGACCGGCGGATGAATTCGTTGAGCAGACCAGCCACGAAGAGCGCATCTTCGAAGTTGTAGTTTTCTTCCAGCAATGCGGGGGCTTCCGGCCAGTCCCACTCCTTGATGCGGCGGCCGTCATCCTCTCGGATGTGATACCACACGTTCCACTCGTCAAAGCAGATGTGAACGTCGTTCCTGGCGCGCTTCTTCGACTTCACATAATCGATGACACCGCCAATGGTCTGGATATAGCGGCCGGTTTCCTCGATCTTGCCGAAGTAGTTCAGCGTGTCCTTGCTGTTGTTGCCGAAATATTTGTGCAGCGAGATGTAATCGACGTTCTCGTAACACTCTTCCAGGACCTCCCGCTCCCATTCCGGGTAGGTGGGCATGCGGTCGTTGGAGCTGCCGCAGACGATCGTCTCGATTGTCGGGTCGAACCCCTTGAAGGCCTTGGCCGTCTCGTTGGCCAGTCGGCCGTATTCCGTGGCAACCTTGTGACCTATCTGCCAGGGGCCGTCCATTTCGTTGCCAAGGCACCACATCTTGACCCCGTAGGGATCCGCCCGGCCGTTGGAACGGCGCAGGTCCGACCATTCGGTGCCGCCCGGAAAATTCACATACTCCAGGAAGTTGCGGGCCTCTTCCAGGCCGCGCGAACCCAGGTTGACCGCAAGCATCATTTCGATGCCGGCGTCTTCCGCCCAGATGGCGAAATCATCGATGCCGACCTGGTTGGTCTCCTTGCTACGCCAGGCGAGGTCGAGGCGAACAGGGCGCTTGTCTTTCGGGCCGATGCCGTCTTCCCAGTTATACGCAGAGACGAAATTGCCACCGGGATAACGAATGGCCGGGATCTTGAGATCCTGAACGAATTTCAGCACGTCCTTGCGAAAACCGTTCGCGTCGGCCTGCTGGTGGCCAGGTTCGTAGATGCCGGAATAGATCGCCCGCCCCATGTGCTCGATAAATGCGGAATAAAGCCGCTCATCGATGGAACTGATCCGGAAATCCCGATGCACGGTGACACGTGCCTTCATTCGCATTCTCCCAAAATATATATCGAATAAATCGATATGAATCTTTATTTCTGATGAGAATGCGACCTTCGCAAAAATTGTCAACTGGACAAAGTTGCTGCGGTGCAACCTGAAGATGAGGAGGGCTTCGAAAATTTCAAGTGTGGTTCTGGTCAGCCGCGGGTGTGCAGGCGCAAAATAATGTCTTGATCATAGTTGCCGAAACCGCGTCCAAAGACGTTGATCCCACCCGGGTGCCGCCCTTCGGCCTTCACCTCGATCTTCAACCGGACCGAGCGGTGTTCGTCGAGCTGGAGATCTTCGGTCTTGATGTCGGAGATCTTGTGGCCGTCCACGAAAGTGCCGTTCCTGCCGACGCTCCAGGTCTTCAGCATGCCGTATTGCGACCCGGAAAGCTTCCACCAGTCCGGTGTGTAGACACCGCGTTTGTCGCCGAAATCACCGGGTGACGTCCACACGCCGATCTCCTTGCCGTTGATCGACAGCACAATGTCGGACGGCCAGTTGCTCATGGTGCCCGGCACCTCGGAACTGACCTCCATGACCACGTCCAGCCCGTCGATCTCCTTGCCGGTGAGCTTGGCGTTATTGGGGAACTGATATTCGACGAAACCACTGGTAAACCACAGTAAAGCCGTCTTCATCCGCTCCGGGTCCATGAAGGTTTCCGGCACGTCGAGGAGGCCGATGATCCCGTCTGTCGAGCAGATGCCGCAGGGGCCGGTCACGAGGCTGTTGGTGTAAAGCCCGAGCGGCATCGATACTTCGATCTGGTTCGGCTGGATCCGCTCTTCCGACGAGCGGAAGGCCAGGATGATCTCGTCATAGATGGCGAAAGTCGTTTTCTGGCTTCCCTTGCGTGCACGCTGCACTTCCGTTCTCACGAGCCCCGCTTCTTCCAGGACCTGAATATGGGTGGAGACGGAGGATTGCGGCATGCCGGAGGCTTCCGAAAGCGCGTTGATGTTCATCCCGGGCGACCGCACAAGCTCCTGCAGCAGGTGCAGGCGAGGCTGGGAGGCAATTGCCTTCATGGCAGCCTTGTCCTTGACGGGATCGACGATCAGAAAATTTGCGCGCATGGGTTGTTCCCGGATCTAAATCTGGAACAACTATCTGTATCGGTTTTTTCGATAATTACAATTATTCTTTCGAATGTCCGATAGTGATCCGGATCCGTGCCGGGTAACCGACAGGCAGCGGCATTGGATGGTTGGTTATCAGGTGTCCGTAAGTGTTCCCTCAACATCAAGAATCCAGCCGAAGCTGGGTGAGGGCGCGCTTGATTTCGTTGCCAAGCAGGCGTTCGGGCGGCGAAATGCCCGAAGAGGCGGACATGACGACACCAATGCGCAGATTGGACAGGATGTCGTGCATCAGCGGCACGAACTTGAGAATGCCCTGGTCGATTTCATCGATGAAGCCGATCTTGGTGTAAAGGCCGAGGCCTCGGCCGGCCAGGATCATCTGCTTTGCCACATGCAAGGTGTCTGTAAAGCAATTGGTCGACAGGGCGGAGGACATGCCCGAAATCGCCTGATCGATGATGGAATTGCGGCCCCGCGCATCCACGGTGCGCACCATCTTTTGGCCGGACAGTTCCTCAATGGCAAGGTTTGTTCGCCCGGCAAAGGGATGGTCGGATCGCATGATGATGCCGATCGGAGCGGTCTTGTCGGAGATCACCCGGACATTGGGATGCAGATCGAACGTGAAGGTAATTCCGATATCGGCAATCCCGCCCGCAACGGCGGTGATGATCTCGTCTGGCTGCGCCGTCGTGATCGAATAGGTGACCTGCGGATAAATCCGGTTGAAGTCGAGCAGAATACGCGGCAACAGACCGTAGGTAACGGAATCTATGGCCGCGATATTGAGGTGCCCGGACCGCAGATCGCGGATATCGTCCAGCAAGGTGCGGGTGCGCTCATAGTCCTGCAGTGTCTTGCGACAGTGTTCCAGCACGATGGCCCCTGCATCGGTCAGGGTTACGCCTTCTGGTGTGCGCTCGAACAGCCGAACGCCCATCTCGTTTTCGGTGCTGATGATCTTCCGGTTCACCGTGGTGGAAGACACGTTCAACACCGCGGATGCCTTGCGGATGGAGCCCTGGCGGGCGACTTCGTCGAAATAACGCAGGAAATTTGAATGCACGATGTCCCCCCGGACAGTGTGGCAAACAGTGCATCACAAAGTGCGGTGCATTTAATGCATCACCGTTAGCATGTTTTTGCACTTTTTGCACCGTGGTTCTTCCCGTTAGAGTTCAATGTGAAGTCGGCAAGGGGAACAGTCGGCCACAAACCGCCCAATCTCAAATGAGGGGGACCAACAGTATGTCATACCTATTCTCGAATGGATTGAACCGCCGCTCTCTGCTCAAGACCATGGCCGCAGGCGCTGGTCTGGCAGGCGCCGGAACACTGGTAAATATCGTACCCGGCTTTGCCCAGGACACCTTCAAGGTCTCCATGCAGCTTGGCTGGCTGGCCGGCAACGGTAACCTGGGAGAAATTGCGGCCGACAAGCTGGGCTATTTCGCGGAAGAAGGACTGGAATTCGAAATCGTGCCGGGGGGGCCGAATGTCGATGGGGTTGCGTCCGTTGCGTCCGGGCGGTCCAATCTCGGCCAGGTATCTTCCAGCCCCTCTTTGATGCTGGCGCGTTCTGCAGGGATTCCGGTGAAATGTATTGCCGCCGGTTACCAGCAGCATCCCTACACGTATTTCTCGCTCAAGAAGAACCCGATCAAGACGCCGCAGGACATGATCGGCAAGACCATCGGCACCCAGGCAACCGGACGGATCCTGTTTCGGGCGCTTCTGGCCAAGAACGGCATCTCCGAGGACCAGGTCGAACTGAAGGTCATCGGCAGCGACATGGCACCGTTGCTGACGGGTCAGGTCGACGCGATCACCGGCTGGAAGACCAACGTCAACGCGCTTTCGATCTTGGGTGATCAGCGTGTCGACATGTCCCTGTGGGATGCCGGTATCCAGCTTTATGCCAATCCCTTCTACACCACGGACTCTGTGCTGAACGAGCATGGCGACAAGGTGCAGGCCATGATCCGCGCCATCTCGCGGGGCTGGGGCTGGGTTCGTGAGAACCAGGAAGAAGCCGTGAACTATCTGGTCGAGCGTCTTCCCAACCTGGACAGGGAAAGCGAGCTGAAGGCGGTGCCGCTGGTGGTCGGTTACTCCTTCAACGAAAAGACCGCCGAAAACGGTTGGGGCACCATGACCCGCGAAAACTGGCAGGCCCAGATCGAGACTTACGCAAATCTTGAGCAATTCGCGAACGGTGCGCCCGCCGTCGACGATGTCATGACGCTGTCGGTTCTGGAGAGCACCGCAGACACCCGCCCGAAGGTCGGTTAAGGCCATGGGTGCGGTATTGGAAAATCTGGAGGCAGGCACGATGGTGCCTGCAGCCAGCCTGCGCAATGCCTGGGTCAAGTTCGGTCAGTTCACCGCGATCCAGGACATCAGCCTGGAGATCGAGGCCGGAGCTTTCTATTCCATCCTTGGCCCGTCTGGCTGTGGCAAGTCGACCTTGCTTCGGCTGGTGTCTGATCTCATCCCGCCTGCGTCCGGCGACGTGTCGATTTTCGGCAAGACGACAGAAGCTGCCCGTCTGGCACGGGAATTCGCCTTCGTGTTTCAGGATGCAACGTTGCTGCCATGGCGCACGGCGCTGGAGAATGTCGAGCTGCCGCTGGAGATGGGCCGGAGCCGTGGGATCCAGATCCCCGTCAGCGACAAGTCGCCGATGGAGCTGCTCGAGCTGGTCGGCCTCAAGGGCCGCGAACACGCATTGCCGCACGAGCTTTCCGGAGGCATGCGCCAGCGTGTGGCGATTGCCCGTGCACTGGTCTGCAAACCGAAACTGCTGCTGATGGACGAGCCCTTCGGTGCGCTCGACGAAATGACACGCGACCACTTGAACCTTCAGCTTCTGAAAGTCTGGGAAGAAACCGGCGTGACGATCCTGTTCGTAACCCACTCGATCCCGGAAGCCGTATTCCTGGGGCAGAAGGTGTTGATGCTCAAGGCACATCCGGGCCGCTTGCACGAGATCGTTGAAATCGATCTGCCATATCCGCGCACCACCGAGGTGCGGGATACGGCTGAATTCACCCGATACTCCGCGCATTTGCGCAAACTTCTGGAGGCGTGTTGATGACCGCCGTCGACGAAACACTTGGCTTGCCGGTGGACGATGATGCTGCCGAAAAGGCCATCGCGCGCAGGGCACGGCTGACCGCCGTCGCAACGCCGGTGCTGACAGCGGTCGGGCTGATCGCCACCTGGGAAATCGGCGTTCGAGCCTTTGGCGTGCCGAGCTATATCGCCCCGACCCCGAGCGAGGTCGCAACGACGCTGGCGACCGAATTTCCGCAATTGATGCGGAACTTCTGGCCGACACTGTTCGAAAGCGTGCTTGGCTTTGTCGTAGGCAATGTGGCGGCAGTGCTGATCGCGGTGGCCTTCGTGCACAGTCGCATGGTCGAGCGGGCGTTTTTCCCGATCGCGGTGTTCATCAACACCATCCCGATCCTGGCCATTGCCCCGATCCTGGTACTGATCTTCGGAGCCGGACTGACCGCAAAGGTCGTCATCGCTGCCTTGATCTGTTTCTTCCCGACGCTGGTCAACATGGTGCGCGGACTTCAGTCGGTCAGCCCACAAGCACTGGAACTGGCACGGATCCTGTCCGCCTCCAAGTCGGAAGTGTTCTGGAAGATCCGTCTGCCGTCTTCACTGCCGTTCCTGTTTTCGGCGTTGAAAATCGCGGCAACCACCTGTGTCATTGGCGCCATTGTCGGGGAGTGGGTTGGTGCCGACGTCGGGCTCGGCGCGTTGATCATCGATGCGACCTTCAATTTCCGCTCCGCCTTGCTCTACGCGACAGTCTTCCTGTCGTCGGGCCTGTCGGTGCTGATGTTTGCCGCCGTTTCCATTGCAGAACGCATGATCGTGCGGTGGTGAGCCGGGTCTGAACCAAACGAAAACCTGAACTGAAACCGGGCCGTCGCTTGGCGGCCCAACGGGAGGAGTGCGCCGAAATGAGCACCAACACAACGCAGATTTCCATGAGCCGCAATGAGCAGGTTCCGGTCGTCGCAGATTGCGACGTGGTCGTCATCGGCGGAGGGCCCGCCGGTCTGAGTGCAGCCGTATCGGCTGCCAGAAACGGCTGCTCGGTGACCTTGCTCGAGCGCTACCACCACCTCGGCGGCATGGCCTCCGGCGGAATGGTTCTGGTGCTCGACGACATGGTCAACGAGGGCAATGAAATCGTCACGACGGGCATCGTCAACGAATTCGTCGACCGGATGTCGGCGCAGGACGGCGCGGTGTTTCCACCGCCGGAAGATTGTCTGACCAACTGGGAAATGTGGAAGAAGTGGTCCCGTTGGGGCTGCATCGATTTTCACAAGACCGGCATGCCGCAGCCGATCATTCACGCTGTTGCCTTCGATCCCGACTGCTGGAAACGGGTGAGCCTCGACCTGGCGCGTGAGGCAGGTGTCCATCTGCGCCTGCATTCCTGGTTCTCCGAAGCGCTGGTTGAGGATGGCCGTGTCACCGGCGTGATCTGCCAGACCAAGCTTGGCCGTCAGGCCGTCAAGGCGAAGATGGTGATCGATGCCAGCGGCGATCTGGATGTCGCTTCCTCGGCAGGGGCGTCTTTCCAGACCGGCCAGTACATCGTCACGACCGTGTTCCGCCTGTGCGACGTCGACACGGACAAGGCAGAAGCCTTCGAATTCGAAAATCCGGAAGAATACAAGGCCCTGGACCGTCAGGTGCGCCGGGTGATCGGCGGTGCCTGGGGCATGTGGTGGCTGAAGACGCCGCTGCCCGGTATCGTCTGGTGCAACTGCCCGCACATGCCCGGATATGACGGCTTGTCGCCGGAAGACATGCTGGGGGCGGAAATTGAAGGCCGCGAGCGCATGATGAAGCTGCTCGCCTTCGTGCGCGCCAATCTGCCCGGTTTCGAGAACGCCAAGATGCTGGGCGCCGCCGAACAGCTTGGCATTCGCCAGACCCGCCTGTTGCAGGGCGAATATGTGGTTACGCGGGATGACGTGCGCTCCCGCCGCCATTTCTCCGACAGTGTCTGCCGGGGCAGGGACTACTACACGCCCTATAGGGCTCTGCTGCCCAAGGGCATCGACAACATGATCGTTGCCGGCCGCCACTACTCGGTGGAAAGCGAAGCCCAGAAGCTTTCGCGGGAAATTCCGCCGTGCATGGCCCAGGGGGAAGCAGCCGGTGTCGCGGTGGCGGTCGCGCTGGAACAGAACTGTGCGCTGCGCGATGCCGACGTTGCAACCATCCAGAAACGCATGCGTGCCCAGGGCGCAGATCCTGGCGACATCCCATCAGCAAATGCGCTCGTCGAAGGCACCGTCGCTGCAGAATAAAAAGGATAACAAACGTGAATACCCAAGCTTTCCCACTCTCCGGCGTCCGCATTCTGGACTTTACACAGGTCATGCTGGGCCCATGTGCAACCCAGATGCTGGCCGACTTCGGCGCAGACGTCATCAAGATCGAGCGCCCTGGTGCGGGCGACCTGTCGCGGCACTTCTTCGACGTGCGGTCGGAAGAGGGCATGAACAATGCCGTCTTCTCGTCGCTGAACCGCAACAAGCGGTCTGTCGAGATCGATACCAAGTCCGATGAGGGCAAGCAGATGGTGTACGATCTGGTGCGCAACGCGGATGTGGTCGTCGACAATTTCCGCGCCGGTGTCATGGACCGGCTGGGCTTCGGTTATGACGCGCTGAAGGCCATCAATCCCCGCATCATCTGTGCGTCCGGAACAGGCTTTGGCGAGAAGGGCCCCTATGCCCACAAGGGCGGTCAGGATGTTCTGGCCCAGGCGATGAGCGGTGTCATGGAAAAGACCGCCGATCCGTCGATCGAGCGGTCCATCTATCCAACCACCTTGTGCGACTACACGGCGGGCATGCATCTGGTTCAGGGCATTCTGGCGGCCCTGCTGGCACGGACGAAGACCGGGCGCGGCCAGCGGGTTTCCGTTTCGCTCTACGATTCCATGATCGCGATGCAGATGCAGGAGGCCGCCCAGTGGACCAAGCACCGTGAAGTGCTGAACTGGGCCGCCATGCCCTTGACCGGTGTCTTTGACACCACCGATGGTGCTCTGGTAGTGGTCGGTGCCTTCAAGGCGAACCCGCTGCGTGACATCTGCACCGCGCTCGGCATCGAGGACCTTTCGCCCACCTATCCGGACCTCGCCAGCCAGCGTGCCAACAAGCCCTACCTGCAGGACCGTTTCCGGGCGGTGTTCGCAACCGACACGACGGCGCACTGGATTGCCAGGCTGGAAGAGCAGGACCTGCTTTGCGCGCCCGTTCGTGCGCTCGGGGAGGCACTTGAGGATCCGCAGACTGCCATCAACGGCATGCTGCTGGATTTCGACCATCCTGTCCTTGGCCCCTTAAGGGTCGTCGGGTCACCCGTGCACCTCAGTGAAGCACCCCTGAAACTGCGGCACGCACCGCCGCGCCTGGGTGAACACACCGATGAGGTCATTGCGGAGTTCGGCCTGCAGCAGGTGGCAGGGGCGGCGGAATGAGCGTCCTTTTCACCCTTGATAACCATGTCGCCCGGGTCGTCATTGACCGCCCGGAGCGCATGAACGCGGTCGACAGGGCAACCTCGGACGAACTGGAAACCATCTGGCGGAAGGTCGAAGCCGATCCCACCGTGCGCTGCGTGGTGTTGACCGGTTCGGGGGAACGCGCCTTTTCCGCCGGTGCGGACCTGAAGGATAATAACGGCCTGAGCGGGCTGGAATACTGGGCGTCCGCCAATCCGCTGGGGTTCGGTGGTATCGCCCTGAGGCGCTCGTTGAAAGTGCCGGTGATTGCCCGTGTCAACGGTTTGGCACTCGGCGGCGGCATGGAAATGGTTCTTGGTTGCGACATTGTGATTGCCAGTGAAACGGCCAGGTTTGGCCTGCCCGAAGCAAAGGTCGGCAACCTGCCGCTGGCTGGCGGGATGACGCTGCTTCAGCGTCTCGTCCCCCGAAACATCGCGGTCGGCCTGATGATGACCGGCCGGATGGCGAGCGCGGCGGAAATGGAGCGCTACGGGCTCGTCAATGCTGTCGTCCCGCAGGATGAACTCGATGCGGAGGTGGACCGCTGGATTGCCGACATTCTGGCAAGTGCGCCGCTGTGCGTGCAGGCGATCAAGACCACCGTACGCGAAACGGCAGAATTGCCGCCCGACCAGGCCCAGGCTGTGCGGTCGCCCGAATTGATCGCGGCCCTTACATCCGAGGATTCCCTCGAAGGGGTTCGGGCGTTCCGGGAAAAGCGCGCTCCAGTCTGGCAAGGCAGATGAGTTGAGAGATCAAGATGGCGCTGATCATCAAGAGCGAATGCATTGATGTGAAGGACGGGATCTGCACCACGTCCTGTCCGGTCGACTGCATCTATGAAGGCGAGCGGATGTTCTACATCCACCCTGAAGAATGCATCGAATGCGGCATGTGCGAGAGCATCTGCCCGGTCGACGCGATCCGCTACGACGACGAGGTGACCGGCGCGGACCGGGCGTTCATCGAGATCAACAAGGATGTTTTCCAAGCCCCGGACGGAGGACTGGTCTCGCCGGGCGGCTGGACCCGGGGCGACACGCCTTTCCGGGACCACCCAGCGGTGCGGGACTTTTGCAAACAAGATTTTGAGGAACAGACGACATGAAGGGGATTGTTGCGGCGGTGCCGACACCGCTTGATGCGCATGGCGCACCAGTGAAAGACGCCTTTCTGGAACATTGCGCCTGGGCACTGGCCAACGGGTGCGATGCCCTGAACATCCTGGGAACGACCGGTGAGGCGAATTCTCTCGGTCTGGCCCATCGCAAGCAAGTGATGGCCTGGGCAGCGGAGGCCTTTGACACAAGCCGGCTGATGGTTGGCACAGGGCTGACGTCACTTGACGACACGCTGGACCTCACGCGTGCAGCCGCCGACATGGGCTATGGCGTCGCGCTGGTCCTGCCGCCGTTCTACTACAAGCCTGTCACCGAAGAGGGGCTGGTTGCCTGGTACGAAGCTCTGGACCGGGCACTCGGCGACACGCCAATCGAGATCTATTTCTATAATTTCCCGCAGATGACGGGCTTGAAGATACCCTCGGATGTCGTTGAGCGTCTGGCAAAAGCTCATCCGAAACGGTTCACGGGTATCAAGGATTCTTCTGGCGATCTCGACTATTGCCGGGAACTTGTCCGGCGGCTGCCTGAGCTGAAGGTGTTTCCAAGTTCTGAAACGGCGCTCGCGGAGGGGCCCGGAGCCGGTTTCGCAGGTTGTATTTCCGCAACCGTGAACATCAGCGCGCCCCTTTGCGCGCAGCTTCTGCAAGACCCCGCAGACAAGGCACTGGCAAACCGGGTTGCCGGCATCCGGGCAGACATTGCTGCCCACCCGTTGGTTCCGGCGGTCAAATATCTTGTCGGTCGGCGCGCGGCTGAAAGTGCCTGGAACCGTGTCCTGCCTCCCTTTCAACATCTGGACGCTGCCGCATGCGGGTCTCTCGACCGCATTGCCGAAACCCTTTGAAACCGGAATTCCCAATGACAAAACACGACAATCTGATCGGCGGCAAATGGCTGCCTTCCAACACCTATTCCGAAAACCGCAATCCTTCGAATACCGATGATGTTGTCGGCCTTTATGCCCAGGGAAGCGTTGACGATGTCGACGCCGCCGTTGCGGCAGCGCGCAAGGCCGCGCCTGGCTGGGCAGCGGCAACGCCGCAGGCTCGCCATGATCTCCTGGAAGCGGTTGGGCGAAAGCTGGCGGAACGGGCAGAGGAATATGGCCGCCTGCTGTCGCGCGAGGAAGGCAAGACTCTGGCGGAAGGCATCGGCGAAACCATGCGCGCTGCGCAGGTGTTCAAGTTCTTTGCCGGTGAAGCGTTGCGCGTGTCCGGCGACCTGCAGGCCTCCGTGCGGCCGGATATCGACGTTGAAGTCACGCGAGAGCCGGTCGGCGTCATCGGCCTGATCACTCCCTGGAACTTTCCCATCGCCATTCCCGCCTGGAAGGCCGCGCCCGCGCTGGCTTATGGCAACTGCGTCGTCCTGAAACCTGCCGACCTGACGCCGGGCTGCGCTCATGTGATTGCAACACTGCTGAATGAATGCGGTTGTCCGCCCGGTGTCTTCAACCTGGTCATGGGACGCGGCTCTGTCGTTGGCGAGGCCATTGTCACCCATCCGGATGTCGATGCGGTTTCCTTCACCGGGTCCGTTGCCACGGGAAGCCATATCGCGGACGACTGCGGACGGCTGAAACGCAAGTGCCAGCTTGAAATGGGCGGCAAGAATCCGATGGTGGTGCTGGATGATGCCGATCTGGATGTCGCCGTCTCCGCGTGCCTCAATGGAACATTCTTTTCCACCGGCCAGCGCTGCACCGCGTCCTCGCGCCTGATCGTGCAGGCAGGCATTCACGACGCTTTCGTTGAGAAGCTGCAAGCAGCGATGCTCGCCCTCAAGGTGGGGGATGCGCTTGCTCCTGCGACCCAGATCGGTCCGGTGGTCGACGAAAAGCAGCTCTCCTCGAACCTTGCCTATGTCGAGCTCGCCCGCAAGGAAGGCGCAAAGGTGATTGGCGGAGAGCGGCTCGAACTTCACGTGCCCGGCTATTTTCAGGCTCCGGCATTGTTTCTGGAGACCACCATTTCCATGCGCATCAATCGGGAGGAGATTTTCGGTCCCTGCGGATCCGTCATCAAGGTGGCAGACTTCGAGGAAGCCATTACGGTCGCAAACGATACCGAATTCGGCCTGTCAGCCGGTATCTGCACCACAAGCCTGAAGCACGCCCGCGACTTCAAGCGACGCGTCAGGGCCGGTATGGTGATGGTGAACCTGCCGACTGCCGGTGTTGATTTTCACGTTCCCTTCGGCGGCACAAAGGGATCGTCCTTCGGCCCGCGGGAACAGGGCCGCTACGCGGCGGAGTTCTTCACCACGGTCAAGACAAGCTACTTGTTTGCAGGTTAGGAGAAGCACGTTGGACAGCAATCCCGGCAAATGGCGCAACCGGTTTCTCGGCCTGTGCGATCACATCGCACAATGGTCTGTAGATCGCGACTTCAAGGTGGGCGCGGTCATTGTCGGACCTGGCCAGGAAATCCGCGCAACAGGCTACAACGGCCTGCCGCGCGGGGTCTGCGGCACGGACGAAACCCGTCTCGACCGCCCGAGCGGCGAAAAGTTCTTCTGGGTGGAGCACGCCGAACGCAATGCGATCTACAACGCGGCCCGCGCGGGCGTCGCGCTTGCCGGCTGCACACTCTATGTCAACCGGTTCCCCTGCGCCGATTGTGCCAGGGCTATCATTCAAAGTGGACTGTCCTGCGTGGAATGCCCGCCCAGACCATCGCATGACGGCAAGCTCGATCACAGTTTCGAGGTCTCGGAGATCATGCTCAAGGAGGCCGGAATCAAGATGGCGCTGGCTGAGACGACCGCCGACAGCTCCAGCTGAAGCGAGGGGCCTAAGGAGGCTGCCCCGTCCGGGGGCTGTCAGTCGCCCCGGCGAGCAGCTTCGATGGCGGCCACGTCGATTTTCTTCATTCCCATCATCGCGCCAAAGGCACGCTTTGCTTCGCCACCACCCGCAGCCAGGGCTTCCATCAGCGCGCGCGGGGTGATTTGCCAGGAAATGCCCCATTTGTCCTTGCACCACCCGCATTCGCTTTCCTCACCGCCGTTGTCGACGATGGCGTTCCAGTAGCGGTCGGTTTCTTCCTGGTGTTCGGTCGAGACCTGAAACGAGAACGCTTCGTTGTGTTTGAACATGGGGCCACCATTCAACCCCAGACAAGGAACATCCATTACCGTGAATTCCACGGTCAGAACGTCGCCTTCCTTCCCGGAAGGGTAGTCGCAGGGGGCTCGGTGTACGGCCTTCACGGAACTGTCTGGGAAAGTTTCTGCGTAAAAGCGCGCAGCAGCCTCGGCGTCTTTATCGAACCAGAGGCAAATCGTGTTCTTAGCAATCGACATTGTTTCCATTCCTGGGGGTATACCGTCGCCCAAGAGGGCCCAGTACCAGCGGGCCCTGAACGGCGTGAAATGATCTGGCAGAAAGCCTTGGTCAGCCCGCGCTGCGTTCCGCTTGCGCGGCGTCCGCAGCTTGCCAATGCGCCATGTGATCCGCCATGGCTTTCTTGAAAGCTGGCCGGGACGTCGCCCGCTCGACGTAGGCTGCAAGACGCGGATAGTCCTCCAGAGCTTCTTCGGCCGCAACAACGCGCAGCACTTCCACCATCGCAATGTCGGTAATGCTGAAGTCACCGGCGAGCCACTCACTTTCGCCCAGAGCCTGTTGCAGTGCAGCCAGTTTGCTATCCACATCTGCCTTGGCGTGAGCTGTGACGTCCGCAGCCGGAGGAGGGCCAAAGAACTCGGGCACCCGCTCGGCCAGGATCATGCTGACCCAGTGCATCACCGACAATTCAACCGTATTCAGCGCTGCGAACAACCACTGCCAGATTTCCGCCTTCCGATCGTCGGGCAACAACTGTGTGCCTTCGCTAAGGTAGACAAGGATCGCTCCACTTTCGAAAAGCGTCCGCTCGCCGTCGCGGATTGCAGGTACTTGTGCAAATGGTTGCAGCATACGGTGTTCGGCGCTCTTGGGGTGCGCGGGCACTGTCGCAACCTGGTAGCACCGGTCGATCTCCTCCAGGCACCAGCGAACCCGCAGGTCCCTTACGAACCCACGGGGAAACTCCGGCAGCCAGTCGTAGGTGTAGAGGATCAGGGTCATGCCGCTTCCTCCGAGTCGAAGAGCAGATCGAAACCGGCCCACATCATCCGCTTTACGTCGAAAGGCATTGCGGACATGTCCATGTCAGCCATCCCCGCTTTCATTTCTTTGGCGGCGGCATCACATGTGGCCCGGTCCGGCCAGGCGACCCAGCTGAAGACGGGAACTTCCGTATCTTCCGCCATGGATGCCCTGTAGAAATCGGTCTTCTGGCCACGTGGAACATCCGTGCCCCAGTTTTCGATCATCCCGAGAGCGCCGAATTTTTCGAACATCTTCCAGCCTTCGTCCGCCATCTCGGTGTAGGTCTGCCTGTTCGTTTCGGGAACCGCCAGCACAAACCCTTGATAATAGCCAGCATCGCTGTGTTTGCCTGCCTCGTAGACAGGGGAAAATCCGCCGAAGATCATCCGGCTGCCATCGAAAGGCATCTCCGGGATTTCTTTCATGGCAGGGTCGTTCTGCATCTTTTTCCAGGAATCATCTGCAGCAGCCTTGTCCGGCCATTCAATCCAGGAAAACACGATTGCCTCATCCTCCTTGGCGTCGACGGCGCCGTAGAAGTCTGTGACCTTGCCCTTCGGTACATCAACGCCCCAGGTTTCGACCATGCGAGTAGCGCCGTAAGACTTGAACAGCGGCCAGGCCGCGGTGATGTGATCCGCATATTTCTGCTTGTTTGCCGCCGGAACAGCCGCTACCGCACCTGTGAAATAGGACATGGCGATCATCTCCTCCGTTTTGACGGGATGATGGGAACATCCCGGTTGCAGATTATCGTGACAGCGTTAGTATGAAAAAACAACTGTTAGTATGAAAAAATGACTAAAGAGACAAAAACAACAACACGCCTTCGATACGACGAGGGTTGCCTGGCCGCCCACGCCCTGAACCTGATAGGCGACAGATGGGCTCTGCTTGTTGTGCGCGAGCTTATGTTTTCAGCGAAACGCTTCCAGATGATCCGCGCCGGATTACCAGGCATAACCGCGAGCGTTCTGACCGGCCGGCTGGCCCAGCTCGTCGAGGTCGATGTCGTCGATCACGACGAGCGGTTGGCGGTGTATTCCCTTACGGAAGCTGGCCATGCCCTGCTGCCCGTACTTGAAGCGCTCTGCCGGTGGGCGTTGCTGGTGCCCGGTCACGACCCGACGCGTTTTATAAGCCCGTCTGCCTTGATGATATCCATGGGGGTCAACGTCGTTCCGGAGGCCGCGACGCAAAAGGACGCGCTTGCCGGTTTCGATTTCAAGGGCGAGGCATTCGAGATGCAGCTGATTTCCGGCAGGGTCCAAACCAAGGCGGTTTCCCGTGCTGACGCGCCCTTTGTGCTGTCGGCCAACGGTAACCAGATGGCCGCAGCTATTTATGGGTCTGTTCCGCTTGCGGATCTGATCGCCAAAGGCATGGTTGAGGTGTCGGGAGACGCGTCTCTTGCCGCTGAATTTGTCTCGCGGTTCAAACTGCAACGAAAGACCTGAGCCGGCTGGACGGTTTACAGCTTGTTTCGTCGCCCATGCCGCCGGCTGGGCATGGTTTTGTAATAAAAATTTCATCGAATTGTAGCCTGCAATTCAAATTGCAGGCCTAGAACGGCGGCATGTCAAAAGCTGCGCCATCTACCGGTTTCCTGTCCGATCTTATTACCCGCAACGCCTCCCGGCTGACGGGCTCCGATACACGGCTTCTCGATGTTCTGGTCAAGGATCCGGTCCGCGCCGCCATTGAAAACGGCAAGGAAGTGTCCCTTCGTGCGGGCGTGCATCCCGCCGCCGCTGTTCGTCTGGCCAAGCGGCTCGGCTTTGAGGGCTATCCGGAGTTCCGGGCCTACCTCCAGTCCAGTCTAGTCGACGAAGGCAACGATTTCGAGAACCCGGCCGCGCGGATGGCAGCCCGGCTGGTGCGGGCGGAGGAAGGGCAGGTGCTGTCGTCGGTGCTCGACAGTGAAATCGCGGCGCTTGAAGCCTTGCGCACTGCCGTACCCGACAGCGACATCCGCAGTTTCTCCGAAACCCTGCGGGACGCTCGCAAGATCTTCATTTTCGGCCGCGGCCACGCGGCTAGCCTGTCCTCATTGATTACCCTGCGCTTGCAGAGGTCCGGCTATGACGTGGCCGACCTTGGCGATCGCACGCATCATTTTGCGGAGATGCTGAACACGCTTTCGCCGGAGGATGTCGTCTGGCTGCTCGCCTTTCGCCGTCCGTCGCAACAGATCAGCGATGCAAACGGCATCGCGGCCATGCGCGGCGCAAAAAGGCTGGCGCTGACGGACCTGCTTGCCGCCCGCTTCGACCCCGCACCCGATCACCAGATCTGCGCCTCGCGCGGTGAGGCGGGCGAATCCCAGTCGCTGGTCGTGCCGATGACCATCGCCAATGCAATCATTCTCGATCTGGCCGGTATCGATGGGGGCAAGTCGATCCGTTCGCTGGAGGAATTCAAGGCCTTTCGTCAATCCCTGCCGCCTCGCTGGCGCAGGTAAACCCGCTTGCCAGGCTGAGCCTTCGTCATGGGGCGTGGCGGCATACGGGCATCACGGAACAAACCAAAAAAGACCGCCGTTCGAACCGGCGGCGAACTCTCATGCGCAAACGGAAATAGTTCACTCTGACAAGGATGACGTCATGTTGAAGAACTTGAAGAAACTGCTGCTGGCAGGTCTTATCGGCCTATCCGGCGGCCTCAGCGCCGCGCAGGCGGAAGTCACGGTTGAATTCTGGCACAGCTTTGATGGCAGCGGTGGCGAAGCGCTTGGCAAGATCATCGAAAATTTTCAGGCGGCAAACCCTGACATCAAGATAGATGCCCAGTTTATTGGCAACTACAACGACATCGTTACCAAGCTTCAGGCTGCCATTCCGGCGCGCCGGGCACCTGACGCCGTGATCATGGAAGTCACCCGCTACGGCCTCTTCGCCGACCGCGGCGTTCTGATGGATCTGACCGAGAAGGTCAACGCCGATCCGCTGAAGGACGACCTGTTCGATTTCGCCCGGGAAGTCGGCGTCTTTGAAGGCAAGAACTACATCGTGCCGTTCAATTCCTCCACGCCGGTTCTTTACTACAACAAGGAAATCTTCGAACGGGCGGGCTTTGCCGAAGAACCGGCTCTCAAGACCTATGATGATCTGCTGGCGGTTTCCAAGCAGATCACCGAGAAGCTGGGCGATGAAGGCATCACCGGCATTGCCGCACCGGGTCAGTTTGCCCGCTGGGGTCTGATCATGGACAACGACAGCGACCTGATCGACAGCAAGACCGGCGAAATCCTGATCGACAGCCCCAACACGATCGAAGCCTATGAATGGATGGCCTCGCTGGTGCATGAGCACAAGGTTGCCTCCGCCGACGGCGTGACCAAGGAAAACAACGGCAGGGACGCGTTTCTGGCCGGCAAGGTCGGCATCATGCTGAATTCGACCGGCAACTACGGCCGCTCCAAGAAGGCACTCGGCGATAACCTGGCGGTTCGTCCGATGCCGTGCAACAAGGTGTGTGCCGTGCCGATCGGCGGCGCCGGCATCGGCATCCTGTCTACTGCCGAAAAGGAAACCCAGGACGCTGCGTACAAGTTCATCAGCTTTGCCGCATCGCCTGAATCCAACGCCATCTGGTTCACCGGCACCGGCTACATGCCGATCAACAAGCACACGGCCGAGCAGCCGCTGGCAGCCGCAGCCGTCCAGGACAAGCCCGGCATCACGGTGGCAATCGACCAGCTCGACTTCGCCCGTGGCCGTCCGCGCCCGCCGGTGGTCACCTGGATGCGCGCAACCGAATACGACATGTGGGAGGCCATGGCCCTCGGTCAGCGTGAGCCGGCGGAAACGCTGAAGGATTTCGCCGAGCGGACCCGCAAGGAAGCCGAGCGGACCAACTGATCGCCCCTTTCTTCCGCCAAAAACACCGGGCTTCCCGCAGAAGCCCGGTGTCTCCGGAGCCTTTCAGATGCTGTCCCGCCTGACACCCTATTTTCTGGTTCTGCCGCTGATCTCCTTCATCGCGGTGTTTACCTACATTCCGATTGCCTCCAGCCTCAATCTCAGCTTTCGGGAATGGGATTTCCTGTCGCCGACGATGCCCCTGGTGGGCGTTGAGAACTACCGGCTGCTTTTCTCGTCCCACGAGTTCTGGAACTCGCTCAAGGTGACTGCAATCTTTGCACTCGTGTCCGTGCCGATCCGGCTGGGCCTCGCGCTTGTGGTGGCAAGTTATCTGGTGCGAGAGGCCTTGCCCTCGCGCATCCTGCGCGGTGCGCTGTTCCTGCCGTCCGTCACGTCCACCGTTTCCATCGCGGTGGTGTTCTCCTGGCTGTTTGCGACGGACTACGGCATGATCAATGCCTTCCTGCAAACGCTCGGTCTCGGCAAGGTTCCCTGGCTCCAGGACCCCCAGCTTGCGCTTGGCGTGCTGATCATCGTCAACACCTGGAAGCAGCTTGGCTACGATATCGTCATCTACATTGCCGGTCTCCAGGCAATCCCGCAGGAACTTTATGACGCCGCTGCCGTCGACGGCGGCAGAAAGGGCCGCGTCTTTCGCCGTGTAACCGTGCCGCTGGTGATGCCGACCACCTATTTTCTTCTGGTCGTCTCGGTGATCGAGGCGTTTCAGGTGTTCACCGTCGTGGACATCATGACAAAGGGCGGACCGGCGGGGGCGACCGACATGCTGGTCAACATGCTCTACCGTATCGGTTTCACGCTGTTTGATATCGGACAGGGGTCCGCACTTGCCGTCGTGCTTTTTGCGCTGCTGACAGCGCTGGCGCTTTTCAAGGCGCGGGTTCTTGGCCGGAGGGTGCACTATGAAGCCTGACAGCCGCCTTCTCGCGGGCCTTGCCCTGGTTGCAGGGCTTCTGTTTCTGTCGCCGGTTCTCTACTCGGTCTTCATGTCGTTCCAGACGGTGGACGGTTATTACACCGGCAAGGTCGAATTCACGCTGGAGAACTATGAACTCGCCATCGGGCAATACAATTTCGCCCGGTATCTGCTTAACAGCATTGTCGTTTCAGCATCCGTCACCGTCATCGCCCTGACCGTGTCGACAATGGCGGCCTTCGCCTTTGCCAGGTTCCGCTTTCCAGGTGGCAACCTGTTGTTTGCCGCCGTGGTGGCAACGCTGATGATCCCCAGCCATATCTCGCTGATCCCGAACTATCTCACCCTTGCAAAGGTCGGACTTCTGGACACCTATGCGGGGCTCATTCTTCCGGCGATTTCCAACGGCTTTGCGGCGTTCTTCCTGCGTCAGTACATCCGCGGAATTCCGGTTGCCCTGGACGAGGCAGCCTATATGGACGGCGCAACACCGTTGAAGGTGCTCTGGCGAGTGATCGTGCCAATTGCCCGCCCGGCGATCTTCTCCATGGGATTGTTCATCTTCATCACGGAATGGAACAACTACATCTGGCCGCTGGTCGCCGTCGGTGACAAAGATCTCTACACGCTCCAGATCGGCCTTGCGCGGCTTTATCGGGTTAATCCGAGCGAAGATGTCGTCAACTGGCCGCTGGTAATGGCGGCCTCCACCATCACAATTCTTCCCGTCCTGCTTGGTTTCATATTCGTCGAACGGCACCTGGTGCGTGGCATCACCATGGGCGCGATCAAATAAATGGAAGTTTCAATGACACGTATTGCATCCCACCGTGGCGGCACCCTTGAATTTGGCGACAGCACGCCGGCCGGTTTCACAGCCACCGCGCAGATGGCACTCGAGGAGGTCGAGTTCGACCTTCACCCGACCATGGACGGCGCCATCATGGTTCACCATGATGCGACCCTTGACCGGACCACCGACAGGACCGGTGCAATCTGCGAGATGAGCGAAGCCGAGGTCAGGGCGGCAACGATCGATTATGGCGCCGGTGGCCATCCGCTGTCGCTGCAAGAGCTCTGTGCGATTTACCGCGGAAGTTCGGTCGACTTCCGCTGCGAGATAAAGCCCGGGCCGGATCGCAGGCCCTACGCGGATTTCGTGCCGAAGGTGGCTGCATTGCTTGCGGCGGAAGGCATGCTTGAGCGCACGGTGTTTTCGTCCTTTCTGATCGAAACGCTTGATAACCTGGCCGAAGCGACGGACCGGCCGCGGCTCTGGCTCGTCAGTCCGCCGGTTCTGCAGCAGCTTGGAACCGCGGGTACGCTTGAAGTTGCCAAGGCACACGGGATCCCCGAAATCGGTGTTCAGGTCGATTGCGCGGACCAGGCGCTGATGGCCGCAGCCAAGACCGCGGGTCTTCAGTTTGGCTGCTGGGCGGCGCATAGCGCCGAGCAGATTGAAAGAGCGCTTCGGCTAGGTGTGAAGGTCTTCACCACCGACCGGCCGAGCCTTGCGGTTGAAATTCGCAAGGGGATGCAGGAGGAGCGACGGTCATGAGCGGTATCGAGCTGACGGACATCCGCAAATCCTATCCGGGCGGACCGGAAGTCCTGCATGGCGTATCGCTGGATATGCGTGCCGGGGAATTCATCGTCATCGTCGGTCCGTCGGGCTGCGGGAAATCCACGCTGTTGCGTCTCATTGCAGGTCTCGAAAAATGCGACCAGGGCGATATCCGGATCGGCGGCAAGCGCGTCAACGACGTTGCCCCGCAGGATCGGGACATTGCCATGATCTTCCAGAACTACGCGCTCTATCCGCATATGAATGTGCGCCAGAACATCGCTTTCGGTCTGGAACTGCGCGGCGTTGCCAAGGCGGAACGCAACGCCCGTGCCGAGGAAGTGGCGAGAACGCTGAAGCTGGAGCCTTATCTCGACAGAAAGCCGGGCGCTCTGTCCGGTGGTCAGCGTCAGCGGGTTGCCATGGGCCGCGCCATGGCCCGCAACAGCTCGATCTTCCTGATGGATGAGCCGCTGTCCAATCTGGACAACGCTTTGCGGGTCGCCATGCGCTCTGAAATCAAGGAGCTTCACCGGCAACTGGGGGCGACGGTCGTCTATGTGACCCACGACCAGAGCGAAGCGCTTTCCCTCGCGGATCGGATCGCGGTTCTGAAGGATGGCGATCTGCTTCAGTTTGATACGCCCGGCGCCATCTACGACAGGCCGGCAAATCGCTTCGTTGCCGGGTTCCTGGGCATGCTGCCGACAAATTTTCTGCCCATAGAAGCCTTGCCTTTCTGGCCCGGCAAAACGGGCCTGACCGTCGGCATGCGGCCGGAGCATATGAAGGTTCACACATCATCGCCACAGGCCGCTGCGATACCGGCCCGGGTTGTCTTTTCCGAGATGACCGGCGCCAATCTGGTACTTCACTGCGAAAGTGACGTCGGCAGGCTGATCGTCACTGCGCCGCGCCAGGATATGGCCGGTGGCGATGAAACGGTCTGGATCGGCTATGACACCGATCAGGCCATTTACTTCGACGCGCAAAGCGAGACCCGGGTGGACATGGCTTGAGCGAGGAGGGGCGCTTTTGCGCGAATGCCCTTGCTTCTGCGGCAGTCAGAACCCCTGGAAGAGAGTATCCAGGGCGCGAGTGATTTCGGCGAAGTTCTCATCGAGGCTGCCGATCGGGTCCCCAAGGAGGGACACCGACACGGCGGCCAGGAATTGGGTTGCCATGACGTAGTCCTCGCCCTCCCAGCTGAAGACCGGGTTCAGGTAGGCTGCGGGAGCCGGGGCACGTGACCTTGGCAGAAGCGGCACGACAACACGCGTGTTCAGACTTTCCAGAAGGTCGGCCTGCACGTCCAGCACCAGCACGCGATCCGGTCTCAGGCGGTAGAGCTGATTTCTGGCCATTAAAACAGGCGACTTGTTTCGAGCGGCAATCCGTGTTGGTCGACAAAGTCGTTGGAGCTGTTCAAGGCTGCCTGATTTTCCTGTTTCCAGCGTTCCGCACGGGCTTGCGATACTGCGCGACGGATGCCTTCCTCGGCCGCCTGGGAGATATTAACGCCCAGTTCTTTTGCCGAACCGACGAGGGACATATCGATGGTCAAATTAGTCGCCTTGCGAGGGTGAACGCGTGCCATTGTGTTTCCAAACCAGTCCAATCCTGATGACAGAAGGTACCTGCAATCTTACGCATTTTCAATGCGCGTTTTTCATGCGTATATTTAAGTAGGGCGTCGACTTCGAAAGTACCATAGCGCCCCGGCTCTCTGGCCGAAGGCCAGGGTGCCAGGCAAAACGGTGCCGTGCAGGTGTCAGTCCAGGCAGACCACAGCCTCAACCTCGAATAGCATGGGGTCGATGGCAAGCTTTTGTACCGGTACCAGCGTTTGTGCTGGAAGTCCGGCACCAAACATTCGGCTCACAGTCTCCGTCAACACGCCGAGTTTGGACATATCATGGTCGACCACCAAAACGGTCAGTTTCACGACTTGATCCGGGTGGGCACCAAGCGCATCGATCACGGCAGCGAGGTTTGCATAGGCTTGTTTCACCTGTTCTCCGAAATCCGGCGACAGTGCACCGGTCTGATCCTGTCCACCTTGCCCGGAGATGAAGGTGAGCCGACCGGAGGCGGGGGTTATGACCGCGGTGCTATAGCCGTTTGGCGTCGGATCGTGCAGGTGGCACGGATTGACGATGACCGGCCTGGCGGAGATGGCTTGTGCTTTGTCTTGGGATGTCATGTTCACTCTCCTTGTTGAGTTGACATGACCCACCTAAGATAAATCGGTGCCAAATTCTGTCACCGAAAGTGATACCTTAAGCAAATGAACATCCGCCTCAGACACGACGCCATTGTCCGCATCCTCCGGCGCAACGGAACCTCAACGGTCGATGGCCTGGCCGGGGAAATCGGAGCGTCCCGCCGAACGGTGCTGCGCGACATCGGCGCGCTGCGCGACCAGGGCTTCGTCATTCATTCGGAGTCCGGTCGGGGTGGCGGGCTGCAACTCGATCCGGCATCGATGCAGACCACAGCGCGTCTCTCGGTGGTTGAAGTATTTGCGCTCATCATCAGCGTGGCGTCGATGCGCGCAGCCGGGTCTCTTCCCTTTTCTGATCTCGCCGATGCAGGGCTTGCCAAGATTGAGAAGGGGCTTTCCGGTGAGAAGGTGCGTGACCTGCGCCGGCTTCTGGACTGCTTGTATGTCGGTCAGTTGTCGCCCAGGCAGGACATTTCAAATCTTGGGACAATTGATCCTGAATTGCTGCCTGCGTTCGAGGCGGCGTTTCTGCAGCAGTTGCATCTGCGGTTCTGTTATCGTGATGCCAAGGGCGTTGAAACGATCAGAGAGGTTGAACCCCAGGCTATGCTCATCTTGCCGCCGCTCTGGTATCTTGTGGCCTGGGACTTCGTTCGTGAGGATTTTCGTCACTTCCGCATGGACAGGATCAGCAAGCCGCATATCGTGCAGGGCACTGAGTTCCGCCGGCGCCATGTGCCTTTCGAGGACGATGTATGCCCCTTCAGGGATATGCCGCACTAAGCAGCGCCAAGGGGTTCCGTCGTGCCTGATTGGCCTTGCTGCAGGTCATGGTGATCACCCCGCAGGCACAGGCAAGCTTGCCGCTTGCGTTCGGCCAGACGAGAAAGCCAGCGCCGGGATTTCAGAGCCGCCGGGGAAGTCGATTTTCAGGCCCGTATGGAAATCGCAACGCATTTCATTATTCTCGGATGCTGAAAATATCTCTCCAAGCATAAGCATGTTTCGATTTTGAGTTTGCCATGGTAAAAACATCCATATAAGTCAGCCGTTTTGATCTTTATGTACGTTAAATTGAAAATTGAATGGAATTAGAAACTTATTGATCCTTGTCAGCCTGCATTATGATCTTTAGTTCCTTTGCGTAATTTCTAAAGGTCGAGCATGGTCATTCGGGAGGCTCTCAATGTCTGACCATTTCCGACATCTATTTTTTATAGGCCCCAGGGAAAAATTGCCGGAGCCCCTGGAAAATGCATTGCTTCGAGAACTGCCGGATCTCTTCGTTCAGGTGTCAGCTGACTGGAGAGCACTGGTAAAAAAGGCCGAGCGTGAAAAGGTGGTCCCCACCCTGATCCTTGTCGATGAGGGGTTCGGCGCTGCCAATGCGAATTTGTTGCCTGAGTTTCGGGAAAAGTTTCCCAATGCGGTCCTTTGTTTGACGTTCAACGGTGAATACGGTTCAAGGCAGCACATCCGGGACTGCTTGAACACCGGCGTCATCAACAACGTCATCCCCATGAACCTGAGGCTGGATCTGTGGCTCTACGCCATCCAGATAATGCTGCAGGGTGGTTCCTATATGCCGCCCGATCTTGTCGAGCTGCTTGACGCCGGTCCAGGCACACGGCTTGAAAAGGCGCGCGGTCCTCAAGATACCAAAAACAACGGCGGAGTGGACATGGTCGGGTCGCTAACGCCAAGAGAACTTGAAGTGCTGGCGCTGATCGCGCAGGGGCATCAAAACAAGAATATAGCGGCAAATCTTTCGTTGTCGGAGCACACCATCAAGCTCCACATCCATCACATCATCTCGAAAATGGGTGTTTCGAACCGGACTGAAGCCGCCGCCGCATATCTTCAGTTTCAACGATCCCTAGAAGGGGGCATTTAGGCAGTGAAAGGCGGGTTCCGTCATTCGGAAGACATTGCCCTGATGACTTCAAGCGGTCTTCTATTCACAGCCGCAACCTGCTGATCGCCTCCCCTGGAGTGTGTCGTTGCACTTCGGTCCAGTCTTCCAACTGAAATTGCGAAATGCCCACTCGACGCCAACCACTCCTTCATGCGGGACCATGTCCGGCGCTCTGCCGATGTTTGTTCTTGAGGTTTGTGCCGCTCAGGACTGGATACGCCGGCAAGCTCCGTAGCGGTCGGTTGTCGTGGTCATTACAGTTTTTGACACAGGCGATTCTGTTGATAGATCGCGAAATTTCCGTTTCTCCGGCAAAACACCTCAAAAAAATTCCAGGACAAGTTTGAGCTCAATGAGCCTTTTCGGGTCCGTCCGAGAAAACGCGAGCGCGAGAGCCCGCGGTGCACACGTGTTTGGAAGGTCAGGATAAAATATTGAAAGTAAAGGAGAAAAATAGGTCGCTTGGCAAGCGCGCAGCAGGAAAACCCGCTGGTGTTCATTGTGACCGCGGTGGAAAATCGTCGTGGAAGCCCGAAACGGCTTGTTCAACTCTGGCGGGTTAGGGTTTCGTTAACTTAAATTTCCTTGCACCATCTACCGGAATCCGGCATCCATGACGGAGTTACCGCTCATATCGGGCATAAAACCGTCAGAGGGCATTGATGGCCGTTACCGAACAATTTTCCGGTGGACGCGATACGACCGCAAAGATCGAAAGTTTCACTCAGAAGCTTTCGGACCGTTTGCAGACGATGCGCGAAATGACCTATCCGCCGGAAGCCCGCAAGGTTTTCGGCCGGACGTTTTCCACCACGGATCTGGTGCGCCTGCTGGGCGTGCCCGAAAGCACGCTGCGCACCCTCACCCTTGAAGGCAAGGGACCTCAGCCGCATCGCGCCGAAAACAACCGGCGGATCTATACGGTTGAGCAGGTTTGGGAGTTGAGAAAGTTCCTGGCGGAACTCCGGCCGGATGACGCCCATCGTCTCGTGCCGCATCGCCGCGCGGGGGAGAAGTTGCAGGTGATTGCCGCCGCGAACTTCAAGGGCGGCAGCTCCAAGACGACCACTTCGGTTCATCTGGCGCATTATCTGGCCATTCAGGGATACAGGGTGCTCTGCGTTGACCTGGACCCGCAGGCGTCCATGACCACGACGTTCGGCATTCAGCCGGACCGCGACCTTCGCTCCGGCGAGGACGATGACGAGCGCACCGACACGACCTACGACGCGCTGCGCTATGACAATTACCGGGTGCCTTTTTCCGAGGTTATTCGCGAAACCTACTTCCCGGGCATTCACCTTGCCTGCGGCAACTTGCGCCTGATGGATTTCGAATACGACACGCCGACTGCGCTGGCCGAACGGACGACCGATGAGCTGGGCCTCTTCTTCCAGCGGCTCGATGCGGTGATCAAGTCGGTGGAGGATCATTTCGACATCGTTGTCCTCGATACGCCGCCGTCGCTTGGATACACCACGATGGCCGCGCTTTACGCTGCAACCGGCCTCATCATCACCGTTCATCCGGCCATGCTCGACGTGTCCTCGTGTTCCCAGTTCCTGAAGATGATCTCGGATGTGACCCACACGCTTTCCGAAGGCGGTGCAGTTTTCGAACATGACTTCACGAAATTTCTGCTGACCAGGGTCAACCCCAATGACGGACCGCAGAAGATCATGTCCGGCACCATGCGCGACCTGTTCGGGACGGACGTGCTGGTGGCTGAAGCGATTGAATCGACCGCCATCGCATCTGCCGGAGTTGCCAAGAAAAGCCTTTACGAAATCGAACCCGGTGAAGTTGGCCGGGAAACCCTGAAGCGGGCGCTGGAAAGCGCAGACCGCGTCAACGCCGAAATTCTCGATCTGATCAAGAGTGTATGGGGCAGGGAGGTTTGACGATGAAAAAGTCGATCGTCAAAATGATGTCCGATGCGGCGGCGGCCGCCGCCGACAAGAAGGAGCCGCCGGCGCCTGTCGCAAGCCAGAAGGTGACCGCGCCCGTGGTGAACTCCATGGGGCGGGCCTTGTCGCATATGCGCGAGGACAGCATCGTTGCGCTCGATCCGTCGAAAATCGACCCAAGCCCGTTCTCAGACCGTTTCGAAACCGACCACGAAGCTGAGGAGGCCCTGGAAGAGCTCAAGCTTTCCATCCAGGACGAGGGTCAGAAGATCCCGGTTCTGGTGCGGCCACATCCCACGGAACGTGACAGGTATCAGCTTGCCTACGGTCATCGCAGGCTCTTTGCCATCAAGGCGTTGATGGCGGAAGCCGGCAAGCCGGAGACGTTCAAGGTCAAGGCCTATGTCCGCAAGCTGAGCGATGCCGAGCTGATCAAGGAACAGTCTCTTGAAAATGGTGTCCGCGAGAACCTGACTTTCGCCGAAATGGTGCTTTGGGCTGTCCAGTTGCGCGAAGCCGGTCTGAAACAGCGCGAAATGCAGCCTGTGCTTGGCCAGGTGCAGACCGTCATTTCCAATATGCGCAAGATCGCCGACAGCATCCCGCACGACATCATTCGTGCGATTGGACGGGCCAGAAATGTTGGCCGGCCGGCGTGGATGGAACTGGCAAAGCTGTTCGAGGACCCTGCAGCGGAGCAGCGCGTACGCGAAGTTCTCGACAGTGAGGATTTCAAGCTTGCCGCGGCCCAGGACAGAATGGCCATGGCAATGCAGGCGGCAAGGGGCAAGCAAAAGAAGTCTGCTTCATCAGCTCATCCTGCTGCGGAGATCACCTCGAACGGAACCGTCGTGGCGAAACTGAAGAGAACATCGGCGGCAACCGTGTTCTCGATACCGAAAACCGAAGCAGAATTCGGCCGCTGGCTGGAAGAGAACCTCCCGGACGTCTACAGCGATTTCCTGCAGCAACGGAAAGGAACGGGACGGCCGAAAGGGTGAGAAGGATTGCGGCACATCTCGATGAGATGTGCCGGACGCACGAGGTTTCGGGGCAGGTGTTCGATGATTACCGTCCCGAGCCAGTTCGACTACAGGCCTGAGTTCGGCCAGGGATTTTAAAGAAGGAGACGGTGCGAGACACATAGAGACAAAATGAAAAGAGACCGAAACGGCGGCAACCGTTCAGTCTCTTTAATCACGGTTCAACTTGGAACGTCCAAACAGGAACCTCAACACTTCCCTGTTTTAGGCGAATTCCGAATCACGCGCAAGAACCATCTTGTGTGAACGGTGGATTTCGGCCGATTTCCCGAAGTTGAACCTCCTGAAACGCATAACGCCGCACGTTTGCCCGTGTCGGCGAACGGAGGTTGTCATGCCTGCTGTTTCGAACGTCTCTTCCTTTCGGAAGGTGACGCCGGGAATGCTTGCGTCCCAGCGTCTGGCAATGTCGAACGACATTCCCGATATTGGAAAATCCGAAGTCGCAATTGCCTTGAAAAGGGCGGCGCAGCCGATCGGGCTGACGTCCACAGCCTATCATGTCCTGGACATCCTACTTGGTCTTTCGAAGCCGGATGACTGGAAAGGGGACAACAGGCCGGTCGTAGCCATCTCGAACGAGAAGCTTGCCTCTTACGTCGGCAAGAGCGAACGCACGGTCATTCGTGCCATCAAACAGCTCGTAGAGGCTCGTATTCTGGCCTACCGGGACAGTTCTACCGGCCGCAGGTGGGTGCACCGTAATGACAGTGGCGACATCACGTTTGCCTATGGTCTCGATTTTACGCCGGCAAGAGTGCGCTACCGTGAAATCAAGCGGCAGGCAGACGAGTGGCAGGCGCATCTGAATGCCGTACGTGAAGCTAAACGAACTGTTGCGAGACTTTCCAGAGCAATTGTCGATATTGTCGAAGCGACGAAAGATGCAGATCTGACGGGTTTCCTCGATCAGATGCATGCCATTTTGGAAAGCCAGCAGGATATTCAGGTCAAAGCCCAAGCGCTTCTGGATCTTTATGATCTTGTGATGGAAACCTTGAAAGAGGCTTCGGATACTCAGGAAAAAGGCTTTAAAAACAATAATACGTCATGCGAAGATGACATGAATGTCACCCCTATATTTAATACAAGCTCACCAGACTCTTATACTAATAACCGGACATCTGCTAACGCAGATGAAAATCAAATCAATTCTGACGTCGCCTACGGCGCCGAAATGGCTCCTGAAAAGGAGCAAGCGGGTCGGGGTGGTGGTTCAAACCAGCGTTATTCCGGGCAAAAAGGCACAGGTAAGGCGGATTTTGTCCGTTCTGAAACCCTGGATGCTGTTTCGATCTCTTTGCTGGAAAGCGCGTGTACGTCCATCCAGAGCGATTTCGGCGTAGCTCTCAAAAGCTGGCCTGATCTCATTTCTGCAACAGATGTGCTGAGGATCGGCATCGGCTTGAGCGAAAAAGGCTTCACCGAGGCATGCGGCAAGTTGGGACGGCATGTTGCGGCGGCCATTCTGGCGATGGTGGCAGAAAAGGCGCTGCGGGATCCGGAGAAGATCAGTTCACCTGGGGGCTACTTCCGGGCGTGTTGCGAGCGGGCGGCGGAAGGGCGGCTTGCCCTGGCTAAATCCCTGTTCGGGCTGGCGGCGCGATGAGAGGCGGCAAGCCTGATATCTTGAACCTGATCCGGGAGCGTTGCGAAACAGGCGGCGCTACTCGTTCTGGGCACTCTTTGTCATTCGGGCAGGGACTGAGGTTTGGGGGCCGCGCCCTTGATCGTGGCAAGAGCAACGGCCTGACGTCTGGAATTTCTGTGTTTGGTGATCTGTGTGTCGGCGATGACACCGATGAGGATGACGCTGCCCATGACCGCAAAGTTGAGGGAAGAGGGAATGCCGAGCAGATTGACGAGGTTCTGCAGGACCTGCAGCAGAATGACGCCGAGGACGACCCCGACAACCGACCCTTCCCCGCCGCGCAGGGAAAATCCGCCGAGAACGGCCGCGGCGATTGCGTAGAGTTCGTAGAAGTTGCCGTGCGAGGCCGGGTGAATCGAGCGCGTGTACATGGCAAAGAAGATGGCGGAAAGACCCGTCAGAACGGCGCAGATGACATAGGCAAGTACGATGACCTGTCTGGTGTTGATGCCTGTGAAGCGCGCAGCTTCCTCATTCTTTCCAACGGCGAAGAGATGCCTGCCGAACACTGTTCGGTGCAAAACGAACCAGGCGATCACCGCGATGACGGTAAAGGCGATGATCGAGTGCGGCACGCCGCCGGTTCGCCCGGAGATCAACCATTCCAGCACGGGAAATTCGTCGCCGAAGGAGAAGCCGGCGGTTCCGTCCTTGGTATAGAACCGGGCAACACCGCGATAAATCAGAAGACCGCACAAGGTGACGATGAAGGGTTGCAACTGCAAACGCGTGATCAGCCAACCGTGAATTGTGCCGAAGATGGCGCCGCAGGTCAGCACGATCACGGCGGCAATCGGCCAGGGCACGCCCTGGACGACGATCAGATCAACAAACAGGACGCCAAGCAGCGCAATGAGGGAGCCGACGGACAGCTCGATGCCAGCCGTCACGATCACGAAGGCCTCGGCCAGAGAAAACAGGCCGAAAAGACCGATGAGGTTGGCTGTGTTTGCAAGGTTGATCGGCGACAGAAACCTCGGATTGATCAAGGCAACAACCGATCCGACGACCAGAACGAGCAGGGCCAGCCCGATATCCTTCTTTTGCATTCGTATTCCTCACCGATTATCCGACTGCAAGCCGGAGTATGTTTTCTTCCGTCAGTTCGTCCGAGTTCAGGATTCCCGTGACATGCCCCCGGCGCATGACCGCCACACGGTCGGAGACGCCGATGACCTCTTCCATGTCGCTTGAGATCATGAGAATGCCGACCCCATCCCGCGCGAGCGCTTGAAGCAGGTGGTAGACCTCTGCCTTGGCGCCGACATCGATGCCACGGGTGGGTTCATCGAAAATGATCACCTTCGGACTCGTGGCGAGCCATTTCGCCAGAACGACCTTCTGCTGGTTTCCCCCCGAAAGCTCCGCAGCAGAGTGGAATACGGAACTCGTCTTGATGGCGAGGCGGGCCTGTGAAGCCTGGGCAAGGGCTGTCTCGCGCTCCCTGTCGACAATGCCGAAACGCGAGAGGTGATTGAGGCACGGCAGGGAAATGTTATCGGCGATCGGAAAGTCCAGAAGGAGCCCCTGTTCCTTCCTGTCTTCGGGCACAAGCGAAAGCCCGGCTGAAATCGCCTCTGGAACCGAATGAGACTTCAACTCGGTGCCGTTGAGATGGATCGTGCCCTCCGACAGGGCATCAACACCGAAGATTGCCCGTGCAAGCTCGGTTCTTCCTGCCCCGACAAGCCCCGCCACGCCGAGAATTTCACCCGCATGAAGATCGAGGTCGACACTGGCAGCAGGAAAGGTGCCGGTACGGACGCCCCGCAGTGAAAGAACAGGTGTTGACACCCCGTGTGCGGATTTTTCGTAGAACTGGTGAACGTCCCGGCCGATCATCATCCGAACCATCGCGTCCTTGCAGATCTGTTGCCCGGTCAATTCGCCCGCATTTTTTCCGTCCCGCAGGCAAACCACCCTGTCGGCGACGTTTTCAACCTCGCTGAGGCGGTGGCTGATAAAGAGAACAGCGACACCCCGGCTTTGCAGTTGCCGCATGACGGACAGAAGTCTCTCGGTTTCGGAAAGGGTCAGGCTGGAGGTTGGCTCGTCGAGGATGACAAGACGCGCGTTCATCGAAAGCGCTCTTGCAATTTCAAGTAATTGCTGATCGGCAAGAGAAAGGCCGGAAACAGGGTCCGCGGGACCGAAACGGGTTCCAAGCAGCTGCAGGATCGGAGCAACCTTGGCTTCCATGGCCCGCCGGTCGAGCAACCGCAACGGACCTGACGTGATTTCACGCCCAAGCAATACATTCGCGGTCACGTCGAGATTGGAAAAGGGATTGAGCTCCTGATGAACGAAAGCGATGCCGAGATGGCCGGCTTCCGCAGGCGAAAGAGCGTTATAATGCTGGCCGTCGATGTGAATGCCGCCGCCGTCAGGTGAGACCGCTCCGCCGAGCACTTTCATCAAGGTGGATTTGCCGGCACCATTTTCGCCAATCAACCCGACAATCTCTCCGCCGGAGATACTGAGATCGACATCCTGCAGGGCAACAACACCCGGATAGACCTTCGTTACCCGGGAAAGTTCGAGCGATATCTTCTGAAAACCGGAAGGCAAGGGTCTGGCTCCAATAGGTCGGTGGCGTAGGCTGCGCAGGCCGCAATCTTCGGTCCGCGCAGCCTGCTGGCTGGCTTGGGAGTTTCCGCCTAGCCTTTGATCCGCGCCTTCAGTTCTGCCTCGAAGCCATCGACGTTCGACGTGTCGATGATCTTGGTCGGAACAATGATGAGGCCGTCCCCGGGAATGCCGCTCTTGTCGCCTTCCAGGAACTTTGCCATCAGGTGCATGCCCTGGTAGCCCCACTGGTAGGGATCCTGCACCACCGTGCCGGCAAAGCTGCCTTCGCGGATGGCGCCGAGCGTGATCGGGTCTTCATCGAATGCAATGACAGTGATCTCGCCCAGTTTGCCTGCGGCCTGCAGCGCCTCGTAGATCTTGGGCGGGTTATAGGAATAGAACCCGACCATGCAGTCGACTTCAGGATTTGCGGCCAGGACGTCGTCGACATTCTGGCGGGCCTTGGGGAAGTCGACATCATCGCCGCGCACGTCGACAAGTTCGATGCCCGATCCCTTGACCGTTTCCCGGAAGCCGGCGATGCGTTCCTTGGCGTTATCCGCCCCGAGGAAGCCGACAAAGCCCATGCAGGTGCCGCCGTTCGGCAGGGCCTTCTTGGCGATTTCGCCCGCCTGATTGCCGGCAAGCGTGTTTGACGACCCGAGATAGGCGATGCGATCACTTTCAGGGGCATCGCTGTCTGTGGTGAACAGCGGAACCTGTGCCGCGATGCGGTTGAAGGCGTCGATTGACGTCTTCGGATCGACCGACGAAATCATGATGGCGTCCGTACCGGCGGCCACGAGATCGTCCATCAGCGCGTTTTGAAGCGCGGCCGTTCCCTGGGCCGGGTAACGGAACTGCAGATCATAGCCCGGCAATTCGGCCTGTGCGGCATTCACACCGGCCTCGGCCAGTTTCCAGAAATCTGAAGCTGCGTTGACGACGAAGGCGAGCTGCGGCTTGTCCTGGGATTGAGCCGCTGTGGCGGTGAGGGCGGCAATGGCCGCGATGCAAAGAGTTTTCCCGAATTTCATATTCTCCTCCCTGTGAAGAACGTCAGAACTAATGTGTCCGACAAATTATTAGTAATATTATTAATGAATGAGTTCAAGCCATACTTGGGAAGCGACGGAGGTCCTCTCAGCGGTCCGGCCCGTTACGGCAAGCTTCCGCACTCGTTGTTTAAAGGTTGATTTCAGACACGATTTCGCACTTCCGGCGTGCCGGCCGGAGCCTCTCCCTGTCAGCCTTTCCAGAAAAAGTGCCGCCGGATCCAATGCGCAAATCCGGCGGCCAGAGGAGAGGCTGGTGGGTTAGTTGTTCGCGCAGAACCCCGGATCTTCCTGGTTGCAGACATCCAAGCCCGTATAGAGCGGATCCTCGACGCTTTCGCCTTTGATCAGCTGGATCATCACGTCAGGAGCGCGATAGCCCATTTCAAACGGGCGCTGTCCGACCTGGGCATGGCTTCTGCCATCGCGGAACGCCTTCGTCTGCGGGGGAAGCGTGTCGCCCGCGATGATGATCAGATCCTTCGATTTCAGCTTGTCCATCACCTGATCGGTGACCTGCGTATAGGCCTGTGGCGCGAATTGTGCCCATCCCCCAATAAGGATGAATGCATCAAGATCCGGGTTGGCGATGAAGGTATCGGCCATCTGCTGGTTGGCGAGATCAGCCTGGTCATTCGTGAAGACCGGGCAGCCGTCCACTTCGCTCCAGCCATTCTGGCCGGTCAGCCGGTCGGTGCCTTTAGCGCCGGAAGCCGTGTCGCGGAAGCCTTGAGCGCGGGCGTTGATGTTGTCCGCAGCCACGTTGCCGAGCTGCAGGCAGACAGTGCCTCCGTCGGGCTTCAGTTTGGCCGCTTCCTCAGCCATCTTGACGCCCATCAGGTAGTTGTCGGTTCCCAGATAGGTTTTGCGCAAATCCCGGTCTTCCGCCAGAAAATCCGCATCGATCGTCATGACGGGGACATTCGGCGCGATCTGGCGGATGCGGTTGGCCATGGCAGGTGCGTTGGACGGTGAAATCGCGATTGCCGCGACGCCGCGGGTCAGGAGGTCATCTACGATCTGCACTTCACCTGCTTCGTCAGCAGACGATGCCGGGCCGGTGTAAAGGCACTCGTATTCACTGTCCGCGTTTTCGGACATCCATTTCTGGCAACCGAGATTAATCTGTTCGAAGAACGGGTTATCGAGACCCTTCACGACAATCGCGAGCGTCTTCTTGTCCTGCGCCGGCGCGGAGCCGATCTGAAGAGCCATTACGACCGCAGTCCCGAACATCAGTATCTTGTGTCTCATGCGTATCACTCCCTTCTGTTTTTCAGGCCCCGGCGCGGATTACCCCGGGTACCAGATCATGCGGGGATCTTTTTCGTCCCTTCTGTAATTCCAGGCCCGTTCAATGAGGGCCTTGAGGTCCACCGACGGGCTCCAGCCGAGCAGCAGACGCGCCTTGGTGTTGTCGAGCCAGTTGCTGTGCATGGATGTCGGTATTTCGGCGATCTTCAGTGAACGGGTTTCGGCGAGGTGATGCGCGGCGCATCCATAGTCGACCGGTTCGTTCATCGAGATGTTGAAGAGCTGTCCTTCCGCTTCCGGCGCATCGAGAGCTGCCAGAATGGCCGAGACGAGGTCGTCCACATGGACGAAATTTCTTTTCAGCGGGTGACCGTTCCTGTCTTTCAGCAGCGGTACGTGGTTCCCGTCTGCATAGGTGTGTAAATCCTCTTCCGGAAGCAGCTCCGTCCAGAGGGGGCCGCCGAACTGGTCCGGCCCGAAAGAGAACGCAAAGCGGAAGTCATCCTTCTCCATGATCCAGGGAGCCCGCAGGACACAGCCGTTCAGGCCGTATTGATGCCGGTATTGCTCCAGCATCACTTCCTCCAGCACCTTCGTCAGGGCATAGCAGCCCGGATAGGCCTTGCGCTCCGAGGTTTCCGTCACCGGGCCTTCATATGGCTGAAAGGCATGGCCGACAGCGCAGTCTCCGCTGATGAGAACGAACTGACTGGCGGTCTTCTGTCTGCGGAATTCCTCCAGAAGAACGAACATGCCCTTTACGGAAACATCCATTGCCAGATCGGGGGATTCCTTGACCGCCGCCATATGCAGGACATGGGTTATGCCGCTCATGGCGCTTGCGACGGCGGCAGGATCGGCAATCGATCCCTGAACGACTTCAACGCGCTCACCACCGGAAATCATCCGGTTATTGCAAAGGGCCACGACGCTCCACTCCCGGAACCGGTCCGAAGACAGGAACTCCGGCAAAAAGTTTTGTCCAACCTTTCCGGAGGCACCAGTGAGCAGCAATTTCATTCAACGTCCCCCTTGCGTTTATTAAATAGTATTTATTAATATTAGTTAGTCAAGGATCGAAATTGATTGAACGGCGGTGTCTCAGGGGAGCGGTTGGCGGGATGATAATGGTCGTCTCCGCTGCCGGACCGCTGAGGTCGGCAACGGTCGCAGAACCGGACCGAACCGCGATTGGGGAGGAGCGATCGAATGTCGAGGCTGCGGCTGACGGGAATCTCAAAGAGTTTTGGCGCCATCCAGGCCCTGAGCGATGTCTCGCTGGAGGTCGCTCCAGGGGAGGTGCTGGGGCTGATGGGTGATAATGGGGCGGGCAAGTCGACGCTGGTGAAGATTGTCGCGGGCAATTTCAGACCCACGCACGGATCGATCTCCATCGATGGCGACACGGTGGACTTTCACAAGCCGCGCGATGCGCAGCGGCAGGGAATTGAAGTCGTCTATCAGGATCTGGCGCTGTGCGACAACCTGTCGGCAGCTTCCAACGTGTTTCTCGGTCGCGAGCCGAGGCGCCGCGTCGCCGGGGTCCGCTTTCTCGACTACTCCACCATGCACCGGCGCTCGGCGGAGCTTTTTGCCATTTTGAAATCGGAAACCCGGCCTCGGGACCTCGTCAGGCGTATGTCGGGCGGGCAACGCCAGGCCGTTGCCATTGCCAGGACGCTGCTGTCGAATGCCAAGATCGTGCTGATGGACGAGCCGACCGCCGCAATCTCGGTGCGTCAGGTCTCCGAGGTGCTTGATCTGATCCACCGGCTCAGCGACCAGGGCATCAGCGTCGTCCTGATAAGCCATCGCATGCCCGATGTCTTTGCGGTGTGCAGCCACATTGCCGTCTTGCGCAGGGGTGAACTGGTCGCCAGCAAACTGGCCAAAGACAGCTCACCGGAAGAAGTGACCGGCCTGATTACCGGCGCCATCGAAACGGCGTGAGGAGGAGTTTCCGATGACCACTCTCGAACAAGCAATAGACTTCAGCCAGCACCGGACCCCGGTCTCCCGGATCCTCGGCTCCCAGATCTTCTGGGTGTTCGCAGCCGCCGTTCTGGCGTGTCTCGCGCTTACACTGCTGACGGATTCCTTTGCCACCCAACGCAACCTCTTCAACGTCACGCGAAACTTCGCCTTCGTCGGCCTTATCGCAATCGGTATGACCACCGTGATTGCTTCCGGCGGTATTGATCTGTCGGTCGGCTCCACGGTGGTGCTGGCTGCAATGGTCATCAGCGTGCTGATGTCGACCGGCTATCCGTTCTGGATCTCCGCAGTAGCCGCGCTCGCCGCTGCCGCTGCTGTCGGTTTGCTCAATGGCGTTTTGATCGCCTATGTCGGCATGCCGCCCTTTGTCGTGACGCTCGGTATGCTGTCTGCGGCGCGATCACTTGCGATGGTCCTGTCGAACAACAAGATGATATGGGAATTCGGACCCGATCACGATCTGCTGCTTTGGGTTGGCGGCGGCTCGACCCTCGGTCTGCCGCACCCGATCTACGTTCTCGTCTTCCTGGCCGCAGTGATGAGCGTCGTCTATCGCTGGACGAGATGGGGACAGTATGTGTTCGCAATCGGCGGCAACGAACAGGCGGCGACGCTCACGGGCATTCCGGTCAAGCGAATCAAGGTCTCGATTTACGTCTTCTCTGCGCTGACAGCCGGCGTTGCAGGCATTCTCATGGCTGGCTGGCTCGGCAGCGTGACAACAAATCTCGGTCAGGCAATGGAATTGACGGTGATCGCCGCCGCAGTCATCGGCGGTGCGAACCTTGCTGGTGGCCAGGGAACGGCTCTTGGGGCGGTGATCGGAGCGCTGCTGATCGAAGTTATACGGAACTCGCTGATACTGCTTGGAATTTCGACCTTCTGGCAGGGAATGTTCATCGGCTGCTTCATCATTATTGCCGTTGCCTTTGACCGTATCCGAAATTTGAGCTCAAGCGACTGAACGCACTGGAGAACCGTGAACCTGGCCGGCGATGACAACTTTGGAATTATTGCTTTTGCAATGCAATACGGATAGTCATTCGCCGGCTTCAAAGCCACCTTGTTCAACGGTCAGGAAAACCGGAAACTAATGTCAAAAAAACGCCGGCTCGGAACAGATAGACGTCCTACGATGATGGATGTTGCCGCGACAGCCGGAGTTTCGCAGGCAACAGTTTCCCTTGTTCTGAACGGCAGTCCGGGCGCGAAACTGAGTGATGCGACGCGCAGACGGGTGAACGAAGCTGCAAGGCAGCTCGGATATACCCTGGTGCGCCGCGGCCCCCGAACGGTCATGGGCGACCGCACCAACATCCTGTTCATTGCCGACGAGATCACGACAGATCCCTGGATGGCTCTCGCGTTCGAGGGTGTCCGGGACAAGGCCTATGAATACGGCATTCACGTCAGCCTTGCGGTCAGCCACGGCGACGAAGAAACCGAAAAGATGATCATCTCGCAGATGAGCCACATGCCGTTGCTGGGGATCGTCTACGGGACAATTCTGACCCGCCGGGTTGATCTGTCGCCGGCTTTTGACGACCAGCACACGGTGTTGCTGAACTGCTATCGGCCCGAGCGCGACCTGCCGTCCGTGGTTCCGGGAGATGTGTTAGGCGGACGCACCGCGACCGATCATCTCATCAATGCCGGATACCATCGCATCGCCCTCATCAACGGGCAGCAGGGTGTGGATGCTTCCAGAGATCGGTTGAAAGGCTACCGACAGGCCCTTTCCAGTCACGATATCCCGTTCGACAGCGAGTTGGTCAAACCCGGCAACTGGGAGCCGCTTTCAGGCTACGAGCACACCCATGCGCTTCTCGATCTCGACACGCCACCCGATGCGATTTTCTGCGCCAATGACCTGATGGCACTTGGCTGCTACGATGCCTTGAAAGAGCGCGGCCTCCGGGTTCCGGAAGATGTTGCGGTGATCGGCTTCGACAATCGCGAGATTTCCAAGAGCATGCATCCACCGCTGTCGACGCTCCTCCTGCCGCATTACGAAATGGGCGAGATTGCATTCGAGCTTCTTCTCGACAATGCCAATGGTCGCCAGGCGGGACCCGCGCAAATAAAGGTGGAATGTCCGCTGGTCGAGCGCAACTCGGTGAAGGCAACGGTCGACGCCTGAAACGTCGCGCGATCAATCACCGCAAAGACCTAGAAAACGCTTTGTTTGGCCCTGGACAAGAAAAATCCATGACCGTCGCGATTGCTGCACTTCAACCCTTTGCGTGAGGACTGGCAGATAAAGCCGCCAAACTCGCCGGTCACGCCATATTCGGCTCGATCAAATCCGCCTTTGTTTCTATCCGTTTGAACACACAGGACCTCCGCCGGGCCTTTCTCTCTCATGGTAAAGGTATGCCCCCAATCGAGCCTGCAGCCTCCAGGCCTCGGCAGTGCAGGCGGTCCGGATCGCTCGATAATCGTACAAGTGATATCGGACAGAACATTGAAGTCCTCGCCAACGGTGCACTGAATGTTTTCCGACGGTGTTTCGAATGTCCAGACGTCAGCCAATGAGACACCAATGCCGAGATTCAGGCCAAGTGTGATTGAAAACAGGAAAAGCACGACACGAAAGTGTGCAGTCAGATTTGAGCTTTTCGACTGAACAAATTTCTCTTCATCGATCATATCCAACTCACTCTCCCCACATGAGTGCGCGTATTTCGTCAAACTCTTCAGCTGTCAAAACCTTTGCCTGTGTGACGTGTGGTATCTCTCCGCTCGTCATGACTTCAAGGTACCGTCCGGCGGGTCCGTGGAAATAAAACTTGCAAGGGGCGTCCCCTACAGGAGAACACGCCCCAACTTCCAAATAGCCTTCCTCGAACATTGCGCGTGCAACGAAAAAGAGATCGCCGGGAGCGGGGTTTTCGAAAGGCTGCCAACTGTTCTCCAGAACAATTGGCCTCGCTTCATCATAGGGAAGGCCTACCAAACCCTGTGCTACCGACTGGAAATCTTTGGACGCAGCCAAGACCGCGTCGCTCGCAACCAAGATTTTGATTATGAAAAAAGAAGCAGCGATCAAAGCTGCTGTAGTACGGAATTTGTTTTTCAATTTGGCGCCGCCTTATAACCGATAGAAATGGCTTATCTTGACCTCGTTGTGCGTGAATGCGCAACCATGAGATGTTATTTCTTTCAACCGAGTTGTGAGCCGCTGAGCGGGTAGCCCGATGCGCGCTTCTCTGGCTCAACTGGCTTCGTCTCATACGCAGCAAGAGCTTGGGTGTGGGGTCTGGCGCCAAGTCGACTATTCCAGGAAAAACGGCTGATGCTTCGAAAGGCTCAGATGCTTCCGATCAGACGGGTCGAGATGTCTATGATATCGCGGGAAACCAGCGAGTTTGGTGTGTACCTGCGGGTTAGAACACCCAGCTGCATTTTGGGAGGCAGGTCGGGAACTTCTATCGGGCACAATCCGCTGCCCCAGAAGGAATCATCCAGAATTTGAGGCGGGCAGAAGGCGATGAGGTCCGTCGAGCGGTTCAAGGCGGCCAGTAGAAAGGGGGAGCGGCACAGGGTTGGCGGGTGAGCCAGTGTTATCTTTTTCTGCGTCAACCAATCGAGGGCAACCTGGTCTGCACTTCCGGGGGCGGGATTGAGGAGCCAGCGTTCGCCTGCCAGTTCCTCCCAGGTAACCACCCGATTGGCGAACCGTTTCGAGCGGCTGACAGGCGAGATCGTCACCTCCGTGAACGGTTGGAACGCCAGATCCGCCGGTAATGCTTCGGGCGTTGCGATACCAAGGGCAAGATCAAGCTGCCCATCCAGCAGACGCGGCACGATATTCCCCAGCGTGCCGGTTTCAACGTCAAGCTGGCCCTGCGGATGCCGGCGTTGAAATTCGTGAATGATCCCGCCGAGCTTCGTCACCGCAACCACGGGCGTAACCGCGATGCGCGCAGTCGCAATCGCTTGCCCCGATATCCGCCGGACCTCCTCTTCGGCGCGGCGCATGGTGGTGAGGATCAGGCGTGCGTGGTCCACGAGGACCTTTCCCGCAGGTGTGAAACGCGTCCCACGGGAGGCCCTGACGAGCAAAGCGGCCCCCGTTTGCGTTTCGAGCTCGCGCAGCGTCTTGGTCAGCGCACTCTGAGACAGGCCCATGTCACGCGCTGCTGCGCGAATTGAGCCGCTTTCGGCAAGCGCTATAAGGGCCTTGAGTTGGTGTGTTTTCACTTTAAGTGACCACTCTTTGTTGTCAGTAGACAACATTATGTGTCTGTACAGCTCTTGCCAACCTGCTCTGATTGGAACGCCAAACCACGCCGGGTCTCACGCCCGGCGGAGGCTGAGGCATATCGTTACGAAAATCGGAAGCCTGGAGGAGGGCTCTTGTGGTTCATAAAAATATTCGGACGTTTTCGGCGGTGTTGACGATGGCACTGCTGAGCCAACCCATCGCCGCGTCTGCCGACGACGACACACGTTGGTTGTCTCAGACAATGATCAACGGCCGCGCCAGCATGTTTGACCCTGCCTTGAATTTTCTGACATTCCAGCACATGGACCAGATGTTCGCGACGCGCACGGTCGCGGCGGCAGAAGACGCCAAGGCGCTGCCCTCGAAACCTGTCTCCCTGGAGGGGGAGTATGAAATCGATGGGAAGAAACTGACTTTGGAGGAAGCTCTCGAGAGCACATCCACAAATGCACTCGTCGTCGTGAAGGATGGGAATGTCGTTTTCGAAACCTATCGAAACGGTAGCGATGAAAACACCCGATTTCTGACGTTTTCGGTTGCAAAGTCCTATGTTTCGACCTTGATCGGCATGGCCCTTGCCGATGGCTCTATCAAAAGTCTAGACGACAAGGTTACCGACTATCTGCCAGACATGAAGGGAAGCGGTTACGACGGTCCGACGCTTCGCGACCTGTTGCGTATGCGCTCCGGCGTGGAGTGGCTTGAGGTCTATGAATTCGGCAGCGATACGCAGCTGACGAAAGTCCACGACAATGCACTTGTCGCCTACAAGTATCGCTGGTGCGATTACGCGGTAAATGAATCCAGGCGAGGTCCCAACGCTCCAGGGTCGGCGTTCAACTATGCCACGCTCGACACGAGCGTTCTCGGGTGTGTGCTGGAGAAAGCGGTTGGCATGACCGGGGCGCAGTATATGTCCGAGAAACTGTGGAAGCCGGCCGGCATGGAAAACGATGCTTATTGGATCATGGATGGTCCGCCGTCCGTCGGCCGGGAATTCTTCGGCGCCGGTCTTGCTGCGACGGCCCGGGATCACGCCCGTTTCGGCCTGATGTTTCTGAACAATGGTCTTTCGGAAGGTGGCTCGCAGGTCGTCTCTGCGGACTGGGTGAAGGAAGCCACCGTTCCCGATGAGGGGTCAGAGCCGGCCGGACCGGGCGAGGATTTCGGCTATCAGTACCAGTGGTGGACAATCCCCGGCTCGGATGCCTATTCGGCTATCGGGCTTTATCATCAGTTCATCTATGTGGACCCGGCCAACAATCTGGTGATCGCGAAGGCCAGCCATACCGCTGAACCCGTGGGCCATGACATGGAAAACATGGACCTTTTCCGTCAAATCACGGCGCGTCTGGCAAACTGAAGCACCGTTTGAACTTCTGAAATTTGCAGTGCTTTCTTCTGCCTGACCAACGAGCCGCTCTGCTTTCACGCAGTGCGGCTCGACGGCTTTCCCCTGTTATTCGGAACGTGCTGCCTGCGGCTGCGGTCCTTTGTGATCATCAGTAAATTTATCAGGGTTCCGTAGCTGAATGAAAGTTATTTACCGCCTTTTGTTGCAAAGCTGTTACATCTTCTCGAAATATTCGAATTGTGAGTTGACCAAACGGTGCGCTCCAAGCATATCGTGCGACACTCAAAAGTCGGTCGCTACCATAGTTTTTATCAGCGAAAGCGGGCTTCAAACGCGAAAGGTGTTTGAGGCATTGGAATGACACGAACGAGGTAGCGAGTTGCGTCAGAGTGCGCGAAAAATACTACCTAGACGCTACTTTTATGAAATTCGGGTTGTAATTTGAAGTCAGTCTGACTTGCGCCGAGGCTCATAATTTAGCTTATTCTTAAGTCTGAAAATAGAATCAAGAAATACGGACATAGAAAATACTTTATTTAACGCTTTAGTTATGGAGCTAGACGATTATTTGGGTGGAGCGTTTAACCTGAAGCTCGCCCTTCAGAGAAGTGTCTAGGCTTGATAACCTGATGTTCGGGATAGAAGTAAGTGACGGCACAAAACAAAAGACAACGATCACGAAGTGTTATCCGCCTTCTCCTGGAATTCAATCCAAGATTCTCTATTTTGGGAACTGCTCTTGCAACTACTTCAGCGATCCTGTTTGGACTAAGCTGGCTGCACATAACTGCAATTTTTGAAACTCAGCCCTCACCGCCAGTCAATTCAGTCAGTATCATGCTGACGGGACTTTCGCTGTTTTTGTCTCGCACGCCCTTTCGGTCGAAGCGACTGCCTCTGGCAATCGCGACAGTCAGCTTGCTTGTCGCCATGATGAAACCGCTGCTTGGCGCAGCAGGCTTGATGAGCAGTCTCTGGATATTGACCAACTCGACCATTGTTTGCCTTCTGGCATTCGCCGCAATTCTTGTCTCGATCCAAAAGCCGGTGGCTGCGCAGGTAACCGCAGTGCTGGCGATCCTGTTGTTTGGCGCCAGTCTGTTGAGCGTTGTGCAAACCGCTCCCGGCTCGAAGGTTGCCATCCTGATTTTATATGCCAGCGGCTTTCTCGTGGCTTCGAGCGTTTTGACCAGAACGATTTACCGGGGGCCGCTCTATCGCATGGTCACTGCGGGATCGAGCGCCAAGTATATTTTTGCGCAGGCCTTTTTGGTCGTTCTTCTGGCGATCGGCATAACCTATCTCAGCATCCGCAACACCATTCATCCGTATTTTGTTCCCCTGGCCGTGATTGCCATTCTCTGTCTGATCTACTTTGTGCTTCTTAAATTGATGCCGTTCCTTTCTCACAAGCAGGTGCAGCCACTTGTGCCGCCGGCGAGAAGGCAGGTTATCAATGACATTGATCACGCATTGGCTGACAAGCAATTTACGACCTACTATCAGCCGCAGATTGACGTCGAGACGGGCAGGCTGGTCGGTGCGGAAGCGCTCGCCCGCTGGATACATCCTGAAAATGGTGTTGTCTCTCCTGCAGATTTCATTCCGGTCGCTGAGCAAAGTGGTCAGATCATCGAAATTGGATATCAGGTCCTGGAGCGCGCATGTCTTGATGCGATGACGTGGCCCTTTTTCCAAAGCGCAGATGCGAAACTTTCCGTAAATATCTCGCCGCTGCAGCTTCAGGCGCCGGACTTGCTGGAAAATGTGCAGCGTATCCTCAAGTCGACAGGATTACCGGCTGAAAAACTGGTTCTTGAATTGACAGAAACGGCTCTCGTACGTCGCGGGGAGCCGGGGTACGATACCATTTGGGCCTTGCACGGTCTGGGCATCTCGATCGCTGTCGATGACTTTGGAACCGGATATTCCTGCCTGGCGTATCTGAGTGACTTGCCGGTGCAATATCTGAAGATCGATCAGTCTTTCGTTAAAAAACTTCCGGATGATCAGCCCTCGGCAACGATTGCCCGCAGCATTGTCGGGCTTGGTTGTGGTCTGCAAATAAAGATCGTTGCTGAGGGTGTTGAAACAGCAGAACAGGAAGACTTCCTGAAATCCATCAGGTGTCACAAGGCTCAGGGCTATTATTATTCAAAGCCGATGTGTCCGGAAGACTTCATCGACTGGGCAAGCAGCTTCAACGAGAAGCCTCCGGTACAAGGTCCGGCGTTGATGGAAGGGAAAAGGATGTTTTTCGCTTGAGGCTTTTTATGAGCTCCTGCGTCTCCTGAGTCCCTCAGCAAATTCCCCCGATCCGTGCTCGCAAGAGGCCTATGATCTCGAGGCCATCACCGTCCGGACGGCTCGGATCAGCCAGCCGATATCTTGGGAACCCAGGCGTGCGACGTTGACCCGGCCTCCCTTGACGACATGGATGCCGTGATCACGGGTCAGTGCCGTTTCCTGGTGCTCCGTAAGCGGGAGCAATGAAAACATCCCGCGCTGCTGCGTGAGATACGCAAGGTCCTGCGTTCCAAAATCATTCCTTTCCGTTTGCGTGATTTGGGCACGAACCTCGGCAACGCGGACGCGCATCCGGTCGAGTTCCTGCAGCCAGAGAGCCTTCAGCTTTTGATCCTGCAAAATAGTGCGCACCACGGACGGACCATGATCGGGTGCGTGAGAAGCGCCTGAACGAACGATGGCCGAAACTGCTCTATGGATGCGGGGCTGGTCGTCCTTTCGGGTTTTTACGAAAAGCGCCCCGGCTCGGTCCCGGTAGATGCCAAAGGATTTGGAAAGCGTGACGCAGACGATGCATTCGTGAAAGCGTTCGGCAATCTGCCGGGCCATGGCGCAATCGGCCTCGAAACCGTGGGCAAAGCCGAGATAGGCGAGATCGATCCAGGGGATGATGCCACGCTGCTCCAGAACCTCGAGCAGGGCGTTGAACTGCTCTGCCGTCATATCCGCGCCTGTCGGGTTGTGACACACCCCTTGCATGAGAAAAACATCGCCGGCTTTGGCGTTGGTCAACCCGTCCAGCATTTGATTGAACGTAATCTTGCGCCCGATGGGATCGTAATAAGGCACCTGGGCAAATCTGGTGCCGGCCGCCGTCAGAATGGGGATGTAGTTGCCGTAGGTTGGCGTCTGCAGCCAGACGGTTGGCGGATCGGGCATCTGCGCCAGCAGATCCGCCATGACCCGCAACGCCACCGCTCCGCCTGAGGTCTGCGCCGCAACCCAGTCACTGCTGAAGGCTTCGTCCAGAATTTCCCGGCCGAGAACCGCGCAGTATTCGGCGTCGCCCGTCAGGGCGAGGTAAGACTTTGTTGTTTGCGTCTCAACCAGCCGCCGCTCTGCTTCCTTTACGGCCTTCAGAACCGGGGTTTGGCCATGCGCATCCTGGAAAATGCCAACAGTGAGGTTGAGCTTGTCCGTCCGGGGATCCTGAGCAAAGTAATCTGCTCCGATCATGATGGGATCGACCGGGTAATCCTCAACCTTCTCGAACACGTCTGAGCCCTTTTCAAAATCGATCGCACGGATGCGGCAAGCTCCCACTGCCTTGCCGATCATCTCCCCGAAGTGATTGCCCTGCAATGGGGGAACGGCAAAACGGCGGTGATCCTTGCTGGAGCATTCCCGGCATGGCAGTTGGGCGTGCTGCCCCAGCTTCAGAACCGGGTTATGACCGTTGCGCCGACAGACTGGAAGCTGTCCATGCTCATCAGGGCCTCCGGTGCCTCCGCCAGACTGATCTGGCTGCCGACCAGCCGCGAGGGATCGAGCTTGCCGCTGGCCACCATGTCCAGCATCGCGCCATATCGGTGCGCCTGCATCCCGTGCGAGCCGAGCAACTCGATTTCCTGACCCACGATCTTGGGCATCGGAATGGCGGGGGCAGCATGGTCGCCGAGCATCAGCCCGACCTGAATGTGTTTCCCGCGTGGCCGCAGGCACAGGATGGAGTTGGTCATGGTCACCGGGTGGCCGAGCGCATCCAGCGAGACATGGGCGCCGCCCCGAGTGATCTCTTTGATCGCCTCCGGCACATCGGCTTCGCTGCCGTTGATGACCGCCACGGCACCGAGATCTTGCGCGAGCTTCAGCTTGGCGGGTGCGAGATCCACCCCGATCACATTGGCCCCGGCCGCTGCCGCGATCATGACAGCCGACAGCCCCACGCCGCCGCAGCCATGCACCGCCACCCACTGGCCCGCACTGACCTTGCCCTGATCGATCACGGCGCGAAAGGACGTTGCGAACCGGCACCCGAGACTGGCCGCGGTTGCAAAGTCCATGCTCTCCGGCAGTGCCACGAGGTTCAGGTCGGCCTGATGAATGCCGACAAATTCGGCGAACGACCCCCAATGGGTGAAGCCGGGCTGTTCCTGGTGAAGGCATACCTGCTGGTGGCCTGCATGGCATTCCGGACAACTTCCGCAGCCGCAGATGAAGGGAACGGTGACCTTGTCGCCAACCTTCCAGTTGGTAACGTCTTTACCGACTGCCTCGATAACACCGGCCAGTTCATGGCCAGGCACATGCGGCAGCTCGATGTCGCTGTCATGTCCCATCCATCCATGCCAGTCGCTTCGGCAGACGCCGGTTGCCGCAACCTTCAATACGACACCATGCGCCTCGGGGCTCGGGTCATCCACCGTGACCAGCTTTGGCGCTTCCTGGAACTTTTCAAACAGCACGGCCTTCATGACATGGTCTTTCCGTTTCGCGATTCATTGGCGGGGATCATAGAAGGAAAATTGGGAAATACTTTGCTAATCCTGCGCATTTTAGCTTATTTAAGGACAGGAAAACCTCAGTTTTGCTGACTTTCGATAGGATTCTGCCCTTGTCTGAAATCGATGCCGCCAACGCTCAGATCCTGTCCCTGCTGCAAAACGACGGTCGGATGACCAATGCAAAGCTGTCCGAAAAGCTGGGCATGAGTGAAACTCCCTGCTGGCGTCGCCTGAAACGGCTGGAGGAAGAGGGTTTCATCGAAGGTTATCAGGCCAATTTGAACCGCCGCAAGCTGGGGCTGGGTGTCATGGCTTTTGTACAGCTCCGCTGTTCAAAACATGATCAGGCGGCAACGGCGGAATTTCAACGGATCGTCGAGACAACCCCGAACATCCTTGCCTGTCACAACACGACCGGCGCAGACGATTTCCTGCTGATCGTCGTCGCACGGGACCTGGACGATTACAGCACCTTTGTCGATAGCACCCTACGCCGGCTTCCAGGGGTGACCAGCATTCGCTCCAACCTCTCGCTGAAAGAAATGAAAGCCTCCAGCAAGCTGCCGATCCTGCCATCCACCCCCTAGTGCTATTGCACCAGGCCCATTCGCTTTGCGCCACGGGGCGCGTTGGTCAAAGCTTCTCCACCTGCTGATTGATCTGGCACAGGAGCGTCTTCAGGATATCCACCTGATCCTTGTCCAGGTTGGAGATGAGAGTGTCCTCGAAATGCATGGCGATCTGCATGAGTTCGTCCGCGAGGTCAGCCCCTTTGGGGGTAACGTCAATCAACACGATACGGGCGTTTTCCGGCGGGCGGATGCGGGTGACCAGGCCGCGTTTCACCATCAGACTTATCAGCCGCGACAGAGTGGAAAGCTCCACCGACACAAGTTCTGAAAGGTCGCCGAGCGTCTTTGTGCCTGATTGGCGCAAGACGGCCAGCACACGGTACATTGGAAGGGTCACGCCGTAACTGGCGATCCGCCGTGTGAAACGCTCACCCAGGGCGACGCCGGCGCGGTTCAGCAGATAGGGCACTGAATCTGTGAAACGATAGACCAAGGAATATCTCCGTTCGTCGCCTGAGGCCTGCGTGACTCTTGGGCAAGTGCATTCGCGCAACGCATGCGCCCGTAATTTCGTCTATGCCCCAAAACTCTTTCCAGCGCAACTCATGCACAAACAACATTTGCAAATGCAAAAGTTAAGTGCTACTACGGATGCGGAGGAAACAGGATCCGCTCAAGGGTCCACTCATGGGAGGATTCAATGAACAAGGCGCTTGCCTGTGCCGCCTGGCTCGGTCTGTCCGCAGTTTTCAATGCAACTGTAGTCGAAGGACCGGCGTTTGCCGCGGACTATACGCTTAAAGTCTCGTCTCCGACGAACAATGACGCTATCCTGAAGTGGATGGAAGGTTTCAAGACACGCGTAGAAGCCTCCACCCAGGGGCAGATAGAAGTTCAGCTTTATCCTGCGAACCAGCTTGGCCAGATCCCGGCGACGGTAGAAGGCGTCTCGATGGGTACCATCGAGGTGACGGCACCTGCTTCCGGTTTCTTCGTCCAGTACGACAAGCGGTTTGAAGCGCTCGACGTTCCAGGCCTGTTCAGCGACATGGCGCACGCACAAAGGGTGCTGTCGGACCCGGAAGTGCTGGACCGGCTGGAAGAATACGGTGCCGATCAGGGTTTGCATACCCTGGCAGCGTTTCCGCACGGTCCGCTCGGTATCGTCAGCGTCAAGACGGTCGACACCGCCGCGGCCCTGGAAGGACAGCGTATCCGGGTCGCCGGACCTTCGGCATTGTCCACGGGGCCGTTCAAGGAACTCGGCGCATCGCCGATCTCGATGCCTCTCGGTGAAGTGTTGCCGGCCATTCAGAACGGGGTCGTCGACGGGACGATCGCTGGCCTGCCGGTGTTCACCATCTTCCATTACTACGACGTTGCCAAGGATCTGACGGTGTTGCCGGAGAGCTATCTGATCGTGACTGCGGTCGCGAGCCAGTATTTCCTGGATGCCCTCGGAGAGGATCTTTCCGGGAAGGTGAAGACGGCAGCCCGTGAGGCGCTTTCCGATGCCAATAGCTGGAATCTGAAGGCTGTCGAGGGGGTACAGGGCACCTGGAAAGAGAACGGCGGCACGATCTTCAACCTCTCCGTCGCAGACAAGGCTGCCTATCTGAAGGCAGTCGCGGACACGCTGCCGACCGCCTACAGCCAGAACCCGGCTCTTGAAGAAGAGGTCGAGTTCCTGAAATCCGCCGCCGCACGCGTTGCAGGCGAATAATCTCACGGCAAGGCCCGGATTGCGCATCTGAGTGCCTTGCCGCCCTCTCAGGCGTTCACGAGACATCCATGAGACGAGTTTTGGAAATCCTGTCCAACTGGATCGGCAATGCGCTCGCGGTATTGCTGATATTGATGGTGCTGCTTTTGTGCCTCGGCGTTGCGCTTCGTTACATTTGGGGCGTGTCCCTGCTGTGGGCTGACGAAACGCTGGTATTTGCCATGGTCGGCATGGTTTTCGTCGGGGCCATCGGGGTTTCTCATCGCGATCAGCATCTGCGCATGTCTCTCCTGACCCACAATGCATCGCGCAGGGTTCGGCGTTTCTTCGCCATTTTCGAACAGATCGCGACCGTCGCCGTCTGTCTCTTCGTTGCTCACTATTCGTTCAAAGCTGTCAGCCGGCTTTCAGCGCGCGGCACCTTGAGCAACATGGCCGAGATTCCGCTCTGGCTGATCCAAGGGACCGTTCTTGTTGGCCTTGTCGGCATGGCGCTGGTGGCGGCTGCGCGCCTCTGGGACCTGCTGACCCAAACGCGTCGGACCGGTGGGAGCAACTGACATGATCTGGACCCTTGTCGTGCTGCCCCTCGTCATGATGCTGATGGGCTTTCCCATCTTCCTGGTGCTGCTGGCAGCTTCGGCAGCAACCATGGCCTTCACCATGCACATGCCGATGGTCGCGCTGCAGCAGTATCTCTTTGCTTCGGTCAACGCCTACGCGCTTCTGGCCCTGCCGTTCTTCATTTTTGCCGGGGAACTCATGGACCGGGGCGGTATAGCGCAACGCCTGATCGAGCTGATGCGTGCCAGCATGGGCCGGGTTCCCGGCAAGGTGCCGTTGACGGGGATCACCAGCGGGGCCGTTTTCGGGGCGATAACCGGGGTCGGGGCGGCTTCTGTTGCCACCTTGAGCAAGGTCATGCTGCCATCTCTGCGGGAGGACAAATACCCCGACAGTTACTCCTCCGGCCTGCTGGTCTCAGCCGGTGCTGTGGGTGTGATCCTGCCTCCGTCCATCCCGATGATCGTCTATGCGGCTGCGGCGGACGAGTCTATCCCGCGCCTTTACGCTGCAGGCATCTTTCCCGGGCTTCTCATCGTTGGTCTTCTCTGCCTGCACGCGCTTTGGGTTGGGCGGCGTCACGACATGCCGGCGAGCGAGGCGTTTTCCATAAGACGCTTTGTCAATGCGTTCCGCCGCGGGATCTGGGCAGCGGGCGTCCCCGTGCTGATCATCGGCGGGATTTATGGCGGAATCTTCTCGCCGACGGAGGCGGCTGGAGTTGCCTGTCTTTATGCCTTTCTCGTCAGTTGGGGCGTCATGCGGCATTTGACGCTGAAAGACCTGCTGGAGGCCGCGCGCACCACAGTGATGTTCACATCGCAGATCATGATCGTGATTGCCTGCGCCGGAGTGTTTTCCTGGCTGATCACCGTCAATCAGGTCTCCGGACAGCTCGTTGCGCTGATTGATGCGATGGCGTTGCAGCCCTGGGTGCTGCTGCTTGCCATAAATATCCTGCTTCTGATCGTGGGGTGTCTGGTCGATCCGTTGTCGGCAATTCTGCTGCTGACGCCGCTGCTCCTGCCTCTGATCACCGCCGTGGGCGTCGATCCGGTTCATTTCGGCATCATCTTGACGGTGAACCTAGCCATCGGTCTGTTCACGCCGCCATTCGGGATCAACATTTTCGTGTTGCAGTCCCTGTCGCGGATCGACCTGCGCGTGATTTACGGCGGGATCCTGCCGTTTTTCGCAATCTATCTGCTGGCGCTTCTGCTGGTCACCTATGTGCCGGAAATCTCGCTCTTCGGCGTCTCACTCCTGATGGGAAACTAACACCGTAATCTTCGCATAAAGCGCAGAAACGCAACTTCGTGCGGTCAAAACTTGCAAATGCAAGAATTGTAAATGCAATCATAAAGGCCGCGCCGGATCAAATGGAGGATACCATGCAATACGATGTCGCCATTGTCGGCTATGGCCCGACGGGAATGGCCCTGGCGGCGCTTCTGGGGCAGCTCGGGCATAAGGTCGTTGTTCTGGAGCGCTATTCGGGTCTCTACAACCTGCCGCGCGCCGCCGCCTTCGATGATGAGACGATGCGGACCTTTCAAAAGCTCGGCATCGCCGAAAAGGTGCTTCCCGGCACCAACATTCAGCAGGGTTATGTCTGGATGAACGGTGAAGGCGACGTGCTTCTGGATATCGAATACGACAATCCCGGCCGGTGCGGCTGGCCGTCTCAATACATGATGTACCAGCCACATCTGGAAGACGTTTTCGACACCCTGTGCAAGACGACACCGGGCGTGGAGGTGCGCCAGGGCGTTACCGTCACCGCCTTGACCGAGCAGCCCGATGGCGTCCAGGTGACAGCGAAAACCGAAGCGGGTGAGGAAGTGTCCGTCGGTGCCCGTTATGTCGTGGGCTGCGATGGCGGCAATGGTTTTGTTCGACAGCACCTGAAGGGCGATCTGGAGGATCTCGGCTTTTTCGAGAATTGGCTGGTTTGCGATTTCGAGATGAAGCGCACTGTCCCGGGGCTGCCGTCGTTCCGCCAGGTGTGCAACCCGGCTCAGCCGATCTCCATCGTCAACATCGGGCCGAACCATCACCGCTTCTCGTTCCGCCTGGAAGCCGATGTAGATCGGGACGAGGTGCTGAAGCCGGAAGGCGTGTGGCGCCGTGTTGAACAATTCCTTACGAAGAAGGACGCGGAGCTGATCCGTGTCGCCAACTACACCTTTCGGTCCTGCATCGTGGATGCCTGGCGCAAGGGCAGGGTGCTTCTGGCAGGTGACGCTGCACATCAGATGCCGCCGTTCCTGGCGCAGGGAATGGTTTCGGGAATTCGCGACGCCCGCAATCTGGCCTGGAAGCTCGATATGGTTCTGGACGGTTATTCGGATGACCTGCTCGACACCTATCAGCCCGAGCGGGAACCCCATGTGCGCTTTATCACCGACAAGGCAATCGAACTCGGCCGGGTCCAGACCATGCGTGATCCGGAAGAGGCAAAGAAGCGCGACGCGCGTTTGATTGCTGCACGCGCGGCCAACAGGAAGCCCGACAAACTGCGCTATCCGGCGCTGAGCGGGGGGCTGATCGCCAATGACGGCGAGCTTCTTCCCCAGGGCCTTGTCTCAACAGCAGAAAAAACCGCGCTCTTCGACGAAATTGCCGGCACTGGCTGGCTCATTGTTGCCAAGGGGCCGGAAGCGCTTTGCGACCTGACGCAATCCGACAGGGACGGTTTTGCCGCCATCGGCGGCCGCGAAGCTGTGTTCGCGATTTCCAGCATGTTCGGAGGCGCCGAGATTTCCGACACCAACGGCGTTTATGCGCGCTGGTTCGATGAAACCGGTGGCGTGGCCGCCATCGTCCGCCCGGACAGCTACGTCTATGGCGTGGCCCGAGATGCCGGCGAACTCGCCCTGCTGACTCGTCAGCTTCTCTCAACGCTTGGATCGCCCAAATCCTGACACCCGAAAATCTTGAAGGAAAACAGCCATGCAAGGCAAGATCGCACTCGAAGAACATTTCGCCATTCCCGACACGCTGCAGGATTCCGCCGGTTTCGTACCGGGCTCCTACTGGGAAGAGTTGCAGCACCGCCTGCTGGATATTCAGGATACCAGGCTGAAGCTGATGGATGCCCACGGGATCGAGATGATGATCCTCTCGCTGAACGCTCCGGCGGTGCAGGCGATAACGGACCGCGGCAGGGCCATCGACATTGCAAGGCGCGCCAATGACGCGCTTGCAGAGGAATGTGCGAAACGTCCGGACCGCTTCCGCGCGTTTGCGGCCCTTCCGTTGCAGGATCCTGAAGCCGCCGCGGCTGAACTGCAGCGCTGCGTGAAGGATCTCGGCTTCGTCGGGGCGCTGGTCAACGGCTTTTCCCAGGATGCGGAACAAGGCGGCGGACAGGAACTTCTCTACTACGATCTGCCGCAATATCGCCCGTTCTGGGCCGAGGTGGAAAAGCTGAACGTGCCTTTCTACCTGCACCCGCGCAACCCGCTGCCGCAGGATTCGCGCATTTATGACGGGCATCCCTGGCTGATGGGGCCGACCTGGGCCTTTGCTCAGGAAACCGCCGTGCACGCGCTGCGCCTGATCGGCTCGGGCCTGTTCGACGACCATCCCGCCCTGCAAATCGTTCTCGGGCACATGGGAGAGGGCATTCCCTACATGCTCTGGCGGATCGACCACCGCAACGCCTGGGTCAAGCTGCCGCCAAAACATCCGGCAAAGCGGAAGTTTGCCGATTACTTCAACGAGAACTTCCACATCACCACGTCCGGCAATTTCAGAACCCAGACACTGGTTGACGCAATTCTCGAGTTGGGCTCGGACCGGATCCTGTTCTCCACCGACTGGCCGTTCGAGAACATCGATCACGCGGCTGACTGGTTCGATGCCGCCAGCATCGCCGATGCAGACCGGCTCAAGATCGGCCGCGGCAACGCCAACAAGCTGTTCAAGCTGGACCTGTGACCGCGATGTTGTCTTTCAGCCATACAGGCCTGCCCGCCCGAATCGTATTCGGGCGGGGGGCGCAGGCGCAGGCAGGCGCCGAGATCGAACGCCTGGGTGCGAAGCGTGCGCTGGTGCTGTCGACACCTCAGCAAAGTCAGGAAGCGGAGGCGCTGGCTTCCGCTCTCGGATCTATGTGCGCGGGTGTCTTCAGCGGTGCGGCAATGCACACGCCGGTGGAGGTCACCGCAAAGGCGCTTGAAGTCTACGAGCAGTCCAATGCAGATTGCGTCGTGGCGTTGGGCGGCGGGTCCACAACCGGTCTCGGAAAGGCCCTGGCTGCGCGAACCGGGGCAGCACAAGTGGTCATCCCGACCACGTATGCAGGCTCCGAAGTGACGCCCATTCTGGGGGAGACGAAGGACGGGTTGAAAACGACCCGGAGGGGACCTGAGATCCTGCCGGAAACCGTCATCTATGATCCGGAGCTGACCGATACGCTGCCGCAGGTGCTGAGCATCACCAGCGGTCTCAATGCCATGGCCCACGCTGCTGAAGGCGTCTATGCGCAGGACGGCAGCCCGATCTTCACGCTAATGGCGGTTGAGGGGCTGCGGGCGCTGCGGGATGCATTGCCGGCCATCGCCGCAAAACCCAGTGATCGGGACGGACGAGACCTCGCCCTTTACGGCGCTTGGCTGTGCGGAACCGTGCTGGGCGGCGTCGGCATGTCGATACACCACAAGCTGTGCCACACGCTTGGCGGCAGTCTGGATCTGCCTCACGCGGAAACCCATGCCATCTTGCTGCCTCACACCATCGCTTTCGTCGAGGCAGCAAAGCCGGACGTGCTTGCACCGGTTGCGTCGCTGTTCGGCGGCCGGGCCGGGGCAGGTTTGCATGCGTTTGCGAAGAAACTCGGCGCCCCTCAAAGTCTGGCGGATCTCGGGGTCAAGGAAGCGGATCTCGACCGCATGAGTGAACAGGCAACCGCCAATCCATACTGGTGTCCGCGCCCGCTGGAGCGGGAAGCGATCCGGAACCTGCTTCAGCGGGCCCTGGTCGGCGACGCACCGGAGTGAGCTGCGAGGAAACACAGATATGATCAATTATTTCACCGAAGAAGCGTCCGTCGAGGCCGTCAACGGGCGGATAGGCGAGGCGGCCAGACCGCGTTTGAAGGTGGTTATGGAAAGCCTGGTCCAGCACCTGCACGCCTTCGTCAAGGATGTGCATCTGACGCAGGAGGAGTGGGAGATCGCTATCGAGTTCCTGACCAAAACAGGTCAGATCTGCTCGGGTGAACGCCAGGAATATATCCTTCTTTCCGATGTCCTTGGCGTTTCGATGCTGGTTGACGCGATCAACAACCGGCGTCCGCCGGGGGCGACGGAAAACACGGTTTTTGGCCCCTTCCATGTGGCTGACGCCCCGGTTCGCGCCAACGGCGATACCATCTGCCTCGACGGCAAGGGCGAGAGCTGCCTGTTTGAAGGCAGGGTGCTTGATCTGGAGGGAAACCCGATCGCAGGCGCGTGTGTAGACGTCTGGTCCGACAATGCCGAAGGTTTCTACGATGTCCAGCAACCGGATGTTCAGCCGAAGTGGAACAATCGCGGTCGGTTCATGAGCGAGGCAGACGGCAGTTACAGCTTTGTCGGCATCAAACCGGTCAGTTATCCGATCCCGGATGATGGCCCGGTTGGCAAGATGCTCGGCGCCTTGGGACGTCATCCCTATCGTCCGGCGCACATGCATTTTCTGGTGACCGCGCCCGGTTTCCAGAAATTAGTCACCCACACGTTCGTTGGTGGTGACACCTATCTGGAAAGTGATGCGGTGTTTGGTGTGAAGAAGAGCCTGATCGCGCCGTTCGAACGGCTGGAAGGCGATAAGACACTCTGGCGCTCGACATATGATTTTGTGCTTGTGCCGGAGACGTTCGAAGGCCCGTTCTGAACCCGATGCGGCAGCGCAGAGCTGTCGCATTGGGTGGTCCGCCTCATGGGTCGTTGCATGGGCACGACCGCAGATTACCGGCTACTACTCTGCGTCCTTGCGCGCTTCAACGGTCAACCTGGAACCCCGGCTTGTGGTCTGGCCAGCGATTTTATGCCGGCGCAGCACGGGTTGTCCTCGAACAGCCCTCCCAGACCGAAGCCTAGGATGATGGCGAGGGTTCCGCCGACAAGGGAAGGAAAGGGCGAAAGCGACAGGGCCAGACCCGCTTCTCCCTTGCGGGCCATCGGAAAGGGCACGTCGGCAGGAGAACTTGCCACCGATCTTGCCGTGGATTTTCCACCGCTCGTTGATCGAAAGCTCTATCTTTTAGCCGCATAAACGGCGGCCATGCCCTGGACGGGGCATTACGGTGCGCAGATCGAAGTGGCCAGCAATGTTGACGGTACCTTGTCGATCGCACTCCGCGCGCAACACGACATCAGTGGTTTGTCAGCTCCGCATCGACCGCCTCGCAACGTGACGAAGCTGGAAGTCGATCATGGCGGCACGACAGGCAAGCCTCCCGGTGTCCTGATCCAGGTGATGTCTGTCTCCGAAATTCTGACGGGCTACTCCACATCGGGTGGCAACGCTTCTTATTCAACGCTCACCAGGAATAATAATAAAGAACAAAAATAATTTTTAAAATTTTAAATATCATCTCAAGTAACTGCTCACCTAATAATAATTGTTTCAAATTTTATTTGTTTGGGTTCGGGTTTAATTTCACCAAGTACAATTTTATTTACTTTTTCCACTTCATTTAATTTTCAAAGAAAAAATGTTGTTGGAGACGTTCAATGGGTATTTTTGCAGGAAACTCCTGGAAGGCTGTTGTCCAGGCAATCAGCGCCTCCCAAGCGATGATCGAATTTGCGCCGGACGGCACGATCCTGACGGCAAACCAGAACTTCCTCGACGCGATGGGCTATTCGCTTCAGGAAATTTCGGGCCGCCATCACAAGATGTTTGTGGAACCCGCTTACGGGGAGAGCCTTGAATATCAGACTTTCTGGCAGGAACTGGCGCGCGGAGAGTTCAAGTCGCGGGAATTTCAGCGTTTTGGCAAGAACGGCAGGGAAGTATGGATTCAAGCCTCCTACAACCCGATCTTCAACGCCTCGGGAAAGGTCACGAAGGTCGTCAAGATTGCGTCGGATATCACGGCACGCAAGATGGAAACCGCTGACCTGCAGGGCCAGGTAAATGCCATCAACCGCGCGCAGGCGGTCATCCACTTCGAGCTGGATGGCACGATCCTGGATGCAAACGACAATTTTCTGTCCGCGATGGGCTACAGCCTTGAGGAAATCAAGGGACGACACCATCGCATGTTCGTTGAAAGCGACTTCGCTGCCAGCGCAGACTATGCCGAATTCTGGAAGGATCTGGCCGCCGGAAACTTCAAGTCCTCCGAGTTCAAGCGTCTCGCGAAAGGTGGTCGGGAGATCTGGATCCAGGCGACCTACAATCCGATCTTCGACGCAGCCGGTCGCCCCTTCAAGGTCGTCAAGTTTGCTACCGATGTCACGGAGCGCGTCATGGAGCGCTTCCGCAAGGCAGAGGCACAACAGAAGATCGACAGGGACCTGTCCGAGATTGTGAGTTCTATTGCTTTGACGACAGAGCAGGCCACAGGGGCGGCTTCAGCTTCGGAGCAGACCTCCGCCAGCGTTCAGACCGTGGCCGCTGCCTCGGAGGAACTGGCTGCCTCCATCCAGGAAATCAGCCGGCAGGTACAGACCGCCATGGAGGTTTCTCAAAAAGCCATTCAGGAAGCCGAGCAGTCCAGCCGGATCATGTTCGGCCTTTCTGAAGATGCCAAGACCATCGGTTCCGTGCTTGAACTGATCGACGGCATCGCCGGGCAGACCAACCTGCTTGCACTGAACGCAACCATCGAAGCAGCGCGCGCCGGAGAGGCAGGCAAGGGATTTGCGGTGGTTGCCTCCGAGGTGAAAAGCCTCGCATCGCAGACCAGCAAAGCGACAGAGGAAATCTCGACACAGATCAATTCGGTGCAGACGACGACGGAGAGCGCAGTTCAGGCCATCCAGTCGATCATGAAGGTGATCAGCGAAATCGGGGACATTGCCACAGGTATTTCCTCGGCCGTGGAGGAGCAAACCGCCGTCACCCACGAAATCTCCTCGAACATGCAGTTCGCGGCCCAGGGTGTGGAGCAGATCACCGCCAACATGCAGTCCGTCTCCGCCGCGACGGCGCAGATCAGCGCGGCGACCCAAAGCGTGAAAGAAGTCTCCCGGTCGATCGCCGCATAGGCCTTGGAAAACGCTCCCTCGTTCCAGGTCCGACCCCATAAGAGAAGCGCCGAAGACCTTAAGCTCCTAAGGCGCAGCCACTCCAACCAACTTGATGCCCGGCAAACGAGCCGGGCATTCTTTTTAGGGTGTGGCTCCATAAATGAAGACGATATGGCACGAGAAATGGCGAAACTGCGTTAGGAAGTGTGGGCGGAGTGGGCTTTCTGCCCGGTCAAGCAGGCTGACCACACGCGGTGAAGCCATTTTCATGTCCTTCGGATTTGACCGGATTGGTCCTCCTCCGCGTTGCGAAAGCTTGAAAATGAGCCACATTTCCTGCGCTTTCGCGCCTTGCTGATGACCAATCCGCCTCAAACCATTTCATCTTCATTATGGCCCACACCCTAGCTGAGGCGAGGTATGCTGCAGCAGGGTGTCTCCGAGACAAATCGGGCGACATCCGTTCGCCACACAAAGCTTGCGGAGCGTGCGGTATTTTTCCACGAACGCAGTGAAATCCGTGATTGCTCCAGTGTCTGCCATCCGCTGTGGGGCACTGGGCTCTGGCTTTCCGTTCAAACCTGCCTGTCTCAACAAAATTTAAACTTCGCGACAGGAGCGGACAAAGGAGAGAGCGCATCCTTCATGCGTTCCAGTCAAGAACTGGTCTGTCCTCGTTCATAGGAGGAATGAATGCGTAAATTCAGTATAGCCAAATCCGCAACCGCTTTTGCCCTGCTGGCGACTGTTGGCGCGGGCGCGCTCCAGGTTGCCCCTGCACTTGCAGACAGCAAGGCTCCTGCCGCCGTCGAGCAATCGGCTGCAACACCGGCCAAGGATGCCGTCGCCACCGCGACCCAGTCGTCGGAAGACAACGCAATCCTCAAGACGGTCGATGACGCCTACAAGGCCGTTCGTGAAGTGCGTGCAGCCCGTATCGCCATCTTCAACGGCCAACCCGATCAGGCGACCAGTTTCGTAACCAGCGCGCAAAAGGATTTCGAGGCGGCGCAAGCAGCCATGGACACTTACGCCATCAAGGACAAGAAGACACCGAAGGAAGGCGATTCCTATCTGCCGTTCGATTCATCCTTGTCCCTTGCCGAGGGTTTCGTTCCCACGCAGGACAAGCAGGAAACCCTGTTGAAGGCCAATGAGCATCTGGCCAAGGGTGAAAGCAGAAAGGCTGCCGAGATCCTGAAACTGGCCAACGTCGATGTGACGGTGTCCGCGGCGCTGGTTCCTGCCAAGACCGGTCTTGCCCATGTTTCCGACGCGGCCAAACTGATCGGCGAGAAGAAATATTACGAGGCCAACCTTGCCTTGAAGGCCGTGGAAGACTCCATCGTCGTGGAGAACTATTCGGTCGATGCAGTTCCCGCACAGGGATAACCTCCGGAACCCGAATGGAGCGGATGGCGTTCCGGCGCCACCCTTCCTCAAGACGAAATGCGCCCGTGACGGATCTTTCCGTCATCGGGCGTTCGGGGTGTCGGGGCACACAACGGCGAAGGTATTGATTGCGCGGGAGCCGAAAAGGCAACGGTGACCTTAAAGTCAAGCGTCAGCAAAAACCGTAAAAGCTGGACGGCCCGAGGCTTGAAGAATTGTCTCGTCCCATTTGGCGAGAACGTTTGCCGTGGAAAACCGGTCCAGCGAGGGCGGGCCGGCCTCGCAGAAAGACCTGCGCAGCTCCGGGTCGGTAAGAACCCGAATGATCGCCGAAGCAAGCGCCTCCTTGCTGCCCATCGGCACGAGCAGGCCCGTGATTCCATCCTGTACGATCTCGCCTGGACCCCAGGGGCAGTCGACGGAAACGACCGCCATTCCGCTCGACATCGCCTCGAGGACGACATTCGCGAAACCTTCGAAGCGCGAACTCAGGGCAAAGACGTCGCCGGGTGATACCCATTCGCCCGGCACTCGTGTGACACCCGAAAGGCGGACGACGTCCTGCAGCCTAAGGTCTGAAATCTGCTTTTCGAGCGCGGACCGTTCCGGACCTTCACCGTAGATTGTCAGCTCCGCATCAGGGACGCGCTCCACGACCTGGGCGAAACCTGCGATGAGGATATCAAACCCTTTCTGCCGGTCGAGCCGTCCTACCGCGACCACCCTGCTGCCGGCATCCGGCTTCGGCTTGGCGCGCGGCAGTGGCGTGACCGGATTTGGAATGACGATGGTTTTTTTCCGGACGCGGGCGGGTTGTCTTTCGCGCGCTTTATCCGTCATCACGACAATCCTAGTCGCAGCGAAGGCCGCCATGGGCCGCGTCCAGCGCCAGAAACGGCTCATTTGCTGAAGATCGAAATTGTTGCGTTCGGATATGATCGTCGGAGTGCCGGTACCCGCGGTTGCAAGGACCGTGATGACGTTGATCTTGGTCAGGAAGGAGACGACCAGATCAGGCTTGATCCTTGCCAGGCGCCTGCGCAGATCCCTTGCCCGTTGCATAGTGACAAAATGCCGGGAATAGCGGCCGCTGCGGCTCAGGCCTTCGACCTGAATGTCGGGATCATAAGAAAAATACGACGTGGAGTCGGTCGCATTGACGGCGATGACATGGACTTGATCGCCAGCGGCAAGGCGGTGGTGAGCCAGCAGGTTGACGACTTTTTCCGCACCGCCGGTTCCGAGACCCGCAAGAACGAACACTACACGCATTACGGATCCTTTCTTGCGGCAGGACTGGTGAAGCCGTTTGGTGCCGGATGCCTATTGATCTCCGACTGTTCGATAAGGTTCAGGGCTCCGGCAATTACCACTGGATGGTCGTCGACGATGGCCACACGGGTAGGCTTTGGCGTCATTGTAACGCTTCCTCTCGGATAGGCTTTCAGTGGTGAAATAAAGGAAGGAAGGCCGGTATGCTGGTCCCGTGTTTGTTCAGGGAACCTCGGATCTCGAAGGCTCCTCCGATTTCCTGAATTCGCTCACAACGGCTAACAATCTGCTGGCCGGCGCGATCGTGCAGATCTCTGGAAATGGGTTGCCGCTCGCGCTTCACGACCTGTGCCAGGATGAACGAGCCGGCTACCGATGGCATATCGCCCAATGTAGCGTCCGTCTTCTTCCGACAATTAAAAGGAAGATCGATTGACGGCAAAATTGAATTGGTGTGCTCGCCACGGTTCTTATGCACAAATGTGGTTCGACTGCTTGAGGAGAATTCGTTAATCACTAGTTTATTGATGAATTTATTATGTACTTCGCCCATTTTGACCCACCCCCACTTCGAGTAGAATCGAAATTGATTCTAGAACAAAATATCTGCCACTATATTTTTACAGGGTGTATTACACTGGAGATGTATTTCATGTGCCCTTGGTGAGCTGTAAAAAATATAAATTACCCCAGAGAATACACAGCGGAAAATATAGTGTTGCCACAAACCGTATGGTGGCGTTGATTAACAATCAGAAGGCGACTTGATTTAAGTATTTTTTTGTCGCCTTAGCTTGGCGCTTTTCAATACTGAAATAAAACCTTTCGTGTTCGTACTGTTTTCCTTCAGAGCTCTTTCCATAATCAGTGTGAAAGAGTTTTCGTTACAAGCGCGGTCTTTCGGAGATTGTTGCGCGCACTTTTCGTGCTCGCAGGTCGAACTATGTCGCCCCTACCTCCTGCAGTTCGTTCCCTCAGACTAAATGTTGAATTTGTCGCTGAGGAGCGAAGAAATAAACTTTAATCAACCATCAGCTCCGACGGCAACAAATAATACACCATTAACGCTACGCAGGGAAAGCTTCGAATGTCGAAAGATTTGCTAAAAGATGCGACATATTTTTGTCATAGATACATTATTGAATATTTTTTTAATATACTTTAGTGGCGTTAAGCTTAAATGTAATATTATTATTATTTGTATAAGTATAACTATAATGAAATATTTTGTTCAATAAAGAATATGCGTCCAATTTTGCGATGCACAGGTGACTGGAGGCCCGAGTTTCTTCCTGTTGAGCGCGGAGTCTTTTAGTTGATTGGGGTCCTCTACCCAATATGCGCTCAATGCGGGTTAGAGATTTCCGGACCAAATGAGAAACACAGGCTGGCCGCGTATTCCGATTGTATGAGGTTCGCAGGCACCTTGTTGCCGATGGCTCCATGAGGTCTGTTTTCATTTTAGTCCTTACGACGCCCCCAACTTTTTCGTTGCATCCGCAAGGCTCAGGAACCAATGGGCGTTCAGACACTCGGCCCTGAACTGGTCGCAAAAGGCCTCGATGTGCGCGTTGCCCGTCCGGTTCCCAGACCTGCATTGCGGCATTGCAGCGTGTCCGCCTGGTGGACACCTTCGTGTTTCGGGTACCTCGCTCCGAGCTGTCATCCCTATAGTCCGACCGTTGCGTTTGGGAGGACCGCAGCGTTGCAGCCGTGAAAGCCTTTGTTTTTACGGGCACTTTGACCTCCGTCTTTATCTAGAACGAGAAACGGATGTCATGGACAGCCCCCCTTTGAAAAAGATCGTCCCGAACAGTTTCCTGGCCGCTGCCGGCATCTGCTTTCTGTTTGGCACTGCCGTCACGGTCTGCGATGTCGTCCTGCGCGCGATAGCCGGGACGAATGTTCCAGGCGCCATCGAGTTGACGTCGCTTTCCATTGGCCTTGGTGCGCTTCTGTCCATGCCGGTCTGTTACGCCAAACAGGGACATGTCAGCGCAAAACTGCTTTCCGAGTTGGCACCAGCCCGCTTCGCCCGGCCTTTTGGCCTCTTGGGGAGTGTCGTGTCTCTCGGCTTTGCCGGACTGATCCTTTGGGCTGTGGGCCAGAACGCCCTTGGCAAGGCAGGTTCCCCGGAAACGACACCTGATCTCGGCTTTCCGATACCGATTGCCCTGACCGTCGTCACGCTCGCTCTTCTCGCTGCCTTCCTCGCCGCGATGGCAGGCGTCTGGTTTGTCGTTCGGAACGAAAAGGCTTGATAATGGACGGACTTCTGCTCGGCGGGCTGGGTTTCGGCGCCGCCATCATCATGATTTTTCTCGAAATTCCGGTCGCCGTCGCCCTTGGTCTCGTCGGTCTTCTGGGCGCGGCGATGATCATCGGCTTTGCCGGTGCAATGACGATTGGTGCGACCACGGTCTGGGAAAGCGTCACCAACTACACACTGACCATGCTGCCGCTGTTCGTGCTGATGGGAAATCTGGCAGCGCACAGCGGCTTGTCCGCCAAGCTGTACCAGTCGATGTCCGTACTGTTCGGTCATCGTCGGGGCGGATTGGCGCTTGCGACCATCGGTGCTTCTGCCGGTTTCGGCATGATCTCCGGCTCGTCCCTTGCCACCACCGCCACCATGGGCCGGATCGCCATGCCTCAGATGCGGCAAGCGGGCTATTCTAAATCGCTTTCGGCCGGGTCTGTCGCCGCCGGTGGCACGCTCGGCATCCTGATCCCTCCATCGACGGTTCTGGTGATATATGCATTCATCGCCGAACAGTCGATCCGCGAACTCCTGCTTGCCACGACCGGCCCCATCTTTCTGGCAATCCTTCTTTATTGTCTGGCGATCTGGGTCCCAATCTGGGCAGGGTGGTCAACTGCGCCGCAGCATGCACGCGCCCACCGCGAAGAACGCCGCGCGGCGCTGAAGGAGCTGCTGCCGCCGTTGGCGATCTTTGGCCTGATCATGGGCGGCCTTTACAGCGGCGTCTTCACAGCCAACGAGACGGCGGCCATCGGCGCAGCCCTGGTTCTGGCTTACGGGTTTCTGTCGCGCAGATTGTCGCCGAGTGGATTTCTCGAGGCCGTCAGGGATACGGCGCTGACCTGCGGCGCGCTGTATCTCGTCATGATCGGCGCTAATCTGTTCAACTTCTTTCTCGCGCTCTCTGGTCTGCCGTTCGCATTGACTGGCATGTTCTCAGGCATCATCGATCAGCCGCTCCTCGTCATTCTTCTGATGCTGGCGATCTACCTTGTGCTCGGAACGCTCATGGACAGCCTCGCCATGCTGCTTCTGACCGTGCCGCTCTTCGTTCCTGTCGCACAGGCTGCCGGGATCGACCTCGTCTGGTTCGGCATATTCGCGGTGATGGTGGTTGAAATGGGCCTCATCACACCGCCGGTCGGCATGAACCTGTTCGTTCTCAAGACTGTGTCCCCCGACATCCGGTTGACAGAGCTCTGGAAAGGCGCGGCGCCGTTCGTCACTGCCGATTTCATCCGCGTCGCCATCATCATTGCCGTTCCGGCGATCGTGCTCTGGCTGCCGCTCAATGCCATGTGACTTCAAAGGGAGGAATTCATGTTCAACAAACTGCTGAAAACCACGGCCATCGCGCTCTTCTGCGCATCATCGCTGACCGCCTCACTTGCGCAAGCCCGCCAGATGCGTGTCTCGTCGTTCGAACCGGCGCAGGGCTTCTATTCCGCCAAGATCCTTCAGCCGTGGATCGACAAGGTCAACGCCAAGCTTTCCGACGGGACTGAATTCAAGCTGTATCCCGGCTCGATCCTGGGTGCCCCGCCTGCACAGGCGGATTTGTTGAAAGCCGGTGTCGCCGATGTGGCACTGGTGGTGCCAACCTATACACCCGGTGTCTTTCCCCTCACAGGCGTGGTCGAGGTGCCCGGTATTGTCAGCAATAGCGCCGTGGGGGCTGACATTCTCAATACGTTGTTCGAGGACGGCAGCCTTGCCGGGGAATATGCCGACTATAAAGTCATCGCGCTGTTCACAACACCTTCCTACCGGTTTTTCATGGCAAGCGATCCGGTGACGGAACCTTCGCAGCTTTCCGGCCTGAAGCTGCGCTCGCCGTCGAAGTTCGGTTCCGAGCTCTTCGACATGGTCGGCGCTTCCGGCGTCGGACTGCCCGCGCCTCAGGTCTATGAAGGTCTCGAACGCGGTGTGGTCTCAGGCGCCGTCTGGGTCATGGATGCCTACCGCACCTTCCGCCTCAACGAGGTTGCTCCGAACATCACCACCACCGGCTTCATCGCCTCGCCCATGGCAATCCTGATGAACAAGACAACCTACGAGAGCCTGTCCGACGCCGACAGGGCCGTCATCGACGAGATGTCCGGCAGGGCAGCGGCGGACTGGATCGCCTCAGTTGTCGATACGACAGATGCCGAGATCGAAAAGAGTTTCCGGGAGAACGGCAAGGTCAACTTCGTCGATCTGGACGATGCAGGCCAGGCCGCCTGGGACGAGGCATTCGCGGGGGCCGCGCAAGCCTGGGTCAAAGGTCAGCCGGATGCGGACGCTGCTGCGACGGCTCTGGAGCGTGCGAAGGAAATCGCCGGAGATTGAGCCGGCCAGCGGACGGACAGGTGGCCCACAGCCTGTCCGTCCAACGGACTATGCACAATCTCGCCTGGGAGCAGGCCGTCTGCGGCGCCTAGACTGTGACATCGCAAATTCAAACAGGAAAACGACCATGGCAATCAATGCACTGGGCTATCTCGGCGTGCGCTCCGACAGGCTGGATGACTGGAGCGACTTTGCCGGCAAGCTGCTCGGAATGCAGACAATCGACCGCGGTAAAACGGCGCTCGCCTTTCGAATGGACGACCGGATGCAGCGCCTGCTCGTGTCGGATGAAGAGGGCGACACTCTCGCCTTCATGGGCTGGGAGGTCGAGCATGCGAATGACCTTCAAACCTATTCGGAGCGGCTCGAAAGGTCGGGCGTCAAAGTGACACTTGGCTCGAAGGCCCTGTGTGACCGGCGCTTCGTCGAAAGCCTGGTCGCCTTCGAGGACCCGATGGGCAACCGCATCGAACTGTTTCACAACCCGATGATCGCTTCAGAGCCCTTCCGTCCGGGCCGGCCGATAGACGGTTTTCTGACCGGCCCCATGGGAATGGGGCACGCCGTGCTGCATGTGAAGAACATTGACGTCATGCTGCCCTTCTACCGGGACCTTCTGGACTTCCACGTCTCGGATTACGGCCTCCAGCCGTATGGGCTCTACTTCTTCCATGTGAACGGGCGCCATCATTCTTTCGCAATGGTCGGATCGGGACAGGCCGGCTTCCATCACTTCATGGTCGAATTCCAGAACCTCGATGATGTCGGGCAGGGGTACGACCTTGCCCAGCTAGACGAGGGTCGTGTCGCCTATACGCTCGGCCGGCACACCAACGACTACATGACATCCTTTTACGTCAACTCGCCTTCGGGGTTCTTCGTGGAGAACGGCTGGGGCGGGCGGGTTATCGACCCCGCCACCTGGGAACCGCACGAGACCCATGACGGGCCAAGCTTCTGGGGCCATGAGCGCCTCTATCTGACCGAGGAAGGCGGGCGCAAACGCCTGCGTGACATGCGCCTTGAAGCCGCTCGGGCCGGCCGGCGTTCGCCGCCCGTCGTGGAGTGTCCGTGGCTTTACGGCGAACTTGCAAAACAGGGGAAATAACCATGGAGCATTTCGATGTCACCATTGTCGGCTATGGGCCGGCCGGCGCAACGCTCGCTCACCTTCTGGGCCAATGCGGGCTGAAAACACTCGTTCTGGAGCGGGAAAGCGCGCATTATCACCTGCCTCGAGCAGTGCATTTCGATGCCGAGGTGATGCGCGTCTTCCAGTGGATCGGCATCGCCGAAGAGATGGAAAAAAAGACTCATCACCATCCGGGCATGCGCTTCGTCGATCCGCAGGGCAAACTGCTTCTCGACTGGCCGCGGCCGCAGGGCGAAGGCCCGCAGGGCTGGCGGGCGAACTACCGCTTCCACCAGCCTGACCTTGAAGAACTGCTGCGCGACCATATGGCCCGGCGTCAGAGCGTTGTGGTACGCAGCCGCTGCGATGTGTTCCACGTAGAGGACAAGGGCGAGCGGGTCGAACTGCGCTACGAGGACATGAGTTGCGGCAGCATCGAACGTATCTCGGCACAATATGTCGTCGGCTGCGACGGAGCTCGCTCGCTCATACGCCGCTATATCGAAAGCGGCATGGAAGACTATGGCTTTCATGAACGCTGGCTCGTCGTCGACGTGATCCTGAAAACCGAAAAACCGGAACTTGGTGATCATTCGATCCAGTACTGCCGCCCCGAGAGACCGGCAACTTACGTGCGCACCCCGGGAAAGCGCCGCCGCTGGGAAATCACCGTTCGGCCCGAAGAAGACAGCGCGCAGATCACGAAGCCGGAAAACGTTTGGGCGCTGTTGTCCGACTGGATCACACCGGACGAAGCGGATCTCGAGCGCACCGCAGTCTATGTCTTCCACTCGCTGGTTGCAAAAGACTGGCGCAAGGGACGACTTCTGCTGGCTGGTGACGCCTGCCACCAGACGCCACCCTTCATGGGCCAGGGAATGTGCGCAGGCACGCGCGATGTCGCCAATCTCTTCTGGAAGCTTGCGCTTGTCTGCAAGGGCAAGGTCATGGGCAGCGACGCCGAACGGCTATTGGACAGCTACGAGAGCGAACGAAAACCGAATGCCCGCGAATATATCCAGACGGCCGTGCGCCTGGGCGGCTTGATCAACACCGCCGGAACGGAGGAAGCGCTCCGCGCCGCCCTGCCGACGCCTGACGGGTCCGCTCGCATGGAAAGCATTGCGCCCCCGCTTGGGCAAGGTCTTGGACGCGGGGAGAAGGCGGGCCGTCTCTTCGGCCAGCCACGCCTCAACGACGGAACGTTGATGGACGCTGTTTTTCCGCATCAGTTCGTCGTGGTCGCAGACGCGGAGCTTGCCGACGGCCTCACCCTGCCGGACGGCGTCGCACTGGTGACGACCGAAACCTCGAACGCAGCCGAACATCTCGCCCGCCTTGGTGCGCGGGCGACCGTCTTGCGGCCCGACCGCCACACACTTGGCGGCGCCGATACAAAAGAAGACCTCGAGGCGCTATTGGCGCTCGTGCTTCCCAACCCGATCGAAACACAGCAACCGGAAATGGCCTGACACCATGAAACTCTGCTCTTTCACCAAGGACGGCACGTCCTCCTACGGCCTGATTACCGACAAGGGGCTCGTCGATCTCGGCCGGCGCTTTGCCGAAAAGAGCCTGCGCGCATTCCTTGCCACAGGTGACATGGCGGAAGCTGCCAATTTGGCTTCGGCAAACGCGGACTTCGACCTAAAGGACGTGTCGCTCGATCCAGTCATTCCGAACCCGGACAAGATCATTTGCGTCGGGTTGAACTATCATGCGCACATCACGGAAACGGGCCGCGAAGAGACACCGAACCCGGTACTGTTCGCACGCTACTCCGGCTCCCAGATCGGACACGGCGCACCGCTGATCAAACCGCTGGAATCCGACATGTTCGATTATGAGGGCGAGGTTGCGGTGATCATCGGCAAGGAAGGCCGGCGCATTCCAGAAGAAGACGCTCTCAGCTACGTCGCTGGCTATTCCTGCTACAACGACGGTTCGGTGCGCGACTGGCAGAAACACACTCACCAGTTCATGCCCGGCAAAACCTTTGCCGGCACCGGGGGCTTCGGACCGTGGATGGTGACATCCGACGAAGTTCCCGATCCGTCAAAGCTGCATCTGCAGACGCGTCTCAATGGCGAAGTGGTCCAGGATACGGACGTCTCGCTGCTGGTCACATCCATTCCTCGCCTCATCGCCTATTGCTCGACAATCCTGCCGCTTCTGCCCGGCGACGTCATTGTGTCAGGTACGCCGGGTGGCGTTGGTGCCAGGCGGTCGCCACCCCTTTTCATGAAGGACGGTGACGTCTGCGAGGTCGAAGTGTCGCGCATCGGCGTTCTGTCGAACCCGGTGAAAGCGGAAGTCTGACTTTTTCCCGGACCCGGCCTGTGCAATGGTCCTGCCATGCTCAGTGAACCGGCAACCTCTCAAAACACAACCGGGTCCGTGCGCGCGCTCGCGCGCGGGCTTGCCATCCTGCGGTACGTGAACAAGGTGGGCGAAGCGCGCCCGGGCGAGGTGGCGAAGGCACTTGGCCTGCCGCGCCCAACGGTCTACAGGCTTTTGGAGACGCTGGAAGAACTTGGCTATGTCGCGTTTTCCGCAACGTCCAATTACGTCCGGGTGACACGTTTTGCCGCAGCGCTCGGTGACGGCTACGCGCTCACCACGGAAATCACACAAGCGGCCGGCCCCATCTTCAGCGAATATTCCAGACAGGTTGTCTGGCCGCTCGACCTCACGGTCTACAACAATGCAGCAATGGTTATCCAGGAGACGACCCACGGCCGGTCGCCGCTGTCGATCGACCGCGGCATGACGGGCTATCGACTGCCGGTGCTGCGAACCTCCAGCGGACGGGCGTATATCTCCTTCTGTCCCGATGAGGAGCGCGCGCTTATCCTGGATCACCTGCGCCGTCTTGGCGATGAGAAGGATGCCCCGTTTCTGGAAGATCGCTGGCTTTCAAGGCTGCTTGAAGAGACCCGCAATCGCGGAATCGCCATCAGAGACAGCGGCGAATTTCGCCCGGAAACCGCTTCCATTGCCGTACCGATCCGCTCGGCCGGTGCTGTTCTGGGCTGCGTCTCGCTCATCTGGATCCGCAGCGCAATGAGCACGCCGGAGGCGCTTGAAAAGTTCGGGCCGCTCGCTCTCGAAATTGCCGAGCGGATCGCGGAAGCGCTGCGCGACTAATCCATGCGCTGTGACAAGACGCTGGACAGGATAGAGGCGATCAAGCCCGCGAAGACCCTCCACAAAACAGGACACTAACAACGTCGACCGGACCGGCAGCTCAAGCCGGTCCGGTCGGATTGGTCAGGAAATGCCTGCAAGCTTATTGTTCAAGGATAAACCGGCGGCCGATTTCCTGCAGCGGCCGGGCGTTCATCTGGTAAATGCCCTGAAATTTCTTGATTTCGGCATCAGAAACCTTCAGCGGCTCTTTCATGATCGTCCAGACGACCGTCTGAGAGCAGGGAGGCGTCGTGAGCGAGCCCTCGTAGCGGAAGAAGCTGTCTTTTTGGCCCAGCAGAGACGCCGGGTCTTCCTTGCCGATTTCAGCGGAACCGCCTTCCTTTGCGGGCGCGGCATCCATGACCGCATCGAACAGGGTGTTGTCCCCACCGCCTTCGATCATCGCGCCGATAACGGCGAATTCACCGTCGTCCGCAACATTCACGAAATGGACTTCCATCGGAAACCGCTTGCCGTCGATTGCATGCTCCGAAGGCGTGTGGAAATGGAATTGTGCGAGTTTATAGTCTTTGCCATCGAGCACGATGTAGCCTGCATCGTCCGAGTTTGCCTGGATGCTGTGGCCGTTGTTGACGACGGTCCAATCGGCATCCTTGTTCCAGTGAAATTCGATATCAGCCGGATCTGCCTTGACTGCATGGGTAAGGTCCACCGGGGATTGTTCCATCCCGGATTCACAGGCTGCGAATTTCGCTGAAAGCGCGCCCCAGTGCGTTGGTCCGCCCGCTCCTTCATATGACCAGTGCTGCGGCGTTGCTGCCATAGCCGAGGATGTGAAAGCGATTGCGGCCGCAGCCGTCAAGAGAATGCGAATGTTCATGAGTTGCTCCATGTCACCCAGCGCGGCATTCACCGTCGCGCCTTCTGGGCGACTAAAGACCTAGGTACTTTTTCCTTTGAGCGGTAATTAAATAAACGTAATGAAACTATACGCGTAGACTCGAAACGGTTGTGAATGCTGCGCGTATTTCCCCTCAAGGGTATTCGCTTACCTTCAAGGTCTAAGACCTGTAGGCGACCCACCCGTTTGCCTGGCCTATTGGTCTGTTTCGGATGATGGGTCTACGACTGTCTGCTTCAGGGCACCTGCTTGTGCACTTCATCTTGTCCAGAAAGGCAATGACTGGACTTGCTTACCTTGGTGCGCGAGGCCGTACTGCTGCAGGCGACAGAGCCAGAGGGACCTGGCGCAAGATGTCACGGATCAGACGTGCCCTTAAGACTGGCTGTTGAAAGAGCGCTCGAGGATCGGTTGCGCTGTCTTGAGAGCGGTCAAGTCCGGCTTTGGCGCTCCAAACGTCTCATCACCTGCAAAGATCGCTTCGATTTCCGCCGCCACGGCGAGAACGCCGAGGTCATCGTTTTTTCTGCCGACGATTTGCAGACCGAAGGGCATACCGAAATCGTCCCGTCCCATCGGTATGGTGAGGGAGGGATGACCGGCAAGGGTTGAGGCATAGGCAAGCGCGAGCCACTGATAATAGCTTTCTGTTGCAACGCCATCGATTTCAGCCGGATAAAGCTCGTTCCAGTCTCGGGGACTGATCGTGACAGCCGGCGACAGGATATAGTCGTAATCATCGAAGAAGCGCTGCCAGTTCCTGTAATAGAGACCCTGGCGGGTCATCGCATCGGCAACGTCGAGCGCCGTATAACCAAGTCCTTCCTCGACATTTGCCATGATATTCGGCCCGAAGCGGCCGGGATATTTCACCGTATTGTCGTGGTGGGACGCAAGCATAGTGACCGCGCGCAGAACCGCGAAAATCCTGTCCGCGCCGGTGCTGTCGGGTGTATTTTCTTCCGTCAGGGAAAAGAGCGGGCCGAGCGTCTCGATGCGTTCGCGGAAGGCCCGGCGGATCACGCGTTCGGTCATCGCAAACCCGAAGTCTTCGGTAAAAGCGACCTTCAGGGACGCAAGATCCCGGCGGGGAAGCGTAACGAATTCCTCCGGGTTCCAAAGGGTCTTGCCATCGATCACCACCGTGAACGGATCAAGGGGGTCGGGACGTGCCATGACGGACAGCATCAGCGCCGTATCGGCAACGGTGCGGGCCATCGGACCGGACGTTGGCAAAGGCAACAGGGCGGTACCCCGTTTGTCGCCGGGAACGACGCCAGGCGACGGGCGGAAACCGACGACACCGCAGAATGCAGCCGGATTGCGCAAGCTGCCACCGGTATCGGATCCGGTGCAAAGCGGTGCCATGCCGGTTGCAAGCGCAGCCGCTGATCCGCCTGATGATCCGGCCGCGCTCTTTGTGGGATCGTGAGGGTTTCCTGTCGGTCCGTACACCGTATTGACGGTGTTGCCACCTGCTGAAAATTCCGGATTGTTGGTTTTGCCGAGCACCACGGCCCCGGCATGCCGCATGGCGGCGACAATGGCATCGTCCCTTTCGGCAATGTTGTCCTTGAAGAGCTTCGATCCGAAGGTGGTCGGCAGGCCGGTGACGTCGATCATGTCCTTGACCCCGAAAGGCAGGCCGTGCACCGGCCCAAGGGGCGCACCCTTCTGGACGGCCGTTTCCGCCGTCAAAGCTTCTTTGCGCAGACGATCGAAGTCCGCCGCGACGACCGCGTTGATTGCGGGATTGATCGCCTCGGTTCGCGCGATGCAGGCGTCTGCCAGTTCCACGGGGGATAGCTTCCGTCTGCCGATGAGTTGACGGGCTTCGATTGCTGTCAAGTCTGCGGGATTGGACATTTTTAAAGGTACCTAAGGCGGGCAGGGGAGAGGTCCGGCACGGGAGCCTTGCCGGTATACATTTCTTCAACGAGCAGGCGCGCGGTCGTCGGACCAAGGGTAAAACCCTGGTGGCCGTGACCGAAATGGAACCACAGGCCCTTGTGACGCGGAGCCTTGCCGGCAAGGGGCAGCATGTCGGGCATGCACGGCCGGCTGCCGAACCAGGCTTCCGTCTCTACAGGTGTGCCCAGATTGATCACGCTTGCCGCGGCGATCGTGCTTCGCCTCAGTTGAACCGGCGTGGGCGGGGCATCCAGGCTGGCAAGTTCCGCTCCTGTCAGCACCCTTAGCCCCTTTTGCATGGACGAAAGCACGGTTGCGCTTTCGGCCAGGAGCATGGGTGCGTTCAAGCTGCCGCCGCCGGTAAAATGACGATGATAACCGCGCTTGCGCAAAAGCGGGATGTCGTAGCCGAAACGCTTGAGCAGCTCAGCCGACCAGGGACCAAGGGCAATGACGGCTTCCGGCGCAGAAACCGGCCCGTCAGAGGCTGTGACGGACCAGCCATTCTCAGCTTCATGAAGAGTAGCCGCATCACCCTTGACGATGCTGCCGCCACGGGAAACAAACAGCCTGGCATAGGCTTGCGTCAACCCTCCTGGGTCTGCACAGCTCCAGGTTTCGGGCCAGTGAACGGCTCCGGCCAGACCCGGTTTCAGATGAGGTTCGTCAACTGCGAGCGCGGCGGCAGACTGAAGGACGACTTCAACGCCGTAGTCGCTGGAAAGGCGTCTTGCCTCCGCGGCGGCAGCATCGAGAGCCAGTTGCGACCGGTAGACGAAGCGGATGCCGGTTCTGCGGATCAGATTGTCGGCACCTGCTGCGGCGATCAGCGGGGCATGGTCGGTGGTCGCACGCCGAACAAGCCCGGCATAGGTCCGGGAAATCGCTCTGTGCCGGGCAGGAAGCGATGCACGAAAGTAATGCCAGAGAGGGCGAAGATAGGACGGCAGCGCGTTCAGGTGATAACTGACGTCGTTGCTGCGCTTGAAGGCGATCTTGAGCAGCGTGCTCAGGGCAAGGGGCAGGGGATAGGGCTCCACGGCCTCGGTCTGAATGGCACCGGCATTGCCGTAGCTGGTTTCCTCGCCGACCTGCCTTCTGTCGACAAGAACGACATCGCGCCCTGCGTCCTGCAACGCCAGGGCGGTGGCAACCCCGACCATGCCGCCACCCAGAACCAATACGTCGGCCATGGCCGCCTCTCCTCAAATCGCTATGTGCTTGACCCGGACAAGGCAGCCCTGGTGTCACCGATATCCCAGAAAAGGCCTGTCATCATGCGCAAGGCTTCGCGGCATGAAGACAGTAGAAGATGTTCGTTCGGGGCATGTTGTGAACAGCCCGGATAGGAATGCGGCAGCCAGACTGTCGGCAGGCCGAGCGTTTCGGAAAAACTCTCGTTGGGAATGGACCCGGCGAGATTGGGTAGCAGCACCGGTTTCTTGCCCGTCGTCTCCTGGACGGAAGCGGCGACCCGCACCACCCAGGGATCGGCGGGATCGAGACGAGTCGCATGAAACTTGCCAAGTTCCATCGGTACGATCTGCACGTCGTTGAAGCCTTCGCGATCGAAGTGGCGGCGCAGGGCCGGCAAGATGTCCTCCGGATCGGTTCCAACAACGTATCGAAGCTGGCAGTGGGCGGTGGCCCAGCCGGAAATTGCATTCACCGGGGCTTCCGGCACGCCGCTTTTCTGGGCCAGCACCGCAAAGGAATTCCAGCCGAACACCCGTTCGGACGGCGTCAGGCTTTCTTCGCCCCAGTCCGTGTCGATGGAAGGGCCCTCGAACCCGCCGACCGGGCAGTCCTCAAGAGCCTTGCGGATCTCGGGCGTCAGGCTTGTCGGGCGCCATTCCGGAACCTTGATCTGGCCGCGACGGTCGACGATCGAAGCAAGGGCGTGTGCCAGGACAATTGCAGGATCTTTCAGCAACCCGCCCCAATTGCCCGAATGATGCGCCCCCTCGCGATAGTCGACGCGAAGGTCGAAATTGACCGCTCCGCGCGAGCCCATGAACAATGTCGGCTTGTCAGGATGCAGACGCGGCCCGTCGGATGCGATCAGGACATCAGACGACAGAAGCTCCTTGTGGGCTGAACAAAGCTCGTTCAGTCCGGGCGAACCGCATTCTTCAGCCATTTCCAGAATGATCTTCGCATTGAACCCGAGAGCCCCGCGCGTTTTCACGACTGCCCGGAGAGCGGCAATGTTGATCAGATGCTGGCCCTTGTTGTCTGCCGTTCCACGGCCATAGATCTTGTCTCCCTCGACAACCACCTTGAACGGTTCGAGGCCCTCGCGCCACTGGTCCGCCTGAGCGCGGATCACGTCGCCGTGCCCGTAGATCAGGATGGTCTCGAATTCGGGATTTTCGATCCGCTCGGCGTACAGAAACGGAAGCTGGGGAGCTGCAGGATTTTCCAGGATACGGCAAGTGAAGCCGATGTCAGTCAGCATGACGATAGCGGCTTCGTTCAGGTAACGGAAAAGGTCGTCCCGCCGGGACTCTTCCTGGCTTTCGGTCGGAAAGGAAACGAGCCTGGATAGTTCTTCGACAAAACCACCCTGATCGGCGTAGGCTTCGATGTCATGCAGTGCGGATGCGCGGGATGTCATGCTGATTACAATTCCTTTTCGGCCACGGCATCGCCCCAGGGGGACATGATTTCCGTGCAGCCGGTATTCATTCCATTTTCGCGCATTACCCCGGCGGGGCAGGCGAAAGCATAGGGGTAGACTGTTCGCTTCGCCGTGACCGTCGGCTGTATTGTCTCCAGTGAAGCGATGATTTCAGCAGGCAGATCCTCATCCGCGATGGTGATCTCCACGCCGGAGTTGTCGACGCGGGGCTGATGGAATGCGCCCTCCAGATCCTGTCCGAAATCCATCATGAAGGACGTCAGGTTGAGAACTGCGGGCAGAATCTTTCGCCCACCCGAAGCGCCGATTGCAAAGCGCCTGCCGCCTATCTCGCCGAGCGTAGGGCAGACATTCATCAGGCAGCCCTTGTCGGGGGCGAGTGAATTCGGTTTGCCAGGCTCCGGATCGAACCACATGATGCCGTTGTTCATAAGAAGACCGGTTGATGGGGAAACCACACGCGACCCGAAGATGGAAAGCAGCGTCTGCGTGACGGCAACCATGTTGCCCTGCCGGTCGACCACGGAGAAATGGGTCGTGCAGGACGGCGCGTGCGGGGCATCCTGATCGCCCATGGTCTTCAACCGGTTTCTGTAGGTGGTCCCGAGCGCGTCGACCATTGCGCCATAACTTGAGCCATCGGGCGAAGCGCCCGGCTCAAAGGCCTGTTGCATCGTGGAAAGGCACTCCGCGAGGTTTGGCCCCGCCGTCAGGCCTTTGGAAGCATGCACCATGCCGCCGCGATAGGGAACACTGATTGCGTCCCGCAGGTCTGCCCGATAGGCCTTCAGGTCGGCGAGGCTGAGCGACCCGCCTTTGGCGCTGACGTCCGCGACCATGGCCCTGGCAATGTCGCCTTCGTAAAAATCGCGCGCGCCTGCGTCGGCAAGCCGTTGCAGCGTTTGGGCCAATTGGCCCATATCGAGCCTTTTCTGGGAAAGTGCGGTCCAGCCGGCAATGGTCGGCCATTGCCCGTCCTCAAGGAAGAGCTTCGCCGCATCTGGATCCTTGGCCAGTTCACGCGTGGTGGAGGCAATGATCAGGGATGCGTACCAGTCGACCAACAGGCCGTCTTTTGCAAGGCTCACGGCTGGTGACAGCAAGTCCTTCCAGCCGATCCGGCCGAAATTCTTGTGTGCGAGTTCCATGCCGGCGACGGTGCCGGGAACAGCAATTGCGCTGGCGCCCTGGACATTCCGGTCGTCCTTCACCGAGCGCCAGGGGAAGAGATCAGAGGAGCGGCCGGAGCTGTCCAGCGGATAGTCCGCCGGATCAAGGGCTTTGGGAGACCGCATGCCGAAGAACAGCGTGTAGGCCTTCTGTTCGGCCTCGCGCCAGATCATCATGCAGCCACCGCCCGCCGGCCCACTCATCCAGGGCTCGACAACGCCGATCGCGAAGGATGTCGCAACCGCGGCGTCGATGGCGTCGCCCCCGGCTTCCAGAATGGTGGCGCCGACCTCTGCCGCCTTGCGGTGCTGTGCGGCAACGATGCCTCCGCGGGTCGCGGTGACGCGTTTTCTAACGCTCTGTGTCTTGGAAAAATTATTCATTTGATGTTCGCGTCAAATTGGTTGGATGGAAAGTCCGTCGGCACTCTTTTCATAGAAATGGCAGTCAACGTGGGAAGAACCTGCCTGAACGTGCGGAGGCACTTTCGTGGCGCAAAGGTCTGTTGCCAACGGGCAACGGGGATGAAAGTGACATCCCGGTGGAGGGGATATCGGATTTGGAAAGGTGGCGCCCAGGTGAATGTCTGGAACTGCGAGCGAGGGGTCTGGTGTCAGCACCGAGTCCAGCAGTGCCCGGGTGTAGGGATGCTTCGGACCGGCAAAGAGATCGGCTGCCGAGGTTTCCTCGACAATCCTTCCGAGATACATGACCGCAACACGGGTCGCAAGATGCTCGATAACCGCCAGATTGTGGCTGATAAACAGATAGGTGAGCCCGAGTTCCTCGCGAAGATCCGCAAGCAGATTCAGGATCTGCGACTGGATCGACACGTCGAGAGCAGAGGTCGGTTCGTCGCAGATGACGATCTCCGGGTTGATCACCAGAGCGCGGGCGATGGCGACCCGCTGACGCTGGCCGCCCGATAACTGGCCGGGGTAGCCGCGCCGAACGCGTTCCGGCAGCCCGACGAGATCAAGCATCTTCGCAACCGCCCTACTGCGAGAGGCGCTGTCGCCGATCTTGTGGACCACAAGCGGCAGCGAAACGATTTCCTCGATGGACTTTCGCGGATTGAGCGAAGAATAGGGGTCCTGAAAGATCGGCTGGATGCGCCGGGCGAGCAGTTGCCGGTCCGCCGGGCCGATCTCCTTGCCATCGACGAGAACTTCACCGGAGGTCGGTTGTTCCAGTCCGAGCAGGATCTTGGCCAAAGTCGACTTGCCGCAACCCGATTCCCCCACCAGGCCCAGGACGTCCTTCTTGTGCAGGCGCAAGGAGACGCCCCCTATCGCCTGCAGCGGTTTCGGCTTGGAGAACATGCCCTGCTTGACCTGATAGGTCTTGGTGATGTTGGTCAGTTCCAGCACCGGTTCACGGTTTTTCATGCCCGACATCACGCCACCTCACTTTTCAGCGGTTCATGAAAGCAGCGGTACATGTGCTCGCCACTGGCAGAGCGTTCCGGAACAGTCGTGGCACAGGCCTCCACCGCCAGTTCGCAGCGGCTGCGGAACGCACATCCCGAGACGGTGCCGATTAGAGAGGGAACGATCCCGGGGATCGACCCGAGCGGTTCCCCCGGTTTCGTCTTTCCGGGCACGGGAATGCAGTTGAGCAGCCCGCGGGTATAAGGATGGGCAGGGGCGTCGAAAATTGCCTTTGCGGAGCCGCTTTCCACGATTTCGCCGGCGTACATCACCGCCACCTTGTCGGCGATGCGCGCGACGACCCCGAGGTCGTGCGTGACCAGGATCAAGGCCATGTTCATCTCACGTTTGAGATCCGCGAGCAGGCGCAGGATCTGAGCCTGGATGGTCACATCGAGCGCTGTCGTCGGTTCATCGGCGATGATCAGGTCCGGTTCGCACATCAGTGCCATGGCAATCATCACCCGCTGTCGCAGGCCGCCGGAAAGCTGGTGCGGAAATTGTCTGAGACGGCTTTCCGCGGCCGTGATGCCAACCTTGCCGAGAAGGTCGGCAGCCCGTGTCATCGCCTCTGCCTTTGACACCTTGCGATGCAGACGCAGCGCCTCGCAGAGCTGGTCACCGATCGTGTAAGCCGGGTTGAGCGAAGTCATCGGTTCCTGGAAAATCATCGCCATGCGGTCGCCCCTGAGCGCCCGCATTTCCCTTGGCGGCATTGATCTGAGGTCACGGCCTTCGAATTCCAGCACATCTGCGCGAACCTGCAGCCGTTTTCCGAGAAGGCCCATGATGGCGAGTGACGTCAGCGATTTACCGGATCCCGATTCACCGACGATGCAGAGAGTTTCGCCACGGTTGAGCTCGAAATCGATACCGCGCACCGCATGCAGTGTGCCGGCCCCGATGGGAATGTCGACGGTCAGATTCCTGACGTTGAGAATAGGGTCGGTCATCCCTTGGCCTCCGGTGCAGTGACATCGCGCAGTCCGTCTCCAAGGAGATTGATTGCAAGAACCAGAAGGAAGAGGGCAATGCCTGGAATGGTGATCAACCAGGGCTGGAACAGCATCATTTCCTTGCCTTCCGAAATCATCAGGCCCCACGAAGGCGTGGGTGGCTGAACGCCGAGCCCCAGGAAGGAAAGCGCGGCTTCCAGCAGAATGGCGTGCGCCATCTCAAGGGTCATCACAACGATGAGGTTGTTGACCACATTCGGCATGATTTCCGAAAGCAGGATGCGCGGCGTGGTGCAGCCGATGGCACGGGCCGCATTGACATATTCCAGTCCACGTATCTGCATGACGGAAGAGCGCATGACCACCGCGAACCGGTCCCAGAGCAGGAAGCCCAGCACCAGGATGACGATCTGAAGCGAGCCGCCAAACAGGGCAACAATGGCAAGCGCCACCAGCACCACCGGCATCGCCAGGCGTACGTTGATGAGGAACGTCACTGCCAGGTCGACTTTCCCGCCGAAATAACCGGCGGCAACACCGAGCGTCGTGCCGATCAGGCCGGAGATAACGGCTGTGACAATGCCGATCAGCAGCGATATGCGAGCGCCGTAGAGCAGGCGCGCCAGATAGTCACGCCCGAGCTGGTCGGTGCCCAGCAGGTGAGAGGGATCGGCTCCTGCCATCCAGAACGGCGGTTTCATTCTGGCAGCGAGATTTTGCGTGTACGGGCTGTGCTCTGCCAGCAGCGGGGCGAAGAGTGCCGCAGCGAAGACAAGGCCGAGGACAGCAAGGCCGAAGAGCAGGCCGTAATGCCCGAAGGCGCGGCGGCGAAGCATTGCACCGGGGCTGAGGGCAACGATGCTTTCTGCGGTTTGTGCGGGGGTACTCGTCATGTCAACCTACCCTGATGCGCGGGTCGAGCCAGGCGTTTGCCAGGTCAGACAGCAGAGTGAAGAGGATGTAGAAGCAGGAAAAAATCAGGATCAGCGCCTGAACGGTGGGCAGGTCGTGACGGCCGATCGATTCCCACGCGAGATACCCTGCGCCGTGTAGGGCGAATATGGATTCCACGACAATAGACCCGCCGAGCATGAAACCCATCTGCACCGCTGCCAGCGAGACCACCGGAACGATTGCGTTTCTGAGCGCGTGTTTGAACAGGACCCGTGCTGCACCTGCTCCTTTGGCGCGCGCCGTGCGGATGTAATCGGCATTCAGCACTTCCAGCATACCGGCACGGGTGAGCCGCATGATTGCGGGCATGGCGTAATAGCCAAGCACGATTGTCGGCATGATGAAGTGCTGCCATGTCTCTGACCCTGACGGCGGCAAAAGACGGAACTTGATCGAGAAGACAACGATCATGATGAGCCCGAACCAGAAACTCGGCATGGCCTGGCCGGCAACGGATATGAAGAGAGCGACGCGGTCGATCAGCGAGTTTGGACGTATGGCGGCAAGGACCCCGAGCGGTACGGCAGTCAGCAGCGCAAAGGAAATCGCGCAAACGCCGAGCGTCATCGTGACGGAGAGACGGTCGGAGATAAGCTGGGCGACCGGAAGCTTGAAGTAGTAGCTTTGGCCGAAGTCTCCTTGCACGGCGTTCCAGAGCCAGTCTGCATATTGTTCTGCAAGAGGTCGGTCGAAACCATACTGTTCGTTGATTGCAGCAATATCGGCTTCTGTCGCGTTTTCTCCGGCGATTGCAGTGGCCGGATCTCCTGAAAGATGCAAAAGGGAGAAGCTTATGACCGAAACGGTAATTGTCACCAGAACGGCCAGGCCAAGCCGCTTGAGAGCAAAGGCAAGCATGAAGTGCACTCCAACACGAGGGGTGTCCCGCTCTCGATGAGAGAGCGGGACCAGGACGGCAGGGCCGTCTTACTTCCAGCTCATCTCGAAGAAGCGGACGATTTCATCCGGCGTCGGCGTGAAGTCTACCTCCTTCGTGAAGACGTAGTTGGTGTTGTAGGAAAACAGCGGGATCCAGTAAGCCTCTTCCGCAATCTTCTTCAGCGCTTTGGAGTAGCTTTCCTTCCGAACTTCGCCGTCGACCGTCTTGTCTCCGGCATCCAGCCAGTTCTTGACCTCTTCATCCCGGGCGAAATCCTGGTTGCCGAACTTGAAGAAGAGGCTGGTGATTGCCGAGACGTCGGCAATCGAGTTGGAGCCCCAGGTCAGGAAACCAAACCCGGCATTGCCTTTTTGCTGCATTTCACGCAGAGCTGAATATTGCAGGAAGTTGAGATCGGTCTTGATGCCGACCTCGGCCAGATAGGCCATCATGGCTTCCGCATAAGGGCGGTCGCGGTAGGCATAGAAGTCGATCGTGAAACCATCCGGATAACCGGCCTCAGCCAGCAGCGCCTTGGCCTTCTCAGGATCATACGGATAGGCTTTTACGTCCTGCTCACAGCCGAACTGGCTCGGGTAGCAGGCGGACGGAACAACTTTCGAGCTGCCCTGGAGAAGGTTGTCGACAATGGCCTGCCGGTCGATGGCATATCCAACGGCCTCACGAACTTCCTTCTTCTGGAAGGGGTTTTCACCGCCGCGGCCGGCGGCATCCATCGTGATGTAGCCGATCCGCATGGTGCTCTCGTTGGAGACGGTGAATTGGTCCATCGTCTTGAGCTGAGCGGCCTGATCGGACGGAACGTTCCAGATCATGTCGATGCCCCCGGAGAACAGCTCGGCCATCTGCGTGTTCACATCCGGAATGGTCCGGATATCGATGGTTCCAATGGAGGCTTTGCCTTTCGGGCTATCGTGATAGTCGTCGTATTTCTTGAGAACGTAGTGTTTGCCGGGATCGACGCTTTCGACCATGTAGGGGCCCGTTCCGACGGGCTTCTGACCCATTCCGGTCGGCCCTACCTCGGCGTAGTATTCATTCGGATAAATGGACACCAGCCCGGCAAGGTATTCAAGCGCTGCCGGGAACGGCCCGTTGGTGTGGATCCGGACCGTGTATTTGTCGATCTTTTCCGCGCTTTTCATCCAGTTGACGTTGCCGGGAACGACCACGTGATTGTCCGGATTGACGACGTAATTGACTGTGTAGACGACATCGTCGGCGTCGAACTCCTCGCCATTGTGGAACTTGATGCCTTCGCGCAGCTTGAATTCCAGTGTGGTGTCGTCGATCCACTCCCAGGAAGAAGCCAGGTTGCCGGTGTATTCTCCGGTCTTTTGATCACGGTAAACGAGACCGTCCCAGACCTGACGAGCCAGGATCGTGCCTTCACGCGCCGACTGGAAGTAGAAGTCGGTGGTTTCCAGTTCTTTTGAAAAGGCGGTGTGAAGTGTGTCATCCGCCTTGTTCGCAAACGCCTGACCGCTGGAAAGCGCGGCGGCAAGAGCGATCACACCTGTCGCTATGATTGGTTTCATCTGTTCAAAACCGGCCCTTAGCCGACCCTCTGGTTGGTTTTTTGTTGTATTATTATTTAATACTTCTTATTTTATAATCATAGAGTGCATTTTATTCTCGCTTTTTGTCAAGCGTGGGAGTGCCCTAAAGTTAGGCGAGGCTAATTAAGTGGCGAAACCAATTCAGAAAAAGCAGGACACGCTGTTCGTCGGGTCACTCGAAAAGGGGCTGCGGATCATGTCCGCCTTCAATGCGCATCGCACCGAGCTTGGCCTGACGGAGCTTGCCGAGATCGTGGGAATGGACAAGAGCGCGGCGCAGCGGTTCACCAACACGCTTCACAAGACCGGCTATCTCGAAAAGGATCCGGAAAGCAGGCGGTTCCGGCCGTCCCTGAAGTTCCTGGAGCTCGCGGCCGCCTATATGTGGTCCGATCCGTTCGTCCAGCTTGCCATGCCGAAACTGATTGACCTCAGCCGTGACCTCGGCGAGCGGGTCAACGCTGCCAGACCTGCCGGCACCGATATCATCTACGTCATTCGCATCCCGACCCAGCTCACCAGTTTCGCCGCCATGCTCATCGGCAACAAGGTGCAGGCGCTGAGTTCGTCGTCTGGCCGCATCATACTGGCCCACATGGGTGAGGCCGAACGACGGGAAGCGCTCGAGACCTGGCCTATCGACAAGATTACACCCCGCACGGTGACGGATCGGTCGCAGATTGCAAGGGAAGTCGAGGAAGCCGCGCAGCAAGGCTACGGAATAGCGGTCAACCAGAATATCATCAACGAAATCGGCGTTGCGGCGCCAGTATTCGACAGGATCGGCAATGTCGCTGGCACCGTCCAATGCTCTGTGTCTTCCCTGAAGTGGCCACTCGAACGCGTTCACAACGAAATTGCGCCGCGGCTGATGGAAGTCGCCAATTCGATAAACTTGTTGCGGTGAAGTGAGGGCTTCGCGCGTCACAGGGCATCGAGCCTGACGTCTGGATCGCTGAACGAGACCGTTCCGCATTGTAGAGACGATGCCAATAGCGGGCATCCGCAAGCGTCAGGAACTGATGGACGTTCAGACTTTTTGGCCGGGACTTGCTGCTGAAGGCTTCGATGAAGTCGTCACGGGTCGGCTTAGCGTTTGTTCATCTGTAGGGGGCAACTCTCAATCAGGTCGATTAGGTTAGAAGCTGGCATCGGATGATGCCATAAATATCCTTGGCCTTCGGTGCAGCCGAGGTCAGTGAGCCAGGCTGCAGTTTTCGAAGTCTCGATTCCCTCGGCCACGGTTTTCAATCCCAGACTCTGGGCCATCGTCAGAATTGTGCGCACAAGAGCTTCCTGCTTACTGCTTTTTTCAACTTCGCGAATAAAGGATTGATCGATCTTGAGCCCGGAAATGGGAAACTTCTGAAGATAACTCAGTGACGAGTATCCGGTGCCGAAGTCGTCCAATGAGATGATTATGCCGAGGCGTGAAATGCTTTCCAGTGTTTCAACGATGGTTTCATCTTCAATTAGAAGTAGGCTCTCCGTAATTTCCAGTTCAATCCAGGACGCTTTACAGCCCGTAGCCTCTAAACAGTGAACCAGCGCACCGAGAAAGCCGCCAAAAATCAATTGTCGGGCGGACACATTGACGGCTATGACGATAGGAACAGCGCTATGACGGTTGCACTCGACTGCAACTTCGCACGCCTGTTGCAGGATTCGTTTCCCTATCTCGATGATTTGCCCGGTTTCTTCGGCAACAGAAATAAATTCGCCTGGGGGAATCATGCCCCTTTCCTGGTGTCTCCAACGGCAAAGCGCTTCTGCGCCACGTACTTCCAAGGTCGCCAAAGTAATCTTCGGCTGAAAATGAGCGACAAACTGATCCAGTCGAAGGCCTTCGTTGATCATTGCTTCCATTTCGAAGCGTCGATTGATCGCTCGGCTCATCCCCTCATCGTACCTGCAGAAACAACCGCCATTCGCTCCTTTGGCCGAGTATAGAGCTATGTCTGCTTGTCGAAATAAAGCATCAGGGTGAGAACTGTCGTCGGGCGCGATGGCAATACCGATGCTCAGGTCAACATTGATGGTGTTGCCTTCTAGCGCCATAGACAAACAGGCCTCCTGGATTAATTGCCCAGCAAGCTGTTCGGCAGATTCGGCGGAATCCAGGTCTGAGAGAATGAGAGCAAATTCGTCACCCCCGAGCCGGCCTATCCACGCTGCAGTGTCTGCTACGTTTTGTAACTGCCGGGCCATTCTCTGCAAGACGACGTCGCCCGCAGCATGTCCAAGCGTGTCATTGATCGTCTTTAGTCGATCGATATCTATGATCAAAAGCGCAATCTTTTTCTCTTTGTTCGTAGCGCGTTTCAAATGCTCGGTTAACGTCGTGGTGAAAGAGGCTCGGTTAGCTAATCCAGTAAGATCATCCGTAAACGCAAGCCTGCGCAATTCCTGTTGGTTCGATGCAAGTTGCCGTTCGGCTATCTTTTTTGCGGTAATATCTCGGCCAATTCCGAGGACCGAAGTCGTTTCGCCATTGTCATCGAACTCGGGAATGAGCCGGACCTCGAAGACTATTTCTTCTCCGTCGGGTCTTTTTAGGACCGTTTCGGTTATTTGTGGCCGACCATGTTTTAAAACGTGGGAGACAATTTCACGGAACTCGCTAATGGCAGGTTCATTTGCCGGAGTCGCCTTCCGTTCGTTGATTAAGATTCCGAGATCTTCCCCTAACGCATCTCTCAAATTATTGATGAGGGCAGTATTCATATATACCGGATTTAAGTTCGGATCGTAGCGTATGATGTTGTCCGGTAAATGTTCTACCAGGTGGCGATATTCCCGCTCACGCGTTCGCAGATCATTCTCCAGTTTGCGCTGACTGGTTACATCGCGTGCCAATCCGAGTAGACCGGAAATCTTGCCTTCACTATCGCGGATAGCAATTTTCTGAATTTCGTAGAACCTATTATCGTTGATCTCGTTCGCCGGTATTTCCAACTCAAAGCGGACAGGTTCAGTCGATGAAAGGGCTTGCTCATCTGTCATTCGATGAATTTCGTAGATGGTCCCTGTCGAAAGATCAGAAGCCTTTTTTCCGAGCGCGCTGTTACGTGCAATGTTGTTAAAGCGATCAAACTCTTCGTTGCAGAGCAAGTAACGCCCTTTAGTATCCTTGATCCAAAAAATGTCAGGCAAAACCCGGACGGCAGCGTGTAGCTGATCCTCAGCCCCTGCAAAACTGGGATTCAACGTTTCGCTGTAGGTTGATCGCTGGCTATATAAAATAACATAGAGCGCTTTATTGTCGTCGCCAAGAATTGGCATCAGCCTGATGGTGTGTACGCCGACTTCACCCTTTGAATCTTCGAATGGAAATTCTAAGTCTGTTGGTCGGCCTTTAACCGCAGTTTTCTGAATAGCTTCCTTGAGTCCCAAAAAGTATCGGCATTGAGGAAAATCATCTATATTCTTGCCGTGGATTTGCTCTGCAGTCACATTTAAGTCTGCCTGCAACGAATTATTGGCCAATAGTATCTGGCCATTGCAATCGAAGACTCCAATTTTGGAGGGAGACGACGCAAAAATTTTCTGCAGTATTCCCGCGATATCAAACATTTTATCTGACCAGTGACCTAGAACACTTGAAATCCAAAGTGCGCGAGAAGCGGATACTGCAACCTGTGTTCCATTCTTCTCTTTTGCCTGTTTGTATGGATAATTCTCGATCATCGCCTGCGATGAAATCGCATATACTGCATTGATATTGCTATCTTGCATATATTTATACCTTTGCAAGATAACGCACCTGTCTCATCAAATACTAACCAGATTTTTATTGATAATAAGTTTCAGAAATCAAACTTCCTCTAAGTTCATGACAATGTAGACGCGCTGTTTGCCATCATGCGTGGTTGACCGACACAGGTTCTCACCTGGGAGTATGAAGTAGGCTTTGCGAAAGGGCTCGAAGGTAAGTCGCAAGCGTTCTTGCTCGTCATAGACACCTGTCTGGGCAACCGAGTGCTCCATCATCGCGACGACATTTCTTGACGTAGCATCGTCGCCGGGCTGTAAAGGCGATGATGTGCTCTGCAAATGCAGAATATCGACGGGGTCGATGTTACAGACGTCGTTCTAACTGACCGAACGTACTCAAAAAGAAAAACACCCGTTTTTGTAGCGCCATTATTTTTCACTCAATAATTGGTGAAAGTAACAACTGCTCCCGGTCAGAAATCGTGAAAAATGTCAGTAACATGAGCGTGTCGGAAAGATCTTCCGGGCAGGTAGGTGTTCCGTGACAAGCATCAGTTTCAAACTTCGCAAACTGTTTCAAGGCCGACGGCGCGCACGACCAGTGTATAACGATAAACGCTCCAATCCGGAACGTCTTACCGGTTTACCGCTTTAGGACGGGTTGCCGTAAAGATTGTTGACCGACAAGTTCTGGCAGCCCAAGCTCGTTATTTACAACATCTTGTTGCCATGCGAGTTATCGAAATGACAACACCAGTACGCCTACCGTGCGATACGATTGTTTTCGCTTCCACTCAGAGAACAGGCAGTACGGCATTAGCTACCACGCTCAGTGCATCGAACGTGACCCGGCAGACTTACGAATGGTTCGGTCATGGGACTTTTGACAAGGTGATCCGGCATTTCATGCCGGAGTTTCACGAACTCCCCGAAACGAAGACGGACCTGCAGCGTTATGTGCAGGCGATCCGCGACACCGACGCCGCCTCAGGTCTCCCGGTTTCCCTGATGTTGCACATGTATCAGTTTGACTTTTTGCGGGATCTCGGTTTGACAAGGCTGGAGGAACTCTTCGGGAATTGCCTCTACGTCTACAACTACCGGGGCGACGTCTACTATCAGGCGGTGTCGCTTCACATCGCAATACAGACCCAGCAATGGGTTTCATCTCAGGAAAGGAGGGCCGAACCCCGCTACGACTTTGAAAAAATTGACGGGCTTGTGAACTGGATTTCGCAGGACTGCGAAAACTGGCTGACCTATTTCAGAGAAAACAGCATCGTGCCGTTTTATGCCGCTTATGAGCGCTTCGCCCAGAATCCCCGAGCGGCAACACAGCTCCTGCTCGACTGGCTGGGGCTGCCGGACCAGAGGATCGGGACCACACCGTTGCAACGGCAAGCAACACAACTGAATGGAGAGTTCTATCATCGATATCTCGCCGAATGCGGCACCCGCAGATTATCGCAAAATACCTGATCGAAATTGAGTCCGGCCACATGCCGTCTGAACCAGTCAGAGCTGACCTTGGCCGCTAAATCACACACCAACATCTTTCGCAGTAGACGGAAGAAAAGCAGACTGGTGGACCGTTCATTGGCAACTTCGGCCGAAGTGAGCATTGCTCTTCAACGTGCCCCAAATATTCAGCCTTCCAGCGTCTTCATCCCACGGCACGTTCCGCCAGCTTGATGACCTCAAGCGCGGATCGGGCGACGATGTCTGCACCGATATGTTGAAAATCGTCCGGGCGCGTGAGTACGGCGGCGCCGCCGATCACGATGCTGGTGCCTCGTGTCGACCTTTCCGACCGGCAGCGAGCGATCGCTTCCGAGCAGTCCCTTGCTTCTTCCAACTGGCCGATCGACAGGCCGAGGAGATGATAGGGTTTGCTCGACAGGCGCATATACATGGTTTCGCCGATTTCCATGTCGGCGCCACCATCGACGATCCAGCCGAGGTCACGGAAGCACATGCGCACCAAGTTAATGCCCAGCGTGTGCTTGGTCCCGTGAGACCGTGCAAGAAGGATACGTTTCGCAGAGGCATGGGGCGAGGATTGAGGTCCGGCATGGGTCAGATGATTGACGACGTTGCTTAGCCGCGTAGAGGCCACGGCCACCTGCAAGAAATCGGTTTCATCGTCGCACCAGTAATTGCCGAGTTCCGTTGCAATCGGACACAGAAGATGAATGGCCAGTGTCTGAAGCGGGATATCGGCCTGCACCAATTCCTCGATCAGGTCCCGGTGGTGACGCGGATCCGGATCGATGAGCGATTTCAGGAATGGCACTCGATAGGAAACCGCCTTGTCCATGGCCGGCATTTGACGCGCGCGTTCGTCAAGTTCCGGACGCAGCCGAAGGTCCAGGTCCGAAACGACAAATCCGTTGCTGTTGGGCTTTCCCCTGCGGGGATGAAGCGCTCCGACCAGACTTGACACTTGACCACGCACCGTCCGTTCCAGGATCGTCAGATCCTGCGAGGACAGATGGGTACTTTTGTCTGCCGTTAATGTCTGGCCAGTCTCAGCAATCGATGACGGTGTATTGTTTTTATCCGCCGCTGTATCGCTGTTTTCTTTATAGGCCAATTCCCCCTCCCGATGACTCGGCCTAGGCGGTCAGGCTCCTCCACTCAGCCAATGGTACTACATCAGCTTGCATCCGCCAAACGAGATCAACTCTTCATGTAGGTAAAATCTCACGCTGTTGTTTCTTACCGGTCCTCGGCGCGGTGCGCCCAATGCGCCCGATCCTGCACACGGACCGTACCGCCGCCGAGTGTGGCAGCCATGCCGTGATCCAGGCGTGATAGGGTCTGGCGCACCAGACCCGCAATCTGCCGGGCGTTCAGGCCCGCTTCGTCATACATTTCGTGGGGCGAGGCTTGCGGGATGAAGCTGTCCGGCAAGGTCATCGTGCGGATGCCGCAGCGCCCGTCCAAAAGGCCGCGCCCGGCCAGATGATGCAGAACGAGTGCGCCAAACCCTCCGGTAGCGCCTTCCTCGATCGTGACCAGCAGTTCATGGGTGTCAAAGAGATCTTCAAGGAGGTCCGTATCGAGCGGCTTGGCGAAACGTGCATCGGCCACGGTCACGGAAATGCCGAGCGCCGCCAGCAAAGCTCTGGCCTCGAGACACTGGTCCAGCCTGGCGCCGAAGGACAGAAGCGCAGCCGTGTGGCCGATATCGACAATCCTGCCCTTGCCAATCGGCAAGGCTACAGGCGTATCGGATATAAGCGCGCCCGTGCCTTCTCCGCGCGGATAGCGGAACGCAATCGGTCCAAGGTCATGTTCTGCGGCTGTTCGAACCATGTTCACCAGTTCGGCCTCGTCGGCTGCCGCCATCACGGTGAAATTTGGCAAGTTGGCAAGATAGCCGATGTCAAAGGCGCCCGCGTGAGTTGCACCGTCGGCACCGACGAGACCGGCCCGGTCGATGGCAAAACGGACGGGAAGATTCTGCAGGGCAATGTCATGGACCACCTGGTCGTATGCGCGCTGAAGAAACGTTGAATAAATGGCGCAGAATGGCCGCATGCCGCTGGCTGCAAGGCCACCGGCAAAGGTCACGGCATGTTGTTCGGCGATACCGACATCGAAGCTGCGCTCGGGAAAGTGCCGGGCGAACTGGTCGACGCCGGTGCCGGCGGCCATGGCCGCGGTGATGGCGATGATGCGCTCGTCCCGCCTGGCCTCCTCGATCAGCGCTTTGGCAAACACCTTGGTGTAGCTGGGAGCTTTCGGCGGCGACTTGGACTGTTTGCCGGACGAAATGTCGAATTTGGACACGCCGTGATATTTGTCTTCTGCCGCCTCGGCAGGACCGTAACCTGCCCCCTTGCGCGTGAGTGCATGAAGGAGGACCGGACCGTCGGCGTCGGTTTTGAGCTTTCGCAAAGTGGCCAGGAGACCGGCAATATCGTGACCGTCCACGGGTCCGTGATAAGTGAAGCCGATGTTTTCAAAAAGGTTTCGCTCGCGCGTGACCGCGCCGGTACGGGCAATGGCGTTGAGATGGCCGGACACGGCGCCGGTCGGCGGCGAGATCGACATGTTGTTGTCGTTGAGGACCACGATAAGCCTGCGATTGAGGTCGCCGGCATTGTTCAGTCCTTCATAGGCCATGCCTGCGGTAAGCGCGCCGTCGCCGATCACGCAGACGACGTTGCCGTCCTTGCCGGCCAGATCGCGTGCAACGGCAAAGCCGAGGCCGGCGGAAATGGACGTTGAGGAGTGGGCCGCTCCGAAGGGGTCGTAGGGACTTTCGCTGCGTTTGGTGAAGCCGGACAGGCCGTCCCTCTTGCGCAAGGTGCGTATCCGGTCGCGCCGGCCGGTCAGTACCTTATGCGGATAACACTGGTGGCTGACATCCCAGATCAGCGTGTCTTCGGGCGTGTCGAAAACGGCATGGAGCGCGACCGTGATCTCCACGACACCGAGCCCGGAGCCCAGATGGCCGCCTGTATCGGAAACGGTATCGATGATCTCGGCACGCAGCTCGGTTGCGAGCCTGGCAAGATCGTCATCGCTCAGGTTCTTGAGATCACCTGGTGTGTTGACCTGGTCAAGCAACGGGGTCAGCAACTTTTTTCTGGAGCCCATTGCGTTTCCTCCCGCGCATGCGCCCGTCCACTCGCTGGCGGCCGACTATGGACCGCAGGCTGTTACTGGTGCTTGCGCGGCTTTGCGCATCACCAGTGGACAGTTGTGTCTTGAAATCATTGTCCGGGATCTTGAGGAAAGTGTAAACTTCTTTTTACACTTTTGGCTTGAAAAAGCTGCGACCACATTGGCCGTTGTCAACGGCAAGGGTCGCGCCCTCGCTCATTCAGATGGACTGAACTGACTGACATAGGCAATGACGTTGGCAATGTCTTCGTCCTTCTTCAGCCCGGCGAAAGCCATTCGCGTGCCTTTTACGACGTCACGCGGTTTGGCGAGATACACGGTGAGGAGTTCCGCATTCCAGACCTTGCCCTCTCCGAACTCGACCATGGCCTTGGAGTATTTGAAATCCTCCACCGTTCCCGGTTGGCGGCCGATTACACCCTGCAGGGAGGGACCGACCTTTTGCTTGTCGGTTTCAATGTTGTGACAGGCCGCGCATTTGCGGAAAACCTTCGCACCCGCTTCCGGGTCGCCGTCTTGGGCATTTGCAATCGGTGAGCTTGCCAAAACCGTTACGGCTGCAAGCAGGATGGTAAACTTCCGCATGACATTCCTCCTTTGTTGCAATCAGTTGGCCGACCGCCATCGGCAAGCCAGGCGGTCTTCTTTCCAGCGCCTATCACCCTATCTAACAGTGAGGTGCTGAACTTCGCGGATAGGAGCTCGCAAATGGCTGCGGCGATTTTTGTTGGACTGGTTTTCGTGGCAGCCGCAAGTGGAGCGGTCTTCAAGCCAGGGCCCTGGTACCAGACACTGCGTAAACCGTCCTGGACACCGCCGAACTGGGCCTTCCCAACCGTCTGGACCTTGCTGTACATCATGATTGCCTATGCGGGCTGGAGTGTCTGGACCGCGGCCGGCTGGTCCCTGCCGCTGCTGTTCTGGTCTGTTCAGATCGTGCTCAATGGTATGTGGTCGTGGCTGTTCTTCGGGTTGCGGCGGATGGATCTGGCGCTTGCGGATATAAGCCTTCTCTGGTTTGCCATTGCCGCATTCATCGTGTCGGCCTGGACTGTTTCCGCGCTCGCCTCGCTGCTGTTCGTGCCTTACCTCCTTTGGGTCACCACTGCCGGTGCCCTCAATTTTTCCGTTCGGCGTCTCAACGTGGCAGCTTGATTACGCAGACGCGTAACGAGATCCCAGACATGCGCGACCAGCGCCAGGCTCAGATAGAGCAAAACGAAAGGCACAGCGCCGCGCAGGGCGAAGCCGAGCGCTGCCAACAGGCAACTGCCGGCGAGCACATTGGCAAGCAGCAGTTTGAAACGCGCGCCCGGCGTGCTGGAAAGTATGCAAAGCAGCGCGATTTCCGCCCAAAGAAACAGGATGGCCACAAATGCGGGCCAGCCGGTCTGGACTGAGGAGAGCAGGGCGCTCATTTCTGGCCCGCCGGAATGCGCGCCAGTTGGGCGAGATCCTTGAAGAACACCCGGACGTGGCCGAGCGGATCCCGGTGGACCAGGCGCTTGTTGAGATAGGATTCCCAGGTGAGACGCTGAATGTCCGGGTCGGCGCAGAGCGAAACGAACCGTTCCCTGAAGCGATCGCTGCGGTACCAGACAGCCTGCATGATACCGAGAATGAAAAAGACACGGCCATGCTCGGCCATGAAGCGGCGCCGGGCCTGGCGCAATGCACGCGCCTGCCCGGTGGCAAGGCTGGCTGCGACGGCATCGGCGCCGAGCGTGCCGCACAGCATGGCATAGTAGATGCCTTCTCCGGAGGACGGGGCAACCGTGCCGGCGGCATCGCCCAAAAGGAGAATGTTGCGGCCATTGTCCCACCGCCGCATTGGCCTGAGCGGCAAGGGTGCCCCTTCACGCCGAAGCGTGCGCTGCCCTTCGAGGCCGGCGCGGCTGCGCAAGACAGAGGTTGCCTGGCGCAGGTTGTGGCCCTTGACCGCGGAGCCGCAACCGACGGAGGTCTGGCCGCCATGCGGGAACACCCAGCCGTAAAAATCGGGTGAAACCTGGCCGTCATAGATCACGTCGCAGCGATCCGTTTGGAACCGGTTCGGGTCGGGTGATCGCGGGCTTTCGACAATCTCGTGATAGGCAAAGACATAGGGCGGTTTCTTGCACGCCGGAAACATCAGGCGTCGGACCGTGGAATTCGCACCGTCCGCGCCAATGACTTGTCTGGTCCTGACCTGGTGCGCGTTCTCGTCAGCGTCGCGGTCAGTCAGCTCTATTTTCAGCGTCAACACACCGTCCGGCATATCCTCCATTTCGGTCAGCTTGCCGGTGATGAGGCTGGCGCCTGCTTTTGCGGCGTGGTCGCGCAGATAGGGGTCAAAGGTTTCCCGGTCGACCATGCCAACAAATCCAATGTCGCCGATCTGCATTTCGACCGTGTTGCCGGACGGGGCGATGATACGGGCGGAGTGGGCCCTGGCGACCAGAAGCTCATCGGGAATGTCGAAGTCCTTGAGCGCGCGAGACGGTATGGCACCACCGCAAGGCTTGATGCGGTTGCCGGGATCAACCAGCACGACCGACAGGCCTGAGCGTGCGAGGCGTTCCGCGGCAATCGCGCCGCAAGGGCCTCCCCCGACGACGGCAACATCGTAGATCGAACGCATAACACGGTCCTTCCGGTGCGATTGGTTGAACTTATTCCGCGGGAACTGCTGGCGGACCCGCGTAGGCGGGGCTACGGCTACGCTCCGGTCGGCCCGATCCGATCCGCATGGCAATGCCGGCAGACATCAGAAACAGGACCGCCTCAAGGGCAAAGACAATCGCGAAAGCCGTTCCGTCTTGGGCGGTTGCCCACCGGCCGAGCGTCAGGGCAACGGTGCCGGCCAGTCCGCCGAGGCCGAAGGAAATCGCCTGGGCAGCGCCCCAGACGCCCATGCGCATGCCTTCATTCGCCTTCCTGCCGCCGCCTGCAAGGATCATCATGGTGCCGATCGCAGCGACTGCAAAAGCGCCGTTCATCAGGCCGAGCAGGAAGATATTCGCCTCAAGTGGCCAGAAGGGGGCGAAAGAAGCGGAAATGGCGAGGAAGCCGAGGGCAAGGCCCGATCCGACGCACCCAGTGACGATAAACATCTTCATCAGACCCGGCCTGCGTTTCGAAAACAGCCCGCCGGCGATGCCGACGAGCGCCATACCGACAAAGACGCCGCCATGCTGGACGCCCGAGAGCTGGGTGGTTTCGCCTGGAGACATGGCAAACAGCAGTCCGGCGAAGGGCTCAAGGATCAGGTCCTGGGTCGAATAAGCCAGCATGGAAAGAAAGATGAATACCGTCAGCAATCGTGCTTCCGGATCGCGCCAGACTTCGCGCACACTTTCGCGGAAATTACCCGGTTTCTCCCGGCCAGGCCGGTTGTCTGTCGTCGGCTTGCGCTCGATGCCGGCAACGGCGATCGCAGAGAGCAGCAGAACGGCCGCTCCCGTCAACGCGGTGACGGTGACAAGGCGCAGATGGGAATAGGGTTCCAGATTGAGGCCGGTGACAATGGAAGTCACGACAATGCCAGCGATCATGAGCATCCACGTGATAGTGGCCGCCGACGCCCGGCGCTCCGGTGCCGTCTTGGTGGCCATCAGGGCCAGGAGTGACGTGCCGCTGGCGCCGATGCCGACACCGATGAGCGCGTAGGCCACAAGAGCAGCCAGGAGGCCGCCTGCGAAGCTGTGTTCGAAGAGAAAAGTACTCGCGGCGGCAGCGGTTCCACTCACTGCCAGAAGAGCAAGGCCTCCCAGGATCCAGCTGGTTCGGGAATTGCCGATATCGGATCGGTGTCCCCAGAGCGGCCGCGATATCTGAACACCGTAATGCAGGCCGACCAGTAGACCGGGAATGACGGCGGCAAGGGCAAGTTCGACGATCATGACCCTGTTGAGCGTGGAGTTTGTCAGAACAACGATGGCGCCGAGCGAAGCCTGAACAAGGCCTAGCCGGAAAATGGAAAGCCAGCTCAATCCCGCTGTGACCGAAGCCGCGTTTTGCTTGGTGTCTCCCCGGACGAACATGGGGGTCTCCCTTCGAGAAGGTTTACAGGATTGGCGGCACGAGCGTGCGCAGCCCGAATGCGGTGATCATCATTCCCGTCACGTAGAGGCCGACGCCGATCGCCGAATACCAGACCGCAAACCGGACAGGATCACGGACGAAACGCACCATGCAGGCGGCCTGCAGCAGCGTGGCCATCAGGATTGCCAGGGCATAGATCGGGAGGCCCAAAACCCAGAGAGTAACGACTACTCCGACTTGGGCAGCCGCCATGATCGCGCACGCAATGATCGCTGCAGCTCGTGCACCATGCAGCACCGGCAGGGTCCGGATCCCCATCTTACTGTCGCCCGTGATCGCCTTGAAATCATTGAGGGTAAGGATGCCGTGTGCGCCAAGCCCGTAGAAGAGGGCCACGATCCAGACCGGAGCCTCGGGAACGACGCCGGTCAAGGCGGTCGCCGCCGTCAGCCAGGGCAGGGTTTCGTAGCTGAAGCCGACTGCGCCGTTGCCGATCCAGCCGTTTTGCTTGAACCGGAGTGGAGGGGCGCTGTAGCCCCAGGCAAATGCGAGACCAAGCAGGGCGGCCGCGAAGATGAAGGTGCCCATCAAGAAGGCAACCAGCAGGGACAGCAGCGACATGGCGATGGCGATGTAAAGCCCCCAGAAGCCGGGCATGCGGCCCGAGGGGATCACCCGGTGCGGTTCGTTGATCGCATCCACGTGCCGGTCGTACCAGTCATTGACCGCCTGACTGGTGCCGCACAGAAGGGGGCCAGCCAGCAGGACGCCAAGCAGAACAAAACCCAGCCGCCCGCCGAAGCCGTGTCCGGCGGAAATGGCGCCACAGGCATAGGCCCACATCGGTGGAAACCAGGTAATAGGCTTGAGCAACGCAACGACCGCGCCCGGCATGGGCCAGTTTGCCTGCGAAGGGTGACGGGTAAGTTCCATGCCAGGCATGCTATGCCTGGCTCAGAAAAGTGTCAATTAAAATTGACACTCATGGATATGGTTGACGTGTTACTGTCTCGGTAGGTTTACAGATTTTGAAAAGAAAGGCTCACGAGCCCGGGCGATAATTCTCCAGCCCATGACGGCGCAGCTTGATGTAGAGGCTTTGCCGCGACAGACCTAGCATCTCCGCCGCACTGGCGCGATTGTTCTGGGTCTTTTCCAGGGCGGCCTCGATACAGATCTTTTCAACAACGTCGAGAGACTCGCGGATCAGCTCCTTCAGAGGAACCTTGCCGACAAGGCTGGCAAAGCCTTCAGTCTGGTCTTGGGTGGCCGGTGGCTGCAAGGCGACTTTGCCGACGCTTGCCGGCTGCGGGATGACAAGCAACTGAATTGTTTCGCTGTTTCTGTCATATCGCGCGGAAAGGACTACATCCTGGTCCTCGCCGAGCGTATCGGTCAACACCGAGGAAAACCCGCTCAACGTTCTTTCGTCCTTGATGCGGGTGAACAGCACATTCAGCTCGACTGCGGATTTGCCCAGCCAATTGGACACATTGCGACCAAGCACCTGATTGTGCGTCGGTGCGTGAACCCGGTCCAGAAAGAGCGTATTGGCCGCCAGAACCATCCCATCGCTGTCGGTTTTCAGGGCTGCTTCCGGCAGAAGGTCGAGGTCAATATCAGCGCCATTCGCGTTGCGGGTGGTGTGATGTACGACCTCGTCCCCGGCCTCCTTGCAATCGCGCAGCGTGACGATCAGATTGGTGGCGCCATGTTCGCGATAGGCACGCAGCCGGGCGTCAACCCTTGCGCCCTTGGCACCGTGCAGAGCGTCAAGCTGGATCGGCTCACCACTGTGCCGGGCTTCTCCGATCGCGTCGGACAACCGCTCCCTGTCCTCTTTCTTGAACAGGTCGCGAACCGGCTTTCCGGTCAGATTTCCCGTGCCGCCGGTCAGGACTGAAACGGCGGCTGCATTGGCCTCCAGAATGGTTCGCTTCTCGCCGTCGAGCACCAGATGGGGTGTTTCGGACATTTTGAATACTGTCCGGTAGCGCGCCTCGGCCTGCCGCAGCTCCCTGTAGTCCGCCTCCATCGCAATCTGCGCCTCGACCAGCCGCTGCTGGTCCTGCATCTGCTGGCGCATTTCGTGTCCGACCACAATCGTATAAGGGAAGCCCGCCGCTGTGCCGGCACTGTAGGCCACAGGCAAATCCGGCTGGCCTGTAGCGCTATGGTTGACCTGATATCCTCGCGCCGGACGTTTTTTGGTGGCCGGGCCGAGCAGGGCGTCGATCTTGGGGGCCGATTCCACCGTGACGCAATCCCGCAGCGGTTTGCCGACAATCTTGGCCAAACCGTAAGCGTCGAGGTCTCGATTCCGGTAATGGAACTGGTTCACAATCCCGTCTTCATCGACGAGACAGACGATATCCGCTCCAAGCCCGATCAAGGTTGTCAGTGCGTCAGCGCCAAGCATCTCAAGCAAATCACTCTCGACCCCGATGTCTTGTGGTGCGCCTTGTTTAGAGGGAAGGGTCATTGGAATTGCCGATCGAACCTGCTTGTTTGTCTTTCGGCATTTCCATCCTTCAGCGCAGCAAAACCTTTGATCTTTTCCAAATTGTAAAAACTCTCGGAGACTTTAACCGCTGAAATCGCACTATCGCAAATACAATCGACGCCCATTTCCACAAGGAATTCAACAAAATCAAGCGCAGCGACGCCGCCGGCAATCAGTGGTGGCGTTTCATTTGCGGAAATCAATCTGATGTCGGCAACAAGCCGAGCGACATTCGGCTTCAGTCGCATGTTGCTCCAGCCAATGCAAACGACGTTGGCCTGGGCGATCTTTCTGGCAATTTCCGGCCGGGAGATAGATTCTTGCAAAATGACCTGCTGCTGCCAGCCCAATGTCTGGTAAAGGGCACCGGTCAGATAGGACATCAGGCTATGTTGTTCGTCGCGCGGCAGAATGATCGCAGCGAAGGGCGCGCGCGGATTTACCGCATCACGCTCAGCTTCTTCGCTCAGGGATTGCGCGAGAGACTGAAGTCGGGCTGATGCGATGGTAACATCGATAAAACTGGCGGCATCACACATCCAGTCCTTGCCGAGTTGGCGGGCGACCGCCTCGAGAACCAGAACCATTACGGCTGTCGGCGCTGGCACCGAGATGCCTTGTTCCGCCCCTGACTTTGTCCGCACTTCCTGCTGGAGATATGTGAGCAAATCCTGCAGCCGGGCTTCTGGAGCAAGTACACGTTCGCGCATGCCGGCTATTACGTTCCTGTAACGAACGTCGCTTTCCAGGCCCGTATCCAGCAGGCCAGATAGTTGCTCGGCGGTCATTGCAGCCACAGGTCCCTGAATGAGGCTGCGAAGCGCTGCCTGTTCACCTCTGTTGAGCTTGGCTTTTTTTACCACATGTCCCTGACGTGAAACAAAAAAATTCTCGTCGACATGGTCTGTCCGGCGAGTGTTCGCGGTCTCAACGGGTAATTCTGTTGTGCTGTTCATCCTCACTTTGCGGTCGGCCTCCCTGGCCTTGCGGAAAGGGGTCAAGCTCCGGCGTGCGCAGCTTTTGGTTTTATCGCACTTGTGAGCCCGCTTAGCATGACGTGGCCGTTACAGTATGTAAACAAAAATATACGTCAAGAAAAGTTGACACTTTTGCATTCGCGGCGTTACCCTTCCTCATCTGCTGGACCCTGTGTCGGGTTCGGGGGGAGGATCGAATGTCTGCAGGTGCAACCAGGAAATCGACAAAATCAGGGTTTCTTTATACCGACGAGGAGCGGCGGAAACGCGACGAGAGCGTCTGGACCCTGGTTCAAGGGATACTCGCGCCGGTCCAGTTCCTTGTTTTCCTTATCTCACTGGCCTTGATCGTCTCTTATCTAGTCACCGGCGAGGGGCTGGCGGCGGCGAAGTTCTCCATCGTGATCAAGACGCTGACGCTCTATGCGATCATGATCACCGGATCGATTTGGGAAAAGCAGGTCTTCGGCGTTTACCTCTTTGCACGGCCGTTCTTCTGGGAAGACGTCTTTTCCATGCTGGTTCTGGCTTTGCACACGGCCTACCTGGCGGCGCTCTATCTGGGTGCCCTGTCGCCGGCCGGCCTGATGCTGCTCGCGCTTGCCGCTTACGCCACCTATGTCGTCAATGCCGGACAGTTTGTCTGGAAACTGCGCCTCGCGCGGATTGATCAGTCGGCGCGGATGCGGACAGCCCAGCTGCAGGGGGTGGAGGCTGTTCAATGAACCAGACCTTCAAAGCCGGTTGCACGACCGCCCCAACCATCCGCCAGCGCGGCCAGCATGAGGTCTTTTGTGGGCTCACCTCGATCATCTGGCTACACCGCAAGATCCAGGATGCCTTTTTCCTGATCGTAGGCTCTCGGACCTGCGCGCATCTGATGCAATCGGCGGCGGGTGTCATGATCTTTTCAGAACCGCGTTTTGCTACCGCGATCATGGAAGAACGCGATCTTGCCGGCATGGCGGACATGCATGACGAGCTCGATCAGGTGGTCGAAAAGCTGCTAACCCGCCGTCCAGACATCAAGATGCTGGTTCTGGTCGGATCCTGCCCCTCCGAAGTGATCAAGTTCGATCTTTCCAAGGCTGCGGAACGGCTGAACCGGGTCCATGCGCCTAGGCATCGGGTGCTGTGTTACTCGGGCAGCGGCATCGAAACCACCTTCACCCAAGGCGAGGACAATTTCCTTGCGGCCCTGGTCGGCGAAGCTCCGAAACCGGAATCTGCCGACACTGCGGCGCGCCTGGTCGTTGCCGGTTGCCTGCCGGATGTGGTCGAGGACCAGCTTGCACGTCTGATTGCAGACCTGGGCGTCGAGGATGCACATTTCCTTCCGGGCCGCACGAGCGAAGCCGTGCCGACGATTGGGCCGGGAACCCGTTTCATCCTCGCGCAGCCTTACCTGGGTGCAGCCGCAGCCGCGCTGGAAGCAAGGGGCGCCAGCAGGATTGATGCCCTGTTTCCCTTTGGGGAAGAAGGCACCACGGCCTGGCTTCAGGCGATCGCGGACACCTTTGATATTTCCGCCGAGCGTTTTGACGCCGTCACGGCAGCACCGCGCAAGCGGGCACGGGCTGCGCTGCAGCACTATCTGCCCTGGCTTCAAAAGCAGCGCATCTTCTTCTTCCCCGACTCCCAGTTGGAGCCGTCCCTGGCGCGGTTCCTGTCGCGGGAGACCGGGGCTGAGATCGTCGAGGTCGGCAGCCCGTATCTGCACCGGGAACACGCAGCTGGAGAACTTGCCCTGCTGCCTGCCGGTGTTGCCCTGTCCGAAGGTCAGGATGTCGATCTGCAAATTGAGCGCTGCCGCGCCGCGGATCCCGATCTGATTGTCTGCGGCATGGGCCTTGCCAATCCGTTCGAGGCGGAGGGCCGTCTCACCAAATGGTCAATCGAATTCGCCTTTACACCCATCCAGGGCTACGAGCAGGCCGGCGATCTGGCCGAACTGTTTGCCCGCCCCTTGCGGCGCAGCGCCTTGCTGGCCGAAGGACTGACATCCGGGGAGGGCAGGCCATGCAGCTGAGCATGTGGACTTACGAGGGCCCGCCCCATGTGGGTGCCATGCGCATCGCCGCCTCGATGGAGGGCGTACACTACGTCTTGCATGCCCCTCAGGGTGATACCTATGCCGATCTCCTGTTCACGATGATCGAGCGTCGGAACTCGCGTCCGCCGGTTACCTATACGACTTTCCAGGCGCGCGACCTCGGCGGCTCTACTGCCGATGTCTTCAAGATCGCCTGCCGAGACGCCGTCGAGCGTTTCAAGCCGCGGGCGCTCCTGGTCGGGGCTTCCTGCACGGCGGAACTCCTGCAGGACGATCCGGGCGGTCTGGCCAAGACACTGGAGCTCGACATCCCGGTCGTTCCGCTGGAACTGCCCTCCTATCAGAAAAAGGAGACCTGGGGCGCCTCGGAAACCTTCTACCGTCTGGTGCGCACCTGCGCGGGCAACAGGACCCGGCCAGAGGCGATTGCTGCCAACAGCTGCAACCTGCTCGGCCCGACGTCGCTCGGTTTCCGCAACCGTGACGATGTCCGCGAAATCATGGCTTTGCTTAAGGAAAACGGTCTCGACGTGCGTGTTGTGGCGCCGCTCGGGGCGCGGCCCGAAGACCTTTCCCGGTTGCCGGAGGCGGCTTTCAACATCGTGCTCTATCCGGAGGTTGCCGAGACCACCGCGCGCTGGCTGGAAAAAGCCTATGGCATGCCTTTCACGTCGACTGCCCCTATCGGCGTTGCCGCGACCCGGCGTTTCGTCGCCGAAGCTCGTGCTCTGGCCGGATTGGAAGCGCATGCTGTTGGATCTGCCGACCAGGACAGGCTGACCTGGTACTCCAGGTCGATCGACAGTACTTATCTGACCGGCAAGCGCGTCTTCATTTTCGGCGATGCGACCCACGCGATCGCGGCTGCGCGGATTGCCGCCCACGAACTTGGTTTCAAGGTCTGCGGCCTCGGCACCTACATGCGTGAATTCGCGCGCGATGTTCGTGCCGCTGCAAAGGAGCACGGTGTTGAGGCGCTGATCACGGACGATCATCTTGAAGTGGAGGACGCGATCATCGCGGCCCGTCCGGAACTGGTGCTCGGCACGCAGATGGAACGGCATATCGCCAAGCGCCTCCGGGTTCCCTGCGCGGTGATTTCCGCGCCCGTGCATGTCCAGGATTTCCCGGCCCGCTATTCGCCGCAAATGGGGTTCGAGGGTGCCAACGTCATTTTCGACAGTTGGGTGCATCCACTGATGATGGGCCTTGAAGAACATCTGCTGGCGATGTTCCGGGACGATTTCGAATTCAACGATGAGGCAGCGGCCTCGCATCTGCATGCGCACAGTCCTGCGGCGGCGGCGTCCACCAAGGCCGAACCCGATGCGCCGATCGTGCTTACGGACGTCGAAACGCTCTGGACGCAGGAAGCCGAGCGCGAACTCAAGAAAGTGCCGTTTTTTGTCAGGGGCAAAGCCCGGCGCAACACCGAACATTTCGCCGCCGAAAACGGCATTCACCCGATCACCGTGGAGACGTTATACGATGCGAAAGCCCATTTCGCCCGATAGCAACCTCCCGATCCGGGTGGTTCTGGTGACGCTTGACAATCATGTCGCGGCGGCAGTCGACGATGCGCGCAAGCTTCTGGCAAAGGATCTGCCGGGGCTGACCCTGAGCGTTCATGCGGCGACGGACTGGGCGGACAATGCGGACCGTCTGGCCGAGTGCCGCGAGGCGATCCGCACCGGTGACATCATCATCGTGTCGATGATCTTCGTCGAGGAGCATGTCACGGCGATTGCCGATGCACTGGAGGCCCGGCACCTTTCCTGCGACGCCATGGTCTGCTGCATGTCTGCCGGCACGATCATGAAATACACCGCCATGGGGCGTTTCCGCATGAGCGGCGAGCAGAAAGGTCCGCTGGCGCTCTTGAAGAAGCTGCGTGGCGGCAGCAGCCGTGGCGGTAAGGAAAGCGGCAAGACTGCGGGTGAACGCCAGCTCGCCATGCTGCGCCGCCTGCCGAAACTGCTGAAGTTCATTCCCGGCACGGCCCAGGACGTGCGCACCTATTTCCTGACTTTGCAATACCGGATCGCGGCTTCTGACGAGAACATCGCCAATATGGTGCGTCTGCTTGTCGGAAAATACGCTTCCGGCGCGCGCAAGGACTTGCGCGGCAAGATCGCGGCGGCGGCCCCGAGGGAATACCCGGAACGGGGGCTTTATCATCCGCGCTCAACCCCGCGGGTCGCGACCCGGCTGAAGGACCTCGCCAGGGTGAAGAAGCCGAAAGGCACGATCGGCATCCTGTTGCTGCGCACCTACATTCTCTCTGGTGACACCGGCCACTATGACGATGTCATCGCGGCACTGGAGGCACGGGGGTTCAACGTCGTACCCGTGTTCTGTTCCGGGCTCGACATGCGCGCGGCTATCGACGATTTCATGACCGACGCCAACGGCAAGGCCACGGTCGACGCACTATGCTCGCTGACAGGCTTCTCGCTGGTCGGTGGTCCGGCTTACAGCGATGCGGCCGCGGCCGCGGAAACGCTCACCAAACTTGATGTGCCATATCTGTCGGCCTGCGTAACCGAGTTTCAGACCCGGGAAGGCTGGCAGGCCTCAACCCAGGGGCTGACGCCGATCGAGACCACGCTGATGGTCGCGATTCCCGAGCTCGACGGGGCCGTCGGTTCGATGGTGATCGGCGGCCGTTCCGGAACTAGCAGTCGGAAAGAGGCCTGCATCTGTGCGCGCCAGCTCGGCACTTGCCCGTCCGGACGGGCCTGTATGCGCCCCGATGACGAGCGGGTCGCACTCCTCGCCGATCGCCTCGCCGCCATGGTGAGGCTGCGCCAGACCCCGCGGGAAGACCGTCGGATCGCCGTCACCCTGTTCAACTATCCGCCCAATGGCGGCAATATCGGTACGGCCGCTTTCCTGTCGGTGTTTGAAAGCCTGCTGGAGACGATGAAGCGGCTCGCAGCTGAGGGGTATGATATTGAGGTGCCGGCCGATGCCGGCGCATTGCAGGACATGATCCTGAAAGGCAATGCCGACCGTTTCGGCACGGAAGCGAATGTCCATGTAACCGTGGCGGCTGACGATCATGTGCGCCAGGAAAGGCATCTTGGCGAGATCGAGACGCAATGGGGGCCTGCGCCGGGACGGATCCTGTCGAACGGTAGCGGCATCCATGTGCTTGGCCGGCAATTCGGCAACCTGCTGGTCGCCATCCAGCCGCCCTTCGGCTACGAGGGCGATCCGATGCGGCTCCTGTTCGAGGGGGGCTTTGCGCCGAACCATGCGTTTGCCGCCTATTACACCTATCTGCGCGAGACTTTCCGCGCGGATGCAGTCTTGCATTTCGGCACCCACGGGGCGCTGGAATTCATGCCCGGCAAGCACACCGGGTTGTCCGGCAGCTGCTGGCCGGACCGGTTGCTTGGCAGTCTGCCGAATTTCTATCTCTATGCGGCCAACAATCCGTCGGAAGGCTCGATCGCCAAACGACGCTCCGCCGCGACCCTGATTTCCTACCTGACCCCGTCGATCACGGAAGCCGGTCTCTACAAGGGCCTCAACAGCCTGAAGGCGAGCCTCGACCAGTACCGCACGACCGACCCCGGCGCCAGAGGCGAGCGTGAAAGGCTTTTGGAGGTCATTCGGGTACAGGCCGACCAGCTCGACCTGACCGGCGAGACCGGTGATCTGTCAGAAGAAGCCTTCGTGCAGCATCTGGTCTCGGCGGTCACCGAAACCGAATACGCGCTGATCCCGCACGGCCTTCATGTGGCTGGACGCGGCATGGCGGAAGGTGAACGCGCGGAAATGCTGGCGCATATGTCGGCCGGCCTTGTGACGGAGACCGGCTTCATCGCCGATCAAGCTCTGTGCCGGGCGATTGCGGCTTCCGACGGCAGCGCTCTGGAAGCCCTGTGCCGGGACCTCGGCGAAGATGCCCTGCAAGCGGTACACAGGCTCGGCGACATCAACAGCGAACTTGCTAACAACCGTGAACTGGACGGCCTGGTGCTTGCGCTTGACGGCCGGTTCGTGCCGCCGGCTCCGTCCGGCGACCTGATGCGCACGCCAGATCTTCTGCCGACCGGTCGCAACATTCACGGCTTCGATCCCTTCGGCATTCCCAGCCGCTTCGCGCTGGAAGACGGTGCGCGGCAAGCAGCACGGATTCTGGAAAGAACCTTGAAGAGCGACGGAAAGTTGCCCGAAACCGTGGCCATCGTTCTCTGGGGGACCGACAATCTGAAGACCGGTGGCGCCCCGCTCGCCCAGGCGATGGCCCTGATGGGCACGCGGCCGCGTCTTGATGCCTATAACCGGGTCTGCGGTGCCGAACTGATCCCGCTGGAAGAGCTGAATAGGCCGCGCATCGATGCGGTGATGACCCTCTCCGGGATCTTTCGCGATCTCCTTCCGATCCAGGCGAGCATGCTGGCCGAAGCGAGTTATCTCGCCGCCACCGCAGACGAGCCTGTTGAGCAAAACTTCATCCGCAAACATGCGCTTGCCTATTGCAAAGCCAATGACTGCGACCTTGAAGCGGCCGCCTACCGCGTCTTCTCCAACGCGGACGGCACCTATGGCTCCAACGTCAACATGCTGATCGCGTCCTCCGCGTGGACCGACGACGAGGAAATCGCAGAGACCTATACCAACCGCAAGAGCTTCGCGATCAGCCGCAAGGGCAAGACCAGCCGCCAGACGGCGCTCTTGAATGCCGTCCTGTCGGAGGTCGACATGGCCTATCAGAACCTGGAGTCGGTCGAAATCGGCGTCACGACGATCGAACACTATTTCGACACGCTTGGCGGTCTGTCCAAGGCGGTATCCAAGGCCAGGGGCGGTGTCGATCTGCCCGTCTATATTTCCGACCAGACACAGGGCGAAGCCAAAGTTCGCTCGCTGGGCGAGCAGGTAGCGCTGGAAACCAGGACCCGGACGCTCAATCCGAAATGGTACGAGGGCATGCTTCAACATGGCTATGAGGGCGTGCGCCACATCGAGGCGAACGTAACCAATACCCTTGGCTGGTCGGCAACGACTGGCGGTGTGGACCCCTGGGTCTATCAGAAAATCACCGAAACCTATGTGCTCGACGAAGCCATGCGCCGCAGGCTTTCCGAGCTCAATCCGGCCTCCGCCGCGCGGGTCGCTGCCCGCCTGCTGGAAGCCCAGGAACGCGATTACTGGCAGCCGGATGCCGAAACGCTCGAGGCTCTGCGTCGGGCGGGAGAAGAACTCGAAGACCGGCTTGAAGGCCTGGTAACGGAGGCAGCCGAATGAATATTTACACCCATCCCAAGACCGCCGAACAGGAAGCGCGCACGGCCCAGAAGCTGCGCGAACGGGCGGACGGGGAAGGCAGCGTCCAGGTGCATCTCGATACGACGATGGAGATCGAAGGCGCGAAGGTTTTTGCCATCTACGGCAAGGGCGGCATCGGCAAGTCGACCACGTCTTCAAACCTCTCGGTTGCATTTTCCAAGCTCGGCAAAAGAGTTCTGCAGATCGGCTGCGATCCCAAGCACGACAGCACCTTCACCCTGACCAAGAGCCTGATCCCGACTGTCATCGACATTCTGGAACAAGTGGACTTTCACACCGAGGAATTGCGCCCGGAAGACTACATGGTCGAAGGCTTCAACGGCGTGCAGTGCATTGAAGCCGGCGGGCCGCCCGCCGGCACTGGCTGCGGCGGATACGTCGTTGGCCAGACCGTGAAGCTCCTGAAAGAGCACCATCTTCTCGATGATACCGATGTGGTCATTTTCGACGTGCTCGGCGACGTGGTCTGCGGTGGTTTCGCGTCGCCGCTGCAACATGCGGAGCGGGCGGTCGTGGTCGCAGCCAACGATTTCGATAGCGTCTTTGCCATGAACCGCATCGTCGCCGCGATCAAGGCCAAGGCCAAGAACTACGAAGTGCGCCTTGGCGGCGTCATCGCCAACCGGTCCCGCGAGACCGATCAGATCGACCGCTACAACGAGGCGGTCGGCCTGAAGCGCCTGGCACATGTACCCGATAGTGATCACGTGCGCCTCAGCCGCCTGAAAAAGGCAACGCTCTTCGAGATGGGCGACACGCCGGACATCAAGGCCATACAGAACGAGTATCTCCAGCTTGCCGAGCAACTCTGGGCGGGCACGGAGGCCCTGAACGCGGAACCGATGAAGGACCGGGAGATCTTTGAATTTCTCGGCTTTGAATGAGGCTTTGGGAGCAAGCATGACACGGGCCAGCTACATCAGACGCACCGGTGAAATTGAACACTATTTCGACCGCACGGCGCTGGAAGCCTGGAAGCGCCTGACCGGCGACCAGCCGGTGAGCGGCATAAGGGCGACGGTTCGCAAGGGCCGGGAAGACATGCGCGCAACCCTGTCCGGCTGGCTGCCGCAGGATCTTACCGGCTGGCGCATCCTCGACGCAGGCTGCGGCTCGGGCGTTCTGTCCTTTGACCTGATGGCGCGGGGGGCAGAGGTCGTCGGCATCGATCTATCGGCCCAAATGGTTACGTTTGCCCGCCAACGCGCATTGGAGCTTCAGGCGAAGAGAAGCGTGCCGGCTTCCGGCTCTGTCGAATTCCATAGCGGCGACATGCTCGACCCGCATCTGGGTATGTTCGATGCCGTTATCGCGATGGATGTCCTGATCCACTACGCGCCGGAAGACGCCAAGCGTGTGCTGGAGCAATTCGCTGAACGCACCCGCGAGCGCTTGATCTTCACGCTGGCGCCAAGCTCTCATCTGCTTCGTGCCATGCTGATGATCGGCAAGGCCTTTCCGCGCTCGGACCGGGCGCCGGCCATTTATCCCACACAGCCGGAGCGTCTCGCCTCCCAACTGGTCACGCAACCACACATGAGCGAGTGGAAGGTTGGCCGCAGCCACAGGATTTCGGTCGGCTTCTACACGTCTCAAGCCGTGGAGGTGACCCGGAAATGATGTTCGGCGCCGCAAACCGCAAGATGATCGTGCTCTGGCAAAAAGCCGGACTGCGCTTCATGCCGTTTGCGGATGCCGCCACAAAAGATGTGCCGCTTTCTCGACTGTTGCGGCTGGCGCTGTTCCAGGTCTCCGCTGGCTGTGTGCTGGTTCTGTTGACGGGCACGCTCAACCGGGTGCTGATCGTTGAACTTGGCGTTTCGGTCGCGCTGGTCTCGGCCGTTGTCGCCATTCCGGTTCTGGCGGCACCGCTTCGTCTCTTCTTCGGGTACCGATCCGACACCTATAAATCCGTGCTCGGCTGGCGGCGCGTGCCTTACATCTGGCTCGGAAGCCTGTTGCAGTTTGGCGGCCTTGCCATCATGCCCTTCGCGCTATTGCTGCTGCAGTCCCAGACACTCGGCCCCAGTTGGGCGGGTGCTGCGGGCGCAAGCCTCGCATTTCTGCTGACCGGGTTCGGCCTGCACATGGCCCAGACGGCTGGCCTGGCGCTGGCGACCGATATCGTGCCTCGGGACAAACGTCCCCGGGTGGTCGCTCTTCTCTACGTGATGCTGCTGGCAGGTATGATCGGCGCATCTGTTTTCTACAGCATCTTCCTGGTTGATTTTTCGTCCAAGCAGCTGATCCAGGTCATCCAGGGCACGGCGGTCTTCACCATAGCGCTCAATGTGATCGCCATGTGGAAGCAGGAATCCCGGGATCCCAACCGGACGTCGAAGGACCGCGAGCTGATCGGCTTCCGGGAGGCATTGGCGGACTATCGGCGCGACCCCGGCACGCTTCGTCTGTTGCTCGCCGTTGCCGTCGGCTCAGCGGCCTTTTCCATGCAGGACATTTTGCTGGAGCCCTATGGCGGCGAGATCCTCGGCATGAGCGTCGGCCAGACCACGCTGCTTACCGGCCTCTGGGCGGCAGGGACCATGGCAGGGTTCGGCTGGGCTGCGTGCAGTCTCAATCACGGGGCGCATATGTACCGGGTTGCAGCGCGCGGCCTCTTGATCGGCATCGCCGCTTTCCTTGGTGTGATCTTCGCATCGCCGCTCGGTCTCGATGGCCTTTTCTATGCGGGCGCAGCGGGCGTGGGTCTCGGCGGCGGTCTGTTTGCGGTCGGCACCATGCTGGCGGCGATGGGCATCTCGAAACGCGCCGACAGCGGCATTCTGGTCGGCGCCTGGGGCGCGGTTCAGGCGACCGCCATCGGGGTCAGTCTTCTACTGGGCGGGGTCATCAAGAACGCCGTCAATGGGTTTGCGCTCGATGGTGCGCTCGGGACCGCCATGGACACGGCGTCGAGCGGATATCTCGTCGTCTATCACCTTGAGATCGGGCTGCTTTTCATTTGCCTGGCAGTTCTCGGCCCGCTCACCGGACACCGCTACCGGCAGGACAGCGGCAAAGACATGCGATTTGGGCTGGCCGAAATGCCCGGTTGATCCGGGAAAAGGCCGCCATGTGGAGGAGGAATGACCATGACCGGTTCCGTCGTCGGCAGCATAGATGTCGCCCAGGTGGTGCTTTATGCATTCTGGGTCTTTTTCGCCGGGCTCATCTGGTACATCCGCAAGGAGGACCGGCGCGAGGGCTACCCGCTGGAGGATGACGTCTCCGGCGCCTACAACAAGAGCCCCTGGCTCTTCGTGCCGGACAAGAAAACCTTTGTCCTGCCCCATGGCCAGGGCACGAGAGAAGTGCCCGATCTCAAGCGCGACGAGCGGCCGCTGAACGCCGAGCGGATATCCCGCGCACCTGGGTATCCCGTGGAGCCGACCGGCAATCCGATGCTGGCCGGGGTTGGTCCGGGTTCCTGGGCCGAGCGTGATGACGTTCCCGATCTCACAGCCCATGGCGAAGCCCGGATCGTGCCGCTGCGCATGGCCCAAGGCTTCGACATTGCCGAGGGCGAGATCGACCCGCGTGGTTTGCCGGTGGTCGGCTGCGACGGTCAAACAGGCGCCACGGTCAGGGATGTCTGGGTCGATCGCTCCGAGCACCTGATCCGCTATTACGAGATCGAGGTCGAGGGTGGCCCCGCCAGCGCACTCCTGCCCAACAACTTCGTCGTCATAAAGAAAGGCAGGGGCAACAAGCCATATCTCTATGTCCATGCCGTCACTTCGCAACAGTTCGGTGATGTGCCGGCCCGGGCCAAGGCGGAAACAGTCACGCGGCTCGAGGAAGACAAGATCGCAGCCTATTACGGGAGCGGTCTGCTCTATGCCCTAAGGAACCGCCGGGAGGCTCTGCTGTGAAACAGTTTGTCGCCCGTGAGCACGAGATCGAGCCCGTCCCGGGCCTGCCAGGTTATCTGCCCGAGGGCGAGGAGATGCTCTGGCAAGGCCGGCCATCGGCGCGGTTGGTCGCTCGTCATGTTCTCAAGACCCGCTGGATTGCAGGATATTTCGCCCTGCTGGCCGTCTGGGCAATCGTCGGCGGGTTTTACGACGGACGTCCGATTGCGGGAATCGTCTTTTCGGTCGCCGTACTGACGGCGCTGGCGACCGTCCTCATAGGCATGCTGGAGTTGTTCGCGTGGGCAGTTGGGAAAACGACGCTCTATACGATCACGTCCCGCCGGGTGGTAATCCGATTTGGCGTGGCCTTCTCCATGACCCTCAACCTGCCGTTCAAGCAGATGAACGCGCTGTCGCTGGCGGATCTGGGCGGTGGCGCGGGGCATGTTGCAATCGAGTTGCTGCCCGGGCACAGGTTGTCCTGGTTGCTGCAATGGCCACATGTGCGTGCCTGGCGGTTCGCCGATCCCGAGCCGAGTCTGATCTGCCTGGGTGATGCAAAGAAGGCAGCTGACATCCTTGCGCTCGCGATTACCCAGTATGCATCGCTGAATTCCGGTCACGCCCGTCTTGAGGAAGGCGCTCCCGAGCTGGCAGCCGTTCCACCGGCAGTCATGGCGGCGGAATAGGAGGAGATCATGGCGTCGGCATCCCACCTTGGGTATTTTTCTGAGCGCAAAGGCAGGCGCGCCAATGTGTTCCCGGCGGGGATCCTGATAGGCGCGGCTCTGCTTCTGGGCTTTGCCGCTGCAGCGGTCGTCTTCGGACAGGCAACCGGTATCGGCGTGATAAAGCACCGGACCGGTGCACCCGTAGCCATTCGCGACATCATCCTTTCGCGCGGTGACCAGGATACGGTCATCGTGACGGATGCTGCCACGGGCAGCGAAATTGCGATTTACAAAAAAGACACAGGCGGATTCGTGCGCGGCTCGCTGCGCGCGTTCGAACGCATGCGCATGGTCGCCAAGGTTCCCGAAACCGCTCCCTATCGTCTCATCAAGTGGCAGGCCGGCACCGTCAGCCTGTCCGACACGGCGACGGGCGAGCGGATCTATCTGGAAGCCTTCGGCAAGGACAACGCGGCGGCTTTCGAGGCGCTGCTTGGTGCTCAGGGAGGAGCAAGCCAATGAACCCCATTTTTGCCTTGATGCGGCGCAGGGAGACAGTCGACTGCACCGTTGAAATCAACAACACCTTCGACCAGCTCGGCGCCCACGTGCGCTTCGACAACGGCATTGTTGTCCATCCCGGAGACGAGGTCTTCGTGCATGGCGCTCCAGTATCGATCCCTTACGGCCAGAGCGAGAGCTTCCGCCGCGAAGCGACGATCCGGCGCGCCGGACCGCTGGAACGCGCCTGGACGCGTGCGACCGGTGATTTCGAGATGATGGAACTTTGTGAATTCAGCTTTACGGAAAGGGCGCTGTCATGAACAAGCCAGTCTCAAAAGCCGATCTGGCCGATCCCAAGCCGACGGTCGAAGACCGCAAGACCGCCGTCAATGACACCACCCGAAGCGCCCTGGTTTCGACCATGCTGACACCGCGGTTCTACACCACCGATTTCGACGAGATGGACAAGATCGATGTCGAACCGGTCCGCGAAGAATGGGATGCCCTGATAGCCCAGATGAAAAGCGATCCCAACAAGGGTCATTTCAAGCGCAACGAAGAGTGGAACGACATCGATATAGATGCCCTGCCGGACGACCTCCGGGAGGAGCTGATCGACTTTCTCGTTTCTTCGCTGACCTCGGAATTTTCCGGCTGCGTGCTCTACAAGGAAATGAAGCGCCGCGGCAAGAACAAGGAGATCTGCGAACTGTTCGGCTATATGAGCCGGGACGAAAGCCGTCACGCGGGTTTTATCAACGACGCTCTGAAAGATTTCGGCATCGGGGTCAACATGGGCTTCCTCGCCAAGGCAAAGAAATACACCTACTTCAAGCCGAAGTTCATCTACTACGCCACCTATCTCTCCGAGAAGATCGGTTATGCCCGCTACATCACCATCTTCCGGCATCTGGAACAGCATCCCGAGCACCGCTTCCATCCAATCTTCAAATGGTTCCGGCAGTGGTGCAACGACGAGTTCTCCCATGGGGAAGCCTTCTCGCTGATCATCCGTTCGGACCGCCGCCTTCTGGAAGGTCGCAACAAGCTCTGGATCAAGTTCTTCCTGCTGGCAGTGTTCGCGACCATGTATGTGCGCGATCACATGCGTCCGGCGTTTCACAAGGCCATGGGCGTCGATATCGATGACTATGACATGCGGGTCTTCAAGCTGACCTCGGAAATCTCCAGGCAATGCTTCCCGCTTGAGCTGGATCTCGACAATCCGGCTCTGGTGGAAAGTTTCCGCCGTATGGAGCGGATCAACCGCAAAATGCAGGCGGCAGGCGCAAGGGGAGGCCTGAGCGGCCGGTTCGGCAAGGCCTGGTGGGGATGTGCGGCCGGAATGAACTTCCTGCGCATGTACATGATCCCGACCAAAAAGAACGAGCTGCCCGAGACCTCCCGGCTGCAGCCGGTCTGGTGAGGCGGCTTCCATGAACCTCGCGGCTCCGGTCATTGCTGTCCTGATTGCCATCGGCATCTGGTGGCTCTCGACCGGACTCGTGCTGGCTATGGTGCACTGGGCGGGCAAGAAGCGTCTGGGCCCCTGGCAACTGTTGCCGGCAATCACGCTGGTTGGCGTGATCGGTTTCCTGCTGATGCTTTATGGCAGCAGGGAGCACACACCGCTCGGCTCCTATGCGGGGTTCTTCGGGGCCCTGCTGGTCTGGGCGTGGCACGAGACCACGTTTCTGACCGGGATGGTCACCGGCCGGCGCAAGGTGGAATGCCCGCCGGGGCTTAGCGGCTTCGCCCGCTTCAAAGCGGCCTGGAAGGCGGTGTGTGATCATGAAATCGCGCTGCTGATCACCGGGGTCTTCCTGTGGTTCATGTTCCGGGACAGCGTCAATCTCTTTGGCCTTGCGACCTTCGGTTTGCTCTGGGGCATGCGCATTTCGGCCAAAGTGCTGATCTTCCTGGGGGCGCGTCATTCCGTCAGCGGTCTGATGCCGCCCGCCATCCTGCATCTGAAATCCTATTTCAATACCGGCCGGACGACGCCCTTTTTCCCGCTGCTGCTGGCGATTGCGGTCGGCCTGTTCGCGGTGCTGGTGGCCGGGGCGCTCCGGGCGCATCAGGACTATTCGGTCGTCGGCCATATCCTGCTGGCGAGCTTCATGGCACTCGCCATCGTCGAGCATCTCATTCTCGTGCTGCCGGTCTCCGACACCGCGCTTTGGCGGTGGGCCGTTCCCGGCGCGGCGCCTGCCGGCGCACCCAAGACACAACCACGCAAGCTGGCGCCCGTGGCGGCCGGCGCAGATCGTCCGGCTGAAACGCCTTGACGGCTCCAGAGAGGGAAGAGGACAAAACAATGGATATTCTCGATCACATGGAAACCGCTCTCTCCGGTTTGAGATCCGCCGGCAATTACCGCGTCTTCGCCGAACTGGAGCGCCAATGCAGCGACTTTCCGAAAGCGACCTTCTACGAAGAGACCGGCGAGATCCGGGAAGTGACGGTCTGGTGCTCCAACGATTACCTCGGCATGGGGCAGAATCCGGTCGTGACCGGCCGCATGACCGAGATCATCGAAAAATGCGGCGCCGGCGCCGGCGGTACCCGCAACATTTCCGGCACCAACCACTATCATGTCCTGCTGGAGCGTGAGCTTGCTGATCTCCATGCCAAGGAAGCGGCGCTGATCTTCACGTCGGGCTATGTCTCCAATTGGGCGGCGCTTGGCACGCTTCTTTCCAGGATACCGGGCATCATCGTCTATTCGGATGCGCTCAACCATGCCTCGATGATCGAGGGTATCCGCCATTCCCGTTGTGAAAAGCGCCTGTTCCGCCATAACGACCCGGCACACCTGCGCGAGTTGATGGCAGCTGACGATCCGGACGCGCCCAAGATGGTGGCTTTTGAGAGTGTTTATTCCATGGATGGCGACATGGCGCCGATCGAGGCTATCTGCGACGTGGCCGATGCGTTCGGAGCGATCACCTATCTCGACGAGGTTCATGCGGTCGGCATGTACGGGCCGCGCGGTGGCGGTGTTGCCGAACGTGACGGGCTGATGGATCGTCTGACCGTCATTGAAGGCACGCTTGGCAAGGCCTTCGGGGTCATGGGCGGTTACATCACCGGACCTGCGGTGCTGATCGACTTTGTCCGCTCGTTTGCGTCCGGCTTCATCTTCACGACGGCCCTGCCGCCGGCGCTGGCTGCCGGCGCCACGGCCTCGATCCGGTATCTGAAGGAAAGCAGGCAAGAGCGCCGCTTGCACCAGGCAAACGTCGCCAAGGTCCGCGCCGCGCTAAACGCACGTGGCATTCCACACATGGACAATCCCAGCCACATTGTGCCGGTGATGGTCGGCAATGCATCGAAATGCAAATGGATTTCCGATGTTCTCCTGACCGATTTCAACATATATGTGCAGCCAATCAATTATCCGACCGTGCCGGTCGGCACAGAGAGGCTGCGGATCACGCCGACACCGCTGCACAGCGATGCTGATATTCGGCATTTGGCGCAGTCCTTGTGCGCGCTGTGGTCGCAATGCGCCCTGGCGCGCGCGGTTGCGTGAAACTCCGCCAGGAAACGGACACTGAACCCATGAACAGGCATATCATCATCCCGGCGATCGCCGGCGACGGCACCCTCTATCCCGTCGAGAAGATGGAGGCCCATGTGAAGGGCCTGCTTCATCTGGCGGTTTCCGTGTTCGTCTTCGATGGCGACAGGCTGTTGATTCAACGTCGGGCGGCCGCCAAGTATCACTGCGGCGGCCAATGGGCGAACACCTGCTGCAGCCATCCGCATTGGGAAGAAAGCCTGGAAGCCTGTGCAGAGCGCCGGCTGGACGAAGAGCTTGGCTTCACCCTGCCGCTCATGCGGCATCAGACGGTGGAGTATGCGGCAAGCGTCGGCGAGGGCCTTAGCGAGCATGAACGGGTCACCCTATTCAGTGCCCAGGTCGACAGCAAGTCTCTGGAGATCGTTCCCGATCCGGACGAAGTCGATGCGGTGCGCTGGATCACTCCGGAAGACCTGCATCAGGAAGTCAGCGCTGCCCCGCAGGACTTCACGCCCTGGTTTCAAATCTACCTTCAGCGCTTTCCTGGTCTGAAGTTCGACTGAACGGACAAGCACACATTCGAACGGTCGTCTCTGTCCCGCTCACGACCGGATCGTCACCTGCACCTGCACAAAAAAAGGGAGCCCGAAGGCTCCCTCGATGCGCACTGGCTTGCCGTCAGTCTTTGGCATCCGCCACTGTGGTCCTGGGAGGCAGCGCGGATGAGGTGGTCGGTGCTTGCGCACCCATCACCTGGGTTTCGCCGGGCACATAAGTCGAATAGTCCGGCACGTCCGTCGGGCCCTTCTTGTCGAGGGCATCGACATAAGCCTGCAGCATCGAGACGCCGTAGAGCGGCTTCTGAACACCGTTGTGGCATGTCGCGCAGCCGACCTTGAAGACATCGCCTTCAGGACCCTTGCGGTGCGCGGGGAAGACGGGAGCGAGGCCGGTCAAATAGTCCGTGTTGAGCGCCCGCGTCATGTTGATGCCGTGCCAGGCGGTGACCCGCTGCGGCGGGCTCTGGTCCCAGTCGTTGAAGGCTCGGGAATTGTGGCAGGTGACGCAATTTACCCCGAGCGATTCCGACATGTACATCATCAGGGACCAGGTTTTCTCCGTTTCCTTGACACCCGCCGGATTGGTTCCGGTCGGCAGGGCGGAAAGCGAATGCACGCGGATCGGCTCGTCACCGAGCAGATAGTCCATGAGCGCATTCTGCGGCAGAGAGGTGTTGCCAGAATATGTGCCGGCGACATTCTGTCCGGCCCGGCTCATGTTGCTGGCCGGTTTCGGTTCCTGGTCGTCGACCCAGTAGTCAAGCGGGATGCCATGACCTCGGTGGCAGGTGTAGCACGTCACACCGGTGGCACCGACATGGTCGCCCCAGTCGACATTGATCGCCTGGTTCATCTGGATCATGCGCCGGGCGACGACTTTCTGGTAAATCTGATCCGAGGCCAGGTTTTCCAGGTCATGGCAGTATTCGCAGCCTTGTTCAGGTGCGATCCATTCCGTGATCGAGGCCATGAACTGGTTGAATTGGTCATCCGAAAGGTCGCCCAGCACCTGAACGTTCTCGTAAAGGTCGCCCGCGCGATCTCCTTCCGGATCCGCCTCCCAGGGCGCTTCGGGAACCACGTTCGCGACCTTCAGCGCCTCAAGTTTCTCGACATCCTGTTCCAGATACATGCCGGTGCCCCGGTAGCCGATCTGGGTGGATTCGACCGGCGGGGCGTCCCAGCCGGCACCGACAAAGCTGGCGACAGCGAGCAAGGCTCCGGCGGAAGCAGCAAACGGTATCCAAAGTTGCATTTTCCTTCTCCTTACTGCGCGGCCGGGTCAACGACATCCGGATAGATGTCGGGCAGCGGCGAAACGAGCCCGTGCTCAATGCCCCACAGGTACCAGTTGTCGACAACGGTGCCGGTCAAGAGGATGCCGATGCCGCCGGTGAGCGGCGTCAGGATGGCGAACCACCAGGCCCAACGGTGAACGGATTCCATCGTGGCGTTGAAGCCCATGGTCCAGCGCCAGAACAGGGCGGCGCGTTCCGAGGCGGTGCCCCGGTCGGTGATCTGCTCCAGCTCCCGTTCGCCGCCATATTTGCCGACGGCCAGGATGGTCGCGCCATGCATGGCAAACAGCAGCACCGAGCCATAGAGGAAGACGATTGAGAGGCAGTGGAACGGGTTGTAGTACAGATTGCCGTAGCGGATTGAAAAAGCCGCGGTCCAGTCCAGATGCGGGAAGATGCCGAACGGCACGGCTTCGGAAAAGTTACCCATCAGCAGCGGCCGGATGAAGCCGAGCACCAGGAACAGCCAGATTGCCGAGGCAAAGGCCCAGGCCACGTGAGTGCCGAGTTCGAGCTGGCGCGCGCGCCGGTAGACCCGGAGCCACCAAAGCAGAACGGAGGCAGTCAGGAAAAAGCCGGCGATCAGCCACCACCCGCCGTCATTGAGTGGTGGCAAAACCTTGATGCCATAATGGGCCGGCGGCGGTTCCAGGCCTAGCCAGAATAGCTGGCGCACGAACTGGACCGGGTCCCAGCCGACCGAGGCCAGCATGTTCAGCCCGATGATCTCAAAGGCGATAAAACCGAAGAGAAGCGACAGTGATCCGAGATAACCGAGATAGATCGGTCCGAGCTGGGCATTGCCGATCCAGCCGAGCAGCCGCGACATTTTCGGCGTGCCGCGGCGCTCGCTGTCTCCTCTGGGCAGCGGCATGCCGTCTTCGGCGGGGCCGCTGATCTGAACGATTGTCAGGATGTTCTGATATTGGCTCATGACGGGTCCCCTCAGCTCCAGATCGGCAGGTCAAGCCACCAGTTCCACCACTGGGGCCAGCCCTGGTTCCAGAACGGTCCGCTGATGACGATGCACACTGCGCTCCAGAAACCCGCGTTCAGTGCGAGGATCAGGCCAAGCCGGTGGATGCCAAGCGTGCCGATGGAGTAGCCGATGATGTCGCGGAAAAACGTGTCTTCGTATTCGGGTGTCTTGACTTCGGCCTGCTTGCCGCCGCCTTCCTGGCTTTCGCCGGGATTGGCTGCGGACAGGATCAGGCCGCCGTGAAGCGCGAGCGCCAGACAGGTCGTGAAGAAGAACGACACGGCAATCATGTGCGCCGGATTGTAGTGGAAATGCAGATACTGGTAGCCGACGTTCGACACCCAGTCGAGGTGACTGAAGATGCCGTATGGAAAGCCATGCCCCCACGCGCCGAGCAGCAGCGGGCGAATTACCACCAGCGTTGCGTAGGCGAAGATCGCGAAGGAAAAGGCGAAGGGAACGTGATAGCCGATGCCCAGCTTGCGGCAGATCTCGACCTCGCGCAGGGCCCAGGAACAGAAGGCCCCGAGCGCGCAGACGGTGATGATCTGCCAGAGCCCGCCCTCCTTCAGCGGCGCCAGTGCCAGACCATAGGAGAGGTCTGGTGGAGCGATGGAAATCTGCCAGATGTTCCAGGTGGGGCCGAGGGCGGCCCCATAGATGATCAGGGCGGTGCCCAGGCTTGCGAAAAACGCAGTGGTCACACCGAAAAAACCGACATAGAACGGGCCGACCCAGAAGTCGAAGAGGTCGCCGCCGATCAGCGTCCCGCCACGCACGCGATATTTGCGTTCAAAACTCAGCAGCGCCATTGTCTCTCCTCCACAGGTGATCAGCCGGATGGCGATTGGGCTGTCTTGCGATTTGGCGGCGGACGGAACCATGAAGAGCCGCGCCCGCCGCCTGTTTTTCAGCCGATTAGCCTCAGATCCTCGCCCACCGTGACGGATTGTTCGATAGAACCGGTCGTGATGGGTTTCCCCTCAAGCCAGTTGAATCGATCAGTGCTCAGCAGGATGAAATGGATCAAAATGGCGAGCGTGAACAGGAAGACCGACAGAGCAACGAGTGCCCTGCGCGGATCGAACATGAGCCAGATTCTCCACATGTTGCGACCTCCCTATGCAAGCATCGGCAAAAGCGCCTGAGCCGTCTGGTTGACACCTTCAAGTGAGGCATAGCCATCCGGACCGGGAATCCAGGGACGCCACAACCAGACCAAGATATGCGCGACGACAGCGATCGCCGTGAATATCAAAAAGCCTTGGATGAAGAATCCATGGACCTCTTGCGCTTCGCTTTCGGTCAGACCCGAAAGTGAGACATTTGATGAATCAGCCATCAAATTCACCTCGTAGTCTCGAAACGCCGCGGCGCCCCCGCGGCCGGGTTCCAGTGAAGCCGGATGAGCAGTCTCACTGGGGTCTTGCCGATGTCGAGAACACCGGCAAAGTTCTCAGGTCACGCGTGGAACGCGTAACCCAAAGCTGCGTAGGCCGACGCCTTGGCTTCGGCAAAAACGGACCCTTCGACGGTGCCGTCACGTGGACCGAAGATCTGGACGACACGCGCCAGTACGACGACCGCGAGGCAGAGCGGGAAAACGACGATGAACAACCGTTTCATCATCAGTTTTTCTGATCGCCGCTCCTGATGCCGGCGGGTTGGACCCGTATCCTGCATGGTGGAAAGCATTCCTCTCCCTCCCTCATATGTGCCGGTGCCGGCCCCCTTCGGGATCAGACCGGCGCTGTCGAAAGGCGTGAAGCCCGCTCGACATGTGTCAGCTCGACATCTGTTGAATTGTCGCGGCGCGCTTCGTGCTCGGCCGCTTCTCTCAAGCGCTTGGCGGCGGAAATGCGCACCAGCACCGGTTCCCTGTTGATCAATTTGTCCAGCGCCGCCTGGGCGTCGGCCCGCCAGGGCATTTCCGTGCGCGCTCTGGCTGTCGTTGCCTCTATGGCGTCGAGCTCTCCGGCCCGCGGCAGGATCTCGAACAGCATGTCGAACAGGGCGTTGCAGACTTCCTGGATCAGCCAACACGCGCCCGAATAGCCCATTACCGGCGTGCCGGTGTGCCGGCGCACGATGGCGCCTGGATAGGAAAGCTGGATGAACTTGCCGCGCGCACCGGCCTCGGCCATGTACATGCGCTCGTTGAAGGAGCCGAACATCACCATGGGCGGCGTCCTGGCGATCAGTTCGGCCACTTCCGGATTGTCCGTTTTCGCGCCGGCCTTTCGGGCGACGGCGAACGCACAGGGCAGGCCCATTTCCTCTTCCAGGAAATTCTGGACACCGCGCACATAGGTTTCGTTGGCGACGATTGCGAAATTGGCCGTGGCGAAGAAGTCCTGGGTCACCGAGCGCCACAGGTCCCAGAGCGGTTTCAGCGTGGTGTGTTTTTCCCGCGCGATAAACGGCTCCGGATCAAGATCCAGGATTTCGCCGAGGGTACGCAGGAACGCCGTCGTCGAATGGATGCCGACCGGCGCCTGCAGGTAAGGCCGCTCCAGGGTCTCGCATAACATCCGCCCGAATTCACGGTAGAGGCAGACATTGGCTTCCGCATCGGCGAGCTTGCGAACGTCTTCAACGTGGCTGGAGAGCGGGAAGATCATGTTGACCTCCGCGCCGATACCTTCCAACAGACGCCGGATCTCGTGCAGATCGGACGGCATGTTGTACGTGCCGTAGATCGGACCGATGATGTTGACCTTCGGCTTGGCGCCGTCCTTGCGCTTGCGCGCTTTGGGTACGCGTTTGGGGCCGAACTCGGTCCAGAGCCATTTGAGGGCCCTGTCAGCGCTCTGCCACTGGTCCTCGTCGATGGTCCGGGGCAGGAACCGCTTGATGTTGGTACCTTCCGGCGTCACGCCACCGCCGATCATCTCGGCGATCGATCCAGTCACGACAACGGCCGGCAGATCGGGATCGAGGGCCTGGTGGGCCCGTTTCATCGCACCTTCCGTGCCGTGCTGGCCAAGCTCATCCTCGGAGAGACCGCTGACGACGATCGGCAATTCGTGCGGGGGGAGGGCATCGGTGTAATGCAGCACCGAGGTCACCGGCAGGTTTTCACAGCCGACGGGGCCGTCAATGATCACCTGCAATCCCTTGATGGCGGTGAAGGCATAGACGCTGCCCCAGTAGCCGCCGGCCCGGTCGTGGTCGAGGATCAGCATCCGACGCTCTCCCCGTTGTCGACCGCGTTGTGCGATTTCTGGACCGTTCTGGCGTATTTCGCCCGGTAGCCGCTCTTGTCTTCCGGCACGTCCTGCCAGATGCCGGCAGTGTCGCCTTGGCCGACGCCCTCGAAGAAGTCCTGCATTTTCAGGAACCGGTCCTTGTTGGCAATTGCCGTTGCGATCATGCCCGGCAGCGAGCCGGTCCCGGCCGGTCCCATCAGCGGGCGGGCGGAAATCAGGTTGGTGAAATAAAGCGCCGGTGTTGCCTTCTCTTTCGCTTTTTGCACGACCGGCGTGGTGCCGATGGCCAGGTCAGGTTCGAATTCCTCGAAGGCCGCCAGATCCTGTTCCAGCGAAGCGCGGAACCGGACCTCGACGCCATGAGCCTCGAGCCATTCGGCATCTGCGGCGCTATAAGGCGTTTTGGGGCAGGCGGTGCCGACATAGCGCAGATCCGCGCCCAGTTCCTTCAAAAGCCGGCCGACCAGAAGCTCGGAGCCTTCGTAGCCCGATAGCGTAATGCGGCCGTTGATGCGGTTGCCGTCCAGCGCCGCCGAGATGGCGCCATACATGGCGTTGCGGCTGATGTTGATCCTGTCCGCTGCGACACCGCAGGCCTCGCCGATGGCCGACAGCCAGGCATCGGTGCCTTCCAGACCAATCGGCGCCGAGCCGACGATCTTGCGGCCCGCGGCTTTGAATTCCCGGAAAGCGGAGGTGTAGAACGGGTGAATGCCGGCCACGGCGGCGCAGTCGAGCGCGGCATAAAGCTCGCGCCATTCGCGTACAGGCACGGTCGGGCCGGCCGCCAGCCCCATCGGCTCAAGCATGCCGCCGATGACGACCGGGTCGGCCGGGAACATTTCGCCGACCAGGGTGACGGTCGGCTTGTCGTTCAAGCCGTCACGCGGTGGCAAAACCGGGCCATCCATCGCTTCCTGGCGGGCATAGGCCAGCATGGCGCCGGAAAGCACGTCCTTGGCCTCGGCATGGGTCGGGACGCCGAACCCAGGCACGTCAATGCCGACAATGCGCACGCCGTCGATCTGTTTCGGCAGCATTTGCAGCGGTACGCCGGAGGCAGTCGGAACGCATAGATTGGTAACGATGACGGCGTCGAACTTCGCCGGATCGGCCATCTTGTGGACGGCCTCGACGATGTCCTCGTAGAGCTTCCCCGTTACCAGCGTTTCGGAATTGAACGGCACGTAGCCAACCGAGCGTTTGGCCCCGTAGAAATGCGAGGTGAAGGTCAGGCCGTAGACGCAGCAGGCCGATCCGGACAGGATCGTCGCCACGCGGCGCATGCGCAGACCGACGCGCAGGGAGCCGAAGGCCGGGCACATGGATTGCGGCTGGTCGTGCGGTCCCTTGGGGTAGTCGTTTTCGTAACGGTCCATCAGGGCATCATTGCCTGCGGCCCGTGCGGAGGCTTTCGAAAGCTCCGTTCCGCCATGGCAGCCGGAGGCCTCCGCGGTTGTGTTACCCGCTGAACCGACAGGCGCGCCTTCGGACCGCGTTGCGGGTCCGACGGCTTCCAGCTCCAGTTCCTTGGTGTGGGTGTCCATAATCCTGTCCGGTCTTCAAACGGTGTCGTAGATCACTTCGAGGGAAGGCTTGTTCACAGCTCCAGCTGCGCACATGTCCTCGGGTGTCGCTGGCGTCAGTTGATAGTCGGCGCCGGTTTCACTGGAATCGAACAGCCCCAGCAGACCGTCCTGATCGAGCGGTTCAGGCAGCACCGGAGGCGCCTCTGCGAGCTTCACCGACAGCGCCTCGAACAGCGGCGCCCATTCGCCGCCCGGCCGGCCGATAATCTGGTAGTTGGCACTCTTGCGGCGGATGTCTTCGTGTTGCGGGATCGCGGCCAGAACCGGAATGCCGACGGCCTTGGCAAAGGCCTGAGCTTCGCCGGTGCCGTCGTCCTTGTTGACCACCAGGCCAGCCACACCGACATTGCCGCCGAGCTTGCGGAAATACTGGACCGCCGAGCAGACGTTGTTGGCGACATAAAGCGACTGCAGGTCGTTCGAGCCGACAACAACCACCTTCTGGCACATGTCCCGGGCGATCGGCAGACCGAAGCCGCCACAGACCACGTCGCCGAGGAAGTCGAGTAGCACGTAGTCGAAATCCCAGTCGTGGAAGCCGAGTTTTTCCAGCGTTTCAAAGCCGTGAATAATGCCGCGGCCGCCGCAGCCGCGGCCGACTTCCGGACCGCCGAGTTCCATGGCGAACACACCGTCGCGCTTGAAACACACATCCGAGACGCTGACTTCGCTACCAGCCTCCTTGGCGGCGGAAGCGGTCTGAATGATAGTCGGGCAGGCCCGGCCGCCGAAGAGAAGTGAAGTGGTGTCACTTTTGGGATCGCAGCCGATCAGCAACACCTTCTTGCCGAGCTGGGCCAGCATGTAGGAGAGGTTTGCGAGCGTGAAGCTCTTGCCGATGCCGCCCTTGCCGTAAATGGCGATGATCTGCGTTTCCTTGGTGACCGGGCCGGTGGCTGGGGCATCCGGTTCGATCGCAGCTTCCTCTCTGAGAAAGTCCTGCATCCGATAAGGCCGGCTGGTGGGGTTCTCCAGGATCATGCGGTTTTCCTCCAGTCGATAACCATTTTCAGGCAGGCCGGATCGCCAAATGCTGTCCGGTAGGCGCTACCGGCGTCGGACGGCGGAGCGTGGTGGGTAATGAGGCCTTTGAGCGACAACCTGCCGGAGGCCACAAGCTTGAGTACGGCACGGGTGTCTTCAGGCTTGAATTCGGCGGCGAGGGAAATCGAGATCTCACGCATGAACGCTTGTGGGAAGTCGAAGCCGACACGTTTGCCGTAAAAGCCGGCCAGCACCAGCACGCCACCCTTGCCAAGTCTTGCGATCGCGGGATCGAGTGCCGCTGGATTGCCGCTGGCATCGATGATGCAGTTGCAGGACCTGCGAACGGCTTCGGAGGATGGGTCGAGAACGTCATAGCCATTCGCGCCGCTTCGCCGGCCCTTGGAAGTTTCCAGAACCTGAGGCGGTGTCAGTCCATGGGCACAGACGATTCGGGCAATCAGTCTTCCCAGAACGCCATGGCCAATGACAAGGTCAACCGGACGGCTCGCGCGTTGGACCGCGTGATAAGCCGTTGCGGCAAGAGCCAGAAGAACACCGTCTTCGGCAAGGTTCTCGTCCAGAGGAATGACGCGTGACCCCGGCACAACGAGCCGGTCGGCAGTTGCACCGAAGAGGCCAGTAGCGCCTTCAAAGCAGCTCGCACCGGGCACAAAGACGGTGTCGCCTTCTTTTTGCCCGGATTGAGATCCGGCTTCGACGATGCGCGCAACGGATTCGTATCCTGGAACAAGCGGGTAGGCCATGCCGGGAAAGGTTGGCATGGAGCCGTCGAAAAGCATTTTTTCCGTGCCGGTGGAGACCCCGCTCATCAGGGTTTCGACAACCACGTCGGCGTCATCGGGCGCGGTTAAGGTAAGGCGCTTGACCTGCAGCGAGCCGGGCTTTTCGAAAACAATTGCCGTGGTGTTCATCTGTGTGCCTCCCGCACAAGGGGTTCGGCGTCTCTTGGAGTGTCATTGTAAGTTGACGCAATTGAGTGTCAATTAAAATTTACACTTTTGTTGGTGCGAAGCGGCAAGGCCTTGTTGGGAAGGTACTATTCCCGGGCTGGTTTCAACGTTCGGCGAACACCAGGGTCGCCAGAAGCGGGTTGGGGGTCGCGACCGTGTGCGGGCGCCGGAAACCGGCTTCGTCCAGGAGGTTCTTGATTTCAGTGTCGGTCCGGCAACGACCGGACCCCATGGCGAGGAAATAGAGACTGAAATAGACGGCTGAGAGCTGAGCGCCTTCGCTATCACCCGCCATCGCCTCGGCAATCATGATCCGCGTGCCGGGCTTCAGAGACCGGTACAGGTTGCCGAGGATATCGAGAACGCGGTCGTCGTCGTGGTCGCACAGAACCCGGATCAGACACACACAATCCGCAGTGTCCGGCACGGGATCTCTGGTGAAGTCGCCGGCATGCAGTGTGCTTCGGTCTATCAGGTATTTGTCGGTCAGGTGCGTGCGCGCCAGCTCGGTGACGGCGGGGAGGTCGAAGAGTTGCAGATGCAGGCTTGGATAGGCCGTTGCCGCGGTGACCAGGAAGGCGCCATCGCCGCCGCCGACATCCAGGATGGAATCGTAGTGACCGAAATCGTGCGCGGCGAGAATGCAGTCTGCCAGCATGGCCTGGCTGCTCCGCATCAGGGCCGAATAGGATTGAGCGGTTTCCGGATCGATGCCGGACGGGTTCTGCCCATGCGCATAAGCCCAGTATTTTCTCAGCTGCGTGGTGCATTTGCGTGACTTGAAGAGATCGGCAGGTTGCGCCAGATCGCGGTAAAGAAGGGAATGGTGTGCGATTATGGCTGTCAGGCCGGGGTCGGAAGCCACCACGACACCTGCATCGTCCAGGACCCAGCGGGATCGGCCCGCCCGCCTGACAAGGTCCAGCCGTTCTGCCTGTTCCAGGAGCAGTTGCATCCGGTCCTCCGGCAGGCCGCACTCTTTCGCCAGGTCCTTGGTGGAGAGACTGGCATTCCGGAGCCGGTCGAGGACGCCGAGCGAGACGCATGCGCTCAGTACCTGACTGAAGACAAAGCCTGCGGTCAGCCAGAACAGGTCATTTGCCTTTCGCCTGACTAGCCAGCGCGTGCCGGGAAAACGCAGGGCGCGGCTGCGAAATCCCTGCGAGCCGATCAGGCGGTTGCGCCATTGGCGCACACGCAGTCCGATGTGCCGCTCTCCGCCGTTCGTCGACGGGGGCGCTGCCGGCTGCGGTGAAGCAGACGTTTCGTCAGCGCTGTCCCTGTCGACCAGGTCCGACATGATCAGGCCGCGCTTGCGGCCAGTTTAGCGGGCATGAGCCGCTTGGCTTCCTTGTGGATCATGGCGCGCAACATCTCGGCGCCTTCGCAGTCGGGCACGTTGCCGGCCGCTTCGTCGACCAGCGCCAGAAGCTGTTTCAGGGCGCCTTCGACGCCCAGTTCAGCAACCAGGTTGGGCCTGCCGTTCAGCGCGTCCTGGCCGGCCGGTTTGCCCATGCTGCCGGTTTCGTCCATGGCATCATAAAGATCGTCAGCCACCTGATAGGCCGCACCGAGTGAATCCGCGAGGCCGTACCATTCCAGCGGGTTGCCGTCCGATGAAAGGGCGCCGGTGGAGACCGCGCCGGTGAAGAGCGAAGCGGTCTTGGCGCGATGATAGGCGGTGATGTTGATTTTCGGCTCGCTTTCCCAAGCCTGGCCTGCAACCAGCCCGTAGGGAGAGCCGACGGCATTGGCAACAGTGGAAATCAGGCGCGCCGTCAGCTGCGGCGCATGCAGTGTCTCGCGCGCGATCGTCTCGAAGGCGGCGACAATCAGACCGTCGCCGACCAGAAGGGCAATTTCATCGCCATATTCCGCGTGAACGGTCGGCTTGCCGCGCCGGGTCGCGGCATTGTCGAAACAGGGCAGGTCGTCATGGACGAGGGACGCGCAATGCAGCAGCTCGATCGCCGTTGCCGAAGCTGTGGCAACCCGCGGATCCCGGTCCCCGCAGGCGAGAGCAACCGCGAGGCACAGGCGCGGACGGATGCGGGCGCCGCCGGGAAAGACCGCATAGCGCAGGGCTGATGCGAGTTTCTGCGGGCAACCGTTCGCGGTTGCGTAACGGATGGCGGTTTGCATTCCGGTTTCGATCCGATCCGACAGGTCCATGGGGCTCTCCCTGATTTGGCATGGATGTCCAATTTAATTGACGCTATACTGTCAACATAAAGTGACACATTGCATCCGAAAGTCAACTTGAAGGACGGCACATGGCAACCGGGTCGCCGGAAAAAAGGGTGGTGGTCGTTGGTGCCGGCATGGGCGGGCTGGCTGCTGCGCTGCGACTGGCTGCGGCCGGGCGGTCCGTGCTTCTTCTGGAAGCGGCCGATGAGCCCGGCGGCAAGCTGCGCCAGGTGACGGCCGGTGGTCGGGTCTTTGACGCCGGGCCAACCGTATTGACCATGAAATGGGTCTTTGACGATCTTCTGGGTGACGTCGAGACCTGTCTTGAAGATCAGATGACCCTGGAAAAGGCCGACCTTCTGGCAAGGCATTACTGGCAGGGGGGAGAGCGGTTCGATCTCCAGGCCGATCACCAGGCAAATGTGGACGCCGTTGCCGAACTTGCCGGGCGCCGTGAGGCGGACGGATACCGCAGGTTTGCAGCGGACAGCCGGCGGATCTACGAACTCCTGAAAGACACGTTCATCGATGCGTCCCGCCCCAACCCGGTCAGCCTGACCAGACGGATAGGCCTGTCAAATCCCGGTGCAATGCTGGCCCTCAAACCCTTCTCGACGCTCTGGTCCGCGCTTGGCGGTTATTTTTCCGACCCGCGTCTCAGGCAGCTTTTTGGCCGTTACGCCACCTATTGCGGGTCGTCGCCTTATCTTGCACCGGCGACATTGATGCTGGTCGCGCATGTCGAACAGGAAGGGGTCTGGATCCCCAAGGACGGCATGCAGGCCTTGGCACGGCGACTGGCGGATCTGGCCGTGGGGCAGGGCGCCGATCTGCGTTTTGGCTGCCGGGTCGAGTCGATCCTGACCAGCACGGACGGCCGGTCTGTTGCTGGCGTCTGCCTGGCGGATGGCGACTGCATTCCCGCCAGCCAGGTGATCTTCAACGGGGACGTGGCCGCGCTTTCAAGGCTTCTTGGCCGTGTGGAACGTCGGGGTGAGGCGCGGCGCTCGCAATCGGCTTTGGTGGCCTGCGGTCCGGCACGGCCTGAGGGCGTTCAACTTGCGCACCACACGGTGTTTTTTTCCGACAGGTACGAAGACGAGTTCAAGGCGGTTTTCGACCGCTGTCAGCCACCCGGTGATCCGACGGTCTATGTCTGTGCCCAGGACCGGTCCGCGTCCGGCACGTGTGGCAAGACGGGCAACGACGAGCGGATCTATTGCCTGATGAACCTGCCGGCCGATGGTGACCACCATGCCTATTCCAGAAAAGAGTTGGACCGATGCCTGACAGCGATGGACCGCCGGCTGGCGGCAAATGGACTGATGCTAACGCGGAACCGCGAGGCCCTGGCGCTGGTGGCACCGGATACGTTCGAAACGCTCTATCCGGCGACAGGCGGGGCTCTGTATGGCCAGGCCTCGCACGGCTGGCGGGCATCGTTCAGCCGGGCGGGAGCCCGCGGCCCCCTGAAGGGGCTCTATCTGGCCGGCGGCAGCGTGCATCCGGGGCCGGGCGTGCCGATGGCGGCCCTGTCGGGCAAGATCGCGGCGGAGTGCCTGATGGCCGACCAGCCTTTGACCGGCCGGTTCCGCCCGGTGGCTATTGCTGGTGGTATGTCGACGCCACCAGCGACTGCGGACAATTCGCCCTGACGGTGATTGCCTTTGTTGGCTCGGTGTTTTCGCCCTATTACCACTGGTCCGGTCGCAACAGGCCCGAGAACCATGTCGCGGTCAATGTCGCCCTCTACGGCCCGCAGGCAAACAGCTGGTCCATGACGGAACGCGGGCAGCCCAGTTTGAGCCGCACGCCCGATTGTCTCGAAATCGGTGGCAGTCGTCTTGTCTATGCCGGAGGCGGACTGGACATTCATTTCGACGAAATGGCTTTGCCCTGGCCCGGACAGCGACTGCTGCCAAAACGGATCCGGGGCCATATCCGTATTCAGCCGGAAATCCATAACACCACCGAACATCGGCTCGATCCGAATGGCCGGCATATCTGGTGGCCGGTGTTTCCCGGTGCGCGGGTCCGGGTCGTCAGCGAACATCTGCCGGATGGCGGCTGGCAGGGCGAGGCCTATCACGACTTCAACGCCGGAGACCGGCCACCGGAAGCCGACTTTCTTGGGTGGGACTGGGCGCGCGGGCGCAGCGGGACAGGCACTGCAACGATCCTGTATGATGCTGTTCTGACCGACACCACACGGCGCACCCTTGGGCTTTCCTATTTGGCGGACGGCCGGTCGGTCCGGTTTTCACCTCCGCACCGGCGCCGCTTGCCGCGCGGGTTCTGGGGCGTTCAGGGTGGTATTTGCTGTGACGCGGATGCGACGCCAAGACAGCTGCGCAAATTCGAGGACAGTCCGTTTTACAGCCGCAGCCTCGTTGAAACGCGGCTGGCAGGCGAGGCCGTCACGATGGTTCAGGAAACCCTGAATTGCAGACGGCTTTCCAATCCGCTGGTGCGGCTGATGCTGCCGTTCCGGATGCCGCGAAGGGTGGTCGTCTAATCGTCCGCCTGTTCCCGGTTGGCCTTGAGCTCTTCTTCTCTGGCCCGCGTCTTCTGCCGGGCCTTTTTCAGGTCGTGCCGTTGCCAGAGGAAGAAGGCAATGGCGAGACCAAAAACAAGCAGGGCCTCGATCAATCCGAAATAATTCTCAAACAAGGCTGGCTGCCTTTTCCCGGGCAGTCAGGCGGCGGAAGCGCCGGTCATCGCGAGCGTCGCTCTGCAGACGCATCATGATGCTCAGGAAGCGGTCCGGGTCCGCGCGTCCCACACCCGCCGCCCTTGGAGCCTCGGCAAAGGACCGGGCTGCCATCGACACCAGACTGGCTGTAGCGGGATCGGGAGCTTCGTCCAGAAGTCCGGTGTTGCAGGTCGGTCCACCGAGCGTGACCCGGCGGGCTCGCAGCATCAAGGAGAGCTTTTTGGTCAGGCCGGTGCGCGCGCGATGGCTGACGCTGTCATATCCGTTTTCTGCTACGGCCACGCCGATTTCTTCATAGACCAGCGCTGCCGTCCGGATGGCCGGTTGGCAGTCCGGGGGCAGGACCTCAATTCCCACGTGGCCCAGCCGGTAGTGCCGGCTTGCCTCTGCCAGAAGCCGTCGAACGACGGTGCCGAGGGCAGGGGAGAAGCGCGGCGACTTCAGGAAATTTTCGGGATCCACACCGGCGTCTTCCAGCCAGTCCATGGGCAGATATAGCCGGCCGTTGCGCGCATCCTCACCGACATCGCGGGCGATGTTGGTGAGCTGCATGGCAATGCCGAGATCCGCGGCACGGGCGAGCGCGTTCGGATCACCCGTTCGCATGGCCAGCGACATCATCAGGCCCACGGTCGAGGCGACACAGGTGGCGTAGCCTTTGACTTCGGCGATGGTCCTGTAGCAGCGGTTGGAGATGTCCATAGCAAACCCCTCCAGCAGCGCCAGCGGCACGGCCTTGGGGATCGCGTAGGTCTTGACGGTGCGCGCGAAGGCCCTGTCGCAGGGATAGGCGGCCGGTCTGCCCAGATAGATCTGGTCGAGACGGTCGTGCAGCTGGTCCAGCGCCTTCTGGTTCGCGCGCGCATCGTCGATCAGGTCGTCGGCATGGCGGCAAAAGGCGTAAAGCGCCTGGGCGGCCTGTCGGGTCTCCCGGGGCAGGATCATCGCGGCAAGGTGAAAGGACTTCGAGCCTTTCCGAATGGCCGCGGCGCAAGCCGCGAGATCGGTTTGATGTCCGGAGAAGCCATAAGCCTCACCGCACGGCGGTGTGCGTCTCGTCCGATGCGAGACAACAGTTTGAAGACCTGCAAACGTGTCCAGTCTGACATCGGTCATGACTTGCCGTCTCCTTCCTGCGCTTTTGGCGGCATCGACGTGAAGCTTGCCGGGTCCGGTACCAAGTCGGCGACGATCCGGGCAGAACAGACAACGCCCGGCAGACCCGCGCCCGGATGCGTGCCGGCGCCGCAAAGATAGAGATTGTCCAGTTCCTCGCTCTTGTTGTGCGGCCGGAACCAGGCACTCTGGAACAGTTTGGGTTCCAGCGAGAAGGCCGCGCCTTGCCAGGAAAGAAGCCGGTCGCGGAAGTCGATCGGGGTCGTGACACGCGAGGTGACAATGTGCTTGCCGAGCTTCGGCAGCAGGGTTTCCTCCAGGTGGCTTGCAACCCGGGCTCGATAGCTTTCGGCCTTCTCCGCCCAGTCGGTTGTGCCCGCAAGATTGGGCACGGGGCTGAGCACGTAGAAAGCATCGCAGCCTTCAGGTGCGACAGAGGGATCGTTCGCGGAAGGCCGGTACAGGTAGAGGCTGAAATCCCGCGCAAGCGTCTTTGTACTGAAGATGTCTTTGAGCAGGCCGCGATAGCGCGGCCCAAACAGCATGGTATGGTGACCAACGTCGTCATAACGCCGGTTCGTTCCGAAGTACCAGACGAACAGGCTCATCGAATAATCGCTGTTCCGGATTTTCCTGTCGGTCCAGCGCTTGCGCGGTAGGTCCTTCAGCAGCCTTCCATAGGTCATGGCCGGGTCGCAGTTCGAGATGACGATATCTGCCGGAACCGCTTCCCCGCTGGCCAGGCGGACACCGGTTGCGCGGCGCCCCTTTGTCAGGATGGTCTCGACAGTTTCCCCGAGACGAAGCCTGCCACCGTTGCGCCGGACCAGGCCTGCGATGCCCTCCACAAGTGCGCCCGTACCGCCGAGCGCATAATGCACGCCATGTTTGCTCTCCAGATGGGCGATCAGGCAGTAGAAGGATGTTGCCGTGAACGGATTGCCGCCGATCAGCAGCGGATGGAAAGAGAAGATCGTCCGCAGTTTCGGGTGCCGAAAATGCTTGCAGACGACGGAATGGACCGAGCGATAACCGCCCAGCCGGACGAGTTTTGCCAGCGCAGTGGCGGTAATGCTCTTGCTGTGAAACGGCTGTTCCGCGAACTCCAGGAAAGCAACGTCGTAGATCCTCTTGCTTTCCGCCATGAAACTGCGATAGCCGGCGACGTCCTCCGGCGAAATCTTTGCGACCTCGGCTTCCATGGCGGCCGGATCGCCGGAATAGCTGAACACTGTGCCGTCATCGAAACGGATCTTGTAAAAGGGTGTGTTCGGCCGGATTTCGACATCATCCCCTAAAGATCCGCCGCACTCGGCCCAGAGCTTTTCGAACAGCCAGGGCGCCGTGATGATGGTTGGCCCCGCGTCGAAGGTGAACCCTTCCTGCCTGTAGGCGTAGGCCCGGCCGCCCGGCTTGTCGAGTGGGTCGAATATCGTGACACGGTAGCCGCGCGCGGAAAGTAACGCCCCGGCCGTGAGGCCCCCGACACCGGCACCGATGATCACCGCATGAGGTTTGCCGCCGGCATCGGCAAGTGGTCTCGGATCGTTGAAGCTCTGCGCGATGTTCATGCCGCATTCACTCCATTGGTCCGCTGATTGTTAAGGCTTTCCTCGATCCAGACCCGCACGCGGTCCGGGTCGCATTCATGCAGCAGGTGTCCGCCGCTATCGCTGAAGGTTAGATCTGCGTTGCGGCAAAGGGTGGCGGCGGTCTCGGAGCTTTTTGCGGGCACCATCGGGTCGTCCCGTGCCGCCAGCAGAGCCAAAGGCACCGGCAGGCGGCGCAGCAGGGCCGGTAATTTTTCAAGGTCCCAGGAGGCCATCATGCCAAGCGCACCACGCACGTGACCGGATGAGCCTAGCAACAGCCGGTAGATTGCTTCGCCTTCCGGGTCGATCCTTGATCCTGTTGCGGCCAGCAGGTTGTCGCCAAGCGGTGTAGACCTTGCAAGGATCGAGAACATCGAAGCCGACAACGGATTTGCAAACAGAGCCTTGGCCATTGGCGACAGCAGCCGGTTGCCGCGGATCGGCTTAAGGGCACCATTCACACTGAAGACCATTTGCGGCGTTGTGGCCGGTTCAGACCTGACAGACGCGACCAGGGACAGGCCGATCACTGCGCCAGCGGAATGGCCGATCACGAGCTGCGGCGTGATCTTGAGATGCCGCAAGAGACCGCGGACCGCCAGGGCCATGCCGTCAAGCGACAGGTCCGAAACCCCGAGGGGCCGGGTGAAGCCATGGCAGGGCAGGTCCGGCACAACCAGGCAGAAGCGATCCGCCAGCAAGGGCACCAGCGTGCGCCAGGAAAAGGATGCGGCGCCCGTGCCGTGCAGCAGCAGGAATGCGGGAGCATTTTCCGGCCCCAGAACCTGCACATGCCAACGATACCCGCCGCATTCGACAAACCGGCTTGCCGCACGATGCGGCCAGGTGCGGCCGTCCGTTTCCCAATCGAGCCAGGCGCCTCCGGAGCTCATCCGCGCGCCTCCTCTAGGGATGCATTCACGACGTCTGACATGTGCCGTGCGTCCGCATGGCGCAGCACATGGAGATCCGCGCCCATTGCCTCGGCAAGACTGGCAACTGCTTCGCGCGGGCGACGGGCGATGTCGATGCAGATTGAACGGACTTCATGGCGTCGGCAGCAGGTTGCAACGTGGCTCAGCTGCTCGGCGGCAAGGACGCGGTTCGCACTGCCGTCGAGCGCGATGTTGCCCCGGCCATCGGTCAGAAGCACCAGAACCGGTGTGCTGCCCTGACGGCGAACGCCAAGAGCCATCTCAAGGCCGCGCTCTAGGCCGGCAACAAGGGGAGTCGGTCCGCCGCCGGGCAGGCCGATCAGCTTGCGCTTGGCCATCACCAGAGAGCGTGTTGGCGGCAGCACTGTCTCGGCCACAGTGCCGCGAAAGGCAATCATGGCGACTTCGTCCCGACGCACATAACAGCGGGAAAGCAATTGCTCGATCGCGCCCTTGGTCTCGCCGAGGCGTTCCAGGGCCGTTGAGCCGGAGGCATCCACCAGGAAGATCGCCGTCGACGGCGTTTCATGACGCAGGCGCTGATAGCGATAGTCGTCCCGCATGACCAGGGTGTGCGGCTGACGGCGGGGCGCGGCGGATGACGTGTTCAGCCGTTCCGCCAGGAGTTGCCGCTTGCGACTTCTGATCAGTTGCCACGGCGCTGCGGCACGAAGCGTCGCGATGATATGCGGCCGGGCGTCCGGGTAGGGGGCGGAGCGGGAGGTGGAGACCGGCCTGCCGCGACGGGAATCCTTTCTCACCGATCCCGACTTGCCGGACTTTCCAGACCTGGCACGGGGAGAGGCGGCGGCCCGGGTGCTGGTGAAGTCAGGCATGCCGGCAATCGATCCCGCCTCTACCGTTGCGAGAAACTCGCTGAGGGTCGACGGTGATGAAAGAGCGTCGCTTGTGTCGCAGCCCGCTTCCGGCGGTGGAGCTGTCTCAGTGCCCGGTGAGGGCATCCTTTCTGCGGCTGCCTTGTCTTGTTCCGGCGTGTCCTCCTGGTTGGCCCTATCCTGTTGTGGTGGCGAGAGCGCCACGCCAAGAGACAGGCGCAGCGCGATCAGGGCATCCGTCTCGCCAACGCAACGCCTTCCGTCGAGCACCGCAAGGAGGCGGCTGATTCTGGCAAGAAGCTGCAACACGCGCAGCGACGGCGCACCAGCGGCACTTGCCGCTGCCGACAGAAACCGCAGCAGTTCGTCATTGAGCACAACGTCCTGATAGCCTGACTTGCAGATGTCTGAGGCCGTCTCGGGAAACCCGACCTGGCTCCAGGCGACGGAATTCAGGTCGACAATCAGACCAAGCCTGTCCGCGAGGGTTTCGGGCAAGCCTTCCTCTGGTGTGGCGCTTTCATCAAGGGCTACCACCTGAAAGCGCGCCGCGTCCTGGTCCGCGCGTTTGCCAGATGGACAGCGGCCCGTGTCCATTGCCGCACCGATAAGGGCAGCGGCCGGTGTTTCCAGGCGTTCGGCCATGGGCAAGAGCAAGACGCCGAGGTTCGCCTTCGCAAGCAAGCCAGGCTGGTACACAAGGTGTCCTGCAAGAGCCGTCGCGGGAACATCTATACTGCCAGCAAAGGCGGAAAGCGGAGCAGAGGCGGGCGCTCGAACCCAACGGTGACTTGAGGGAAGAAGGGCGCGGAGATGATCAAGATAGGCGTCAACCACACCACCCGCGCGGGCCTTGATCCAAAGGCCACCAACACTGGGGCCACCTGACGCAAAAATCCTCGCGGCAAGAAGAGCATCTTGCCAAGGGTTGGGTGCGGATTGGCACGGTTCTATCCCGAACGCCGTTTCAAGGGCGTTGATGGCACTCAGGTCATCCATGACCGGCCCCGGCCTGCACAGCAATGTCGAGGGCGGCGACGGCCCGTTCGATGCGCGGCGTGCTCCCCGCGTCGTCTAGCGGGTCGCGACGCAACCGGTGACAGAGCACCATTGGCGAAATTTCCGAAACGTCCTCCCAGCTGACTTCCGGCCGTCCTGCAAGCGCGGCAGCGGCGCGGCAGGCTCGCATCAAGGTCAGTTCGCCGCGCATGCCGTCAATGCCGAGGCTCATGCAGAGTTGCGACATGCGCGAGAGTACGCTGTCTGGAATGTCGATCTGGCGCAGGATCTTGCGCGCCTTGACGACCTTGTTGCGGATGGCGGCGTCCTTGCGCGACCAGCGGCTACAGAACCCGTCCGGATCGGCTTCGTAGGCGTCCCGGCGTCGAATAACCTCGATGCGGTGGCCGAGGTCGTTGATGGTCCGGATCTCCACACTGAGCCCGAACCTGTCGAGCAGTTGCGGCCGGAGGTCGCCTTCTTCCGGGTTGCCGCTGCCGACCAGAGCAAAGCGCGCGGCATGGCGGATGCTGAGGCCTTCGCGTTCAACAACATTGACACCCGAGGCAGCTGCGTCCAGCAGCAGATCCACCAGGTGGTCTTCCAGGAGATTGACCTCGTCGATGTAAAGAAAGCCCTGGTTGGCCGCCGCCAGGAGGCCGGGTTCGAAATCCTTTTCTCCGGCCACAAGCGCCTTTTCCAGATCGAGCGCGCCGCAGATGCGGTCCTCCGTCGCACCAAGTGGCAGGTCGATCATCGGGGTGCGGATCTGGATCGGTTTTCCCTGTTTCTCGCCGTTTTTCGGGCTGCAGACCGGACAGGCCTCCTGCGGACTGGCTGGTGCGCAATTGAATCGGCAGCCCTGCCTTGTGTCGATCTTGGGCAGTAACTCGGCGAGGGCGCGCACAGCGGTGGACTTGCCGGTGCCGCGGTCGCCGAAGATCAGGACACCGCCCAGAAGCGGCTCGACCGCCGCCATCAACAAAGCCTTTTTCATGTCCTCCTGGGCAACGATCGCCGAAAAGGGAAACGGTCTGGACATGGGAACCACCAATCATGAGTGTCAATTTAAGTTGACACATTTTGCTGGCGGAGAGAAGGGGGTATCGCTTTTTTGATGAGTTCAACAGATCTGATGGTTAGTCTTGGCATCTCCCAGAAGGTCACCAGTGAATTGTGAGAACGGCTTCCTGCGACTTTTTCAAGCTCATTCGGCAGGTGAGCCGAATTGGAGAACCATGGACTGCGTGGCCAGCAACGGACAGAGGAGTACAGTATCAGAAGCGGTTGCAGCACTAAACGCTTCGCCCGCTGCTGAAACGTCAATCGCATGGAGCAGCTAACGCGTTGAGATGCCGAGACAAACCAGTGCACGGATAAATGTTCCATAATCCAAATTATGCGAATTATGCGTGTAGGCGCCCGGCTAGAATGTCAGGGGGGTTGGTCTATTCAGGAATGTCACACTTCCCGTTCTGACAAGAACACTGGGAGAAGCGGCACAGCTTGCGGTTTCCTGCGAGCGCAAGCGGCTGATCCTGGACGAGAACGAGGTGGCAAGCACCTGCCCTTGCAAACCGCGGAAGTCGCACTTCAGATATCGCTCACAGGGCAATTACGGAAGTCGCTGTAGCTCGGTTGCGGGGCACTCACCGCCACCACCGGCCGCCTCCCTCGCCTGCGAAACATAAAGGAGGCTGTCTTCTCTTCAACGCCTCTGCGTGTCAAACTCTCGCAACAGGTTTATGGGTCGACACCCTGGAAGATCACTGGCGCAAAGGTTCGGCAATGTACGAAGAGAATTTCCTTCGTTTGGCGATTGAGCTCTCGGCAACGGCCCTCGAGACCCCGGGAACCGAGCCGTTCGCCGCGGTTGTCGTCCGGAACGGACAGATCGTTGGGAAAGGCATCAACCGGTCTCTGGAAAAGCGTGACCCAACCTCGCATGGAGAGACGGAAGCGATCCGCGATGCCTGCCGAAACCTCGACACGGTCGATCTGCGCGAGTGCGATCTGTATTCGAGCTGCGAACCGTGTGCGCTCTGTGTCGCCGCAATGCAGATCTCGGGAATCCGGCGATTGTACTACGCGGCGGGTCTTGCCGAGAGCAATGCGGCCCTCCAGCATTTGCCCTTGTCGGCACGTTTCACGGTAGACGTGGACACGCTCCGTGAACAGTGCGGAAAGACGGTCGAGGAACGGGCGATGCCGGCACGTCAGGCTCTTTTCGAGGACGCAATGAAGGTGCTGTGCGCCTGGGCCAAACAACGTGCTTGACCACGTGGCCGCTGCGATCCTTGCCCCCGTTGCAGAACCGGGGCCGCCCCGCCGGAAAGCGGGACGGAGGAACTCTTACATTATTCCTTGATGCCGGCGGCTTCGATCAATGGCGCCCAGACACCGATGAGCTCACTGACAAGGGCCTCGTAGTCTTCCGACGACATGGCCACGTGGGTGATGCCGAGATCGGTGAGTTTTTCCTGGACTTCCGGTTTGGCGAATACCGCAAGGACCGTTTCATGGATCTTTTCCCGGAGTGCTGGGTCGAGACCTGCGGGTGCGGACAGGCCGACCCAGTTCTCGATCACGATGTCATATCCCTGCTCCCTGAATGTCGGCACATCCGGCAGCTGCGGATTGCGTTCCGGTGACGCGATTGCGAGCGCGACGGCTTCGCCGTCTTCGATCATGTCACTGTTCTGAACAACCATATCGTAGAAAGAATCCAGCGCGCCGGCCCGGAAATCCTGGATCGCGGGCGCGCTGCCCTGATAGGGCACGTGGATGGATTCGACCGACAACGCCGCGTCCACGGCTTCGCCGAGGATGTGGGAGATCGAGCCTACGCCGCTCGATCCGTAGGTCATTGGTGTCTCCTTCACCTGGGCGACATACGCTTCAAGCGTCGTGATGCCCGACGATGGCTGCACGAAGAGCCCGGGCGCGGATGCGCCAATGTAGGCGACATGCGTGAAGTCTTCGATAGGATCGTAAGGCAGAGACTTGAAGCGCGTCGGCGAAATGGTGAACGGCGCATTGTTCGACAAGATCAACGTCGTGCCGTCGGCAGGCTGCTGGGCAACATAGTCCGCCGCCACGGTTCCGGCGGCGCCGGGGCGATTGTCTACAACCGCCTTTTGCCCGAAACCGGTATCGAGTTGCTGGGCAAGAAGACGGGCGACGAGGTCGCTTGTTCCGCCAGGGGGAAAGGTCACGACGATGCGGACGGGTTCATCGCTCCAGGCGCCCGGCTCCGCCAGCACCGCCGTGGACGTCATGGCGGCGGCGACTGCCATCACCGCACCGGTAAATTGGGCCTTATAGTTCATTTGGCTGTTCCTTTCTGCTTGATCCGAGACGGGCCGCCAATGCGCGGCGGTGCGTTCGTGCCGTGGAGTAGAGTGCGAAAACGATAATCAGCGCAGTGATTGCCAGAAGCGTCGCGCTGATGGGACGCGTCACGAAAACCATGGGATCTCCGCGCGAAAGCAGCATCGTGCGGCGCAGGTGCTCTTCCATCAGGGGGCCCAGAACGAACCCCAGAAGAAGCGGCGCCGGCTCGAACCGGAAGAGGCGCATCACGTATCCGACGACACCGATGACGAGTGTCAGCCAAATGTCGAAAACGTTGTTGTTGAGACTGTAGACCCCCATGCAGATCAGAACGATGATGGTGGGATACATGTATTTGTACGGGATATTCAGAAGCCTCACCCATATGCCGATGAGCGGCACATTCAGGATGAGAAGCATGATGTTGCCGACCAGGAAACTCGCAACCAGCCCCCAGAACATGTCGGGCTGCTCCGTCAACAGGCGCGGGCCCGGCGTGATGCCGTAGATCATGAGTGCCCCAATGACGATTGCCATCGGCGGGCTGCCCGGCACACCCAGCGTCAGCGTCGGGATGAATGCAGTCTGGGTTGCCGAATTGTTGGCCGCCTCTGGAACGGCAACACCCGGCACAACGCCGGTTCCGAAGTCCTTGCGCTGCGGCGAGACCCGTTTTTCCACGGCATAGGCAAGGGCGGCCGCGATGGTCTGCCCGGTGCCCGGCAGCGCGCCGATGAAGGATCCGATGGCCCCGCCCCTCAGGATGGGAGCGAACAGCGATTTCCATTCCTTCTTCGACGGGTAGAAATCGGAGTAGTCCACGGTCTGGGTTGCCGTACCGCTGCGTGTGGCGCGGATCGAGGCGATCACCTCGCCAACACCGAACAGTCCCATCGCGACGATGACGATATGGATGCCGTCACGGAGCTCGGGAACACCCATGGTGAACCGTGTGACCCCGGTGGTGAGATCGATCCCGATGGTGCCCAGCATCAACCCCGTGATGACCATCGCAATCCCCTTCAGGGCACCGCCGTTGCTGACGGCGGAGGCTGCAATCAGACCAAGCAGAATGACGGCGAAGTAGTCTGCCGGAGCAAAGGACAAGGCGAGCTTTGCCAGGAACGGCGACAAGAGAGCGATGACGACCATGCCGATGATACCGCCGCCGAAGGAGGCCGTCGCCGTTGAGAACAGGGCAACACCCGCACGGCCCTTCTTGGCCAGCTGATGCCCCTCGATTGCCGTGATGGAGGCCGCCGGCGTACCGGGAACGTTCAGCAGGATCGACGCCGTCGAGCCGCCGTATTCGGCGCCGTAGAAGACACCGGCAATCATCACCAGCGCCGGCGTGGGATCGAGATAGAAGGTGATCGGCAGGATCATCGCGATCGCCGCCATGGAGCCGATTCCAGGCAGGACGCCAATGAACGTGCCGAGAAAGACCCCGATGAAGCAGTACATCAGGTTTTCGGGCTGCAGCACGACGAGCAGGCCTTGGCTGAAGTTGGCAAGAATGTCCATGCTAGAACTCCAGAAAAGGCTTGATGGGCAAGTTCAGGAGCTCAATGAAGACGCCCCAGCATCCCAAGGCGACGATGATCCCCAGAAGAGCCTTGCCCCGCAGGGAAAGGTTGCGGTCGGGAAGGCTTGCGACGACGACAGTCGCAAAGACCCCAGGCACCAGACCCAGCCGGTCCACGACGATCGCGAAGACGGCCAGCGATGCGGAGATGGCCAGCAGCCCGATCCAGTCCGGCGTTTCCGCAAGTCCGTCGCCCTTTCGCTCCGCAATCACGATGGCCAGCGCGAGCACGGCTAATACGGCGCCCGTTGCAAAGGGAAAGGCGCCGGTCCCAAGACGTGTCGGAACGCCAAGGCCCAGTTGCCATCCGCCCACCATAAAGATGATGCTGAGGACAAGAAGAAGCACCCCGCCAATTTCACCACCCCAGCCCAAAGCCCCGGCCGGACTTTCGATAGCCAGTTCGGCCTGACCATTATCTTCGGGGTCGTTGGAGTGTTGGTTCATCCTTGCCTCGCTTTCACGCAGGGATACCTGCGTTCGAAATGCCGCTGAGGTGGCCTTTGCATCGTTTGATGCGGCGTGACAAAGTTTGCCCGAAGACGTGACACCGCGAGATCAGATGAGGCATCAGGATGACAGATGAAAAAACCGCAGCACAGGCCGGGGGCATCTCCATCCACGCGGTTGACGTTGCGCGCGGCATACCCGCGTCCGGCCTGACGGTCCGGTTGCGGCGCCTGTCGCCAGACCCGGCCTTGGTCGCGGAAGGCGCTTGCACGGCGACGGGGCATTTCATTCATCCTGTCGCGGAAGGAACAGGCGTCCTGCGCGGCACCTACGAGGTGGAGTTCGACGTCGGCGCGTATTTCAGGGCGGGCGGCGTTTCCCTTCCCGACCCGTCTTTTCTGGACGTCGCGGTGTTTCGCTTCGGCATCGATGCCGTTCACGAACATTTCCATCTGCCGTTCAAGTTCACCCCCTGGGGCTTTTCGCTCTTCAGAGGTGGAGCCTAGACGCGACAAAGGCCTCAACGTTCCGGAAAGATGGCGTTCAGACATTGCGCGCCTCGCTGGTTTTTGTCCGCAAACTGTCGGTCTCCACCGCGGAAGCCTGCGTTTCCACCGGGTCTTGCCCTGACTGCAATCCGAAGGCTTGCGCGGCACGGTTCCCGATAACCGAAGCGATTTCCGCCAGCGTCGACACGTGCTCTTCCACCGGCGAAGCAGCCAGCCGGCGCTCATAGGTGTCGAACACCGCCTCCAGATCAGGCATGCGGTGCAGCGCCAGGATGAACGGGTGGCCGAAACGTGCCGCATAGGCCGCATTCATGCGTTTGAGGCGCGCCGCGTCTTCGGTCGCCAATGCCGTCAGCCCGAGACGGCCCTGTTCGTCCGTCGAGGCCTCGGTCATCGTGCCTTCGGTGGCCTCTCGGCCGGCAAGTTCCGGATGGGCACGGAAGAGCTGGACCTGTTTGTCGAACCCTGACGACAGGATCGTTTCGACCAAGCGCCGGGCAACTTCCTGGTCGGAAGCGAAGGGGCGTTGATCGACCACGATTTCCGCCACCCAGGACGACCTTTCGACAATCCGCTCCAGCATCCGGAGCGCTGTCTCCCGTGGCGCGACGTTCAGTTCCTGAAGGCTTCCGGCCTTGGACATTCGGTTCGTTCTCCGTGGCTGTCCAAGTCAGGCTACTCGGCGTTTCCGTTGCAATCCATGATGGAATAGGCAACATTGCATTCTAAAAATTAGGATGATGCACGATGCACCTCCATCTTGTGCCCCGCAGCCTGCACTACATCGAGGCTGTCGCGGAACACGGGTCGATTCAGGCGGCGGCCCGCGCCATCGGCATTTCCGCCTCGGCGATCGACAGGCAGATCAAGCTGCTCGAGGACCGGATCGGTGTTCAGCTGTTCGACCGCCAGACGCGGGGCATGCAGCTGTCCCCCGCGGGTGAAATGTTCGTCCTCCTGGCGCAGAGGTGGCGCGCCGACGAAACCCGCATCCAGTCCGATGTGAAGCGCATGCAGGGTGTCGACTTCGGCCACATCCGCCTTGCGACAATGGACAGCCAGGTGAACGGCGTCATACCGCGTTTTCTTGAAGTCATCGGCGAAAGGTACCCGCGCGTGCGCGTCGATGTGGAAGTTGCGACCCCTGACGGCGCCGCGGAGCTTCTGGACGACGGTCAATGCGATCTGATCCTCGCCTTCAATCTTCGCCGGCTCCGGGACGTGCACGTCATCTGGACTGCCGACCTGCCGCTCTATTGCGTCGTTGCACCTGGACATGCGCTGGCGGAACAGCGCTCCGTGAAGCTTGCGGACGTGCGCAAACAGGCCATCGTCGTTCAGAGCAGGGCCCTTTCGATCCGCCGTATGCTGGATGAGCAGCATGCCTGGGTCTTCGAGGACGGCCCTCCCCCCGTCGTCACCAATTCGCTTCAGCTTCTTAAGCAGCTCGTGATCGGGGGAAGCCATGTTGCCCTGACCTCCGAAATGGACGCTGCCCCTGAACTGATGAACGGCAGCATGATCGCGCTTGAGGTCAAGGCAAGGGGAATTGCCGCGCAGTCAATCAGCGTTGCCGTCAGTGCACGCAGGACCCTTCCACGTATTGCAAACGAAGTCGCAAACTGCCTCGCAGAAGAAGCGTCCAGGACCCTTGCAGCGGTCCGGGCAATCGGCGAACCCCGGGCAGACATTTCCAGATAAAACCTACCCGAATTCCGACAGAAATAATGCTGACTTCTTCAAACGGCTACTGCTTCATTCAGAGTTTTATTTCGCTCCAAAATCGCCATGGTATTCAGTCTGTTAAGCAGAGCCTGCCGGTTTAGCTGACCATGAACCTGGAGCTGAACGGCAGACTGGCCGCGCCGATCGCCTTCGGTGCCGGCACGATGTTGCCGGCGATTGCCTTGATGTCGGGGGTGGCTGCTTCCAGTTTCCGGCAGATATCCTGGCAAATGCTTTCCGGCGCATAGGACGACAGGATGACCGTTTCGATTTCCACGAATTGACCGACCCCATGCAGGGAGGCGCGCATCTGGGAAATCAGCCGTTCTTCCCAATCGGTCACCGGAGCCCCGTAATCTGGCCAGGATCCCGACCGGTCCCAGAGCGGATCGACCTCTTTGCCCTGTGCCGACAGGTCCCTCTCCAGTGCCGCAATGCCGACATCGAAACTGACTTCGGAATTGCCGTTGTAGATCTGGTGATTGAGGACAAGGCGACCGTGCAGGTCGGCGCCGAGGTAGAAGAACATATAGTCCGAAAGCGTCTTGGCAGCACCGAACATGCTTTCACCGCTGGCGGCTGCGGTGATGTCGTTCTGGACAAAAACCGCGATGCCGAGCTGTTCCTCGATCTCCGCCTGCAAGGCCTTGAAATAGGCCTCTTCGTCCATGCCCCCCGAAAGTCGGCGAGGCAGGGCGAGACCGACGCCCGCCAGACGTTCGCGTTCCGCATCCGGCAGCAGCTTCACTGCGCTCGCAATCGTCTCCAGAAATTCCGAATGATTGCTGCCATGGGCGAGCTGCGGATTGGGCAAGGTCTTGTGAAAGCGGATCTTGCCGACAAAGTCGATAAGGACGATATCGGTGTGCCGGTTGCCGACACTGATGCCGATGGAGTAGGCGCCTTCGGGGTTGAGGGTCAGCGGCACGGTCGGCGGGCCCACGCGGCCCTTCTGCGCTTCTCCCTTTGCCACCAGCCCTTCCTGCTCCAGCGACCTGACGAGGACGGACACAGTCTGCGCCGACAGGCCTGTCTGTTCGCCGATTTCCAGCCGTGTTGTCGAAGAATGCTGGAGGAGCAGAGAAAGCACCAACCGTTCATTGTAGCTTCGCACGCTGACAGCGTTCAGACCGGACGCACGGTCGGCTATGCGCAACGGATTGGGCGGAGCGAACCTCATGTCAGGCATGGGCACCCCTCCGGTACGCTGCCGCACAAAGTGCAGCCGGCAGGTCTGCGCGCTGCGAGATCATTTCCACCCGATCGCCTCCACTTCCCGCGCCAGCGCGACACCGAGATTTTCGTGCGCTTCCGCGTTGATGTGGAATCCGTCCAGCGGATCACAGGTCGAGACAGATCCTGCGTCGAAGAAATGCACTTCAAGCGAATCCGACATGATCTCAAACTGAAGGGCAAGTTCATGGGACTTCTGCTGGGCAGCCTTGAAGATGTTTTCCCATTCCTTGATGTCGTCCAGCATCGGTGGCGGCGAAACCACCATGATTTCGGGAACGGTGCCGCCAGGTCCGGGCGAGAGTTCCTTGATGTCATGGATCAGGCAGCCGATGCCCATTGCCACTTCGGACGCGGGCTGGCCGAACCGGGCCTTCAGGTCGTTCGTGCCCAGCATGATGATGACAAGGTCCAGCGGAGCATGGCTCATGAGGCAGGGGCGCAAATAGGTGCGGCCGTTTTTCAATGCGCCTTCGATAGGGTCGTCACGCACCGTTGTCCGGCCACTAAGCCCTTCTTCGATGATGTGCCAGCCGGTACCGAGTTCACGCGCAAGGACACCCGGCCACCGCTGCATCAGGGTGTAGCGATCCAGTGGTGTCCCGCCTGGAATTTGTCCGTGCGTGTTAGAGTCGCCGTAACACAAGATCGTGCGCATGTTGGCAGCATCCAGATTTAATCATTGAAAACAGTCGGTTGACCCGAAGGCCGACCGAAAGCGTTAGCGCCATACATTGCATCGCTCACCAGATCTGACAAGTTCTAGAATTAATCATTCAATATGAATAACTATTGACAGCCAAGTCTCGCCATGATTTTTTTATGGTCCTGGGAGGAGGTCCCACCCATCGCAGTTGCGTTTACCCGCCGCCGGAATGCGTTTCGGCGAACGGCATCGCCTTGTCTGTCGGCCGGCAACCCGTTGTCGCTGCCGGAACGGCGGACCTATGCGAAAAGGAAGGCTGTTCGCCGAGGTCAGGCGCTCGGCAGTCATCCTGCAAGCAGATAAAAGGCCTGACCTTGGAGGAGGAATTTCGATGACTTATTTCAAACCTGCCACGCTGGCGGGCTGCCTGGCCGTCGCCATCTCGTCATACCCGGCGTTCGCCGAAGACACCTTCCTGATGGATGGCGTTACGGCCAGGGATGGCGACAATCCGGTTGTCGAAGCGGGCAAATACAAGAAGGATTGCCCCTGGACCATCGGCATGAGCCATTTCGGCGTGAACGCCAATACATGGACCGTTCAGGTGGCGCATGAATCCGAAGCGGCAGCTGCCAAGAACGACTGCATCACCAAGTTCATTCTGCTCGACGCCGGTTTCGACCAGAAAAAACAGGTGGCCGATATCGAGGATCTGGTAGCACAGAACGTCGATGCGATCATCGTCCAGCCGGTTACGTCAACGTCCGCGGACGCGTCGATTGCCAAGGCTGTGGCCGCCGGCATTCCGGTTGTCCTGCACACCGGTCGTATCGAGAGCGATGCCTATACGACCGAGATCCAGGGCGGCGCTGAACACTTCGGCAAGGTGATGGGCGACTGGCTCGTCAACGAGGTCGGCAATAACGGCAAGATCTGGGTTCTGCGCGGTCTCGCCGGACACCCCGAAGACACCAACCGTTACAACGGCTTGCTGCAGTCTCTGGAAGGCACGAATGTCGAGATCATTGCCGAGGAACATGGCGACTGGCAGTACGACAAGGCCAAGAACCTGTGTGAGACGCTTTATCTGAACAACCCTTCTGTCGACGGTATCTGGTCTTCCGGTGCCGACATGACTCGTGCCTGTGTTGACGTGTTCAAGCAGTTTGGCGCTGAAATTCCGCCGATTTCCGGTGAAGGCAACAATGGCTTCTTCGGTCAGTGGATCCGGGACGGTTTTAAATCCGTCTCCGCGGAATACGCGCCTGCCCAGGGAGCTGCTGGTGTGCGTGCTGCCGTCGCCCTGCTGGAAGGCAAGGAGCTGAAGAAACATTACGACTACAACCCGGCAGGCTGGGACGTCGAAAAGGCAAAGCAATATTACCGCGAAGACCTGTCCGCCAACGTCTGGTGGCCGACCGAGCTGCAGGAGGAAAAGCTCCAGGAGCTCTACGGCAAGAAATAGCCTCCTCCCGAGGCCGGAAGACCTGCCGGTGTCGCAGTTTCGCGCACCGGCTGGTCGCCGACAGCATAGATCCAGCATTTGATCCGGGGGAGAAGGCAATGACTTGCCTCGTTGAAATGTCGAATGTTTCCAAGTCGTTCGGCGGAAGCAAAGCAGTCGACGGCGTATCGCTCAAACTCATGCCCGGCACGGTCCATGCCCTGATGGGTGAGAACGGTGCCGGCAAGTCGACGCTGATGAAGATCCTTGCCGGTGTTCACCAGCCGGACGCCGGAGAGATCTTCCGCGATGGGCGGAAAGTCGATTTCGAGACGCCGAGGGAAGCTCTTGAAGCAGGCATATCCACCGTGTTTCAGGAGCTGTCTCTGCTCGCCAACCTGTCAATTGCGGAAAACATGTTCCTCGGCAGGGAACCAGTTACAGCGTTCGGAACCATCGACAGGGCACGGATGCGGCGTGAAACCAGAAAGGCCCTTGCCGCGTTGGGGCTGGAACTGAACCCCGATATTCTGGTTTCCGAGCTGTCGATTGCAGAGCGCCAGTTCGTCGAAATCGCGCATGGCATCAAGGCGGATGCCTCGGTGTTCATTCTGGACGAACCGACAGCCGCGCTGAATGCGGCCGATGTCGAGGTGATGAATGCCCAGATCAGGCGCTTGCGCGATGAAGGCAAGACGATTGTCTATATTTCGCACCGCATGGACGAGATATTCGGCATCTGCGACACGGTGACGGTTCTCAAGGACGGCAAGCTGGTGGAAACCAGGCCCTTGAGCGGTATGACACCGGACAGCCTGATTGCCCTGATGGTCGGCCGCGAGCTGCAGGATCTTTTTCCGGTACGTGGAACCGCAACATCTCAGAAAGTCCTCGAACTTGAAGACTTCAGGATCGATCCGGACAGCACACCGCTGTCGCTTCATGTCAACAAGGGCGAGATTGTTGCCCTTGCAGGACTGGAAGGTCAGGGGCAGCAGCAATTGCTCAGATCGCTCGCCGGACTTAACAAGGCTTCGATCGGCACCGTGTCCATCAAGGGCAAGGCCTTGCCACTCCCCGTGCCGAAAACATCCGGCATCCGGCAGCTTCAGGCCAGAAAAGTCGGCTTCGTTCCCGAGGACCGAAAGGAAGAGGGTCTCTTTCTGGGGCTTTCCATAGCTCATAACATTGCCGTCGGCCTGTCTTCCGTGCATGGCGAACTTTCCATCGCACGCGATTTTCGCGAGGCGATTGCCGAGACGATGACCAGCATGAACATCAAGGCGTCCGGCCCGTCCGCACCGGTCGGCACGCTTTCTGGAGGGAACCAGCAGAAGGTTCTTCTGGGGCGTTATCTGGCGGCCGGTCTGGATCTGCTGCTCATCGAGGAACCGACCCGCGGTGTGGACATCGGGGCGAAGGCGGAAATCTACAAGTTGTTGCGCAGTTTTACGGACGGGGGCGGCGCGGTTCTGGTCCTTTCCCGCGAGACTGTTGAGCTCATCGGCCTGTGCGACCGCATCTATGTCGTTCATGGCAAGGCGATTGTCGCTGAGTTGCCCGCCGCGACTGCGACGGAGCACCAGATCCTCAACGCCGCCCTGAGCGCCTGACCCTGCCCTCAAGATTGAAGTGATCATGACACAAGCATTTCTCGCGAGATTGACGCAGTCGAAAGGCCGGCAGGGTTTGTGGACGCTGCCCTTGCTGATCGCCATCGTCATCAGCGTTTATCTCGGTCTTAGAACCGATCAGTTCCTCGGTTCTGAAAACCTCTTCAACCTGATTGCTCAGGCGATGCCGCTGGTCATCACGGCCATCGGCCAGATGTTTGTGGTTGTGGTGGGCGGCCTCGATCTGTCGGTCGGGTCCCTGATCAGCTTCACGACGGCCATTCTGGCGCTCGATGCACCGGGCTATGTGACGATACCGGCAGTATTCCTGTTCGCCGTGTTGGTCGGCCTCAGCAATGGCCTGGTGATCACACGTCTCAATGTCCACCCGATCATCGCAACGCTGGCAATGCAGTATATCATTCTGGGCATCACGCGCATCCTGCGTCCGGTCTCCGGAGGCACTGTGCCCGATATCGTTATCCAGTCGGTTGGCGGTTCGCTTTTCGGAGTGCCGATGCCCGTTTTCTGGGGCATTGCGGTTGTTCTGGTAGCCTGGAAGCTGCTGCATGGATCGCGTTTCGGCCTGCATCTGTTCGCCATCGGTGGCGGCGTTGCAAACGGTACGCCGGATGCTGCACGCAACTTCGGCGTTCCGGACCGCCGCAACATTCTGCTCGCCTATGTCGCCTGTTCGTGTTTCGCGGCCCTTGCCGGTGTCTTCCTGGCCGGCCGGATTGTTTCGGGCGATCCCAATGTCGGTCTTTTGTTCGAACTGGATGCGATTACCGCTGTCGCCGTCGGCGGAACCCAGCTTTCCGGTGGGATCGGCAGCCTGCAGGGCACGGTGATCGGCGCGCTGGTTCTGGCGCTCCTGTCCAACGGCATGAACCTCACTAATGTGTCGCCCTTCATCCAGACCGCGATCAAAGGCGGTCTCCTGCTTCTGGTCGTGGGGCTCCAGACCCGCAAGAAGATAGGGCTTTGATCATGTCAGTGATCGTGAAGCATCCTTTCCTGCAGCGCCTGCTGCGCGTTCCGCCGGCGTATTACGTGTTCGCCATCCTGCTGATAACGCTCTGGATCGCCAGGCCGCACATGCTCAACGCCAATATCATGGGCATCTTCATACGCCAGGTGGCGCCGCTCGGCGTACTGGTTCTGGCGCAGCTTCTGGTGATGCGCGTGAAGAGTATCGACCTGTCTGGCGGCGGCATCATCCTCCTGGTCAACTACGTCATCTCCTCGGGCATCTTTCCCGGAGCGTCGATGCCGTTCTTCATCGGACTCAGTCTGGCGATCGGTACCGCAATCGGTCTCTTCAACGGCTGGATGATCGGCAAGCGCCGGGTTTCCGCAGTCATCGTTACGCTGGCCGTCAGCATCATTCTGGTCGGGTTCGTGCAGTATCTTTCAAGCGGCAAGCCACCCGGTGATGTGCCTTCCTATCTGAACGACATCTACAACATCAAATGGGGCCCGGCTCCGGTTCCGGTGCTGTTCTGGTTTGCGCTGACCGTGGCGATGGCGCTGTTTCTCTCAAAGACGGTGTTCGGCAGGTATGTCACCTCGGTCGGCGAAAACCCGGAAGCGGCACATTTTTCGGGTGTTCCGGTCGAGCGAACCGTCATTCTTGCCCACACGCTGGCCGGTTTCATCGCGGCAGTCGCAGCCCTTGTGCAAACCGCGTCCATCGCGGTCGGCAGTGTCCGCGTCGGTCTCGACCTGCCCATTCTGGCGGTGGCGGCAACCATTCTCGGCGGTGTCGTCTTCGGCCGGGGCGAAGGCGGTGTCTGGGGCCCGTTCTTCGGGGTTCTGTCCTTCGCTCTCTTGTTCGTCGTGATGACCACCTTCGGCATCGATGACCCGGGCAAACTCATTGCCCAGGGGCTGATCATCCTGCTCGCCGCCATCTTCTACGGCATCAGAACGTCCAGATCCAATTGAGCCTTTCCGTAAAATTTGAGGAGGAAACAATGGCAAACGAAAAATCGATACTTTGCTTTGGGGATTCGCTGACATGGGGCTGGATCCCCGTCGTCGAAGGGGCCCCGACCCTGCGCTATCCGTATGAACAGCGCTGGACGGGAGCAATGGCCGCCGAGCTGGGCGAAGGGTACCGCGTCATCGAGGAAGGCCTCAGTGCCCGCACGACGAGCGCGGACGATCCCAACGACCCCCGTCTGAACGGAAGCCAGTACCTGCCGTCGGCCCTGGCCAGCCACTTGCCGCTCGACCTCGCGATCATCCTTCTGGGAACCAACGACACCAAGCCGTTCTTCAATCGCACGCCCTACGACATTGCCTATGGCATGTCGAAACTGGTCGCGCAGGTGCTGACAAGCGGTGGCGGCATCGGCACGTCTTATCCGGCGCCAAAGTGCCTGGTCGTCGCACCGCCGCCCCTGACGCCTATGCCGCATCCCTATTTCCAGGGCATGTTCGGCGGGGCCCACGAAAAGTCGGCGGCGCTGGCCGAGCAATACCGGAACATGGCCGATTTCATGAAGGTCGATTTCCTCAGCGCGGCTGACTATATCACCACTGACGGCTGCGACGGCATTCATTTCACTGCCCAGAACAACATCGACCTGGGCAAGGCCATTGCCGGAAAGGTTCGGGAGATCCTGAGCCGGCAGAAGGCCGAAGCGGCCTGAATGCCGGCTTTCACGCTGTAATAAGTGTCGACGAGAATTAGCTTTCGGATAGAAAGATATTTCGGTCGAAAGCCAAACCCAACGAGCCGGCAGCTGAAAATCAATACGTTTTTGCTTGAGCTGAGGAGCGGCCAAAAATGGCCGCACCTTGGTTGCAAGTCGGAATCGCAGAGTTATGCCAGCGGATTCCTCAATAGTGGCAGTTATGCCTTTCGATAAACCCGTCGACCGCAAACGCACTTACCGTCCTAGGTTCTTCTGTTTGCAGTATCAGGATAAGCGGATCATTTGACCGGTAATTCGGCCAAATGACTTGGTTCTTGGCTCTGTTGCGACTATTGAGATCGGGCAGTTTCTAACCTTTGCCGGGTCGTCTGCTCAGGTTCTGGCATCCTGAGGATGGATTTGGAGCATAGCCATCGCATCGGTGAGCGCGCACGGACTGATGTCGAACGCCCTCTCGACAATGCGGCCTCACCGAGGACAGCGTTCGAGAAGTTGAAGATACCAGCCTGGACCTCGCGCAGGGCACGCATGACCTCAAAACACTTGATGGTTTCATAGGTGGACCTCATGGTCTTGAAGCCGCGTACCGGCCGGATAAGCTGATTGACTTACCGTTGCTCGACATCATCGATGTGCACGAGAGCATGTTGGAAAAATGCGAAAACGAAGCGCAACACCAGGAAAGTCGCTAGGCACTTGAACAAAATGAAACCCCATCAGCGGCCGCAGGCGCTGGCGAGGTTGTTGGTCAGAGACTACCCATTAAAATTTGGTATTCGCAGCGCGTGGGCTGTCAATGCAACTCGTTGAGCTTGTTTTGCAGGTGGGCCCCCTCCGGCGTCGCGAGCAAATTGATAACGCCGTTGCTTGCCTCTCTCGGGTTGCCGGTGTTGCCGAAATCCTGCGAAAGTCCCAAATGGCGGTGCAAAGCAGTCATTGGAAAACATGGCTGAGAGATGTTGGTAGGCCCCCCTACCCTTGCAAACCGCAGAACTCGCACCTCAGATATCGCTCACACCCCTTTTGTCGACTTCCGGGGGATTAGACTTGGGGTGATTTTGTGAATGGATTTGGGGATCTGCTCATCAAACAATAGCTGTAGCGCAACCTCCGCAACACGGTCGAAGGGCACCCTGACGGTGGTCATGGGGACAGGGAGGTGGCTAACTATTGGGATGTCATTGTATCCCACCAGCGAGATGTCGTTAGGAACGGAGAGACCCTTTCGGGCGATAGCTGACATGCTGCCTATCGCAGTGTTGTCGTTGATCGCGAAAATCGCGGTTGGCGGTTCACTCAGCGCCAGGAGAGCATCCGCAGCCGTCTCTCCTGATTCAATGCTGAAACTGGAAGGCACGACCAACTCGGGCTCTTTGTCGATCCCTGCCTCTTCGAGCGCCTGGAGATACCCTGAGAGGCGTCCAAGCGAACTGGTTGCATAATCCGGCCCGGCAATGATTCCGATCCGGCGATGGCCGAGATCGATTAAATGCCGTGTTGCCAGGTAACCGCCTAACTGATCGTCACCAACCGAGGCCGCGCTCGATCCGTTGTGCCGGAGGGCAAATACGAACGGAATGCCCCAGTCCCGCAGCTCATCCGCGAAATGGTCGTTTTCGCGCGCAGTCGTGAGGATGAGGCCATCGACCCCGCGGCGGATCAGCATTTCGGCGGCTTTCCGGCTGGCATCGGGATTATCGTCCGTCGTGGCGACAATAGCGAAGCGGCCTTCACGGGCGGCGGCTTTGCTGACTTCTTCGTAGAACATGGCCATTACCGTATCCGTCAGGCGGGGCACGATCACACCAATCGTTCCGGTGGAGCCACGCCTGAGACTGGCAGCGGATACGTCTCGCACATAACCGAGGCGCCTGGCCACCTCCTGCACTTTCCGCGCCTTAGGTGAAGCGGAACTTGGCAGACGCTCGTCCAGCATTCTGGATACCGTGGATTTCGAAACCCCGGCTTCCCGTGCGACGTCGTGAAGTGTCACCCGAGCTCTTGATTTAGTAGAGCTTTCGTCGCCCGACATAGCCATTTCTCCAGTCCCGTTTCTTTGTGCGACGAAAACTATCACTTGACATGGGAGGCTGGCAACGTATTTTTGGGAACGTTCCCGCAATCGTTCCCATTTTATGGATCGGGCGTGTGTGAACCGATCAAATCACGCATCTGGAGGAGTTTTCGACATGCAACCCATGGATCTTCGCGGCCTCAATCCGGCCCCGGTCACCGCTTTCAATCGGGACGGTTCGCTCGATATCGAGGCCAACGTGCGCATTGCCAGATGGCTGGCAAGCTTCGACGAGGTGAAATCGCTCGTTATTCTCGGCCATGCCGGCGAAGGCACATTTCTCACGGCCGACGAACGCCTTGAACTGATCCGTGCGTACAAGGATGCTGTCGATGTGCCGATCATCGCCGGCATCACCGGCGAAGGCACGATGGTTGCGGCGGAAGAAGCCAAACGCTCGCTCGACGCGGGAGCGACCGGCGCACTGGTCTACCCCAATCACGGCTGGCTGCGTTTCGGGTTTCAGAAAGGGGCTCCGCAGGATCGCTACAAGGCGATCTACGAAGAAGGTGGCCTTCAGACCATCCTGTTCCAGTATCCGGATGCGACCAAGGCGTCCTACGATCTCGATACACAGCTGGAGATCGCTGCCCAGCCGGGGTGCTTCGCCACCAAAAACGGCGTGCGCAACATGAAGCGCTGGTACGTTGAAATTCCGGAACTGAAGAAGGCCCAGCCCGACCTTCAGATCCTTTCCTGCCACGACGAATGGCTGCTGCCGACGATGTTCGACGTCGACGGCCTGTTGGTCGGCTACGGAAATATCACGCCCGAGCTACTGATTGATCTTATCGCCGCCGGCAAGGCCCAGGATTATCCTGCAGCCCGCAAAGTGTTCGAACAGCTTCTTCCGGTTACGCGGGCGGTCTATCACCGCGGATCGCACATGGAAGGCACCGTTGCCCTGAAGATTGGCCTGCGTTATCGCGGCCTTCTGGAGCATGCGACGATCCGCGAGCCGCTCAAGGATCTTGGCGAAGCCGCCGAACGGGAGATCGAAGCGGCGTTCGAAGCTGCCGGCATAGGCCGCGTCAGTCTGGCGATGGCTGCCGAATAAGCGTCAGAATCTGATTGCCCCCGGTGGAGGACCGGGGGCATCTTGAACCCCAGGGAGGAAATCATGTTCAACTTTGCATTTTCGCGGCTGTCTCTTGCTGTTACGGCAGTCGTTGCCGGACTGATGTCAGCGTCGCCGGTCGCCGCACAGGATATCCGCATCGGTGCAATGCGCGAAGGATCGTCCTGGTATGTCTTCGCAGCGACCCTCGAACAGATCATCGAGCCTATCATCGGCGAGAACTCCGTCGAGGTCATCGCGCGCGGTGGTGGTGTTGCCAATCCGATGGTCGTTCAGGGCGGCAAGGCGGAGATTGCTCTTTCCAACGTGGCATCGGCTGTCTGGGCCAAGAACGGAGACGATATCTACAACGGCATGAAAGCGCCCGACATTCGTGCCCTGGTCGGAGGTTTGAACAAGGTCTATGTCGGCGTGATCGCACGCAAGGCCTTCGTCGAAGAGATGGGCACAAGCGACCTTGCCGAGATATTGAATTCGGGAAAACCGGTGCGTGTTCTCATGAAGCCGGTCGGGTCCTCGGCGGTTCCAGTCGCGGAGATGATCTTCGAAGGCCTCGGCACATCGGCCGAACAGATCAAGAAGAACGGCGGCGACATCATCCAGGTCGGAACCGGGCAGATCCCCGACCAGATTCGAAACGCGAACGCGGATATCTACATCGATACGATGATCAAGGGTCATCCGACGATCACCGAAGTTTCCGTAACCTCCGATGCCGTCTTCCTCGACGTACCCGATGAGGCGATGGCCCTGCTTGAAAAGAATGGTCTGACCCCGGGAACCTACGGCCCTGAATGGTTCAAGGGACAGACGGGCAGCACCAAGGGAGCCAATCTCGGTACGGTTCTGATCGCAAACGCCTCGCTTGACGAGGAAACCGCATACAAGATCACCAAGGCAATTCTCGAGAACGCCTACAAGATCAAGGGATCGCATGCGGCCTGGTCGGGGTTCGACCCCAAAACCGCGATGACGCCGGAGAACACCGGCATCGAGCTTCACCCTGGAGCGGCTCGCTATTACCGGGAAGCCGGACTGATGTAAGCCGTTGGCGCCGCTGCAAAGACCGGCGGCGCCACCCTTCGTTTTTCGCTGCCACCAGTTCTCCGGGATATGATCATGACACCCTCACAAACCCGCGATCCGGTCCAGATTCTGGCATTCGTAATCGGTCTGGCGTTTATCGCGTTTCAGGTCTGGCTTCTGTTCGATCCGCAGCAACCCCTGTTCGAGCGCCCGGTTCATCTGTGTGCGGCGCTGGTGCTCTTGTTTCTCTACAAGCCGCTGAGAGCCGAAAGGCTTCCGAAAGTGGCGCGGATCGCAATTGATGTGCTGATGATTGCCGGCTCCCTGGCGGTTCTCGGCTACTATCTGATCGGCTACGAGCGGCTGACGACGCGGATGGAAAACGTTTCACCGGTTTTCGATCTGGACATCCTGTTCGGGGCGCTGCTGGTATTCCTGCTTCTGGAGGGTGCACGACGAGCAGTCGGCTGGGTCCTAGTCTGGGTGCTTCTGGCCTTCATCGCCTATGCTTTCTGGGGCAACATTCTGCCGGGCTGGCTTAACTTTCGCGGCTTCGATCTGGATGCCGCCATCGAAATCACCACTATGACGACGGCAGGGGTCCTGGGTATCACCACGTCCACCTCGGTCAGTTTCATCTTCTACTTCGTTCTCTTCGGAGCGTTCTATGCAGCGGTCGGGGGTGGTCAGCTCTTTATCGACCTCGCAATTCGGGCTGCTGGCCGTGCCACCGGGGGCACTGCAAAAGCTGCTATCGTAGGTTCCTCGCTCATGGGCTCGATATCTGGCTCCGCCGTTGCGAACGTGGTTTCCACCGGTGTGTTCACGATCCCTCTGATGAAGCGCACAGGCGTACCAGCGCACCGTGCAGCCGGGATCGAGGCCATTGCCTCCACTGGCGGACAGCTCATGCCGCCGGTCATGGGGGTTGCCGCATTCATCATGGCGGAACTTCTGGGCATTCCCTACGGGGACATCGCCTTGGCCGGACTGATACCGGCGATCGCCTTCTATCTTGCGCTCATGCTTGTGGTGGACCTGACGGCTCGGCGGGACGGCATTCGTCCGATGACGGCACAGGAGTTCGAAAAAGTCAGCCCCATCGGCCCGCGGCTTCACCTGATCCTGCCGCCGCTCATTCTGATCGCAATGCTGGTCAACGGGTTCTCCGCAGCCTATGCAGCCGTCATCGCGTCCATTTCGTGCCTGATCGTGCCGTTCCTGAGGTCCGGCACCCGGATTGGCCGGAAAGAACTGGTTGTCGCGCTCAGAGACGCACCGAAACAGGTGGCGGAAGTCGCGGTGCCAATCGCGGCCATCGGCATCGTCATTGCCGTGGCGGTTCAGTCCAATCTTGCGCTGAAATTCGCAGGGTCTCTGCTGTCGCTGTCCGAGGGATCGATCTACGCGTCTCTCGCCATGGCCATGGTCGGTTGTATCGTCATGGGCATGGGGCTGCCGACGGTGGCCGCCTATATCATCGGAGCCGTCCTGTTCGTACCGGCGATCGAGGATCTCGGCATTCCGCCGCTGGCAGCGCATTTCTTCATCTTCTATTACTGTGTCCTTTCCATGGTAACGCCGCCTGTCGCCTTGGCCTCGTTCGCCGCCGCAGCGGTGGGGCAGGCTTCGTCGGTGCGCACAAGCCTGTCTGCCTTCGGCCTCAGTCTTGTGGCCTTCTTCATTCCGTTCTCGTTTGTCTTCGATTCAGGCATCCTGGCCCAAGGCCTCCCGGCGGAGATCGCGTTCAGCGCGGCATCGCTACTGGTTTCTACCGCGCTGTGGGCCGTTGCGTTCGGGGGGTGGGCCGGCCGGCCTCTCGGTTGGGGAGCGCGCCTTCCCATCGGCGCAGCGGGGTTGATCGCTGTGATTGCCCCTTCCGGTTCCACCATCTGGCTGGCAGCGCTTGCCATCGGCTGGAGCCTTGTTGCCGCCGTGGTGGTCGTCGCCCGCCGCGGGTCTGGTCAATCAATCACCAATCCTGCGGAATAGCCGTGGCAACAATCGCTCACAAAACCGAAGCGAACATCATCCAGGGCGCAAACGGGGTATTTGTCCGGCAGGTGACAACCTCCCGTCGCACCACCGTCATCCGTTCTTCTTTGTGAACGCAAGGGACGAGGCGCAGAGTTTTCTGCGCCTCGTCTCGCATCGGACCGGAAAGGCTCAGATCTACATCGAGCCATAGCTCGGTGCCGATTTTATGCAGCTGACCGACGAACCGTCCGTTGCAGAATGGTCCGTGATCCCGTCAAAGGACGGTGCGTGAACCTACTCGTCGGGTAAACGGGGTTCACCGCTGGACGGCACGGTGGAAACCCTGGCGCTTTCGGCAGCGCGCAAATGCGCAAGGCGGGAACGGTTGGTGCTGCCACGGGCACAACCTCCCTGTCTGCCAGCGCACGCTACTGGGCTGTGCCAGTCAGAAACGGCCTAAAGCGGGCATTCGCCCGCTGACAGGATGCTCCGATGCGGCCCGTCGAAGCCGCTATTCCTTGCGACGGGAAATTTCGTTGCTGCCAGATGCCGGCTGCGCGGGACGAAGCGGCCCTTTGCGGCACCGCAAGCCATGGCCGGCCGAACAGATCGCGCTCCCCTGAAAAAGATTTTTGATGACTTGTACGGAGGCCTGTCGACCTCCATATACCATCCATCTGGATGGAGTATGGAAGATGAATAGCATTCGGCAGCTGCGCGCAACGACCCCGGACAGTGAGAAGGTCACGATCAATCTGGGCTATGTCGATCTCGGCAGGATCGACCTCCTTGTTCAAGAAGGGTTCTATTCCAACCGCAGCGACTTCATTCGAACCGCGATCCGCAACCACCTCGACGGCCACGGCGAGACGGTAAACAAAGTGATCGAGCGCCATACGATGGAATTGGGTCTCCGAAACTACAGCCAGTCCGACCTTGAAGCTGTCCGCGATGCCGGAGAGATGCTCCACGTCAAAGTCGTGGGACTTGCCCGGATCGCTCCCGACGTCACCCCGGAACTGGCGCTGGAGACGATCGGCTCAATAAGCGTACTCGGAGCGCTGCAGGCTAGCCCGGAGGTCAGGAATGCTCTGAAAGACCGCATCTCGTAAAATACGTCATCCAAACTGAGGATACCACATCATGAAATTCAACGTCGGCGCACTCCGCCTGGCGGCTGATTTCGCTCGCTCCGAGCGCCTCGCCGCTGCCAATGAGCTCGTACGTCACACGTTGGCCCGGAACGGCTTGCTGTCTATCGATTACGACCGACAGGAGGGGCCCGCGCAACCAGAGATGCCGTTGGTGGATGCGCTATTGGCGCGCGTCGGGTCACCGGGAAAAGCAAAGAGCGCCGATGCACAACTTCCAGACGGGGCAGAGTTTCGAGCAGATGTCTTCGCCTGCTCCGCAGGCAGCCGAGCCTATCGGTCCTATGTCCCCTCGACCGCCACTGCCGGCATTGAAGGCATGGTGGTCATGCTCCACGGTTGCACGCAGAACCCGGAGGATTTCGCGACTGGGACCGGCATGAATACACTTGCCGAAATGCACCGTTTTGTCATCGTCTACCCACACCAGTCGCGAGGCGAAAATGCGCAATCGTGCTGGAACTGGTTTCGTCGTGGTGATCAGGGGCGGGACCGCGGCGAGCCCGCAATCCTGGCAGGCATCGCGCGAAAGCATATTGCGGAGTTCGGCATTCCGCCGGGCAGAACGTTCGTGGCTGGGCTGTCCGCCGGAGCAGCAATGGCCGTGATCCTTGGCGAAACCTATCCAGACGTCTTTTCGGCGGTTGGCGCCCATTCCGGCCTGCCGTTCGGCGTGGCCAAGGACGTGCCGTCCGCCTTCGAGGCGATGGCTGGCCGGGGCGCGCGAACAACCGCCGGGCGCGCCGCGACCCCGGTCCCGACAATCGTGTTCCACGGCTCGGCCGATGCGACGGTCCATACCTCCAACGCCGACCGGATCGCACAGGCTGTGATCGATCGCGCAGGCGACGTGACCATAAATACCGGCACGCAGAGCAACATGTCGGGACGCCGCGTGCATCGCACGATCACGACGACGGCCGAGGGTGTGCCGGTACTCGAGCAATGGCGCATCGACGGGCTGGGCCACGCCTGGTCCGGCGGCAAGCGCGAAGGGTCCTATACGGACCCGGCGGGACCGGATGCGAGCGCGGAGATGATCCGTTTCTTCCGCGAAACCACGGGCCGTAATTCACAGGCCTACGACGTCGAAACGTGAAACGCCGGTGCGGTGGGCGGGCGATGCCGACCCTGTTCTGACGCGAACGGATGCCTGCTGCCGTGACGCTCCCGCACACAATGTGGCTTCAGATCAGATCCGATGTCCTGCCGGCAGACCAGGTGAAGGAAACATTCGCTCTGATCAGAGGCAAGGTTGGTTTCGGCCCATTGCTGCCGTTGGTCCGACGCACTGTCGCTGCGGTGCGGCTTTTCGAAATAGACGTTCACGGCAATTGCCAAATCAGGACACGCGGCAGCGTCCGTAGAGCGGATGAAGTTGACGTTGAGGCAAGTCAATGCATGGGGTCAGAGAAGCTTCAAGATGACCGAGGGCAAACTCGGTTGGGGGCCTGAAGCATCATGAGACTTCTTCGACTTGCTGCAATTGCAGTTCTCACGACCGGTCTTTTTTCGGCGCCCGCTCTCGCCGAGGACATCACGATCCAGAACCTCATGCGCGCCGAGAGCGACACGATGTTCCGGGTCACGATGCAGACCAACGGGACCAGCGTCGGTGAGATCGCTCATGAGCGCGAGGTCGCCACTGCCGATGCGCCGCAGCCGATCATCCGAGCCAACCAGGACACGTTGTACTCCGTCGCCATCATCGACCTGTCAGAGCCGGTGACGGTGACCCTTCCGGAAGGCGACGGACAGTTTCAGTCGGTACTCGTCATCAGCCAGGATCACTACAACTTCGCCTACGCTGATCCCGGTTCCTACGAGCTGACCGAGGACGAGGTCGGGACCCGCTTCGCGATGCTCTTGTTCCGCACCTTCATCGACGCGGGCGATCCCGACGATGCCGCTCGCGCCCATGCCGTGCAGGACGGCATTGTCATTGAAGGCGGCGGAACCGGCCCCTTCGAGGCGCCGGACTGGGATCTCGAGGCCCTCGCCGCAGCGCGCCAGGCCATCAGCGACCTGGCAGCGGTCGTTGGGCTTGAGTCCACCACCTCCTTCGGTCGACGAGGCGAAATCGACCCGCTCGACCACCTGATCGGAATGGCTGGCTGGGCTGGGCAACCCGGTACCACGGCTCTGGGCATCGTCGGCGCCGTCGACAGGAATGACGGCGAAACGCCCCATGTGGTGACCGTCAGGGACGTGCCGGTGGACGCCTTCTGGTCGATCACCGTCTACGACGCCGAAGGTTACCTGGCGCCCAACAACCTCGGCCGGAACAGTTACAACCAGACCTCGGCCACGCCGAACAAAGATGGCTCCTACACCATCCACTTTGGCGGCTGCGAGGATGGCCGGATCAACTGCATCCCGATAACGCCGGGCTGGAACTACACGATCCGCCTCTATCAGCCCCGCGCCGAAATCCTCGACGGAAGCTGGACCTTCCCCGAGTTCCTGCCCGCCGGCTGATTGCAACCCCGAAACCGGGAAAGTTGAACTCTGCGAGACCGGCCGAGCGACAGCCACTAACGGCTCGGAGTTGCCGATGTCCGCGTCACCAGGACGCAACATTTCATTGCTTGCTCGAATGTCGTGAGTATTGCGGTGGGTAGGAGTGGCTCGGAGGAACCGCTACGTCTCCATTAACTTGCCGATGATGGTGCCCGCCAAGACAGCGTGGAACCGCAGTCGCGTTATCGGCCAGAAGAGGCCACTGCTCCCTAAGCATGTCCGGGCGATCCGTGTTCGACTCGAACTGGCCGGCGCCGTCCGTGACCTGGCGCTGTTCAATATGGCAGTGGATGGCAAACTGTGCGGCTGCGATCTCGTCCGGCTGAAAGTCGCAGACGTCTTCTCGGCTGGCGCAGTCAAGGAACGGACCTCGATCTTGCAGAGCAAGACAAAATCACAGGTGCGGTTCGAGATTGCCGAGGGCACCCGAAAGGCCCTCATGGAGTGGATCAGCACTCCGGTGATGATCCACTCCATGAGTACCTCTGACCCGGTCATTTCCATGATCGCCCGCATATTTCGACGCGGCAGGACGCTCGTCTCTTGGAGGACTGGATGCGCTCGATCGGCTCGAAACCGAGCGCGTATGGCACGCACTCCATGAGACGCACCAAGGTCGCCCAATTCTATAAGAAGACCGGCAACCTGCGAGAAGTTCAGCTGTTTCTAGGCCACACGAAGATGGACAGCACCGTCCGATACCGTGGCGTGGAACTCGACGACGCGCTAACGATCTCCGAAAGCGTAGAAATTTGACGAAGGGGTCGGCGGCAACACCGGCCCGCAGCTCTTGTGCAGCGCCAATTGATTCAATAGCTCTTTCGCCCCGCCCAAGTCTCACGTTCACCGTGCTTTTTGAGGGTTCCAAAAGCCGTTGAACAAGTGAAGGAACGAGGCGCTGCGCGAAACCAAGGATACTTGCACCGTGCGCAACACCAACGAACGACATGCGATTCAAGTGCAAGATGTGGATGTGCTTGTCAAAGACGTTTACCAGGGCGGAGAACGAAGCGGGATTGGAGAAGCACAAAATACCGAAAGCCGAATTTCCGTAATGATAGCCTTGAAAGTTAGGCAGTTAGCCACAAGGATCGTAGCGGTTTTCGCCTTGCTCCAGCCAGTCGTTTTCTCCGTCCCCGTAAACCAGAACTTCGGAGCCGTCCTCCCCGAGCAGCGCGACCACAAAACCGGTTGGTGGGGTGGAATTGCCGAAATAGCTATACGCCGTCATTGCACGGATCTTTGTGCCGTCGACCGTGACGAGGGCATCCCATTCGCCATCTGCGCGGTCAAGGATCTGATATCCGATCCGACGAGGCGTCTCGCCGTCGCTGCAAAAGATGCCGCCTTCAGGCGTTTCTACCGACGCCATCAGCATGAAAGAAGGTTTTTCGGAACAGGCAGGTCTTGGCGATGCGATCCCGTCGCATGGGTGCTCGCCGATCAATTTGGGTGGTGCGTGAGACGTGTTTGCCGTCTCGCTCCCGCCATCGCCCCTGTCCGCCCACACAGGTCCAGCCGACAGGAAAAGTACCGTCACAAGACAGATCAGGTTTTTGCTCATTGCGTACGGTCCTTTTTCACTTGATAGCTTCAACCGTATTGGGACGTGTCATCATTCGGATCCGGCAAGACGGGTTCGGGGATATCCTGCGGTACATCGTGGCCCGGCCCCTGCCCCGGCTCCGGGGTGGCCCCAGAGCCGTCTTCGACCTTTGCGGACAGGTCACCAATGTCGAGCGTCGACGGATCAGGTAGATCTGCGACCGGGGTCGCCAAATCCGGATCCGCACCGGCTGCATCGAGGTAAGGGCTCAGATGAGCAGCGGGTGCCATGGCTGATGGCGCCGCGTCGTGCCCTTGTCCGATGGCGTCGAAATAGGCCGAAAGCCGGTCGCTTTCACCAGCGACAAGTCCCTCTGGTGCCGGTGATGGAGCTGTGTTGGCATCGCTGTCATCGGACCCAGCGCCGGTGTCGGCAAAGGCCATTGCAGTGCTGTCCATCTCCTGCACGTGCTCCAACGCGGTACTCGCATCGGTCAGGTCAAGCGTGACCTCATCCGTGTCGACATCGTCCGGTGCATCGTGTTGGACGGCGGCCACCGGTGTGAACGTGATGCCCTGCAGAACCGTTTGGTCGACATGATGCCCGCTGTTGCCATGCACGCTCTGGACATTGATCTGCACCTGAACATCCGCGTCGCCGGCGGCAACGCCTTGCTGGACGATATGGAACGTATCGACATGCTGTCCGGACGCACCCGAACTGCCGCCGTGCTTGATGACACCGGAATTCTGCTGGTAGTTGTATTCGAAGTGCCCGGTCTGGGGATCGATGATCAGCGTGCCATACTGGCCTTGCAGTGAGCTGACCGAACCGCCGTGGCCGTTGTCGATGCCCCAGCCGCCGGGGGCGCCGCCACTGAATGTGCCGGTCAGATGTTGCGACCCGACCCCCTGCACGGTCGCCACACTCGGCTTCACCGCAGGTGCATCGGAGGTGCCGTGGATGGCAACAGTCAACGTATGCTGCGTTCCGTCCCTGGATGTCACCACCAGAGTGTCGGTCAGAGGCGTGCTCGACGGATCAAGCGCCTGGATCACATGCTGGCTGTTGTCGGCCGTATAGGTCCAATGGCCGTGCGCATCGATCGAGAAGCTGCCATAGCCTCCGGTCCCCTGCTGGCCCGTGACAGGCGTAAAACCGTCCTGCCCGGTGTCGACATCCGTGACAGTCAGGGTTCCACCCGCTGTCAGGTTGCCGCCAGTCAGATTGCGGTCCTCAACCACGGAAGCGCTGTCGGTCCCCGTGAACCGTGCCCCGTCATTGCTGCCGGTAACGGTGATGACGAGGTTCTGGGTGTCGGTCGCCCCTGCACTGTCGGTGACGGTGACCGGGATGGTCACCTGTTGGGTCTGGCCGGCGGCCAGGTGCTGATAGGCCGCGTGTGACGGATCGAAGGACCACGAACCGTCCTGGTTCATGGTGAAGCCATCGACCGGATGGC